>NZ_WBOH01000004.1:0-568739 GCF_032648565.1 Vibrio sp. 2-1-2a
CATCTGACTTAACAAACCACCTGCATGCGCTTTACGCCCAGTAATTCCGATTAACGCTCGCACCCTCCGTATTACCGCGGCTGCTGGCACGGAGTTAGCCGGTGCTTCTTCTGTCGCTAACGTCAAACGATGCAGCTATTAACTACAACGCCTTCCTCACGACTGAAAGTACTTTACAACCCGAAGGCCTTCTTCATACACGCGGCATGGCTGCATCAGGCTTGCGCCCATTGTGCAATATTCCCCACTGCTGCCTCCCGTAGGAGTCTGGACCGTGTCTCAGTTCCAGTGTGGCTGATCATCCTCTCAGACCAGCTAGGGATCGTTGCCTTGGTGAGCCCTTACCTCACCAACTAGCTAATCCCACCTAGGCATATCCTGACGCGAGAGGCCCTAAGGTCCCCCTCTTTGGCCCGTAGGCATCATGCGGTATTAGCCATCGTTTCCAATGGTTATCCCCCACATCAGGGCAATTTCCTAGGCATTACTCACCCGTCCGCCGCTCGACGCCGCTATCGTTCCCCGAAGGTTCAGATAACTCGTTTCCGCTCGACTTGCATGTGTTAGGCCTGCCGCCAGCGTTCAATCTGAGCCATGATCAAACTCTTCAATTTAAGATTTTGTTCGGCTCAATGAATACTGAACATTACATAAAGTAATGTTTGAATTGACTGTGCTGAATCCGAAGATTCAATGGTCACTTCGTTTCATTGAAACCTAATTTGATACCGAAGTATCGAATTGGATTATCATCAACGAGTGCCCACACAGATTGATAGGTCTATATTGTTAAAGAGCACACTTTGAACTTCTCTTCAAAGTGGACGGCCATTTTAGCTAGATAACTTATCGTGTCAAACACTTTTTTAAGTTATTTATCTGCGAGTTAATTCTTAACTCACTGACCTTGTTGTCTAGGCTTCGCTTAACTTGCTTTCCCTTGACAACGGAGGCGCATTATAGGGCGTTCATTAAGGAACACAAGTGCATTTTAAAAAAAAACTCACCTTTTTAGTTCATTCGTATAGAAAACAGGCAAAAGGTTCTAAAACATTATAGAAAAGGGGCCAAATGGCCCCTTGAATGTGATTTTTATCTCATTTCTTATTGTATCTGTGCAATTACTGATGGGCACGAATTTGGTCATTAGTAACGATTAGCTGCACTTTCTTGTCTGGAACAATTTCACCAGAAAGAATCGATTTGGCTAATGGGTTCTCGACATTCTGTTGAATTGCGCGTTTTAAAGGACGCGCACCGTATACAGGGTCGAAACCAACTTGAGCGATCAAATCAAGTGCTTTGTCAGAAACCTCTAGTTGATATCCTTTTTCTTCTAGTCGTTTCGCCAAACGTTCCAATTGAATAGAAGCGATGGACTTGATGTGTTCTTGACCAAGTGGATGGAACACCACGATTTCGTCAACACGGTTCAAGAACTCAGGACGGAAGTGTTTGCTAACCACATCCATTACCTCACTCTTAATACCTTGATAGTCTAACGTTGCGAAATTCTCTTGGATACGAGATGAACCCAAGTTCGATGTCATGATCACCACCGTATTACGGAAGTCAACAGTACGACCTTGACCATCCGTTAAACGCCCATCATCGAGAACTTGCAGCAGAATGTTAAATACATCCGGATGCGCTTTCTCTACTTCATCTAACAAAATTACCGAATACGGCTTGCGACGAACCGCTTCCGTTAAGTAACCACCCTCTTCATATCCGACATAGCCTGGAGGCGCACCAACCAATCTTGCCACTGAGTGTTTCTCCATGAACTCAGACATGTCGATACGGACCATCGCATCTTCGCTGTCGAACATAAAGCTCGCAAGTGTCTTACAAAGCTCTGTTTTACCTACACCAGTTGGACCTAAGAATAAGAAGGAGCCAATTGGTCGGTTTGGATCAGAAAGCCCAGCTCGACTACGACGAATGGCATTCGATACAACAGAGACCGCTTCGCTTTGCCCTACCACACGATTATGCAGTACGTCTTCCATACGAAGTAGTTTCTCTTTTTCCGCTTCTAGCATCTTGGATACTGGGATGCCAGTTTGCTTAGAAAGTACTTCTGCAATCTCGTTGTCGGTTACTTTATTACGCAATAGTGTCATTTCCTGCATTTCCGCTTGGGTTGCAAGATCTAACTGCTTCTCAAGTTCAGGAATACGACCATATTGAAGTTCCGACATGCGGTTTAGATCACCAGCTCGGCGAGCAAACTCCATGTCCATACGAGCTTGTTCAAGCTCAGACTTAATATGTTGAGTGCCAGAAAGTGCGGCTTTTTCTGTATTCCAAACCTCTTCTAGTTCAGCGTACTCACGTTCTTTTTCATTGAGTTCTTCATTAAGCGCTTTCAAACGCTTTTCACTCGCTTCGTCGTGCTCGTTACTAAGCGCCTGTTGCTCAATCTTAAGTTGGATGATTTTACGTTCAAGCTTATCTAATGACTCTGGCTTAGAGTCAATTTGTAAACGAATGCTTGAAGCCGCTTCGTCGATTAAGTCGATCGCTTTATCTGGCAGTTGACGGTCAGAAACATAACGATGTGACAAACTCGCCGCTGCAACAATCGCTGGATCAGTAATTTCAACGTGATGATGAAGCTCATAACGCTCCTTCAAGCCACGTAAAATCGCCACGGTATCCTCAACGGTCGGCTCATCCACCAGCACTTTTTGGAAACGACGTTCTAACGCCGCATCTTTTTCGATGTACTGACGATATTCATCCAGTGTTGTTGCGCCAACACAGTGCAGTTCACCACGGGCTAATGCAGGTTTGAGCATGTTCCCCGCATCCATTGAGCCTTCACCTTTACCCGCACCAACCATAGTATGGAGCTCGTCGATAAACAGAATGATATTACCTTCTTCTTTAGCGAGTTCATTCAATACCGACTTCAAGCGCTCTTCAAATTCACCACGGTACTTAGCACCAGCAACCAGTGCGCCCATATCTAATGACAGCACGCGGCGACCACGTAAACCTTCTGGCACTTCATTGTTGACAATGCGCTGAGCTAAGCCTTCAACAATTGCGGTCTTACCTACGCCAGGTTCACCGATGATCACAGGGTTGTTTTTAGTACGGCGCTGCAATACTTGGATGGTACGGCGAATTTCATCATCACGGCCGATAACCGGATCCAGTTTGCCCTGCTCTGCTCGCTCGGTAAGGTCAATGGTGAACTTTTCCAATGCCTGGCGAAGCTCTTCTGCATTCGGGTCATTAACTTTTTGACCACCTCTGATCTTTTCGATTGCTTGGCTAACTTTTTGCTCTGTTAAACCGATCTCTTTGAGTAATTGCCCCAATGGTCCGCGATCTTCTAAAGCAGCAAGCAGGAAGATTTCAGACGAGATATAGGAGTCTTGACGCTTTTGCGCCACTTTGTCACACAGGTTAAACAACGTGCCCATCGAACTAGAGAGCTGTACATCTCCACCGATGCCACTGACTTTTGGTAATCGATCTAGCATTTCACTCAATTTAGAGCGTAAATGCGTTACGTCCACATCCAGCATAGTAAGCAATGGACGAATTGGACTGCCATTTTGGTCAAGCAAAGCCACCATGAGGTGAACTGGCTCGATATATTGATGATCGCGCCCTAACGCTAGTGATTGAGCATCAGAGATAGCGATTTGAAACTTACTTGTGAATCGATCAAGACGCATATCTACCTTCCTAACCTCAACTAAAGGAAATTCTTTTGACAGTTAGAAAGATGGATACTCAGAGGAGGAATTTCAAGGGAGTGAATGAATAAAGATAGCTTTGCAAAAATAGCACTATGCATCTTGGCACTTTAGTGCTTATAACTAATCTTCAATCCAAATAAAGGTGGCTTGTCGACCAGTTTTACCATCACGGCGATACGAATAAAAAGAGGCTTTATCTTGGTAAGTACAAAGTCCAGAGTCAAACACTTGTGTCACTCCAGCTCGATTTAGACGTTGCGTTGCCAGCACCGACATGTCAGCAAACCATTTGCCGTCGATATCGCGTGGAGTGAATGCTTGATGCGCCTGTGAGTCAAAATCAACAAAAGCTTGCAGAACATCTTCACCCACTTCAAAGGCTTGAGGGCCAATGGCAGGGCCAAGCCACGCTATCACTTCACCTGAAAATAACGCTAATGCATTTTCGACAATACCATTTGCTAAGCCGCGCCAACCTGCATGAACGGCGGCTACCTGAGTGCCTTGTGTATTCGTCAATAATACAGGTAGACAATCGGCGGTCATCGCTGAACAAACAACATGGCTTGAAGAAGTAAATACACCGTCCGCATCAAGCACTTGTGTTGTTGGTTCATTTGCTTGAGCCACAACAGTCGAATGTGTTTGGTTTAACCAGATTGGCGCATTGGGCATGTTCGCCTGCTGCGCCAACCAAGCTCGGTTCTTCTCTACTAAAGACAAATCATCCCCAACGTGAGTACCTAAATTTAGCCCTTGATAAGGGCCTGTCGAAAAACCGCCTATGCGTGTTGAGGCAAAAGCTTTGACATTTTTAGGCGCACGCCAATTCGGAATGATTGTCTTCATCTTAGAACTCTTCCGGTAAACCGTGCTCTTCCGTATCTTGACGAAGCGCTTCAGTCATCGCCACCATGTCATCAGGCACAGGAGCATGGAACTCAAGTACTTCTCCCGTAATTGGATGTTCAAAGCGTAGCATTACGGCGTGCAATGCTTGGCGATCGAAGCCACGGATCATTGCCGTTAGCTCTTCAGAAGCACCTGTCGGGATGCGAGCACGTCCACCATATGCAATATCACCAAGCAGCGGATGCTGAAGGTAAGACATGTGCACACGGATCTGGTGCGTACGACCCGTTTCAAGACGCAGACGGATACGTGTGTGTTCGCGGAAACGCTCAGCGACACGGTAGTGCGTTACCGCTGGTTTACCCATTGGTGCTACCGCCATAAGCGTGCGCTTGGTAGAATGACGACCAATAGGTTGGTCCACTTTACCGCCCGCTGTCATACGACCAATAGCGATCGCTTCGTACTCTCGAGTAATATTACGTTTTTGCAGTGCGCGAACCAGACGAGTTTGTGCAGGAACGGTTTTCGCCACCACCATCAGACCCGTTGTGTCTTTATCCAGACGGTGCACAATGCCAGCACGAGGCACTTCTGCGATATCAGGGTAATGATGCAACAACGCATTAAGCACCGTACCATCTGGCGTACCGGCACCTGGGTGAACCACAAAGTCACGAGGCTTATTGATAACGATAATATCGTCATCTTCAAAAACGATATCTAGCGGGATATCTTGCGCTTCCCAGCGTTCTTCATCTTCTAACTCGGCTTGCAATGTAATTTCCTCGCCACCCATTACTTTGGTGCGAGGTTTGGTGACAACTTCACCATTAACTTGAACTTTCCCATCAAGCAGCCACTCTTTCAGGCGCGAGCGAGAGAAGTCCGCGAATAATTCGGCGATAGCTTGGTCTAAACGTTGACCTAACTGGCTATCTTTTACGGTATTTGTTAATACAATCTGCTGAGCCATATCGAACTTTTTTAAAAACTGTGAGACTAATGCTCACGACTGTGAAAAAATAGACTATTACGTCATTGTATCTGTTACTGGAAAGAAAGTAACGGCAGCTTAAGAAATATTTAGATTCAAGGAACAGACTCCTGATATGAAACGTCAGACTTTAACAGGCCTTTTAGCGGTATCCCTTCTGTTTGGATGTGCAAGCAAAGAAGAAATCGTTCCTGATGTGCCGCCTTCGGAACTGTATGCAGACGCACAGATTTCTCTTCAAAGTGGTAATTGGCTTTCTGCAATTGAGAAACTGGAAGCATTAGACTCACGTTACCCATTCGGTGCCTACTCAGAACAGGTGCAGCTTGACCTAATCTATGCGTACTACAAAAACGACGACCTTGCTTTGGGCTTGGCAACCATTTCTCGCTTTATGCGTTTAAACCCAACCCATGAAAAAATGGACTGGGTACTGTACATGCGCGGTCTAAGCCATATGGCGCAAGATCGTAACTTTATGCATGATCTGTTCAGCGTAGATCGAAGCGATCGCGATCCTGAGCCAGTAAAAAAAGCGTTTGATGACTTCAAAAAACTGCTCCAACGCTACCCGAACAGTCCATACGCAGAAGATTCACAAAAACGCATGGTTGCGCTAAAAAACCGCCTAGCGAACTATGACTTAGCGACGGCTGACTTCTACCTCCGCCGTGAAGCCTGGGTAGCTGCAATTAATCGCAGTCAAGAGCTACAAAAAGCATTCCCAGACACAGAAGCGGCACGTAAGTCACTGACTATCCAGCTAGAGGCCTACAAGCAACTCGGTTTGGAAGACGCCGTAGCAAGAACTGAAAAGCTTATCGAGCTCAACCCTGTGAAGTAACTGAGCCGCTTCAAACTAAACCGCCACCGTTTTTACCGTGGCGGTTTTTTATTACCCGCAATAGCGTGCTCTGCCCTTGCTTGATGATCTACGGGGCTCTACATATGCTTAAAGTTCCCCTCCCCTTTATAAAAGGATGTGAACGTGACGATACCTAAGCTATGCGCAGTTATGCTGCTCTTATTGTCTGCTTCCGTTTGCGCACTGCAAATATCACCACTCAAGCAACCTCCTTACACTGGGGATCTCGATGTTATTAAAGAGAAGAATGTTTTACGTGTCCTCGTTTCTGCTGATCTAGGCTTCTATTACATTGAAGGCGGTACACCAAAAGGAATAGGTGCAGAACTCCTGGCGCATTTCGAAAAAGACCTTCGTAAGCTCAAACCGAAACTTAACGTGCAAATTATTCCTCTAGCCCGTGACCAACTTCTGCCAGCCTTAGAAAATGGCTCCGGTGATCTAGTCGTCGCCAATCTGACCATTACCAACACACGTAAACAGAAAGTCGATTTTAGTTCACCCATTCTTACTGGTATTGACGAGTGGATAGTCACGAACAAAAGCACACCAGCCATGACTAACATTGAGCAACTGAGCGGCAAAGAGGTTTGGGTACGTGCCAGTTCTAGCTACTTTGAGAGTATTCAAGCACTAAATAAGAAGCTAAATAAAAAAGGCTTGCCACCCGTTGTCGTACATTTTATTGAAGAAACACTGCAAGACTACGAACTGGTTGGGATGCTCAATAACGGCTACGTCAAAGCCATTGTTCTCGATAGTCATAAAGCCAAACTTTGGCTGAAAGTGATGGATGATATTCGAGCTCACCCAGAAATCCCTATTCGTGAAAATGGTAAAATCGCTTGGGCAATGCGGGAAAACAGCCCAAGTTTGAAAGCCGTCGTGAACAAGTTTATTCAGAAATCTCGTTCTGGGACACTGCTCGGTAACGTCATTTACGGAAAATACATCGATAACACAGGTTGGCTAAACAAAGCCCTTAACCCCAACAAAATTGCTCAACTAGAAAAGCTTGCTACGTTGTTTTCACGCTATGGTGAGAAGTACGATATCGACTATCTACTGATCGCAGCCGTCGCTTATAAAGAGTCCGGCTTTAATAACGACCTCGTTGGAAGTCGAGGTGCAGTCGGCATAATGCAAGTTCTACCCAGCACGGCTCGAGACCCTAATATCAATATCAAAAACGTTCGGCAGCTAGAAAACAATATTCATGCTGGCGTGAAGTATTTAGCATTTTTGCGTAAGCAGTACTTCAGTGATCCTGCTATTACGGAGGAAAATAAACTCTACTTTACCTTAGCGGCTTACAATGCTGGCCCCGGGAATGTAGAACGAATTCGTAAACGTGCAGCCCAGCAAGGCTACGATCCTAATGTTTGGTTCAATAACGTGGAAGTCGTTATGCGGAAAAGTTTAAGCTCAACGGTTGGATACGTTACCAGCATTAATCGCTATTACGTTATATACAAACAGCTAGAAAGTTTGGACCAGGTCAAAAGTCTAGAGCGGGTATCACTGGCTCCAAAGGATCCCTTCTTCATGATACCGCTACGAAAAGTCAGTCAAACGCCAGACACAAAAAAGCCGCTTGTACAATAAGCGGCTTTGTAAATAAATTCGTCTGAGATACTCAGTGACTGTCATCACACTTTACGTATAGTTAAATTTTAACCACCTCTAATATTAGGCCGTAAAACTTCCCTAAAAACGAAGACGTTTTCAGCTGAGTACTCTATCCAATCTACGGATTTACTAACCGATAACAAGCAATTTCACGATAAATCTCAGCAGATCTTGAGTGAGATCACATTCATTTTTCATCATAAAAACCCCGAACAAAATAATGATCTTAATCACATTTTTTTATGCTTAAAGCGGTAATCTGAACTCAACCCATGAGGGATGCAACAGAGGAAAAACACTTATGACAATGAATATCACTGGCAAAAACATCGAAATCACCTCTGCAATCCGAGCTCATATTGAGAGCAAGTTTAAAAAACTGGAGAAATGGCAAGTAGACCTAATTGGTTGCCAAGCAACTTTCAGTGAGGAACCAAACAAACAGAAGAAATTCGAAGCGGTTATTAAAGTTCCTAAAGGCCAGCTCATTGCCTCAGCAACTCACGAAGATCTTTACGCAGCTATCAACGAAGTGGAGCAAAAACTAGAACGACAATTGAACAAGCTGACCCACAAACCTGAAGCTCGACGTGCAAATAAGCCTGAGCTAGTGGAAGAAGAAGAGTAAACTGACCAGATTGAGGAAATAGCGCCGAAAGGCGCTATTTTTTTGCTTGACGCTCTCCCCCGCCTTGCTTATTGTGTTTAAACACTCATAAATTAAGCACTATTTATGCATTTAACCTCACTGTTTATTTTTGACTTCTTTTTCCTCCCATAGTCGGAGGGGCGAACTCGTTTGTGAAAGAAAAGTCAAAAACAAACAGAAAGCCTCCCAAATCGGGAGGCTTTTTTATAAGGAAAGAATTGATGACTGACCAACCTATTTCCCTCGAAGAAATTCGTTTGCGCTTGAATGAGTTGGATGACCAACTCCTCAGCTTATTGTCTGAGCGCCGTAAACTCAGCATTGAAGTAGCCAAAAGCAAAGTACAAACCTCAAAACCCGTTCGTGATGCCGTTCGAGAACAACAACTATTAGTTAAGCTGATTTCTAATGGCCGAGATAAATACGAGCTCGACGCGCAGTACATCACTAAACTTTTCCATACCATCATTGAAGACTCTGTGCTTCTTCAGCAAAGTTACCTGCAAAACCTCGTTAACCCGCAACAAAGTCGTAAGCCACTTGCTCGCGTCGCTTTCTTAGGAGCCAAAGGCTCTTACTCGCACTTGGCAAGCCGCGAATACTTCAGCCGTAAAAATACAGAGCTTATCGAGCTCAACTGCGAACACTTCAAAGAAGTGACTCAAACAGTAGAATCGGGCCATGCTGATTATGGTGTTCTGCCAATCGAAAACACCAGTTCAGGCTCTATTAATGAAGTGTACGACCTACTACAACACACGACGCTTTACATCGTTGGAGAGCTAACTCAACCAATCGAGCACTGCTTAGTTGCGAAAAAAGACATTCGTCTGGAAAACATTAAAACGCTGTATTCACATCCTCAGCCACACCAACAGTGCAGTGAGTTTTTAAGCCGTATGAAAGGTGTAAAACTGGAGTCTTGCGCCAGCACAGCAGATGCAATGCAAAAAGTCCAAGAGATGGATCGTGATGATGTTGCTGCAATTGGTAATGCATCAAGCGGTAAGCTATACGGCTTGCAAGCAATTCAAGGCAACATCGCAAACCAAACTGAGAACCATACTCGTTTTATCGTGGTTGCTCGCAAACCAGTTGAGGTTTCAACTCAGATTCCAGCAAAAACCACCTTGATCATGTCGACCTCCCAAGAGGCTGGCTCATTGGTTGAAACACTATTAGTGCTGCAACGTTACGGCATCAATATGACCAAGCTAGAATCACGTCCAATTATGGGGAACCCATGGGAAGAAATGTTCTACGTAGACTTGGAATCCCATCTTGCTTCGACAGAAATGCAACAGGCACTAGAAGAGCTAACAAAAATCACTAAACACTTGAAAGTATTAGGCTGTTACCCTAGTGAAAACGTAAAGCCTACCCAAGTAAAATTGAGTTAATAGACACCAGTGAGTAAAAAGATCATGGCAACCCAAAAAGTCGTAATCGCATCGCTAAACCCAGCTAAAATTAATGCCGTTCAAAGTGCATTTAACAGTGCATTTCCGCACCAAGAGTTCAACTTCGTTGGCGTCAGTGTACCGAGTGAGGTCGCAGATCAACCTATGACTGATGAAGAAACTCATCGCGGTGCACTAAACCGCGTTAAAAACGCAAAAGTAGAGATGCCAAACGCGGAGTACTATGTCGGACTTGAAGCGGGAATTGAAACAAACGTGACGTTTGCGTGGATGGTGATTGAATCGAATACTCACCGTGGTGAATCTCGCTCTGCGAGCTTAATGCTGCCGCCTAAAGTATTGGACAAACTCAAGCATGCGAATGAGCTGGGAGATGTCATGGATGAGGTGTTTGGTACCGAGAACATCAAACAGAAAGGTGGTGCCATCAGCCTGCTCACCCAAAACCAGCTGACTCGAAGTTCGGTTTACCATCAAGCCTTGATTCTGGCTCTGATTCCATTCACAAACCCTGAGCACTTCCCTTCAAATTTATAACGCTCCCCCCATTCGCTAGGTACGAAAAAGGGCGGATATTTCCGCCCTTTTTAACACGTTATCTTAACCACTTGTGATACCAATACCTAAAGGCGAATTGGACTCACTAGCTACTTAGATACCGCAACTTGCTCTAACAAAACCTTGAGTTTGTCTTTCTCTTCATCAGATTTAGACTTTAACTCGTTAGAGCCACGAGTAATAGTGGCAATACCCACGCCAAGCATCTGGCTGATCTGACGTTGAGATAATTCTCCTTTAAGAAGCTCGTTAATAATATTAACGCGTGATATTAATGATTCTCTCTCATCACGTGACATCAGCATGGTTAACAGCATGTCATCTTGCTCACTGTCCATGCTAGTTCGAATTAGCTCAATAATCTGTTGCCAGTCTTTGTACTCGGGTTCGTGCGACATCAAGTTACCTCACTCAATACTTGGTATTGATCTCATGTTGATTCAAGAACGCGCCATCGATACCCAAAAGATCACGGTAATATGTTTCAAACATCAGGATGTTTTGTACATAACCGCGTGTCTCTCTAAATGGAATTGCCTCAATAAAGGCATAAGCATCCACTTTTCCTTGGGTACGCTCTCGCCACGTTTTTACTCTGTTAGGACCTGCATTATAAGCAGCAAGAGCAAAAATACGATTATTATCGTAATCCTCTAATAAGCCTTGCAAATAATGGCTACCAATTTCGATATTTTTGCCCACATTGTAGAGATCCTGCGTACCTTGATAACTCAACTTATATTTACGTGCCGTGTACTTCGCTGTAGCGGGCATGATCTGCATAAGACCACGAGCACCAACTGGAGAACGGGCTTCGACATCCAACGCACTTTCCTGTCGAGCTAGGGACATCATCGTCACGGGATCTATGTTGTGTTTTTTTGCATAAAAGTTAAACCACCAGCGATGCGCAATCGGGAACCTCAGTTCGATATTATCCCACATCTGCGCTTGGATACTCGCGGTCACCGTTAGGTTATGCCAACGCTTAGAAGACGCATAAGCCGCCAACATCGCCTTTTCATCTTTCCCTACGCGGCGCAATAAATGTGCCCATTCACTTTTCGCTGCTGCGATTTTATCCGTCGCGATCAACTCTTCAATACGAACTAACGAGTCTTGGTAGGGTTGAACCACTCGCTTATCAAACTTAACCGTATGCGTAGGGTATTTGATTGATTGTCCAATCGCATTGGCGGCTGCCACACTATAGAAGTTTCGCTGCCCGACCAAAGTCGCTAAACGCTGTTTCCCTGCGATATCATCACCTAACGCAATTTCACTTCGTCCAAGCCAGTATTGCCAGCGAAGCGACGCTTGCTCTTCTTTATTGAGAACGGCAATCCACTCTTGTACGCCCTTCCAATCCGCGTTCTGAATCGCTAAGCGAATGCGAGTTTCAATGAGCGGTAAGTACTGGCTGGTTTTCGTTTTATCATCGCGCCACTTAGCTAGTGACTCAGACTCAGTACGGGTCAATCGAAATGCGATATAGTCAGCCAGGGCTTGCGCCGTTTCTGGAGAAAACTTCTGCCCTTTAATGACGGCATCATACGCACTCTGCGCTTGACTAGTATTCATGCGAGCTAGCTTTTCCAACGCATATTCGCTTTGCGCTCGATTAAAATCATTAGCCGGTTTTTTCTTCGCGAACTCCGCAACGCTTGAAGGGTTATCAAACAACGCCTTCATTTCTTTCGCTTGTTGCCTTGCCTGCGAGGATTTAGGCAGTTTAAGTAAGTAACTCATCAAACTGCCATTACGTGCATCAAACGCCAGTAGCATACGCTGGAGAATCAATTCATCAGTACGTTCACCTGCCTTGTCCCATGCTGCGAATAATGGATCGCACTCATCGGCAATACTTCTGCCACGCAACCACATATGCTCAGCCCCTTTAAACGCGGCGACTTTCTTACCTTGCTCTAACTGAGCCACGTAGAAAATACATTGGTAACGCTCGCCACTTGGAATGACTTTTTGAAACTCAGTAATGGTTTTCCAATCTTTTTGCTTATAAAGATGGTTGAGGTATGGAGCGCGCACACGACGAGAAAAAGGAAACGACTCGTGCTCCGAAATAAATTCGTTCACCTGCTGTGGCGATTTTTCCGGTAACTGTCTAATAAATGTTCGGTAGTCCACATAAGGCGTCAGTGGATAGTCAGAAATTTTAGGACGGATCGAAAGGTATCCGTCGATGTCATTTTTATCTAATAAATCTTGAGCTTGCTCATAAACTTCACGCTGCTTTTCCAAGCTCAGCGCAGCATTAGCACTCAAACTCATCGCACACAGCGCGGCGGCGCAGCATACGTTTTTAGCCAATTCAGATACGTTGAATCTCATTTGTGTCATTTTCCCCAGACATATACTGCCCCAAAGCCTCGTTTTGTTAGCGTTCATGTGATGTTAAGGCAATTTTCACACATGCATCTATTTACACAGAATGCAGATGTACATGTAAAGCAACTTAGTGTATTAAAAATTGTACTCGTGAAACTTTTAAGACGATGGAGACAAGGAGTTCCTAACTTGTGCAGAAAGCACTTCGTCATTTATAACGAATAACAAAAGTGTATACCCTAACCGTGTAAGTTTCCGGTCAGCTCAAAATAAGAAATCCATTCGAAAGGGAAATTCTTGCAATGCGGTAACAAAAACAAAGCACTTGGTATAAAATGATGGGTTTGAATGACAGTTAATTTAGGAACGATCGGCAATGGCTGAATACGTATATACCATGTCGCGGGTGAGCAAGATTGTGCCACCTAAGCGTCAAATTCTTAAAGACATCTCTCTGAGCTTCTTCCCTGGTGCGAAAATCGGTGTTTTAGGTCTGAACGGTGCAGGTAAATCCACACTGCTACGTATCATGGCAGGTATCGACACGGATATCGACGGTGAAGCACGTCCACAACCTGGTCTAAACGTAGGCTACCTACCCCAGGAGCCAGTATTAGACGAATCAAAAACCGTTCGTGAAGTTGTTGAAGAAGCGGTTGCTGACGTTGCTGACGCACTGAAACGTTTAGATGCGGTCTATGCGGCTTACGCAGAACCAGATGCAGACTTCGACGCACTTGCAAAAGAGCAAGGCGAACTTGAAGCTCTGATCCAAGCGAAAGATGGTCACAACCTAGAAAACGCACTTGAGCGAGCAGCAAACGCACTTCGTTTACCTGAATGGGACCAAAAAATTGCGCACCTATCAGGTGGTGAACGCCGCCGTGTCGCTATTTGTCGCCTGCTACTTTCTAAGCCAGACATGCTGCTGCTTGATGAGCCTACCAACCACCTAGATGCAGAATCTGTTGCTTGGCTAGAGCGCTTCTTAGTGGATTACACAGGTACTGTAGTCGCTATCACCCACGACCGTTACTTCCTAGATAACGCCGCGGGTTGGATCTTAGAGCTTGACCGTGGTGAAGGTATCCCATGGGAAGGTAACTACACTTCATGGTTGGAGCAAAAAGACGCTCGTCTACAACAAGAAGCGTCTCAAGAAAGCGCTCGTCAAAAAACCATCGAGAAAGAACTTGAGTGGGTACGTAAAAACCCTAAAGGTCGTCAAGCGAAATCAAAAGCACGTATGGCACGCTTTGAAGAACTGCAAAGCTCTGATCACCAAAAACGTAACGAAACCAATGAACTGTTTATCCCGCCAGGTGAGCGTCTAGGTGATAAAGTTATTGAAGTGAAGAACCTAACGAAGTCATTTGACGGCCGTGTTCTAATTGATGACCTATCATTCAGCATCCCTAAAGGTGCGATTGTTGGTATCATCGGTGCGAACGGCGCAGGTAAATCGACCCTATTCAAGATGTTAAGTGGTACTGAACAACCAGATTCAGGCACAATTGAAATGGGCGATACTGTGAAACTTGCATCGGTCGATCAGTTCCGTGACAGCATGGACGATTCTAAAACCGTATTCCAAGAGATTTCTGAAGGCGCTGATATTATTAAGATCAACAACTTCGAAATCCCTGCTCGCGCGTACTGTTCACGCTTTAACTTTAAAGGCAGCGACCAACAAAAAATCATTGGTGAGCTATCAGGTGGTGAGCGTAACCGTGTCCACCTTGCGAAACTGCTTAAAGCGGGCGGTAACGTGTTACTACTCGACGAACCGACCAACGACCTTGACGTGGAAACACTGCGTGCTCTAGAAGAAGCACTACTAGAGTTCCCTGGTTGTGCAATGGTTATCTCGCACGACCGTTGGTTCCTTGACCGTATCGCGACCCACATCATTGACTACCGTGACGAAGGCCAAGTTAACTTCTACGAAGGTAACTACACCGAGTACATGGACTGGTTGAAGAAAACGTTGGGCCCTGAAGCCGCAGAACCACACCGCATCAAATACAAGCGTATTGCGAAGTAATAGCAACCCGCAAAGTTTGATTGTAATTTGTACAAAGGCCGCTATCATAGCGGCCTTTGTTTTCTTTGTTATAAAAAAGAGCTCATTAGCCCGTCTCGTTCGTTAAGAACATGACATTGCACTTACGTCACTCTGTAGCGACCTCGACACTTTTCAAACAGCAATCGAACATTTTTTGTTCGCATTGATATACTATTCAATTCTGTTTGAAGACATGACGAGAAAATGCACATGGCAGAGAGACGACGCTTTTCACGCATTCTCCATCAAGCGCCAGCGAAGGTAGAACAACGTGACTTGGCAATTGAAGCTAGGATTCAAGATCTTTCCTTACATGGTTTACTCATGAAAGTGGAAGAGACTGAGGCTTTGGATCCAGCCCTTCCAGTCCATGTGACTTTTTCATTTGATCAATCCGAACAAGTGATTACGTTAAAAGCGCAAATTGTGGATGTTTCTAAGTGTGAGATTAGGTTAAAGATCATCAAGATAGACATCGAGAGCATTAGCCAACTAAAACGATTTATAGAATTGAATGTAGGCAATAACGACCTTCTGAACCGAGAGTTAGAACATCTCTCTGATTTAGGAGAAAAATAAATGAACGCCTATTTAAGTAACAATAACTATGTCTAAAAAAATCATCATGCAGATCCCGACGAAAGACGGCGATCAGCAGTTCTATTTGGGCCGCAGTTCGGTCCTAGCAGTATTTGCTTCGGTATTGGCATTACCCGCCGTCGTTGGTGGCGCGTGGTATCTCAATCAACAGCAGATACACAATAAAGACGAACTAACACAAACCATCGCCAAACTAGAAAGTGAAAAGGCCGAAATCACCGCGCTTTATGAAGAACAGCTTGATACCAACCACTCGCTTTCTCAGTCATTGACCGATAAAAACAATCAAATTCAGCTATTAGGAAAACGGGTATTCGACGTCGAATCGGTTCTAGGTCTCGCTGACGAAGAGCTGATGATCGATGAAAACAACATGGCGTTAGAAGAGCGAATTGATGCAGCAGCTATCGATTCCGCGGTTCGAGCAACCATGTTTCGTTTGATTCCAAATGATAGCCCAGTGACATACCAACGTATTTCTTCTTCCTATGGCAGTCGCATTAATCCTATTTCAGGTAAACGACACGTTCATACTGGTATCGATCTTACCTGTAAACGAGGAGAAGAAATCCTCGCACCTGCAGACGGAGTGGTGGAAACCGTTCGCCCGAGTAATCGTGGCTATGGCAACTATGTCACTATTCGTCACTCATTTGGCTTTATGAGCTCCTTTGCTCACTTACAACGCTTTAAAGTGAAAAGCGGCCAATTTGTCAGTAAAGGCGATGTGATTGCTCAATGTGGTAGTTCAGGTAATTCCACTGGCCCGCACCTGCATTACGAGGTTCGCTTTCTCGGGCGAGCACTCAACCCTCAATACTTGATGGAGTGGACACCTGAAAACTTCAATTATGTATTTGAAAAAGAGAAAAAAGTGAAATGGGGCCCTTTAGTTCAATTGATTGATAATGTCGTGCGTCTGCAAGTCAATTTAACCAACTCCCCCTATCGCGACACCAGTATCAATACAGTATCAAGTGAAGATACCAGCAATACCGCGACTAACTGATTTATCTCTCGACATAAAAAAGAGCAGCGTAAGCTGCTCTTTTCGTTTCGGGCTCCACACGGATAGATAACCCGCGATTAACCGCGATGAATATTATCATTCGCCTGTTTGAGTAAGTTTTGGCTCTCATTCATAAATTGTTGTGAATAATCACCAAACCACTCACTCACCTGCTCAAAGCTTTCGACAAATTTGGCTTTATCTTTGCTATCCAAAATCGCAAGTGCTTCGCCGAAGCGTTGGTGGAATCGCTTAATCATGTCGATGTTTTCTTGCGATGAGAGAATAATGTCACCGTAGAGGTTTGGATCCTGACCAAACAGACGCCCTACCATCGCCAACTCCAGGCGGTAGATTGGTGAGCTCAACTTTAACAGTTGCTCAATGTTCGGGTTCTCTTTGCTTAGATGCATGCCGTAAGCAAATGAGGTGAAGTGACGCAGCGCTTGGATTAACGTCATGCCATGATCGTGCTCTTGCGCATCAATCTGACACAAGCTCGCACCCCAAATACCAAACTGTTGCAGCAACCATTGGTATTGATCATTTCCACGCCCATCACAGTACACAATCACCTGCTTGGCAAGGCTCGGCACATCTGGACCAAACATTGGGTGTAAACCAACCACCGGTCCTTGGTGCACATTCAACATTGCTTGCAGTGGCTTAGATTTGATAGAAGTCAGGTCACACAGAATACAGTCTTGTGGCAGATTACCTAGCTTTTCAATCACACCTTCTGTTAGGTGAATTGGTACAGTAACCACCACCAGGCCCGCATCTTTTAGGATGTCATCCGCACGCCCCCAGTCTTTGCTACCAAGCACTTTGACTTGATAACCAGATAACTTGAACATACGTCCAAACAGGCCGCCTAACTGGCCATTACCACCAATAATGACCACTGAGCGTAATTCAGGGTTCAAACACTTAAAACCGGAGTCTTTTTCACTGGCATAAGACTCACGCATGGTACGACGCAGAATATCTTCAATAAGCTGTGGAGGAATTCCCATTTTCTCAGCTTCTGCTCGGCGAGAAGCCAGCATCGCCGCTTCACGATCAGGGGCATAAATAGGCAAACCATGTTCGCTTTTTACTTCCCCAACTTTTTCTACGAGCGCCAAACGCTGAGCTAATAGCTCCAACATTTGCTTGTCGACTGCATCAATCTGATCGCGTAATGCGTTAAGTTCAACTGCCATTGATGTTCCTTAAATCCTGTATTAATTAGCCTTTAGACGATTTTCTAAGAAAGGCACTAGCTCTTCATGTGCATGACGTAATAGTGCCTCAGTTGAATCCCAATTGATACATGCGTCGGTGATAGATACACCGTATTTCATCTCTTCAAGAGCTAAGTCAGAAGATTGATTTCCTTCATTGATATGGCTTTCAATCATAAGACCGATAATAGATTTATTGCCTTCACGGATTTGATGAATCACATCCTCCGCGACTAATGGCTGGCGACGGTAATCTTTACGTGAGTTGGCGTGACTGCAATCCACCATTAGTGATGCATCAAGACCAGATTTCGCCATTTCTTGCTCACACTCAGTAACTGATACTGAGTCGTAGTTAGTTTGCTTGCCACCACGTAAGATCACATGCCCATTAGCATTACCCTGAGTGGTCAATAGCGCTACTTGTCCCTCACGGTTGATCCCCATAAAACGGTGGCTAGAAGACGCAGCTTGCATCGCATTGATTGCAGTTGCCAAACTACCATCCGTGCCATTTTTAAAACCGATTGGCATAGACAGGCCACTTGCCATTTCACGGTGAGTTTGTGACTCCGTAGTACGTGCGCCGATCGCAGCCCAACTAAAAGTATCCGCCAAGTATTGTGGGCTAATTGGGTCCAGAGCTTCAGTCGCGAGCGGGATTTCCATCTCTGCCAATTCCACTAGCAGTTCGCGTCCAACATGCAGACCATGTTCAATATCGAAGCTGCCATCGAGGTGCGGATCGTTAATCAGCCCTTTCCAGCCGACCGTGGTGCGTGGTTTTTCAAAGTAAACACGCATAACAATATACAGTTGGTCACTTAGTTGTTCAGAGAGCGCTTTAAGACGTTTTGCGTAATCCTTCGCCGCTTCCACGTCGTGGATAGAACATGGACCACATACAACCAGCAGGCGATGATCCTTTTTATGAATAATATTAGCGATAGTTTGGCGAGACTCTTGAATAAAGCGGCGCGCTTTTTCACTCAAAGGAAGCTTGGTTTTTAGCTCCTCTGGGGTAATAAGAACCTGCTCTTCGCTAATATTAATATTGCTCAACTCACTTTTCTGCATAACTCTAACCTGTATATTTATTTTTACACCCAACCAAATCCTTGGTGAGACAACTAAGCTTTAACGACAAGATAACAGGCTAAAAAAGAAAAACAAGCGTACACAATAAAAAACATTTGGTGTAAATTTTTATTTACACACAAATAAAAAGCCAAAGTATAATTAACTTTGGCTTCTAATCGGTGTTTTGAATCGTTTACAAGAGGTTTAGCTGGTCAAGCGTTTCATCGCTTCACTCGCCGCTTTCCACTCTTGAGATAACTTGAGATCGCTTAGAAAAAACGACTGTTTTTTCAGTAACGCATCCGCCAGTGGCACTGTTGATACTGGCAAGTTATCCAACACCTCAATGTGTGCTTCACGCTTATTACACATCAATAGCATATCACAACCGGCTTTCAAGGCTTGAGCCCCACGCTCGGCAGGACTACCCATGATGGCAGCGCCTTCCATCGTCAGATCATCGGAGAAAACCAAGCCTTTAAAACCGAGTTGCTGTCGCAAAACTTGTTTCAACCAGTATTCTGAACCACTCGCAGGCTGAGAGTCGTAGTTCGGAAAAATCACGTGAGCAGGCATCATGGCATCTAAAATACCGGCATCAATTTGCGCTTTAAAGATAGCCATGTCTTGTTCAAAAATGTCGCTGCGCTCGTCGTATGGCGTTTCTAAGTGTGAATCAGCAATCACACCACCGTGACCTGGGAAGTGTTTGCCTGTTGTTGCCATTCCAACGCTCTTCATACCCTGCATGTAAGCGGTGCTAAATCGAAGAATGGTATCGGCATCTTCGCCAAATGCTCGGTTACCGATCGCTTTACATTGATGACCTTTATCGAGCACGGGTGCAAAGCTTAAATCAATGTCGTGTGCTATCAACTCCGCTGCCATTAGCCAACCGCCCATACGTGCTAACTCTTCACCATTTTGATGTTTGGCGTATTCTTCGGCTGCAGGGATCAACGAGAAACCTTCACGGAAGCGTTGTACTCGCCCCCCTTCTTGATCCACACCGATCAAAATCGGGCGCTTGGCTGCCTTGCGGATTGATAGAGTAAGTGCTTGAAGCTGTTCACTATCATGATAGTTGCGAGCAAATAGAATTAAGCCACCAACCGTAGGATGTTCCAGAATTTCTTTGTCTTCAGCGGTCAGTTCATAACCCGCGACGTCAACCCATAACGGTCCCATGTTTTCTCCTCAAAATCGGCTGAATATCTCGTATTCGATGAGGTTATTCGCTTCAGATTTGCTTTACAATAAGTGAATGAAGAATTGACGAGATCGGCTATGAAATTTAACGAACTGTACATTGGTGTGATGTCTGGAACGAGTATGGACGGCGTTGATACCGCTCTGGTTGAAATAAGTGATGAGCACGTTCGTCTGGTTGCGCACGACGATTACCCAATGCCCACAGCACTGAAAGAAATGCTGTTATCTGTTTGTACCGGTCAAGCCACAAATTTAAAAGCCATAGGTGAATTGGATCACCAACTTGGCCACCTCTTCGCTGACGCCGTTTTACAACTTCTCAATAAGTCTGGCTACGTCGCGGAACAAATTCGTGCGATTGGTAATCACGGTCAAACGGTATTCCACCAACCTACTGGAGAGTTACCCTTTACCACTCAGTTGGGTGATGCCAACATCATCGCAGTGAAAACAGGGATTGATACGGTTGCAGATTTTAGACGTAAAGATATGGCGCTAGGTGGTCAAGGTGCACCGCTGGTTCCCGCTTTTCATAAAAGTATCTTTGCCATGCAAGATTCCACCACCGTCGTGCTAAACATCGGCGGCATTGCCAACATTTCGGTTTTGCATCCGCAGCAACCCGTGCACGGCTACGATACAGGGCCGGGCAATATGTTGATGGACGCGTGGTGTGCGCTGCACACTGGGCAAAGCTTCGACAAAGATGCACAATTTGCACTGAAAGGAACGGTAAACGCTACTTTGTTGACTCAATTACTTAAAGAAGCTTACCTCGCCATGCCAGCACCTAAAAGTACCGGGCGAGAACTGTTCAATATTGACTGGCTGCATCAGCAACTGGCTCATTACAATTTACCAACCGAAGACGTACAGCGTACACTCTGCGAATATTCTGCGATTACCATTGCCAACGAAGTCGACAAGTTTTCTCATGGCAGCATGCCTCAACTATTGGTCTGTGGCGGTGGAGCAAGAAACCCACTTTTAATGCAGCGATTGACTAAGTTATTGCCACAATGGCACGTTGCGACAACGGCAGAAAAAGGCGTTGATGGTGACTACATGGAAGCCATGGCATTTGCTTGGCTTGCGCAGCGCTATATTCATAGCCTCCCTAGCAATTTACCGGAAGTCACAGGGGCAAGTCGTCTCGCTTCACTTGGCGTACTCTACTCAAAAAATTAATCACGAAGGCTTAAATTACTATGACAAATGACGCGCTTATTGCGGCTCTTTCTCACCTTGTCTCTGAAGGTCGAAATCCTGAAACAATGGATATCGATCTTCTTCCTTCATTCGATATTGTGCAGCGTTTAAACCAACAAGATAAACTCGTCCCAATTGCGGTCGAGAAAGTGCTACCAGAGATCGCTCAAGCCGTAGATAAGATCACGGAAGCATTTAAGATCGGAGGTCGGTTGTTTTACATCGGTGCAGGAACCAGTGGTCGGCTCGGCGTCTTGGACGCTTCAGAATGCCCGCCGACTTTTGGCACGGATCCTGAGATGGTCGTTGGTATTATTGCGGGTGGAAAAGAGGCAATGTTCCGTGCAAAAGAAGGGGCAGAGGACGATCCTGCACTAGGCGAGCAAGATCTTAAAGAGAATGCGCTAACACAACGCGATGTCGTCGTTGGTATTGCGGCAAGTGGACGAACACCGTACGTGATTGGTGGCTTAGAGTATGCGAACGAACTTGGTGCCACCACTGTAGCGTTATCTTGTAACCCTGACTCTCCGATTTCCGATATTGCCGATATTGCGATCAGCCCCGTTGTTGGACCTGAAGCGTTAACGGGATCCACTCGCTTAAAATCAGGGACGGCGCAAAAGCTCGTACTGAACATGCTCACTACTGCAAGCATGATTCGCCTAGGTAAAAGTTATCAGAACTTAATGGTAGATGTGAAAGCGACGAATGCAAAGCTAGTTGCAAGAGCGGCTCGTATTGTTATGCAAGCAACAGATTGTACTAACCAAGAGGCTAAAACGGCTCTCAAAGAAACGGACTACGACGCCAAGTTAGCGATTTTGATGATTTTAACCGGGCTGGATAAAGAAAGCGCGACTGAGCAACTGAAAGCCAAACAAGGATACTTAAGAAAAGTCGTGATCGATCAAGCGAATCAATCTTAATCAATAAAGCGCCTCACTTATTTAAAAGTCAGGCGCCTTTTATGGCTTAATTTAGTAGTTCAATCGTTCAATGTGAGTAATACCGACTTTACCTTCAAGGTCGCTGAACATATGAACCATTGCTGGGTATGGTTGTGCTCCAGGATAGACAACTTCTGCATTACAGAAAAACGCATAGTTTTGTCCGGCTACGACTTGAGTAGCCACAACCAAAGGGGAGTATTTGACGCCGACAAACCCCTCGATACCTTTAGCAAATACTTCTTTATCCTCTGCTTTGAGTTCATTAAATGGACTCCAGCCACCAGCCATTTGCGTTGACATAATGTGATTCCTTTTTTCTGTGCTCACTATCAAGCAATATGAACATAGTTTGATAATGGGAATTTTGCCACAATTATGTTTTGCGGACGGTATCACAACGGCTTTATTGACTATTAATTTGAGTACTCATTCCAGCCACGCTGCCATTCCATACGGAATTTTTGTGCTTGCTCAGTACCCTCACAAACCCCTTCATAATACTGACCAGATAACCCCATTTGATACGCAAAAGCAGGGTTACAGTATTCACGTAGACCCTCTAAATAACCTTGGTCGTAGTCACTTTGCTTAACGCTACCCAACTCACGCAGCTCGCTCATCGTGCGTGATGTGTGTCCGGCTACACCATCTTGATATCCGATCTGATGCCAATCTCCTGACTTGGCAAGATCTTCCGTCGTTGCAGCGCATCCTGCAAGTAAAGCCAGCGCCAAACCTAACGTTGCCTTTTTCATGGTTCTTCCTTAAGTAATTGTTTTCAAAAATAAGCTTACCACTAATTATTGGCGTTTGCCGCTTAGCTTGCAGATTAAACCACTGACGCCTCGAATCAGCCGCTCACTACTGCAATCAACCGTTCGCCATTTTTAAAAACCGCTCAAGCAGCATATCGACCACTCAGTGCTCTATTCGACCACTCATCTACTAACCGAATGCATTTAACACAAGTGACGCATAACATGCATCCTGAGATTAAAAAATTACCCTACCCAACTAAGACCAAGGACAATTGCTATGATGTGGTTTCTAACCTGTGTCGCAGCCCTAATCGGCGGATACTTCATCTACGGCGCTTTCGTCGAGAAGATTTTCGGCATCAATGAAAAACGCCAAACGCCTGCTCACACCAAATCGGACGGTGTTGACTTCGTTCCAATGTCAACAAAGAAAGTTTATCTAGTTCAGCTACTTAACATCGCTGGTGTGGGTCCAATTTTCGGCCCAATCATGGGTGCACTATACGGTCCAGCGGCAATGCTTTGGATTGTTGTCGGTTGTATTTTTGCTGGCGCAGTACACGATTACTTCTCTGGCATGCTTTCAGTGCGTAACGGCGGCGCATCTGTACCTACTATCACAGGTCGCTACCTAGGTAATGGCGCAAAACACTTTATGAATATTTTTGCCATTGTCCTACTGCTTCTTGTTGGCGTAGTGTTCGTTTCTGCTCCTGCAGGCATGATTACTAACCTCATCAATGATCAAACAAGCTTGAGCGTAAGCATGACTACAATGGTTATCGCTATCTTCGCTTACTACATCATTGCGACGATTGTTCCTGTCGATAAAATCATTGGCCGCTTCTACCCACTGTTTGGCGCTCTACTTATCTTTATGTCTGTTGGTCTAATGACAGCCGTTGCGTTTTCTAGCGAACACACAGTAATGGGTGACTTCCAAGTTTCAGACATGTTCTCGAACCTTAACCCAAATGATATGCCACTATGGCCAGCACTGTTCATCACTATCGCATGTGGCGCTATCTCTGGCTTCCACGCGACTCAGTCTCCACTGATGGCGCGTTGTATGGAAAACGAGAAAAACGGTCGTTTCGTTTTCTACGGAGCAATGATTGGTGAAGGTGTTATCGCGCTAATCTGGTGTGCTATCGCTCTGTCTTTCTTCGGCTCTCTAGACGCACTATCAGAAGCTGTGAAAAACGGTGGTCCTGGTAACGTGGTATACAGCGCATCATTTGGTCTGCTTGGTGTGTTCGGTGGTATCCTTGCGTTCCTAGGTGTGGTTATCCTACCAATTACGTCTGGCGATACAGCATTCCGTTCAAGCCGTCTGATCCTTGCTGAATACTTCAACATGGAACAAAAGACGCTACGTAACCGCCTACTGATGGCACTTCCACTGTTCGTTATCGGCGGCATCTTAACTCAAGTAGACTTCGGTATTATCTGGCGCTACTTCGGTTTTGCTAACCAAACAACAGCAGTAATGATGCTTTGGACTGCGTCCGCTTACCTACTACGTCACAACAAGCTGCACTGGATTACCACTATCCCTGCTATCTTCATGACCACGGTATGTGTCACGTTCATCTTAAACAACAGCTCGCTAGGTTTTGGCCTGCCAATGCAACTATCAACTATCGTCGGTATTGTGTTTGCCCTAGCAGTGACTGGTTACGTTATCAAAACCTCTAAGGGTAAAGGTGAAACTGAACTGGCTGACGAAGAGAAACCACAAGCCGTGTCAGAAACAGCGTAATACTCGTCACATCCGAGTGACTAAGATAGGAGCCTGCCAATTGCAGGCTCTTTTTGTTTTATACCCAAGTCACTTTAAGATTCAGAACTCGGAGCGCAGCGTCATTTACTTAGCTGTTCTTATTTATCTGAGCCAAGCATCTTGAGGTGACTTAGGTATACAATAACAACATTGATTCTAGGTTAGGTTCACTATGGAACTGGTCGTTTCCCTTTTACAACAGATGTGTGTGTACTTAGTTTTGGCTTACATGCTAAGTAAAACGCCAATCATCTTACCTTTGCTGAGTATTTCTTCGCGCTTAAGCCACCGCCTAATTTGTTACGTACTCTTCTCTGGCTTTTGTATTCTCGGCACCTATTTCGGTCTGCACATCAACGATGCTATTGCTAATACTCGCGCGATCGGCGCGGTCATGGGCGGGCTGTTTGGTGGCCCAGTGGTGGGTTTCGCCGTCGGATTTACTGGTGGTATCCATCGATACTCTCTTGGTGGCTTTACTGACCTCGCCTGCGCAATTTCAACCACCGCCGAGGGCGTAATTGGTGGCTTGCTCCACGTTTACCTTATCAAGCGAAATAAAGGCGCATTGCTGTTTAATCCAAGCGTCGTATTCAGCGTCACGTTTGTTGCAGAAGTTGTGCAAATGATTTTGCTGCTCGCCGTCGCTAAACCCTTTGATCAAGCCTATGAGCTGGTGTCTGCCATTGCAGCACCGATGATCATCGCGAACTCATTTGGTGCGGCATTGTTCATGAGTATCCTGCAAGACAGAAAAGCGATCTTTGAAAAGTTTTCTGCGACGTTTTCGCGTCGAGCACTCACCATTGCTGATCGCTCAGTGGGAATTCTAAGCAACGGCTTCAACACCGAAAACGCTGAGAAAATCGCGCGTATTATTTATGAAGAAACCAAAGTGGGCGCTGTCGCGATTACCGACCAAGAAAAAATCTTGGCGTTTGTGGGCATTGGCGATGATCACCATAAACCGAACACGCCGATTTCATCGCAAAGCACATTAGACTCCATGGAGAAAAACGACATCATTTATCTTGATGGCGCAGAACGTCCATACCAATGTTCCATCGCAAAAGACTGCAAACTTGGCTCCGCGCTAATCATCCCACTGCGTGCGGGAAAAGAGGTCATTGGTACCATTAAGCTGTATGAACCGAAGCGTAAATTGTTCTCCACGGCCAACATGTCAATGGCGGAAGGGATAGCTCAGCTTCTCTCTAGCCAAATCCTGTATGGCGATTACCAACAACAACAAGCCTTGCTCGCTCAAGCAGAAATCAAACTGCTTCACGCTCAGGTGAATCCACACTTTTTGTTTAATGCACTCAATACTATTAGTGCGATTACTCGTCGTGATCCTGACAAAGCGCGCGAGCTAATCCAAAATTTATCGCACTTCTTCCGCAGCAATTTAAAGCAGAACATTAATACCGTGACGCTAAAGGAAGAGCTTGCACATGTGAACTCGTACTTGAGCATCGAAAAAGCTCGTTTTACGGACCGCTTAGAGGTTGAAATCGATATTCAGCCTGAATTGCTGGACATCAAATTGCCAAGCTTTACACTCCAGCCTTTGGTTGAGAATGCCATTAAGCACGGCATTTCAAACATGCTTGAAGGTGGTAAAGTTCATATATACAGCGAAGCCCACCCACAAGGTCATTTGATTACTGTCGAAGACAATGCAGGCAGTTTTGAACCGCCAAAAGAAAACCACTCCGGGCTAGGTTTGGAAATTGTCGACAAACGTCTCACTAATCAATTTGGGCGTGATGCATCGCTAAAAATTACGTGCGAGCCACATCAATTTACTAAAATGAGCTTTATCATTCCCCCAAAATCATAAAAGCACGCTGAAGCAATAAAGGTAATGTTGGATGTTAACCGCACTCGTCATTGATGATGAACAGTTTGCTCGTGAAGAGCTGACAGAGTTATTGGATGAAACAGGCCAAGTTGAAGTCGTGGGCAATGCCTCAAACGCGATCCTTGGCCTAAAAAAAATCAATGAGCTCAAACCTGATGTGGTGTTTCTCGATATCCAAATGCCTCAAGTCACTGGGATTGAACTACTTGGAATGCTCGATCCAGAAACCATGCCTTATGTGGTTTTTGTCACGGCTTACGACCAGTATGCAATTCAAGCGTTTGAAGACAACGCCTTTGATTACTTGCTCAAACCTGTCGACCCATGCCGTTTAACCAAAACGGTCAAACGGCTAAATAAAGTCATTAGTCAATCCGCCCTAACTCAACAACTGTCTGCTATTACGCCCGACACTTTAGATCAGATTCCGTGCATCGGGCACAACCGTATCGTCATCATGGCCACCGACACGGTAGAATGTGCATACAGTGACATCAGCGGCGTGCATGTACGCTCCACCAGCCAAGCCGCGAGCACTCAACTAACATTAAAAACGCTAGAAGAGAAAACCCCACTGGTACGCTGTCATCGCCAATACTTAGTCAGTATTAAGGCCATCAGCGAAATCAAATTACTCGAAAACGGATTAGCAGAAATCATCACCAAAACTGGCTTTGAGATACCAGTAAGCCGCCGCTACCTTAAAGTGCTCAAAGAGATGCTGGGCATTAGCCACTAACACAAAAAGTTCACACATCACCGCTGAGTTTCCGCTAGCGTATAAATAAGACGCTCCGAAAAGACGAGGCGATGATGTATAAAGTTTTGTTCATATGTAAGCACAATGCTGGACGAAGTGTGCTCGCTGAGTCGATCGCAACCCATATCCTGCCAGCAGAGTTTAGTGTCGCCAGCGGTGGCTCTCATCCCACAGGCACAGTTCACCCGGTGGTGCAAAAATATTTAGATGACCACCAACTTCCCATTCCGCATACCCACACACACTCATGGGAAGAGCGAACTCAGTTTCTTCCTGACATCGTTATTATTCTCTGTGACTCTTTACATCAAGAGGCAGCTCCTCAATGGCTTGCGGGGGGCGTTCGAGTAAACTGGCAAGTTGATGCCTTTCCGACTGAAGGTTCTGATGAAGAGGTGTACGCACATTGCAAAAGGGTTGCTCAGTCGCTTGAGCGAAGAATCACGAAGATGTCCGATATGATTATCGATGGTTTAGGAAAAGACCAAATTCGTGATTACCTAAATGAGTTAAGAGAGATGTAAAAAAGGCGACCCACAGGTCGCCTTTTGAATATTCGATAAATGGAGACTAATCCACTTGCTTGATTTGCAGTTCTTTAGGTACTTCAAAGAACATATTCTCTTCGCGACCAAGTACTTCATCAACCGCTTCGGCACCGACGAGTTCTTTGATTCGCTCTAGAATCTGATTAACGAGCTCTTCCGGAGCAGATGCCCCCGCAGTCACGCCGACCTTTGTTTTGCCTTCGAACCACTCAGGTTTGATATCTTCCGGACAGTCGGTTAAGTAGCCAGGCGTCCCTAGCTTTTCAGCTAGTTCTTTAAGACGTGTAGAGTTTGATGAGTTTTTAGAACCCACCACAACCATCACATCTACGTCACCAGCTAATTCACGTACGGCATCTTGGCGGTTTTGTGTCGCGTAACAGATATCGTCTTTACGTGGACCTTGGATATCTGGGAACACGCGGCGTAGCTCTTCGATAACATCGGCAGTTTCATCGACAGAAAGCGTCGTTTGGCTTACGTAATGAAGATCGGATGGATCTTTCACAATCGCCTTCAGTTTCTCAACATCGGCTGGAGTTTCAACCAAGTACATACCACCGGTTTCACTCGCGTACTGCCCCATTGTGCCTTCCACTTCAGGGTGACCTGCGTGACCAATCAGAACCACTTCCATATTGCGGCGGCTTGCTCGCGCTACTTCCATATGCACTTTGGTTACCAACGGGCACGTCGCGTCAAATACGGTCAAATCTCGCTGCTTGGCTTCCTGACGAACCGCCTGCGATACACCATGAGCAGAAAAAATCACAATGTTGTTGTCTGGCACTTCATGCAGCTCTTCAACGAAGACAGCGCCACGTTGTTTTAGCCCTTCAACCACAAAACGGTTATGCACCACTTCATGACGCACATAAATCGGTGGCTGATACATCTCTAGCGCACGCTCTACGATGCTAATCGCACGGTCTACACCAGCACAAAAGCCGCGTGGGTTAGCTAATAGGATTTTCATTTCATTGCTCATGGAAATTATCTTTATTGGGTTCGCTATTCTACTGACAAAATTTCAACTTCGAAAGTCACGTCTTGTCCCGCTAGAGGATGGTTGAAGTCCACAGTGACTGAATCGCCAGCAATCTCTGTAATAATGCCCGGAATTTCCATACCATCAGGACCACTGAACGCCATGATTGTACCCACTTCTACTTCTGCATCACCTACAAACTTAGTGCGATCCATATGGTGTACATGGTCTGGGTTTGGCATGCCAAACGCGTCTTCTGCTTTTAGCTCAATCGCTTTTTGTGCGCCTGTTTCGAGGCCTATCAAGCACTGCTCAAAGTTTTCACTCAAGCTGCCATCACCCATAACAAATTTCGCTGGTTTACCCATGTTATGAGTACTATCCGCAACCGATCCATCTTTCATTTTAATCGTAAAGTGAAGGGTTACTACAGATTCATTGGTTATTGTTGTCACGTTACTGCTTCCTTGTTCTTGGGTTATTACGCTGTCAGCTTGGTCTTTTTATACATTGATATGCTGATTGGCGCTCCAACATAATAAAAAGCGTCGCTCGAATCAACGGGCGACGCTTAGGGTTATTCAACTTTTCGCAATATACACTGCCACTACTTAGGCTTTCGCCTCGTCTTTCTTTCGAAAGCCGTCAAGAATAATCATCGCGGCACCAATACAGATCGCCATGTCTGCAAGGTTGAACGCTGGCCAGTGATAATTACCCCAGAAAAAGTCCAAATAATCCACGACAAACCCATGTATTACTCGGTCGAATACGTTGCCTACTGCGCCACCAATAATCATGGCATAAGCAATATTATTCCATTTCTCTTTCGCTGGTAGTTTGCTCATCCAGTAAGTCAAAAGACCTGTAACGATAAAAGCAATACCTGTAAATAACCAACGTTGCCAGCCCGCTTGATCACTCAAAAAGCTAAAAGCAGCACCATAGTTATGTACGTACAAAAGATTAAAGAATGGCAAAATTTCTATGCGGTTTGCCCAGCCATATCCCATGTTGTTCATTACAACATACTTAATGCCAATATCAGCTAAAAAGATAACCACCGCTAACCATAACCAGCGAATACCAGATTGCTTTAAAGACAGTGCTTTTTCATTCATTACTTTACCTACAAACAGCCCCAGTAAATACTGGGGCTGTTAATTTTAAAAAAAGTTCAGTCGTTCTAGGTAATTACGCGAATTTACGTACTTCACCTTCGCCTTCTACGTTAGACACACAACGACCACAGATTTTCTCGTGACCTTCAATTGTGCCTACGTCTGGCGTGTGGTGCCAACAACGATCACACTTCTCGCCTTCAGCTGCTGCTACTTCAACAAACAAGCCTTCGATATCCGTGGCTTGTGCTGCATCAGTCTTCTCACCTAGAGGCTTAACTTTCGCCGCAGAGGTTAGTAGAACAAAGCGCAGTTCATCTTCAAGTTTGTTGATCTTCGCCGCTAAAGCGTCATCAGCAAATAGAGTCACTTCAGCTTGTAGTGCACCACCGATGGTTTTCTCTTTACGCGCATCTTCTAGAAGTTTGTTTACTGCACCACGAACCGCTTGGATCTCAGCCCAGAATTCATTGTTCAGCTCTTCACCTTCAGCAAGGCCGAATAAACCGTCGAACCACTCACCAGTGAATACGAACTTGTCGCGCTCGCCTGGCATTTCGTTCCAGATTTCATCGGCAGTGAACGACATGATAGGCGCCATCCAACGAACTAGCGCTTCAACAATGTAGTAAAGCGCAGTCTGACAGCTACGTTGAGCGTTGCCGCCACGTTTTGCTGTGTACTGACGGTCTTTAATTACGTCTAGGTAGAAAGAGCCCATTTCGATCGAACAGAATTGCATTAGACGCTGAGTCACACCGTGTGTGTTGTACTCTTCGTATGCTTTAACAATCTCTTCTTGTGCTGCTAGCGCACGACCAACTGCCCAGCGATCTAGCGCAACCATCTCTTCAACAGGAACGATGTCTGTTTCAGGGTTGAAGCCGCTTAGGTTAGCAAGGAAGAAACGCGCTGTGTTACGGATACGACGGTAAGCATCTGCGCTACGTTTTAGGATTTCATCCGAAACCGCAACTTCACCAGTGTAGTCTGTTGAAGCAACCCATAGACGAAGAATGTCAGCACCTAGCTTGTTAGTTACGTCTTTTGGCGCAACCACGTTACCGATAGATTTAGACATCTTACGACCCTGACCATCAACCACGAAACCGTGTGTCAGTACTTGTTTGTAAGGCGCTTCGTCTTTCATCGCGATAGATGAAATTAGAGAAGACTGGAACCAACCACGGTGTTGGTCAGAACCTTCTAGGTATAGGTCTGCACTGTTGCCGTTGTACTCTTCACGAGCATCAACAACGGAGAAGTGAGTGACACCTGAATCGAACCATACGTCTAGCGTATCGAGTACTTTTTCGTATTGGTCAGCGTCAGCACCTAGTAGTTCAGCGGCATCTACATCCCACCATGCTTGGATGCCTTTCTCTTCAACCAGCTTAGCGACTTTCTCGATCAGCTCTAGCGTGTTTGGATGAAGTTCTGCTGTTTCTTTATGAACAAACAGAGCAATTGGCACACCCCAAGTACGTTGACGAGAGATACACCACTCAGGGCGACCTTCGATCATACCTTCGATGCGGCTTTGACCCCACTCAGGCATCCACTCTACGTTCTTGATTGACTCTAGTGCTTTAGCACGTAGGCCAGCTTGGTCCATAGATACGAACCATTGAGGCGTAGCACGGAAGATGATTGGAGTCTTATGACGCCAACAGTGTGGGTAGCTGTGCTCGTAAGCGTGGTGGTGTAGTAGCGCACCTTTTTCTTTCAGTACTTCTACTACCGCATCGTTCGCTTTAAATACGTGCTGACCAGCAAATAGCTCAGTGTCTGGTAGGTAAACACCGTTTGAACCAACTGGGTTTGCTACTTCTAGGTTGTACTTGTTACCAACCGCGAAGTCTTCTTGACCGTGACCAGGTGCAGTGTGAACAACACCAGTACCTGAATCAGTCGTAACGTGATCACCTAGGATCGCCGGTACAGTGAAATCGTAGAATGGGTGTTGGAATTGAGAAAGCTCTAGAGCCGCGCCTTTAGCAAAACCAAGGTTGTGGAAGTGCTCGATACCAGCACGGTCCATAACGTCTTTCGCTAGTTCAGCTGCAACGATGATACGTTCAGGTTGCTCGCCTTCAACTTGGATAAGCACGTACTCAAGGTCATCACGTAGACACACAGCACGGTTCGCAGGAAGCGTCCAAGGAGTTGTCGTCCAGATGACAATAGAGATATCGCCTTTACCTTCATGGCCTTCAGTCAGCTCAAACTTAGACAGAAGCGCAGCTTCGTCAGCCGCTTTAAAACGAACGTCGATAGATGGCGATACTTTATCTTTGTATTCTACTTCCGCTTCAGCAAGAGCAGAACCACAGTCTGTACACCAGTGAACAGGTTTGAAACCTTTTAGCAGGTGACCATTGCTTGCGATCTTACCAAGAGCACGAATAATGTTCGCTTCAGTTGCGAAATCCATAGTGCGGTATGGCTTGTCCCACTCACCCATGATACCAAGGCGTTTGAAGCTCTCTTTCTGACCTTCAACCTGACCTGCTGCGTATTCACGACATTTCTCGCGGAATTCTGCTGCCGTCACTTTTTGGCCTGGCTTGCCTACTTTTTTCTCTACCATTAATTCAATAGGTAGACCGTGGCAGTCCCAGCCAGGAATGTAAGGTGCGTCAAAACCTGAAAGTGTTTTGGATTTAATAATAATGTCTTTAAGAATCTTGTTTAGTGCGTGACCAATATGAATGTCACCATTTGCGTAAGGAGGGCCATCGTGCAATACGAATGACTTTTTGCCTTTCTTAGCTTTACGGATTTCACCGTAAAGATCTTCTTTGTACCAACGCTTAAGCATTTCTGGCTCACGATTGGCCAGATTGCCGCGCATTGGAAACCCTGTTTCAGGTAAGTTCAGGGTATCTTTATACTCACTCATCGATTCTTAATTCCGTTATATTGGGCGAAAATTAGACATTATGTTGAACGGTGGAATAAACCGCTCAACGCTTAAGCTGACGCAGCCACACCCTTGCTGCTTCAGCATCCAATTCGATTTGTTGTTTAAGTGCTTCAAACGACTCAAACTTTTGCTCATCTCGAAGTTTATGCAAAAGTTCCACTTCTAGTTGCTTGCCATATAAATTGGCATGAAAGTCGAATAAGTGTACTTCTAACTGCTGGCGAGCGCCATTGACAGTCGGTCTTTGACCAATATTAGCGACACCACCAATTGGCTTATTTCCTAAGCCAAGCGCTTGAACAACATAGACTCCGGAAACCGGAGAAACACAGCGTTTCAAAGGAATATTCGCAGTAGGAAAACCTATCGTTCTTCCCAGCTTTCTTCCGTGAGAAACACGACCGCTGATGCTGTAGTTTCTTCCCAGCATCTGTTGCGCGGAATGCAAATCGTCACGCGCCAGCACTTGACGGATAGCCGTACTGCTGACACGTAATTGTTGTAAACAAAAGCTCTGGGTACTCACGACATCAAAACCGTACTTTTCCCCTGCTTCCTGCAGCATTGCAAAGTTGCCAGTTCGGCCTTTGCCAAAGCAGAAATCATCACCAACGACAAGAAACTTAACACCCAAACGCTCGACCAACAAGTCACGGATAAACTCTTCCGCGGTTAAACTTGCAAAATGACGATTGAAATTGACGCAGAGCAAGCGATCAATATCGAGCTTACTCAATTGCACGAACTTATCGCGTAATCGCGTCAACCGTGCAGGTGCCTTGTCTTTGGCAAACAGCTCCATCGGCTGAGGTTCAAAGGTCATCACAACAGAAGGCAATGATAGCCTGTCCGCTTGCTCAGACACTTGCTGCAATACTTGTTGATGGCCTTTATGGACACCATCGAAATTGCCAATAGTCAGCACGCAACCATGATGTCGCGGGGTGATATTGTGAATGCCTCTAATCAGTTCCATTGGATACTGCTTTCTGCCTCTGTTTTTACTTTACACTGTGTGAAACTGACGGATTATATACTAATCACCCTTAGTCTGTCCCAGCTTTTAGGTCTTTTAAGCGTGCTCCAGTTAAAAATAGAACCACTAGGTAAACCACGGCTCCTAGACCGATCAACATTCCTAGTACACCGCTGCGGTGAGCAAAGCTCCAATCTAGCCACACTGACATGTCTTCCAATTGCCATAAGATCGCAGCCACCATCGCCGCACCTGCAATAACCAAACGTATAATAAAGAAGACGGTTCGTTTGGTGATTTGGTATACCCCTGCGATATGTAGACCACGATACAGCAATGCCATATTCACAAACGCCGAAAGTGCCGTCGCGATAGCCAAACCAACGTAACCATAAAAGTACGCAAAAATTGCGTTAAACACCATGTTGGTCACCATCGCAATGATGCCGTACTTTACTGGCGTTTTAGTATCTTGACGCGAGTAATAACCTGGCGCGAGCACCTTGATCAACATGAAGTTCAACAAACCTGAAGCGTAGGCAAAGAGCGACAATGATGCTTGATGTACGTCTTGAGGAGAAAATTCACCTCGCATAAACAGAACCATGAGCATAGGTTTTGCCAGTACCATCAGACCAAGCATTGCAGGAAGGCCTAGCAAGATCACCATGCGCACCCCCCAATCCATGGTTTGCGCGAAGCCTTCACTTTGTGCGTCAACGTGTTTACGTGAAAGCGCGGGTAAAATCACAGTCGCAATCGCAATACCAAACAGACCTAAAGGAAATTCCAATAAGCGGTCTGAGTAATATAGCCAGCTGATCGAACCGGTTTGCAAAAAACTGGCGATGAACGTATCAAACAACAGGTTAATCTGACTGACCGATACACCAAATAAAGCGGGGATCATCAAAGTACGGATTTTCACTACACCCGGATCGCGCCAGCCCCATTTTGGCTTAACCATGACGCCTGCTTTAATAAGGAAGGGAATTTGGAATAAGAACTGGACCAAACCACCTAAGAAAACACCAATGGAAAGCCCTATTTCTGGCATTTCCATTTGCGGCGAGATAAACCACGCCGCCAAAATAATCATCACATTGAGGAAAACAGGGGTAAAGGAGGAGACAGCAAATTTACCTAATGTATTGAGGATAGCGCCCGATAGAGCGACAAAGGTAATGAACCATAAATAGGGAAAGGTGATTTTGAGCATCACGCTAGCAAGCTCAAACTTTGCTGCAGCCGGGCCACCATGCATCCAGTCAAGGAACCAACCAAAACCAAACACTGCAGTGACCACGCCGGAGCCTAGGACACCTAAAATGGTAACAATAGAGACTATCACCCCTAACGTACCCGCCGCTCTAGCAATCAGTTCCCGAGTTTTATCCATGTCGCCTTGAGCATGGCTTTCCGTTAAAACAGGTACAAACGCTTGGGAAAAAGCCCCTTCAGCAAACAAACGTCGTAAAAAATTAGGAATTTTATTGGCGAAGAAAAAGACGTCTGCGCTTGCTCCTGCCCCCATTAAATTTGCCACTACAACATCACGAACTAGGCCAAGAACGCGGGAAATAAATGTCATAGCACTGACGATCATGCCAGACTTGAGTAGTCGTTTACTCACTGTAACCTCGGAATATCACCATAAGACAGCTAACCCTATACTGTTTCTCTGACAGGTGCTGTAAATAGACGTCAAAAATCTATCCGCGGGTTGTAAGGAATAAGTGTGCCTTTCGCGGATAATTATTAGCATTGGTATAAAAATGCTGTTAGAATCCCCGCCATCTTAACCGCGATAACCTCTCTTACCAAAATTTGTTTTGGCTTAGATCGGTTTTTGCACAAATCATTTGACATTTAAGCGCAAATGAGGGATATTCCTCGCCCTTAAATTGTCACAGAACTAAGTTTTTGGGAGTTAGACCCTTGGCAAATAGTAAATCTGCTAAGAAGCGCGCTATCCAAGCTGAGAAACGTCGTCAGCACAATGCTAGCCGTCGCTCAATGATGCGTACTTACATGAAGAAAACTGTTGCTGCTATCGAAGCAGGCGACAAAGAAGCTGCAACTGCTGCATTCGCTGTAGTTACACCTATCCTAGACCGCATGGCAACTAAAGGCCTTATTCACAAGAATAAAGCAGCTCGCCATAAGTCTCGTTTCGCTGCACAAATCAAAGCTCTTTAATAGAGTCCTGGTTTTACAGTGAAGAAAAAACCGACCTTGTGTCGGTTTTTTTATATCTACAAAATTTTCTTAATAAAAAAGCTGGCAATGCCAGCTTTTCTTTTTTCTGCACGCCTATTCAAAGGCATCAGCTTATTTACCTTATAAAGCTCAAACTGGAAAGCACCAATAAAACACTTGAGAACAAAGCAAATTGGTCGATGCGCAGCAACTCTACCATCAAAAGTTTAACGCCACTCTCAAATATTCCAACGAGTTAGATTCACAGCCTAAAATGAACGATATATTAGGTATATGTAATTAACGCTAAGCGCTTTCAGCACAATAAAGACTATGCAGTGTTTTTATTAACGCTTTCACTTCATCACTCTTTAATGTGTAGTACACGGTTTGTGCTTCTTTCCTTGTCGTGACTAGCTCATCACGGCGAAGCCAAGCAAGATGCTGAGATAATGCCGACTGGCTTAGCTCTAACTTTGCACACAGCTCTCCCACGGACAGCTCTTGGTTATGCAGCATACAAAGGATTTGTAGGCGTCTCTCGTTTGCCATCGCTTTGAGCAACACGACGGCTTTTGCGGAGTTCTGCTCCATTTCTTGTAGATTCATGTGTTGGACCTCTAGCTACAACTTACTTATTCCAACCCTGGCCAGCTTGTTGTGTTGCACTGATTTATATATCTAAGAAAATCAAGATACACTTCCAGAGTCTTCATTATTAGAACCTCTAATTTAGTTGTTAGTGATACACCAATATTATCCACCAAAGTGGAGAATTGATGCGCCATCAATAATTAATAGTTTTGCTCACTAAAACAAGTATCTTGAGTTACTTAGGTATTATTTAGAATTATATTTTTATTGATAGTAATCTATTTATTTGCGCAACGATACGGGTTTACTCAAACATTTGACTGAAATCAGCATCACAAACATTTTTTACCGCTGGGTGTTGGATCATTCGTTCCGCAAAAATCACGTAGTACTCTTCTTTTAACCCATCGACATGACCAATTAGCTGTAGATTTCGGTCGTCCTCAATCTCCGACATGTATACGGTCGGCGCTAAGAAAATCACATCATCGTGGTACCGTGCGAAAGCCTTCATCAACGCGACATCATCAAATTCTCCCAACACATTAGGCTGAAGACCTTGACGATCAAACCACTGAATAACCTTACGCCCCATTGCTGTTCGGCTTGCAGGAATCAAAAGCTTTTTCTGTTCCAGAATCTCAGGAAAACGCACATTTTCAATTTCAGAAGAGGCGAAAAAGCTCATACTGCTCTCACCTAGCTTTTTGCTATAAAGGCCAGGGCTTTGAGTTGAGTCAACGGGACAATCCGAGAGGATCATATCCAGCTTGTGCTGAGACAGTCGTTCAAGTAGCAATTCGTGGGTTGACTCATAACAGCGTAAATGAATACTGTTATCTTCCGGGACAGTCGTCATTAGTACTTTACTGACCAAGCGCTTAGATAACGCATCGGCTACGCCAACTTCAAACAGAATGTTCGAGTGCTGACTGTAATTGACGATATCTAACATCTCATAACTCAAACCAAACATTCGGTCGGCGTACTTAAAAACAAGTTGCCCTAACTCAGTTGGCTCAACTGTACGACCATTTCGTTTGGTTAACTTTCCTTTCATGCGTTCTTCAAGCGCTTTAATCTGCCCTGTCACGGTTTGCGGTGTTAGGAAAAGCGCATCGGCCGCTTTAGTTACAGAGCCCTGTTTGCACACCATCCAGAAATAATATAGATGGTTGTAGTTTAGATGTGACATGATCAAGTCCCGAAAAGAAAGTGATGCTTTTTATACCAAATGTGACAGAGACAAACAATAAACTCGACAAAACCATACAATACATTACAAAAACATAAGTTTTACCGAATATATAAAATTAACACTGTCATAAAAGTTGAACTGAGGCGCATTTTCTTTCTAAAGAAAACGCAAAAACCACACAAAACAAAAGTCAAATTTATTCATTAAATTCAAAGGGTTAAAAACCATCAATTTTCCCTGCTCACACCAGTATCAAAAAGAACAATAAAAATTACTCACAGCAAGAAATCTGTAATATTACTGAAATATTTGTTCTCTAACATCGCCCGCAGTTTCAACTACAGACCGAAAAATGAACTGAAAGGTCAACGGAGAAAATTATGATGAACCAAGCTACTTCAACAGTGGCGCCAATTTCGAGCACTGCTCGTTGGTTACGCTGGGCTAACTTGGCATTCATGTTGTATCTGCTTCTTCTAGCAGTATCTATGGTTGGTAGTGGCTTCAAATGGGCAACTGGCGATCAAGCTAAGGTGCTATTTGAGTTTGCCGCTCACCCTGTTGCAGGTCTAATGATCGGCTTGGTGGCAACAGCCTTAATTCAGTCCTCAAGCACTGTAACGTCTATTATTGTAGGTTTAGTTGCAGGTGGCTTACCAGTAGAAACCGCGATTCCAATGGTGATGGGTGCCAATATTGGTACCACAGTGACTAATACGCTTGTTTCTCTTGGTCACGTACGTTGTAAAGAAGAGTTCAAACGTGCATTTGCAAGCGCAACTATTCACGACTTCTTCAACTTACTTGCTGTTGCTATTTTCCTTCCGTTGGAAATGATGTTCGGCATTTTAGAGAAAGTTTCTCATTGGCTTGTTTCTCCACTACTTGCTACTGGCGATATGAGCATTAAAGGCTTCAACTTCATTAAGCCAATAACAAAACCAGTTGTGGGTGCAATTAAAGAGCCACTTTCAACATTCGGTGATACTGTTGGTGGCATCATGCTTATCGTTTTGGGTATTGCGACAATCTTCGTTGCAATTACGGTAATGGGTAAGCTAATGAAGAGCCTAATGGTTGGCCGTGCACGTGAAATTTTGAAAAACGCGATTGGTCGTGGCCCTATTCACGGTATTGTATCGGGTTCAATCGTGACTGTGTTGGTACAATCTTCATCAACAACAACTAGCTTGATGGTTCCACTTGTGGGTACAGGCGTTCTTAAAGTTCGTGATATTTACCCATTCACGCTAGGTGCAAACATTGGTACTTGTATTACGGCGCTACTAGCAGCAACAGCCGTATCGGGTGAGTTTGCGGTATTCGCGCTTCAAATCGCTCTGGTACACCTAGTATTTAATATCATGGCAACACTGTTTATCTTTGGTATTCCGTTCCTACGTGAAATTCCAGTGAAAGGCGCTGAGATGATTTCTGAAATGGCTATCAAGAACAAAGCTGTTGTCGGTGGCTACCTAATGTCTGTATTCGTTATTTTACCAGGCGCGATCTTAGCCCTAACGACATAACAATAACTTACATACCATCGCTTATTGTTTAGGCTCCACATTGTGGGGCCTTTTTTGCGTTAATGACGCTGTTCAAATTCGTTGTCTGGTGATAATTTGCATACTTATGCTGGGCTACCTCATTTGGAGTCGACAACATGACGCAGCTTAATGGCACTATTTCTGATCAGCTACTCGCAATAGACGAAAACCTAACTCAACTGGTTGCTGATATTGATATCCTCAGTAGCGTGAATCCTCTCAATTATGCTCAGGAAAGAGAGCGCTTTATTAAGAACAAATACTCTCAAGAGCCTAACTTCCAATACTCAACTACCAATCTAGATACTCACAGCGCAAAGCGACGTCTGTATGAACTGCCTTTAGAAAATATTCAAGACACCCAATTACAAAAGCTGTACGCGGATGTGATTCAGTCTTACGCAGATAAATTGGATCAAGTGAATACTATCGGTACACAAGAGTTTCTTTATAACTCCTTGCGCTATTACGGAGAGCCGAGCGCCAAAGATATTGCCAACGCCCATTTCATTTTACACCTTCCCACGGAAGAAGAGAGCAAACCGCAGCATGATAGCCGCGCGATAGCACACTTCATGCAAAACTTTGCTCAACGTAATGGATATGAATGTGAAATACAGGTGTTGGATGGGATGTTAGCAAACGCACTCGTTTCGGGATCTCGAGTCAAAATTAACCACGCAGCATACATCACGACCGATGAGTTAGAAGCTCTCGCACATCATGAAATGGGTGTACACCTTCTTACTACGCTTAACGGTCGTCAACAACCACTAAAGGTCCTGAGCTTAGGGTGCCCAGCTAATACAAACACCCAAGAAGGGCTGGCTATATTGTGTGAATATCTGTCAGGACATTTCAGTATCAAACGCCTAAGAACCTTAGCCTTACGAGTCCTGGCGGTAGAGTCGATGATCAAGGATCGCGATTTCCGCCATACGTTCATGCTATTAAAAGAACAGTATAAAACGTCTGACCTTCAAGCATTTACAACGACTGCTCGTGTGTATCGAGGAGGCGGTTTAACGAAGGATTACTTGTATCTAAGGGGGTTCCGAGAGGTGCTCAATGCCTACGATAAACTGGGCGATGACTTTTCATTGTTGCTATGTGGAAAAACAGAACTGAAGTATTTTGAGCTTATCCGCTCATTAGTGAGCAAGCAAATATTCACCCAACCCAAGTTTATTAGCCCGGCACTGTCTGCACCGATGCAGACCAACCCTATTCACCGCTATATTGTCAGTGCACTCAAGTAATACCTTCAAAGTACAAAAAGCAAAAAAGCTCCATTTGGAGCTTTTTTCATATCTTGAAGAACAATACTGGTTACACTGAGAATGGGTAACGAATAGGGTCGTGATGCTCATACCCTTCAACCCAAAAGTCATCCAGTGTGACCCATGTTTCCAGATCTTCTAGAGATTTAATCTCTGGATTGATGTGGAACGTCGGCGCTTTTAATGGTTCACGTTTCAACTGAACATCACGCATCAGTTCAAGCTGATCTTCATAAATGTGCGCATTCACAATCTTATGAAATGCCTGACCAGGTTTCTTGCCCGTGATTTGCGCCATGATCGCCAAGAATACGTAAACTTGAACCATATTGAAGTTTAAGCCAAGCGGTACATCACACGAACGCTGAGTACTGTTCAGGTAAAGCGTATCATCCAGCAATGAAAAATGGTGGCTATACATGCAAGGACGCAAGCACCCCATGTGGAATTCACCCGGGTTGTAGAAGTTCAAGATTTCACCGCGATCATCAACACTACGCGTTAAGTCATCCACTATCTTGCGTAATTGGTCAACATGCCCGCCATCAGGCTTCGCCCATGCGCGCCCTTGGACACCGTAGACACGGCCCATGTCGTCTTCGCCCTTACGATATGGATTATTTAACCAAGCATCATTTAGGTTGGCATTGGCATCCCAGGTTTTCGTGCCCAGCTTACGAAAATCTTCCGCATTATCGTAACCACGAATATACCCTAGTAGCTCTGCAACGGCCGCTTTCCAAAAACTTTTACGTGTGGTGACCAACGGAAATTGATTGTTCGCAACATCGTAGGTTAAATCCGCGTTGATTACGGTCAGGCAGCGCTTGCCTGTACGCTCATTTTCAACCCAAACACCTTGGTCAACGATGCGTTGACACAAATCTAAATACTGTTTCACACCAATACCTTACTTCGTCTTTTGTGGTAATTCGTCTTTGTAATGACCACGTTTGTATGCCCAAACCATCATGAGGACACCGATAACCACCATTGGCAGGGATAAAATCTGTCCCATGGAAATAAAGCCACCGAATAACCCCAAATGAGCGTCTGGTTCGCGCACGTATTCTACTAGGAAACGGAAGGTTCCGTAACCCGCAAGAAAGAGTCCTGAAACAGAACCTAGAGGACGAGGTTTCTTGATGAACCAATTCAAGATGAAGAAAAGTACGATACCTTCAAGCGCCATTTCATAAAGCTGCGATGGATGACGTGGCAGTGGACCACCATTTGGGAAAACGATCGCCCAAGGCACATCCGTTACTCGGCCCCACAATTCGCTGTTCATGAAGTTACCTAAACGCCCCATACCCAAACCAAATGGCACAAGCGGCGCGATAAAGTCGGCAACGCCGAAGAACGTTCGCCCGTTTTTGTGTGCATACCAGAACATCGCGGTAATCACACCCAGTAAGCCCCCGTGGAAAGACATACCACCGGTCCACACTTTAAACAGATACAAAGGGTCAGCCAAGAAGAGCTCAAAATTGTAGAAAAGCACGTAGCCTACACGGCCACCAATCACCACGCCAAGGAAGCCTGCGAACAACAAATCAGAAACCTGCTCTCGTGTCCAACCACTTCCCGGCTTATCCGCACGTCGGTTCGCTAACCATAGAGCAAACATAAAGCCTACAAGGTACATCAAACCGTACCAACGAACCGAAACAGGACCAATAGAGATTAAAACCGGATCAATATTGGGAAATTCAATATATCCCTGAGACATAAATCATTCTCTTCTTATCACAACAAAATAAATATACCCAAGTAACCTCTAGATGCTTGGTTCAGCGAGAATGACTTGGGTACAAACTTAAAGCAGCATGGTCGCTGCAACAAACATTAAGAACACTGCGAATATCTTTTTTAATACCGCAGTTGGAAGGTTAGTTGCCAGCTTCGCACCCACTTTTGTTGTGAGCATCGAGGCCATAGCAATCGCTAATAAAGCGGGAAGATAAACATAGCCAATACTGTATGAAGGTAAGCCTTCCACTTTATAGCCATGTAAGATGAAACCGATCATACCAGAAATAGCAATCACGCAACCACAAACGGAAGATGAACCTACCGCTTTACGCATTTCTATCCCGTGTTTATTTAAAAATGGGACCGATAGTGAACCACCACCAATACCAGCAAGGCTTGATACAACGCCAATCCCCGTGCCATACGCAACGGTCACCGGGCTGCTCGGCATAGGTTTACTGCTCGTAACTTTAATGGAACGGAACATTTGTACTGACAGGCAAAGAACAATGACACCAAATACTTTCGGCAAGTAGTGCGTAGGGATCCACTCAGCAATATTGGCACCGACAAAACCACCTATAACCACACCTGGCATCAACCATTTTACGACGAACATATCGACATTGCCGAGCTTAAGGTGATTCATCGCCGATGAGCCTGACGTGACAATAATACTCGCTAACGAAGTGGCTAGGGCCATGTGCATACTCATTTCTGGAGAGATTCCAGCAAGAGGAAGCAAATACAACAAGGCAGGAACAACTATCAAACCACCACCGATACCGAGTAACCCCGCCATCACACCCACAAAAGCGCCTAGCGCCAACAATAACAAAAATAAAGAGACGGTCACGATTTCCTACTTTTTACCTGCACGGATAAAGCCCGCAAAACCCTGTTGGATGAAGAAGTCATGCATCATTTGATGAATGTCCTCCCCGTAGGACTTTGTCATTGCTTGCTCCGCTAGTTTTTCTAATTCTTCTTGTTGGCTATGACGAATCAAATATTTCACCTTAGCCACGTTGGAGGTGTTCATACTCAAACTGGTATACCCTAACCCAAGTAAGAGAAGAGCGCCAAATGGGTCACCCGCTAGCTCACCACAAATACACACGGGCACCTGATATTTATCACACACCTCATGGATTTGCTTAAGCGCTAGTAGTACCGCAGGATGCATAGATTCATAGACATCCGCTACGCGCGAATTGTTCCTATCTACCGCTAATAAATACTGGGTTAAATCGTTTGTCCCGACAGAAACAAAATCAACACGGTGAGCAATCGTTGGCAATAAATACACCATTGATGGCACTTCGATCATGACCCCAACTTGTGGGAACTGAATTCTATCATCAAGCAACACGGCTTCGCTGTGAGCTTGGTTAATCAAGCTAATGGCATCGTCTAGCTCTTTTACCCCTGACACCATTGGCAATAAGATACTTAAGTTACCGCTTTCTGCACTCGCCCTTAACATTGCACGCAGCTGGATCAAGAAAATATCTGGGTGATCTAATGTAAAACGAATGCCACGCCAGCCTAGAAACGGATTATCTTCTTCGATGGGCAAATACGGCAAAGGTTTGTCACCACCAATATCCAAAGTGCGCATCACCACTCGTTGATTCGGATAACTGTTGAGTATCGCTTGGTATTGATGATACTGCTCATCTTCCGACGGAAAGTGATGCTGAAGTAAAAATGCAATCTCAGTTCGGTACAATCCAACACCATCAACACCTGTATTGATGGCAATATTACTGTCTGCACTGAGCCCCGCATTGAGCATAATTTCGATGTGGTGATTGTCTTGCGTAACCGCTGGGAGTGCTAGGTCCTTGTTTACCATTGCAAACAATTCTGACTCTTCACTCACTAAGCTGCGATACTCTCGCAATAATTGACGGTTTGGCTCTAGGAAGATCTCACCCGTATAGCCGTCGACTATCCCGAGTTTGCCATTCACCACATCCGGATTAATGTTGGCACCCATGACTGCAGGGACCCCAAGAGCTCGAGATAAAATGGCAGCGTGAGAGTTTGCGCCTCCCTCTAATGATACGACAGCTAACAAAAACTCTTTAGGTACAGACGCGAGCAAGGTGGCTGTGAGTTCACTCGCCACCAAAATAATGGGACGATCAATTGCAGAATTTTCTTGCTCACTGTTATGTAGAAAATAGAGCAGCCTTTGCCCTAACTCTCGGATGTCTTGCGCTCTCTCGCGCATGTAGACATCCGACATTCTGGCAAATCGATTCGAGTATGATTCTACCACTTGGCGTAACGCCCAATCTGCCCTGTCTCCTTTTTCAATCTGCTTCTTCAAATCACCACGAAGCATCGGGTCATTGAGTAAGTGCGTAAACAGATCGAAGATCGCCAGCGCATCTTTGTTGATTTCACTGTCCAGCTTTTTCCGCATACGGCGAAAATCATTTAACGCTCGCTCTATCGCCACCAGCAATGTCTCGTGCTCACGTTCCTTATCTAACGTGGACGATGGGAAAACATCCGATAAACTCGGTTGGGTATTGTCGAACCAAAACTCTCCAATCGCGACACCAGTAGATGCAGGCAAACCTTTTAATACCGTGGGTTTAGATGCCAACTGCCAATGCCCAAGATTCTGCGCATGCGCAATAAGCACTGCTAGCTGAGCGGATAACGTGACAAGAAACGACTCTTCCATTTCACTGAACAAGCGCGGTGTTTTTTGCTGGATCACCAACACACCTAAAACTTGTTTGCGATGAATGATTGGAGTGGCTAAAAAGGAGTGGTAAATCTGTTCACCGAGTTGAGGGAAGAATTTAAACTCGGGATGTTTTGAGGCTTCGGCAAGGTTGAGTGGCTCTGCGCTTCGTTTAACCAACCCAACCAAGCCTTCATTGAAGTTGATATGAATACTATCACCTTCAAAAATAAGGCCTTGAGTTGCCATTAACTCAAGGCGCTGCATTTCTTCATTAGCAAGATAGATAGTACAGCACTCAGTGCGAAGGGCAGCACAAGTCTCTTTCACCAATATATCGAGTGCCAGATGCACATCATCGACCCTGGAGACTTTCTCAACTATTTCCCTTAGCTGACTGAGCATGATTATCCTCTACGTTGCTTTTTTCTTTTCCCTTTCGCTTTTCTCTCTCGAAAAGGCATGGCTAAGGATGCAAACTCTTTCATCGCTCGTCGATAAACATCTCGCTTGAAAGAAACAACTTGCCTAACTGGATACCAATAACTCACCCAGCGCCAACCATCAAATTCAGGGGATTTTCCGCGTTGCATATTAATACGAGATTCATCGCATTCTAATCTCAGCAGAAACCATTTCTGTTTTTGGCCGATACAAACAGGCTTGGAGTCCCAACGCACCAATCGTTTTGGTAGCTTATATCTTAACCAATGACGACTTGTTGCAATGATCTTAACGTCTTTTTTCGTTAAACCGACTTCTTCGTATAACTCCCTGAACATGGCTTGTTCAGGAGTTTCACCTTCGTCAATTCCACCTTGTGGAAATTGCCATGAGTGTTGCCCGTATCGTTTAGCCCAGAAGACCTGACCATGGTTATTACATATCACAATACCAACATTAAGTCGGTAACCATCGCCATCTATCACTGGCTAACCTCTATGAATAAATTTTTTATTACCGTGATTTTTCCACATATCCCCATTACTAGCAAACTTACTGATGTGATATGAGCAAGATTTATTACCTTTTCACCATATTTGGATATCTTTTAATCAAACCATACCTTATCAACACAAGAGTGAGACATTGCCCACATTTATTCACCTTTTCTGTGAATAACTTTGTGAAGAATTCAATTCAAATGAGTAATTCTGTTCAACCCCATCACAATCAAAACAAATAAAGAAACAAAAAAACAAACACAACACATTGATAAAAAAGTCTTTATTTTAAAAAATAGCGATAAATCGATCTTCAGTTTCTTGATGATCTTTTCACCAAACTCAGATCGGTCAAAGATCCACCAACAGGCTATTTATCCACACTCACCTGCTATTCGTTTAGATGATTACAACAAAATCAACCCCAAAAATGCATTTTAACCCCTGTTTATTCATACAGACCCCGTCAGGATCTTATCAATACCTCCTTCACCTGTGGATAAGTTATGAATTGATCGTTCTTACACCGCCTCGGTGAAATCTTAAACAGTAGATTTGGCCGGAGTTTGATAAACTATATTTTTTGTAATACCACCTTGTGACTATGAAACCAGAACCACAAACAGAAGCAGAGCTGTTGGAACGCGCGCATGATATGGCAGGACTCAGTTTTGCTGAGTTGGCCGCCGAGGCGAATATGATTGTTCCTGAAAACTTAAAACGTGATAAAGGTTGGGTGGGTCAATTACTCGAATGGCATTTGGGCGCTCCGGCTGGCAGTAAACCTCAACAAGATTTCGCTAAGCTAGGGATCGAGCTGAAAAGTATTCCGATCAGTCACTCTGGCAAACCATTGGAAACAACCTTTGTTTCGGTGGCTCCTCTCACAGGTGTTCATGGTCTTACATGGGAAACAAGCCACGTACGCAACAAGCTGTCTCGTGTGCTTTGGGTACCAGTGGAAGGGGAACGAGAAATTCCACTTGCAGAAAGACGTGTTGGTAGCCCACTGATTTGGTCACCAGACGAAGACGAAGAGCGTATTTTACGAAACGACTGGGAAGAGCTAATGGAGATGATCGTCTTGGGGAAATTTGATCAAATTTCCGCCAGACACGGAGAAGCGCTGCATCTTCGCCCTAAAGCCGCGAATGCAAAAGCCCTCACCGAAGCATATAGCTCAAATGGCAAGCCGATAAAAACTCTGCCCCGAGGTTTTTACCTCAGAACACAGTTTACTGAGCAGATCTTACTCAAGCACTACATCAGCACGCCATCTGAGTAATGTTGTTTCCGCCATTTAGTGCGTCACGAGCGATAACTCGATATCACAGTACGAGGCTGCCTCTTCAGTGCCACATTCGTCATACGCATTGTGCAGCCTTAAGTACGCTTTATCTACCCCTAACCTCAGCAGCTCTTCTTTCACCAAATCTAGCGAACCGAAATGTATCGGATCTTCACCGTCTTTAATCGGCTCAAGTTGATGCTTGTACTCCACTGCTAGCAAATAGTCAGAGACATCAGAACACCCAATCACAAATACTTTGGGAGTTTTATAAGTATCTTTATGGGGACCGTGTAACCACATGTCCAATTGATGCTTCTGCATAACGTACCTCCTTTACACGATCATTTAAGTGTAGTTAGGCTATGTATAGCTTTCGAGTTTGGTCTTCCTTTATACGTAAATCATTTGCGATAGCGGTTAAAAATCCCCTATATTGGAATCACTTATTTAGTCGGTAACTCTTCAAGGACGTGATATGCAATACACAAAACTACCGCACTCATCACTTGAGATCAGTAAAATCTGCCTCGGAACCATGACGTTTGGCGAGCAAAATACAGAAAAGGACGCCTTTGAACAGCTCGACTTTGCCCTTGATCATGGGGTGAATTTCATTGATACCGCAGAGATGTACCCTGTACCTCCCAAAGCGGAAACGCAAGGACTCACCGAGCAATACATCGGTAATTGGTTAGCAAAGAGCGGCAAACGTGAAAAAGTTGTGCTGGCAACAAAAGTGGCTGGCCCTCGTGGTGTCCCTCACATCCGAGACAACATGAGCCTTAATCGTCGCCACATCCATACAGCAATTGATGACAGCCTTAACCGCCTGCAAACGGATTATGTCGATTTATACCAATTACATTGGCCTCAACGCCAAACTAACTGCTTTGGTCAACTCAACTACCCTTACCCAGACAAACAAGAAGAAGTCACATTAATTGAAACCTTGGAAGCGCTGACTGAGCTAGTGAATGCAGGCAAAGTACGCTACATCGGTGTATCAAACGAAACGCCATGGGGTGTGATGTCATTACTGCGTTTAGCTGAAAAGCATGATTTGCCACGCATTGTCTCGATTCAAAACCCATATAACTTATTGAACCGCAGCTTTGAAGTGGGCTTGTCTGAAATCAGCCACTATGAAGGTGTCCAGCTACTGGCCTACTCTCCACTGGCATTTGGCTGCCTGAGTGGTAAATACCTAAACGGGGCAAAGCCTGAAGGTGCTCGATGCACGAAGTGGGAGCGTTTTGCGCGCTACTTTACTCCTCAGGGGATAAAAGCGACCGAAGCTTACGTCAATTTAGCCCAAGAGCATGGTTTGGATCCTGCACAAATGGCACTCGCATTTGTCAATCAGCGCCCATTTGTAACATCTAATATTATCGGCGCGACCAACCTCGACCAATTAAAAGCCAACATCGACAGTATCGATCTAAAACTAAGCGATGAGCTCCTTACTGAGATTCAAGCAATTGGTACAACCTACTCGAACCCTTGCCCTTAACAGTAAAGCTCCCCTCAAACGAAAACAGCTGACCTTCAAGGTCAGCTGTTTATCAAATGAAGTATGACTTCATATCGCACGTTAAGCGTGTTGAATGACTCGATAGCAACTCAGTCAGTCCAACACGCTAACGATTACGTCATTATTCGCGACGTTAAAACTCGACGAAGGTGACGAACTCGACGTTCAACTTTTACTGCATCCGGAACATTGGCGCGTGTGGAACGACCATCGCTATCTAAACCAATATCCCTCAATAGATGAACATTCGTCCATGGAACATCATGAGCAGTGCGGCGTATGGTTCGCTGCCATTGCTTTTCTTCGCGTTTAAGGTCTGCTTTCAATAGCAAAGTTGCCAGTTGTAGGTAAATAGAGTGACGCATAATATTTTCTCCGATTATCGATGTATTCGACTGGGAAAAATAGTGCGTAAAATGAACAGAGGCGCTCTGTTGATACTAAGCCGCTACTTTTCCGCAGCCTAGTAATAAATAAGATAGGTTACGGATTAATTTTTATCTTGTGAGCCAGTGGTATTGGTATCATCCGACTTAAGAGTCATCGGAGCGATAGGCATACGATCAGCGCAAGCAGTGGTGTTAACAACGTAATGTTTCATCTTGCGCCTCCTAGCTAAAAATTAATCCGTTTATGAAAGGTATAACTCATTGAGTTACGGTTAAATTGTAAGCTTTGATGAATATATATCAAACATTTTTTGTCTTTTTGATTAAAAACAAATCAATACACCGCAATTCAGTTTCATATACTTTTCTATATAACATATTCACCTAGGGAATATATGAAATTACGGATTTTATAAATCAAACTGAATACAAAACAAAAAGAGCGGCTTTGTAGCCGCTCCTTCACTGATATTCATTCACCAATTTAACTTCAGAAAGAACAAATTTACATGGCTTGATCAGAAATCAAATTATGTTTGTTCAGTAGTCGATACATCGTCGCGCGTGAAACACCAAGCTCCTTCGCCGCATTCGAAACTTGACCAGAATGCGATTCCAAAACAACCAGTAACGCGTCACGCTCACTCTTCTCACGAATCGATTTCAAACTACGCTTTGAGTCATTACGCTGAGGCAAATCTAGGTGATGCTCTTCAATCATTACGCTGTCAGACATCAGAACCGCTCGTTTCACTTGGTTCATCAACTCACGTACGTTACCTGGCCAGAAATAACGTGTCAGTGCCTTGAGTGCATCCTCAGAAAAGCTTTTTGCTTGCGAGTTATACTCTTTAGAAAACTCTTGTAAGTAGTAGCGCGCTAACAAAGAAATATCGCTCGCGCGCTCTTTTAAGCTCGGGACATTAATGCGTAATACGTTAATGTAGTGATAAAGCTCTTCATTAAAATCTCCGTCAATCAAGGCTTTTTCTACATCTGACGAGTTAGCCGCAAGGATGCGCACATTGACCGCTTTTACACCATCTTTGGTATCAATGGTGCCTTCTTGCAAGAATCTCAGCAGATTCATTTGCTGCTCTTTTGAGATAGTAAGAATGTCATTAAACAGCACCGTACCGCCATCCGCTTGTTCGAGCATACATGCTTCCATATCTTCATCGGCGTTAATGCCAAACACTTCCGCTTGGAAACGTTGCTCATTGAGTGCGCGACAGTTAATTGCCATAAACGGTTTATGAGAACGTGAAGAGACTTTGTGGATAGCGCGAGCAACCGCTTCTTTACCTGTACCACTTTCCCCAGAAATCAGAATACTGACGTCCGTCGGACCGATTCGCTTTACTTGATCGCGTAAACGCTTCATCGGGATAGATTCACCGATCAGCCCCATGTCTAAGCTGCTACCAAAACTAGGCCAAACTTTTTTCTCCAACTTGAGCATACCAAGCTGGTGACCAATCGTGCTTAAAAGCTGGGCATCCGGGATTGGCGCAGTGAAAAAGTCGATACAAAAGTTAACAATGAACTGGCATATGGTGTCAGTGCCAAGCTGAGATTCACGAATAAACGCTAACCAACGCACGTGTTTGTGAGAACTGACTAAGTTCGCCAAACCGTTCAAACTGAATTCGTCATGGCTGAGATCGACAATACCGATACATGGACCAATATCCTCTAACAAAGTATTAGCTTTGCGTAAGTCACCCACTTGGTGACACTTCCAGCCCACTTGCTCAAGTACTGATAACCAAGGCTCATAAGTACCGCCAACTACCACAAGCGATCCCGGGATGGAATCCATCTTAAACTGCCCAGCCATTCTCTAACCCTTTTTCATTGTTAATAGAAATTTTGCGCCACAAACCTATCTTTGCGAGCGGGTAACATTATCGAGACTCCGCGCCCCCACGTCTGTCTCAGTATTAAGACTATGCAATAGATTGAGATTTGGCGAATGTTTATTTGCATATCCTATTAAAAAGCAAATGCAACAACTTGAACTTATTTAACTAAAAGGCATAAAAAAACCACCCGAAGGTGGTTTTTTTGATCATCCTGCCAAATTACGCTTGTGGGCGCATTGCTGGGAATAGGATCACGTCACGGATAGTGTGCGTGTTAGTCAGTAGCATAACCAGACGGTCGATACCGATACCTTGGCCTGCCGTTGGTGGTAGGCCGTGCTCTAGTGCAGTGATGTAATCTGCATCGTAGAACATGGCTTCGTCGTCACCAGACTCTTTAGCTTCAACCTGTGCTTTAAAGCGCGCGTCTTGATCTTCTGCATCGTTAAGCTCTGAGAAGCCATTCGCCACTTCACGACCGCCGATGAAGAATTCAAAGCGGTCTGTAAAGAACGGGTTGTCATCGCTACGGCGAGCTAATGGAGAGATGTCCGCTGGGTAGCCAGTGATGAACGTTGGCTGCATTAGCTTAGGCTCTGCTGTTTCACCGAAGATTTCTTCTAGAAGCTGACCACATGTCCAGAAGTCTTCTACTTCAACATGTACTGATTTCGCGATAGAAACCATCAGCTCACGGTTTTGTAGATCTTCTTCGGTTAGCGCTTGGATTTGCGCGTGATCTGGGTTGTACTGCTTGATTGCTTCAAACATGCTCATACGAGTGTAAGTGCCACCAAATTCAACCGTTTCATCACCGTAAGGCATTGATGTTGAACCTAGAACTTCTTGCGCTACCGAGCTTAGTAGTTCTTCAGTAAAGTCCATCAGATCTTTATAATCCGCGTACGCCATGTAGAATTCCATCATAGTGAATTCTGGGTTATGACGTGGAGAAAGACCTTCGTTACGGAAGTTACGGTTAATTTCGAATACGCGATCGAAGCCACCAACTACTAGACGCTTCAGGTATAGCTCAGGTGCAATACGTAGGTACATTGGCATGTCTAGCGCGTTGTGATGCGTGATGAATGGGCGTGCACTTGCACCACCAGGGATCACGTGCATCATCGGCGTTTCTACTTCCATGAACTGTTTTGAGATCATGAAGTTACGAATTGCAGACATCACTTTAGAACGTACAATAAATGCTTTACGTGAATCTTCGTTCACAATCAGATCAACGTAACGCTGACGGTAACGCATTTCTTGGTCAGTAAGACCGTGGAACTTCTCAGGAAGTGGACGAAGTGCTTTAGTTAGCAACTCGTATTCTTCCATGTTCACGTATAGGTCACCCTTACCAGATTTGTGCAGCGCACCTTTAACACCGATGATGTCACCGATATCAAGACCTTGGTATTTCTCTTTTAGCTCTTTTTGTACGTCTTTAGCAGCGTAAGCTTGGATACGGCCAGATGTTTCTTGAATTACTAGGAATGGACCACGCTTAGCCATAATACGGCCAGCAATTGCAACCACGTGGTTAAGCTCTTCTAGCTCTTCCTTCGTCTTTTCACCGAACTCTTTTTGAAGGTCGCCCGCTAGTGCGTCACGACGGAAGTCGTTTGGGTGGCCGTTTGCTTTGCAGCTCTTTCGGATTTCATCCAGTTTAGCGCGGCGTTCAGCAATCAGCTTATTTTCTTCTAGTACAGTTTCGTTTTGAACAGCATCAGTCATTTTCGATGTATCCTGTTTTTGTCGGTGAAAAGCTTTATAGGCCTGATTTCAGGCTAGCTTCAATAAATTTGTCCAGATCGCCATCAAGAACCGCTTGAGTATTACGGTTTTCAATGCCCGTACGGAGGTCCTTAATACGTGAGTCATCCAATACGTAAGAACGGATCTGGCTACCCCAGCCAATGTCAGACTTAGCGTCTTCATTAGCTTGTTTTTCCGCGTTTTGCTTTTGCAATTCAAGCTCAAATAGCTTCGCTCGAAGCTGTTTCATTGCCTGATCTTTGTTCTTATGTTGAGAACGGTCATTCTGACACTGAACCACGGTGTTCGTTGGTACGTGCGTAATACGTACCGCAGATTCTGTGGTGTTGACGTGCTGACCACCTGCGCCTGACGCACGGTAAACGTCGATGCGTAGGTCAGAAGGATTAATGTCGATGTCGATGTTTTCATCAATCTCTGGATAGATGAACGCAGACGCAAATGACGTATGGCGACGGCCGCCTGAATCGAACGGAGATTTACGAACAAGACGATGAACACCCGTTTCAGTGCGCAACCAACCGTACGCATACTCACCAGAGATGCGAACTGTTGCCGACTTAAGACCCGCGACCTCACCTTCAGAAACTTCAATCACTTCAGCTTTGAAGCCCTTCGCCTCTGCCCAGCGTAGGTACATACGCAGCAGCATGTTGGTCCAGTCTTGTGCTTCCGTACCACCAGAGCCAGCTTGCAAATCGATGTAGCAATCTGAACTATCATGGTCACCCGAGAACATACGACGGAATTCAAGCTTTTCTAGCTTCTCTTCCAACTCAGCAAGTTCTGGTTCAATTTCGTCAAATGTTTCTTGATCTTCTTCTTCTACAGCCAGCTCAAGAAGACCTTCTACGTCTTCTACACCTTGCTCTAGTTGATCAATAGTTTCAACAACCGCTTCTAGCGATGCACGCTCTTTACCCAGTGCTTGTGCACGTTCAGGTTCGTTCCATACATCAGGTTGTTCAAGCTCTGCGTTGACTTCTTCTAGACGCTCTTTCTTCGCGTCATAGTCAAAGATACCCCCTCAGGACATTTGTGCGCTGAGACACGTCCTGCAGACGGTTTTTAATTGGATTGATTTCAAACATGTTTACTCAACATTTTAGAATAGAATTTAACCGAGAAATTCTACTGAAAAATGTGACCGAGATACAGGAAAATTTCGGATGAGAAATCAGATTGCGGTTAGAGAGAGCACGGTCATAAAATTTTACACCCTCTTAGGGGCAACCGTACTCTATAAGAAAGGTTAATCTAGATATTACTTAGCTTCGATATGATCGATCATCAATTGCAGTGATTGATTACCACGAAATTCATTCACATCCAATTTGTAAGCTAAACGTACCGTTTTAACTGATGCATCCGGCCAGCGACGCAAATCGACATTAAATGCAATGCCGTCGATCATCACATTGGTAGGGTGACCTTTGTAAAGCGGCTCTAACATCAATTTAAGATGCTTCTCACCCACCAGCTTTTGATGCAACACTTTAAACTCACCATCAAAGATTGGTTCAGGAAAGGCTTGTCCAAAAGGGCCACCAGACCGTAGCTGTTCAGCGACATGCATAGAGAATTCTTCAGGCTTAAGTTCACCATCTGACATGATCACGCCTTTTAGCGCCGCTTCATCGAGTTCTTTTTTTACCACTTCATCAAATAAACGGCTGAAACGTTCAAAATCCTGCTCTTTAATTGTTAAGCCTGCCGCCATCGCGTGACCACCAAATTTGATGATCAAACCTGGGTTTTGCGTGTCGATGAAATCCAACGCATCGCGCATGTGTAACCCTGGAATTGAACGACACGAACCCTTAATTGTCCCTTCTCCGCCATCAGCAAATGCGATGACTGGACGGTGAAACTTCTCTTTGATGCGCGAGGCCAAAATACCAATCACACCTTGGTGCCAATCACGTTGGAACAAGGCTAATCCGTAAGGAAGCTCACTGCCTTCACCAAACTGGAGACGCTCGCAGAAAGCCATCGCTTCTTGCTTCATGCCTTCTTCAATCTCTTTACGAGTTTGGTTCAAACCATCCAGTTCACTTGCCATACGACGAGCGGCGTGAATGTTGTTACACATCAACAGTTCAACACCAAATGACATATCATCAAGGCGACCTGCAGCATTGATACGAGGACCTAAAGCAAAACCAAAATCGGACGCCACCAAACGACGCGCATCGCGCTTCGCGACCTCAATCAATGCTTGAATGCCAGGGCGCGCTTTGCCCGCACGAATACGCTGAAGGCCTTGGTGCACAAGAATGCGGTTGTTTTCATCCAGTGGGACAACGTCGGCAACTGTACCAAGTGCAACAAGGTCAATCAGTTCCATCAACTTAGGCTCTTGCATGCCCTGCTCAGCAAACCAATTGTGTTTTCGCATATGAACGCATAGTGCCATCATGAGATAAAATGCGACCCCGACACCAGCGAGCGCTTTAGACGGAAAATGACAGCTCTCAAGGTTTGGGTTCACCATTGCATCTACATCAGGCAACACTTGTCCCGGTAAATGGTGGTCGGTAACGAGCACGGTAATACCGTTTTCTTTTGCGTAACGCACGCCTTCGATTGATGACACACCGTTATCTACCGTCATGATCATCTCAGCGCCAAGCTCTAATGCTTGGTCAACGACTTCTGGGCTTAACCCATAACCGTCTTCAAAACGATTCGGTACTAGGTAGTCCACATTGTGACTACCAAGCATACGCAGCGCGAGCACCGACAATGCAGAGCTCGTCGCACCATCAGCGTCAAAATCACCGACAACGATGATGCGTTTTTGTTCTTTTATTGCCTGAAACAAAAGCTCGACAGCTTGCTCAATCCCCCCGAGTTTTTGGTAAGAATGCAAACCACGAGCTGACGTTTCTAGTTGCGCAGGATCCGTAATCCCACGGTTGATGTAGATACGTTTGAGAATCGGAGGAATGGAATCAGGAAGAAGGGAAAGATCAGGTTCAGGACGTCGTTGAATTTCTATCATGCTTGAAAAGAGCCGGCGACTTTGCCGACTCTGCTCCTAAAGGATTATTGTTGCTTTAAACGTTTCAGTAGCTCTGCAGGTGGTAGGTAACCGCCAACCATTTCGCCATTCGGTAAGAAGATCGCTGGCGTACCAGAAATTCCCAATTGGCGACCTAGATTGTAATGTGATTGGATGGTTTCTTTACACTGTTTTAAGTCTTTCGCAGGGTTATCAAACGTACGATTCACTTTCGCGTTGTGCATTGCCGACTTTGGATCTTCAGCACACCAAATCGTCGCCATTTGCTCTGCCACTGGGCCAGTAGCACCTTGGCGAGGGTAAGCCATGTAACGCACTGTAATGCCTAGATCGTTATAGCCTTGCATTTGGCTGTGCAGACGCACACAGTAACCACAAGTGATATCAGTAAATACCGTCACAGCATATTTTTCATCGTCGGCTTTGTATTCAATCATGCTATCGGAGAACTGCGCGATTTTCTCCGCATTAAGCGGCGCTTGGCGCTCTGCAATGACATCTTTGTAACTGCCATCGTCATTGATGGCATAAAGCGTACCGGCGATAAAATGGCTACCATCATTTGAAGCAAACAAGATCCCGCCATTAGTTTGGATTTCCAATAAACCAGCAACTTCTGATGGCTGAATATCAACGATAGATAAACCAAGCTTTGAGAACTTAGTTTTTAATGCTGCTTCATCAAAACTGCTTTGCGCAACTGGTGCCACTTGCTGTGCAGGAGTGTCCGTTTTAGCCTGACTTTCTTCTGCACCACACGCGGTAACAAAAAATGGTAAAGTCAGCAGAGTTAGTCGGCGTAATACGCTCATGAAATTCACCTTAATATAAAATCGTTTTTCCAAGAGGACATGGATGAATCTAACCATTGTTATGCTCTTGGGTGGTGTTGACTGTGGATCTGCTTCAATCGTTCAGTCGCCACGTGAGTATAAATTTGCGTGGTCGATAAGTCACTATGTCCTAATAGCATCTGTACGACCCTGAGATCTGCGCCATAGTTCAATAAATGCGTGGCAAAGGCATGACGCAGTACGTGCGGCGACAGCTGTTCAGTGTCAATCCCTGCTATCAAAGCATAGTACTTAATACGATGCCAAAACGTCTGACGAGTCATTTGCCTTGCGCGTTTGCTAGGAAAAACAATATCAGATGATGTATCACCAAGTAACGCAGGGCGCCCTTGTTGAATAAACGTCTCGATCCAATCTACCGCGTTCTCCCCCATTGGCACTAAGCGCTCTTTACCGCCTTTACCTGTGACACGTACAACACCTTGACGCAAGCTTATGTTTTCCATAGTTAAACTGACCAATTCCGTCACACGCAAACCAGTCGCATACAGCAGTTCCAGCATCGCTTTATCCCGCAATTCCACAGGATCATTCGGGTCTGGCGCTTCGAGCAAGGCGTCCACTTGCTCTTCACTAATATCTTTGGGCAAGCGTTGTGGCAGTTTAGGACTGACCAAGAGCGCACTCGGATCATCAGCACGTACTTTCTCACGATGCAGATATTGGAATAAACGGCGAATTGCCGACAACATACGCGCACGGGACGTCTGCTTGTAATCCAAGTCTACAAGGTAGCTTTGGTATTCTTGCAAGCCAGACAAACTAATGAAATCAAGACGGTAGCGATGTTTCTCCATCCACGTGAGCAACTTCATCAAATCATTTCGATAGGAAGCCAGCGTGTTCTCTGATAGCCCACGCTCCATCCACATCGCATCTAAGAATTGCTCAACAAGCGAAAAATCTTGTTGATTGACAGGCTGTTGTGCCGTCATGAACGCTTCCTTATCTGTTTATATTTACAGTATTTAGATTAAGGCACCTGCAGATCCAATACCATAAAAAAATCATCCCGCTTAGGATATTCGCTGCAATCTTCCTCAATTTATGGTTAGAATCTTCCACAACAGCAACACAAATAACGATGAATATAATGAAAATCGGACTCTTTTACGGCTCAACGACCTGCTACACCGAAATGGCAGCAGAGAAAATTCGTACTATTATTGGTGAAGACCTTGTCGACATTCACAATGTGAAAGAGACACCGTTATCACTAATGGCGGACTACGACTTATTACTCCTTGGCATCTCAACTTGGGACTTTGGTGAAATTCAAGAAGATTGGAACGCGATTTGGCAAGACATCGCAACAACACCATTAAAAGGTAAAGTTGTCGCGCTGTTTGGTCTGGGTGACCAAGAAGGCTACGGTGAGTGGTATTTGGACGCGATGGGCTTACTTCACGATGAATTACAAGCGACTGGCGCAACCTTTATCGGTTACTGGCCAAATGAAGGCTACGAATTTGAAGCATCGAAAGCACTGATTGAAGATGGCAGCAAGTTTGTTGGACTAGCGTTAGATGAAGACTCGCAGTACGAACTGAGTGATGAGCGCATCGAAAAATGGTGTGAACAAGTTCTTGTGGAGTTCCACGACACACTTTAATAGTGTGAACTCTTCAAAGATAAAAATAAAAAGCCCGATGAAGTAGTTCATCGGGCTTTTTAATATCTTGATAGTGCGAAGTTATTACGCTGTTTCTTGTGCTAGCTCTGGACGAGGTTTCGCGATGAAGAACATGCACACAATAGCCGCAAATGTTGGAAGCACCCAACCCATGCCCACTTCGAATAGTGGCAACATGTTAAACGCAGAAACATCAACACCCGATACTTTTGCTGCATCAACCAACGCAAACAACAGAGATACAAGCAGTACCGCGCGGTAAGCAAAACGTGGATTTGGCAGTTTGCTGCGTACAAATGTTAGTGCAACCAACGCAATCGCCACAGGGTACAGCGCAAACAATACTGGCACTGACAGAGAAATCAGTTGTGCAAGGCCGACATTCGCAACCAACGCACAAACAGAACCGTTAATAAGTACCCATTGCTTGTATGACAGTGGCGTTTTCGAGCTGAAGAAGTCTGAACACGCAGAAATCAAGCCAATAGCCGTTGTCAAACACGCTAGTAATACAATTACAGACAGAACGATTTGACCGTATGGACCAAACAGCGCTTGAACGTATTGGCTAAGTACCAGACCACCGTTATCTGCACCAGCAGCAACAGTTGCACTCGTCGCGCCCAAGTAGAATAGTGAGATGTAAACAAACGCAAGACCGGCAGCGGCAATACAACCTGCATAGATCAGATACTTAGTGGTTGCAGAACGCTCAGTAATGCCTTTACCGCGCAGTGCATCAACCATCAGCATGCCAAACATCAATGACGCGAACGTATCCATTGTGTTGTAGCCTTCTAGGAAGCCTTTGGTCAGTGGTTGCGTTAAGTACTCACCGTGCGCGCCCAGCATGTCACCCTGAGGATCAATAAATACCGCGACAGCAAGAATGATCAAACCCACGAACAATGCCGGCGTCAGTACTTTACCAATAAGGTCAATCAAACGGCCTTGGAACCATGAGAACATCATCGCCGCAATAAAGAAGATCACTGAAAATGCAGTGAGATGCGTTTGTGACGCTTCAAGGAAGAAAGGTTTCACCGCCATCTCGTAAGCCACTAGGCCAGTACGAGGCGCAGCAAACGCAGGACCGATGATGATGAAGATCAACGCAGCCATAATAACCGCTGCTTTTTTCGGAAGGTCTTGCGTTAAGTGATCCCAAGAACCACCAGCAACAGCAATAGCAACGATAGTAATAAGAGGTAGACCTACCGCTGTTAGCAAGAAACCAAACATCGCTGGCATTAAGTTTTCACCGGCTAGCTGACCCGCTAGAGGTGGAAAGATGATATTGCCCGCACCTAAAAAGAACGCAAATAGCATAAAGCCTACTGCGATAATATCTGTTAGTTTTAACGTCTGCTTCACAGATAACCCTTGTCTTTTAATTAATGAATGTTGTGTATGCTTAGACCACTTTTTGTATACCTAAAGTCAATAAGTATACGTGGTTCAATCTATAAAATTTTCGCCGCATAATGACGAAAGACTCATCATTTGGCAACCTTTAAGAAAAAAACACCATATTAATTTAGTTTTCAAACTTAAAAGCAGTGGATATAACCAGATCTAAATAACAGACTAGTTCTTTATCTCGATCAATTAACAATACAATTTAATAACCAACAAAACAACAATCTATACAATTAAGAAACAATAGAGAAATTCACTTAATTATTGAGCAAACATAAAACAATCATGAAGAGCAAAAAACTGAAAACTAAAGGCTTCAATTTTAAGCAATTTTGTATTGAGGGCGGCGAGAGTGGTATGCCCGTCAGCACTGATGGGGTCATGCTTGGTGCTTGGATTCAAAGCCCGAACAACGCTCAAATTCTCGATATTGGCACTGGCACCGGGTTGCTTGCCCTGATGTGTGCCCAACGCTTTACAGAAGCTCAAGTAACCGCGGTCGATATTGAATTAACAGCCATTGAAGCTGCGCAAAAAAATGTGGTTCAGTCGCCTTGGTCAGCTCGTGTGAGTGTGCATCATTCTGACGTACTAGACTTTACGCCGACGCATCCATTCCAACGTATCATTTGTAATCCTCCCTACTTCAATAGCGGCGAGCAATCGAAACACAGTCAACGTGCAACCGCGAGGCACACTGATACGCTACGCCACAACGCATTGCTACAACGTTGCTATCAGTTGCTTGATGAACAAGGGAAAGCTAATTTTGTGTTACCAATCACCGAAGGCGAACGGTTTATTGAACTAGCATTACACCAAGGTTGGCATCTATCGCGAGTCTGTCGTGTACAGCCATCAGAAAAGAAACCGGTACATCGACTGTTATTTGAACTGGCGAAGCAGCCTTGCGATACTCAAAAATCACATTTAATAATTCATTCGCATGACGGTTACAGTGACGATTTCGTCCAATTAACCCGCGAGTTTTATCTTAAGATGTGAAATAACATGTGATCCTTATCACCAATCACTTTATAATGTGCGACCTTTTTGTATTCTATGCTGTTGTGGCGAACCATTAACCAAGCTTTGCTTGTGGAGAACTCATTGTGATCAGAACCTTTGCTGAACTTGATCTAGACCAAAACCTACTTGAAGCCATTGAAGAGATGGGTTACGAACGCCCAACAAAAATTCAGGCAGAAGCGATTCCACAAGCGTTGGATGGTCGTGACATTCTAGCGTCAGCGCCAACAGGTACTGGTAAAACGGCAGCCTTCGTTCTGCCAGCATTGCAATACTTGCAAGACTTCCCTCGTCGCAAGCCTGGACCTGCGCGTATTTTGATCCTAACGCCGACGCGCGAATTGGCGATGCAAATCGCTGATCAAGCACGAGCTTTGGCAAAAAACACTAAACTGAACATTTTCACCATCACAGGTGGCGTTCAATACCAAGAGCACGCCGATATCCTTGCGACAACACAAGACATTGTGGTTGCAACGCCTGGCCGTTTAAAAGAATACATTGATGCAGAGCGTTTTGATTGCCGTGCGATTGAATGGTTAATTCTGGATGAAGCAGACCGTATGCTAGACATGGGTTTTGCTCCTACTGTCGATCGTCTATCTAACGAGTGCCGCTGGCGTAAACAAACCCTTCTGTTCTCAGCAACTTTAGAAGGTAAAGGCGTAGAGGGCTTTACCGCTGATCTGTTGAATGACCCAGCAGAGATCGATGCAAAATCGCCACTGCGTGAGCGTAAGAAGATTGCTCAGTGGTACCACCGTGCTGATGATGCAGAACACAAGCTTGAATTACTAAAACACATTATTACTCAGCAAGCAGAACGCACCATTGTCTTCTTGAAGACACGTGAGCGTTTGGCAGAGCTACGAGCGCAGCTTGAGAGCGCACAGATTCCATGTTCTTGGATTCAAGGTGAAATGCCTCAAGATCGTCGTAACAATGCGATTTCTCGCTTCCGCGATGGTACTGTAAACGTGCTGCTCGCAACGGACGTTGCTGCGCGTGGTATCGACCTTCCGGATGTGTCACACGTTATTAACTACGACATGCCACGCACGGCTGATGTCTACCTTCACCGTATTGGCCGTACGGCTCGTGCGGGTAAGAAAGGTAACGCTATCTCAATCGTAGAAGCACACGACCAACCAATGATGGATCGCGTTGCACGTTACGTGAAAGAAGACATCAAAGAGCGTTTCGTGAAAGAGATGCGTCCGAAACACAAAAAACCTGTGTTTAAGAAGAAAAAGAAAAAAGAAGACAAGAAGAAGCCAGCGAAAAAGAAAACCGCTAAGAAGAAGTAATCTTATTGGGGCGAAATAGCCCAAGCTAAAACATAACAAAGGGTTGGCAGTGCCAACCCTTTTTCGTTTGTACTGATAGAGATTAACGTAGACTACGTCTCAATAAGTTTTAGTTTTGCTCTTCGCGTTTAAATACTAACTCTGTTGGTGTCGATTCATCTTCAACAAAGTAGTAACCCGCTGTATCAAACTTAGTCAGATCTGCCACGCTCTCAATACGGTTTTCGATGATGTAACGCGCCATCATGCCGCGCGCTTTCTTCGCGTAGAAGCTGATGACCTTGTATTGACCATTCTTACAATCTTTGAATACTGGCGTGATCACTTGCGCATCTAAGTTCTTTGACTTCACCGCTTTAAAGTATTCATTTGATGCAAGGTTGATAAGCACATTATCACCTTGAGCAGAAATCGCTTCGTTAAGCTTATCCGTAATCACATTGCCCCAAAACTGGTACAAGTTCGTGCCCTTGTCGTTTGCAAGCTTGGTACCCATTTCAAGACGGTATGGCTGCATCAAATCGAGTGGTTTTAGTAAACCATAGAGGCCAGACAACATGCGCAAATGATCTTGGGCATACTCGAAGTCCGCTTCAGATAAGGTTTCGGCGTCTAGTCCTGTGTAAACATCACCTTTAAACGCTAGGATCGCTTGTCGTGAGTTTTCCGTGGTAAACGTTTCACTCCACTCTTGAAATCGCCCAACATTCAAATCGGCAATCTTGTCGCTCACTTTCATTAAAGAGGCAACATCAGCAGGAGTCAGTTTGCGGCAAACATCGATAAGCTCTTTTGAGTATTCGACCAACTCAGGTTGAGTAAATTTTTCTGTCGCTAACGGAGACTCGTAATCAAGAGTCTTCGCTGGAGAAACTACGATAAGCATGACTTTCCCTTCTCTAATTTTGTTTTTTAATAGGGTACAAAAAAAGCCATGCATTGTCTGCATGGCTTTTTACATCGTACTAATAGCTTTCAACTATGAGTGATAGCTCACTTAGTCTTTTTTATCGTTGTACCAAATGCCTTCTTCAAGCTGAGATTTCAGCTCAGGGAAGTCATTCGCATCAAACGTTGGTACTTTACCTTCACCAAGTTGGCGGTTGTAATCTTTTGCTAGCTTAATCACGATGCCAGATAGCAAGATGATTGCCACCAAGTTGACTATCGCCATCAGCCCCATCGAAACATCAGCAAGTGACCATACGACTGGGAGCGAAGCAAGTGCACCAAACATCACCATACCAAGAACAACAACGCGGAAAATGCTTAGGCCCGCCTTATGGTTGTGCTCTAGGAAGATTAGGTTCGTTTCAGCGTACGAGTAATTCGCGATGATTGATGTAAATGCAAAGAAGAAGATTGCCACGGCAACAAAGATGCCACCCCAATCACCAACTTGCGAGCTCAATGCACGCTGAGTTAGCTCGATACCCGTCACTTCTGTTGCTTGACCGACATACTCACCTGACATCAGGATGATAGCCACTGTCGCTGAACAGATAACGATCGTATCCATAAATACACCTAGCATCTGAACATAACCTTGAGATGCAGGGTGTGGTGGGTAAGGCGTTGCTGAAGCCGCCGCGTTTGGCGCAGAACCCATACCCGCTTCGTTCGAGAATAGACCGCGTTTAATACCGTTAATCATTGCCTGTGCAATCGCGTAGCCAAGACCACCAGCCGCCGCTTCTTGCAGACCAAATGCACTCTTAAAGATAAGCATTAATACATCAGGTAGCTTCTCTAGATTAGAGAACATGATGAACAGTGCTAGAGCCAAGTAAAGCAGCGCCATGATCGGAACGATCATCTCTGCGACTTTTGCGATACGCTTGATACCACCGAAAATTACAATCGCAGACAGTACTACAACCGCGATACCAACGTACAGGTCACTCCAACCAAATGCGGTGCTCATTGCATTTGCAATTGAGTTAGCTTGTACGGCGTTGAATACCAAACCAAAAGCGATGATTAGGAAAACTGAGAACAATACGCCCATCCAACGCATGCCCAGGCCTTTTTCCATGTAGTAGGCAGGACCACCACGGTAGTTGCCATCATCATCTTTGGTTTTGTATAGCTGCGCCAGAGTACTCTCTGCAAACGACGTTGCCATACCAAGCATTGCGATCAGCCACATCCAGAAGATCGCGCCAGGACCACCTGCAGTCAATGCAACTGCAACGCCCGCCATGTTACCTGTACCAACACGTGCAGCAAGACTAGTACAAAGCGCTTGGAAAGAAGAAATACCAGCTTTGTCTGCTTTACGACTGTTCTTAAGAACAGAGAACATGTGGCCGAAATGGCGGAACTGAATGAACCCTAATCGAACGGTGAAGTAAATACCAACACCAACAAGAAGATAAACCAGAATCGAACCCCAAAGGAGATCGTTCATCAAATTGATTAAGTCTGTCATGTGTACCTCAAAGTGAGTTGCGCCGGTCTATGCGTCCAAGCCATCCACCAAATTGCCTGCTAAGTGTCAAAGTGTGCTTAGCTTTTTAAGTAATGTTTATGGGCAATCTAGAATCGTAAACGTCGCTTCATGCATCCATTTTACGTACCAGCGTATTTTTTGACGGGCGGATAATGCAACCTAGGAGCGCAAAAATCAATATGCAATCATGATAATAACATTGTTATTTTTCACTATAAAGTCACCAAAAAATAACATAAATGGAAGACTTAACACCCATAAGCCGCAACATTTCAATTACCAAATGCCAACATAAATAATTATCGCCCACCAAACAGAACGGAGACCCATATAATTAAGACCAAGCTAGTATTCACAAGGTGTTACATAAATTTGCTCTAGTGCCTTACCATCTAATTGAACACTATTTCATCAAACTGGTTTTATGCAACTTTGACCTTTGCACTGTCCCCCCACTCGCCAAATCGAATTAACATTGAAAATCTCTCTATTTAATCGTTTTCTTGAGATCGTTTGTGCATTTTTTAGCCACCACATTGCCATGAAAAGTGTGATTTTGAGAATATTTTTGCACGAAAATGTCATGCTACCGACACAAATGCGAAATATATCATGGTTATTCTCACGGCTATTGTGGTACTTAAAAAACTCCACAAGGACTGGTTACAACAGTTTAGCTTAAGAAAGGTAAAGGTGGCTTATGGAAGGCTTTCAACTAGATGACATTTTTAATCTGGATACTACCTCAACAACCAAATCTCGTGCCAAACCAGTAAAGCGAAAGTGGCGTGAAATAGAAGAGATGAACGACAGGCGCAATTTGCTTAAAGAGCTACGCGAACTTGATGCCTGTACCGACTACAACTTGGAAGACATTAAACTCTAATTCAAACAAAAGGCACCTTAAGGGTGCCTTTTGTTTACAGTAACCGTAAACGACTTGAGTTTAGGCGCCAAGATTTAAGTATGAGTACCGTTATTACTCAATAAGAATTTTCCTATCTTTTGGTCGAGAAGCGCAAACGATAAATTTACGTCCAATTCTCAATAAATAAGAAATGCAGCTAACAAACCCGAGTGATACTTTCGCTCGCTCAGGTTTTATCGCACACACTTAAACATACTCAGCATCACTTTGACGCACACGTTCAGCTAACTGTTTATAACGATCGGCAATGGTGTCACCAAAAACTGGGTCATCTTCACTGACGCTCCATAAGCTTTCAACATGCTGCCAATCTTCGGTAGTGAATAACTCCTCAATGAGAGGCAGGATTTTTCGCTCCTCTAACTCCAAGTGGCGTCTTTGTGATTCAATGAAGTCCTCTAGGTGGGCCACAAACATGTCTTGAGGCACAACTGCATCCTGCAGGATCATCTCTATCAAGGAAGCAAACTCTTTGGTTTTACTTGCTAACTCTTGATGTTCTTTCTCTAAGTTTTCCATGGTCTGTTGCTTACCATAGTGCTCAAGAAAGTGGTGATAGAGAATATCTTCTTTCGGATGGTGAACTTTTTCTGAATGATTAGAGAGGTAATCAACTATCTCGCTTACTAATGCGTAGTTGATCGCACGTTCTTCTTTTATCTCATTAAGTTTATGGCGCAGTATCGCCAACAGACGAACCATATAGCCGTGTTCGCGTCGAATTCTTTCGATCATCATAGCGTCTCTCCTTAACACCTACTTTTAATAAGTGTACATGAGAAATTTGCCATCAGCCTCGAGCGTGCTCAAAAAAACAGCGATAATGGCAGCATTATCGCTGTCTCTTCTTTTATACAGTTAATGGCAAATGCCAGTTGATTGGTGCTTTTCCTTGCGAGGCAAGTAACTGGTTTGCTTGAGAGAAATGCTTACAACCAAAAAAGCCTCGGTGTGCTGAGAGTGGTGATGGATGTGGTGCGGCTAACACATGATGTTTATTGCGATCAATAAAGCGCCCTTTCTTCTGAGCGTGAGAGCCCCACAATAAAAACACCACGCCTTCCTGATGCTGGTTTATCGCTTCAATCACTCGGTCAGTGAACGTTTCCCACCCCGTTTTTGAATGTGAATGCGCTTTACCTTGCTCAACCGTCAATACTGTATTGAGCAACAATACACCTTGCTCTGCCCAGCTTTGTAAGAATCCATGCTGAGGGATCTGGAATCCTTCAATATCTTGAGCCAGCTCTTTATACATATTAACGAGTGACGGTGGCGTTTTGATTCCAGGAAGCACGGAAAAGCACAAACCATGCGCCTGATTTGGACCATGGTATGGGTCTTGTCCCAGAATCACTACTTTAACATCGTTAAACTCGGTAAAACGAAACGCATTAAAGACATCTTTCGCTGGCGGGAAAATCGCTTTGCCTGCGGCGCGTTCTGCTTCTACAAAATTCAAAGTGTCTACAAAGTAGCTCTGTTTTTTCTCTTCGCCGATCACATCGTGCCAAGTGGGTGACTGATTCATGGAAAGTTCCTGTCCTAAATTTTGCTTCTATTCTAACGAGCGAAACCCAAACAAACAAAAACTTACCACGAACTTGAGAACAGTAATAAAAGACTAATGCTTCTGTGGCGTTCGAAAATGCCCCTGTCCGGTAATGTGACGATTAGGCATCGGCAAACGAAGCACGCGGCGGCTATATGCGTAAGAAGCAAAAGAGAGTGGTCGAGACATAGTGGCATCCTTCTTTCTTAATTCAAATTGACTTAAGTGGCTAAGAAAGAAAGGTGCCAACTCTGTGATCACATCATTGGTTACCTATCGCCGCTAGATGAAACTGACGCAGTGCGTTGATTTCTTGCTGCCAGATGTCCGGATCAATTGTTTCTAAAATCAGAGGGATACCATCAAAGCGAGGGTCTTTCGCGATGTACTCAAAACAATCCCACCCGATCTCTCCTTTGCCTAATGAGTGGTGGCGATCCACTTTGCTGGCAAACTCAACTTTTGAATCATTTAGATGCATTGCTCTTAAATAGTGCATCCCAACAATACGGTCGAATTCAGCAAAGGTATGCTCACAATCCTCTTTAGTACGCAGATCGTAACCGGCGGTAAACGTGTGGCAAGTATCGAGACATACACCAACACGTTCTTTGTCTTCCACTTGATCGATGATTTCAGCAAGATGCTCAAACTTCCAACCTAGGTTTGTACCCTGACCAGCCGTATTCTCGATTACCGCGATCACATTCGGCACCGCTTTGTGCGCAAGATTGATCGACTCAGCGATCGTCGCTAAGCACTCCTGTTCAGAGACTTTCTTTAAGTGGCTCCCAGGGTGAAAGTTCAGCAGCGTTAAACCCAATTGATTACAACGCTCCATCTCATCGATGAATGCAGCGCGTGACTTATCCAACTTATCCGCTTCTGGTGCACCTAAGTTAATTAGATAAGAGTCATGGGGAAGAATATGTTCTGCGCCGAAACCCAGCATTTTACAGTTCGCTTTAAACGCACTGATGGTTTTTGCTTCTAAAGGCTTCGCCACCCACTGGCGTTGGTTTTTAGTAAATAGTGCAAAAGCATTCGCACCAATCTCACGCGCTCTCAACGGCGCTTGATCGACCCCTCCAGCAGCAGAGACATGTGCACCAATGAGTTTATTCCCAAGCTTGTTTTTCATGTTTGTCATTTAATCACTTTAGACTTTCAGTATTGCTACCTAAATACAGATAGTTGCGTTAATCAGTTTAAACTTTAAGCTCAATTTGTAGTAAACTTACAACAAAATTAGTTATTAAATATTTTTTATATTATCAAATAAATTGTAATTAGTTTGTTTTCAAAGATTTTATTGATTTAACTCAATAAAATCACCTTAATAAAAATAATGTTTTTGGTTGTTTTTTGACTTAAATCAATATTAAAATAGTGGATATTAGCTATATAATACCCAGCTCAACGAAAATTCGAAAATTAACACCAATAATCACCACGTAAGTGGTCTAGGAGATAGTGATGATCCAAGGTATCCAAATTACAAAAGCGGCAAACGACGACCTACTAAACTCTATCTGGCTATTAGATAGCGAAAAAAATGAAGCTCGTTGTGTTGCTGCAACTGCTGGCTACGAAGCAGACCAAGTTATCGCAATCAGCGATCTAGGTGAATACGAAAGCCGTGAAGTAGCAATCGAAACAGCTCCTCGCATCGAAGGCGGTCAACACCTAAACGTGAACGTGCTTAAACGCGAAACACTAGAAGATGCAGTTGCACACCCAGAGAAATACCCACAACTAACTATCCGTGTTTCTGGTTACGCAGTACGTTTCAACTCGCTGACTCCAGAACAGCAACGTGACGTAATCGCTCGTACTTTTACTGAGACTCTATAATTTCTCAGTAAACTAGCTCGCTAGAATTTAAAAAGCTTGGTCAGCAATGACCAAGCTTTTTTTGTTTTTCCATGCATCTAACCGTTCTGTTCCTTTACGGAGCATTTCTCTGTGACGGATCCTTCTTAAACACTTCAGCCAGTGAGGTTGGGTCAAGCCTTTCTCTTTGTTGTGAAGCGCCTTCAGCCCACCAAATGAGTTGATGTATTGTGCGATTCATATAGCTGTCCCACTTCGTCTGCTGCAATTCATCCGCAACGACACCCTTTTCGTCAAACACTTCTTGCGCTTTCGGAATGTGAATCATCGCCGAGACAGGTAAACATCCAAGTTCAGATAAGAAGGTACGCATCGACACTGCAGCTCGAACACCACCCCATTGTCCAGCAGAATAGGTCACGATAGCACTTGGCTTGTAAGAAAACAGCGAACTACCAAAATGGTTAAGCATATTAGCCAAAGCAGGACTCATCGAATGGTTGTATTCAGGACTGACCATCACGTACCCATCGGCGCTTTTAATTTTGTCTGCCAGTTCTCTCAAGTGGGCTGGCACTTTAGCGCGATGGTAAGCAAACTCAGGCTTAAACACGTCGTCAAAGTCGTAGTTCAATGGGTCAATGATTTCGACGGTATGTTGCGAATACTGATTCTTAAACAACGTTTCACAAGCTCTACTCACTCGCATGCCCAAGCGGGCTGGTCGTGGCGGTGTGCTGTCCCTTACTGAGCCTAGAAAAATCAAAAAATGCATGCTTCTATTTCCATCTTTAAGTTCGTTTCTCAATCATAAAGAGAGTCGAGACTTACCGACTATAAAAAAGGCGAATGATTGCTCATTCGCCTTTCGTCGTTCATCATTTTAATAATTACTGTACGCGGCGCAGTACTTGTTTCAATGCTTCAAAGTCTGCGTCGAGATCTTCCGATAGCAGCTCCATCGCAGCGTGCTTCGCTAGTGGCGCAGGAAGGTCGATGTCTGATTCTAGAATATCATCCACCACTTCTTTGAACTTCGCCGGGTGAGCAGTACATAGGAACAGACCGGTTTCACCTTCTTGCAGTTGCTCTTCAAGAACGCGGTAAGCAATCGCACCGTGCGGTTCACATAGGTAGCCCAATGAGTACAAGTCTTTCACAGATTGTGCGCTTTGCTCATCTGAAACCGCGCCTTTACCTAGTGTCTCTAGGCCCCACTCTTTCACTCGGCAGAGCTCTTCAATACGCGGCCAGTTGTTCGGTTGACTTACATCCATTGCGTTCGATGTCGTTGCAACCGTTGGTTTTGGCTCCCACTTACCTGTTTCTAAGTAGCGTGGCACGGTGTCATTGGCGTTGGTTGCAGCAATGAAGCGTTTGATCGGCAGACCCAGCGCTTTTGCCAGTAGACCTGCCGTCAGGTTACCGAAGTTACCACTTGGTACAGACACTACTAGGTTTTCACGCTCTTCCTTACTCATTTGCGCGGCTGCTTCAAAGTAGTAACAGATTTGCGCCATCAAACGGCTGATGTTGATTGAGTTTGCAGAGTTCAGGCCGATCTCTTCACGCAGTGCGGAATCATCGAAAGCTTGCTTAACCAGTGCCTGGCACGCATCGAAGTCGCCATCGATCGCGACAGTGTGAATGTTCTTGCCTAGCGTACAGAATAGCTTCTCTTGCAGTGGGCTAATCTTGCCTTTCGGGTAAAGAATCACAACGTTGATGTCTTCCATACCATAGAAAGCGTGCGCAACGGCTGCGCCAGTATCGCCAGAAGTCGCAGTCAGAATGGTGATCTTGCCACCGTCCGATACCGCCGCAAGAGATTGCGCCATAAAGCGACCGCCAAAATCTTTAAATGCCAGCGTTGGACCATGGAAAAGCTCTAACGCGTAAACACCGTCTTTGACTTGATTGATTGGCGCCGGGAATTGAAACGCTGCGTCCACAAGCGCGTTGACTTGCTCTTCCGCCAGCTCATCACCGATAAACGCTGATAAAATCTTAGTGCTACGAGAAACAAAGTCTTCTGCCAGTAGCGCATCAACGTCTTCAAACTTTGGTAATTCCGATGGGAAAAATAGACCTTGGTTACGGCCTAACCCTTGGCGAACGGCTTGGCCAAAGGAAACTTGTTCATCATTTTCTTTTATATTGTAAAGCTTCATAGCTCACTTCCTGTTACTTTCGAACCCTGCTTATCTAGACGACAAACATGGACGAATCCTTCTTCGTTTTGTACGTAGTTCTGTTCTAACCAGCGAGCAACTCGCTCAGCGACATCTTTCTCTTTGCAAATACTGAACAGTGTCGGCCCACTGCCAGAAATACCGGTAGCCAATGCACCCGCAGAGGCTGCGTATTGACGTGCATTCGCAAAGCCCGGAAGCAGTTTCTCACGATACGGTTCTGCGATCACGTCTTTGATCATTTTTGCAGCTAGCTCTGGCTGACCAGAATGACACGCATGAATAAAGCCCGCAAGGTGTCGACCATGAGCGATGATATCTTGTCGGCGGTATTGAGATGGTAGGATCTCACGCGCTTCTGCTGTTGATACTTTGATACCCGGATAAGCCATCACCCAGTACCAATCGTCAAAACAAGGCACTTCTTGACTGATGATACCCAACTCTTCAAGCATCAACTGGACACCACCAAGGTAACACGGCGCGACGTTATCGTAGTGAATACCACCAGAGATTTTGCCTTCCATTTCCCCCATCAGTGCTAGCAGCTCAGTCTCATTCAGCGGTTGACCATGGAATCGGTTTAAGGCATCCAGCGCCGCAACGATAGAACATGCACTTGAGCCTAAACCTGAGCCTATTGGCATGTTCTTTTCTAGCGTCATTTCAAGTGGTTTTAGCTCAACACCTTTTTTATCTAGCTCGCGAGAAAACACCAGCCAACAATCGTAAACGATGTTTTCTTTTGGCTCTGTAGGCAACTTAGAGACAAAATTACCCGCAGTTTTCAGACTGAACGGCTCAGTCCCTGCCTTAACTTGCACTCTGTCACCTAGCAAGGTCCCATCCACTGGGGACACCGCCGCCCCCAACACATCAAAACCAACACTTACATTACCAATTGATGCTGGGGCATAAACCACTACATCCATATCACTTGAACTCATTCTTGTTATACCCCTAGTTTCCAACCTAAAGTACGCATCACATCCGAGAATACGCCCGCTGCCGTAACCTCAGTACCCGCACCGTAACCACGCAATACCAGTGGAATTGGTTGGTAGTAGCGGCTGTAGAATGCCAGTGCGTTTTCACCGTCTTTGATTTTATACATCGGATCGTTTTCATCCACCGCAGCAATGCTTACTGTGCACTTGCCCTCGTTAATTTCACCAACGTAACGCAGTACTTTGCCTTCTTTTGCTGCTTTAGCTGATAACTCTTTGAAGTAAGCGTCCGCTTCTGGGAGACGCGCCATAAATTCATCAACACTGCCTGAATCATCAAAACCCGGCGGTAGCGCTTGGTCAACAACAACGTCTTCAAGCTCTAGTGACATGCCCGCTTCACGAGCTAGGATCAACAGCTTTCGCGCAACATCCATACCAGACAGATCATCACGAGGATCTGGTTCAGTAAAGCCATTTTCTTTTGCGATATTCGTCGCTTCACTTAAGCTCATTCCTTCATCTAACTTACCGAAAATATAAGAAAGAGAACCGGAAAGAATACCGCTGAAGCGCTCCAGTTCATCACCTGCAGAAATCAGGTTTTGCAAGTTTTCAATAACCGGTAGGCCTGCACCTACGGTTGTTTCATACATCAATTTACGACGGGAGCTACGAGCCACATCGCGAAGCTGATGGTAGTACGCCATGCTTGCTGTGTTTGCTTTTTTGTTTGGTGTTACAACATGAAAACCTGCCGCTAGGAAGTCGGCGTATTGTTTAGCAATGTCTTCACTGGAGGTACAATCAACCAATACTGGGTTGATAATATGATTGCGTTGTACCAAAGAAATCAGACGCGCTAGGCTGAATTCTTCTGTGGCTGCTGACATACGATCACGCCAGTGCTCGAGCGGTAAGCCTTCGCTATCAAGCAAAAGACCTTTGCTGTTTGCTAAGCCACAAACTCGAATCACAATGCCTTTCTCAGCAAGTTTGACTTGTTGGCGTTCGATCTGATCCACCAGTTCGCCACCCACACCACCGACACCAACAACGAACACATCGAGGAAGTGTTTCGAGTTGAATAGGTTTTCGTGACACGCTTTGATCGCCTCAGAAATTTTGTCTTCTGGAATAACGGCAGAAATCGCACGTTCTGATGAGCCTTGTGCTATCGCCACGATGTTCACGTTCACTTCAGCAAGAGAAGAGAAGAAGCGAGAAGCCACACCGCGCGATGTGCGCATACCATCACCAACAAGCGTAATGATTGAAACATTATCAATAAACTCAACCGGTTCTAGTAAGCCATCTTTGAGTTCTAGCTCGAACGCATCTGCCAGCACTTGCTGCGCTTTCGCTTTATCTTCAGCCTCAATACAGAAGCTGATGCTGTATTCAGAAGAAGACTGAGTGATCAGAACAATAGATACACCAGCAGACGACATCGCACCGAATACACGGCTCGCCATGCCTACCATGCCTTTCATACCAGGGCCTGATACGTTAACCATGGTTAGGTCGTTAAGTGTTGTAATACCTTTGATCGCAAGATTATCTTCACCAGTATCTTGGCCGATAAGAGTACCTGCACCTTGAGGGTTAAAGCTGTTTTTGATCAGACATGGAATGTGGAATTGAGCAATAGGGGCAATGGTTTTCGGGTGCAGAACGGAAGCACCAAAATAAGAAAGCTCCATCGCTTCTTGGTAGCTTAGTGATTTAAGTAGGCGAGCATCTTCGACTAAACGTGGGTCACAGTTGTATACACCATCAACGTCGGTCCAGATTTCACAGCAGTCTGCGCGTAAACAAGCTGCAAGAACCGCTGCCGAGTAGTCAGAGCCATTACGACCCAGCGTGACAAGCTCTCCTTTTTCGTTGCCAGCTGTAAAGCCCGGCATAATGTTCACTTGGCCCTGAGGAAGGGGGTTTTGACGGAAGTTTTGCGTTGAAATATCCACATCAACCATAGCTTCAAGATGATCACCTTGGGCATACAGATACTCGACAGGATCGATCAAGCTCGCTTGTTGTCCCTTCGCCTCCAAGACAGCTTTCATCAACTGAATGGAAACACGCTCACCTTTACTAATAATGCGCGCATTTACGTTGTTTGGGCACATACCTAATAGATTGATGCCGTGAACAAATTGACGTAATTGAGATAGCGAGGTTTTCACTTGGTTATCGAAAGCTGAGCCATCAATATTGGGTAGTACTGCTTGGATTTGAGTGAATAGCGTTTTAAACGATTCATCCAACTCTTTGATTTGCAGCTCTGCTTCACCATTGCGCAACGCGCCTTCAATGACCGCAACCAACTTATTTGTTGTTTTACCTGGGGCTGAAAGAACAACCGCCACTTCTTCTTGTTGAGCGTTATTGGCAATGATGTCTGCCGCTCTTAAAAAGCGATCTGCATCAGCTAGTGATGAACCGCCAAACTTCAATACTCGCATCCCTTCCTCCGGTATATCTTCTCAAACTTGTCTAAATTCTGGATAAAAAAGCATAAAAAAAGGCCTGTATCTTGTTGGATACAGGCCTTTTTTGTGAATTTCTTTCGCTCAGCAGCCTGCCCCAACATGTGTCGTGTCGGTAATAATAATGGTCGTGGTCATTACTACTAGGCTGTTAGATGGCATAAATAAATATTCAACGTTAATTGTGTTTGCTTAACTCTACGTTTACCGAGTTTCCGATTCATAGTCAACAAAAAATTGTTTGTTTTTCAGTCTCACAGCGATTTCTGCTAAGCAATCTTATTGATATTTAAAGCTAATTGGATGTTATTGCTCGTTAGGAAATCTGTCGCTTATTTTTGTAGGGGGCTCATCCCATCGTCATCAGTCTCACTTTTTACTCCATAACTAGTCTGATCTTCGTCATAAAGCGTAAGATCAAATTATGAAAGGGAGTTGTTGACACTTAACAACAACTTAACTGTGACCTATGTTCACAGGATCGAATTATTTAGAAAATAGGTGAGCTAGCTTTCATATTCTATGCTTTAATAGTGAGAAGCTTTGGGCGCATACTAATAAAAAAGTTGACACAAGGAGTGGTGAACATGAAAAGATGGCTTTTTCTGTTGCTGTTTTTTGTGCCTGGCGTTTGTCTAGCAAACGAGCTTCCGCCTCTTCCAGGCAAAACATCCCCTTCTCCTCATAAACTATTTATTTCCAGCGACAGCTATCAATCTGACAGTTTCGATGTTTGGAATATCGACACGGGTTATGCGTACGAACTCTTTGACTCAGTAGACGTTTACGTCGGTGCACGAGTCAACAACTCTCCAACCCAAAACCAAAGCGGTTTTTTGAGTGGGATCAGCTATCACTTCAATGATCGTGTCACACTAAAAAGTTCGGTTCGCTCTTACAAGAATGAGACTGCGGAAGGTATTCGCCAAGAAGACAGCAGCCTAGCAGCTGAAGTCTCAAGTCGCGTGAAAATCACCGATAAACTGGATCTTCACGCGACTCTTGATTACCAAGATTGGCAACAAGGTATTGAGGTAGGTTTAGGCTTTCGTTTTTAGAAATCTAATTTTTGCTTTGAAATCAACACACCATTCCAATCAGCGTACACATAATGCTTCGGCTGCACGATTTGGTTTTGCATCGTTAAGGTCACATTGACCTCTCCCATACCTCGCTTCTCTGTCTTAAACGGATTGGTACCAAGTGCTTGCACGCCAATGTCCATCTGAGATATTTGTGCTACGTCGCGTATTGCACCATAGACAATAATGCCTTCCCACCCATTTTCTATTCCGAGTATTGCTAATTGATCGCCAAGCAATGCTTTCTGACACGAACCATGTCCGTCAACAATCAATACTTTCCCCGTTCCATCTTCGCCCAGTACTTCACGTACTTTTGAGTTGTCGTGATAGCAACGTACTGTGACAATTTCTCCGTAAAAAGCGGTGCGTTGACCAAAGTTCTGCAGTGGCAAAGTAAGCAGGGTAACTTGGTCTTCAAATTGGTCACAAATATCGGGTGTAATGTCTCTCATATTTCCTCCGTGAATTTTCTCACCCAAGCAGTGCTTCGGTGAGTAGTATCCTTTCCTATACGAGCCGAGGCTTAAGGGAGCCTAACTTATGCAACACTTTCGGCTGTGAGCACGCAATAAGGTAAAGTTGATCATCAATGACGTAGTAAATCGCGTTTTGTTGAAAGTCATTCGCCAATGCGACCGCCGCCTCTGGTGATAACTCGACGGCAAAGCTTTCCTCATACCATGTAAAAGAGCTGTCACCTACTGTGATAGGCGCGTAATTAACGTGCTGTAGCAGTGTTTCTAATGCTTGATTGCTTATGCAGTTCTCTTCTTTGGACCGCAAATTACTGTATGGGTTCCAAGCGGTTATCACAGCGTAGTTTGAAACGTACCACTCGGCCTCGAATCTGAAAAAAGATTCTGAATAAGCATTCCATAACGATGCGTCTATGTTCGTATTACTTTTTTCTATCATAAGTCTTAAACGATTAATAACAGTTACATTTCATCAATTGATATAAATCAACAAACTGAATGGAATTAACATTTGAGCATTGTTAGCATGCTGTTAACAATATAAAATCCGCTCCATATCTTAGGGTGTTTACGTTTCAGGCCCCACAGAAAGTAGGAAATGAAAGGTAAACAAGCCCTTTAGAATAAACGTCGCCATTGGATACTGGTGAGTTGGCAAAATTCCATGGAGGGCGGATAACTGAAAGAAGTGTTTTTTTGATCAACTTGATTTATTATCAAAATCACATTACCTGTATGTTATATTTTTGCCTAGAATTTATTCTATTAGCACAATTTTGTCACAAATTTAGGTACCGCCAATGCAAACCCCGCAGATTCTTATCGTTGAAGATGAGCAAGTAACTCGTAACACTCTTAAGAGTATTTTTGAAGCAGAGGGATACGCTGTTTTTGAAGCCAGTGACGGTGAAGAGATGCACCAAGTGTTGTCTGACAACTCAGTCAACTTGGTTATTATGGACATTAATCTTCCAGGCAAGAATGGCCTTCTGTTAGCGCGTGAACTACGCGAACAAGCGAACATTGCTTTAATGTTCCTGACAGGCCGTGACAATGAAGTGGACAAGATCCTAGGTCTTGAGATTGGTGCAGATGACTACATCACTAAACCATTCAACCCACGTGAACTGACTATTCGTGCTCGCAACCTACTTAGCCGCTCAATGAGCTCTAACGCGGTGCAAGAAGAGAAGCGTTCAGTAGAAAAGTATGAATTCAATGGTTGGGTACTGGACATCAACAGCCGCTCTCTAGTAAGCCCTGCTGGTGATAGCTACAAGCTCCCTCGCTCTGAGTTCCGAGCTCTACTGCACTTCTGTGAAAACCCAGGTAAGATTCAAACTCGTGCCGATCTTCTTAAGAAGATGACTGGCCGTGAACTTAAGCCGCATGACCGTACTGTAGACGTAACGATTCGTCGTATTCGTAAACACTTTGAGTCTGTTTCAGGTACTCCTGAAATCATCGCGACTATCCACGGCGAAGGTTACCGCTTCTGTGGCGATCTAGAAGACTAATTGAATCGCTAATACGCAAAGGGCTTGCTCATTGAGCAAGCCCTTTTATTTTGGGTTTAGCAATTAGCGGACAATCACTGAATCTAATAAACCTTGTTAATCTTCACGTACTTTTCCACTAACCAGCGCTGTTTACCTGCGTCGTCTAAAAGTACCGCGATATCAACCGATTTTTCTGTGTCCGCGTCTACCTGATACGTGAAAGCTACTTCCCATTGGCTCTCACTATGAGTTCGAGTTTCTAAAGAATCTTCATCCACCCACCACTCTTTTTCCCCTTGCTTGATGATAAGCGCTTCGGCCGTCAGGTTGGCTGGGAGTAACTGGTCTCCTTCAAGGTAAAGTGATCCTTGAATGCTTTGATCTTGTACTTTCCCAACAGTCGGCATCAGGTTCACCCATAAGTTACTTTTGAGCTCGACATTCACCTGGTTAATCGTAATCTGACTGTTTTGTTGCCAGTTCACACTTGGAACGGAACTGCAACCTGCCATCAATGCTATAACCAACGCCAACGGTGCGATTTTTTTCATGTTATTTCCTTTGTTCCAACCAACTTTTGAGGACTTGAATATCGTTTTGGTATTCATTTTTGATCTCTTCAACCCAGTCTGAAATGTTTTCCCACCATGCTGGCATATCGGGAGATTGCGCTTTCTGCGCCACACTTTGGATACGTTTGAGGCCAATCGAACCTGCAGCACCTTTAATTTTATGCGCTTCAGAAACAATCCCATCTTGATCTTTTGCCGTCATGTTTGAGTCTAAGACATCAATATAGTCTGGCATCATGTCTTCAAACATTTTTATGCTGTCGTAGACCGGCTTGGCACCAACAATGTCGACGTAAGACTCTAACATATCCATATCGAGCAAGTGTGTCTCAATCACAGGAGAAGGAGTCGGCTCTTCCACTGTTTCTGGAACGCACTCAGGTTGCTCTTGCTGCTCTACCTGATGCGCGAAGAATTTATCAATTACAGACTGAATGGCGTTCACAGCAAGCGGTTTACTGATGGCATCATCCATACCGTTATCTAAATATTCACGACGATCTTTCATTACATTAGCTGTTAGGGCGACCAATGGAGGCAGATTGTTATAATGCTCGCGATAATAATTTGCGACATCAAACCCCGTCATATCAGGCAGCTGAATATCCAACAACGCCAAGTCATATTTTTCTGGCACAAAGTTCACAAGCGCTTCTTGTCCCGTCATCGCCACGGTAACGGAGTGCCCTAAGCTCTCAAGCAACGATTTGGCCACGGTGACGTTAAGCTCAATGTCTTCGACCATAAAGATGTTGAGATGCACATTATCGCGTTTTGCATCAATGACAGGTTCTTCGAGTTCCACAATAGGAACGTGAATCGATACGGTAAAAGTACTACCAAAACCTTCTTCACTGGCGACAGTAATGTCACCATCCATCATATTGATCAGTTGCTTAGATACCGCCAAACCAATGCCTGTACCGACAGCATGTAGGTTGTCTTTACCTGATTTCACTTGGTAATACATGGCGAAGATTTTATCGAGTTCATCTTCCGGTATACCAATACCTGTGTCTTCCACTTCCATAATAATGGTGGCAAAATCGTCTTCGACATCCGCGCTCACCGTCATCACAACGCCACCTTCTTTGGTAAACTTCATTGCGTTGCTGACCAAGTTCCAAATTACCTGACGCAAACGGGTCGCATCCACTTCAATTGCTTTTGGTAAATCGCTCAAACGTTCTAAGTCAAAACGCAGCCCTTTTTGCTCCGCCATCAAAGCAGAGATGCTTTCAATCTCAGCGACGAAGTCTTCGAAGTTAAGTGGCGCAGGTAATAGTTCTAGCTTGCGGCGGTCAAACTTATCCATATCGATAATATCGTTGAAGATGTTACCTAGCGTAATCGCACTCACATTGATGGTCTGCATGTGTTTGCGCTGCTCTTCTGTCAATGGACTATCGAGAAGCATGCGACTTAAGCCCACAATGCCATTTAGTGGCGTTCGCAGTTCATGACTGATGGTTGAGATGAAAGTAGTTTTATCACGGCTTGCTTTCTCTAACGACTCTTCATGACGTTTACGTTCAGTGATATCACGGCCAAAACCTACCAAGCCAAGGTGACGACCATCTTTGCTGTAAAACGGCACTTTACGCAGTTCAAAGTAATGTTTGCGTCCATCAGGATACTCTAGCCACTGCTCGTAAGTGATGGCTTGATTATCGGCGAAGACCTTTTGGTCAGTATCAACGATGTGCTCAGCGATTTCTTTGCTATACACATCCCAAGGGCTTAATCCGACTAACTGGTGCTCTTTCTTGCCCGTTAGCTCTTCCATTGCCCGGTTACAACCGGAGAACACACCATCGGCATTGCGGTAGTAAATTAAGTCTGGCGAGGCATCAATAAATGAACGCAGTAGTGCAGTGCGTTCCGCAAGCTCTAACTGAGTACGCTCTCGTTGGAACACCTCGTTTTCGAGATCTTGCATCGCTTCTTCACGAGCTTCTTCTGCTTTAATGCGCTCTTCAATTTCTTGGTTGAGCTTTTCGATGTTTTGTTGCAGTTGATAATTCAGTTCTTGGTCTCGCGAGCGCATGTCTTTCAGTTTGGACACCAACTTGGTTAAACGCTGGCGAGACTCTTCTAGCTGATCAACAACAACAGAAAGAAAATAAACCGCCCAAGGTGTAATCAAGAGACCAAAAAACACCGAACGGACAATGTCGATATCGTCGACTCGCCCCTTGAGAGCTAAAGTAATCCCCACCTGCACCACAACGGCTAATGCCACCAGCGCAAGGGCCAGCAAAATCGAGAAACGAACAATCCCCAGTTTGACTAGCAAGTCGACATAATACTGGGCGAGATTTTTCATGGGTTTCATTAACTACTCCATGGTGCTGGCTAGATGTTGCCCTTCAATGATAAAAAACGAGCAGACATATTCGGCCTAACGCAATTTAGGTCTGTGTGATTAGTGAAAAATACGTAGTGCGAACTGCGCTTGCTAAACAAGATAAAAAGATAAGTTAACCAACGAACGCACAGGCTTCGGTAAGTTTAACGTGTTTAATACGGCGATTTAAACAATCAGCTATCAACTAAGAGCAAGCGGTCACAAAGCGTTAGCAAGAACTGGGGTGAATACAGGTGCGATTACGTCCATCAGCTTTGGCTTGGTATAGCGCACTGTCAGCCATGGCAATACCCATTTCCGGTTCATCACCATGTTGAGGAATATAAGAGACAAGACCGATACTGACCGTGAGACGTTCCGAAGCATCTGAGCTGTCGTGCTCCATATCGAGTTGTCGAATTTGTTCATGAATACGCTGCGCTACATTGCTCGCGCCTTCCGTTGTGGTATTCGGCAGGATAAAACCAAACTCCTCACCACCATAACGCGCAACACAATCCGAAGAGCGATTGATGACTTTTGTGAATACGGTAGCAACACTGACCAATGCTTCATCACCTTGCTGATGGCCGTAACAATCGTTGTAATCTTTGAAAAAGTCGATGTCACACAACATGATAGTGAGCGGCAGCTTTTCGCGGGCATGGTGGTACCATAGTACCTGCAGTTGTTCATCGAAGCGGCGTCGGTTCGATACCTGAGTTAAGCTATCCATAAAGCTCAACTTTTCTAACTCTAAATTGGCTCTCTCCAACTTTTGTTCGGCAAGGTAACGTTCAGAAATATCACGCGCCATGATCAGCACACCATTCGTTCCTGAAGCTTTATCTTTAAAAGGCGATTTCACCACATCAAACCACGTACTTTTGCCATCACTGCTAACGACTTTATCTATGTATCGGACAGGCTCTGACTGACGCAATGCATCCAAATCACTAGCGGCTAAGCGAGCGTACATCTCTTCAGGAATGACATCTTGAAGGCGCTTACCGATCAAATCAGACACGTCTGAAATACCTAATGCATTAACGAACGGTTTATTACACGCTTGATAGACCATATTCTCATTGAAGATACCGATAGAGTCAGGGCTAGCGTCAAGAATAGTTTGTAAGATAGTATCCCTTTGCGCCAACGCAACTTCTGTATCTTTACGCCGCTCCATTTCATCTCTCAGGTTTTGCTGCATTTTGTGCCACTCGGTCACATCATGACTAATGGATAATGTACCGATCAGCTCACCACTCGGTGACACAAGGGAGTTTTGATTCACTTCCAATAAGCAACTGCGACCTTGTGGATCCGTCGTCCACTTGCGCTCACTCTTTCTGGTAGCCTCCCCCATGGAAGCCTTTGATGCGCAGGCTTCTTCCCTTCGCCCTTCCCAAAATTGATCAAATGCTCGGTTCGTCGTTAATAAATTCCCTTGGCGATCTTGGGTACAGATTAACTCAGAGAGTGAGTCTAGTGCCGAACGGGCGATCGTTAATTGCGCAAGCTCTTGTTGCTGCTCTTGATGAGTGGATTGATATGGCTGCGCGTAGATGATCCAAACACGGTGATTGCGCAGCAAACTCTTTCTTCCTGACAACTCCACCTTGATAGATTCGCTTTCAGATAAGCGCCAATCAAATACCTGCTGGCTAAAATGACGACTAGAGACACTGTCGAGAAACGACTCAAGCTCACGAATATCGAATAAAGCGGGATACAAATATCCCGTGCCTAGAGAGCGAATACCTAATAACTGCATCGCAGCTTGGTTAGATAACAAGATCTGAGCATGGCCAGTATCCAGCACTATGACTGGATAGGGTGAATCCGTTACGAGTTGCTTAAGTGATGTTTGAAAGTGCAAATAGATCAGTGCTAACGCGCACACGCTAGCAATTAATAACAAGACGACATAGCCATAACCGCCTTGACCATCCCAAAGCCAATTGAGTAACTGATCCATCGTTTAAACCTTTAAAGAAAACTGGTTAAAATATATCAGTTATTTATTGAGCGATCTGCCATTAATTCCGGTTTAGTATAGATAAAAGCGTTTCCCGTTAGGCTTCCTTGAGCACCATGTTCACTGAGGGCTAGACCAATTTCAGTCATCGCCAGCCAGCGATTTTCACACCACAGTGGCGATAATAAGGTAGGTCTACGAGCTGCTGATGAAACGCGATGGTAAATCACGTCCGGTGGCGTCATACGAATCATCTCACTGGCAATTGCGACATATTCTTCTAGCTCTGGCGCCTCTAACCGTCCTGCACGCCACGCTTTCGCCATGGTGCTGCCTTCCACAATATGCAAGCCATGTAACTTAATGCCATCCGTGCCCACGGCTAACACTTTTTGCAGCGTCTCAATATTATCGTCGCGGCTTTCTTTCGGTAATCCAACAATTAAATGAGTACAAACCTTGATTCCGAGTGTTCGCGCGCGCTTAGTGATTTCGGCATAACATTCGAAATCATGACCGCGATTGATGCGCTTAAGGGTGTCGTTATTAGCGGTTTGAAGTCCTAACTCTAGCCAAATTTCATAACCTTGCTGTACATAGTCAGACAGCAAATCTAATACGGCATCAGGCACGCAATCTGGACGAGTCCCGACACACAATCCCACAATATCAGCCGCTTTTAGTGCTTCTTCATACATATTTTTCAGCACTTGCACTTCCGCATAAGTACTGGTGTAAGCCTGAAAATAAGCGAGATACTTCTTCGCTCGATGAATTTCGCCCGCACGATCTTTCAACTGATCGTGAATACTCTTTATCTGTACTTCTTCATCCGCAAACGAAGCCACATTACAAAAAGTACATCCTCCCCGACCAATAGTGCCATCTCGGTTAGGGCAACTAAATCCACCGTGCAACGTTAGTTTATGAACTTTTTCACCGTATCGACGCTGAAGATCTTGGCCGATTGTATTGACCAACTCATGTAACTGCATAAATTCTCACCAACAATGAACCGTAATCAATCTCACTACGATCTGTGTAAATAAATTACATCCCTGCAAGAAAAAACACACAATACTAGTCAATTCAAACAAACATCATACGGCTCAAAATCAATAAACCTGCATAAATACAGATAAAAAACGTTCATGTTGCGTAAATGTTAAACTAAAAATGCATAATTAAACGAAAAAATTGGGTCACAACGTCGACTTTTTCATTGCATTCTGAAGTGACAAAATTGTAGGATACTTACACAACCCCGTTATTTTTGTGACTTTTATTACAAAGTACACTGCGGGATTTGTCGGTGTTATCCCACTCCTACCTATATAAATCACTAAATAGTGGCAATAAATAAAGGGATACCACCAAGGATTGTTTTTCTCGCAAAACTTTTCCTGCGAGATACGGAAAGGAATCAAGATCGATCAACCTAGATCGGTGGCGATAATAAATATAAAGGACAAGACGTAATCAATGGTCTAGGTGGCATTTGCCTGCCTGGTGCTTTTGCGTCGACATTGAACTGGAAGGATGTATCTATGGTAGATAGAGAGCAAAATCCACAGGGTCTATATACTCCTGAATTGGAGCATGACGCGTGTGGTATCGGTTTTGTTGCTCACCTTAAAAACCGTAAATCTCATGAAGTAGTGACTCAAGCATTGGATATGCTAGCTCGCATGGAGCACCGTGGTGGTCAAGGTTGTGATCCATGCAGCGGTGATGGTGCGGGTATCTTGCTACAAAAACCTCATGAATTCCTATTAGAAGAGGCCGTTAAGCTCGGCATTAAACTGCCTTCATTTGAAAAGTATGGTGTGGGTGTCGTACTTTTCCCGAAAGACGAATACAAACGCGAGCAATGCCGTGACATTCTAGAACGCAACGCTCAGCGTCTAGACCTTGAAGTTATTGGCTACCGCGTTTTGCCAACCGATAACTCGATGATCGGTGCCGACCCGCTAAGCACAGAACCTCAGTTTGAGCATGTGTTTATCTCTGGTGGTCCAGGTATCACACCTGAAGAGCTAGAGCGCAAACTGTACGTACTTCGTAACTACACTGTACGTGTTTGCCTAGAAAGCGTTTCGAACATTGGTGATGACTTCTACATTAACTCAATGTCTTACAAGACATTGGTGTACAAAGGTCAGTTAACGACCGAGCAAGTCCCTCAGTACTTCCTTGATCTGCAAAACCCGACCATGGTGACCGCACTGGCACTGGTACACTCTCGCTTCTCTACCAACACCTTCCCGAAATGGCGTCTTGCACAACCTTTCCGTTACATTGCCCACAACGGTGAAATCAATACAGTTCGAGGTAACTTGAACTGGATGAAAGCCCGTGAGGCGATCATTGAATCCGATCTATTTACCCAAGCTGAAATCGACATGCTGCTTCCTATTTGTCAGGAAGGCAGTTCGGATTCATCTAACTTTGATATGGCACTTGAGCTCCTAGTTCTTTCTGGTCGTAGCCTGCCGCACGCATTGATGATGATGATCCCGGAAGCATGGCAAGAAAACAAAAACATGGATCCTAAGCGTCGCGCGTTCTATCAGTACCACGCGAACATCATGGAACCATGGGATGGTCCGGCTTCAGTATGTTTTACTGATGGTGTTCAAGTTGGTGCGACACTCGACCGTAACGGTCTGCGCCCTTCTCGCTACACAGTGACCAAAGATAACTTCCTAGTAATGGCATCAGAATCTGGTGTTGTGGATATTGAGCCAGAGAACGTTGAGTTCCGCGGTCGTCTACAACCAGGTCGCATCTTCGTTGCAGACTTAGAGCAAGGTCGCATCATCTCTGATGAAGAAGTGAAAGACACCATCGCAACAGCGCGGCCTTACGAAAAGTGGGTAGAAGAAAACCTACTAAGCTTGAAGAAGCTGCCAGATGCGAGTAACCAATTCAGCCAACCTAAGCCAGAACATCTTCTACACCGCCAACAAGCGTTTGGCGTAAGTACTGAAGAAGTGAACGAAATCATCGTTCCGATGGCGAATGACGCGAAAGAGCCATTATCAGCCATGGGTGCCGACTGGCCTCTTGCGGTTCTATCTCATCAGTCGCAACATCTTTCAAACTACTTCAAGCAGCTGTTTGCACAGGTAACTAACCCACCGATCGACCCGATCCGTGAGCGTATGGTGATGTCGCTGAACACTTACTTGGGTAAAGACCAAAACCTTCTGACTGAAACACCACTTCACTGTCAGAAAGTCGAATTGGAATCGCCTGTTCTGGCGAACTCTGAGCTTGAGAAACTGCGTGCGATCGATAACGAGCATCTTCAGGCGAAAACGCTAGATATCGTATTCCAAGCCAGTGAAGACCAAGGCAAGCTTGAGCGCGCACTAAAACGTATCTGCCAATACGCAGAAGACGCGGTTATTGATGGTTACTCAATCATCCTGCTAACTGACCGCGCAGTGAACTCAAACCACGCCGCTATCCCAGCCATGCTGGCAGTTGGTGCAGTGCATCACCACTTGATCCGCAAAGGTCTACGTGCGAAGTGTGACATTGTGGTTGAAACCGGTGACGCGCGTGAAACGCACCACTTTGCAACGCTAATTGGTTACGGTGCCAACGCCGTTAACCCATACCTAGTGATTGAAACCATCATTGAGCTTCAGCGTACGAAGAAGCTGGCTCCAGAAGCGAACCCTCGCGATCTGTTCAACAACTACCGTAAAGCGATCAATGGCGGTCTTCTGAAGATCTTCTCGAAGATGGGTATCTCAACCCTGCAGTCGTACCACGGTGCGCAAATCTTCGAAGCCTTAGGTATTCATAAGTCAGTGGTAGACAAGTACTTCACAGGTACAGTTTCTCGTATCCAAGGTCTCACCCTTGACGATATTGCTAAAGAAGTGCTCGTTCGTCACCGCATCGGTTACCCACAACGCGAAATCCCAATTCAAATGCTGGATGTGGGTGGTGTTTACCAATGGAAACAGCGTGGTGAGAAGCACCTATTCAACCCAGAAACCATCTCGCTACTGCAAGAGTCTACGCGCAACAAGAACTACGATCAGTTCAAGCAGTACGCGACAGCAGTCGATAAACAAGGTGACAACGCGGTAACTCTGCGTAGCCAGCTAGAATTCATTAAGAACCCAGCTGGTTCTATCTCTATCGACGAAGTCGAGCCAATTGAAAGCATCGTGAAACGCTTCGCGACAGGTGCAATGTCATTCGGTTCTATTTCTTACGAAGCACACTCCACATTGGCTGTTGCGATGAACCGCCTTGGCGCAAAATCGAACTCTGGTGAAGGTGGTGAAGACCCAATGCGTTTCGAGCGCAAAGAGAACGGCGATTGGGAACGCTCTGCAATCAAACAGGTAGCTTCGGGTCGTTTCGGCGTAACCTCTTACTACCTAACCAACGCTGATGAGCTACAAATCAAGATGGCTCAAGGTGCGAAACCAGGTGAAGGTGGTCAGCTACCAGGCGATAAAGTAGATGACTGGATCGGTGCTACACGTCACTCAACTCCGGGCGTCGGTCTTATCTCGCCACCACCACACCACGATATCTACTCAATCGAAGATTTGGCTCAGCTTATCTACGATTTGAAGAACGCGAACCGCGCGGGCCGTGTAAACGTGAAGCTGGTATCGGAAGCTGGCGTAGGTACGATCGCTTCTGGTGTAGCGAAAGCGAAAGCGGACGTTGTACTTATCGCAGGTTTCGACGGCGGTACAGGTGCATCCCCAATGTCTTCAATCCGTCATACCGGTCTTCCTTGGGAACTTGGTTTGGCAGAAACGCACCAAACGCTACTGAAGAACGGTCTACGTAACCGTATCGTGGTTCAAGCAGATGGTCAGATGAAGACACCTCGCGACCTTGCAGTGGCAACACTACTCGGTGCAGAAGAATGGGGCGTGGCAACCGCAGCCTTGGTGGTTGAAGGTTGTATCATGATGCGTAAGTGTCATAAGAACACCTGCCCTGTCGGTATCGCAACTCAAAACAAGACGCTTCGTGAGCGCTTTGATGGTCGCGTTGAAGACGTCGTAACCTTCTTCCAATACATGGCACAAGGTCTGCGTGAAATCATGGCTGAACTTGGCTTCCGCACTATCGATGAGATGGTCGGTCAAGGTCAGAAGCTGAAGATTCGCCAAGACGTTTCTCACTGGAAATACAAGAACCTAGATCTGTCTCCTGTTCTCCACGTTGAGCAACCACGCGAAGCTGATGGTGTATTCAACCAAGCTCAGCAGAACCACAATCTAGAAGAAGTACTAGACCGCAAGCTGATTCAAGCAGCGATTCCTGCACTCGAGAAAGGCGAAGCGGTGAATGCCGAGTTCCCTATCGTTAACACGGACCGCTCTGCAGGTACCATGTTGTCGAACGAAATCTCGAAAGTGTACAAAGATGCCGGTCTACCTCAGCCAATGAACGTGAAGTTCAAAGGTTCTGCGGGTCAGTCATTCGGCGCATTCCTAGCTAAGGGCGTGAAGTTCGAAGTGGAAGGCGACGCGAACGACTACTGGGGTAAAGGCTTATCTGGCGGTACGTTAGTACTTTACCCAGATGCGAAATCAAGCATTGTCGCAGAAGATAACATCGTGGTTGGTAACGTGTGTTTCTACGGTGCCACTTCGGGTGAGTCTTTCATTCGCGGTATGGCTGGCGAACGTTTCTGTGTTCGTAACTCAGGCGCGAAAGTAGTAGTAGAAGGCGTCGGTGACCACGGTTGTGAATACATGACGGGCGGTGCAGCAATTATCCTTGGTTCAACAGGTCGTAACTTTGCCGCAGGTATGAGTGGCGGCGTGGCTTACGTATGGGATAAATCAGGCGACTTTGAGTCGAAACTGAACCCAGAGTTAGTAGACCTAGATCCAATCGAGCAAGAAGACAGAGATCTATTACTCGACATGCTAACTAAGCATGTTCAATTCACAGGAAGTGAAGTCGCTCAGTCTTTCCTAGACAACTTTGAAGCAAGCCTAGCCTCTATGGTTAAGGTAATGCCGCGTGACTATAAAGCGGTGCTTCAAAAGCGTAAAGCTGAAGCACAGTCTCAAGGAAACGAAACTCAAGTGGAGGCCGTATAATGGGTAAGCCTACTGGATTTTTAGAGCATGGTCGTGAACTACCACAGAAGATCGACCCAGCTGAACGCATCAAGAACAACAAAGAGTTCGTTCTGAACGAGGAGTTTGGTGACAAGATCAATACTCAAGCGTCTCGTTGTATGGATTGTGGTGTGCCGTTTTGTCATAACGGCTGCCCTATCGGTAACATCATCCCAGAGTTTAACGATGCGGTTTATCGTGATAGCTGGGAAGAAGCATGGAACATTCTAAGCTCAACCAATAACTTCCCAGAGTTTACTGGTCGTGTTTGCCCTGCTCCATGTGAAAGTGCTTGTGTACTTGGCATCAACCAAGACCCAATCACCATCTGTAACATCGAGAAAACCATCGTAGAAACGGCGTATCGTGAAGGGTACGCCAAGCCAAAAACGCCACGTTCTCGCACTGGTAAAACGATAGCGATCATTGGATCTGGACCAGCGGGTCTTGCGGCTGCTGAGCAGCTAAACAGCGCTGGTCATACTGTGACAGTATTCGAGCGAGACGAGAAGGTTGGTGGTCTGCTGCGTTTCGGTATTCCAGATTTTAAACTGAGCATGGAAGTCATTGATCGTAAGATCAATCTAATGGCAGAAGCTGGCGTTGAGTTTAAAGTAAACCAACACGTCGGTGTTGATGTAAATGCTCAGCAACTGCGTCAAGAGTTCGATGTGGTTCTACTGACGGGTGGCTCAACGGTTCCACGTGATTTGCCAGTTCCGGGTCGTGAGCTCAAAGGCGTTCACTTCGCAATGGAATTCCTAGGTCAAAACAACCGACGTGCAAATAACATGGACCTGAAAACGGAAGAGATTCACGCAAAAGGTAAACATGTGGTTGTCATTGGTGGTGGTGATACCGGTTCAGACTGTGTAGGTACGTCAAACCGTCACGGCGCAGCAAGCGTAACTCAAGTGGAAATCATGCCGATTCCACCAGAGAAGCGCCCAGCCAATATGCCTTGGCCTCAATACCCAATGATCCTACGTACTTCGACCTCTCATGAAGAAGGTGTCGATCGTCACTGGAACATCCTGACCAAAGAGTTCATCGGAAATGACAAAGGTGAAGTCACAGGCCTTCGTCTTGCTGATATCGTTTGGCAAGATGCAAAACCAGACGAGCGCCCAAGTTTCAAAGAAGTAGAAGGCAGCGAGCGAGTGATCCCATGTGATATGGCATTCCTAGCAATGGGCTTCTTACACCCAGAACCTACAGGCGTGCTTGCTCAACTGGATATCGCGCTAGATGATCGCGGTAACGTAGCAACTCAAGGTTTTGCTACTAACCAAGAAGGCGTATTTGCTGCTGGTGATATGCGAACAGGCCAATCTTTGGTGGTTCGTTGTATCAACGAAGGTCGCGAATGTGCTCGTGCTATCGATGACTACCTAATGGATGGCACAAACCTAGAAGCAAAAGCAGATTCACTGATGCTTTCTGCTTAACGGAAGTATTCACGCTTCCCTCTTTCAATGCCATAAATAGCCATCAGCGATATCGATGGCTATTAGCAAAGAAAGAAAACAATTCCTTCCAATCTTTCTATTTTGACCAGCATTTTATGCTGGTCTTTTTTATTTCCCACAGAATCAAATGTTACTTTTTTGTAACAATCAATTTTCTATCTATTTGAAATCATTAAACTATTTTAGCTTATTAAATGGTAAATCGCATATTCACGTGATTATCCACTAATAACTTGACCTTTTTTACAATAAGCTATAGCTTGTGAAGTTGATGAAAATAAAACACTCAAAAAATGTTAAATATTTCACAGCTTTTATTGAATAAATATACATAAAACCATAAAGGATGACGCATATTCAGTCATCACTATCAACGTAAGCAGTGTTGATATATCTGTCGGGATGACGGATAAGCAAAGGGAGAATTGCAATGGCTCTTTATGATCCAAGTCTTGAGAAAGACAACTGTGGATTTGGCTTGATCGCGCATATGGAAGGCGAACAAAGCCACAAGCTGGTTCGTACAGCAATTTCTGCACTTGACCGAATGACCCACCGTGGTGGTATTGCCGCCGATGGTAAAACCGGTGATGGTTGTGGTCTTCTATTACAAAAGCCCGATTCCTATTTACGTCTTATTGCTGAAGAAAATGGTTTCAACCTTGGCAAGCAATACGCCGTAGGGATGATTTTCTTCAACCAAGATCCGGTCAAAGCTCAACTCGCTAAAGACATCGTCAACAGAGAACTTGCGCAAGAGACGCTAACAGTGGCCGGTTGGCGTGAAGTTCCAACCAATTCAGAAGTGCTCGGTCCAATTGCGGCTAACTCGCTTCCAAATATTCAGCAAGTCTTTATCTCTGCACCGGCTGGTTGGCGAGAGCGTGACATTGAACGCCGTCTCTACATCGCACGCCGTCGCATCGAGAAACAAATCACCGAAGATCCTGATTTCTACATCTGTAGCTTGTCGACTCAAGTTTTGGTGTACAAAGGCCTGTGCATGCCTGCGGACTTGCCTCGCTTCTACCTTGATCTTGCTGATCTACGCATGGAATCCGCTATCTGTCTGTTCCACCAGCGTTTTTCTACCAATACTCAACCGCGTTGGCCATTGGCTCAGCCGTTCCGCTATCTTGCTCATAACGGTGAGATCAACACCATTGAAGGTAACCGCCAATGGGCGCGCGCGCGCGCTTACAAGTTCTCGTCACCACTGCTGCCCGATCTTCAAACTGCAGCACCATTTGTGAACGAGACAGGTTCAGATTCCTCCAGCTTAGATAATATGCTGGATCTCTTCTTAGCTGGCGGCATGGATATCTTCCGTGCCATGCGCATGCTTGTGCCACCAGCATGGCAAAACCACCCAGATATGGATCCGGATCTGCGGGCGTTTTACGACTTCAACTCCAAGCACATGGAACCATGGGATGGTCCTGCAGGTATCGTACTGTCCGATGGTCGTTATGCTGCTTGTAACCTAGACCGAAATGGTCTGCGTCCTGCACGTTATGTAATTACCAAAGACAAGTTGATCACTCTGGCATCTGAGGTAGGGATTTGGAATTACGCCCCAGATGAAGTTGCCGAAAAAGGGCGTGTAGGGCCGGGTGAATTGCTCGTCATCGACACTCGTAAAGGTAAGCTTTGGCAGTCTAGCGAGATCGATAATGATCTGAAATCTCGTCACCCTTATCGCGAATGGATGGAAAACAACGTTCGCAAACTCACACCATTTTCTCAGCTACCTGAGGATCAAGTAGGCGAGCGCAGCTTTGATGAAGACTTACTTAAGACTTATCAAAAGCAATTCGCGATGACTAACGAAGAAGTCGACCAAGTTCTGCGTGTACTCGGAGAAATGGGCCAAGAAGCCGTTGGTTCTATGGGTGATGATACTCCAATGGCAGTGCTCTCCTCAAAAGAGCGTTTGGTAACTGACTACTTCCGCCAGAAGTTCGCTCAGGTCACCAATCCACCGATCGATCCACTGCGTGAAAAACACGTGATGTCACTGGCGACCAGTATCGGTAAGGAAATGAATGTCTTCTGTGAAACCGATGGCCACGCGCATCGCGTAACATTTGATTCGCCTGTACTGCTTTATTCAGACATGCAGCAACTGCTCGAGCTTGGTGACGATCACTACCGTAATACCATTCTAGATATCAACTACGATCCACAAGAGAAAGATCTTAAACAAGCCATTAATGATCTCTGTGAGCAAGCAGAGCAAGTCGTACGTGAAGGCACGGTTTTAGTGGTACTTTCAGATCGCGCTTTGGTCAAAGGCAAGTTACCAATTCCAGCCGCAATGGCTGTCGGCGCCGTTCAAACTCGTTTGATTGATGCGAACCTACGTTGCGATGCCAACATTGTAGTCGAAACCGCAACTGCACGTGACCCACACCAATTTGCTGTCTTGCTTGGCTTTGGTGCTACTGCAGTTTACCCATACCTTGCTTATGAAGCGTTAGGTAAACTGATTGATGATAAGGCACTAGAGAAAGACTACCGCGATGTGATGCAAAACTACCAATACGGCATCAACAAAGGCCTGTATAAGATCATGTCGAAAATGGGGATCTCAACCATCGCCTCTTACCGCTGCTCACAACTGTTTGAAGCGGTTGGCCTGAGCCAAGAAGTGGTTGATTTGTGCTTTAAAGGTGTCACAACTCGTATTGAAGGCGCGAATTTTGACGACTTCCAGCAAGATCTTACAAACTTATCTCGCAAAGCATGGGCGAAACGTAAATCGATTGATCATGGCGGCTTGTTAAAGTATGTCCATGGAGGTGAGTATCATGCTTACAACCCGGATGTTGTCGGCACGCTGCAACAAGCCGTTAAATCTGGCGAAAGTAACGACTATCAGAGCTTTGCCAAGCAAGTGAATCAACGCCCTGTTGCCATGCTGCGTGACTTAATGTCGCTGAAAAAATCAGACTCACCGCTGCCACTCGAGCAAATAGAACCACGCATTGAACTGTTCAAACGCTTTGACTCTGCGGCCATGTCCATTGGCGCACTTAGCCCAGAAGCGCATGAAGCACTTGCAACGGCGATGAACCGTCTTGGTGGTTACTCTAACTCGGGTGAAGGTGGTGAAGATCCTCGCCGTTTCGGTACTGAGCGTAACTCACGTATCAAACAGATTGCTTCTGGCCGATTTGGTGTAACGCCTCATTACCTGACTAATGCGGATGTACTGCAAATCAAGGTGGCACAAGGTGCGAAACCGGGTGAAGGTGGACAGCTACCAGGACACAAAGTCACCGCAGAAATCGCAAAACTGCGTTATTCGGTACAAGGCGTGACTCTGATCTCCCCTCCTCCGCACCACGATATCTATTCGATTGAAGATTTGGCCCAGCTGATCTTCGACCTTAAACAAGTCAACCCGAATGCGCTGGTTTCGGTAAAACTCGTCTCCGAGCCAGGTGTCGGCACCATCGCAACGGGCGTAGCAAAGGCTTACGCTGATCTTATTACCATCTCGGGTTACGACGGTGGTACTGCAGCAAGCCCATTAACTTCGGTAAAATACGCAGGTAGTCCATGGGAATTAGGTCTAGCAGAGACGCAACAAGCACTGGTTGCTAATGGTCTGCGTCATAAGATCCGCCTACAGGTAGACGGTGGTCTAAAGACTGGTCTAGACGTGGTTAAGGCCGCGATTCTTGGTGCAGAAAGCTTCGGATTTGGTACCGCGCCAATGGTTGCTATGGGTTGTAAGTTCCTGCGAATTTGTCACCTCAATAACTGTGCAACAGGGGTTGCGACTCAAGACGAAACGCTGCGTAAAGAGTACTTCAAAGGCTTACCTGAAATGGTGATGAACTACTTCACCGGACTGGCAGAAGAAGTGCGCGAGCTGCTTTCTGAGCTAGGCGTTGAAAAACTGACGGACTTGATTGGTCGTACCGATTTACTTGAAGCAGTAGAAGGCTTTACCGCGAAGCAAACCAAATTGGATCTATCCAACATTCTAGAAGCTCCCGTCTCGCCTGAAGGTCATCCGCTGTTTTGGACGGAACCAAATAAACCGTTTGATAAAGCTGAGCTCAATCAAAAGATCATTGATGATGCCATGCATGCGGTAGAAAACAGCCAATCGGCAAGTTTCTTCTACAATGTCATCAACACTGATCGTTCTGTGGGTGCACGCTTATCTGGCGAAATAGCGAAGCGCTATGGCAACCAAGGTTTGGCAGCTTCCCCTATTAAAATCTACCTTGACGGCACAGCCGGTCAGTCGTTTGGCGTTTGGAATGCGGGTGGCGTAGAGCTTTACCTCACAGGTGATGCGAATGACTACGTAGGGAAAGGCATGGCAGGCGGCAAGATCGCCATTAAGCCTCACTTAGGTACAGCGTTCAAGTGTCATGAGGCCACCATTATTGGTAACACGTGTTTGTACGGCGCAACGGGCGGTAAACTGTTCGCAGCCGGTAAAGCGGGTGAACGTTTTGGGGTACGTAACTCAGGTACGATTGCCGTCATTGAAGGAGCTGGCGATAACGCTTGTGAGTACATGACAGGCGGTATTGTTGCCATTCTAGGTGCAACAGGCGTGAACTTTGGTGCAGGTATGACAGGAGGCTTTGCCTATGTTCTGGATGAAAACCAGAGCTTTGAAGGTCGAGTCAATACTGAATCTGTCGAAGCCATTTCATTGTCCGATCTATACATCCACCAAGAGCATTTGCGCGGCCTGATTGCGGAACACCTTGAAGAAACAGGGTCGAGTCATGCAGAAGATATTTTGGCGAACTTTGATGAATGGATTCCAAAGTTCTATTTGGTGAAACCACAAGCGGCAGATCTTCGCACGCTACTTGGTCACCAGAGCCGCAGTGCTGCAGAGCTGCGTGTTCAAGCACAGTAATCATGGAGGATGTTTGAATCATGAGCCAGAACGTTTATCAATTTATCGATGTTCAACGTGTCGATCCGGCGAAAAAGCCTATCAAAGTTCGTAAGATCGAGTTCGTTGAAATCTATGAACCGTTTACTAAGCAGCAGGCGACTGCACAAGCGGATCGCTGCTTAGATTGTGGCAACCCATACTGTGAATGGAAGTGCCCAGTACACAACTACATCCCTCAATGGCTAAAACTGGCAAATGAGGGACGTATTCTTGAAGCTGTTGAGCTATCGCACCAAACCAATAGTTTACCTGAAGTATGTGGGCGCGTTTGTCCTCAAGACCGCCTATGTGAAGGTTCATGCACGCTTAATGATGACTTTGGTGCCGTCACCATCGGTAACATAGAAAAGTACATTACCGACAAAGCCTTTGAAATGGGCTGGAAGCCAGATATGTCCAAGGTGGAGTGGACCGATAAAAAGGTCGCAATCATTGGAGCTGGCCCAGCAGGCTTGGCAGCCGCTGATATCCTAGTGCGCAATGGCGTTAAGCCAGTCGTGTTTGACCGCTACCCAGAAATCGGCGGACTACTGACTTTCGGTATCCCTTCGTTCAAGCTTGAAAAAGGGGTAATGGAAAATCGTCGCCGTGTGTTCACTGAAATGGGCGTCGAGTTCCGCATGAACGTGGAAGTCGGTAAAGATGTACAAATGCAAGATCTAATCGATGAGTACGATGCCATTTTCTTAGGCGTTGGCACCTATAAATACATGCGTGCAGGACTAGAAAATGAGGATGCGCCGGGTGTGTATGACGCGCTGCCATTTTTAATTTCGAATACCTACAAAGTCATGGAGCTTGAGAACAACCAACCTTTTATCGACATGGCAGGAAAGAAAGTGGTCGTGCTTGGTGGTGGCGATACCGCAATGGACTGTGTACGAACCTCTATTCGCCAAGGAGCCTCCAATGTGATTTGTGCTTATCGTCGTGACGAAGCCAACATGCCAGGTTCACGTCGAGAAGTGAAAAACGCTAAAGAGGAAGGCGTGAAGTTTATGTTTAACCTGCAACCACTCGGTGTGGAGGTCGACGCCTCAGGTAACGTATCGGGCGTTAAAGTGGTAAAAACTGCTTTAGGTGAGCCCGATGATGCAGGTCGTCGCAGACCAGAACCAGTGGAAGGCAGTGAACATGTATTGCCTGCGGATGCCGTGATCATGGCATTTGGTTTCCAGCCACACAAAATGGACTGGTTAGAACCGTATGGTGTCGATTTAGACCAATGGGGACGTATCAAGGCACCTGTTGAGCAAGCGTTCATGTACCAAACCAGCAATGCGAAAATCTTCGCTGGCGGTGATGCGGTCCGTGGCTCAGACCTCGTCGTAACCGCCATTGATGAAGGGCGAAAAGCGGCAGAAGGCATTCTTGATTACCTAGAAGTCTAATCACAGCTAACATCACAAAAAGGATCCTATTATTGGATCCTTTTTCTTTTGTATCCATATAATTAGAAGCAAAATTATAAGAGTAAATACAATGAAAAAAGCCGCTCTCCTTTCCATCACTTTACTCAGCCTTACAGCCTGCAGCCAAGGAGTCACCAGTATGCCAGATCGTTCTCAATCACCTTGTGGTGACAAACCAAATTGCGTTTCAACTCAAGACTCAAGAGACAAGTTTCAATTAGCACCTTTTTTGCTCACTGAGTCCGCAACGTTAGATGCCATTGAGCAAGCCGCGCTTCAACTTCCTGGCGCCAAAACCGCGGTAAAAGAGGGTGATTACCTTCGGATAGAATGCACATCTAAAATCATGCGCTTCGTGGATGACCTCGAATTAAAAGTAGCAGGAGACAAACTGATTGTTCGCTCAGAGTCACGTGTGGGCTATTCTGACTTTGGCGTAAACAGAAAGCGCGCCGAACAATTACGAGAAAAGCTCACTCAAGCTAAGCTCATCAAATAGAAAACTGCTCACGGGGAGTGCTATACTCTCGGCCAACTAAAATATTTACCGAAAGAGAGTGTTATGAAAGTTGGTATCATCGGTGCGATGGAACAAGAAGTGACCATCCTGAAAGAAGCAATCACAAACTGCAAAACCGTAAATAAAGCAGGTTGTACGTTTTTCTCTGGTCAAATTAATGATGTAGAAGTAGTCGTACTACAATCAGGTATCGGTAAAGTTGCAGCTGCAGTAGGCACTACCATTCTTCTTGATGAATACCAGCCAGATGTTGTGATTAACACAGGCTCTGCTGGTGGTTTCGATTCAAGCCTCAATCTAGGTGATGTCGTTATCTCAACAGAAGTTCGTCATCACGATGCAGACGTGACCGCTTTTGGCTATGAAATTGGCCAAATGGCTGGCCAGCCTGCTGCATTCAAAGCAGATGAAAAGCTAATGGATTTAGCAGAAAAGGCACTAGCGCAAATGGAAAACACTCATGCAGTTCGCGGCCTGATCTGTACTGGCGATGCGTTTGTTTGTACTGCTGAGCGTCAAGAGTTTATTCGTAAGCACTTCCCATCCGTTATCGCGGTAGAAATGGAAGCATCTGCTATCGCTCAAACTTGTCACCAGTTCAACACGCCGTTTGTTGTTGTGCGTGCAATCTCTGATGTCGCTGATAAAGAGTCACCAATGAGCTTTGATGAGTTCCTACCGCTAGCAGCAAAAAGCTCTTCTGAAATGGTATTCAAAATGCTGGAACTCATTAAGTAAACGACTCATTCATGGAAGAAGTTTTTCAGTCATTTTATGCCAACGGTGCGCTCCTTATAATGTGGGGCGCACTGCTCTTTCACCTTCTTTTACCAATCCCCCGTTCATCGCATCCCATCACTTTATGGCGAAAGTTAGCTGAGCAGCTCGCCAACAAAGTGAACAATAATCACAGTTACTCACAGAGCCTGACCTCCGGCAGTCTTGCATTGGGCTTGATGCTATTGCCTTGCTTGCTCTTGCTGATTGCAGTGGAGCCATTCGTTTGGCAAGTGCCTTTATACGAATTAGTGCTATTGATCATTGCTTTGGACTGGCGCAACAGCGAAGCCTTAACAAAACAACTCGTCACAAGTATGTCGAGAGAAGACAAAGCTCAGTGCCGACAATTACTAAGACCATACCTTAATCGCGATACTGACAGCCTCTCGATCATCGGCATAGGTAAAGCAAGCTCAGAAGCTGTGATTATGGGATACAGCCGCAACGTAATCGGTGTGTTATTTTGGTACGCACTAGCAGGTGGTATTGGTGCGTTAATGTATCGACTAGCCACAGAGTTAGCTCGAGTTTGGTCCCCTAGCCGACGCCAATATTTGCCCTTTGGTAAACCTGCCGTTCAGCTGGTTGCCGCTCTGGATATTATTCCACTTCGTCTCTTTGCCATACTTTTAGCTGTAGGAAAGAACGTAAGCAATGTGCTTTCTGGTGCACAGCAACAAGCGAAGTCTTGGCCACTACCCGGGCCCGCCTGGGTGTTGTGTACCATCGGACACAAACTACAACTCTCTTTATGCGGCCCTGCTATCTATCAAGGTATACGTGCGGAACGCGCAAAAATCGGTGGACGAATCGCCCCATCGGCTATTCACCTTTCACAAATACATACGCTGCTCGTTTGGCGAGTCTTCGTTTGGATAGCTATCCAAAGTCTGCTTTTAGGAATGATTTATCAAGGATTATGATGAATAAACTATGCTTCGCATTAACGCTGTTTGTTTCGACAGCGACCTTCGCCCAAACACCAGCGCAACGCATTGTAAGTTTAGCTCCGCATGCCACTGAAATTGCCTTTGCGGCAGGGCTAGGAGACAAGCTTGTTGCTGTCAGCGAAATGAGTGATTATCCAGAGCAGGCAAAGCAGCTGGAAAGAGTCTCTAATTACCAAGGAATTAAATTAGAGCGCATTATTGCTCTTCAACCGGATTTAGTCATTGCTTGGCCGGCAGGAAACCCGGCAAAAGAGCTGGAGAAAATTAAACAGTTCGGCATTCCTATCTATTATTCCACTACAGGCTCACTGGAAGATATCGCCAATAATATCGAGCAGCTAAGCCAATACAGCGAAACCCCGCAAATAGGACAAAAGGCCGCTGAAGATTTTAGAACGCAACTGAATACACTAAAAGAGAAGTACAACACGCACGAGAAAGTTCGTTACTTTTATCAGTTGAGTGAAAAGCCTATCATCACTGTCGCCGGGAAGAACTGGCCAAGTGAAGTCTTTACTTTTTGCGGTGGTGAAAACATTTTCGCAGCATCCAGCGCGCCTTATCCTCAGGTCAGCATCGAGCAGGTCATCACTCGCCAACCAGAGGTTATTTTTACTTCTCGTCACGCAATGAGTAATGATGGTATGTGGGCAGAGTGGAGCAATGAGCTTCCCGCACTTAGAAATAAACACATCTGGTCTCTAAACTCAGATTGGATTAACCGCCCAACCCCACGCACACTAAATGCGATCACAGAAGTGTGTGAGCACTTTAAAAGCGTTCGTCAAAAACGCTAACGATTTCGTGGCAAATACCGTACAATTTCCGCCCATTTTTTCTCACACTATATAAAGGTACTAAGTAACATGGACTCCATGCTGCTTTATATGATCGATTTGTTCGGTACCGCTGTTTTCGCTATCTCTGGCGTGTTACTGGCGGGCCGTTTAAAAATGGATCCATTCGGCGTTATCGTTCTCGGCAGTGTGACTGCTATTGGTGGCGGAACAATCCGAGACATGGCGCTAGGTGCCACTCCTGTATTTTGGATAACAGATACTACGTACTTATGGGTGATATTTGTTACGTGTCTACTAACCATGCTTGTTATTCGAAGACCCAAGCGACTCTCATGGTGGGTATTACCCGTTTGTGATGCCATCGGCCTTGCAGTATTTGTAGGAATAGGTGTAGAGAAAGCCCTCGCTTACAACGCGTCTGGGATGGTCGCAGTGATCATGGGAGTCATTACTGGTTGTGGTGGTGGTATTATACGTGATGTACTGGCTCGCGAAGTTCCTATGGTATTAAGAAGTGAAGTCTACGCTACGGCATGTATTATTGGCGGCATCTTCCATACGATGGCGGTAAACATGGGTTATGACCACTCAACGGCTTTACTCGCTGGTGTAATCTCAACGCTCATTATACGTCTCGGTGCTATTCGTTGGCATCTATCCCTACCAACTTTCGCAATTAATCGTTAAAAACAAATTACATGATTCGGTCATGGAGTCGACTGAGTGTCGGCTCCTCTCATTTATACTCATTTGATTCGCCAACTCTTGTACAATTCGCTAAATTATTTCAACCATTCCTAACTTTCATTAATCATTATGTTGCTTGAAGGTATTGAGACGTTACTTGTCCTCAGTAAAGAAAAAACCATGAGCCGCACGGGCAGCCAACTCTATATTAGTCAATCTGCGGTGAGTAAGCGCATTTCGAATCTAGAGAAGAAGTTAGGAAAAAAATTGATTGAGCCAAGTGGTCGGCACATAAAGCTGACCTCCGATGGCCATGCGCTCATCAACACGATCGAGCCAACGTTCAATGAGTTAAGAGGTCAGATCTATGATCAGCAAGAAATAGAAGATACTTCTTTGATCAAGATAGACTGCTCTGAAACCTTAGTCGCTGGATACCTTAGTGTGATCATGGCAGAACGCTTTGCCCATGACCAATACATACGAATATCGACCAATCATACACCACGCATTATTGAGAACGTCAAATCAGGTAAAGCGACACTGGGATTCTGTGCTGGTTATTTACCGCCTCATCATGGATTAATGAGCCTTCACCTCGCTGATGAACCTTTTTCAATCGTCAGTAGATACCCACTTTCGCAACTACCCAAAGCCATTTTGACCAATGACTTAACCAATCCTGCCAACACTTACCAACAGGCTATTTTGTCAAAATACGGAATTGAGCCTTTGATGGAAATGGATTCATACACTGCGGCAGCACAACTGGCTTTGGGCGGAATGGCTCCTGCTTTAATTCCTAAATCTATCCTGAAGACACTTAATATCACACCCAAATTCTGCTATGACTTTGAAGAACTAGGACAGTTAATTCGACCAATACATATCTGCTTGCGCCACAGCACATATCGCAGCAAACGAGTTAAAGCACTGACAGAATCCATTGCTGATGTTGTTGCCAAAGAAGTTTCGTTGCCATAAGCATCGACATCACAACAACTAGACAATTGAAGTAGAGTATAATGTAAAAGTGTATTTCATAGTCATTTTACAAAAACATAGTACTCACTTAAAAACCATCGAGAACTAAGTTCCTCAGAATAATGGTATCCATGACTTTCAGCATAAGACAGCAGCCACTCATTAAATATATAAGAAAACAAAAAGCTAGAAACTAATAAAACAAAAGATAATTTAAAAAGATTTTTAAGTTTTTCTTTATTTGGCTTTCTCTTAGTAGAAACAGTATAAATAGAAACATAAGAAAGCAAAGCAAATAAAAAACCGGATGAAAATAACTGAATATTCTGACCACCTAAAGATAAACTTTCTTGATCGGATGAAATTGATCCAAAAAAATCCAACAAATCAGATACCGGAAGATAAATCATAAAATATGTACATATAGGAAATAGAATTGAACCTATAATAAATGTTCTATAATCTATTTCTTCATTTTTCATAATGAAAAACCACTATTTTTAAAGCTTTGCATCGCTCGGTATTGGTTTGTTTTATCTTTCATTTTTCCACCTCTTCTTTTTGAGACCAAAATAGCATAATTTCCTTTTGGAACCTCTTTGTAAGGTTAAATTCTTCATTTATTTTACTAGTTGTAAAGCTGGCAACAACACCGACAAAAACAACCACAAACAGAGCCTCTGAACCACCAGCAGCGACAAAACCTACAGAAACCATCGTTTTTAATGTTATACTAGCAACTAAAGCAGCCAAACCCACTTTAATAATGTCACTTGCTATAACTCCAAATAATTTAGCCAATACTCTTTTATTTGACTCTTTAAATAAATACTCAGCTATTATATAAGATGTGACAAAAATAACAGTAATAACTGCACCTTGCTTAACCGTCTGTAATACCTTTTCTTTTCCTATAACAAAACTTACGGCCATCGGTGGCGAAATCTTACCAGACAAAGCCATAACTTTTCTTTGTAAACTAGGTGTTCCTTTAATTACAATATGATTAAAACCACCATACTTCTCAACTGCAATAGGAGCTGCGCTACCTAACAAGGCTACAGCAACTCTACCTAAATACGCCAAATCATCTACAGTTGCATAGTAGTTTGCAATAAATTCTAACTTACCCTTTAAACTATTCCATCGAAGCTGTTCATGCTTAGGGATAAATTTAATAACATATTTATCAAATTCATTGATAGAAATGCATAGCATTCTAACTTTATTAAATGAAAATTGTTTATTACTTTTTCATTTTAAGTACGATATCACGCTATAATGAAATCATAGATATATCAGTATTTCTTTACATATGATTCATGAATAAGCGTAGTTGAACGTAGAGAACGAGTTATAACACTGACAAAATCCATTGCTGATGTTGTTGCCAAAGAAGTTTCGTTGCCATGAGCATCGACATCACTATAACTAGAGGACGAATCCATTTTTGCCCTTTACTTACCACGACCTTCGCCCCTAACTGAGCACCAAGAAAACCGCCAACAGCCATAATTAAGCCAAGCTTCCACACTGGCAACCCAGCTAAGATAAAAAAGAGTAGTGCCGCAATGTTTGACGTGAAATTGAGGATTTTGGTTCTAGCAGTGGCTTCGACCAAAGAAAAGTGACCTAGTGCAACAAAACAAACAGTAAAAATAGATCCAGTCCCAGGGCCAAAAAAGCCATCATAGAAACCGATCCCGCCACCAATGCATAGCGCAAACATCGCTTCAGATAACTTTGGTTCTCCATCGATTTTACGCGTACTTGGCGCGAGTAAAAAATAGAGGGAAATGGCTATCAAAAGAACAGGGATCAAACTGGTGAGTACGCTAGCATCAATAAACTGCACAGCCTCGGCACCGATTGCTGCGCCTATAAAAGTGCAGAGTATCGCGAAACGCATTTCCTTTAGGCTGACAATACCGTTACGCACGAAATACCAGCTAGCAGAGAAACTGCCAAACGAACTTTGTAACTTGTTGGTTGCTAGAGCTTGAGTCGGACTCAACCCCGCTGCCAAAAGCGCAGGGAGCGTAATGAGCCCTCCCCCACCAGCCATCGCATCAATAAAGCCTGCGGCAGTCGCAACAAAAAATAGAGCCAACAAAATCTCAACCGTGATTTCCACTACACATCCTTTTTATTTAAAGAGGCATCAAAGAGGAAAAACGGTAGCACTTATTCACAAAACCACCAATGGAAAGTCAAGACACCAATCTATTCCTAATTTTCATCTTTGTGAAATTTTCATTTTAGTTTCACAAAAAAAAGATACATGCCTCAAGGATACGAATGAAATAGTATTTTCATTGTGTCAGCCGTGTAGGCAAGGTCATAATAAAATTATGGTTTCAAGGAGAAAACGATGTACCCTGCAATACAACAAGACTCAAGTAGCAATACCAAAGAAGTACATATAGTATCAGTAAGCGTATTTGATGACTTAATTAACAAAAACATCAAAAGGAAAGGTGTTACTGAAAAATGGAAAGTTATCAAAAATAAACTAGAAAATACTGCAAACTATTACACAACAGCCGATGATCTTATATTTTTAACAAAACTAGCGAATAATCTAAGCGGAGCAACAAACCCTGTCCATATAAATTACTATTCTGGCCAACCACATTTTGTCTTTACGGGGACACCGGCCCTGAGAATAAAGTTAAGTGCTTTGGGTTCTCATGCACCGACTCCAACAATTACTAACTTTGCTGTAGGTCCAAAAAGTGCTATCCAGTCTATTAAAAGTGGAACAATTATTACAATCGTACTAGTAAGCTCTTTTAGAGCAATGGAACACTTCTTTTCGGAAAAGAATAAATCAACATTACTGAGTTTGTTTGGCACAATAACTAGTGACATCCTAAAGTTAGGAATTTCATCCGCAATTGCTGCAATTGCTGTAAAAGGAATTTCTGGAGCTACTACTATTTTCGCTCTAACTTCTGGCCCATTATTTTTAGCTATAGGTATAAGCTTGGTTATTGGGAGCATATTAAATCATATAGATAAAAAGCATAATATAACAAAAAAATTCAAATTAACATTAGAGAAAAAACTAGATGAATCAATAAAAAATGAAATAAATCAAGAAGAAGCAAGAATAAAAAATTTAATTGGTTCTACATATATAAAAAATGGAATGTTTTTATGAAAAAAGAAGACAACCTAGATCTAACATCAACATTTTTAACATCACTGTTATTCCTTTCTCTAGGATTGTTATGCATTTATTTTTTTTACAACGATACCATAAATAACATAAAAGACATATATAACGAAGAACGTATTATAGAAATTTCTCAGGGATCATTTTATGGGTTATTTGGAAGCTGGGTATTTATATCTATATTTATTCTTTTAATTACTGTGTTTTTAAAAAAAAGAAAATTATCATATAAGAAAGAAGGCATGTTCATTAAAGTTATAATCTCTTTTTCAATTATAACAATTATAGCACCAAGTGCATTTGTGTTTCTCACTAAAAAACACTTAACAAATCAGGGTTACTCTGTTTCAATTGATAAAGAAGACTCCTGGCTACAAGATAAGGTTTATATTTTCAAAAAATAAACTTCAATTTATGTTACATAAAAGAAATTAAAATTTGAGAAAAAATTCAATTAGCATAGCGAACATCTCAATAAGTGTATGTTTATACTTGGCATTGACTATTGGTCTGACTATTAGCTTAAGCATTTGGAATGACTGGTTTTCTTTTACTCAACACATTGATCTAGATACGTACCTTCTTACATTGGGAGCTATTACGGTTGTTGTTGTATGCATTCCAAACATCCTGACAATAAGCAAAGGATTAAGTATTGCTGCAAAAATAAACTTAATCACTATCTCTTTTATCATTCTTACCTGCAGTATCAACTTTGTTGTAGCAAGTGGTAGTACTATTTCTTCATCTTTAGGAACATTGCTTGCCATAGTTAGCTTGATGCTCTTCAAAAGCAAAGCATACCAATCGTTCCTAGCACACTTTAATGCTCTTCATTTTAGAAAAACCTCAATATAAAAAAGCCCGCTCAAATGAGCGGGCAATGAGGTTGTCATGTAAGCCCTGATTAACGAGCTTACTGATTTTTATCTGTTACGCGTCTAGACTCGCTTTCACTTTAGCGTGTAACTCTTGAACCGAAGTTACTGACGCTTTTGCGTCTGCAGTGTGAGACATACATGTAGCGAACGCTGCGTTCAGTGTCGTTGTGTAGTTCACTTTCTCTGCCAGTGCGCCGCGACGTAGAACTTTCGAATCTTCAATCGCTTGACGACCAGCTGCCGTGTTTACGATGTAGGTGTATTCGTTGTTCTTGATGCGGTCAAGAATGTGTGGACGACCTTCGTGTACTTTGTTTACCAAACGTGGGTTAATACCCGCTTCGCCCAGAATTACAGCAGTACCGTGTGTCGCATCCAACTGGTAACCCAGTTTCACTAGCTTAGAAGCTAGGTCAACAACACGCTCTTTATCGCCTTCACGTACAGACAGTAGCGCACGACCACCTTCAGGGTAAACTGCACCACAACCTAGCTCTGCTTTCGCGTAAGCTTCTGCGAATGTTGCGCCAACGCCCATTACTTCACCTGTTGAGCGCATTTCTGGGCCCAATAGCGGATCAACGCCAGGGAACTTGTTGAACGGCAGAACCACTTCTTTCACTGAGTAGTAAGGAGGGATAATCTCTTTAGTAAAGCCTTGTGACTCTAGAGATTGACCCGCCATTACACGTGCAGCGATTTTCGCTAGAGGTGCACCTGTCGCTTTCGATACGAATGGTACCGTACGAGCAGCACGAGGGTTCACTTCGATTAGGTAAACGTCGTTGTCTTTCACAGCAAACTGCGTGTTCATCAAACCGCGTACACCGAGTTCGAACGCCAGCTTCTCAACTTGCTCACGCATCTTGTCTTGAATTTCCTGACTTAGCGTGTATGCAGGCAGTGAACATGCAGAGTCACCAGAGTGAACACCGGCTTGTTCGATGTGTTCCATGATACCGCCGATAACGACGCGTTCACCGTCACAGATAGCATCAATATCAACTTCGGTTGCATCATCCAAGAAACGGTCTAGTAGAACTGGAGACTCGTTCGATACGCTTACTGCTTCGTTGAAGTAGCGACGCAGGTCTTGCTCATCGTAAACAATTTCCATCGCACGACCACCGAGTACATAAGACGGGCGAACAACTAATGGGAAGCCAATTTCTTTCGATTTTTCAACCGCCTGTTCCATCGTTGTTACTGTCGCGTTTTCTGGCTGAAGTAGACCTAGACGGTCAACAGCTGCCTGGAAGCGTTCACGGTCTTCCGCACGGTCGATAGCATCTGGGCTAGTACCAATGATTGGAACACCGGCCGCTTCTAGAGCACGAGCCAGTTTAAGTGGCGTTTGACCACCGTACTGAACAATCACACCTTTTGGTTTTTCAACGCGAGCGATAGACAGTACATCTTCCAGAGTTACTGGTTCGAAGTACAGGCGATCAGACGTATCGTAGTCAGTAGATACCGTTTCTGGGTTACAGTTAACCATAATGGTTTCGTAACCGTCTTCACGCAGCGCAAGTGATGCGTGTACACAACAGTAATCGAATTCAATACCTTGGCCGATACGGTTTGGACCGCCACCAAGAACCATGATCTTGTCTTTGTCTGTTGGGTTTGCTTCACACTCTTCATCGTAAGATGAGTACATGTAAGCCGTGTCAGAAGAAAACTCAGCGGCACACGTATCTACACGTTTGTAAACCGGGTGAATATCAAACTGCTCACGAGCACGGCGAATTTCACTTTCAGCGACACCAAGAAGTTTAGACAAGCGCGCATCAGAGAAGCCTTTACGTTTCATCTGGCGAAGCACTTCTTTGGTCAAACCTGCGTAGCCGCCCGCCTTAACTTGCTCTTCGAGTTTTACGATTTCTTCGATTTGAACCAGGAACCAACGGTCAATTTGAGTCAAGTTGAACACGCCGTCAACTGACATGCCAGCTCGGAATGCATCGGCGATGTACCAGATACGCTCGGCGCCTGCTTCTTTAAGTTCGTGACGAATCTTAGTCAGTGCATCTGGTGCTTCTAAATCGACCATCTCGTCAAAACCAGTTGCGCCAACTTCTAGACCACGAAGTGCTTTGTGAAGAGATTCTTGTTGGTTACGACCAATTGCCATTACCTCACCAACCGATTTCATCTGAGTAGTCAGACGGTCGTTTGCGCCAGCAAATTTCTCGAAGTTAAAGCGAGGAATCTTAGTTACGACGTAGTCGATAGTTGGTTCGAATGATGCTGGTGTTGCACCGCCGGTGATGTCGTTTTGTAGTTCATCCAGAGTAAAGCCAACAGCCAGTTTCGCGGCAATCTTAGCGATTGGGAAACCTGTTGCTTTTGACGCTAACGCAGAAGAACGAGATACACGTGGGTTCATCTCGATGATAACCATACGGCCATCTTTCGGGTTGATACCAAACTGTACGTTTGAACCACCTGTTTCAACACCAATTTCACGTAGAACGGCTAGCGATGCATTACGCATTAGCTGGTATTCTTTGTCAGTCAGTGTCTGTGCTGGTGCTACTGTGATTGAGTCACCCGTGTGGATGCCCATTGGATCAAAGTTTTCGATTGAACATACGATGATACAGTTGTCCGCTTTGTCACGAACTACTTCCATTTCGTACTCTTTCCAGCCGATTAGTGACTCATCGATAAGAAGTTCGTTGGTCGGAGATAAGTCCAGACCGCGACGACAGATTTCTTCGAACTCTTCTTTGTTGTACGCAATACCACCACCAGTGCCACCCATGGTGAACGATGGACGGATGATACAAGGGAAGCCAACCATATCTAAAACTTTGTAAGCTTCTTCCATGCTCTTCGCTGTATCTGCGCGAGGACACTCAAGGCCGATAGACTTCATCGCTTTATCAAAACGAGAACGGTCTTCCGCTTTGTCGATTGCATCAGCCGTTGCACCGATCATCTCTACGCCGAATTCTTCTAGTACGCCGTGTTTCTCTAAGTCTAACGCACAGTTAAGTGCAGTCTGGCCACCCATGGTTGGCAAAACTGCATCTGGACGCTCTTTTTCAATGATCTTGCGTACCACTTCCCATTGGATTGGCTCGATGTAAGTCGCATCAGCCATCTCTGGGTCAGTCATGATGGTTGCTGGGTTCGAGTTAACCAGAATAACTCGGTAGCCTTCTTCACGAAGTGCTTTACAGGCTTGTGCGCCAGAGTAGTCAAACTCACATGCCTGACCGATAACAATCGGACCAGCACCAAGAATTAGAATACTTTGAATGTCAGTACGTTTTGGCATTATCTACTACTCCGAATTAAGCGCTGTGTTTTTTGATTAGTTCGATAAAGTGGTCAAATAGCGGTGCCGCGTCATGTGGACCTGGGCTCGCTTCTGGGTGACCTTGGAAGCTAAATGCTGGCTTGTCTGTGCGGTGAATACCTTGCAAAGAGCCATCAAATAACGATACGTGAGTAGCACGTAAGTTTTCCGGTAACGTTGCTTCATCTGCCGCAAAGCCGTGGTTTTGCGAAGTGATCATAACAACGTTACGCTCTAAATCTTTTACTGGGTGGTTTGCACCATGGTGACCAAACTTCATTTTCACGGTTTGTGCACCTGACGCTAACGCAAGGATTTGGTGACCTAAACAGATACCGAAGATAGGTAAGCCTTTTTCTAGGAATACTTTTGTCGCTTCAATCGCGTAAGTACATGGTTCTGGATCACCAGGGCCATTTGATAGGAAAACACCGTCCGGGTTCATCGCAAGCACTTCTTCCGCTGACGTTTCAGCAGGAACAACCGTTAAGCGGCAACCGCGGTCAACCAACATTCGTAGGATGTTGCGTTTTGCGCCGAAGTCGTAAGCAACGACGTGGTATGGCAGCTCGCTGTCATCTTTCGCCTCTGGAAGTCCACCTTCAAGCGTCCACGAACCTTGTTTCCATTGATACGCTTCTTTCGTTGTAACTTCTTTTGCAAGGTCCATTCCTTTTAAGCCTGGGAATTCTTTTGCTTTCGCTAGAGCCAAAGCTTCATCTAGGTTATTACCCGCAACAATACAACCGTTTTGAGCACCTTTTTCACGCAAGATACGAGTGAGCTTTCGCGTATCAATATCAGCGATGCCAACGATATTTTGAGACTTAAGGTAATCAGAGAGGGATTGTTCATTACGGAAGTTAGAAGCGATAAGAGGAAGATCGCGAATCACAAGGCCTTGTGCATGAATGGAAGAGGATTCTTCATCTTCGGAAGTGGTTCCGGTATTGCCAATGTGAGGATAAGTAAGGGTGACGATTTGCTGAGAATAGGAAGGATCAGTGAGGATTTCTTGATACCCCGTCATCGAGGTATTAAAAACGACTTCACCAACGGAAATACCATCTGCCCCTATGGACACTCCGTGGAACACTGTCCCATCTTCTAGGACTAACAGTGCTAATTTACCCAAGACAACCTCCAGAATAAAAATGCAAAAAAAATAAATCAAACTGCAAACATGCCTTCCTTTACCTATAAAATCTACATAAATAGGTATTTCAGACAAATTGGCGGTATTCTAAAGTTGGACTGGAAACCTGTCAACCTACAATCAAAAATAAATTATCAATTTCTAGCGAGTAAGGTCATTTCGAATCAGTAAGGCTCAAAAAGACAACTTTTGAATGCTATTACATAGGGAGGGATAGAGGTTTAATGAATTTTACAAATTTGAACTTTTTAGGGATCACAAAAAATTATGAGTTTTTAACGCAAACGTTCACTAAGACAAAAACAGGAACACTTTTAACGGTTACACCTAAAAACAAAACCAAAACAGACAAAAACACAATAAAAGTAAGTGCTAAAATCTTCTCTATCAGAATCATTTTATTTACAAATAATTCTATAGATATAAAAAAGCCGGCTAGCGCCGGCGAATAATTATGTATTTAGAGTTCATTCAATCCCAAAACATCTGTCATGGTATAAAAGCCCGCAGATTTAGCACTCAACCAAACGGCAGCCTTTACGGCCCCATTAGCAAACGTCATGCGATCAGTCGCTTTGTGCGTTATTTCCACTCGTTCCCCGATATCAGCAAACATAGCTGTATGCTCACCGACGATATCGCCAGCGCGAATCGTAGCAAAGCCGATCTCATCTTTTGTTCGTTCACCAGTAATGCCTTCTCGGGCATAGACAGCTACATCATTCAGCTTATTACCCATCGCACCAGCAATAGCTTCTCCCATTCCGATAGCGGTACCAGAGGGGGCATCAACTTTATGGCGATGGTGTGCTTCAACAATCTCGATATCACAGTAATCCCCCATCACTTTGGCCGCTTTCTCAAGAAGCTTAAAGACAAGGTTTACGCCTACAGAATAATTTGGTGCCATCACAACAGGCACTTGCTTGGCTGCTTCATCAATAAGATCACGCTCTGCATCGCTGAAGCCAGTCGTCCCAATCACTATGCTCTTGCCGTATTTCTTACACAACTCGAGATTCGCTAATGTGCTTACTGGAGCGGTGAAATCGATGATTACATCAAAATTATCGACGTCTTTAGCAAGATCATCTGTTAAGAGCACATCGAATTTACCTTCACCACAAAGTTCACCGATATCGACGCCGACAAGTGAAGACTCAGGTCTTTCTGATCCCGCGCTCACTGTCGCTTCAGGATTAAGGTGTGAAGCTTTAACCAAATTACGGCCCATTCGGCCAGCTGCTCCTGCGATTGCAATACGAACCATTGCGCTTTCTCTCCTTCTCTAGATAACGAGGTTTGCTCTCGTTCTCTCGTTTTGCTTAATCTGTTTAAACTAACAACATACTATGGTTACCACAAGCAAGTTCATCGAGCTTAAGCAAACTCTTTTACAACACGCTCCAAGATAGGTACGTTCGCTTCAGGAAAGGTGTAGTCGCCCAATTCGCTGATCTCAACCCAGCATCCTTCTTGACCTTCTCGACCGTAAGGCTCATTACTGAATTGAGATACTGTAATAAAATCAAACTTGAGTGATTTGTCTGGATAGTCGTATTCCAAGTGTTCAAAAGGGGCTTGCTCAATAACTTCAATTCCCACTTCTTCTTCGAGTTCTCTTGTAATAGCAAGCTCAATACTTTCTCCCGGCTCGACTTTGCCACCCGGAAACTCCCAAAACCCGCCTTTGTGCTTATCATCAGGACGCTTTGTAATAAAGATCTTTGATTTGTCTTGGTTAAAAATAATTGCCGCGACTATGTGAATTCTTTTCATGGGGATTCCTAACTCTCAAGACCGTTGTACTTTACTATTGTGACAACGAGCTTCTACATCTCAAAAACTTTCTGACCTATCAAACTTATGGAATTTGATAGCCAAAGAATTTATTTAAAAAAAGAGTCGCCTAAGCGACTCTTTGAAAAATAATCCGACTAACAGATTAGTCGATTTTGCCGTGGCACTGTTTGTACTTCTTGCCACTGCCACAAGGGCAAGGTTCATTGCGACCGACTTTACGTTCATCACGTACCATTGGTTGATTTGAACCTTCTTCAGATTCTTCGCCTTCAGAAAGCGGATTTTGTGCTGCAGCGTGTTGCGCTTGTGCACGACGAGCGGCTTCTTCAGCTTGCGCACGACGCTGTTCTTCCATACGTTCAACTTCTTCTTGTTGCTGAACGCGAACACGAGATAGAACAGTAATAACGTCTGTTTTCAGCGCTTCTAGTAGACCCTCAAACAGTTCAAACGACTCACGTTTGTATTCTTGTTTTGGGTTCTTCTGTGCGTAACCGCGTAAATGGATACCTTGACGCAAGTGATCCATCGCAGCCAAATGCTCTTTCCAAAGCGTATCCAGAGTCTGAAGCATGACCGATTTTTCGAAGTTGCGAAGCACTTGTGCACCCACCACTTCCTCTTTCTCTTTGTACACTTCAACGGCTAGGTTGATGATCTTTTCACGTAATGCTTCTTCGTAAAGCTTGTCGTCTTCTTCAAGCCATTGTTTCACTGGCGCATCAAGATCGAAGTCCGCTTTCAAGCGCTCTTGTAGACCTTCAACATCCCACATATCTTCTAGTGACTGTGGTGGAATGTACTCATCAATAACCGCTGTTAGCACATCTTCACGGTTTTGCTCGATCATGCCGCTGATGTCTTCAACGTTCATTAACTCGTCACGCAGTTCGTAGACAACCTTACGTTGATCGTTCGCTACATCATCGTATTCAAGCAGCTGCTTACGGATATCAAAGTTACGACCTTCCACTTTGCGCTGTGCTTTTTCAATTGAGCGAGAAAGCATTTTCGATTCAATAGCTTCACCTTCTTCCATACCACTTTGAATAAGGCTCGCCATACGATCAGAAGTGAAAATACGTAGCAAAGAGTCTTCCATAGATAGGTAGAAGCGCGATGAACCCGCATCACCTTGACGACCAGAACGACCACGTAGCTGGTTATCAATACGGCGAGATTCGTGGCGCTCAGTACCGATGATATGTAGACCACCAGCTTCTAGCACTTGGTCATGCACCACTTTCCACTCTGCTTTAATCGCATCGATTTGCTCTTGAGTTGGGTTCTCTAAAGCTTCAACTTTTGATTGCCAGCTACCGCCAAGCACAATGTCCGTACCACGACCGGCCATGTTGGTCGCGATAGTTACCGCACCAGGCATGCCCGCTTCAGCAACAATTTCCGCTTCTTTCTCATGGAATTTCGCGTTCAATACGTTGTGTTTGATCTTAGCCTTCTTCAATGCGTTAGAAAGAAGTTCTGACTTTTCAATCGACACAGTACCAACAAGCGTTGGCTGCCCTTTGGCAACACGCTCTTTAATATCTTCAATGATTGCCGCAAACTTCTCTGCTTCAGTACGGTAAACCACATCTGGCATATCGTTACGAATCATCGGCTTGTTGGTTGGGATAACCACCGTTTCCAAACCATAGATAGACTGGAATTCGAACGCTTCAGTATCCGCTGTACCTGTCATACCTGACAGTTTTTCGTATAAACGGAAGTAGTTCTGGAAGGTAATAGAAGCCAAAGTTTGGTTTTCGTTTTGGATCTTAACGCCTTCTTTCGCTTCTACTGCTTGGTGAAGGCCTTCAGACCAACGACGACCTGGCATTGTACGACCAGTATGTTCATCAACGATGACCACTTCGCCTTCATCAGTAACGATGTAATCAACGTTACGCTCGAATAACACATGAGCACGCAAAGCAGCATTCACGTGATGCAACATGCTGATGTTAGCCGGAGAGTAAAGTGTATCACCTTCCTCCATCAGACCGTTTTTCACCAACAGTTCTTCAACGTATTCTTGACCCGTTTCAGTTAGGTATACTTGCTTTGATTTTTCATCAACAGTGTAGTGACCATCACCACGGTATTCTTCAGAGTCTTCTTTATCCTGCTTTTTCAGATGCGGGATCAAAAGGTTGATTCGAGTGTATAGCTCAGAGCTATCTTCAGCAGGACCAGAAATGATCAAAGGAGTACGAGCTTCATCAATTAGGATTGAGTCCACCTCATCGACAACTGCAAAGAAGCGATCACGCTGTACACGGTCTTCGCTACGGAAAGCCATATTGTCACGAAGGTAGTCAAAACCAAATTCATTGTTGGTTCCGTATAGAATGTCAGCTTGGTACGCTTCTTTTTTCTCTTGAGGAGGCATGTTTGGCACGTTTACGCCAACGGTCATACCTAAAAATTCAAATAGAGGGCGGTTCGTCTCAGCATCACGTTTAGCTAGATAATCGTTCACTGTTACGATGTGAACGCCTTTACCAGCAAGAGCATTTAAGTAAGCTGGAAGCGTTGCAGTCAGCGTTTTACCTTCACCTGTACGCATCTCCGCAATTTGACCCGCATTTAGAACCATACCACCGATAAGCTGAACGTCGAAGTGACGCATGCCGTAGACACGCTTAGATGCTTCACGAACCGTAGCAAAAGCTTCAGGAAGTAGTTTATCAAGAGTTTCACCTTTCTCTAGGCGCTCACGGAACTCAACCGTCTTTGCTTTTAACTCTTCATCACTTAGAGCTTCGAATGTTGGCTCGTAGTTATTAATTTCTTTTACAATTTTTCTAAGGCGGCGCAGTGTTCGGTCGTTGCGACTGCCAATCACTTTTGTCAGTAGCTTAGTTATCATTTTTCGTGAATCTCTCTTTAATCAGACCGTTCCCGATCTACTCATAATGCCTTCAGTCTCTGCCAGTTTGGAACTAAGAATACTGAGATAAATCATTTATCAAAGATATTGAGTTCAAACATCCATATTTCAAGGCTAAGTTTCGAAACAATGTGGCTTAGTGTAAGGATTTTTCATCGATACAACCATAAATAGACGTATTTGTTTGAAGCACTCTGAAGTTTTTACTTAAAGTGGTGACTGATTAGACGATATTGCATACCACAATATGTGTAATCTATTCAGAGCAGACTTTGCTTTTTACCTTGCTACATTGTAAAACTGATGCGAAAGACGCTAATGTAAACTATACCTTGATAGAAAGCTGCTCTAGAATAGCTGATATCTCAACAAAATTAGATTTTACCTATGCGTGATCACCGTCCAACCTCGACTGAAGATGTTATTGCTGAGTCACAGTTCAAGCAGATTCAAGAACATGCTGGAGAAATCTTACAGCTTAACCAAGCTTTGCAAGAGATCTTACCCAAAGGGACGGCCGATCATTGCCGGGTGGCGAATGTTCGTAACGGCCACCTATTGATCGATGTTTCTAGTGCCGCGATCAAAATGAAGATCGATTACGATCGCCTCATGATCCTAAATAAACTTCGTACTCAAGGCTTTGCCAAACTGATGAGCGTTGAAGTGAGGATCAATCCATCATTATACCGCAATCGTTTCGAACAAGACGACAGACCTAAACGTCCACCATTAACAGAATCTGCAGCAAAGTCATTGATGACGATTGCCGACATGGCACCGCCTAAAATTCAAGAGCGTTTAAAGCGATTGGCCGATATGGCAGAAAAGAAAGACCGTAAGTAACCGTTATTTCAATATGCTGAAAGCTCGAATGCTATTAATAAGCCCAAGATTAAAGCCAAATAGCAAAAAACCAGGCATAAGCCTGGTTTTTTATTAATTTTAATGCCAAGTATTTACGCAAGCACCATATTTGGTTCAGCGAATGCTACTGGTGAGCCGACTTCTTCTTCGAATGTAGTCCACTCCCACGCTTCCTGATCAGCAAGAACTGCTCGCAGAAGTTGGTTGTTCAAACCGTGACCCGATTTAAAGGCGCGAAATTCACCGATGATTGGGTGACCACACATGTAAAGATCACCAATCGCATCCAACACTTTGTGAGTCACAAACTCATTTTCAAAGCGTAGACCTTCTTCGTTAAGAATACGGTAATCATCCAATACGATAGCATTGTCGAAACTACCACCCAATACTAGGTTTTGAGATTGTAGATATTCGATATCACGCATAAAGCCAAACGTACGTGCACGAGAAATTTCACGAACGAAGCCTTTTGAAGAGAAATCAAACAGCAAGCGCTGTTCGTCTGACTCAATAGCAGGGTGATTAAATTCAATTTCGAAGTCCATGCGGAAGCCGTTAAATGGTACAAACTCTGCCCATTTATCGCCATCTTCAAAACGAACTGGCTTTTTAATACGGATGAAACGTTTTGGCGCATTTTGCGTTTCGATACCTGCTTGTTGTAGCAAGTATACAAATGGGCTAGCACTACCATCCATAATTGGAATTTCAGGTGCGTCTACTTCGACAACAATGTTGTCGATGCCCATACCAGCAAGTGCCGCATTCAAGTGCTCTACAGTTGAAATACGCACACCTTCGTCGTTTACCAAAGCAGTACATAGCATGGTGTCACGAACAGAAGCTGGATCAGCTGGAAAATCTACAGGTGGGTTTACATCTGTACGACGGTAAATGATACCTGTATTTGCAGCAGCCGGGCGCAGAGTAAGCGTGACTTTACGACCAGAGTGGAGGCCCACACCAGTTGTTTTCACTATTTCTTTCAGAGTACGTTGTCTGATCATCTGCTTGCCTCTCAAAAATTTGCTACAAAACACGGCCGTCTGTAACGTCGACCGTGAATGCTACCATAATTTTGAGCCATGTCAAATTTATGGATTAAAGATTAATCAGCCTGACGACGCAAAAATGCCGGGATATCTAAATAACCACTTTCCTTCTCTTGCTTCGGAGCCGCAGAGCTTTGGCTCGACGATGCTGGAGAAGAAGAAACTGTATTTGTAGGCTGAGGAGTTACCTGTGGCTTCTCTTGCACTTGATTATTTTGCAAGGTTTGTGCCGGTTTCTCTTCAGCTTGCGTTGCCGCCGCTTGCTGTTGTGGTTGAGCCTGCGGCGTCGGAGCCACTTTCGCTTTACCACCCGCAACTAGCGTGATATCTGGTTTTTTCTCATTGCCAATACCTGTCGCTACAACTGTTACGCGGATTTCGTCCGTCATATCTGGGTCTAGAGAAGTACCGATAACAACAGTTGCATTGTCAGAAGCAAATGCTTTCACTGTATTACCAACCGTCTCAAACTCGTCAAGACGCATATCCAGACCTGCAGTAATATTGACAAGAACACCACGAGCGCCCGCTAGATCGATGTCTTCCAGAAGTGGGCTAGAAATTGCCATTTCAGCCGCTTCTTCAGCACGATCTTCGCCTTTAGCAATACCGCTGCCCATCATCGCGTGACCCATTTCAGACATTACTGTTCTTACGTCCGCAAAGTCGACGTTGATCATGCCAGGGCGAGTAATTAGCTCTGCAATGCCTTGAACTGCGTTCTTAAGAACGTCGTTCGCACTTGCAAAAGCTTCTAGTAGCGTGACACCACGGCCAAGTACTTTAAGCAGCTTTTCGTTTGGAATCGTAATCAAAGAGTCAACGTGCTTAGACAGCTCATCGATACCTTGCTCAGCGAACGCCAAACGCTTTTTGCCTTCAAAGCTGAACGGTTTTGTCACTACCGCGACAGTTAGAATGCCAAGCTCTTTAGCTACTTCAGCAATAACAGGTGCTGCACCAGTACCTGTACCGCCACCCATACCAGCTGCGATAAACACCATATCGGCGCCAGTTAGGGAATCTTTAATTCTATCTCTGTCTTCGAGAGCTGCGTCACGGCCAACCTGTGGATTAGCACCTGCACCCAGACCTTTGGTGATATCGCCACCGATCTGAATAACATTGCCAACGCTTGTCTTACGAAGTGCTTGCGCATCAGTGTTGACGCTGATGAATTCCACACCTTCGATGGATTCACGCACCATGTGTTCAACGGCGTTACCACCGCCGCCACCAACCCCAACGACCTTGATTACTGCATCGTCAGACATTTCCATCATCGGTTCAAACATGTGTTGTCTCCGTTTATCCTGCAACTCAGGTTAAAACTCTTTTTGTATCCAGTTACGCAATTTATCGAAAAAGCCAGTAACAGATGAGCGTTTAGGTTCATTATAATCGCTATCGTCGCTAGACTGCATGTCTCTTGCGTAATGAAGTAATCCAACTGCCGTAGAATGGTACGGCTCTTTTACATAGTCAGTTAATCCGCTGACTTCGAGCGGTTTGCCGACCCTTACTTGATTGCGGAATACGCGTTCCGCACATTCTATCACTCCGTCCATTTGCGCAGCACCGCCGGTGAGTACAACTCCCGCAGCTAGATGGTGCTTTATACCCTCTTCGCGCAATTTCGCTTGTACAGAGTCAATAGTTTGGTTAACCAGTCCCATAAGCTCAGAGTAGCGTGGCTCAATCACTTCTGACAACGTTTGACGTTGCAGACTACGTGATGGTCGCCCACCTACGCTTGGTACATTAACCGTGTCATCCTTACTGACCAGTTCACTCAAAGCACAGCCATATTTGACTTTTATTTCTTCAGCATCGCTCACTGGCGTACCAAAAGCAAAAGCAATATCGCTGGTTACAGCATTTCCTGCGTACGAAAATACTTCTGTGTGACGTAACGCACCGCCAGTCCAGATGGCCACATCCATCGTGCCGGCGCCAATATCCACCACACAAACTCCAAGCTCTCTTTCATCCTCGGTGATTACTGCATTACTTGCAGCAAGCCCAGAAAATACGAGTTGCTCTACTTTAAGGCCGCATCGTTCTACCGCCTTAATAATATTGCGTGCCATGTCATTATGGCATGAGATAAGGTGGACACTTACTTCCATTCTTACCCCAGATAAACCAAGCGGATTTTTGATTCCCTCTTGGTAATCAATGGTGAACTCTTGCGGAATCACATGAAGGATTCGCTGTTCATCACCGATTTTAATCGATTTTGCGGTATGGATAGCGCGATCCATGTCTTCTTGAGACACTTCTTCATCTGAAATCGTGCCCATACCTTTTTCAATTCGGCTTGCGATATGCTTACCAGACAACGAAATGAAGACTCGGCTGATCTGGCACTCGGCCATCAATTCAGCTTGATCAATTGCACGTTGTACTGATTTTACAACCGACTCCAAGTCATTCACGCCACCTTTATCCATGCCACGTGAAGGGCTACTACCTGCGCCAATAATATTAATTTGACCGTCTGGTAGAACCTCACCCACTAGAGCCGATACGGTTGCAGTGCCTATATCTAGACCAACAATAATGTTGTCATCAGCGGCCTTAGTCATCTGTACTCTCTTCTAACTCTTGTTCAGGAAACCAACCAACTGCGGCTCCTGTATCGTACCTAAGATCGATATAACTGATTCTTTGCGTGTCACTGCCAAGCTTGTTATAGAGCTTAAAAAATCGCTCTATACGCTCAAGAAGAGACTCTTTACCGAGCTCTAATCGAATACCGTTATCAAGGATGATTTGCCAAGCTCGTCGCTCGTTTAATACCAGAGACGATATCGCTAAACCCAATTGCTGAAACTTAGGACTCAAATCACGGTAAGTCTGTAAGACTTCTGGTCCGCTGTCTTTGGGTCCGTACAGTTTCACTTTTTCTTCTTGTAACAGAGCCACATCGCCATCAAAAACAAACCCATTTTTATCTAACAGTTCGTTGCCATTCCAAATGGCTTCAGGTTGATGCTCTGTCAAAAAAACTTTTACTGTATCCGGCCACTGCTTTCGGATTGCGGCATGTGCCACCCATGGCAGAGCTTCGACACTTTGCTGTAATACATCAATATCCTGAGACATAAATGTACCGATGTGATCTATTCGACTAAATGCAGCCTGCACATCGTCAGCTTGGACATACTCCAGTTTTCCCTGAAGTACTATTTTGGAGAGAGGTAACCTTTGGTCATCCCACATCCAACTGATCGCCGAGTACAAAACAGAACTAATTAAGGTCACAACCACAACGAAAAATAACGCACCCAAGATTTTCTCTTGGCGACCACGGTTATTATCCGTGTTTGGTCGCTCGTCATTCAGTGCAATATTCAACAACGTCTTCGTTTCCTGACTTTTGTCGTGTACTTTTTACCCACATAATTACGCAGAGGTAAAAGTCTTGACTTTAACCTTGGGATTATACTGAGCTCTTGTAAACTATCAAACACTGATAGCAATAAATCACAATGATATTGACGCAAAATCGAGATCTGAGCCTTTATCTGTCCTTCGCGCCAACAATCTATGTTAACCAAGCATCTTGTTTATATTTAATTCAAGACCTGCCAGTTGTTTCGCCACTTTACCAACATCACCCGCACCTTGCGTTAAGATTAGGTCGCCGTCTTGTATAACGTTAGCTAAAACTGAAGGTAATTGCTCGATTTCTGGAACAAAAATCGGATCTACCTTACCTCGGCTGCGAATTGTGCGACACAATGAACGTCCATCAGCTCCTGCAATTGGCTTTTCACCAGCGGCATAAACATCCAACATGATTAATACATCAACTTGCTCTAGCACATTCGCAAAGTCATCGTATAGATCACGAGTACGGCTATAACGGTGTGGTTGGAAAATCATAACGAGACGTTTATCTTGCCAACCGCTTCGCGCAGCATTAATGGTCACATCAACTTCTGTTGGGTGGTGTCCGTAATCATCCACTAACATGGCATGACCATTACCGGTATCAAACTCGCCAAGGTGATCAAAACGTCGTCCCGTGCCTTGCGTTCCGGCCATTGCTTTTAGAATTGCATCGTCTTCAATGTCATCTTCGGTAGCCACTGCAATCGCAGCCGACGCATTAAGTGCATTGTGACGACCTGGAATGTTCAGAGTGATATCTAGGTTGGCACGCCCTTTACGTACTACCGTAAATTTGCCTTGCTGACCTTCTTGACGATAGTTTTCAATGCGTACGTCAGCATCTGCGGAGAAACCGTAAGTAATCACTTGACGACTAATACGTGGGATTAACTCTCGAACCACAGGATCATCAATACAAACAATAGCTTGGCCGTAGAACGGTAGATTGTGTAGAAAATCAATGAAGGTTTGCTTTAACGTTTCAAAGTCACCCCCATAAGTATCCATATGATCGGCTTCAATATTAGTGACGATACTTACCATTGGTTGCAGGTGCAGGAATGACGCGTCGCTCTCATCCGCCTCAGCAATTAGAATACGACTCGAGCCTAAACGAGCATTTGTACCTGCGCTTTTCACCAAGCCGCCGTTTACAAACGTTGGATCAAGACCGGCTTCAGAATAAATTTGTGTCACGAGTGCCGTCGTCGTCGTTTTACCGTGCGTGCCCGCAACGGCAATACCATGACGGAAGCGCATCAATTCAGCCAACATCTCTGCGCGGCGTACGATTGGGATACGTAACTCACGTGCCGCCATCACTTCTGGGTTTTCTTCGTTGATCGCCGTTGACACAACAACCACACTGGCTTTTTCTACATTGCTCGCTTGATGGCCGATAAATACGGTTGCACCTTTTGATACCAAACGCTCTGTCACTGGGTTCTCTGATAGGTCAGAACCTGTGATTTGGTAGCCTTCGTTCAACAGCACTTCTGCAATGCCGCTCATGCCCGCACCACCAATACCGATGAAGTGGATGGATTTCACGCGGCGCATCTCTGGCACCATGGCGCGAATCTGAGCTAAGTCTTGTGTATGTTGGATTGTCATCAATTCTATTCTCAATAATTCGTTAACGCTTTTCGGTCAAAGCGACAATGGCTTGTGCGACAACTCGGTCGGCATTCAATTTAGCAGCGCCACGCGCTTGCTCAGCCATCGTAAGTAAAGCTTGGCGATCCAATTGTTGGATCTGCTGAGTCAGAGACTCAACGGTTAAATCTGGTTGTTCAATCATTTTCGCTGCGCCGCATTCTACTAGATGATCTGCATTCAGTGCTTGTTGGCGATCTTTATGCATAAAAGGAATAAAGATCGCACCAACGCCAGCAGCAGAAACTTCAGAAACGGTTAACGCCCCTGAACGACAAACTAAAAGGTCAGCCCATGCATAAGCCTCTGCTACGTCGTCAATGAACTCTGTGACTTCTGCATTTACCACACCATTAGCTTGGTATGCTGCGTTCACTTCTTCGGCGGAACCTTTGCCCGCTTGATGACGAATACGGTAATCACCGCCCAACTTTGCCATCACTTCTGGCACAGTTTGGTTAAGAATGCGTGCACCTTGGCTACCGCCCATCACCAGAATACGAATTGGGCCTTGGCGATCTTGCATTCGCTCTGCAGGCGCTTCTAATCTTGTTAGGTCTTCACGAACTGGGTTACCGACTACCTCAGCATTAGGGAACGCACCAGGAAAGGCCTGAAAGACTTTCTTAGCAATTTTTGATAGCCATTGGTTTGTCAAACCCGCAACCGCGTTTTGTTCGTGCAGAACAACAGGAATACCGCTCAACCAAGCCGCAATACCACCGGGGCCACTCACATACCCCCCCATACCTAACACGGCATCGGGCTTCCAATGCTTCATGTGCGCGCGAGCTTGCATGATGGCATTAATAATTTGAAATGGAGCTGCAAGCAGACGCTTTACGCCTTGACCTCGTAACCCTTTCACTTTGATAAAATCGATTTCAATGCCATGTTTTGGCACCAAATCCGCTTCCATTCGATCCGCCGTGCCTAACCAACGGATCTCCCAGCCTTGCTCTTGCAGCTGTTTTGCTACAGCTAACCCTGGGAATACGTGACCGCCAGTACCACCAGCCATCACCATCAAACGTTTATTTTGTTTCATTAGTTTGTTGTTCTGATTGTTGTTGCTCGCGTTTCAAGCGGCATTCGTAATCGATACGCAGCAATATGGACACTGCGACGGACATAATAATCAGACTGGAACCACCATAACTGATTAGCGGGAGTGTTAAACCTTTGGTTGGTACGATACCGGCTGCAGCACCAACGTTAACCAACGTCTGGAACGCAAACCAAATACCGATACCGAAAGCCAGATAACCGCCGAACATTTCGCCTTCTTCAAACGCACGCTTGCCGATGTAAACCGCTTTTAACACTAAGCTAAAAATCAACATTAAGACCAACACAACGCCAACAAAACCGAGCTCTTCAGCAAGTACGGCAAACACAAAGTCGGTATGCGCTTCCGGTAGATATTCCAGTTTTTGAATTGAGTTACCGAGACCCTGCCCAAACCATTCACCACGACCAAACGCCATCAAAGACTGAGTCAACTGATAGCCACTACCAAATGGGTCTTCCCACGGGTCAAGGAAGGAGGTTACTCGTCGCATACGGTATGGTTCGACTAAAATCAAACCTACCACAGCGCCGATACCTGCCACCATCAACGCGAGAAACTGAGTCAGTTTTGCGCCTGCGATAAACAGCATGCCAAACAGTGTTACTAGCATCACGACGACTGTACCCAAGTCTGGCTGACCAAGCAGTAATACTGCGAAGAAAGCAAACACCATGATTGGCTTCATAAAGCCACCAAAGAAGGTTTGTCGTACTTCGTCTTGCTTTCGGACTAAGTAACCAGACATGAAGATAAACAGCGATAGCTTCGCGACCTCTGCTGGCTGAAGGTTAAACAGCCCAAGAGGTATCCAACGAGACGCACCATTGACCGACTTACCCGCCAAGAGCACGATGATCAGCAGTGCGAAAGAAGCCCAAAGTAAGTAATGGCTCTTCTTAAACCACTCTTGCAAAGGCACTTGCAAAATAACAGCGGAGGTCCCTAACGCCAGCACGAGAAACGTCGCATGACGAAACATAAAGTGGAACGGCTGTTCGGTTAATCGAGAGCTGATTGGAAATGATGCAGAGGTTACCATGACCAACCCCGTCAACATCAAACCCAGTGCAATCCACACTAGCTGACGATCAAACATCGCCTCTGGGGCTGGATGCTTGAGCCAATTGCCAATACTGCGTTTAACGTTACCTAAACCCACGAAGTGTGTAACCTTTAATTATGCATATTTCTGAGCAAGAGCAGCGAAGACATCGCCTCTTGCCATAAAGTTGTCGAATTGATCAAAGCTAGCACATGCTGGAGACAGCATCACCATATCACCCGGTTTTAACTGCGAAGATACTTGTTGAATCACATCTTCCATGGTGTCGAAACGTATTGCAGATTCATGTAGTGGCATAAATTCATCGCCATCAGCGCCAAAGCAACACAGCTGCAAGTTAAGCGTTGCGAAGATCGGTTTTAATGGCGAGAAGTCAGCACCTTTGCCAACACCACCAACGAGCAAGTAGAGCTTACCTGTCGACTCCAAACCAGATAGCGCAGCCATAGTGCTCGCAATATTAGTTGCTTTAGAGTCATTCACCCATTTTACGCCTTGATTATCCGCAACCACCTGGCATCGGTGTGTCAGTCCCGTGTAATTTTTAAGTGCATTCAATGCGTTGTGATAGTTTACGTCCGCAGCTTTTAATAGCGCTAAAGCAACCAGAGCATTAGATAAGTTGTGCTTACCAACCAACTTAAGCTCATCACTTGCGACGACTCGTTGACCGTGATCGAGCAGCCAAGTACGGTTGCCATCCACCTCGAGACCAAAGTCCTGATTGTCGCTGCCAAATGTCACCAATGGCATCTCTGCATCTGGGAAGGTTTCTTGATCATCACGGTTCACTACCGCAAGAGCAGCGTGGTCAAAAATACGCAACTTAGCTTGTCGATAGTCAGACATGCCTTGATAACGGTCCATATGATCTTCAGAAAGATTCAGAAACGCAGCGGCTTTGAGCTTTAAGCTTGACGTCGTTTCCAACTGGAAGCTTGAGAGTTCAAGCACATATAGGTCTGCGTCATGTTCTAGTAAATCCAAGGCAGGAACGCCGATATTGCCGCCAACGCCAACATCCAAACCCGCGGCCTTGGCCATCACGCCTGTGAGATCGGTGACAGTGCTCTTACCGTTTGAGCCCGTAATCGCAATCACAGGCTTCTGCACCGCCCAGGCGAATAACTCAATATCACCAACTACTGTCGTGCCTTTTTCCAATACGGCTTGGATCTCTGGTGTCGCTAGCGCAATACCAGGGTTGGTCACGATAAGATCAGCGTGAGAAAGCCAGTCTGCATTCCAACCACCACTATGCAGTTGAACATCTTCCGGCAAGCGCTCTGCCCCCGGAGGGTTTACGCGAGTATCAATGACTTTGACCACAAGCTGTGGCTGATTTTTTCTTAGGTGTTTAACGACAGAGAGCCCGGTAATACCGAGCCCTACGACGACAACACTATGTATGTTTTGCCAACGTTCCATATTTGATCACACTGTAAATCTTGTTCTTGGAAAGTGCGATTAACGCACTTTCAATGTCGCAAGACCAATCAGAACAAGAACCATAGAAATAATCCAGAAGCGCACGATTACGCGCGGTTCTGGCCAACCTTTCAATTCGTAGTGGTGGTGAATCGGTGCCATACGGAAGATCCGCTGACCACGCAGTTTGTATGAACCCACCTGTAGAATTACCGACAGCGTTTCCATCACAAATACACCGCCCATGATCACCAACACCAACTCTTGGCGAACGAGAACAGCAATGGTGCCTAATGCACCACCAAGCGCTAGTGAGCCCACATCACCCATGAACACTTGTGCTGGATACGTGTTAAACCACAAGAAACCAAGGCCTGCACCGACGATTGCTGTACATACGACAACCAACTCAGAAGCATGTGGTAGGTATGGAATATGAAGGTATTCAGAGAAGTTAACGTTACCCGTCGCCCATGCAATAACCGCGAAGCCTGCAGCAACAAGAACCGTTGGCATGATTGCCAAACCGTCTAGACCATCGGTCAGGTTAACCGCGTTACTCGTACCGACAATCACAAAGTAAGTCAGGATAATGTACATCAAACCAAGTTGCGGCATGATGTCTTTAAAGAATGGCACCACGAGCTGAGTGGCTGCAGTGTCTTTACCGTAAGCGTACAATGCAAAAGCCACGACAAACGCGATCAACGACTGCCAGAAGTACTTCCAACGCGCGATCAAACCATCGGTATTTTTGCGCACCACTTTACGATAATCATCAACAAATCCGACTGCACCGTAGCCAAGCAAGACCGTCAATACCGCCCATACATATGGGTTGGATAAGTCAGTCCAAAGCAAGATTGTGATTGAGATGGCCGCTAAGATCATGATACCGCCCATCGTTGGAGTACCACGCTTACTAAAGTGAGATTCAGGACCTTCGTTACGTACTACCTGACCAATTTGCAGCATTTGCAAACGCTTGATCATGATTGGTCCCATCCATAATGACAGACCCAGAGCGGTTAATACGCTTAGAATTGCTCGAAAAGACAAGTATTCAAACAATCGGAAAAAAGACAGGTATGGCTGTAGCAGCTCGGCAAGCCAAATAATCATTAATAATACTCCTTCAAAGCAGCAGCGACTTCAAACATACGTGCACCGTTCGCTCCTTTCACCAAAATCGTATGGTTTTCAGGAACGGCTTGGTCTAGATGCTGCTTGATGTATTCAATCATCTCTTGGTGCGTCTCAAAATGAATGCCTTGGCAAAGCTCACTGATCACCTTGGCGTCTGCACCAAATGTGAGAACATGTTCAAATTTTTGTGGGGCAGCATGTTCCCCGACTTGACGATGAAGTGCAAGACTTTCCTCGCCCAATTCCGCCATATTACCTAAAATCAGCCAGCGCTGACCTGGAAAAGCAGCCAATAAGTCAACCGCCGCTTTCATGGCTGGCACGCTTGCGTTGTAGCTGTCATCAATCAATTTGATTTTTTCGCTCAGCACTTCAACCTCGACGCGACCTTTCACTTTGTTTAAATGTTTAAGGCCAGCGCGAACCTCTTCTAATGTGGCTCCCATTTGTAACGCAATAATAGAAGCTGCGATTGCATTCGCCACGTTGTGTTGACCTATAATACCCAGAGACAGTTCAATTTCTTGTGAGCTTGCTGCGATATGTAGGTTAAAGCTGGCCTCTCCCGCGGCATTCATCACGATATTTGATGCATAGTAATCAGCCGCAGAATTACTTTGTGAGAAGGTGATAACTTCCTTATCCGCCAGCACGCTTTCCCACTTTGTTTCGCCATTGCTGTCTAAATTGACAATCGCAATACTACCTGCAGCAAGACCTTGGTAAATTTCACCTTTGGCTTGTTTCACGCCATCAATAGAACCAAAGCCTTCAAGGTGCGCGGCGGCTACATTATTCACTAACGCGATATCTGGTTTTACTAACTGCGTTGTGTAAGCAATTTCACCGATATGATTAGCACCAAGCTCAATCACGGCATAGTCGTCATCCTGCTGTGAGCGCAATAACGTCAACGGAACACCAATATCATTATTGAAGTTACCTGCAGTAAACAGCACTTTGCCTTTCAATTGCAGAATGCTCGCGACCATTTCTTTGACGGTCGTTTTACCACAACTGCCTGTGATGGCAACGGTAGGTGTTTGGCAAGTTTGATGCACCCAAGAGGCTAACTCACCCAGTGCCATTTTGGTGTCCGACACCACGACTTGTGGCACATTCACATCTAGACGTTTTTGTACGAGTAAAGCACCAGCGCCTGCATCCACCGCTTGTTGGCAAAAGTTGTGCGCATCAAAGCGCTCACCCACCAGCGCAACAAATAAAGCACCGTTGTCAATCGCTCGTGTATCAGTAGAAACCGCGTCGATAAGTAGATCATCGCCGAATAGCTCACCGCGAGTGATGTTGGCAATTTGCGATAACGTTACTTTGATCATGAGGTCAATCCTAAAAGTTGCATAGCGGATTCGCGGTCGGAGTAATGAATCGTTTCGCCATTCCGAATCTGATAATCTTCATGGCCCTTCCCAGCTAACAAGATAATGTCGTTTGGCGAAGCGTTCTCAACCGCATATGACAGTGCTTTGAAGCGGTCATGCTGCACAATCGCTTCGGCAGGTTTTGACAGCCCAGCTAACATGTCTTTTACAATCTGAGCCGGCTCTTCGCTGCGTGGGTTATCGTCAGTCAACACCACTCTGTCGCCTAGACGCTCTGCAATTTCCGCCATCATTGGGCGCTTACCTGCATCGCGATCGCCTCCGCAACCAAAAATAGCCCACAGCTGCCCCTCACAGTGAACTCGTAAAGCTTGCAGCGCTTTTTCTAAAGCATCAGGAGTATGGGCATAATCGACCACGACTTTGGCACGGTCCTCTGTCTGGAATAACTCCATTCGGCCGAGTACAGGTTGTAACTGACCTGCGGTTTCGAGTAACGCTTGTTTATCCTTACCTAAGCTTAATAAAGTCGCAAAAGCGAGCATTAAGTTGGTTGCGTTAAACTCACCAATCAGTGGCGCATGCAATTGACCTGAGCCAAATTTACCATCGAATTGGATAGTAATCCCCGACTCCGCGTAACGGACATCTCTCGCCCAAATTGCGCTTTCAAACTCAGTGTTCGGTTTAAGTGAAACCGCAATCGCATTGCTTAACTGCGTCGCCCATGTATGACCGACCTCATCATCGACATTGATAATGGCACGTTCACATTGATGTTGTGTAAACAACCCCAGCTTTGCATTGGCGTACTCTTCCATCGTGCCATGGTAATCTAAATGATCACGACTTAGATTAGTAAACACACCCGCCGCAAACGACAACGCCTTGACACGGCCTTGCGTTAAGCCATGAGAAGAGACTTCTAGCGCGGTGTATGTGGCTTGTTGATTTGCGAGAGAGGAGAGCGTTTTCTGAATTTCTACAGCATTCCCTGTTGTATTCGCGGCTTGCTGTAAATTGTCGAGAAAACCATTTCCCGTCGTGCCCATCACTGCCGCTTTGTGGCCAAGTAGCTCTAGCCATTGTGCAATTAGCTGGGTAATGGTGGTTTTACCGTTGGTGCCGGTGACACCAATCAAATCCATATCTGGGTAAGCATAGAGCTTTCCAGCGATTGCAGATAAACGTTGATCCAACGTATCGAGGTAAATAACGGGAACGTCATCGATGATTTCCACCGTGCCGTGTGCTTTTAGATCGCAGGCTTGCGCTAGAACCGCATTGGCGCCTTGCTCAATGGCAGAGGCAATGAAGTTACGCCCATCCACAACATGGCCAATCACCGCAACAAACGTGGTTCCAGGCTGAACTCTTCGGCTGTCGAGCTCCAATTCAGAAACAAGAACGGACGATAAGCTAGGGCAATCCACCCAAGGGGAAAGCAGCACGTCCATACTGATGGCTTTAGTCATATTTGTTCTCCGAGCTTTGGCTCAGGTTTTCTTAATTTTGTTTGCTCAGTAAGCCACTCAGCTTACTGCTGGAATTTGTTTTCGTCTGGTGCAACATTGAGTATTTGTAGCGCGCCTTTCATGATTTCAGAGAAGACAGGAGACGCTACCGAACCACCATAGTAATCATCACCTTGAGGCTCGTTTACGATCACAACCAATGCAATTCGCGGATCGCTAACCGGAGCAAGCCCTGCCGTATAAGTGATGTACTCATCGCTGTATCCACCTGCAGACGCTTTACGTGAGGTACCTGTTTTGGCTCCCACTCGATAACCAGGAACTGCCGCTCGACGAGCTGAGCCTCCTTTTTGGGTTACGGTTTCCAGCATGTCCAAGACCTGGCGTGCGTACTTTGCACTCACTACTTGGCGCGACATGTCATGATCATTGCTTTCGATAATATGGATTGGCTCGTATTTGCCGAGATTTCCAAGCGTCGCATAGGCATGCGCTAACTGGATTGGCGTTATCGATAGACCATAACCAAACGCAATCGTGGCACGTTCAATAGGAGACCATCGTGTTCGTGTCGGGAAGATACCAGTCACTTCCCCAACGAGGTTCAGACCAGAAAGCTCACCAAAGCCCACTGAGCTGTACAGACCGAGCAACGCCTCTACTGGCATTTGCATTGCCAGCTTCGTCACACCGATGTTACTCGATTTTTTGAGGATCGTGGTCAAGCTCGCTTTACCCACGCGGGATACATCTCTTACTCGGCTACCACCTAAACGAAGTACACCATTACCGGTATCTACGATGGTATCTTTATCGGCTACCCCATTTTCTAAGGCGGCTAAAATAACGAAAGGCTTAATGGTGGAGCCTGGCTCCATCGAGTCCGTGATCACTCGGTTACGCATTTTATAGCTTTGCCAGTCGCTACGATTGTTAGGGTTGTAGGAAGGCGCATTCACCATGGCCAATACGGCGCCGGTTTTCACGTCCAACATAACAACGGAGCCTGACGTGGCGCGATGGTCCGCAACGGCTTGTTTAATCGCACGATAAGCAATCGCCTGTAGGCGCTGGTCGATTGTCAACTGGAGTGACTTACCTTCTTGCTTGTCTTGCCACGCAATGTTTTCTACGACGCGACCATAACGGTCTTTACGAATGGTTTTCTTACCTGCGGCGCCAGTAAGCCACTCATCGTAGCTACGCTCAACACCCTCTAGACCATGCCCATCAATCCCCGTCACCCCAACTAAGTGAGCACTAACCTCACCGGCAGGATAGTAACGACGAGATTCTGACTTAAGACCCACACCAGGCAGCTTTAGCTCACGAATATAGTTCGCCATGGCTGGACTCACTTGGCGCTGCAAGTAAATAAAGCGGCGCTTTTCATTGTGCTTGATCTTGTCTATCAACCCTTGTCGGTCAACACCAAGAACATCCGCTAATGCATACCAACTCTTGGTCTGGCTTAAGGCATTTTCTTTAAATATCGTCGCGGGATCCGCCCAAACGGCCTCAACAGGCACACTGACAGCGAGCGGCTCACCATTTCGGTCCGAAATAATACCGCGTGCAGAAGGAATGGATTTCACACGAACCGAGCGTAGGTCACCTTGTTTAATCAGGTTATCCGGTTCAATGATTTGAATATAGGCTACGCGCGCCACCAAAAGTGCAAATGCACAAAAGACAAAAAACAGTAATATATGGAAGCGCCAACGAATCAGAAAGGATTCTTCAACCGCCACTTTCACTGCTTTTTTCTCGGTTTTCGTATCCCCCGAAGCGTTTTTTTCTTTCGCGACAGGTTTACGCTTGTTGCTTGGTTTCGTGTTGGTTTTCTTTCTAATCATTTGAGCGTGACAACCACTTCTTTATCGCCATCAGGTCGTTTCATTTCAAGTTCTTTTTTGGCAAGGTCTTGAACACGACTGTGTTCCGCGAGGGCCGTTTCTTCCAACATCAGGTTGCGCCATTCGCTATCTAAACGCTCTCGTTCAACCAAAGTGTGATCTTTTTCGGTGATCGCTTGACGCGCATGGTGGGTAGCAAATACCACTCCCATTGCCGATGCCACGATCAATAGCAACAACAGTAATGGCCAGCGACCAACGGTGATAAGATCCGTTGCAATCAACTTAGCAAGGTTAGGAGTGGGTTTCGTCATAATAATTAAAGCTTTTCTGCAATTCTTAGCACAGAGCTGCGCGAACGAGGGTTCATTTCAATTTCTTGTTTGCTTGGCTTAATCGCTTTGCTCACCGCTTTCATATTCGCACTACCAAGAGCACGAATTTGCTCTTCAGTCATTGGAATGCCGTGTGGCACTTCAGGTCCTTTGCTCTCTTTACGGATAAAACGTTTGACCATACGGTCTTCCAGAGAGTGGAAACTGATGACAGATAAACGACCTTCAGGAGCCAGAATACTTGCCGCGCCTTTTAGTGCCGTATCAATTTCTTCTAACTCACTGTTGATGTAAATACGAAATGCCTGGAACGCACGAGTCGCAGGGTGTTTTTTCTCTTTAAAGCTTTTGGGTGCAGCATCTGAGATCAGCTTCGCGAGCTGGCCAGTACGTACCAGTGGTTCATTTTCTTCGTCTTCACGGTAGGCAACAATCGCTTTGGCAATACGGCGCGCGTGTTTGTCTTCACCAAACTCACGAATCACCCAAGTAATATCATCTAAGTCAGCTTCCATTAGCCATTGAGATACGGGAATACCTGATGTTGGGTCCATACGCATATCTAGCGGGCCGTCTTTCATAAAGCTAAAGCCACGCTCTGCGTCGTCTAACTGCGGAGAAGAAACACCTAAATCCAGTAGAACGCCATCAACTTTGCCAACCAAGTCATACTCTTCAGCATACTCAGCAATACCAGAAAATGGACCATGAATGATGGTGAAGCGAGGATCATTGATTTTGCCTGCTTCAGCTATCGCTTGAGGGTCACGATCGATACTGTACAGTCGACCGTTTTCGCCGAGTTTAGATAGAATAGTCCGGCTGTGACCGCCACGGCCAAATGTTCCATCGATATAGATACCGTCTGGTTTGATAGCTAAGCCATCAATGGATTCATTTAATAACACGGAAATATGTTGGAAGGTTTCGGTCATAGCTTTCTCGTTGAATGATCTTGAAGCGATTTTAAGATACGTTGCTCTCTCATGCTGAATATTTATAGCAAAAGATCAACCTACCATAGTGTACTGATTTCCCACATCATCGCCACCTCAAGTCTAAAGTCAGACGTGATTTAACGCCAAGTTTATTGGTAATGACAGGGTTTGCGTCAATAAAATGCAAAAAACCCATCACTACAAAAAGTAGTGATGGGTCTCGAATAGTTGGAGTCGACACATAAGCCGGGTTCTGTTCCGCTTGCGCGGCGGTAGCCATTCGTCTAGGCCAGCAATCGCTCACTGGCTCAAGCAACCTACCCGCCTCCTTACGCGAGCAACGCAATGTGGAGGCCTATTTGGTCTTGCTCCGGGTGGAGTTTACCCTGCAACGAACTATTGCTAGTCGTCCGGTGCGCTCTTACCGCACCCTTTCACCCTTACCTGTGCCCTAGGGCCATCGGCGGTCTTCTCTCTGCTGCACTTGTCGTAGGCTTGCGCCTCCCAGGCGTTACCTGGCACCCTGCTCTATGGAGCCCGGACTTTCCTCCCCTTTACCAGTCTCCCGAAGGACGTCAACGTCAGTCTCCCAAAGGACTTCAACGTCAGTCTCCCGAAGGACATCAGTAAAGCAGCGACTACCCAGTCAACTCCGAGGGCGGATTGTATAGAGTTATCTACTCAGAGTCTAGTGAGATCACAGATATGATGAAATGAATGCATTGAGTGGTGTTTTTTTAACCTAACCATTAAACATTGAGCCTAAAAAAGGCCGATATTTTCACATCGACCCACTTTACAATGTTTCTCGTTAGCAGTGCTTAGTCTAAGTTTTCTAAGCCCCACTTATACAACGCATTCTTCTTCAAGTTATGAATTTCTGCCACCAAAGCCGCTGCTTTTTTCAAAGGCAGCTCTTTGGTTAAAATCCCTAATGTACGCAAGGCTTCATCTGGCAATGAATCGTCCGCGGTTTCGCGATGACCATGTACCAACAATACCATTTCGCCACGCTGTTGGTTATCGTCACTTTTCACCCACTCAATTAACTCACCTAATGGCATGCCTTGAATGGTTTCAAAGGTTTTCGTTAGTTCTCTCGCCAACACGACTTCTCTATCTGGGCCAAGAACGTCTAACATGTCTTGTAGAGAGTCCAAAATACGGTGCGGTGACTCGTAAAAAATACACGTACGCTCTACCGAAGCAATCTCTAGGAATTTATCCTTACGGCCTTTGCTTTTCGGTGGTAAAAAGCCTTCGAAGCTAAAGCGATCGGATGGCAAGCCTGATGCACTTAACGCCGTAATGACCGCGCAAGCACCAGGAAGCGGCACAACTCTAACGCCCGCTTGACGACATTTTGTCACCAAATGGTATCCTGGGTCGCTGATAAGTGGCGTACCAGCGTCAGAAACTAACGCGATAGACTGACCGGAAAGCAGCTTTTCTACCAAAACCTGTGCTTTTTGCTGCTCATTATGATCATGCAGAGCAAAAGTTTTGGTTTGAATATTGAAGTGAGACAGTAATTTACCCGTATGTCGAGTATCCTCAGCAGCAATGATGTCCACCGTCGACAGAATTTCGATAGCACGTTGGGTGATATCCGCTAAATTTCCGATTGGAGTCGGTACGATATAGAGAGTTGGCCCCTCATTCGGCAACTTATTTTTATCTGTCATTTGTTTACCATCACTTCAACGATTAATATAGAGACAATTTTGTACAAAATTATAGAGAACTCACGGCAATGATTAACCATAAGAGACTCAGTGTACCACGCATACTTACTCCTGTTGCACTAGCAATTACGCTCGCCGCCTGTTCTTCAGGTCCAAGACAGCCTGATGGCGTTGATGTAACACTTGAGCCTACTCAGTCTGTTCAGAACTATATGATCCAAGCTGATAGCACGGAAGGCAGTTTACAAAATGACTGGTTGATCATGGCAACCAAAGCCGCTATTCAAGCGAACCAGTTTGATCAAGCAGAACTGTTGATCAAACGTCTGGCTCGACAACAGTTGACCGAAGTTCAGCAAGCGGAGTGGCAACTGGCGCGTGCGACCATACAGCAAAAGCAAGGCAATTACTCGCAGTTGCTGCAATTGTTAAACTTTAAACCTTGGTGGAAATTGCCAAACGAGCAATGGAAAGACTATTACTTGATGCGTGCCGACGCTTATCAAGGCCTTAACCAAGCGTTTGAAGCAAACCGCCAGCTGGTTGCATTTGGTCAATACGCCTCGTCAGCAGAGCAGAGGGAAATCTCTAGCCGTATTTGGATGAACTTTGGCAGCTACTCAGAATATGAACTCACCTCATTAGAAACAGAGCCGAATGAGGATGTTCTAGACGGCTGGCTTCAGCTGGCTGTTTATGCAAAAACGCTATCGGGCAACCTGTCCCAACTTAAAAATACGCTAGAGCGCTGGTTAAGCGAAAACCCTTCGCACCCTGCTGCTATCTACACACCAGAAGAGATTCAAAACATTCTCTCTCTTGATATCGTGAAGCCAAACAATACTGCTTTATTGCTGCCGCTGACGGGTAAGTTCTCGCCACAAGCGCAATTAATTCGTGATGGTTTTGTGTTTGCGATGATGAATGATCGTAATCGAGATCCTAGTGCAACACTTACGGTGATTGACACCAATGCGTATAACGCTGACCAAATTAAACAACGCTTGATCAATGAAAACATCGATTTTGTTGTTGGCCCTCTAGAAAAAGAGAACGTGGAGTTGTTACACACAACCATGGATGGCTCAGCAAATGGCCCTACCATTCCAGCCCTTGCGCTAAATATTCCCGAGGATGTGCAACCAGATAGCAATATTTGCTACTTGGCATTATCACCGGAACAAGAAGCCGCACAAGCTGCAAAACACTTGTTCAGCGAAGGCTACAACTTCCCTCTTATTCTTGCACCAAAAGGCAGCTTTGGAGAGCGTGTAACTGAGGCTTTCAACAAAGAATGGCGAAAGTACAGCTCTAACAAAGTCGCAGCAAGTTACTTTGGTGACAAGCGCCAACTTCAAAAAGACATCAATGAAGTATTTGGCCTGCAAGAGAGCAAGCAGCGTATCGCCCAGATGCAATCATTAATGCGAATTAAGCTTGAAACACAGCCACGTAGCCGTCGTGATGTTGATGCGGTTTATATCGTAGCTAGAAGCACTGAGCTGACTTTGATCAAGCCGTTTATCGAAGTAGCGATTAACCCTGATGCGAAAGCACCACAAATCTTCTCTAGTTCGCGTAGCAACAGTGGCGGCGCGACATACGAAGATCTAACAGGCATCATCTACAGTGACATTCCATTGCTGATTGACCCAGATCCTAGCGTGACCGCTGAAATGAACGAGCTTTGGTCAGAGCAATCTAACATGGAAAAACGTTTGAAAGCACTCGGTATGGATGCATATAAATTGATCGGTGAACTTCCACAAATGAAGGTCGTTCCTGGTTACTCAGTCGGTGGCCAAACCGGTATTTTAAGTATCGACAACAACTGTGTTGTACAGCGTGAATTGAGCTGGGCTGAGCGTGGGGCTCTTTAGTAAGCGCCAAATCGGAAATCAATATGAAGCTCTGGCGAAGCACTATTTGCAACGCCAGGGCTTGCGCTTTATTGAACAAAATTTCCTGACCAAGGTCGGTGAGATTGATTTAATCTTCCAACAAGGTGAAACTATCGTGTTTGTTGAAGTCAAATATCGTAAGAATGATCACTTTGGCTCAGCAGTAGAAATGGTAACGCACGCAAAAATGCGCAAGCTAATCAAAACTGCACAAGTTTGGCTTAGCCAACAAAAGCGCTTAAAACACAATATCGATTATCGGTTTGATGTCATCGCTATTCATGACAATGGGCGAGATATCAACTGGATAGAAAACGCAATCTCTGAAGGATAAGCGATGCTAGACAGCATTAAAGACAGCTTTACAGAAAGTATTCAAATTCAAATCGCAGCAGCAGAGGCGCTGCCCGATGCCATTACTCACGCGGCCCAAGCGATGGTCTCAAGCTTGCTCAATGGCAACAAAATTTTATGTTGTGGTAATGGCGGCAGTGCTTCAAACGCTCAACAATTTGTTTCTTGTCTTTTAAACCGTTTTGAAACTGAGCGCCCTAGCCTGCCTGCAATGGCCTTAACAGCCGATAATACAACCCTGACCGCTGTTGCAAACGACTACCACTACCAGGAAATTTTCTCAAAACAGGTACGAGCGTTTGGCCAGCCAGGCGACATTCTGCTTGCCATGTCGACTAGCGGTAACAGCAAAAATATTATCAAAGCGATGGAAGCGGCCGTAACTCGAGACATGACGATTATCGCGCTAACAGGCAAAGATGGCGGTGAGATGGCAGGACTGCTTGGTGAGAACGACGTCGAAATTCGCATTCCATCACACCGCACTGCACGTATTCACGAAGTACATATGGTGACACTCCATTGTCTTTGTGATCTTATTGACCAGGTGCTTTTCCCTGCTCATGAAGAGTAACCAAGACTGAGGGTCAGAATTATGATACGTAGCCTCGTTATCTTATTAACAGCATTGAGTTTAAGTGGTTGCGCTGGCTTGTTTATCGCTGGCGCTGCAACCACAGCAAATATTGTCACGGACACACGCAGTACAAAACAAATTTGGCAGGACAACAACATCGAATTCGAAGTTGCGGCGATCGGTAATAAGGCGCCGTTTAAAGGTGAAGTTCGTGTGGTTGCCAGCTCCTACAACGGTACGGTTGTTCTTATGGGTCAGGCTCCAACGCAAGACCTTATTCATGCTTTAGAGCGAAGAGCTCGAGAAGTTAGTGGTGTGAAAGTCATACACAATCAAATCAAACAAAAAGAGCCACTCACTGTCACTCAAATTAGCAACGACAGTTGGATCACAACCAAAGTAAAATCAGCCTTGCTGACCGACTCTGAACTCAATGGCGTTAAGGTTAAAGTGATCACTGAAGACGGCGACGTTTTTCTGTTTGGTTATGTCACACCAGAGCAAGGCGAGCGAGCGACAGAAATCGCGCGTAATATCTCTGGCGTAAAACAAGTCATTAAAGGGTTCCAATATGGCGAAATGGAACCTGTTGAAGTGGACTTACCGAGTGACGGTGTACAAACAATAGAAAGTGAGACAAACGCGGAAAATGAAGCCAACGTCGAAGCATTTACGATTGAGTAATTGCGAAATATCACTTGAAAACACGTCAAGACACTAAAAAGAAAAAAGCAGCGTTACGCTGCTTTTTTATTATTTAATCACTCTTAAGCTTGGTTTACCTTTTGGTCGAGGAGCATCATCCTCTTCGGCATCCGAATCAGAGGCTAACTCAGAAGGCTCATCGCTAACCGTTGTAAACGATGGGGATGATTCTTCCTCGGTCATCGCTTCTTCTTCGATGTGAGTGTACGCTTCTTCTGGTTCAAACATAGTACCAGCACCATTCTCACGCGCATAAATAGCTTGGACAGCATACACAGGCACAATTACTGAGTGTGGACGACCGCTAAAGCGAGCATGGAAGGTAATCGCATCATTACCTAACTCAAGATTACCCACCGCACGTGGTGCAATATTCAAAATAATTTGACCATCTTGAATAAACTCAACCGGTACACGTACGCCCGGCATCGTTGCATCCACAACCAAGTGAGGAGTCAAGTCATTGTCTACTAACCAATCGTAAAATGCGCGAAGCATATACGGGCGGCGAGCAGTCATTTTTGCAATATCCATAACGTGTTTAAAATAGCTTAGCGAACTAGGCGCATTTCACGTTCAGCTTCAGTTAAAGAAGCAAGGAACGAATCACGTTCAAATACGCGGTTCATGTACACCTTGATTTCTTTTGAACCAGGGCCAACCAGATCGATACCAAGTTGAGGCAGACGCCACAATAATGGAGCTAGGTAACAGTCGATCAAGCTGAATTCTTCGCTCATGAAGTACTCATATTCAGCAAAAATTGGCGCTAACGTCAGAAGATCATTACGCAGCTTTGTGCGTGCTTTTTCTGATTCTTCCGCATTACCTTTCATCACTTTTTCAGCGAGTGAATACCAGTTGCGTTCGATACGGTACATCATCAAGCGGCTGTTGCCGCGAGCAACAGGGTAAACCGGCATTAGAGGTGGATGAGGGAAACGCTCGTCCAAGTACTCCATGATGATTTTTGAATCGTAAAGAGCTAGCTCACGGTCAACAAGAGTTGGCACTGATTTATATGGGTTTAGCTCAACAAGCTCAGCAGGAAGGTTTGCTTCATCAACAAGCTCAACTTCAACACTTACGCCTTTTTCAGCTAGTACAATGCGAACCTGATGGCTATACAAATCTGATGCACTTGAGAAAAGAGTCATCACAGAACGTTTATTGGCAGCTACAGCCATGGAGCCCTCCAGTACACTTACAAATAAAAACAATGGAGGCTAAGCCTCCATTGTACATCAATTAAAATTGGGAATTAGCACGGTATTTTAGCACAATTAATGCACATCGCGCCAATACTCTTTCTTGAGCATCACGACAACGATGGTTAGAAGCACTAAGAAGCCCATTACCCACCAACCTAAAGCATGACGCTCAAGCTGCACAGGGTCACCTGAATAAACCAAGAAGTTCACTAGGTCACCAACCGCTTTGTCGTATTCGCCTTCGCTCAGCTCACCCGTACCATCTGTTTCAGTACCAACAACAACTTGTACTTCTTCGCCATCTACGATTTTCGTATCGTAAATCGGCGTCGGGATGCCTTGTAGCTCTTCGAGCACATGTGGCATACCAACACTCGGGAAGACAATATTGTTCACGCCGAATGGACGAGATGGATCAACATAGAAAGAGCGTAAGTAAGTGTATAACCAATCAGCACCACGAACTCGTGCAACCAACGTAAGATCTGGTGGTGGAGCACCAAACCAGTTTGCCGCTTGCTTCGGTGGCATTGCGTTGACCATTAGATCACCGATTTTCGCTTCAGGATTGAAAATCAGGTTTTCTTTCATTAAGTCTGTTGGAATTTCCAAGTCTGTTGCTACACGCTCATAACGCTGATACTGCGTTGAGTGACAAGCAAAACAGTAGTTCATGAACAACTTCGCACCGTTTTGTAGCGAAGCTTTATCCGTTAGGTCAACATTCGCTTTATCAAGCGGAACGTTAGCCCCCGCTGCCATCGCTAGTGATGGCAACATAGCAAATAGAATTACAATCCACTTCTTCATTTGAATGTCACCCTCTCTGGTAATGGTTTGGTTGCTTCATTTTTGCTGTAGAAGAACAGCAACACAAAGAACATGAAGTAACACAAGCTAAAGATCTGAGATAGTAGTGTGTACGTTGGTGTTGCAGGTAACGCACCTAAAATACCCAGAGCGATAAAGGCGATAGTGAACTGTACAATATTCAACAGATGAAGTTTGCTACGGTAACGGTATGAACGAACTTTACAACGATCCAACCAAGGTAGAACAAACAGCACTGCAATTGACGCACCCATTAGGATAACACCTAATAGTTTGTCTGGAACCGCACGTAAAATTGCGTAAAACGGCGTGAAGTACCATACAGGAGCAATGTGCTCTGGTGTCTTCAGTGGGTTGGCCGCTTCAAAGTTAGGCGGTTCAAGGAAGTATCCTCCCATTTCTGGGTTAAAGAACAGCACGTAACAGAAGAAGAACAAGAAACCAGCCACACCAACTAAGTCCTTAACCGTACCGTATGGGTGGAAAGGAATAGAGTCGATAATGTCGTATTTCTTCGTGTAGTAATCGTGGAACTTGAACTGTGTCTTGTAATCATCGCCCATTGAACCTTTTGGTAGCTTAGTTTCGATACCATCAGGGTTGTTTGAGCCGACTTCGTGCAGCGCCAATACGTGCAGAACCACAAGAAGAAGCAGAACGATAGGCAGTGCAATAACGTGTAGTGCGAAGAAACGGTTTAACGTTGCACCAGAGATGATGTAGTCACCACGGATCCAAAGCGTTAGGTCATCACCGATAACAGGAATCGCACCAAACAAAGAAATGATTACCTGTGCACCCCAGTATGACATCTGACCCCATGGCAGTAGGTAACCCATGAATGCTTCAGCCATTAGAACAAGGAAGATCAACATACCGAAGATCCACAGTAGTTCACGAGGTTTTTGGTATGAGCCGTAGATCAGGCCACGGAACATGTGCAAGTACACAACAACGAAAAACGCAGATGCGCCAGTTGAGTGCATGTAACGTAGAAGCCAACCGTACTCTACATCACGCATGATGTACTCGATAGAAGCAAACGCACCGTCACCAGAAGGAACGTAGTTCATCGTTAGCCAAATACCCGTTAGGATTTGGTTAACCAGAACCAGCATCGCCAGAGAACCGAAAAGGTACCAAAAGTTGAAGTTCTTAGGCATTGGGTATTCAGACAAATGCTTTTTATAAGCATTCATTGCAGGAATACGCTTTTCAACCCAGTCTAACATTGCTTGCATTATGCATCCCCCTCATCAACACCCACAATGAGCTTGGTGTCGCTCAAATACATGTGCTTAGGAACGACAAGGTTCAATGGAGCAGGTACCCCTTGGAACACTCGACCAGCCATATCGAACTTAGAACCATGACAAGGACAGAAGAAGCCAGATCTTACGCCCTGGACCTGCTCTGAGAAAGAGTCTGGTAGATAGGTTGGTGAACAACCTAGGTGAGTACAGAAACCAACAGCGACAAAAAACTCTTCCTTAATCGAACGAAACTCATTCTGAGCGTACTCAGGCTGCTGTTCCATTTCAGATTGCGGATCACGAAGCTTATCGCCGATCGTTTTTAAGTTATCTAGAACGCTTTGAGTGCGGCGAACAATCCATACAGGTTTCCCCTGCCACTCGACACGAACCAGCTGACCTGGTTCAATTTTACTTATATCCACTTCCACCGGTGCACCTGCCGCTTTGGCTTTGGCACTCGGATTCCATGATTTGATAAAAGGCACGGCGACGGCGACTGCCCCTAACCCACCAACAACTGCCGTTGTAGCGGTTAGAAAACGCCTGCGACCGTTATTTAAAGGCGCGTTGCTCATCCAAACATTCTCCCATTTGCTCCCTTTGGATCGTTATTATTCCGCTTATAAGAGCATGGCTAACAAATAATGAATTTAGTTCTATTTATTGGAGGGAAATGATAAAGAAAACCCTACTTTTTGACAAGATAAAGCTACCTTTTTGTAACATTTGTGAGGCAAATCGCTCGCGTCGTCACAAAAGCGGCAGAATTATAAAAAATTGATGTGATTTGTAACAAGAAAGCACAACATGGAAGTTCTGCTGAAAGCTATTCAAACCTTTTATCTTGGTAGTTTTCAGTTAATTACACAGCAAAATATTTCTTAGTGCGCATTCAACTTACGTTGTTTGTATTTTCACTTTTGTAGCACGCCGCATACGCAAAAAAGACGAGTAGGCATTTTAAAACATGTTGCAGGGATATTAAGACGTAAAGGCACCCACAGCAGATAAATAAGCTTATAACGTATGGTAAGGAAGAAGCCTTACTCTGAACCTAGTTATAAGTGAATACAAATGGATATTGATAGGCTGGTATAAAAACAAAAAAGCCCGGCATAGAGCCGAGCTTTTGGTACACAGTTTCCAGAGTAACTCTGAAAAGCAGAATTTCCAATAAGAGGAAATTAACGCTTAGAGAACTGTGGACGACGACGTGCTTTACGTAGACCAACTTTCTTACGTTCAACGCAACGAGCGTCACGAGTAACGTAGCCAGCTGCGCGTAGAGCAGGACGTAGAGACTCATCGTATTCCATAAGCGCGCGAGTGATACCGTGACGGATAGCACCAGCTTGACCAGAAATACCGCCGCCTTTAACTGTTACGTAAAGGTCTAGCTTTTCAGTTAGTTCAACAAGTTCTAGAGGTTGTTGTACAACCATGCGAGCTGTTGGACGACCGAAGTATTCGTCAAGGTTACGCTTGTTTACTACAATGTTGCCGCTGCCTGGTTTAATAAAAACACGTGCAGCTGAGCTTTTGCGACGGCCAGTGCCGTAGTATTGATTCTCTGCCATTTTCGAAATCCCCAATTAGATGTCTAGTACTTGTGGTTGTTGAGCAACATGGTTGTGCTCAGCGCCTGCGTAAACTTTAAGCTTACGGTACATAGCACGGCCTAGAGGACCACGTGGAAGCATGCCTTTAACTGCAAGCTCAAGAACCATCTCAGGTTTACGATCGATCAACTTTTCAAAAGTGATAGATTTTAGACCACCTGGGAACTCAGAGTGACGGTAGTACACTTTGTTCTTAGCTTTGTTACCAGTTACAGCAACTTTCTCAGCGTTGATAACGATGATGTAGTCACCAGCGTCAACGTGAGGAGTGTATTCAGCTTTATGTTTGCCACGTAGGCGAGATGCAATTTCACTTGCTAGACGACCAAGAGTTTTACCTTCAGCGTCTACAACGTACCAGTCGCGTTTTACAGTTTCTGGTTTAGCAACGAAAGTTTTCATGCTAATAATAACCCGTTAATTAAAATTTAAACTTTAAGGAACACCGTTCTGGTGCTCCCACACTGTCTAAGAGCCCAGTCATCACCCCTTCGAGTCGTTGGTACTCTCGACCTTCAATTTCGAAATAACTTCGATAATCCGGTCTGCAGTAACGGTGGGTCGCAGGATTATAGAGAAGAGCGAAGAAAAAATCACCTTTTTTTGCGCCAAATCACTAATTTTTTCTTCACTTTTTAAGAACCCACTAGATTTAGGCCAAATGCTCACGCGCGAGGTACTCATGACTTTGCATCTCAGTGAGCCGAGACAAACAGCGCTTAAATTCAAACTCGAGCTGCCCCTCAGTATATAAGTCTTCCATTGGCACTTCAGCAGAAATAATCAACTTCACATTGCGCTCGTAAAACTCATCGACCAGTGCGATAAAACGCCTCGCAGCGTCATCTATTTTTCGGTTCATCTGTTGAACGTCCGCCAATAATACCGTGTGATAAATTCGGGACAGCTCAATGTAGTCATTTTGACTGCGAGCGGTTTGGCATAACTGAGCAAACGACGCATGCAGAACCCCATCACTCGCTTCAATTACCTCAAGCTGACGGTGATTAACTTCGATTTGATGAGCGACGATCTGACGTTCGCCCGTCAGCTGCTGATAATACTTGTTGAGATTAATGTTGGCCTGTTCATCAAGTGGATAATGGTATATTTCGGCCTGTTCAAGCGTTCTTAAGCGATAATCAACGCCACTATCAACATTCAACACGTGACAGCGTGCCAAAATCATATCAATTGCAGGCAAAAAGCGCGCTCTTTGTAAGCCATTACGATATAAGTTCTGCGGTTCGATGTTTGAAGTCGCGACTAGGATCATCTGCCGCTTGAACATCTCTTGGAGTAACGTTGCAAGGATCATGGCATCCGTAATGTCAGAGACAAAAAATTCATCAAAGCAAACCACATCCGCTTCTTCTTTGAATTTATCCGCTACTTTTGCTAGCGGATTTTCGACATCACCTAACAGCTTCAACTCATCATGTACTCGATACATGAAGCGGTGAAAGTGTACGCGCATTTTTCTTTGGGTTGGTAAAGCATCAAAAAACGCATCCATGAGGTACGTTTTACCGCGTCCGACTCCTCCCCAAAAGTAAAGACCTTTTGGGGGCTCAGGCATGTCGATTTTTTTCCCCATGAGCTTTTGCCATTTGGAAAGCTGGGGCACAGGAGCTGACTGAAACTCAACGATAGCATGGTAAAGCTTATCTAATGCAACGACCGCTTGATACTGAGCTTCATCACGCTGAAACCCGTGTTCTGCTATGTCTTTTTGATATTGTTGTAGTGGTGTCATCGTATTAAGTCGTATAGAGGTACTGGGAAAAGGGTTACCTCGGGGTCAACTTTGAGAATAGAGAGAAGTAGTTATCAGTCCCCGAAGACATACTGCTATTTTTCTTTATCGGCTGTTCAAGCCATAGTAACATGGACTGGCACCGCGTGTAACTAAGTAGTAAAAGACTTGTTAAAACAACTATAAGGAGCAGTTATGCCTTGGATTTATGCCATTGTGGGTTTGCTGGTCGGTACAATCGTAGGCGTAGTCATTAGTAGACTAACCACCCCTGAATACAAGAAACAAAAGTCTGTGCAGAAAGAACTTGAAGCGGCCAAGTTTGAACTAGAGCAACAACGTCAAGAGCTCGTCGATCATTTTGCACAAACCGCAGAAATGTTGGATACACTAGGTAAAGATTACACCAAGCTGTACCAACATATGGCTAAGACCTCTTCTGAGCTTTTGCCAAACTTGCCAGAGCAAGACAACCCGTTTGATAAGAAAACGGCAATGTCTTCTGAAGCTATTGCAGAAGATCAACCAGAGTTTAGCGAACAGCCAAAAGACTACGCCAATGGCGCAACGGGTCTTTTAAAGGATCAAGAGAAAGAAATCATTAATGCTCCCGAAGCGGTAACCGCAAAAGCATCATAATCTTCTCTTACCTCTACCTATTAGGGCCGATACATTTGTATCGGCCCTTTTTTGAACTTTTTCTCCTTACCTTTGCTCTAACTTGGATGTGAACTGCCTCCCCCTTTGATTATCCGAACTAGGCCCTATATTAGTTATTAACAAAGTGAACTAACCGTTCGGATATTTCTTTTTGGCAGACATGTTTCAAGAGGAGTTATTGGATGAAAAAACCACTGCTTGCGCTCACCGTTCTATCTCTGAGTTTGGGCTCTATTATTGCGCCACTTCAAGCCACCGCCGCATTACCTTTAAATGTGGATGGCCAACAGTTACCTAGCTTGGCGCCCATGCTTGAGAAAGTAACCCCTGCTGTTGTGAGTATTGCTGTAGAAGGCAAACAAGTACAAACCAGCCGTATTCCCGAACAATTTCAATTCTTCTTTGGACCGGACTTTCCGATGGAGCAAAGGCGCGAGCGCCCGTTCAGAGGTTTAGGTTCTGGTGTCATTATTGATGCGAAAAAAGGGCATATCGTCACTAACTACCACGTAATCAAGGGCGCGGATGAGATTCGAGTTCGCCTCTATGATGGTCGCGAGTATGACGCTACGCTCGTTGGCGGCGATGAGATGGCCGATGTTGCGTTGCTTAAATTAGAAAAAGCGAAAAACTTAACGCAAATTAAAGTCGCAGATTCCGACAAACTTCGCGTAGGTGACTTTACGGTTGCGATTGGTAACCCATTCGGACTCGGTCAAACCGTGACGTCGGGCATCGTCTCAGCGTTAGGCCGTAGTGGCTTAAACGTTGAAAACTTCGAAAACTTCATCCAAACCGATGCCGCAATTAACAGCGGTAACTCTGGTGGTGCATTGGTCAACCTTAATGGTGAGCTGATCGGTATTAATACTGCGATTTTAGGCCCTAACGGCGGTAACGTGGGGATTGGCTTTGCGATTCCGTCCAACATGATGAAAAACCTCACCGAGCAAATTCTAGAGTTTGGTGAAGTCAAACGCGGCATGTTGGGTGTACAGGGCGGTGAAGTAACCTCTGAGCTGGCTGATGCATTGGGTTACGAGTCAAGTAAAGGGGCCTTTATTGGCCAAGTCGTACCAGACAGCGCAGCCGATAAAGCTGGATTGAAAGCCGGTGATGTAATTGTATCGGTAAACGGTAAAGCGATTAATACTTTCTCAGAGCTCCGCGCAAAAGTGGCAACGCTGGGCGCAGGAAAAGAAATCACGTTAGGTGTAGTTCGAGATGGTAAGAATAAAACCTTTGATGTAACGCTTGGCGAATCTACAAATATGAAAGCCAAAGCCGAAACATTACACGAAGGGCTCAAGGGTGCTGAGTTAAGCAATACGACACCAAGTGATGCAATTCAAGGCGTTAAAGTATCGAGCGTTGCAGATAACTCTCCGGCTGCTCAATATCAATTACAACAAGGGGACATCATTATCGGTGTAAACCGTCAGCGCGTGAAAAACCTTGCTGAGCTTCGTGCAATCGTGGATAAGCACAAAGGCGTATTAGCTCTGAATATTCAGCGTGGCGAACGTACTATTTATCTTGTTATTCGTTAGTCACTTTCAAAGTGATAGGAAATAAGGTTTTCGATGCATAGCATCGAGTAATAAGCCTCGAATACTTTTCCTTATCGCTCAATAGCTAATGAAAAGGGCAGCACGATTCCGTGCTGCCCTTTTGTTATTTTTCAATGTAATGCTATTCTTCATCTTCTATGCCATTTTGGCGCTCATGCATGGAGAGGATATGCTCAGCTTTTTATTACGTTCTGTCTTTTTAGGCTTGGCTACTGCCGCAGTGGTATTACTGGCGGTACCATCTTTGCGCAACAACGTAATTCCTGCCGCGCTAGATCCGCAACCTGTTAATATCGCGTCCGTTGAGTTGACATTTAATCAGGCGGTGCGAAGAGCAGCACCTGCCGTAGTAAACATCTACAGCCGTAAATATGTTGAAAATGATCGCAGTAAACTCTCGACTCAAGGTCTGGGTTCAGGTGTCATTGTCAGTGAGAAAGGCTACATCATTACCAACTACCATGTGGTTGCTCAAGCAGACCAAATTGTTGTCGCATTACAAGACGGTAGAGCCGCGGCAGCTCAGCTAGTTGGCACGGATAAACGCACAGATATTGCCGTACTGCGTGTCGAAGGTTCGAATTTACCTGTTATTCCTCTTAACTCTAATTACAAACCACAAGTTGGTGATGTGGTCCTAGCCATCGGTAACCCATACAACCTTGGGCAAACCACAACGTTCGGTATTATTTCAGCAACAGGACGCTCATCTATTAGCGACGGTCGCCAAGCATTTATTCAAACCGATGCCGCCATCAATGAGGGGAACTCTGGTGGCGCCCTAGTGAATACTCAAGGTGAGCTCGTCGGCATCAATACCGCCTCTTTCCAGCAAGCGACCGATTTAGAAACTTACGGTATTTCCTTTGCGATCCCTGCGCCACTAGCCAGCAAGATCATGCAGAAAATCATCGCTGATGGTCGCGTGATTCGTGGCTATATTGGTATCGACGGCCAAGATATTAATGCGGTCACTGCTCGCCTACTTGGAAATGAACACATAGGTGGTATTGTCGTGCTTGGTATTGATCCAAATGGCCCAGCCAATGCAGCAGGCTTCCAAAAGCAGGACATCATTATCAGTATTGATGGCAATAAAGTGCAAGGGCGTCAGAGCGTCATGGATATCGTCACCGATTTACGTCCTGGCACCACCGTGGACGTCGGCATCATTCGCAAAGGAAAAGAGATGAGCTTGAAAGTCACCATTGCCGAAGACAAGCAAGAAGCATAAAAAATCCCAGCCATTGGCTGGGATTTTTATTTGTGCGTTACTCGCTATCGCTCGGTGTTTCCGTCGTATCGGAATCATCCAGCTCAACTTCAATGCGAGTGACTCGCTGCAAACCTCTTGGTAATAACCCACCTCGGCGACCACGTTCGCCACGGAAGTTATCAAGGTCAGACGGTTTAAGACCCAACTTTCGCTTACCCGCGTACAGCGTTAACGATGCACCTTTTGGTAAAGACATTAAGTGAGATAGTACTTCTTCTCGCTCTTTTGCTTTAGCAGCAGGAATGTTGATGATCTTATTCCCTTTACCTTTCGCCAGTTGTGGCAGGTCTTTGATTGGGAACAGCAGCATGCGACCTTGGTTAGTAATTGCTAAGATTTCATCAGAATCTAAATCTTCAATCGCTTTTGGCGTCATGACCTCAGAGTTAGCCGGTAAAGTGACCAGCGCTTTACCACTGCGGTTTTTAGATAGCAAGTCAGCGCCTTTACATACAAAGCCGTAACCTGCATCTGAGCCCACCAGCCACAGCTGCTCTTCTTCACTCATGATAACTTGGCGAATACTGCTACCAGCCGTAATATTCAAACGACCGGTAATCGGCTCACCTTGACTACGAGCAGAAGGCAGCGAGTGCGATTCCAGAGAGTAACTTCGACCGTCACTACCTAGGAATACCGCAGGCTGATTACTCTTACCTCGTGCGTGCGCTAAGTATTTATCACCCGACTTATAGTTCAGGCCTTCTGCATCTACGTCATGGCCTTTCGCGTGACGAATCCAACCTTTCTCAGAAAGCACAACCGTGATTGGTTCGCTTGGAACAAGATCACGTTCAGTAAGCGCTTTTGCTTCTGCACGCTCAACCAATGGAGATCGACGGTCATCACCGTATTTCTCTGCGTCTGCTTTGATTTCTTTTTTCAGTAGTGTGTTTAGACGACGCTCAGAACCGAGTAGCTGTTCTAGCTTCTCACGCTCTTTCTCTAGCTCGTCTTGCTCACCACGGATCTTCATCTCTTCTAGTTTGGCTAAGTGACGAAGTTTGGTGTCTAGAATCGCATCCGCTTGGATATCGGTAATACCAAAACGTGCCATCAATACCGCTTTAGGATCATCTTCAGTACGGATGATCTCAATCACTTCATCTAGGTTTAGGTAAGCAACCAACAAACCTTCCAAAATGTGTAAGCGAGCCATGACTTTGTCTAGGCGGTGTTGTAGACGGCGACGTACGGTCGTGCGACGGAACTCAATCCACTCTGACAGAATTTGCACCAGACCTTTAACTTGAGGACGATTATCCAAACCAATCATGTTCAAGTTAACGCGGTAGCTGCGCTCAAGATCCGTTGATGCGAACAAGTGGTTCATCAACAAATCACAATCGACGCGGTTTGACTTAGGTACCACAACGATACGCGTTGGGTTCTCGTGATCCGACTCGTCACGAAGATCGTCAACCATTGGTAGCTTCTTCGCACGCATCTGGTTGGCGATTTGCTCAAGCAGTTTTGCACCCGATACTTGGTGTGGCAGAGAGGTGATAACGATATCAGAACCTTCTTTGTGCCATACCGCGCGCATCTTGATGCTGCCGCGACCGTTGCGGTAAATCTTCTCAATATCCGCTTGCGGCGAGATGATTTCTGCTTCTGTTGGGTAATCCGGACCTTTAACATATTGCATCACGTCCGGCAGTTCTGCTTTTGGGTTGTCGATCAAATGAATAGTCGCATCTGCGATTTCACGAACGTTATGCGGTGGGATGTCTGTTGCCATACCAACCGCAATACCGGTTACACCGTTAAGCAGGATATGAGGCAGGCGTGCTGGCAACATTTGTGGCTCTTTCATTGTGCCATCAAAGTTAGGTTGCCATTCAACCGTACCCTGGCCCAGTTCGCCTAGCAATACTTCAGCAAACTTAGACAGTTTTGCTTCGGTATAACGCATTGCCGCGAATGATTTCGGGTCATCTGGCGCCCCCCAGTTACCTTGACCATCCACTAATGGATAGCGGTAAGAGAATGGCTGAGCCATCAATACCATCGCTTCGTAACACGCTGAATCACCGTGCGGATGGTATTTACCTAACACGTCACCAACGGTACGTGCAGATTTTTTGTATTTTGCTGATGCAGAGAGACCAAGCTCTGACATCGCATAAATGATGCGTCGTTGAACCGGCTTTAAGCCATCACCAATGTATGGCAAGGCGCGGTCCATGATGACGTACATCGAGTAGTTCAGATAAGCGTCTTCAGTGAACTTGCGCATTGGCAACTGTTCGACGCCATCGTAGGTAATTTCTGTAGACATCCGTTACACCTCTGCCAAGTCGCCGTTGTTTTGTAGCCAAGAACGACGGTCATCTGCACGCTTTTTGCCCAGCAGCATGTCCATCATTTCCATGGTCGCCGTAGAGTCGTCAATGGTTAGCTGCACTAAGCGACGCGTGTTCGGATCCATGGTGGTTTCACGCAACTGAAGTGGGTTCATCTCACCCAGACCTTTGAATCGTTGCACGTTGATTTTGGCTTTCTTCTTCGACAAGCGCTCTAAAATGCCATCTTTTTCATCGTCATCGAGAGCGTAGAACACTTCTTTCCCGCAATCGATTCGATACAGAGGCGGCATCGCCACATAGATATGACCCGCTTCAACCAGTGCACGGAAGTGACGAGTGAACAGTGCACAAAGCAGCGTTGCGATGTGAAGACCATCCGAGTCCGCATCGGCAAGGATACAGATCTTACCGTAACGCAACCCCTCAAGGTTATCGCTGTCAGGATCAATCCCCAAAGCCACTGAAATATCGTGTACTTCTTGAGATGCTAATACTTGGTCAGCAGAGACTTCCCACGTGTTCAAGATCTTACCACGCAATGGCATCACGGCTTGGAACTCACGGTCACGTGCCTGTTTTGCCGAGCCACCCGCAGAGTCCCCCTCCACAAAGAAGATTTCAGTGCGACTTAAGTCCTGTGCTGAACAGTCGGTCAACTTACCTGGCAGTGCCGGGCCGGACGCCACTTTCTTACGTACGACTTTTTTAGCTGCACGCATACGACGGTGCGCGTTAGCGATACAGACTTCTGCCAATTGCTCTGCTAGCTGAGGCTTTTCGTTCAACCAAAGACTGAACGCATCTTTTACTACGCCAGAGACAAATGCCGCAGTTTGACGAGAGGACAGACGTTCTTTGGTCTGGCCTGCAAATTGCGGATCTTGAATTTTAACCGACAACACGTAAGAACAGCGGTCGAAAACGTCATCACCCGTTAGCTTCACGCCACGAGGTAATAGATTACGGAACTCACAGAATTCGCGCATCGCTTCTAACAAGCCTTGGCGTAGACCATTAACGTGCGTACCACCTTGAGCGGTTGGGATCAGGTTAACGTAGCTTTCGGTGATCATCTCACCACCTTCTGGCTGCCAAATTACCGCCCAGTTTGCCGCTTCGGTATCCGCCAAGAACTCACCAGTAAATGGTTCTTCAGGAATAACTGGGTAGCCTTTTACGCCTTCCGCAAGATAGTCTTTAAGACCGTCTTCGTAGTACCACTTATAGTCTTTACCATTAACTTTGTCGGTTAATGTAATTTCTAAACCCGGACACAAAACCGCTTTTGCGCGCAGATTATTGACTAGGCGCGTAACAGAGAAGTTAGCCGAATCGAAGTACTTCGCATCAGGCCAGAAATGCACGCTGGTACCGCGATTGCGACGACCACATGTGCCGGTTACGGTCAGGTCAGAGACTTTATCACCGTGCTCAAATGCAATTTCATACACTTGGCCATCACGACGAACGGTTACTTCAACGCGTTTTGACAACGCGTTTACTACCGAAATACCTACCCCGTGCAAACCACCAGAGAATTGGTAGTTTTTGTTAGAGAACTTACCACCTGCGTGCAGCTTGCATAGGATTAACTCTACGCCTGACACTTTCTCTTCAGGGTGGATATCAACAGGCATGCCTCGACCATCATCGATCACTTCTAGTGATTGGTCGGCATGTAGGATGACTTGTACTTTTGAGGCATGTCCGGCTAGCGCTTCGTCGACACTGTTGTCGATAACTTCTTGGCCCAAATGGTTTGGGCGCGCTGTATCCGTATACATCCCTGGTCGGCGACGTACTGGCTCTAAGCCATTCAGTACTTCAATGGCACCAGCATTATATTGTTCAGTCATAATACGGAATTATTCTCAAAGTTTACTTGTTGCCTGAATATCACCAATGGGTGAACCCATACTCAGGAAACGAAAAAGCCACCCTGTTCACATCACTAAGTGCTTGTAAACATGATGCATAACAAAGTAGCCAGGGTCCTCGACCCTTAAGATCTTTTGGCAAAACATAGTCGGAAAGCATACCGCCCATGTCAAGAAACGGTTGGATATATCAATAAAAACTATGAGCCTTTTCCAATCGCTTTCGAATTACAGTTCTAGAAATTCGATAATCTGTGCAGGATAACGCTCAAAGCCTACAAAACTGTGATCACCGCCTTGTTCTACTGTTTGCTTAGCGTCTGCAAACTTATCTACCGCTTGTCGATAGTCTAAAACCTCATCTTCTGTTTGCTGCAACAACCAGAAAGAATGTGGCGACGCGATGCTTTGTACATCAAGAGCTTTTAACTCGTCAATATGACAAGCTTCAAGTGTATAGGTTTCGTGCGTATAAGGGTTAGTTTGCTCACCCAAATAATCTACTAACAACTCATAGGGCTTAACCGCGGGGTTGACCACAACCGCTTTAAATCCAAACTTGTCATTTAGCCACGTTGACATAAAGCCGCCTAATGAGCTGCCCACCAGACCAATGTTATAGTCGTCTTTATATTGCTCGATGATATCCAACAACATTTTCGCCGCTTGTTGAGGATAACAAGGTAACTGGGGAACAATCACTTTGATATCAGGACGATGCAGCTCGCAGTATGCTCTTATCACATTGGCTTTCATTGAGAGTGGAGAACTGTTAAAGCCATGGATATACAGAAGAAGTGAAGGTTTACTCATAGATATCTCGCACAAAAAAGCGAGCCCGAACATAGAGCTCGGGCGCGTTAGTATCCGTTAGAAGAGAAGTCTGGTTGGAACTGGCCATCAGGAAGTCGGCCCACTTGAGTCGTAATATCACCACAAGCGTGCAGCTGCAGTTCACGCCAACCAGGCGAAGTCGTATCGAGGGCAAAATCATCCGAGTTAGGCTTAAACTGAACACACGTCGAGGGTGTTGCCATCACTCGAATACCATTATGAAGCACATTCATGTCTTGATGAACATGTCCACAGAGAATGCCTTTCACGTTATCAAAACGATCGACAACCTGCCAGAACGCTTCGGCATCTTTTAAGGTATGTTGATCAAGCCACGCGCTTCCCACCAATAATGGATGGTGATGCAGCAACACAAGCGTGTGCCTTTCGGGGTGTTCTGCTAACTTTTCTTCGAGTAACGCTAACTGCTGGTCACTCAAGCGTCCGTGGGGAACGCCAACAACTTGCGAGTCTAAAAGAACCAACTGCCAATGCGCGCCAAGCAATACATGCTCTGCCGCTTTGATTTGTTGCGAAGGTAATACACTGCCCATATTGGGCTTGTAGTCATGATTACCAGGCAACCAAAAGCAGTCTTTCTCTAGCGGTTCAATGCCTTCGGCAAAGCGCTGGTAAGATTCTGCACTATGGTCTTGGGAAATGTCCCCTGTCGCCAAGATGTAATCAAACGTCACGTTGCGGCGTAAAACATCAGCAACAACAGCGTTAAAGCTATCGGCCGTTTTTACGCTCAGCAAACTTCCCTCATCGGCAGCAAACAGATGAGTATCCGTAATTTGTAAAAGGTTGATGCTGTCACTAGATGATTGCAAAATGAAAACCTGATTCGTCCACTATATCGTTATTTGTTATTTTCCTTTAGTGACGTGACGATCAATTGAAGGCAAGTGGTGTTCTACTGATACCACTTCGTAAACAAAACGTCAGCCATTCACCGAGGAATGTGTTTAGTTGATGCTTTTCATCTTTCTGCATCAGTTGGTCGTTGGGATAATCATACTTAGCTTTTATGCGAGAGAACTCTCCGCTTGAGCATACTTCGGCTACTCTCGCATCGTGATAAAGCCTGACAGACATCGTCGGTAAAGGAAACACTGGCGTTTCATCACTCTGACATATCTCAACAACTGTGGTGTATTTTGTGATTTCATTCACGGTCAATTGGTAAACCATGTTCGCCGCTTGGTAGCAACGTACATCCCCAACTTCGGCAGAAGCAGGCAATAAGGCGTTCAATTTAGCGTAGTTGGTCTCATAGGTTCTCATTAGACCCGCTAAATCAACATGATACCTCTGTTTTTCAGCCACTTGTGCCATTACTTACTCTCCACCATTTGGGGTTGCCCCCACTGTGACTTCAACTCTTGATGGTTTAATTGCAACCATTGCAACGCAATAATCGACGCACCATTTTCAAATTTTCCGTCTTTCACCCATTGATATGCTTGCTCACGACTCAAAACATGTACGCGAATATCTTCATTCTCATAGTCTAAACCATGAATGCCGTGCGCTTTAGATGCGTCCACTTCACCAACAAATACGTCCAACTTTTCCGAGCAACCGCCAGCAGAAGGATAATAAGAAGTGACTGGCGCAACACGCCCCACTTGTATCCCCGCCTCTTCGACAGCTTCTCGGCGAATGACGGCTTCGGCTGATTCATCACGGTCAATCATACCCGCGACAATCTCTAGCTGCCATGGGTGTTGATGCTCTAAGGCTCCTACTCGAATCTGTTCAATGATAACCACTTGATCCGTATTTGGATCATAAGGAAGCATCGCTGCAGCATGACCACGCTCGAACATTTCTCGTTCGACAACCTCGCTCCAACCTCCAGCAAATAGCTTATGCTGAAAGCGATATTTCACCATTTTGAAAAAGCCTTCAAATAAGGTTTCTTTCGAGATGACTTTTACATCTTGCGAAGTAAAATCCTTTTGTTGTTTGTCACACTGTTGCATTCGACACCTCTCTGAGTGAATCTTGTAGTTTACTCATTGTTATTCGCTTGCTCAAAGGACTTGGCTCAACTTTTTGTACAATAGTTACAAATTAATTTAAGTATTTGGTGAAAATTTATTGCACAACTGGATAATTACGTGTAAAAAAGTGCAAACTTTAGAGTAAATATCGTGCAAATTGAGTTAAACTACTGAGAATTAACCAATCTATTGACCGCGGGAATAGAAAATGAAAAAATTGCTTCCACTATTTATCAGTGCAGCGCTAGGTAGCATGAGTACGTCTGCGTTCGCAGACTCTTTGGCTGAAATCTACGACTTAGCAAAACAAAATGATCCACAATTGCTCAGTGTAGCAGCACAACGTGACCAAGCTTTCGAAGCAATCACCTCAAGCCGTAGTGCTCTATTACCACAAATTAACCTAACAGCAGGTTACAACTTAACTCGTGGCGATACTGAATACGACTCAAATCTAGTCAATGACGTATCAAACGATGCCAACGCTCTAACCGCTGGTGTTAGCTTTTCACAAGCACTTTACAACCGCGCATCTTGGATCTCGCTAGATACCGCTGAGAAAAGTGCTCGTCAAGCAGACGCAACTTACGCTGCGACTCAACAAGCACTAATTCTTCGTGTTTCACAAGCGTATTTTGAAGTTCTACGCGCACAAGACAACCTTGTTTTCGTCCGTGCAGAAAAAGCCGCAGTGGGTCGTCAACTAGAGCAAACAAAACAGCGTTTTGAAGTAGGTTTATCTGCGATCACTGACGTACACGACGCGCAAGCTCAGTACGACCAAGTACTGGCGGATGAAGTGTTAGCAGAAAACGCACTGACTAACAGCTACGAGTCATTACGTGAAATCACCGGTCAAGAACACAAAGATCTCAACATCTTGGACACTCGCCGCTTCACTGCTAGCCCATCGACCGTGCCTGCTGAATCACTAATTGACGAAGCAAAAACCAAAAACCTGACCTTGCTGTCTTCACGTATTCTTCAAGATATCGCACGTGACAATATTTCACTAGCAAGTTCTGGTCATCTACCGACGCTGTCTCTAGACGGTGGTTACAACTACGGTGATACGTCTCATAGCTCTCGTGACAACACCACAGACAACTTCAATATCGGTGTGAACCTTGCGGTGCCGCTATACACGGGTGGTAACGTCACCTCTCAAACCAAACAGGCTGAATACGCGTACGTGGCAGCAAGTGAAGATCTTGAAGCACAATACCGCAGCGTAGTAAAAGATGTTCGCGCACAAAACAACAACATTAACGCCTCTATCGGCGCACTACGTGCTTATGAGCAAGCCGTTATTTCTGCGCGCTCTGCACTAGAAGCAACAGAAGCAGGTTTTGATGTGGGTACTCGTACTATCGTTGACGTGCTAGACGCAACTCGTCGTCTATACGATGCGAATAAAAACCTATCGAACGCTCGTTACGACTACATCTTAAGTGTTCTTCAGCTACGCCAAGCCGTTGGTACGCTAAGCGAACAAGACATCTTAGACGTTGATGCAGGTTTGAAAGCAGCAAAATAATTGCTGACTGAATGCTTCAGTTCTCAATAAATAAAAACGCCAGTTGATTTATCAGCTGGCGTTTTTTATTGCTTGCAGTTAGACGAAAAGTATCTCAGAACATCAAGTATCAAAAAGGCCGCACTTGGCGACCTTTTACAAACAAATAGCGTTTCAATGCCAACAAATCGTAGGCTTAGCCCTTACCGCCTTTGATTGCATTGATGATTTCACTGGTTGAGCACCCATCCTCAAAGTTCAATACACGAACTTCGCCACCTGCAGCAATGACTTCTTTACCACCAGCAATTTCTTCTGGTTTGTAGTCACCACCTTTTACTAGCAAGCTTGGCAGAACTTCCGAGATCAAACGTTGCGGCGTATCTTCACTAAATGGTACTACCCAATCCACAGCGCCCAAACCTGCCAATACCGCCATGCGGCGATCGGTTGGGTTCACAGGACGACCAGGCCCTTTAAGACGCTTCACTGATTCATCGGTATTCACCGCAACAATCAGGCGATCACCAAGTTCAGCAGCATGGTTTAAGTAAGACACATGCCCAGCGTGAAGAATATCAAAGCAGCCGTTTGTCATAACGACTTTCTCGCCACGTGCACGGGCTTTTTTCACTGCTTCAATCAGCGCTTTTTCTGAAATCACACCGTAATCCGTGTCTTGGCTGCCATGTACCGCTTCTGCCAGTTCAATTTCAGACAAGGTCGAGGTGCCAAGCTTACCAACAACAACGCCAGCTGCCGCATTCGCTAGTGCACACGCTTCTTCGAAAGATTTACCCGCCGCAACTGAAGCTGCAAGTACAGAAATCACCGTATCACCAGCACCTGTCACGTCGTACACTTCTTTCGCTTGAGTCGGAAGGTGGAATGGCTCTTGACCACGGCGGATCAACGTCATGCCGTTTTCACTACGCGTAACCAGTAGCGCTTCAAAATCAAACTCTTCAACAAGCTGAAGTGCTTTTTCAACCAGCTCTTGGTCTGATTTTACTTTGCCAACGACATCTTCAAACTCTTTCATGTTTGGTGTTAAGAGTGTCGCGCCGCGGTAGCGTTCAAAATCCGCACCTTTAGGGTCAATGAAAACTGGAATGTGTGCTGCGCGCGCTTTTTGGATGTATGCCTGAACATGCTCTAACGAGCCTTTTGCGTAGTCAGACATAATCACGGCTTTAACGTTTGGCAGAGCGGCATCCATACGCGATAGCACAGGTGCAGAATCCGTGTTTTCAAATTTATCTTCGAAGTCGAGACGAATAAGCTGTTGTCCACGGCTCATTACGCGAAGCTTCGTGATCGTTGGGTAATCAGGCAGTGCAACGAAATCGCACTTCACATTGAGTGAGCTCAGCGTCTCCGTTAGCACTTTTGCAGGCTCATCTTCCCCTGTTAGACCAACAATGTGAGCATGGCCACCTAGTGATGCGATGTTCATCGCAACGTTCGCAGCACCACCAGGACGCTCTTCATTGTTTTCTACTTTTACAACAGGAACCGGCGCTTCAGGAGAAATGCGTCCGGTTGGGCCATACCAGTAACGATCTAGCATGACATCACCGATGATGAGCACACCAGCGCTGTTGTAATCAGGTAGAATTGGTTTCATTGTTGGTCTCCAAAAATTAAATCGAAGTGAGTTTATCACAGCCCTTATCGAGGCTAAATATATGGTCTTAACTGAACCACTGATTCCAAGCCTGTTTTACCCACTCCCTTTCGGCAACAAACTTATCTTCCACCACATCAGCATCTAAATTGAGTAGATTTCTCCGGTGTATTTCGTTTCGCATTGTCGTGTAGGCACGTATCAACTGCATTGCCTGGTCTTCGTCCATGACATTTTGTGCAATGAGCGTTTCAAAGATGCGCACATTATCACACCAACGCGTTAACTTCGGCTTATCGTGACTATAGTTGAGCACTAAGTACTGAGCGAGAAATTCGATATCGGTAATCCCTCCCACGTCTTGCTTGAGCATAAAACGGCCGGGCTTTTTCCCCCCAAGATGGCCGCGCATTTTCTCTCTCATTTCGACAACGGCTTTTTTCAGTTCCGCCCGATCGCGCGCTTTGCACAACACATCATGTCGCGTATTGTGAAATGCAATAGCAAGGGGTTCATCGCCGTAAATCAAGCGCGCGCGCACAAGTGCTTGATGCTCCCATGTCCAGGCTTCTTGATGCTGATAATCGTCAAACGCATCGGTTGGGCTAACCAACAAACCTGACGCGCCAGACGGGCGCAAGCGGGTATCGACTTCGTACAAAATGCCGGAAGCGGTGCGAGTCGAGAAAATATGGATGATGCGCTGCGCTAGGCGAAGGTAGAACTGACGGCCGTCGATTTCCTTTTTGCCATCTGTATAGACATTGACTGGGCAGTCATGCATGAAGACGATATCCAAGTCGGAGTTATAGCCGAGTTCCCAGCCACCGACTTTGCCATAACCAATGACGGCAAAACCCTTCTCTTCACGATCTTTCACATGCGTTGGCTCGCCGTATTTTTCGGACACTTGCAACCAAGCCTGACTGACCACAGCATCAACGATAGCTTCCGCCAAATAGGTTAAGTGATCACTCACTTTCATCACCGGCAATGCACCAGCAATATCCGCCGCCGCAATACGTAAAATGCAGATTTGCTTAAACTGGCGCAACGCTTCCATTTGCTGCTCCATATCATCTTCTGGAATACGGGCCAGATAATCACGCAGCTCTGTGCGGTAACTGTCTAATGGGATTGGATTGTACAACTGTGCAGGATCGATCAACTCATCGAGTAAGATCGGATACCGAGATAACTGCTCTGAAATCATTGGGCTTGCGGTACACAAACGTACGAGCTGTACTAGAGCCGCTGGGTGCTCATCCAATAACTCCAGATAAGTTGTACGTGTGCAGATATTGTGCAGTAAATGCAACACTCGCGGTAAACCAAACTGTGCATCAGGGTGGGCAAACACCGCATCAAACACCTTCGGCATCAAACGGTTTAACACTTCGCGTCCACGCGGTCCTAACGTTTTTTTAGCCAGATCGGTTTTAAAGTTGATGATGGTTTTCGCGCATGAAGCAAAGTCTTCAACCTGAATATCCTGCTGCAAGATATGTTCAAGCACATCTTGTTTGTTCGCCATATCCCATAACTCATGAAAATGACGAGCAACCGTAGTGCCCTCATCTTCTTCATCATCACCAATTAACGACTCAAATACTTGATGGACATTCGCCATGTGCTGCTGAGTTTGCTCAATCAGTTGGTCCCAAGAGGTCATTTGCATCGCGGTGGCGAGCTTTAAGCGTTCGGTTTCGCAATCAGGCAGCGTCTGGGTTTGCTTATCCGCCATCGCTTGCAACAAGTTTTCTAATTGACGCAAGTACTTGTATGCAGCTTCTAGACTGCTGACTTCTTGCGAAGTGAGTAACGCCAGCTCTTCAATGCCTTGCAGCGTTTCCAACAACCCTCGATTACGAAGAGAAGGCTCGCGCCCCCCTCGAATTAATTGAAAAACTTGGGCGATAAATTCAATTTCTCGGATGCCACCTGCGCCTAACTTGATGTTGTTGTTCAAACCTCGGCGACGAACCTCACTACTGATCATCGATTTCATCCGACGCAAAGACTGAATCGCACTGAAATCAATATAGCGACGAAAAACAAAAGGACGCAGCATTTGGCGTAGCTCTTGGTATTGCGGGTACATTTCGCACCCCATCACTCGAGCTTTGATCATCGCGTAACGCTCCCAGTCACGTCCCTGTTCTTGATAATAATCTTCAAGCGCAGCATAGCTCATGACTAATGGACCACTCTCACCAAACGGACGCAGTCGCATGTCGACACGGTAGCAAAAACCATCGAAGGTTTGTTGATCGAGCGCTTTGATGATGCGTTGACCAAGGCGAGTAAAGAACTGGGCATTGGCAATGCTGCGGCGCGCGCCTTGTGTCTCACCGTTTTCTGGATACGTGAAAATCAGATCGATATCGGAAGAAAAGTTTAACTCGCCGCCACCCAGTTTCCCCATGCCGATAATCAACATCGGCTGTACTTCACCTTCCTCACTCGTCGGCGTTCCCCACTCCTGACAACACGCTTGATATTGCCATTGATAGGTTTCAAAAATCATCGCTTCAGCCAACTCGGATAAGTGGCTTAAAGACGTTTCTAGCGACCATGCATGCGTAAAATCCTTCCACGCAATGTACACCATTTCTCGGTTGCGAAACTGACGCAACACGCGATGACCAGACATCTCATCCGGGCATTTTCCCAGCAGTGCCGCAAGACGTGAACGGTAAGATTCTTGACGACTTGGTTGCGCTAACATGTTTGGCAACTCACGCGCTAGGACTTCATCGCGATGAATGGCTTCGGTAATAAACTGGCTTAAGCCCGCCACATAGCGAAATTGCTGCGCAATCTCATCTGGCCAAAGGGGAAAATAACCTGCCTCTTGAGCATTTTGTACGGCAGATTCAGCGATAGAAATCAGTGGCGAAGGCAGCTGCATTTTTCTTCCTTGTTTGAAAAGCACGGTAACTCATTCTTTATACCAGACTTAAAGCAAATAAAAACGCCCACAAAAGGTTTGTGGGCGTTTTATCAAAAGTTCTGGATGGAATATTAAACTTGGAAAGATTTGATCTTCTTGTCTAACTCGCCAGCATTATTTTGCATCATTTCAGAAGTTTCTAGCAGCTCTGTCACAACCACAACCGAGGCTTCTACCAGCTCACGTACATTGGTGAGGTTTTGACTCATCTCTTCTGCAACACTGCTTTGCTGACCAGACGCGGTCGCGATTTGGAAGTTCATGTCATTGATTTGCGTCACTTGCCCAACAATACCATCGAGCTCAGATCCAGCATTAGAAACCAGCTCGTTTCCATCGGCCGCTTCCACTACGCTTTTCTCCATGAGTTCTACAGCAGATTCTGCACTGGTTTGCAGCTGCGCAATCATCTCTTGAATTTCTACCGTCGCTTGTTGTGTACGTTGTGCAAGGTTACGAACTTCATCTGCAACCACCGCAAAACCTCGACCCGCCTCGCCAGCTCGCGCAGCTTCAATAGCCGCATTCAGTGCAAGCAGGTTAGTTTGTTCAGAGATACCTTGAATCGTACCCACAACACTACCAATGGATTCAACACGTTCTTCGACCTGGTTAACCGCCTGCGCCGATGAAGCGATGTCCGACGAGAGTTCACTCATTTTCGCCATCGTACTTTGCAAGAACTGTTGACCAGAAATCGCTTGTGCGGAAGCTTGCTCTGTAAGAGAAGACGCAGTCTGGGCATGTTCTGCGACGGTTTGCACCGTCGACGACATTTCACTCATCGCCGTCGCAAGTTGATCAATTTCGTTAAACTCTTCTTGCGCCGACTCTTTCGTTTCCGACATGCTCAGCGTCATCACTTCCGTGAGTGTGGATAACTCATCAGAAGCATTAATTTGCATTTGAATCACATCGTGCAATTGGCGACGTGTCTTTTCTAATTCACGTGCCACGTCTCCGTATTCATCTTTACAATCCATACCAAATGGCACGGAGAGGTTCTTGCTCGCCATCAGTTTGATCGCGTCGCTCAGATACTGCGTTTGACGCAGCATCACTCTAGCCGCCGCTAATAAGAGCACGACAAAAACCACAATCAATAAGGCGGTTTGCCAAGCAACTTGCGTTAAGTATGCTTCGTAATGCTGTTGGGCAACTTGCGCGTTTTGTGTCGCCGCTAAAAGTGAATCGTAAAAGGTGTTCGCGTCCCACAGTTGTTTTGCCACAATCAGGACAGTACTGAAGACCATCAACATGACCATTTTAGGAACCAGTCGAATGTCGGATATGACCCTTTCCCATGGCTTAAATGCCAGCTTTTCCATTGTCAGTTCTCCACCGAGTCTTATATAGTCTTTATCTATAATCTTTATATTACTTATAGTTATGTTCGCGTTTAGCGTGGTTACGCGATTTATTTCGAGCTTCGTATGAAAAACAATGATATCAAAGACAGCACACGACCGATGGGCCTGTTGTCACTAATATTGTCTTTTATGGCACTATTTGTGATCTCTGGCTTGTTGTTTTTCCCGATCGATCACGAAACCCGTCAAGTTCTTATCGGTCTGGATTTCATAATCTGTAGTATTTTTCTATTACAGCTCACCATTGATTTGATCCGGTCCACAGATCGGTGGTTGTTTCTTAAACGTCATTGGATAGATTTCGTGGCGAGCATCCCATTAATAGAGCCACTGCGCTTTGCTCGTATCTTTCATATTCTTCGAGTGGTATTAGTACTGCGCTCGTCAAAGTTCATTTTGCATCAGCTCAAAGAGAACCGCCGCGAAACCACGGTCGCCTCAATATTACTGTTGATGGTGATCCTCATTACGCTCGGTTCTAGTGCCATGCTGTTTATCGAAGCGAAAAACCCAGAAGCGAATATTCGCACTGGCGCCGATGCTTTGTGGTGGGTATTCGTAACGATCTCAACCGTTGGTTACGGCGATCATTATCCGGTGACCTCAGTAGGAAAGTTTTTAGCCGTCATCATCATTGTTTGTGGTGTGGGGATCTTTGGTATGATTTCGGGTCTTATCACCTCTATCCTTACTGCCCCGACAAAACAACAGACGCACAGCTCAATCAATAAAGAACGTATGCTCGAGCAACTCCTAAGCCAACAAGCGCAAATACTAGAACGACTCGACTTCATAGAACAAGAGCTGCAACAAAGCAAAACAAAGACAAAAAAATAGGACCATGCGGTCCTATTTTTTGTACAGGTACTCAAGGTGATCATTCACGCCAATAAGGCTGCACTTCCACACTGATCGCTCGGGTTTGATCCATTGCATGCAAAATTGAACGCTCTTGACGGTGCAACCAGCGTTCTAACTGCTCTTTTTCTGCGTCTTCCAGCATATCTACCAACGGAAGCAAGTGGTTCAGCATTAGCAGATCATCGATACCATGCACCAGATCCGCCCATGGCAAACGGAAGCTGTTACGCTCATCCGAGTTATATAGACTCGCGAAACCAATACCAGTATAGAGATTACGCAGCAAGCGATAGCGCTGATCAACGTACTCTTGCGCCGTCAGGTCGCGCTCTGCAGGGAAAGCTTCCATTAGTTCTGCCCAAGTGCGATCGAGCTGAGTGACTGAAAACGGCATGATATTACTTGCCATTTTTTCGCGCGCTTTTTCATCAAGAAACGGCTGCCAGCCACGCGCTAAGATCCAGCGACTAAGATCCAGCAATAACCCGGTGTAACGCGCGGAATTGAGCAACCCTAGCACTTCTTCACGGCTTGGCAGCTCTTGTAACTGCTGAGTCAACTCAGATACTAAGAACTTACGCGCATCCAACTTACGCAGCACGTTGCCTTTGTCATCTAAGAGCTCTTCAAGGTGTGCATGCTCATCCAACCAACTCAGCTCTTCTTCCAACCATTTGAGCTCTTGGCGCAGAATCGCACTCGCGCGACGAGGGACAACACCACCAAAAATGGTCAATGTTTGACGAATAAAACGAATGGCATTGCTGATTTCACGTAGCGCTTCCACATTGTCACGCTCAGCATAAATTTGCTCGTGATAATGCCAGTGAGATAGGGCGTGTTCTAAAGAGTTGATCAAGCAGTATTCAACGGTATCCGTCGGGCTACTGTCCACAAGCGCCAACGATTTTACTTCATCACCTGCATAGCCACTTGCAAGTCGATAGCCTTTCGCCGCTTTACTCAAGTTACCCAAACGCATGCCACCTTGCTCACAAAAGCTACGTGCTAGTGTAAATAGGGCATCGGTTTGGCCCGATTTAAGTTCCAGTTCAACTTCGCAAATCGGTTCTTGTTTCTCTTCCCCATCTTCACCTTTGGCTACGACCATACCTTGGTCAAACGCCACTTCTATTTGGCTACCGTCTGGCATGCCAATCAGCCACTGTTCACGTGTGAAGTTGGTCGAGAATAACGGCATAAGCTCAGATTGCAGCGTTTCTGCGTCTTTACCTGGCGGCCAAATGTCTACAGGATGAAGCGACAGGTTAGGCTCGTCGCTAGTGTGCTCAGCATTGTATTCTGGTCTTTGATGTAAGCCTGCGACGACGCGTCCTGCTGTCTTTACGGTTTGGACGAATACATCATCAAAACGGCGAATTCTTAAACCAATGTCGTGCTTTCTCAGCCATTTATCGGCGGTATCAAAGTAGGTGTTACCCAAGTCACGACAACTATGCTGAAGTACTTTTGTCTCAGAAATTTTTTCTTTTAAAGTTTCTGAAAATTCAGGAGAAACAAAAAACTTCAGTTCTATTTCGGTTTCCATAGCTATACCTTTCAAAGCAGATAGAAACAGGATATTGCGTAATTTCTCGCACGGCAAGAGAGAAATATCGCCGGAATGATGATCTAAAACAGTTTTAATGAGCGATTTAATGCGTTACCATGCGCGCCTTTATAGCCATCGTTCAACATTTCGCCAAGCACTCAGAAATGGTGTATGTTTTTTTAAGGTTATAGTTATTAGGTTGAATGACCATGCCAGTAAATACAATTATGGGGTTATTTGCAAAGTCCCCAATTAAGCCTTTGCAACGCCACGTTGTGTGTGTCAACGAATGTTGTTCACACTTGGTGAAATTCTTTGAAGTATCTTCAAAGGGTGACTGGGAAAAAGCATCTGAAATCCGTGCACAAATTTCTCACCTAGAGAAAGAAGCGGACGTGCTGAAACGTGAAATCCGTCTAAAACTGCCTCGCGGTTTGTTCATGCCAGTAGACCGTACTGACATGCTTGAGCTTCTGACTCAGCAGGACAAACTTGCAAACCTGGCAAAAGACATTGCTGGCCGTGTATATGGTCGTCAACTTGTCATTCCTGAGGCTCTCCAACCAAACTTCCTCGCTTACGTTCAACGTTGTCTTGATGCGGCCGATCAGGCGCAAAAGGTAATCAATGAACTTGATGAATTGCTAGAAACCGGCTTCAAAGGTCGTGAAGTGACGCTCGTCGCTGAAATGATTCATCAATTAGATGTCATCGAAGATGATACCGATGCTATGCAGATTGAACTTCGTCAACAGTTGATGGCGATTGAGTCTGACATGAACCCTATCGATGTCATGTTCTTGTACAAGATTCTTGAATGGGTAGGTGGTATTGCCGACCAAGCGCAGCGCGTAGGTGCTCGTTTGGAAGTCATGCTATCTCGATCTTAAAACATAAAGTTAACGACATAACGAAGAGCATAATGAACACGTGTCATAGGGACGATGACTATTTTCATCGTCTTATGGTTTGGCGCGCGTAAAATTTTGTTCCGCTTGTTATAAAACAACTAGGTATTACGATGGATATCCTTGCGAACTACGGCACTGTCCTGATTATTGTTGCAGCGATTTTTGGTTTCATGATGGCGATTGGTATTGGCGCGAACGACGTTGCTAATGCGATGGGTACATCAGTAGGTTCAAAAGCGCTAACCGTAAAACAAGCTATCATCATTGCGATGATCTTCGAATTTGCAGGTGCTTACCTTGCAGGCGGTGAAGTAACCGACACTATCCGTAAAGGTGTAATCGAAACTTCTTTATTTGCTAGTCAACCTGACGTTCTTGTCTACGGTATGATGTCTGCTCTTTTGGCTGCGGGTACATGGTTACTTCTTGCCTCTTACATGGGCTGGCCAGTATCTACGACTCACTCAATCATCGGTGCAATCATTGGTTTTGCATGCGTATCAGTAGGTACTGAAGCGGTTGACTGGGGCAGCGTTCAAGGCATTGTTGGTAGCTGGATTATTACACCTGTGATTTCAGGTTTCTTTGCTTACGTTATCTTTGTCAGCGCACAACGTCTGATTTTTGATACTGAGAACCCGTTATTCAACGCCAAACGTTTTGTTCCTGTTTACATGTTCATCACAACAATGGTGATTGCACTTGTAACTATCAAAAAAGGTCTAAAACACGTTGGTCTTCACCTAACCAATGGCGAAGCTTGGATGTGGGCAGCAGCAGTTTCAGCACTCGTGATGGTTGGCGGCTACGTATACATCCAGAAAAAATTCGCTAATCGCGAAGAAGACCGCAGCTTTTCTGGCGTGGAAGGTATCTTCAGCGTTCTGATGGTTATCACCGCTTGTGCAATGGCATTTGCACACGGTTCAAACGACGTTGCAAACGCCATTGGTCCACTGTCTGCTGTAGTATCGACTGTTGAACACATGGGCGAAATCAGCACGAAAAGCACCATCGCTTGGTGGATTCTACCTCTTGGTGGTATTGGTATCGTGGTCGGTCTTGCGACACTGGGTCACAAAGTAATGGCAACCGTTGGTACAGGTATCACTGAGCTAACTCCTAGCCGTGGTTTTGCAGCTCAGCTAGCAACCGCTTGTACTGTTGTTCTAGCTTCTGGTACTGGTCTGCCAATCTCAACCACTCAAACATTGGTTGGTGCGGTTCTCGGTGTTGGCTTTGCTCGTGGTATCGCGGCACTAAACCTGGGCGTGGTTCGTAACATCGTGGCATCATGGATCGTTACACTACCAGCAGGTGCACTATTGGCCGTTGTATTCTTCTACGGACTTCAAGCGATGTTCGCTTAAGACACTCGTCAATAGAATGTAAGCGCTTTGTCATTATTGACTCAAACGCACAGAAAGGGAGGCTTTGCCTCCCTTCTTTGTTGCACCGAAGTTTGAAACTGCATACTATTCGTCTATTTCCGGCTCCAATCATTCGGTGCCAACGCTGTCTCCAAGAAAAATCGTTAAGGGATTTACTGTGAAAAAACTAATCATCACGGTTTTGTTTACTTTGCTAGCAGCGCCAGCGGCCCTAGCAGCAGACCGTTATATTTCTGATGACCTCTTCACTTTTATGCACTCAGGTCCAAATAACACCTACCGTATTATTGGTAGTGTTAATGCCGGTTCTAAAGTACAACTTATTAAAACCAACCGAGATACTGGCTATACGCAAGTTCGTGATGACCGCGGTCGTACTGGTTGGGTACAAAGCAAGTTTGTGACAAACCAAGAAAGCATGGCGATTCGCCTTCCTCGCATTGAGAAAGAGCTAGCAGAAGTGAAAGAGCAGCTTGCTAACGCTCGTAAAACTTCTGATGCAGAGAAAGCCGGCCTTGTTACCTCTCTAGAAACGCGCAACCAACAAATTTCCGATCTTGAGAATAAATACTCTGAGATCAGCGACCAGCTTACTTCTGTTGAAACAGAAAACCGCGAGCTGCGCGCTAAACTGGATACACAAAAAGACGACATGCTGCTTAAGTACTTCACTTATGGCGGCGGTGTTGCAGGTTTAGGTTTGCTATTTGGTTTGATTCTTCCGCATGTCATGCCTCGTAGAAAACGTTCACCTGCGGGTTGGGCATAAGTCCTTAGCCCTTTTATCTATAAAAAAGAATGCAAAAGCCAGTCGATATTCGACTGGCTTTTTTGTTTGCTTAGTTTTACGGAAATCTGCACTACTCCCCCATTGAACTAGATGCTCGACGACGATCCGTTGCGCCATAAAGCTTGCCATCTTTTAGCTCAATTGCATTCAAACCACTTACCACTGGAATAACGTGTACTGGGTAGCCAAGCTCCATAAACTCCGGCACCAACATTTCTGCGAAGGTTTTCTTCTCCACCAGCAAGCCTGTTGGGTCATACGGCTTCGTGCGGTCTATCTTGGTACCGTACTGGATGTTTGGTAAGTCAATAGCCTCTTGCGCTGATAAGTTCCAATCCAGCACGCCAACCACGGTTTTGAGTACATACCCCGGGATTTGCGAACTTCCTGGTGAACCGACAACCAAACGCAAGTTATCATCACTGTCCATCACCATTAATGGCGTAATGGCTGAGCGTGGACGCTTACCCGCTTCAATCGAGTTTTGAGTAGGCTTACCGTTAAGCGTTGGTTGAGGTGAAAAGTTTGCCATTTGTGCATTCAAGATAACGCCATCAACCATGACACCAGATCCCATTCCCGTGCCAACGGTGCTGGTCATAGCAATCGCATTACCTTCCCTATCAACGATAGAAATGTGCCCTGTATCTTTGCTCTCGAAGCCTTGATATTGCGCATACTGAGTTTGCGTTATCTGTCCGGCTTTTGGATTCTCTTTCGAGGTGCCATTATCAGGGATTAAATCACGTCTCTGGTCCAAATAGGTTTTAGATAACAATTGTTCAACTGGTGCTTCCACATAATCCGGATCTCCGGCATACGCAATACGATCAGCTTTTGCTAAGCGCATCGCCTCGGTCATTAAACGCCAAGGCTCTACATCCGTTTTCGCCATATGGGCAATGTCATAGGGTGCAAGCAGTTCAAGACTCTGAGCGACCATCACACCGCCAGAGGCCGGGTAACCAAACGAAACTATTTTGTTGCCTCGATAATCGCTTTCAATAATATCGCGAGATTTCACCTGATAGTTTTTAAAGTCCTCTAACGACAATTTCTCATGCTGATCGTTAATACGACGATTCACCGTATCAACAATATGTTGACCAAGTGCACCACCATACAAATAGCGATCGCCTTGCTGAGCTATTTTCTCTAGCGTCTCAGCCATTTTAGGGTTCTTCATTAACGTCCCTGTTGGCTTCACTTCATCATCTTGCCAATACAAGGCTTTAATTTCTGGATCGCGAAGCAAACGCGTTTGCTCTCGCACGACGATATCATAGGTATAGCTGTTCATCGCGTACCCATCACGCGCGAGCTTAATCGCAGGTTGAACCAACTCAGACCATGGTAATTTGCCGTATTGCTCATGAGTGGAATAAAGCAGACGTAAGGTGCCCGGCACTGCAACGGAGCGAGGCCCTAAAATTTCATCGCGGCTGAGTGCTTTCCCATTTTCAATAAACATCTCAGGGTGAGCGCTAGACGGCGCTTCATCTCGCCCATCAAGGGCTAAAAACTTCTGCTTGTCATGTTGATAAAACAGCGCGAAAGTACCGCCTCCAATTCCCGTCATATCCGGTTCAACCACAGACATCACCATCTGCATCGCGACCATGGCATCAACGGCGTTCCCGCCCTCTTTCAATATTGAATAACCAGTGCTGCTCACGTAAGGGTTGGTCGCACTGACCATAAAATCTTGTCCGTTATTATCTGGTGTTATAGGGAAAGGGATCGGCTTTGCTGCGTAACTTAACGACGCAACAACACTTAAAGAAAAAATCAGAATACGCATGTGTCTCTGTGTAGACTCCTGTTATTTCATGGGGTCTAACGTGGACCTGGTCGTGATGACGAAGTTCGTCAATATGGCGTTTTTTTACACAACGCTGACTGGAGTCATTCTACTAATACATGACTGATATTGATGTAATTTAAACAACTGAGAAAAGCTATATTTAGCTTGTGTGAGTCCCTAAAAATCATCACTCAAATAGATGAAAAAAGACCTTATGAGAAACAAAAAAAGCCAGCGACATGACCTCGCTGGCTTGATGATTTACTATAAAAAACGGCTACCCTTTCCACTCATACAACGCTGGGATACGAATTTGCTCACCTTGGAACTCGACAATCACCGCTTGCGGTTGTATTTCTCTTAATGTGACCTGCCCATCAACAACATCTCCTTGATGATATTCAACATTGTTAATTTTCACCCAGCGGCGATTTTCATCACTGGCGTACATGTGAGTTTGCAAATTGAGCGCAGGTAAACGCCCTTGCCATTGATGAGCGTTGCGCTCTAAATCGTTCACGCGCACCGTTTGTGGTGAAGGCGCATCATCTCGGGATAACGCATTTTCGACCTTTCGCGCTAAATCAGGAGATAATGAGGACAAGTCAAGATCATCCAGAGACAAACCTAGGTCCTCTTCAACCACTGAAGTGCCTTGAGTTGATACAGATGTTTCTATCTCGTCTTTGTTTGCTGTATTACTCACGTATTCATCAGATGTTGCAAACGTACCAAAATCACGAGACAGCTCTGCACTTGGCCACTCTCTTGGCAATTGCGCCAACTGAGTAGTTTCAGGATAGTCCAATGCTTTGAACGGTTGTTCCGCTTCCATCTTAGCCTTAGGGGCGGAAGTACTAGCTTCAGCATGAGGCGTAAGGAGATCTAAATACCAAGCAACTCCGATTGCAGCAACGGTGATTGGCAGCAAGAACAGACCTATATGTTTCATGGCTGACATTATGCGTCCTCCTTCTCGATTCGTGCCAGTTGAGGCGCATCTGGCTGCACGTTTTGTTGAAGACGATCTAGCGTCCGCTTACCTGCAATGCCGTCGACCCCAATACCTTGCCAACGTTGGAATAACTCAACTCGCTCTTTCATCGCACCATCAAAAATAGACGTTTCAAGCAGTGGCTCACTTACCGCTTCTGCTAATAGTCGGTCTAATACTTCGATCGCTGGGCCTTCCATGTCTAAACGTAATGTCTCTTTCAACGGCGCTTGCCACAGTTCAATGATATTGCCTTGCCACATCGGCTTTAGCCACGAAATAGGCAGACGCAGACGCTGCTTGCCATTGAGCACTTCGACTTTGTCATTGCCGACGGCGTACAAAATGACATACCCAACATCACCTTGATAATTCAACTCCAAAATCACAGGGCGATTTTGTTGCATCAGCAGCGGCCAGGTCGCCATTTTACGCTCACAACGCATGGTCGATTGGGGCTCTAATAAACAAAGATTGTCGCGAACCGATGCTTGATAACCCCACAAACGATACAAATCATTCACGGCGAGATTCGACTGTTTTTGTGCTAACAATAAGTCACGCTGATCATCTGTCAATTGTTGGTTGACGACTATTGGCGTTGGCTCCTCTCTTGGTGCGGTCACTTGCGCCAACACTGACGTTGCTTGAGCTGGCATATAATTCACGACAGCCCACCCCGTACCCAATGCAGCAATAAGACCCACCGTGACTGAGCCCCAAGCAGGCCAACGGAAAGTACGGCGCTCTTTTTTATCTTGCTGATAAATATCTGCCTGAAACTGCATCACCTCTTCACAGGCCTGCTGAACAGTTTGCTTATCCACCACCACATTACCTTGGTGATAACTGATGTTGAGAGATTTATCACAGATAAGATTAATCAAGCGCGGGATGCCGTGACTGTATTTGGCAATGAGTTTACAAGAAGCACGATTAAACAGTTGCTGGTCACCACCTGCCGTATGTAATCGAAACGCGATGTAATCTTCTGTCTCTTTTTCATCCAACGGCAACAAGTGATAACGCCCAGTAATGCGCTGAGCGAGCTGGCGTAGTTGCGTCGTTTGTAATAACCGCTGTAATTCAGGCTGTCCGACCAACAACACTTTGAGCAGTTTTCTGGTATCGGTTTCCAAGTTGGTCAACAAACGTAGCTGCTCTAAAACGTCGGCAGCAAGGTGTTGAGCCTCATCAATGACCAGCAATGTCTGCCAGCCTGAGCGATAATTACGCAGCAAGTATTTGTGAATCACTTGGTTTAGCTGTTTGAGGTTTGCATCTGGCGGGTAAGTAATTTTGAATTCATCGCAAATAGCTTCGAGCAAGTCTCGACTCGAAAACGTGGGATTTAGGATCAGACCCGCTTTGGTGTTATCACCTAAATTCGCCAGCATCGCTTTTGCGACGGTCGTTTTGCCTGTACCCACTTCGCCAGTAAGCATAGCAAAACCACCGCCATCGCCTAGCCCGGCTTGGAGATGTGTGATTGCCTCTTTGTGACGTTGGCTTAAATACAAATAACGTGAGTTTGGAACAATCGAAAATGGTTGTTCTACAAACCCAAAAAAGTCCTTATACATTAGGCTCTCCAGCTAAAAAACCACCAGGGAATAGTCAGATATAATATAAACATAGCTGCATCTACTCTCGGGAGTAAAGAAAAGTACCATTGCTTGCTACAATGTCCAACGGCATATCAACAAATTAAGAGGTAATTCGTGCAAGTTTATTTAGTAGGTGGCGCAGTTCGAGATAAATTGCTCGGAATTGATAGTTATGACAACGACTGGGTGGTCGTAGGTGCGACTCCCGAGACGATGCTGTCCCAAGGGTACACCGCCGTTGGTAAAGACTTTCCTGTATTTTTGCACCCAAAAAGTAAAGAAGAACATGCACTTGCGCGAACGGAAAGAAAGTCAGGGTCTGGTTACACTGGCTTTGAGTGTTTCTTTGATCAAAGTGTCACCTTAGAAGAAGATTTAATTCGTCGTGATTTAACCATTAATGCAATGGCAATGGATGATGCAGGTAAGCTCCATGATCCTTACGGCGGCCAGCAAGATCTCAATAATAAACTACTACGTCATGTCTCAGACGCCTTTGTCGAAGATCCTCTACGCGTTTTACGTGTCGCTCGCTTTGCTGCCAAGCTGGCTGATCTAGACTTTACGGTTGCCGACGAAACCATGCAGTTAATGCGCCACATGGCAGAATCTGGAGAGCTGAGCACACTGACTCCCGAGCGTGTTTGGCAAGAATGGCATAAATCCCTCTCCACCCCTCGCCCTGATATTTTCTTATCGGTTCTAAGAGATTGTGGTGCATTGACCGTTGTTCTACCTGAAATTGATGCACTATTTGGCGTACCTCAACCAGAAAAATGGCATCCAGAAATCGATACGGGCATCCACACTTTGATGGTGGCAGAGCAAGCCGCAAGATTGAGTGACTCACTCCCCGTCAGATTTGCCGCCCAAGTGCATGATTTGGGCAAAGGGGTGACACCAGAGAGCGAATGGCCAAGCCACAAAATGCATTGTCATACAGGATTAAAACTGATCAAAAAGCTGTGCGAGCGTGTCCGGGTGCCGAATGAGTTTCGTGATTTAGCCTTGATGGTGTGCGAACAGCACTCCAATATCCATCGTGCGGCCGAGTTAAAGCCGCAAACCATCATAAAAATACTCAACAAATTCGATGTGTGGCGCAAAGCTGAGCGCTTAGAAGATATTTTAATATGCTGTCAGGCTGACCATGCAGGTCGAAAAGGGTTAGAAGAGAAGCCTTATCCTCAAGCTGAGATTTTTACCCACGCTTATCAAGCCGCAGCCGCCGTAGATGTTCAGAGCATCATTAAGGATGGATTTAAAGGCCCGGCAATACGTGATGAACAAGAAAAGAGACGGATTGAAGCGGTAAGAGTCGCTTTGAATAAATGATCTGAGCTCAGATTAATTAACCGAATTGTATTCATGCCAGGTCATTCCAGCGGGCCTTAGCGAGACTAGGAATCTAATATCAGCACGCAGGGAAGTTTTAGAAGTGGCCAACGCCACAAGAAACTCGGAGAGAAGGTTCTGAACCTCGCTCCTTCGTCGCTGTTCAGAATGACGTTGTGGTTTAGGTATGCAGCTTGCGGTTAAGCAAGCTGCCAATCCGTCGTGTTATCAGGCGCTAAGCAAGAACGCAAACAAACCGAAACCTAGAATCAGACGGTAAATCACAAACGGTGTCATGCCCATTCGTGAAATCATCTTTAAGAAAAAGTGGATACAAATATATGCACTGATAAACGATGTGATGATACCAGTCAGCAAGAAGCCAATATGGACAGGTTCACCACTGGTCACTAGCTTCATGCCTAAATAGCTACCAGCTAATGTAATGATCGGGATCGACATTAAAAATGAAAAGCGCGCAGCCGCTTCTCGAGTAAAGCCGAGGTAAAGTGCAGCCGTAATGGTCGCCCCTGAACGCGACGTTCCAGGAATCATCGCTAAGGCTTGGGCAATACCGATAAACACGGCTTTCTTCCAACCCGTTTGGTATTCATCCGCAACCAACTTAGCGTTTTTGTCTACCCACCAAAGCAACAAGCCAAATACGATCGTTGTGGTCGCGATGACATAAGCGCTACGTAGATACACTTCAATGATGTCTTTCATCAACAAGCCGAACACACAAGCTGGAATCGTCGCAATCACGATCATCCAAGCAAGTTTTGCTTCTTTACTCCTATCTCCTTTAAAGATCGAAGCAAATAATGCCTGGAACAGAGTGATCACTTCATGACGAAAATAGATCACTACCGCCATTAATGTACCGACGTGAACAGCAACATCAAAGGCTAGACCTTGGTCTTCCCATCCCAAAATGGCGGAGGGCAGGATTAAATGGGCTGAGCTCGAAATAGGCAAAAACTCTGTCAGACCCTGAATCAGAGCCAGAATAAAGGCTTCAAAATAACTCATGTAAACAACTCAAATTAAAAATGAAAAAGAAACAGGTTTGAGTGAATCGACTGGCTGCATTGCATGCCAAATATCTGCGACTGTGCGTCCATCGCCTGGGATCACTAATTGAGGTTCGAGATCATACAGAGGCTTTGTGACAAAAGGATATTTGTAAATATCACTGCGAGGTAGCTCAGGTTTTTTCTTGGAGACGCATTCACCGAACAACACTATATCGAGATCCAGTGTTCGATCCTGATACTTTTGCGCATTTTCTTCGCGTCCCCACTTAAATTCAATCTCACGTAGCTGATGACTCAACTCTTCTAATGACAACTCGGTACGCATTGCAACGACAAAGTTGTAGAAGTTCCGGCTGCTAAAGCCAATAGGTTCACATTCATATACCGGCGATACGAGGAGACTTTCTCCAAGCTGTAGCAGCTCCTGATACGCAGCGAGCGCATGTTGCTCTCTTTCTACATTCGTACCAACACCGATATAGGTGGTGATCATGCTTGACCTCGCTCAATCACGACACCAACAGCGCGTGCTTGTGGCACGGCACCAGGTTTTGCTAAACGGATTTTCACCCAAGGCACAGAGAAACGCTGCATGATAAGCTCTGCCACTTCTTCGGCTACGCGCTCAACCAACAGAAAACGACCATTTTCAATATGGTTCAGTACCGCCTCACTCACTTGCGAGTAATCCAACGCATCTTGCACATCATCACTTTTACCCGCAGGCTTATTGTCGTGCGCCATTTCGATATCCAGAACCAACTTTTGTTTAATTTGTTGTTCCCAGTCGTACACGCCAATCGTGGTGATTACTTCTAATTGTTCAATAAAAACTTTATCCAGAGCCATCTTATGTCCTTCTATTACAGAGGTCGGATACCCGTGAGGGGTAATTTGATCGTAGTATTCTATACCTAAGTAACATTTACTTGGGTCATCACAATGTTACTTAGGTATAAACTGCGAAAGCATCTTTATATACAAGAAATCACATAATGCAAGCTCTATCACAGTGAGGATTTCTGCATTATGTGAATTCGAGGTATGATAGCAACTACGCGGGAACCGAGCATTAAATTCCAATCCATCAAGGACTTCTATGGACGCACTGGCACTGATAATGACAATGGCCGCCTATTTACTGGGTTCGGTTTCCAGTGCGGTTTTGATCTGTCGACTCTTAAAACTGCCAGATCCACGCAGTGTAGGCTCCAACAACCCTGGAGCAACGAACGTATTGCGTATTGGCGGACGAGGAGCCGCTGTTTCAGTCTTGTTGTGCGATATGCTCAAAGGCACCATCCCCGTGTGGGGCGGATACTTTCTTGGTATCGACCCTATCATTCTTGGCGTCATCGCCATTGCTGCCTGTCTTGGGCACATGTACCCCATCTTTTTCCACTTTAAAGGCGGAAAAGGTGTCGCAACCGCGCTTGGCGCTATCGCTCCGATTGGTTTGGACTTAACAGGATTAGTGATGTTAACTTGGCTGTCAGTCGCCGCGCTATTCCGCTATTCATCCTTAGCGGCTCTCGTCACGGTTTTGGTCACTCCGTTTTATACCTGGATGTTTAAACCGCAATACACGTTACCTGTTGCTATGCTGTGTTGCTTAATCGTATTTAAGCATCATCAAAATATTCGGCGGCTTTTGTCTGGCGACGAGCCAAAAATCGGCGAGAAGAAACTGACACAAAAAAACTCGGCTTAATGCCGAGTTTTTCGTTTAAAGAGGGATGCATTGGTTATGCATGAACTCGATTCAGGAAGTTCAACAACATTTGGTTGACGAACTCCGGCTGTTCTAAACAACTGATGTGTCCCGCTTGCGGAATTTCTACCAACTCACTGCCCGTGATACAGTCTTTCATTAAATACGATTCGAAAACCGGGCGAGGCTTATCTTCACAGCCCACCGCAATTAACGTCGGCAGAGCGAATTTTTCCGAATCTTCAATCACATCACGGCGACCAAACACCATGCGCCCCATGCGAGCTACTTCAACCGCACGCTCACCGTTGAGGTCTTCTAAACTGCGTTTGAATGAAGCGACCAACTCAGGGTTATCCTGATCGACGTTGTTGGCAAAGAACAGCGGCACAACGGCTTCAATAATTGGCGCAGGCACCGCTTGGACTTGGCTGATGGTATCAAGCATTGCAAAGTACTTTTTATACGTAACTTCTGGCTCCCAACCAATGAAGGTATCCATCAATACCAGTGATTTCACACGTTGCGGCGCTTGAGCCGTTAGCTCCGCTCCCCACATGCCGCCAACAGATAAGCCCACCACCGAAAACTCTTCAATGTCCAAATGATCCATCAACGCCAACATATGTTGTGCATAATCAACTAATGACTGTGTCGATGTAGGGGCTGCTTCTGACTCACCATGTGCCCACAAATCTGGCACAATACAACGATATGACTGGCTTAAAACTTCAATTTGTGGCGCCCACATTTGGCTACCCCACAAATAACTGTGACCAAACAGTAATACTGGACCATCACCTTTATCAAGGTAAGCAAGTTGCTGACCTTCAATTTCAAACTTATTCATTGTTATATCCATTTCTTATTCTTCCGCACCATCCTATCACTGAAACGATACCGAACTGCTCGCATCAGTCAGAGTGTAAACGAAGCTTTTCATTGCATAGCTAAAAATAAAGGCCTCTGATGAGCAGAGACCTTTATCGTAGTGAATCTATTTCAAACCTACCGCATAAGTTTGATTAAGCGACTGGCGTCAGTTGGTCAATCGGCCAACGTGGGCGAGCCTCTACCGACATATCGGCCACTTCGCCATTCTTCAAACGCTGCATACCAGCGTAAGCGATCATCGCACCATTATCCGTACAGAACTCAGTTCGTGGGTAGTAAACCTCGCCGCCAACTTTCTTCGCTAGCTTCTCTAACTCTGCACGTAAACGACGGTTAGCACTCACACCACCAGCAATAACAATACGCTTCATGCCTGTTTGCTCAAGCGCGCGTTTACATTTAATCGCCAATGTTGCACACACGGCTTCTTCAAATGCCAGTGCGATGTCTGCGCGAGTTTGCTCGTCATCGCCATTCGCAGCAATCGTATTTGCTGTAAAGGTTTTCAGGCCAGAGAAACTCATATCCAAGCCAGGGCGATCAGTCATTGGGCGCGGGAACTTAAAACGGCCCGGTGTGCCTTTTTCCGCCAGTTTAGATAATAGTGGGCCGCCTGGGTAATCCAAACCCATTAGCTTCGCTGTTTTATCAAACGCTTCGCCCGCCGCATCATCAATCGACTCACCCAGAATTTTGTACTCACCGATGCCTCTCACTTCGACCATCATCGAGTGACCACCCGACACCAACACTGCCACAAACGGGAATGGCGGTGGGTTATCTTCCAGCATTGGAGCCAACAGGTGACCTTCCATATGATGAACAGGTACCGCTGGCACTCCCCAAGCATAAGCAATACTGCGACCAATAGTAGCGCCCACTAATAGTGCACCAACGAGACCCGGCCCCGCGGTGTACGCGACACCATCAATGTCTTTCGAAGTTAAGTTCGCTTCTTTTAGTGCCTCTTTAATAAGAGGAATGGTTTTCTTTACATGGTCACGTGAAGCCAACTCAGGCACCACACCACCGTAATCTGCGTGCAGTTTTACTTGGCTGTAAAGCTTGTGTGACAGCAGACCTTTTTCATCGTCATAAATCGCGATGCCAGTCTCGTCACAAGAGGTTTCAATACCGATAATGCGCATGGTTTTCTCAGTATGCTTTCTGTATAGAGGAAATTTGGGCGTCATATTACCTCGCCTTGGTGCTGCAAACAAATTTTGTACAGACAATAATCGACAAAAGGCTTTACAAAGTAGTTGTGATCGGATTAAAATTCCGCACCATTTTTGATCAAGCTGGTAAGAGACCAAACAATTGTGATTTGGTCTGTTGAATGCCAGCGTTAACGAATAACCCCTGAGGTGAAAGGCATATGCCAGTAGTTAAAGTACGTGAAAACGAACCGTTCGACGTTGCTCTACGTCGTTTCAAGCGCTCTTGCGAAAAAGCAGGTATCCTTTCTGAAGTGCGTCGTCGTGAGCACTACGAAAAACCAACTACAGTTCGCAAACGCGCTAAAGCAGCAGCTCAAAAGCGTCACGCTAAGAAGCTAGCTCGCGAAAACGCTCGTCGCGTTCGCCTGTACTAATAACTGAGCTCCAAAAGGAATTTAGTTATGGCTCTGATTGATCAACTCAAAGAAGAGCAAAAATTAGCGATGAAAGCCAAGGACAAATTACGCCTTGGTACTATTCGTTTAGCCCTATCAGCAATCAAGCAACGTGAAGTTGACGAGCAGATCACTCTGAACGATGACGACATTCTTGCAGTATTGACCAAAATGGTTAAACAACGTCGCGACTCTGTAGCGCAGTATGAAGCAGCGGGTCGTCAAGATCTTGCTGATGCGGAACAAGCAGAAATTACCGTTCTTGAGGACTTTATGCCTCAACCACTGACAGACGAAGAAGTAGCGGCTCTTATCGAGAACGCAATTGCGGAATCTGGCGCAGCTGGCATGCAAGACATGGGCAAAGTAATGGGCGTTCTGAAACCGCAAATTCAAGGGCGCGCAGATATGGGTAAAGTAAGCGGTTTAGTTCGCGCTAAACTGGCTTAAGATACCCCACCCAATTGCAGCAAGCCGTGCTATCCTTTGGAACGCACGGCTTGTTTGTATCTGGATGAATGGAATGAAATAAGTGAGCAACACGCTTATTCTTTTAAAGCATTCACTCCACTCATCATCTTCTTTTTTTGTTAGGTTTTATGGCTGGACACATCCCTCGCAGTTTTATCGATGACCTTCTAGCTCGACTTGATATTGTCGATATCATCGACGCACGTGTGAAACTTAAGAAAAAAGGCAAAAACTACGGCGCATGCTGCCCGTTCCACAACGAAAAGACGCCGTCATTCAGCGTCAGTCAAGAAAAACAGTTCTACCATTGTTTTGGTTGTGGTGCGCACGGAAATGCCATCGACTTTTTGATGGAATTCGACCGGCTAGAATTCGTCGAAGCCATTGAAGAACTCGCTTCATACTTGGGCTTAGATGTTCCTCGCGAACAACGTAGCGGCGGTAATGGTTCGTTCCAGTCAGGCCCACAAGCAAGCAGCAGTGAAAAACGTAATCTATACGACTTAATGGGCAGCATTGCTCAATTTTATCGTAACCAACTCAAGCAGCCAGCAAGTAAAGTGGCGATTGAGTATCTAAAAGATCGCGGCCTGTCTGGTGAAATCGTCCAGAAGTTTGGCATCGGCTATGTGGCTGATGAATGGGATTTAGTTCGTAAGAACTTTGGCCAGAATAAAGAAAACCAAGACATGCTCGTCACAGGCGGCATGTTGATTGAAAACGATAAAGGCAACCGCTACGACCGATTCCGTGGTCGAGTGATGTTTCCTATTCGAAACAGACGCGGTCGAGTGATAGGCTTTGGTGGTCGAGTATTAGGTGATGGGACACCGAAATACCTCAACTCACCCGAAACCCCGATATTTCATAAAGGTAAAGAGTTGTATGGCCTTTATGAAGTACTACAAGCGTACCGTGAGCCACCACAAATTTTAGTGGTTGAAGGCTATATGGATGTTGTCGCGCTTGCTCAATATGGCGTAGATTATTCCGTTGCCTCATTGGGTACCTCTACAACGGGCGATCACTTGCAAGTGTTATTCAGGCAAACAAGCACCGTCGTATGTTGTTACGACGGTGACCGAGCAGGCCGTGAAGCAGCGTGGCGTGCCATGGAAAATGCATTGCCTTACCTAACTGATGGTCGCCAGTTAAAATTCATGTTTTTGCCGGATGGAGAAGATCCCGACTCTTATATCCGACAAAACGGAAAACAAGCATTTGAACAACAAGTGTCTAATGCGATGCCCTTGTCTGAATTCATGTTCAGCTCATTGACTCAGCAAGTCGATATGAGCACGAAAGAAGGCATGGCAAAGCTGAGTACCCTTGCTGTTCCTCTCATCGACAAAGTCCCAGGCGGCACTTTAAGACTATACTTGAGAGAACTGCTTGGCCGCCGTTTGGGTTTGGTTGATGAACGCCAACTACAGCAGCTAATTTCAAAACAAGGTAAAGAGGATAAAAGGCCTCAACCTCATAAAGAAATCAAGCGAACGCCGATGCGAGAAGTGATCGCGTTACTGATTCAAAACCCACAATACGTAAGTATGGTGCCAGATCTAACTAGCGTTAGAGATTTACCCATTCCTGGTCTAAGTTTATTTGTTGATGTACTTGATAAATGCCAAGCGCATCCCCATATCAACACAGGCCAATTATTAGAGCATTGGCGAAACAGCCAAAATGAGACCCTTCTGTCTCGTCTCGCGAGTTGGGACATTCCACTCGATGAGGACAACCAAGAAGAAATATTTTTAGACTCACTGGATAAAATTATTGCCCAGTGCGTAGAAAAACAAATTGAAAACCTGCAGGCCAAAGCAAGAAGTGTCGGTTTATCAGCCGAAGAGAAAAGGGAGCTGCTAGCACTTATGCTAGATTTAAAAGCGTAACCCTGTTTAATTAGTCAGCAACGATTTAATTTGTTATAGTAAGTGGTTTGCATTTCGCATACTGATTCCTTCACCAGATTACGAAGTTGGATACCGTCTATGGATCACAATCCGCAGTCACAGCTAAAGTCACTTGTTATTAAAGGCAAGGAACAAGGCTATCTGACCTACGCCGAAGTAAATGACCACCTACCTGCTGAAATCGTAGATTCAGAACAGGTAGAAGACATCATTCAGATGATCAACGACATGGGCATTAAGGTAGTAGAAACTGCTCCCGATGCTGATGATTTAGCACTGAACGATGACACAAATATTACCGATGAAGATGCAGCCGAAGCTGCAGCCGCTGCACTGTCTAGCGTAGAGAGTGAGATTGGTCGTACCACAGACCCAGTACGTATGTACATGCGTGAAATGGGTACTGTCGAACTTCTAACTCGCGAAGGCGAAATCGACATCGCAAAACGTATTGAAGAAGGTATTAACCAAGTTCAATCGTCTGTTGCTGAATACCCAGGTACGATTCCGTACATTCTTGAGCAATTTGACAAAGTTCAAGCTGAAGAACTGCGTCTTACTGACCTTATTTCAGGTTTTGTAGACCCAGATGCTGACGACACCGCTGCACCAACGGCAACACACATCGGTTCTGAACTGACTGAATCTCAGTTAGAAGAAGAAGACGATGAAGACGTTGATGACGACGAAGATAGCGATGACGATTCAGATGATTCTGAAGAAGATGTAGGTATCGATCCAGAATTAGCGCTAGAGAAATTCAACCAACTACGCAGCACCTATCAAAATCTTCAATTAGCAATCAACGAGTACGGCTATAACAGCCCGAAAGCAACCGTTGCTAATGAAATGATGCTAGACGTATTCCGCGAGTTTCGTCTAACGCCTAAACAGTTTGATCACCTAGTGAATGAACTGCGTACTGCTATGGATCGCGTTCGTACTCAAGAACGCCTGATCATGAAGTCTGTGGTTGAATACGGCAAAATGCCGAAGAAATCATTCATCGCGCTGTTCACTGGTAATGAATCAAGTGAAGCTTGGTTGGATGAAGTTCTTGCTTCAGACAAGCCATACGCTGAAAAGATCAAACGTAACGAAGAAGAAATCCGTCGTTCAATCGCTAAGCTAAAAATGATTGAAGAAGAGACTTCTCTAAACGTACAGAACATTAAAGACATCAGCCGTCGTATGTCTATCGGTGAAGCAAAAGCTCGCCGTGCGAAAAAAGAGATGGTTGAAGCGAACTTGCGTCTTGTAATTTCTATCGCGAAGAAATACACCAACCGTGGCCTACAGTTCTTGGATCTTATCCAGGAAGGTAACATCGGTCTGATGAAAGCGGTAGATAAGTTCGAATACCGTCGTGGTTACAAGTTCTCGACTTACGCAACGTGGTGGATCCGTCAGGCAATCACTCGTTCAATCGCAGACCAAGCTCGTACGATTCGTATTCCGGTACACATGATCGAAACGATCAACAAGCTAAACCGTATCTCTCGTCAAATGCTGCAAGAGATGGGTCGTGAGCCATTACCGGAAGAACTGGCTGAGCGCATGCAGATGCCAGAAGACAAGATTCGCAAAGTTCTGAAAATCGCTAAAGAACCTATCTCAATGGAGACACCAATCGGTGACGACGAAGATTCGCATCTAGGTGATTTTATCGAAGATACAACGCTAGAACTTCCGCTAGATTCTGCAACAGCAACTAGCCTTAAAGTGGCAACGAAAGACGTGCTTGCAGGTCTAACGCCACGTGAAGCGAAAGTACTTCGTATGCGCTTTGGTATTGACATGAACACTGACCATACTCTAGAAGAAGTTGGTAAGCAGTTCGACGTTACTCGTGAGCGTATCCGTCAGATCGAAGCAAAAGCACTACGTAAACTTCGTCACCCAAGCCGCTCAGAGACTCTGCGCAGCTTCCTAGACGAATAATCGCAGCGCATACAAGCTTTTAGAAATCAAAAAAGGTGACTTTAGGTCACCTTTTTTATTATCTACTGTGCTAAGTGGATAAAAACTAAGCGCAATTGCCCTAGTTGGTATCTAGACACCTTGCAACGCTTCCCCTATAATCGTTGTCCTATTAAGGCCCCTTAGCTCAGTGGTTAGAGCAGTCGACTCATAATCGATTGGTCCGCAGTTCAAGTCTGCGAGGGGCCACCATATTCTAGAAGGCGTAGCAGGTTAGTACCTGCTACGCTTTTTTTGTACCTAGTGATTTTGGGTGTAGTTGTGGGTGTAGTTAGGAAGTTGCTTAGCTCACAATTTTGGACGCTTTGCTGAGCTTGCCAACATTTTTCCATCACGAGCAGAACAGAAAATTCGATAAGATAATAAAAAAGCGCCCCCTTATGTGAAAGGGGGCGCTTTTTTATTATCTGCCTATTTTACTCAATTCCGTGTTTACGATCATACCAAATAGCTAACAAAGGCAAACCGATTGTACCAACGGTAACTAGAGCTAAAAATAAAAGTTGAGCTAAAGTCATACCCGTTACATCCAAAAGTTGTACTAACATATTGAAACCCGCCCTAGTGTTCTTGTGGTTATATTTTAACCTAAAAATACAAAACTTGATAATGTGCTTACCGGCCAAGATAGATAACTGTAATCTCTTCTCGCTCATGCCCTAACTCTCTACTAATAATAAGGCGAGCTTCTTTATCTGCACTTTTTTGTTCTCTACTCAGTTCTCTGCTAGTTAAACCACCCGCTTTAGGTGCATTCATTCCTGTCAGTTCTATGTATCGCTGTTGAGCATATTGATGGCGTAGACCATGGTTCTTGCATAACCCAACCTTCCTACAAGTATTTTCGTAGTGCTTTAGCTGTTGAATGTACTTTTTGCCTGCGGGAATCAGAGAGCCTCTTGGGGCAATAGCTATAGCTCGTTCTAATACCTGCTTTTGATATTCGTTTCTGATTGGTACCTCTCGCGCCTTGCCACCTTTAGTCCAAGAACCCATTAAATGAATTCTATCTGCTTTAATCGCTATACTGGGGTTAAACTTCAAAGCTTCTTCCCGCCTCAGACCGAATGCAGATTGTAGCTCTAACGCTATTTTTATATATGGGTCTGAGATTGCGTTAAACTTTACTTCATCAAGCTCTTTCGCCTTGTTGGTACTATTGTCACTGAAAACTCTCTTTCCTATCCCCAACTCTTCATTGGACTTGGGTAACAAATGCTCACGTCCAGTCTTTTCGAATACCCAACGAATATGTGCCATTCGGTTTTTTATAGTTCCAACGCTTAAGCCTTGACTTTGCCAATGCTCAACCAAAAATTTTACGTGCTTTAACTTAAGTGTATGTGGAGTTAAGTGCCTGTACCCTCCTCTCTTTAATTGTTTTTCGATTTGGATGAGGATGTTTTTACGTGCAGCTTGAGATGCATAACTCCCATCAATGTTGCGCTTCATTAACAAAACTAGGCCGTGTCGTAAGTTTGGTTTGCTCATGACTCTTACTCCTAAACAAATAAGAGCCATATAGCTCATATGGCTCTATCTACTTGAAAAATGATGGAGAAAACGTAATCAAACCACGTGAACCTGATGGTTAGTGATAAGCCCAATTCAAACTTATGGTTAGTAAGATGAATGCCTCAGAGGCGATTAGGGCAAGAGTGATGGTTTGTGTATCGATAGTTACGAATGTCGTACATGATCTACTTGAAGAAGCGTGAGCATCTACGAGAAGAGCATTATGACGTCACAATGCTGGTTACGTTTCTTTCTCCTATTGAACATTTATGATTTATGAAGAGTCTTTATAGCGACGGCTACTTTTTTATTTACGTGATGAGGCTACCAAGCCGTCACTTGGCTGTCACCAAGTGACCCCGCTTAAAAGAAATAACGAGAATATAGAAAAAATAAGGTGGTGCGCTCGCGGTATACCTCCTGTCACTACCTATTTCACAGCTAGTGACAGGAGGGCTTCAACGTGCGTTCTTTATGCTGTTGAGCAGTGGTTCTTTGATACCATCAATACATAGGACAGCTTCTTGCAAAGACGATTCAAGGCGTGGATCAAAGTAACCATACTGAACGAATATCTGACGTTTGATGTCATCTGGAGATTTCAAGTAATTGATTATATTTTCATCTGTAAGCTTAAATGGTGGCTCTTGGATTAACATGGCCGTAATTGCTTTAGCCATGACTGCGCGATGCTGCAAGTCCAAACTCGTGACAGCATCTCTAAACATACCTTCTATGTCTTCCATGTAGCGCTTCCAAATAAATTCGTCCATCTGCACCATACATCCCCCTTTACGTTGTTTTGTTCGCACTGCGAACATTCACTTACAGTATCACTATAAGCGAATCAGAAAATCTTAATGTGAACAAAGCCAAGAGCAATGAATAAAAAGTAATGAAGATGCTCTTCTAAGCAGTAATTAGGTTAATACTAAGGCCTAACTAAAGAATGCTGCTGACCTTCACGAATTTGATAATACCTGCTTTTAGAGCGTCTTCACGGACATTTCAACTAATAAGAACATCGATATGCAAGGTGACCCACTTAGTTTAGTTTGCTAGCATTTTTTGCGCGTTTAAGATTCAGGAAAAACCAATGAGTACAAAAGCTTACCTATCTATAGAGAGCATCATGAGTGGTTGTCTATCAACAGGCTGCAATACTTTCTATTCTATGGGAAACAGCTATCAGCTAGGTCATGAGGATGAGATTACCGTCCTATCTTTCTCTCATTCGATTGCACACGATAGCCGCTCGATCCATGCTCCAATTCAAATTGTTAAGAAAATTGATAAATCTTCACCAGTATTGGCTCAAGCGTGCTCCGATGGGGAAGAGTTAAAATGCCGCCTGACTTTTTATAGGCCAAATCATAAAGGTGGGGATGAGCTTTTTTATGAGATAACGTTGAGTGGCGCCCTAATTAGGTCAGTTTCATCTCATATGCCACATGTCGTCGACTTCAACGAAAGCGAGATGACAGAAACTATCGCTATTTCATACAGGGATATTAACTGGCGTCATGTTGGAGCAAACACTGCTGCTTTTGCATCTTGGATACAGCCACTTTCCGAACTTAAGGAAAAAGCAACCCAATGAGCAATATTCCTACGCACATAGAAGAAGACGAAGTAAGAGTTGCAGTTAGAGGCTTGCTTCGTCAAGCTAACATGTACAGCATGAGTCACTTGCAAGACCCAACCGTCCAACATCAATTTCGGGAAGAATATCGTTTTCTTGGTCAATGCCTATTGAATGATTACAGAGATGGGATTCTAGTAGGGAGCAAAATTGTTCGTCTGGTAAAGCAAGAACGACAAAGCTTGATCGATCAGGCATTTGAACTAGGCAAGTATAGTATTGGAATAGTTGCTGGTGCAGGCCAGCTCTCAGTTGGGTATGGACTATGCGTTACGAGCTCTGTTTTCTCGATTGTTGGCGCTTCTTGGTGTGGAGGTGTTGGAGCTCCAATGATGGCTCATGGAGCTAATAACGTGTTCGAAAACTCATATAATATTGCTGGTAACATCGACCAAAACTGGAACGGTCGATATACAGGAAAGTACGGCAATAATACTGGTTTTATGAAAAAAGGCTATCGAATCGCAGCAAAGCATATGGGGCTATCAGAGCAAGATGCAGATACAGCATTTGCTACTGTTGACTTAGCTACTAGTGCTTATGGTCTGGCAAATAAGAAAAAAGTAGTACAAACTTGGACAAACGCACCAGACTCTAAACAGCTAATGCTATTTAACTATGCAAAACGAGACTATGAAAAAGGATTTAAAGCCATGAGTAAAGGGGCTTTAGGTATAGAGTTTTCAGCCAACTACTTTACTGCACAGGGAGCATTAGAGCCGTACTTTAAGGAAAAGGAATAATGCCTTTATTGGAATATATTTTACTGAGTGTTCTCGGGGTATTGATTTGCCATTATTTTTCAGGTTTCTATTCTAAAAAAAATAATATTATTGCCTTCTTGGGATACTTATTTATTTTAGGTAACTTTGGTGGGCAGCATTATAATGTATTGTTTAATAAAGAGTTTGTTGGTAACTGGCTGTTTTTCATTGAAACAAACAATAGCTACTACACTGATACCTACAGATTTGTCGCTATGCTTTTCTTATTCTTAACAACTCTGACGTTACCACCATCTAAGTTTGGCAAACTCTTCAAGCGTATCTCTCGTCGCTCTTGATTAAGGTTCCTCGTAAACAGTAAGCCTATACATTGGTCCAATATTTAACTAATGCGGAACCAAACTGCCAATCCCTACAAGTGGAATTCACGTTCGCAGTGAGAAAAAAGCGAGGTCCATAGCCTCGCGTACATAAGTTTAATCTTTAAAAGCATGCTCTTGTTCTACTAGCCATTCAACAAAGTCTCGCTCACGCCACCCCAAACAACGTCCGTTGATTTGAATTGGTTTAGGAAAACATTTGTCTTTGGCCCACCAACGCCAGATCGTCCTCGGACTGCGACCTAGTGAATCTGAAACTTCTTTAAGGGACATAATTCGGTCTCTTGCCATGAGCATCCTCCTTTTCTCATTTGATGACTGAATCAGTATCTTTGATAAAAAGAGGCGTAACGGTTTTAAGAGGTCGATTGATTGAATTGATCAGATGTTCGCAGTGCGAACGACATAAACTTGGTTTTTCTCAATTTACTTCACTTACTCCACTTTAAGTGAGGTAAGTGAAGTAAAGTTATGAACATACAACCTCAGAAATGTGGACGATAGCTGCTTGGAAACAAATACAGCCTGTAGCCATCTTTGTAACGAGTTTCAATTTTCCCCTCATCAGCTAATCGCTGTAGAGCTCTGCCGACATGAGCAACATAGTTACATGGTATGCCTAAGATCTGGCTAATGTGGCCTGGTGCAAGCCATTCAGTCTGGCTTCGATTATCATCAGCCTCCATTGATATTCGCTCCTGAAGCATTTTATACCAACGCCCTTTATCCAAATATTTATCTGATACCGTATCAACCAGAGCCTGCTCGTCCATTGACAGTACCCAAGGCTCACCAGCTTCATACATGTGCTTGACCTCCAGCCAAAACTGCCGCAATGACTCGGGCTCTTCTTGGCGAAGGCTGCCAGTTCCGTTGTATTGCCACCCGAGAATCCGATTCACAGTAGTCATATCAATGGGTTCATTGAGTTCAATCACACCAAACCGAGTATTACCCGTTCTGTCCTTCAAGAAGTCTTGGCCGTTTACCGTCGCTATCAAAAGCGTTTGCCTCGGTTTTTTGAGGTCGGTACGCGCATAGGGCAACCTGATTGTGTCTGCCTCTTGGGATATAAAGGCTTTCAGCTGACCTTGACTGTGCTTTGTTGAGGACTCCAGTTCACCGAGTTCAACAATCCATGACTTAATAATAGGTAACACGCTATCTTTGCAGCGGGGATCTAATGCCCGACCTCCAAGAAATGCCCCTTGTACGATGTCACCTATTCTTGATAAGAAAGCGGTTTTTCTAAAAGACTGCTTACTCTGAAGCACTGGAACTAACTTACTGCTAAACCGAGGCTCGTATAGCGCCGCAATACAACCTACAAGCCACCTCCGCATAATTAGCTCCGTAACTTCAGGTCTCTTAGAACGGATGCACCCAATAACTTTCTTCACTCGTTCGACGCCATCCCATTCAGAGTCAGCCAGATGCAAAACAATAGGGTGATATGAACGCTCCTTTGCCAAAACATGTAGATGATCACCAATTGCTGCTTTTGGTACATCGAATCTTGCACAGTCGCTTATCAGCTTACTCATTAACACCTCATATTGCATAACCTTACCGTTATGGAGCACTTCTATCTCAGTGTTCATCGCATTTAAGTAAGGGACGTATCCTTTGTGATCTAACAGTACCCTCAGGTTGTCATCTGTATTGAGAATAAGCTTCTTAAACCCTTCTTTTTTCTTGTCTGGAAAATCGAGTTGAGACTCGCTCGGCTGACTTTTATCACTTGCTGCTGTCACTTTTCCCCCCTTGACTCTCCATCCAGTTATCTAGCTCAGACTCTCGCCACCCAAGGCAGCGTCCATTGATCAGAATGGGTTTCGGAAATGTTTTCTCTTTTGCCCACCATCGCCAAATAGTTTTGGGAGTTCGCCCTAAGGCTTCTGATACCTCTTTCAAGGACATGATTCGGTTATGTGTCATCAACTTTCTCCTTATCTCATCAAGTGACAGGAGTTAGTATCTTGGAAAAAAAAGGAGGGAGCGGTTTTAGGAGGTCGATTGCTTTAATTGATCTTGATAAAGAAGTTGTAACCAAAAGAAGATGTTCGCAGTGCGAACAAAAGATAAAAATTGGCGTCAAAAGTCCTCGCAATAAAGAGTGAAACCAATTTGTGGACAAAACTGTTTTACGGGTTTAACTAAACTGTCATTTGACGGATTACCAGAGATATAGCAAAACCTCTAATCGGTAGGCCGAAACCAGTCACCAACTACAATTCAGTAGAACAGTTTTTAAAAGCGGATAAGGCTATACCTTCGAATTCTCATTCGACTACTTACGACTTAATCATCAACGACCAGCCATTTTTGGCTTGGCTATGAGTATCAGGCTTTATCACATATTGATCATGGGTGTTTCTTTAGCTCTATTTTTGATTTTAAGCGGAAGTTTGCCTTCTGCCCCCCCATGATGGTGCGTTTCGGCATGCCCAAAAGCTGCAAATACTGTTCATAGGTCATAAAAGGCATATTTATTACTATTTGATATGAAAGCATGGTGCTATCCTAGTAAGCTATTGAATGTTTAATATTGGCTCATAGAGCTGCCGGTCTAAACGTCTGAATGCGAGAATTACTGATCGTATATGCTAGAAAAACAGTAGCAATTACTGCCTTTTGATTATGAAGGTGGTAAAAATGTGACCGAAAGACTATGTGAAACGCTTGTAGAAGGTGAGCCACTTCCGAATAGGCAAATGACTGAAGAGCAGTTCGAAAGTCTAGAAGAGAAATATCTTATGATATTGACGTATTTAAAATTCTCAATGGCGAACTAACGAAATTACGAACTCTCACATTCGATAAAGCACTTTTATAAGAAACAGCTATTGAGAGTGCTATCGCAATCTATGACGGTGACTCTACCTTTATCATGTATAAGAGTTCACAGCAAGCCGTAGCCGGAACCTACCTAGTAGATATGGACGCCCCTCTCCCTAAACGAAATCCAACGTATTCTGGGTAAAAAAACTAGCTATCAGTTTTAATGGAACGATGATTACTATTGATGAGGGTGATGTGAAGGTTGTGAGTCGGGTTGATTTAGTAATATCAAAATCGAATTTGTAGGCTGTAGACACCAATAATGTAGCGAACGATTAAAAATTTATTATTTGACAGATTATATGAAAATTTTACTTCTATCAGATTTACATGCCGTTTTAGAAAATGACAGCCAAAATCTAAGCAACTCAAGGCTTCACCTTGATCAGAATGGAAATGGTGAATGGGGTAACGCACTTATAAGTTACATCAGCACACTTAACATCAAGTATGACTTAATAGTCTGCTGCGGGGATATTGCTAACAAAGGATCTAAAGCATCTTTCTTGGCTGGGTGGACGTTTCTTAACAATTTGAGTCGCACGTTACCCAATGCAAAATTAGTATGTGTACCAGGTAATCATGACCATCAGTCAAGACCAGACCTTAGTGACCCAGATGGTTTTTCTCCAAAACATCAATTGCAGTTTTGTGAACCACCTTTCCCGTTTAATTGTCATGAAAAGAATACACACTTTTGGGCATGGAACTGGGTTTTAGACGATAGTGACCCCCAGTCAAACTTAGTTTTACTAAATACAAGCGCTTATCATGGCTTTAGTAATGAATCACATCATGGCAGAGTGGCTCTCGAAACAGTCGACCAAATAGAGAAAAGACTTGCCAACCAATCAAGTCCCAAAGCAATAAACATTCTTATCTGCCACCATCATCCACAAAGAATGGAACATGCACATGATGATTATGACGGTCAACAAATGAGCGGCGGACAAAAGCTACTCAACTCATTGCAGAAAGTAGATCAAGGTCCATGGCTAATTTTACATGGTCACAAGCATTATTCCTGTATTTCAAAAGCTTCAAGTGAAGGTGAAGATCCACCAATAGTCTTTTCGGCAGGCAGTGCATCTGCAAAATACGCAGACCTCATAGATAATCAATTTTATTCAATCGATATTGACATAACAAAAACTTCTGAAAACGAACGAGTTATTGGTACATTTGAAACGCATCAGTTCTCTGTTGGCAGCGGCTGGAAGCCTTCAGCTTCCACCAATATGCCAGCTAAAAGTGGACTTGGTTCAAATATCAATTCACGAACATTGATTAATAGAATAAAAGCTCTTTTAAAAAATGAAGCATTTTTAGAAGAAACTGACATAAAAGATATAAACGACGAACTCCGATATTTTTTGCCTGCAGAGTTCAAAAAATTTAAGAGTAGGTTAGAAAAAAATTCACTAGTTTCTGACATTGATGAAGCAAACCAGTTCATTTTACAGGTAGGGCCAGCCAATGCTAAATAGAATCCCAAGTGTCAGCGATTCTTTCAACGCAAAAACATCAACCACCGAGGATCTCTGCGAAACTTTTATCACAAATGAATTTTATGACAAATTAGCCTGTCCAAACCACTGTATTATGATCGGACCTAGAGGCAGTGGTAAAACAACGCTCATGAGAATGTTGGACATTGAATCTCTTGAGCTATGGAAATCAGAAAAAGCAAGTGAATATAGAAAGACCATCAATTATTCAGGTGTATTTATACCCACAGACCGTTATTGGAAAACACAATATCAAAAAATTGAAAATAAATTAAAAGGTGATGAAATATCAAAGAAAGAAAAATTACGATATGACACCGCAATTATTCTTTTGGAACAATTATTTTCTTATCACGTTTTTGAAAACCTCCTCTCTGTAGTTAATTACAGATGCAGCAGAACAATAAAGAAAACTAACAATTTTAAGAACGTGGAATTTACTAAAGAATCTGAAGTAGAGCTAGTTCACAGCCTAAAAAACATCCTAAATGTTGAACCAAGAATAAATTCTTTAAAAAGTCTTTTAACAGAAGTCATCTTAAAAAAACAACTTATATCCAATACCGTAAACAACCTTATATCCAACGATGATGTTGATGTCCAAGAAGTAGGTCACTTTGATTTAATAAGTAATCTAGAAAGTGTTGTTGCTATCGTTAACACATACTTTGAAGAAAAAAGTGGAAAATGGGCGTTTTTATTTGACGAGTTGGAACTTGCACCAAACCAGATAATCAAACCACTGGTAAACGAAATGCGTGGTGGGCATAGGGATATTATATTCAAACTTGCTCTATCACCTTATCACAAAGGTGTCTCTATAACTGATGACACCGATAGTGCCATGAAAGCTCAAGATATAGAATTGATTGACCTAACAGGTCTAAGTGACAATGGGGGTAATAACTTCGCTAATTCACTATGTACCGCTCTATTTCAAAGAAAAGGGCTCTATAACAATATTGAGCATTACTTTGAAGAACCTAAAGATATAAATATCGACAAAGATTTTAACGATTTGTCAGCGAAGGACCCTTCCTTCAATAACTATCTTATTGAAAGAGGTTTCAAGTCTGATATCTATACTAATCAGAATAGCCAACTTAGAAAAATAAAATTTATTGTGCATCTACGGAACTTTAAACGTAGTAAAGATGGTAAAAAACATGCACGAAGAAGACCTGCCGACTACTATGGTGGGTTTGAAAACATATGTAAATCGGTCGAGTATAATCCTAGAATGCTTATCGGTTTAATGAATAAATTTATTAATCATGCTAAAGATGGGAAAATAAGTTTAAATCAGCAATTAATAAGCTTACAAGAATACTTTCATGACTACCGTTCGTTACTAGGCACAATTGCAGTAGATTCCGGAGACGATAAATTTAACAATATATATGATTTAATATCAGAGATCGCACTATTTTTTAGAGACGAAATTCATGGACCACAGTTTAAAACCCAACCTAAAGGTTCAATAGCAATCAAAAACAAAATAAGTGATGAACTCAATGAAATAATAGGATATGCACTTAATGCTGGCGCACTTATACCAATCGATACTGAGATAGGTTCGTTAAATGATTTAAACTCTAGTAAACGCTGCAGATTATCTTATATCTTCTCACATCATTATGACCTGTTAATGACTAAGCAAAGTGAGATAGATATCGTAGATCTAATAGAACAAACTAAGCTTAAATCGACTAGATTGAAAATCGTTGACTTACTAGGTTTTACTAACTATCAACAATACTCTTTGGAGCTTGAATGAAAATACTAAGTGATAGCTTTAATGGACCGTATGACTTATCAATATTAGGATTAGGTTACGAAGAACGAGCGTCAAGTAAATATAACCAAGAAAAAGACTTACTTGGTGAAGTCTTAGCTTTGGGTTACCTGACACATACTGAGATTCTTCATTATAAAGCTAATAAAGATAAGTATGTGTCAGGGCATAGCAATGTCTTTGAAGGAAATGATAAGGATGTTAAATCATATTTGAATGAATGGCTTAAAGAAAAGATTGGTGAAAAAAATAAACCTATCAATGTATTAATAGATATCACAGTTTTTTCCAGATCAAGACTTGCTGCACTATTATATATTTTGGTGAAAAGCCTGCCTAAAAGCTCTATCTTAACTATATCTTATGAAATATCGAAGTTCGTTTCTGCACCTGATGGGCTATCTCCAATAAAAAAAGTGGGAGATATTATACCTGAACTATCTGGCACTATAGGGGATCTAAATAAACCAACAGCGTTAATCTTAGGTTTAGGTTATGAAGACGGCAAAGCTCTTGGATTAGCAACTTATCTTGAGCCAGAGTTCAATTTTGCTTTAGTCCCAATTGGTGTTGACAAAAAATTTGACGATTTAGTTGTTAAAAATAATCAGGCATTCTTAAATGAGATCCCTAGTTCGAGAATTGTCCATTACAGATTAGATCAACCTTATAACACATACATTGATATGAGAGACCTAGTAAGTGCGACCTCTTCGTTTGCGACACCTCTTATAGCCCCGTTAGGACCTAAAATTCTAACAGCCATTAGCGTTCTTATTGCTATTGAATTTAATGAAAAATTGCCTGTTTGGCGAGTATCTTCCGACTATGAAGAAAAGCCAGTAAACAGAAAACCTAGTGGAACCAGTGTTAAACTTTCGGTTATGATTTAAATAAAGACGCCCATATTTTTGTGGGCATTTTTTTTACTTACACAGTAACTCTGACTCTATGCCGTCTTCACTAGCCTAAGACCACCACCTAAGCAATAATCGCTAGCAAACAAATGGGGCAATTTCGAGTTAGAAAATATCACGGGCAAATCAAATAAGAATGAGATCGCAATGTGTCACTTACTACTTTCGATGCATCAACAATAAATAAAAAGTAATGCAGCGTTCGCACTGCGAACGTCAATCCACCTTCACCAAAGACTAACTACATTTGATCCCGTGTCTTCCACTCTCAATAGCTTCGTCTCCCATAGCTCAAGGGCATGCCTTTTCTCACTTAGATACTCGTATCTATCGTAATGTTTTGAGCTCACATCATTCAGTGCATGGTTCTGTAGCCTATCTCTCAATGCTTTACTTACACCCAGCTCTCCCATCAAGGTTTTACACGTACGGCGCAAATCCCTGGGGATGAAATGCTCAAAGTGTGGGTGATCATCTCGATAACGAGCAATGGTTTGACTCAATGAATCTAAGCGAACGTGGTCATTGTCATCTTTATGATGAGGGAAGATAAATGGACTAGCTGAGTTGCTTTCTCTGAGCCTTTCTAAGATAGACATCGCTGATTCAGTCAAAGGGACCAAATGGCTACGCTTGTTTTTCGAAAGGTCAGGAGTGATAAGTAACGTTCGTTCATCCCAATTGATTGCCGTCCATTTTGATGCTGCAATCTCATAAGGTCTTTGTCCACCAGTATGAATACAAAGAAGAATAAGGCATCGCATCATTTCTGAGGCTCGAACTCCTTCTATATCAAATTCAATATCATGCATAAACTGATGTAATTCCGTGAACGTTAGATAGCGCTCCCCTACTCGCTCTGCATCTTTTTGTTTTGGTATAGAAGATACTGGGTTAAGGAGGAGACCAAACTTAGCGTCTCTCAAGTAATTCGCAGGATCATTGTCATGTGAAAGGCCATAATTAAATGCGGCATGAAGGTAGCTTCTGACTCGATTGCTTTGTGTAGCGGCACCACGTTGTATCATGTGAGCTAATATCGTAACGATATTAGACGTCGTCACATCACAAGCCTTTGTTTCTTTGGAGATAAATGGATAAACCTCTTTCTCCAGTGACCGATAAACGTTTTGATAAGTCCGCTTCCCCTCTTTTTTCATTTGGTTTACATAACTTTGAAACAGCAACTCTAAGCTTCCCTTGCTCTCCTCCTCTCTTCGAGCTACTTCACGCTTTTTCTCTGCGTTGGCTAATTCAAATTTAGGATCGAATCCCTGCTTTAACATTAAGCCCAGTTTATGCGCCTCTTTCCGCGCATCAACAAGACTGAGCGCCGGAAATCGCCCTAACTGAATAAAGAGACGTTTACCCTCGCGGTAGTAGCGAAAGACAAACCCTTTATTTCCACTAGCAAACACCTTCACTCCAAGACGTCCAGCGCCTTTAGTTCGGTCATCATCCCAAACGTAATACGCATTACTTTTAGGCTTTAAACCCACAATTTCTTTTTGCGTAATTGCCATAACAGTTCCTTTGTTGCGCAACTACACCCAAAGTTAAATTGGGTGTAGTTGTGGGTGTAGTTAGGAGGTCTCTTAATGACAGTTTGTGAGATATCACAAGATAAGGCAAGTCAAACAACTCACTATTTATCAATAATTTAAACACAATTTGAGATAACATGGAATTTGATAAAACAAATATTATCACGACTCATAATCGATTGGTCCGCAGTTCAAGTCTGCGAGGGGCCACCAAATTTCGAAAGGCGTAGCAGGTTAGTACCTACTACGCCTTTTTTGTGTCTGCTGACTTTGGGTATGGGTGTAGTAATTCGTTGCTCATCTCATCAACAACTTCAAACTTATTACCTTCCTCGGTTCTACCCTCTCTTTCTTTTCGCTTATTACCAATCTTTCTATATAGTCGTAGAAACAAAATGTCTGCTCGCTATTTAAACCATTGACCCTTTTTCGACTTCTGATAGGGTGGACATGTAAACGTATGGACGTCTAAAACAAAAATGGAGTTACAATGAAAAGTATTCGTCACCTAAAGAAACTAGCTTTGGTTCTCACGGCAGTAGTTGGCTTAAGTGCTTGTGGAGAAAAAGATAACTCTGTCATTAAAGTGGGAGCAACCGTAGGGCCTCATGCTCAAGTAGTTGAAGCAGTAGCGAAGGAAGCAGCGAAGCAAGGCTTGAATGTAGAAGTCATCGAGTTTTCTGATTACGTGACACCCAATGCCGCGCTTAGTGATGGTAGCATCGACATTAACAGCTATCAGCACCAACCATTTTTAGACAACTTCAATAATAGTCATGACGCCCAATTAGTGTCGATTGGTCAATCCATTCTGATGCGCATGGGGCTTTATTCTAACAAGTATCGCTCATTACAAGAGCTTCCACACAATGCACGCATAGCAATTCCAAACGATCCAACTAATGGTGGTCGTGGTCTATTGCTACTCGCCGATGCAGGTTTAATTGAGCTTAAACAAGGTGTTGGCCACAAAGCCGCCCTAACTGATATTACAAAAAATGCAAAGTCGTTTGAATTTGTCGAGGTAGATGCCGCCCAGTTACCACGAACATTGGATGATGTAGACGCGGCTGCGATCACAATGAACTACGTAATGTCTTCTGGTTTAGACCCGAAGAAACAAAGTATCTATCTTGAAGCAAAAGACGCACCGCTGGCCGTCATGGTCATCGCTACTCGTGACGCAGACAAAAATAATGAAGCGTATAAAAAATTCGTTTCTATTTACCAATCTCAAGCAATTCGTGATTATCTCGATCGTACGTTCAAAGGCACAATAGAAGCAGCTTTTTAATCAATAAAGCAACGAATACTTTGCCCACGAATCAGATAGGAAAGAGGCTGATGTTTCTCATAGCCTCTTCTTTTCACTCCTCACTCAATCGGCTTATTGTCGACTTTCAGCCTCTAATCTCATAGCTAAATAAGCTTGGTCCGCAGAAACCAATTCAGGGCGGTTAATCAACTTCCAAAGGAAGTATGGTGGGATTAAAAATACGACAAAGTAGAGAGATTCATGGAAGAATACATCGGCTATCGCTTGCTGATGCTCCCAGAGTGCCGTCAGTGCAAAGAGCTCTAACATCACACCTAAAACACCAAAGACGACAGAAACAACAATCGCTAAACCCAGTAGTTCTCTAATAAAGTGCTTGTATGCCATGATACTAATTCCTTCTAGCAATAAGTCATACTAACTTACGCTCATAAGAAAGAAGCCAGCTTGACTATTATCAAACTCCCCTCATCACAGTTAAGAACTTAGTTTTATAAAAAAGGACTTGTATATAGCACCATTGAAGATTGACCTCTCTATCACAATACAATGACATCATTTCTCGACTTTGAGACTAGCCTTTTACATTTATCAGCAGTGTAAACCAGAGGTCATAATGAAAAAATATACTTATCCTTTACTTGCTATCTCAGGTGGTCTTTTATTGACGGGCTGCGGTAGCGACGACTCTTCATCCGATACAGAAGCAGCCACTTTTTCTCTCAGCGTTTCCGATGCGCCTGTCGACGATGCCAACAAAGTCGTCTTAGCGTTTAAAGATGTTGTCCTTGTACCATTTGACCCAGAAACTGGCGAACAGACTGGAGAACATATTCTGTTAGATGTTAGTGACAATGGAACACTACACCAAGTTGATCTAATGGAATATCAGGGAAGTAACGCTAAAACGATCATTAGCGAGCAAGACATCGCTCCTGGTGATTATGCTATGTGTGTGTACGCTAAAGACGGCAAACAATTAAACGATACAACGCTGTCATACGTAGAGAAGACAGATGGCAACATCAAAGGCTTAGTTGTGCCTAGCCGAGGCAGTTGTTTTGGTTTTAAACCAGATACGAGCGATCAAGGTCGCTTGAAGTTTTCGCAAAAAGGTCAGTATGTAAAAGTTCATACTGGTCATAATAGCTATGTTGTCGAGTTTGATTTGCGTAAAGGCCTGGCAGATCCAACAGGCAAAGATTACATGAACATGAACTCTAATGCGGTAAGCTTAGTAAACGCATCAGAATCAGGTCATATCGGTGGTGAAGTCAGTGAAATTCAGTATCAAGCGTGTGAAGCAGACAGTGCAGCATCAAATGCAATAAATGACGTTCCTGCCGTTCACTCAGTCTATCTTTACGCAGGTTCGATGGATCGCTCAACCATGGGCGATATGGGCGCGATGGAACCACTCCAAGCTCCAGTTGCAGTAGCTAACGTGAATGAATCGCAAGACGAAGAAGGTAATACAACCTACAGCTACGAGTTTGGTTACATGGGCCCAGGCACCTACAGTATTGGGTACACCTGTACCGCGTATGTTGATACACCAGATAACCATGAAACATCAGAAGATGGCTTCCTGATTTATCAACATTACACACCTGTTGATGTGGTCGAAGGTGAGCATACAGAGCAAGATATTAATCCTATCCTATAGCTCTCGTCTTATCGAAAGCCGCTCATCGTGTGAGCGGCTTTTTGACTATTATTTTAATCCGATAAGTAATACTGAACGGTTGAGACCACTCGTACTTTCTTAATGTAAGGCGTGTTGCTGTCTCGGTCATAAATCGAGAACTGCCCTTGCGTGGCACGTTTGATCTTACCCAATGAACTCTGTGAATCTTTGGCAAACTTTTGCGCCACTTCGCGGGCGTTTTTGGTCGCCTCTTCAATCATGTCTGGCTTTACATCATTCAGCTTAGTAAAGCTGTACTCAATGCGGTTCGCGTACGGGTCCTGATTCAGCAGTACGCCTTGTTTTCCTAGCTCACCAATCTCATTAATTGCCGCTCGAACCACATCGACACTTTGACTATAAACCGTAACGGTCCGCGAGGCTAAATAACGAAACTCGATATCTTGCTCACTCCCGTATTGCTGTGCTTTTCGGTCAATGACAGCAGGAGAAGAAAGGGAAACGCTCGTTTCAGGGAGCCCTTTGGCACTTAAGAAATCCAGAATCAAACGCGTTTGCTGATCGATGTCATCAAACATAGCCCCCATATCATTACTCGCTAAGGTGAACTGAATTGGCCAGATCACTGTATCGGCAGAGTACTCTCGTTCAGACAATCCCTTCACCGTTACCACTCGCTCATAGGCTTTGTATTTGACTGCCGTTTGCTGAATAAAAAAGCCCAATACTCCTAAACCAATTATCAGACACAGCCCGAGCCATATTGACGCTCTATTGGAAATCTTCTCCATTCATCCTCCTAATTTCGCCAAAAGTAACAATTCGTCGTATCGATAACATAGCTCAACTATGGCCAGAAAATGGCGACCTAAAGCCAAGTTTTTGTCATGTCGTTCGAAATGGTGAATAGAATAAATTACAATTGAACAGTGTTTTATTATGGTTTTTAAGATTATGTTGAAAATAAAATGGCTGGTAGTTCTGAGCGGATTATTTGTCTCAACGGCTTGTTTGAGTACTGACGACTTAGTAATGGATGACAACTCAACACAAGCCCCCCAAGCGGGTATGTGCGATGAAGATCAATGCGAAGGGAAAAGCTTTGATGGTCGCATTCTGCTAGATAATGAGCCGACCAAACAGGTCTTGAGCTCACTAGAAAGTCTCGGTGAAACGCTCAACTCTCTGAGTATCCTGATGTTTGCTGGCGACAAAACGTAACGCTAATACGTCCCTATCCCCTCGCCTTTGGTCAACAAAGCTTCACCAGTTTGTCACCAAAGGCTCATGGATTTGCCTCTGAACTGTCATCTGTAATTTCTACTATCCGATCAGCCACTTGTACGCTGAGGTAAATATGGATAGTTCAACCCCTTTTCGTCTCCCTCGTAAAACGCCGTTCGGCATTGGTGAAAACGTTGCAGAATGGGCAACGGGTTTAAGTCAGCTCGATAAATTCTACGCCCAACGCCCCGTGAATGCGGATACCAAAACTTTCTTGCGATTTACGCTGGATATTTTGGGGATCGACTATCGCATTGCCCATGGTTCGCTCGACGCAGTGCCAAAGCAAGGCGCAACCGTCATTGTGGCGAATCACCCTCTCGGTTGTGTTGAAGGCGTGATTCTCGCCGAGCTACTATTGATGATACGAGACGATATCCAAATTTTAGCGAATCAGTACCTAAAAACCGTACCAGAGCTCGACCAACTTTTTATTGGTGTCGACGTATTCGAAGGCAAAGACGCCGTCAAATCGAATATGAAGGCCCTCAGAGCAGCCAACAAACACCTTGCGAATGGCGGCTTGTTATTGGTTTTCCCTGCGGGTGAAGTGTCGCAGTTGGTGGATGCCAAACAACAGCGTTTAGAAGACAAAGAATGGAGCCGCAGTGTCAGTGCGTTAATTCGTAAGAACAAGGCCGCCACTGTTCCCGTCTTCATTCGTGGACAGAACTCAAAACGCTTCTACATGGCAGGTAAAATCCACCCTCTTTTACGCACCTTGATGTTAGGAAGAGAGCTGCTCAACAAGAGCGCAAAAACCATTGAGTTGTCCTTTGGGCAAGCAATCAAGTTTAAAGAACTCAATAACCTCAACGATGATCAGATCGTCAATTATCTGAGGCTTAACACCTACCTGCTTAACCGCGATGTAAGTGCCACTCAGCAAACGGTCTCAGACAATGATCTCTTACCTATTGCAGCAGGGTTACCCATAGGCCAATTGCTTGAAGAGCTGCACAGCTTACCAAAAGAGTCCAAGCTGCTAACAAGTGGTGAGTTCGATGTTTACTGCACGGAGTCGCAGAATATCCCTTCTCTACTGCATGAAATCGGTCGCCTACGTGAGCTCAATTTTCGACAGGTTGGCGAAGGGACCGGACAAGCGATAGACATCGATCATTTCGATCATGATTACCTGCACCTATTTGTGTGGGATCGTGAGAACCAATGCATGGTAGGTGCTTACCGTCTTGGATTAGTTGATCAATTATTGGCGAAATATGGCGTAGAAGGATTGTATTCGCGCACCTTGTTCAACTATGACCAACGCTTTCTCGATCAAATGGGTAAGTCGATTGAAATGGGTCGTTCTGTGATTGCCGAGCAATATCAAAAAAGCATGAGTGCCCTACTCTTACTCTGGAAAGGCATAGCGACTTTTGTCCATCAACATCCCGAATACACGCACTTATTTGGCCCAGTGAGCATCAGCAACGATTACAGCCATACCGCGCGTCAATTGCTGGCACAATCGATGACCCTACACCACTACGACAACGACTGCGCCGAATACGTCACTCCGTCAAACCCACTGCCAGAAACCAACTTAAAGTGGAATACCAGCATGCTAACCGCATTGGGAGATTTACAGTTGCTATCTCGCGTGATCGCTCGAATTGACGAAGGCAAAGGCGTTCCGGTATTACTGCGCCAATATTTGAGTTTGAATGGTAAGTTGGTGTGCTTTAACGTCGATCCGGCGTTTAACAACGCACTGGATGGATTGATTATGGTGGATTTACGCGATGTGCCTGAGAAAACGCTTGCACGTTACATGGGCAGTGGAAACGCGCGCGAGTATTTAGCTCTGAACCATTAACCGTCGTCGGAGGTATCGCACTGCTCAAAATCGCTCTAAACAACACAACGCGAGCAGCGTGATGCGTTATTTACCCATAAGACATTAAAAACAAAGTGTTTAGTTAAACTCATCGCAAAAAGGGCAGTCATCTCAAGCTTTAATCCACAAAACGCCAACATCGCACAAACGTTCACGTTATAAACTTTCACAAAACCTCAAAATGGTCATAGATCACATTTTTAATCAAACCTGACGTCAAACAAAATGTGACATTGATCATCTCGAGCATTTAATTTGAATTGAAAAAGAAATTAAAGGTGATCTTAATCACAATGAATTTTGATTTTATATTTGTCAGAAGATCGAATTGATCACTAATATTTTTATTGACAGATTTGAAAGTCATTTTTTGTTATTAAGTTACATATCAATTAATTGATCATCATCACTTAAAAAATGCTTTTCATCCGAAGAAATGCGGGGGTTGATCACGAAAAACCCGTCGTCAGTTCCAATTGGAAAATGTGTGGTAAATTGATTGGGTACTAAGCAATCAAACAAGCGGTTTTGGCGAACCGTTTACGACAACATATTCATCAGAACATCGAACGGGGAATTGTTATGATATCACCAGATGCCAAGATCAAGATACAAAATTTTGGTCGTTTTCTGTCAAACATGGTAATGCCTAACATCGGCGCGTTTATCGCGTGGGGCTTTATCACTGCTCTATTTATCCCAACCGGATGGCTACCAAATGAGACGTTAGCTTCCATGGTTGGTCCTATGATCACTTACTTGCTGCCACTACTGATCGGTTACACCGGTGGTAAATTAGTGGGCGGCGATCGCGGCGCGGTCGTTGGTGCAATCACTACCATGGGTGTGATTGTCGGTACCGACATCCCAATGTTTATGGGTGCAATGATGGTCGGCCCAATGGGCGGCTGGGCAATCAAAAAATTCGATAACTACATCGACGGTAAAGTAAAAAGCGGCTTCGAGATGTTGGTGAACAACTTCTCTGCGGGCATCATTGGTATGCTGTGCGCCATTTTGGCTTTCTTCCTTATCGGTCCATTTGTCAAAGTGCTTTCAGGCGCATTGGCAGCAGGCGTAAACTTCCTTGTTTCAGCGCACCTTCTGCCACTGACTTCTATTTTTGTTGAGCCAGCGAAGATCCTGTTCCTAAACAACGCGATCAACCACGGCATCTTCTCTCCACTGGGTATTCAGCAAGCGTCTGAAACTGGTCAATCGATCTTCTTCTTGATCGAAGCGAACCCAGGTCCTGGTCTAGGTATTCTGCTGGCTTACATGGTGTTTGGTAAAGGTACGGCTCGTCAAACGGCAGGTGGTGCATCCATCATCCACTTCTTCGGCGGTATCCACGAGATTTACTTCCCTTACATCCTAATGAACCCTCGCCTAATCCTTGCGGCTATCGCAGGTGGTATGACGGGCGTATTCGTTCTAACTATGTTTAACGCAGGTATCGTTTCTCCAGCATCACCAGGCTCAATCTTCGCAATCTTGTTGATGACTCAGAAAGGTTCAATCGTTGGTGTTCTAGCGTCTATCGCAGCCGCAACAGGTGTGTCATTCGCCGTAGCAGCACTGCTAATGAAGACACAAACGTCAACAGAGGAAGACGGTGATGAAGCAGCACTAGAAAAAGCAACATCACAAATGAAAGACATGAAATCTGCATCTAAAAACGATGCGGTGGTAAATAGCCAAAGCAAAGGTGACGTAGACCTAGCGACAGTACAAAGCATCATTGTCGCTTGTGATGCGGGCATGGGCTCGAGTGCAATGGGCGCGAGCATGCTACGTAAAAAGGTTCAAGACGCAGGTCTGAACATCCACGTAACCAACCTTGCTATTAACAGCTTACCAGAGAGTGCAGATATCGTGATTACTCATAAAGACTTAACGGATCGTGCACGTAAGCATGCTCCAAATGCACACCACATTTCATTGACGAACTTCCTAGACAGCGAAATGTACAACCAGCTAGTCACCAAACTACTAGCAGCACAAAACCAATCCGCAGCCAATGACGACCAAATGGTGAAAGTGTCAGTCATGGCGGCGAACGACGACTGCTTTGAGCCACAGCAGCCATCGGTATTCCAAATCCAGCGTGAGAACATTCACCTAGGTTTGAAAGCAGCCAACAAAGAAGAAGCCATTCGCTTTGCAGGCAACAAATTGGTTGAACTTGGCTACGCAGAACCAGAATACGTAGACGCAATGTTTGAGCGTGAAGCGTTGGTTCCAACTTACCTAGGCGAATCTATCGCAGTACCTCACGGTACGGTAGAAGCGAAAGATCGCGTGAAGAAAACCGGCATTGTAATCTGCCAATACCCATCGGGTATCCAATTTACTGAAGATGACGACGATGTCGCGAAACTGGTTATCGGCATTGCCGCTAAGAACGATGAGCACATCCAGGTGATCACCACCATAACGAACGCGCTCGATGAGCCGGAAGCAATTGAGAAGCTAACCAGCACCAACGATGTAGAAGAAATTCTAAACATCCTTGGCGGCCAGCAAGCGGCTTAATCACTCCTTTAATTTGCTCCTGAGGCAAACGAGGTCAGCTGTCACCCCCTATGCGGTTGGCCTCACCCTAGTTTCGTAAGTCAACATTTTCAGATATTGGTAGGTAAGAATTATGAAAAACGCAGTTCATTTTGGTGCAGGTAACATCGGTCGTGGTTTCATCGGTAAACTCTTAGCAGACGCAGAAGTCGAGGTCACTTTCGCTGACGTTGATGCGCCGTTGGTAGACCAGCTCAGCCACAAACAAGAATACAAAGTGAAAGTCGTGGGCACCGAGTGCCAAATCGACACTGTTACCCACGTCACAGCGGTAAACTCAGCCAGTGATGACGTGATTGATCGCATCGTCAAAACCGATTTGGTTACCACAGCGGTCGGTCCAAACGTATTAGATATCATCGCGAAAACCATCGCGAAAGGTATCGCCAAACGTTTTGAAGCTGGTAATGACGCGCCACTTAACATCATCGCCTGTGAAAATATGGTGCGTGGTACCACACACCTAAAAGGCGAAGTATACAAACATCTGGATGAATCGCTGCACACAAAGGCAGACGAGTTGGTTGGCTTTGTTGATTCAGCAGTCGATCGCATCGTGCCACCAGCAGAAGCCGCCAACGATGACCCACTAGAAGTCACGGTAGAAAGCTTTAGTGAATGGATTGTGGATGAACAGCAATTCAAGGGCGAAATCCCTGACATCTCAGGCATGGAAAAGACCAACAACCTAATGGCCTTTGTCGAACGTAAGCTGTTCACCCTAAACACAGGTCACTGCATTACCGCTTATTTAGGTTGTTTGAAAGGGCACCGTACCATTCGTGAAGCAATTGAAGACCCAAGCATTCATGCTGAAGTAAAACAAGCAATGCACGAAAGCGGAGAAGTACTGATCAAGCGCTACGGTTTTGATCGCGACATGCACAACGCTTACATCGAAAAGATCCTAGGACGCTTTGCCAACCCATATTTAGTGGATGAAGTGGATCGCGTTGGACGACAACCAATTCGTAAATTGGGTGCAAATGATAGATTAGTGAAGCCATTACTCGGTACAATCGAGTATGGCACTGAAAATAAAACACTTTTGAAAGGCATTGCCGCTGCCTTGAAGTACACTAACGACACCGACCCACAAGCGGTGGAATTACAAACCTCATTAAAAGCCGTGGGCGTAAAGAAAACGCTAGCAACGTACACTGGCCTGGCTGAAGACAGTGTTGAAGTGGCTCAAATCGAAGTGATTTACCACCAGCTTTAATCGAATCAAGGGGAGCTCTGCTCCCCATAAATATAATTTTAAACAGTTACTCAGTATATGGCAGATAACATCAACGAAACCGAGATCATTGAACGATTAAACAGCGCGCCATCGGTACGAGGCTTTTTTATTGCAGCAGTCGATGTGTTCAACGATTCCATCGACGGGCTAATACAAAGGATCTTTCGTAAAGATAACTTCGCCGTGCAATCGGTTGTTGGTCCCCTACTGCAAGACTCCGGACCGCTGGGCGATCTCTCCGTTCGTTTGAAACTCCTATTTGGCTTAGGCGTACTCCCAGACGATATTTATCATGATATCGAAGACATCATTAAGCTTAAAAACCGACTCAATAGCGATGCATCCGACTACGAGTTCACTGATCCAAATATTCTAGAGCCAATCAAAAAGCTGCATCTGGTGAAGAAAATGGGCATGGTGCAATTGGAAGTCAGCGAACCCGATGACGACATCGATCTTGAGTTTTACCAACTCCAGCTTCAGCGCCAACAACAAATCATTAAGTCCGGCCTGTCACTCGCGATTGTCGAAATTTGCAATGAACTGGGCAAGGACAGCCCTTTTTAACCCAACCTCCGGCAAGGAATGCCTTCTCAACTAGCCTCTTTTCTTTACGTATCCTTTCTGTATAACGTGCGTGAAAGCCATCACAGTCCATATTCGTATGTCTCTGTAATATCGGACCAATCTATCGCTGGTATTGAAACGGTATGGCATGCTTTCAATCGAAGACACTAAAACCAAATGGGCGTTTTTCCAGAAACACCATTGGGTATCTCCAGAATTTTCCCGCACTCCCGTACTTGAGTCGTGGGAGCGTTGCATAAAGCAATGCAGCCCTTATACCTGGTCAAAACCACATATTGCCTCTGGCTTTACCTTCTCATCTCTGATGAAACGCAACGAGCACCTCATCGAATGCGCCACGACAGTACTTGAAGACACTTACGACATGCTAGGAGACGAAGACCTGCTATTGATGGTAACTGATGGCAACGGCTGCGTTCTTTCCGTTGTGGGACATGACTCAATGCAACAAGAGATGCAGGTACTCGGCATTAAACAAGGCTGTTTTCTATCTGAAGGAAAAATTGGCACAAATGCGGTCAATCTTTGTATTAGTACTCATATCCCGTGTGAAGTATTCGCAGCAGAACATTTCAATCGCCACTTACATTCTTATGCCTCTGTAGCAGCACCTGTTTTCGACCAATTTGGCAAGTTACGCGGCACAACATGCCTTCTCAAAAAAGCAGAGAACTATAAGAAAGAAAACTTAGTCATCATCGCGTCGAGCGCGAAAGAAGTCAGCTTGCAAATCCATATTCAGTCGGAACAAGAAAACATTAACCGCCTCACTTGTGCTCACAACGCAACACTAGAATGCATGGATGACGGCCTTCTTGCCTGGGATGAAGAAAGCCGTATCACCATGGTAAATCATCAATCAGAGCGCTTGTTAAACATTGAAGCCAGTCAGGTCTTGGATAAAGAAGTCTTTTCTGTTTTACGCTTCCCGCCAAATGTCCTCAATAGTATTGAGTCGGGTGCAAACATCAACCGCAAACTCACAACGGTAGAAGTTCGTGGAGAGTTTGTTGAGGCAATCATTACCTTGCGTCCACTCAACGACGGCACACACTTATTGTTCTTGCACCCTATCGATAAAATTCGCGAACTTGCTCAACAACAAATAGGTGGCAGTGCGCGCTATACATTCAGCACTTTGCCTGTCATTTCACGAAAAATGAAGCACGTCATTACCGTGGCAAAGCGGGCCATAAAGTCCAAATCACCGATTCTAATTACGGGTGAAGAAGGTGTAGGAAAAGCCACTCTCGCCATGGCGATTCATAACGAAAGCACCTACAAAGAAGGGCCGTTCATTACGCTCAACTGCCGCTCCATCAATACAGAGCAACTGGTCAAAGAAACCCTGGGATACGACGAGGGACAAGGCATGCCCTCTAAGTTTGAACTCGCCCATGGCGGTACGCTCTTTTTGGAAAAGGTGGAATATCTGTCGCCCGATTTACAAGCCGTGCTACTTAAGTTGTTAAAAACTGGGCTCGTCAGCCGCAGCGACAGTTTGCGATTAATCCCCGTAGACTTTCAACTTATTACGAGCACCGCTTCAGAGATCAGCGAGTATGTCACTCAGCGCTCATTTGGTCGGCAACTTTATTATGAAATCTCCTCGAACGAGCTGCATATTCCACCACTACGAAAGCGTAAAGAAGACATTGAATTTCTCGTCCAGCAGCTTATCAGCCATTATGAACGCCGACACAATGTCACAATCTCGATAGAGCCAGTCGCACTGGAAGCGTTGATGAATTTTCGTTGGTCAGGCAACAACTCTGAACTAAGAAACCGAACTGAGCGAATTTTGCTGAACCGCAGTTCCAACTTAATCAAGCTGAACGATATTCCTGAAGACATTAAACTGAATTCTCGCCATACCGCAGAAAATACGCCAGTAATCACGTTAGAAGAAGCCGAGAGAAGAGCGATTGTTCAGGCTTGGAATCAGTGTGATGGCAAAATGCATGATATGGCGAAAGCATTGCAAATTGGCCGCACGACCTTATGGAGAAAAATTAATAAGTTTGGGCTGCAGGAGCAAATGAAGCTGTATTAAGCCAAGAAGTGGCGTTCCTACAAAAGTAAAACCGGCGTAAGCACGCCGGTATACGTGTACTAACGATAAAGGTATCGATTAAACATCGACAGACAACTGACGAATCTGCGCTTTTAGTCCCGGCAACAAACTCGCACTGGCGCTGAATTTTCGTAACCCAACACGAAGCAATGTTTCTGTGGCATTTGGATCGCCTGCCATCTCACCACACATACTGACCGGTATGCCCGCGCGATCGCCTGCTGCACACGTGAGTTCAATGGCTTTTAGTACCGATGGTTCAAAGTAGTTCACCAATTCGGCAACGGCGGCGTTGCCTCGATCGGCGGCCATAACATATTGAGTCAAATCATTGGTGCCAATAGAGAAAAAGTCGACTTCTTGGGCTAACGCATCTGCATTTAATACCGCGGCTGGTACCTCAATCATAATACCAACAGGCAAATGAGTCGCATCCAAGCCGAGTTGGGTTGCTTGATGTGCCAACAGCGCTTTTACTTTTCTCACTTCTTCAACCTGAGCCACCATCGGTATCATCAATTGAATATTCGGTTGCTCGTGAAAAGCTCTCAGAATGGCTCGAAGTTGGGCGGTAAACAATGACTCATGTTGAAGGCACAACCGCACCCCTCTCAAACCTAAAAATGGATTATCTTCCGCTGGCATAGGGTAAGCGGCTAAAGGCTTATCACCGCCAACGTCTAGACTACGAATCGTAAGTGGCTTATCACCAAGTGCGGCGGCAATATCACGATACACTTGGTATTGCGCTTCCTCAGTCGGCAACTCATCACTGTTTTGAAACAGAAACTCAGTCCGGAATAGACCAACCCCCTCAGCTCCTGATGTTAGTGCATCATCAATATCTTTCGGTCCACCAATATTGGCGAATACTGGAATATGGACACCATCACAGGTGACTGCGGCTTGCTGAGCACTCGCTAGTGCACTTTGTCGGGAGTTTTGCCACTCAATTTGCTGAGCTTCTAATTCCTGTTGTATGGCATCTGAAGGAGAGAACCATAAATGCCCTCGAAAGCCATCAATAGTCACCACTTGACCAGCACGCACAGCATCAAGGCAGCCCTGAGCTTTAACGATGGCAGGAATCCCCATCGCACGAGCAAGAATCGCACTGTGAGAGGTTTTCCCTCCCTCACTCAAACAGATACCAAGCACTTTCGATTTATCAAGCCCGGCCACATCAGAAGGCATCAGGTCGCGGGCCAACAAAATACTCGGTTCCTGAATGTCGATGGCATTAGGCGTTACGCCTGTCATTTCGACCATAACTTGGCGTGCGATATCATGCACATCTGCTTCGCGCTCCCGCATGTACTGACTTTCTGCCTGGCGAAACTCTTCGGCCAACGTTTGCAGTGATTCTATCCAAGCTTGCTCGGCTATCATGCCCGTTTGAATTCGCGCCTCAACCGATGCCCATAACTCTAGGTCACTGAGCATCATGCTATGAGCAGAAAATATTTCCCCTTTCGGCTGCTTCGCTTGCTCCTGCAAATGTTGAACAACCACGCCTATCGCACGCTTAACCCGTTCAATTTCATCTTGTTCACTTTGGAAATCACGTTCAGGCACAGCTGGCATTTCATGAGTAAAAAGGACAACTGGAGCAGTAGCGATACCGTCATTGACTCGAATACCAACAACAGCACCTTCAATCTGACTTGGGGCCATGTCATCGAGCAAAGTATCCGAGCTTTCTTCAGGTTCGACAATGCCTTGCTCAACCGCCTCTTTTTCTCCGAAGTGCTCATGAGCTAAGGCTTCAAATGCCTTAATTGCTTCACTAGATTGAGGTCCGTGTGCGCATAAGGTGATCGTCTCTTGACTACGAACGCCAAGTTTCGCAATGCTGTTTAAGCTTTTCGCGTTCACACGGCGCTCGCCTTTTTTCAACCATAATTGGCACTCAAAAGGCGCGAGTGCACCAACAATGGCCGCAGCGGGACGAGCATGTAATCCATGCGGATTTTGCACTACCCAATCAAATGTCCGCTCTTGCTCAAAGTTCTCTGATACTGGCGTTATCTCAGCGGATGTTAGTGGCTGATCACCAAGGTGCTCTCGTTTTACGCTTAACGCATTCTGTGCCTCTTCGACTACCGTCGATAAAGGTAGTCCGGCGGCAGCAGCCACCGACGCCGCCATGGTTCCTTCAACAATAGGGGCCGAGATAAGGGTGACATTTTCCCTCACATGATCATCAATCAGATCCAGAGCCATTTCCGTGCTAAGCAACGCGCTGCCAAGATCCATCAACACAACAACCCCTTGTTGATCATGTACCTGCTCAATCGCTTCCATCACGGCTATGGCATCGGTTCCGATCGGGTTCTCTGGATCATCAATCCCAGCCGCAATCGCAAGCTTGGCTTTGCCTTGCGTCATTTGGGTGGCAAGTTCGGCCACCCCTTCTGCAAGGCGACGACTATGAGATACAACTACAATTCCCACCATCTTAATTACCTGCTATTGCCTGCTGTAGTGCTTTAATCATTAACAAAGAAGAGGTTGCGCCGGGGTCTTGGTGACCAATACTACGTTCACCTAAATAGCTTGCTCGCCCTTTTTTCGCCAACATTTCAATCGTGGAAACCGCGTTCGTTTCTGCTAGCTCAACCATTTCATTCAATAAATGGTCAGCGCTCATGCCATTTTCTAACGACGCCTTCACGCTAACTAAAACGGGTAACCAAACATCACACATGGTTTTATCACCCAGTTCCGCTTTACCACGAGACACCACGCCATCCACACCGCTTTTTAGTGCATCAACCAACTCTTCAAACGTTAGTTGCTCTCGAGTTCCGACAGCGGCAGCCGTGCGAATAAACAGCGTGCCATACAGCGGGCCACTTGCCCCACCGACACTAGAAAGCAAGGTCATGCCCGTATTCTTGAGAATGCTGCCGATATTTTGGTCCGCAAATTGCGGCAGTTTTTCCGCGACTTTTTTAAAGCCTCGGTTCATATTGAGACCATGGTCTGCGTCACCAATATCACGATCAAGGTCGGTCAGAAAATCTTGATTCTCTTGATACGTTTTTGCACATAGCTCTAACCAGTGAACGATATGTTGTTTTTCAATTTGCATGTTTGCTCCCCCCTGTTACCACTTGATCGCGGCCGTATCGACAGGAGCATCAAACAGCTCCAACATCTCTTTATCTGCCTTCAGCAACGTAATTGAAACGCCTTCCATATCGAGTGATGTACAGAAGTTACCAACCATATTACGCACGATACGGAACCCTGCTTGCTCACAGTTATGAGCAAGACGGCGGTACACTCCGTAAAGCTCTGAAGTTGGCGTACCGCCCATACCATTCACCATCACAATGTAGTCGTGTTCAGCAGCAAAAGGCTCAATGCTGGATTCCACTTCATCCCATTCACCTTCGTCACGATTCCAAATACGCAAAGTGCGCTGATAAGGTGTGTTTTCAGCAACTTCAGCAAACATTTCATCCACTAACGTATCGACGTCGGTGTATTTCACTCGCTTGATACCTGGTTCACCATGGATACCAACACCAAACTCCACTTCATCATCTTCCAGAACAAAAGATGGTTTACCCGCCGCTGGCACAACACAAGCATTAAGCGCCACGCCAAATGAACGACAGTGATTATTAACGCGACGAGCCAGTGCTTCACATTGCTCCAACGAATAACCTTTGTTCGCGGCAGCCCCAACGAACTTCTCAACCAATACCGTTCCAGCGACGCCACGGCGACCAGCGGTATACAGGCTGTCTTTGACTGCAACATCGTCATCCACCAACACCGACCCAACTTTAATGCCATCGGTATGAAGGAGCTCCACGGCCGTTTCAAAGTTCAACACGTCGCCGGTGTAGTTTTTAATGATAAACAGCACGCCCTCACCAGTATTCACTTGGTTACCACATTCGTACATTTGATCAGGCGTAGGTGAAGTAAATACCTCACCAGGGCAGGCGCCTGTCAGCATGCCTTTACCAATAAAACCTACGTGCAAAGGTTCATGACCACAGCCACCACCAGAAACCAATGCCACTTGCCCCGGCGTTTCCTCATGCCACATGTAACGAGGTTCGTAATTAGCTTTTAGCTCAGGGCGGGACAATGCCAGGCCCTCCATTTGCTGCAATACAACATCATCGACTTGGTTAATTAACTTTTTCATCGTTCTATCTCATTCCATTTATATTTTTATGTAGGGTATGAATTCATCTTAAACAGAGAAAAAACGTGCTCAACAAAAATCAATCCGTTTCATATTGAAACAACGACTTCGGTATTTTCGTTTCAATATGAAACGAAAAACGACGAATTCGCTTGAATAGTGATCGGCGCCATAAAGCATGGTGATGCTTATTACTTCTGACAGTCGGTTTGACACAGAGGTCATAAAAGCATGGAACAAAACCAGAGATATCCTTCACCACTTACCTCACCAAACCTAATATAAACCTTATCGCTACAATGGATTTTCATTGCAGTCCAAAACACACATAAAAAAGGTTAAAGGTTTGAATTATGGACAAAATTATTATCAGCCCAAGCAAATACGTCCAAGGTGAACAAGTACTTACATCTATCGCTCACTATGTGAAAACATTGGGTGAACGTCCGTTAGTCATTGCCGATGAGTTCGTGACTAACCTGGTTGGTGATGACGTCAAACAAAGTTTTGCTGACGAAAAGCTTCCACTCACTATGAACATTTTTGGTGGCGAATGTTCGCGCGTTGAGATTGAACGCATCACGGACATTTGTGCGACTCAAAAACACGATGTCATTGTCGGTATTGGTGGCGGTAAAACCTTAGATACAGCAAAGGCTGTTGCGTTTTACACCAAAATTCCTGTCGTGGTGGTTCCTACGATTGCCTCGACTGATGCGCCGACATCAGCTCTTGCGGTGATATACACACCTGAAGGTGAGTTTGCAGAATATTTGATGATCCCTAAAAACCCAGACATGGTCATCATGGATACATCAGTCATCGCAAAAGCCCCAGTTCGCCTACTGGTATCGGGGATGGGTGATGCGCTTTCCACCTACTTTGAAGCCAGAGCCAACATGACCTCTGGTAAGGCAACAATGGCTGGTGGTTTAGCGACACGTTCAGCGCAAGCTCTTGCGAAGCTCTGTTATGAAACCTTGCTTGAAGATGGTGTAAAAGCAAAAGCTGCGGTAGAAAATGGTGTGAGCACCAAAGCGGTAGAAAATATTATTGAAGCCAATACATACCTAAGCGGTATCGGTTTTGAAAGCAGTGGTCTAGCGGGTGCTCACGCTATTCATAACGGCCTAACTAAGCTTGAAGAGTGTCATCATCTCTATCATGGTGAGAAAGTCGCGTTCGGCACACTTGTTCAATTGGTGCTAGAAAACGCAGCGATGGAAGAGATTAATACGGTTCTCGCCTTCTGCCGATCGGTAGGTCTACCAACCAACTTATTTGATATGGGCGTTAAAGAGCTTAATCACGATAAGTTGCGCGAGGTCGCCGAAGCCTCAACGGCCGAGGGAGAAACCATCCACAATATGCCATTCCCAGTGACGGCAGAAAATGTCTACTCTGCTATTCTAACCGCTCATCAACTGGGCCAATAACCCAAATAACTTCAAACGAGTTTGAGTCTCAAAAGGCAAGCCAAGGTTTGCCTTTTATGCTTCAACTGACTTATCACTTCCATTGACACCTGCCGATGGCAACATCATAACAAACCGCGTCTTGTCTTTATCTGATGTTACTTTTATCTGTCCTTCATACGCTTGCACGATAGATTGGGTAATCGACAAACCTAGCCCTGCACCTACGCTACCTACATGTTGGCGAGATTTATCTGCGCGATAAAACCGGTCGAAAAGGTACGGTAAGTTTTGCTCGGCAATGGTGTCGCCTTGGTTGCTGACCGATATCGTAACCTGTTCATCAACCTCTTGAACGTCAATCACAATGGTTGAATCAGCATACGCATGACGAATCGCGTTGGAGAGCAAATTGCCCACTGCACGCTCAAACATGTTTTTGTCCATATAGAGCTGACCGTCGCCTGAGCTCACGATTCGCACCTCGGCATCTTCGGCCAATATTTCAAAATACGCGACCAAGCGGTCAATTTCCTCCTGCACCGCAAACACTTCGTCATGGCGATGAATGAGCTTGTTTTCAGCCTTGGCAATGTAGAGCAAATCGTTGATAGTTTTCGTGATGCGGTTGAGTTCTTCCAACGTTGAGGCAATCGCATCCTGATACTCTTCAGGCGTTCGACACGCACCTAAAATGACCTGATTTTGCGTGGTAATGTTGGTGAGTGGCGTTTTTAACTCATGTGCTATATCAGAAGAAAACTCCCTCAAGCGGCGAAAACCAGTTTGCAACCTATCGAGCATCGCGTTGTGTTTGTTGGCTAACTCGCGCAGTTCTATTGGCAACGAATCGGGGTCGAGACGAATGCCCATTTGCTCTGGTGATATCTGTTGAATGTGCTGATTCAATCCCACAATCGGCTTCAACCCACGTTTTACCATCCAACCGCTCAACGCAGAAGAGATCACAAACGCCAAACCGAGCGCCCAAAACAAAATCCAGTCGAGCTTATCCAAAAACAAAATATGGTGATTGATACTCATGCCGAGCACCACCTGATACTCCCCAGCTTGAAACGCAAACGCGCGAATATTCAGCGAGTCCTCACTCCATTCGATGGCGCGCTCGTGATTTAAGACCTGAGGAGAGCTAATGCTGTAGGCTCGGTTCTGAGGAATCGTCAGGCTCGAATTCTGATACACGTTCTGCTTGCCTTCAAACACCCACATGTAGAGCGTGCTGTTATTCGCTTGCTTGAACACATCCTCTGGCGAGCGTTTTAACGCTTTCTCAATGGCATTGAACTTACTGGAAATATAGCTGAAATCTTGCGAATAAAAGTGGCGCTCAATGGCGTACTGTAGGATGAAAGCCAAAGAAAAATAGGTCACGAACGTCATGCTAACAAACATCAGCACGAGTTTATTTTTCATGGAAAAAGGGAGCGAGAACTTAGGCATCACGACTCTCTTCGAGTTTGTAGCCCATCCCTCTGACAGTGTGAATCAGTGGTTTATCGAACGGTTTGTCCACTTTGCTACGCAGACGTTTGACCGCCACATCAATCACATTGGTATCGCTGTCAAAGTTCATATCCCACACTAACGACGCAATGGTGGTACGTGAAAGCACTTGGCCAGTTTTGCGCATCAACAACTCAAGCAGGGCATATTCTTTGGCGGTAAGCGACATCGACTGCCCCGCGCGCGTGGCAACGCGTTTGATCATATCAAGTTCTAAATCTGCCACACGTAATGTTTGCGGCGATGCGACCACTTGCGCGGCAATATGATGACGAAATACGTTTTGAACACGCGCCAGTAGCTCCGCAAACGCGTAAGGTTTTACGACATAGTCATTGGCACCCAGCTCAAAACCGCGCACGCGATCTTCCACTTGCTCCTTCGCTGTCAGCATGATCACTGGGGTGTGAATCCCGCTACTGCGCAATGTATTAAGCACCTGCCAACCATCGAGTTTAGGCAACATAATGTCGAGGAGGATTAAGTCATATTCTTCACTGGTAGCGTGATAAAGCCCATCGACCCCATCATGCACCAAATCCACCACATACCCAGATTCAATCAAACCTTTTTGCAGATATTCTCCGGCTTTGTGCTCATCTTCGACGATCAATATTTTCAAGTTCACTTACCTAGTGTGTTAGCGGGAGGATGAAATCCCAGTATAAAGATCGAAAAAGAGTATGATGTGAACCACACCATACTCTTCCCGATTGGCAAACCATTATCGATTGTTATCGCGTTCGGCATAATGCACTTTGACATTCACTTTGCCCAAATATTCCAACTGACCATCTTCATTCATGCGTTCTTGCACGGTCACGAAGCCACCATCTTTTAAATGCGTACTGCGAGACTTCACATTAAACGTCAGGATATTGAGCTCTTTATTCAGTTCACGAGCCGACATGGTTTTAAGTGAATTGAGTTCAGACAGTGCCTGTTGATAAGCCTCATCTGACGTTGCTGTCGGCGTAACTGAGATGGTTTTCATCTCTTCGCGGCTCACGTAGTTGCCACCAGTGAAAAGTGGTTGAGCGAATGCAGATGCGCTAGTCATTGCCATTACCGTTACAAAAAGAGCAGTTTTGATTGCGTTCATGTTGTTAACCTTTGAGTGCTTGTTTTCAATGAGGTCATTATTGAACACCGCCTCTGACACCACCCTTTCAACAAAATGACATTTTTGTCATGAAAGTAACCTACTGGCGAAGGCCCTTGAGCGTTCCATTACGCTTAGAATAAGACAAAAAAAACGGCACATACTCTCGCATGTGCCGCTTGGGATTTTTGCTGTTAAGCGTAATTACTCAACCGTTACCGCTTTCGCTAGGTTACGTGGTTGGTCTACGTCCGTACCTTTGATCAGTGCTACGTAGTAAGACAGCAACTGCATTGGGATGGTGTAGTAGATCGCCGCCGTGATTTCACTAACGTGAGGCATCGTGATGATCTTCATTGTCTCATCGCCTTCGAAGCCTGCGTCTGCATCTGCGAATACGTATAGAAGGCCGCCACGTGCACGTACTTCTTCAACGTTTGATTTTAGCTTTTCAAGTAGGTCGTTACTTGGTGCAACCACAACAACAGGCATGTCAGCATCAATCAGCGCTAGAGGACCATGTTTCAGTTCACCCGCCGCGTAAGCTTCTGCGTGGATGTAAGAGATCTCTTTCAATTTTAGAGACGCTTCCATCGCGATTGGATAGAATTCACCACGACCTAGGAACAGTGTGTGGTGCTTGTCTGCGAAATCCGTCGCTAGTGCTTCAATGTCTTTCTCGAAAGAAAGTGCCGCGTTGATTTGCTTAGGAAGTGCGTGTAGCGCTTCAACAATCTCTTTTTCTTTCTCTTTGCTGACGCGACCTTGCTCTTTACCTAACGCCGTAACCAGCATCAATAGTGCAGAAAGCTGAGTCGTGAACGCTTTGGTTGAAGCGACACCGATTTCGACACCAGCGCGAGTCATGAAAGCAAAATCAGATTCACGAACCAAAGAAGAACCTGCTACGTTACAAATGGTCATCGCCGCCATGTAACCTTTCTCTTTCGCAAGACGAAGTGCTGCTAGCGTATCGGCGGTTTCACCAGACTGAGACAACGTGATCAATAGGCTGTTTGGACGAGTCACAAACTTGCGGTAACGGAATTCAGACGCAATTTCTACATCACAGCTCACGCCAGCAATGTCTTCAAACCAGTAACGCGCTGTCATACCTGCGTTGTAAGACGTACCACACGCAACGATTTGTACGTGCTCTACTTTACTTAGAATGTCTGCCGCATGAACACCGATCGCATCAGTTACAACGGAGTCTGCCGTGATACGGCCTTCCATTGTGTTGATCAACGCTTTAGGTTGCTCATAGATTTCTTTTTGCATGAAGTGGCGGTATTGGCCTTTATCGCCAGCATCATGTTCTGCGTTAGATTCTACGATTTCACGCTCAACCAGCTCGCCCGTTGCGTCAAAGACAGTAACTTCACGGCGAGTGATTTCTGCCACATCACCTTCTTCTAGGTACATGAAACGGCGCGTTACATTCAGTAGCGCAAGTTGGTCAGAAGCCAGGAAGTTTTCACCCACACCAAAACCAATTACGATCGGGCTGCCTGAACGCGCTACTACGATGCGTGAAGGATCTTTGCGATCCAACGCTACCGTGCCGTATGCGCCTTCAAGTTGTTTTGCTGTTTTTTGTACTGCTTCTAGTAGCGTTTCTGAAGTGCGAAGTTCCCACTCAACCATGTGTGCGATAACTTCTGTATCCGTTTGAGATTCAAACACGTAACCACGAGATTGAAGCAATTCACGAAGCTCTTCGTGGTTTTCGATAATACCGTTATGTACAACAGCAATATCGCCAGACATATGTGGGTGTGCATTAACTTCAGATGGTTCACCGTGCGTCGCCCAGCGAGTGTGTGCAATACCCGTTCCGCCGATCACTTTTGCTTCTTCTACTGCATCAGCCAATTCTTGCACTTTACCCAAGCGACGAACGCGCGTTAGGTTTGACTCGCCATCAACAACAGCAACGCCAGCTGAGTCGTAACCGCGGTACTCTAAGCGGCGTAGACCTTCAACCAAAATTTCTGCAACATCTCGTTGTGCTACTGCACCTACGATTCCACACATGTGTTTATCTCCGTTTGTAGTTTTGTTCTTCCCTAGCCATGTTTCAGATAGAGGCAGCAAGCAAAGGCCTGTATTCAGAGGGAAGTGAAATATGAAACTGGTTACATTATTAGATTAGGCGCAAATGACTTTCACGCCATGTTGTTCAATCTGTATTTTGTGTTCTTGCTGAATATCAGCATCCGTCACTAGCACATCAATTTGATGCCAAGCGAGCTCTAAATTCGGGATCTTACGACCGATTTTTTCCGATTCGATCATGACGATCACTTCGCGCGACACTTCCGCCATTACCTTACTCAAACCAACCAATTCATTAAATGTTGTGGTGCCGCGTTCGAGATCGATGCCATCCGCACCGATAAATAGCTGGTCAAAGTCGTAAGCTCGTAACACAGATTCGGCTACTTTGCCTTGAAAAGATTCTGAGTGCGTATCCCAAGTCCCGCCAGTCATCAGCAGTGTTGGTTCGCTCTCTAATTCATTAAGGGCGTTAGCAACATGCAATGAGTTGGTCATGACAACTAAGCCACGTTTGTCATTCAACTGTTGAATCAACGCAGCCGTCGTACTGCCACTGTCGATCACGATGCGATTATGGTCTCGAATCAGTGATGCCGCTGCTTTTGCCAAGTTTAGCTTTCGAGTCGAAACATTAGCGCTCAATTCTTCGTGAATGACTTCTGTTGGGATAGCAATCGCACCGCCGTAGCGGCGTAGAAGTTGGCCATTTTTCTCTAAAGAAGCTAAATCCTTTCTAATCGTGACCTCTGAGGTTTCGAATTTCTGAGCGAGTTCGTCAACGCTGACTTCTCCTAGCTCAGAAACCAAGTTAGAAATGGCGTGTCTTCTTAGTTGAGTGTTTCGTTTCGACATTTACGTTTTGAATTTAAGTTTCGATGTGAAACTTATTATAGTCAAACCGAAACTTTCAAGTCCATTTATTTCGATCCAAAAAATTAATATTTCTCGATAAAACCTTGTCCTAAGACAATTCTTAAACAGTGATATTGGATTCATTCAGTGGTAGAATTCGCCACCGAAAAGAAAAAAAATTACAGAATTGAAGGCTATTTTTTTGCAACTTTCTGCATATAAAGTGGGATTAGTCACAAAAAGGTAACCAAAATCGCCGATCTTTTAGTCATAAAATGACTAAACTTGGTGAAAGACTTTCAGAATCTGAAGTACTGATAATGAGGCGAAAAATCGGTGGGTGACAGGCACTAAATGTCATCAATAACGCCCTAACTTCAGAGTAAACAACCGACTTTCAAATTGTAACTATACTTACCGGAGAGTATCTTCCATGAAAAAGACCAAAATCGTATGTACGATTGGCCCTAAAACTGAATCTGTAGAGAAGCTAACTGAGCTAGTGAACGCAGGCATGAACGTAATGCGTCTTAACTTCTCTCACGGTGACTACGAAGAACACGGCACTCGTATCGCGAACTTCCGTAAAGTAATGGAAGCTACTGGCAAACCACTAGCAATTCTTCTAGATACTAAAGGTCCAGAAATCCGCACTATTAAGCTAGAAGGCGGTAACGACGTTGATCTAGTAGCTGGTCAAGAATTCACTTTCACAACTGACACTTCAGTTGTAGGTAACAAAGATAAAGTTGCAGTAACTTACGCAGGTTTCGCAGCAGACCTAAACGTAGGTAACACTATCCTAGTCGACGACGGTCTAATCGAGATGGAAGTTATCTCTAAGACTGAAACAGAAGTTAAATGTAAAGTACTTAACAATGGTGCACTAGGCGAGAACAAAGGTGTTAACCTTCCTGGCGTTTCTGTAAACCTACCTGCTCTATCTGAAAAAGATAAGAACGACCTTAAATTCGGTTGTGAGCAAGGCGTTGACTTCGTAGCTGCTTCTTTCATCCGTAAAGCTTCTGACGTTCAAGAAATCCGTGAAGTTCTAGCGGCAAACGGCGGCGAGAACATCCACATCATCTCTAAGATCGAAAACCAAGAAGGTGTTGATAACTTCGACGAGATCCTAGAGCTTTCTGACGGCATCATGGTTGCTCGTGGTGACCTAGGTGTTGAAATCCCAGCTGAAGAAGTAATCTTCGCTCAGAAAATGATGATCGAGAAGTGTAACCGTGCACGTAAGATGGTTATCACTGCAACTCAAATGCTTGATTCTATGATCAACAACCCACGTCCTACTCGTGCGGAAGCAGGCGACGTTGCTAACGCAGTAATGGACGGTACTGACGCAGTAATGCTTTCTGGTGAAACAGCGAAAGGTAAGTACCCAGTTGAAGCGGTAACTATCATGGCTCAAATCGCGAACCGTACTGATTCAGCGCTAAAAGCTGAGCTAGGTTCTCGTCTAGACAGCCCACGTCTACGTATCACTGAAGCAGTATGTAAAGGCGCAGTAGACACAGCTGAGAAACTGGCTGCTCCACTTATCGTTGTTGCAACTGAAGGTGGTAAATCTGCACGTTCAGTACGTAAATACTTCCCAACTGCAAACATCCTAGCACTAACAACAAACAAGAAAACAGCAGCACAACTTGTTCTAACTAAAGGTGTGACGCCAGTTGTTGTTGATTCTATCGAAAGCACTGACGCATTCTACGTAGCAGGTAAAGAGCTTGCTCTAGAATCTGGTCTAGGTAACAAAGGCGACATCGTAGTGATGGTTTCTGGTGCTCTAGTCGCTTCAGGTACTACGAACACAGCTTCTGTACACGTACTATAAGACTGAACTTTTCATACTTCAGTTGATTGATAAAGAGGGCTTATGCCCTCTTTTTTTATATGGCTTTCTTGCTCTAATAATAGCCTAACTGTATCATTCACCATGCGCAGAATTGCGTACTGTTTAATTTTGTCGTCACGATTAAAATTTCTATGAGGTGTATGTGTCCAGTCCCACTCTTACCGACAAAGTATCAAAAATGATCCGTCAGGATATTCTCGATGGCGTGCTTAAACCGGGTCAAAAACTCGTGGTTGCGGAACTCAAAGAGAAGTACAACGTAGGAGCGTCACCCATTCGCGAAGCTTTGGTGCAGTTATCGTGGAGCAAATACGTCAAACTCGAGCCGCAAAAAGGCTGCTGGGTTGCACCTGTATGTAAAGATGAGTTGAATGACTTGTACGAGAGCCTACAAATGGTCTCTGCATGCCTACTAAATAAAGCAATTGTGATTGGCGATGAAAATTGGGAACTGGACGTCCTAACCGCTTATCACAAGTTATCCCGCTCTAAATCTGGCGAAAGCTTTTGCTGGAAGGAATGGGAAGAACGCCATAATCAGTTTCTTACTGCGCTGTTTGAAGGCGCTGGCTCTGCCAATATGTTCGGTTTTTTCCGTGATCTACTCACACAAATTAAGCGTTACCAATATTTTGCTATGCAAATGTTAGGTACTGGAAACCCAGGGCACTGTAATATCGATGAGCAAGAAATGCTGATGAAGACGTCGTTAGATAAAAAGAGCCAGGATGCTTTAGGTTATCTAGAGCGTTATTTGAAACAGTCAATGCAGTGTATCGAAGGGGCCATCGACAACCAATATCGCATACTGGCTAGCGAATAACGCAGAGGCTAAAATAAGCATAAAAATCGGGGTCTATCCCCGATTTTTTGTTTTTGAAAAAGAGCTAAGCAATATCATCGAAACTATGGCATAGCGATACGCAGTTACGCCCTGCACTTTTGGATTCATACAAGGCAATATCAGCACATTTATAAGTGCGCGTGCGATCAGAAGTTAAATCACTATACCCGGCGCTAACGGTAATCGCTCTATCACTGCGCAGTTGAACCGCCACACGTAACCGGTTCAATACAACTTCTGCTTCTTCGAGTGTGGTATGCGGCATGATCACCGCAAACTCCTCACCACCGACGCGAGACACAAAGTCAGTACTGCGCACCTCTTTAAGAAGAGTCTCAGCGACACTGCAAATCACTTTATCCCCTTCATCGTGCCCAAGTTCATCGTTAATACGCTTAAAGTGGTCAATATCAAACAACGCCAAACATGCAGGGGGACTGTCAGGATAACGCTCAATAATCCCGGCATATTGCGCTAATTGCTCTTCAAATTTTCGACGGTTCCACAAGCCCGTCAAACCATCTTTTTCACTGAGGTTGCGTAGCTTTTCTTCCAGCTCTTTTTGCTCGGAAATATCCACCAGCGACGTGATGTAATAGCTTACTTTACCTGACTTGGTTAAGTTTGCCTGAATGCGCATAATGGCGGTAAATACGTGATTAAACTTGGTTCGACAACGAACCTCACCTTCCCAAACGTGCTCGTTCGCAAGCTTATTCCAAATATTGAGGGTCGACTCGAGATCTTCCGGTAAGAAAATTAGATTATGCGCATTCCAGCCTTGAGTATGCTTGGTGGAATAGCCCATCATGTTTTCAAACTCTTGGTTCACCATAATGATTCGATGCGACGCATCTGAGATCATCACCGCAGTCATGCCATCAAGTGCAGCCCGAGCTAACTTCGATTCCATACTATGACGTCGATAGTGCAGGGCCAACGCGGTCGTTGGTAAAGTAAAACCAAACACCAAACTTAATACAAAAAACGCTTCTTGGATTAAGTCATCGATATCTCGCTGAGATCGAGATAGTAACTGATCATTCGTGAGATCAATCACTAGATGAAGTGGTTCACTAGAAACAAATTGGATCGTGCTATACGCTATCAAATTCGAGCCGTTGTACTCATAGCCCGAAACTTCTGAGATCATCGTGCGCCAAATGTTGGGGTACATCCGGCCAAAATTAAATTGAGAACGAGCTGGAATAATGTTGCCGTACAAGCGTGATGACTTAGGACTCGCGATATAAAAGCCATCACTTTTAATTAACTCAATATGAAAATCCCGCACCGGTGAGTAGTTGAGTCGAGAAGATAAATACTCAATATCAACATTAAGAACAAGATACCCTTCGCGTTTCCCATTGAGAGAAATCGGCATCAGAATACGCAGTGAAGGGCTATAAGGGTAAACAAGCTCACCATTTTCCCGCTCCAGCTCAATCCCCCACGACGCAATTTCATCATTACCTAAACCTTGCGCGTAATGAAAATAATCCCGCTCTGACTTGTCATGTAATTTGAGGGCGGGTGCAGCGATACCCGTTTTGAAATCGTAATTAATCCGTGCTTTTTCCTGACCGGTAATATCAAGAAAACGAATTTGTTTATATAGCTTTTGGTTGATCGCAACCGAGATCCACATATCTTCTAAGATAGAAAGGTTGACCCGGTTCGGCTGACGTAGATAGTCGTAAAGACTTTGGCTGTGACCGAGAAGATCGCTGATCGTCTCAATTTGATCCTGAATATTGTTGTATTCGCGACCAGTATAAGCCAGTTGGTGTAATGCTTCTTGAGCGGTATTCTCAACGTTACTCTCTAGTAACGTCAGATATTTCTGATAATAGTAAACTGCAGTGAGCGCACTAAAAAATAGTGCTGTCGCCAACAATGTGCCGACTCGCTTAGGTATTTTCACGCGTCTACTGCCTATAATGCTTACTAAAACGACAATTATATCATTAATTGTTATTTTCTAAACAAAAAGCCACTTAGATTAAGTGGCTTTTCTATATGCAATAAGATGGCTAAGGTTTGAGTGCGCGCTCACCTCGGGCAATGCCCACTACCCCACTACGAGCAACTTCGACGACTTCAGTTACTTCAGATATCGCTTGAATGAAGGCATCCAACTTTTCACTCGTGCCCGCAAGTTGTACCGTGTATTGAGCAGCAGTGACATCCACGATCTGGCCACGGAAGATGTCTGCCGTCCGTTTCACTTCTGCTCGCGCAAAACCGCTGGCTTTCACTTTCACCATCATCAGTTCACGTTCGATGTGCTCATACTCGGTGACTTCTTGTACTTTCAGCACATCGATCAATTTGTGTAACTGCTTCTGAATTTGCTCCAACTGCATCTCATCAGACGTCGTGGTAATGTTCATTCGCGACAGCGTTTCATCATCTGTCGGTGATACCGTCAAAGATTCAATGTTATAACCACGTTGAGAAAACAAACCAACAACACGAGACAACGCACCCGGTTGGTTTTCCAATAGCAGTGAAATAATGTGTCTCATATTAAGTTCTCTCCGTTTTGCTTAGCCACATTTTATCCATACCCTCACCTTTGATTTGCATCGGGTATACGTGTTCGGTTTCGTCTACGTTGATGTCCACAAACACCAGACGATCTTTCATATCCAACGCTTTTTGTAGCCCTTCTTCGAGCTGATCAGGCGTTTCGATACGAATACCGACGTGACCATAAGCTTCTGCAATCGCTGCAAAATCAGGAACAGAACTCATGTAAGAATTAGAGTGACGACCTTGATAAATAATGTCTTGCCACTGTTTTACCATGCCTAGGAATCGGTTGTTCAGGTTGATGATCTTCACTGGAATGTCGTATTGCATGGCTGTCGAAAGCTCTTGGATATTCATTTGAATACTGCCATCGCCCGTAACAACCACGACTTCTTCTTGTGGCATGGCAAACTTAACACCCATACCAGCCGGAAGGCCAAATCCCATAGTGCCCAATCCACCCGAGTTGATCCAACGGCGTGGTTTGTTAAATGGGTAGTAAAGTGCTGCAAACATCTGGTGCTGACCCACATCAGAAGCAACATACGCATCACCATTGGTCAGCTTGTGCAAGGTTTCAATCACTTGCTGTGGCTTAATTCGCTCTGGTGACTTCTCATAAGCCAAACAATTGCGGTCACGCCACACCTGAATGTCATCCCACCATGCGGTGATGGCATCTTCATCGTTCCCACCTTCTTGCTCTGCCAGCAGGCCAAGCATGGTTGTAAGCACTTTTTCCGCAGAGCCGACGATAGGTAAATCCACCTTCACGTTTTTCGAGATCGATGATGGATCGATATCAATATGCATGACTTTTGCGTTTGGGCAGTATTTTTCAAGGTTGTTCGTCGTGCGATCATCAAAACGCACACCGATACCAAAAATAAGATCCGCTTCATGCATCGCCATATTGGCTTCGTAAGTACCGTGCATACCCAGCATGCCCAGTGAGTTTTTGTGCGTCCCAGGGAATGCGCCTAGTCCCATCAACGTACTGACTACTGGAAGGTTCAGCTTGTCGGAGAGCTCTAAAATATGTTCATGAGCGCCAGAAATCACAGCACCACCACCGATATAAAGCACTGGTTTTTTCGCTTCTAACAGCGATTTAAGCGCTTTTTTAATCTGGCCTTTATGACCCGACGTCGTCGGCTTGTAAGAACGCATTGAAAGCGTTTCTGGGTATTGGTAAGGCAGTTTGATTTGCGGATTCATTACATCTTTCGGCAAGTCAATCACTACTGGACCAGGTCGACCTGTGGTCGCGATATAAAACGCTTTCTTGATCGTTTCAGGAATATCTTCCGCTTTTTTCACTAAAAAGCTGTGTTTGACCACTGGGCGAGAGACACCAACGATGTCACATTCTTGGAAAGCATCATTACCAATTAGGCTATTAGGTACGTTACCCGAGATAACGATCATTGGGATGGAGTCCATATAAGCCGTGGCAATACCAGTAATGGTATTGGTCGCGCCCGGGCCTGAACATACCAGTACGACACCCGGTTTACCGGTAGCGCGAGCATAACCATCTGCCATATGAGTGGCGGCTTGCTCATGCCTTACAAGTACGTGTTTGATTTGATCGGTTTTGGCATGCAGTGCATCGTAGATATCCAAAACGGAGCCACCTGGGTAGCCAAAGATCTGCTCTACGTGCTCTTCTATCAGAGATTGAACCACCATCTCTGCGCCTGACAACATTGCTGTCATAATTGCTCTCCTTAGCCAGTTTCCTCACCGTAAGGTCAACGGATTGGTCTGGTTTTACATAGTCTAGGTCTTATTCGTAGCCTAATCGAAATACTTCCACGTTTTCGGCTATGTCTTGCGTTCGTCATAACATCCCGCAAGGTTACCCAACAAATGTAACGTTTTATTATCAACGGGTCTAATGAGAGATTGGTCTACTTTTTGAACAAGATGCTAGTAATTAGAATGTTAGTAGGAATAGCAGCCGCACTTACCTTATTTCACAGTACAACCTAAAAATTTAACGTTCAAAAAAAGAACATTATTTCAGAACCTTTTAAGTATAGGGTGCTAAATAGCTGTATTTGGTGAGCAAAATAGAAAGAATCAACACAAACAAAAATCCCCAGTAATGCGCAATCACATCACTGGGGATATTTTCATCAATATAAAATCTAAGTCAGCTTAAGTTACTTTTTCTCTGACTTTTCCTTATACATTTCTTCAATTTCATCTTGGTATTTGTCATTGATGACTTTACGACGCAGTTTTTGAGTTGGCGTTAACTCACCATCATCCATAGAGAAAGCTCTTGGTAACAGTTTAAACTTCTTCACCTGTTCAAACTTTGCCAACTCTTTTTGGAGATCGTTAACACGCTTCTCAAGCATTTCGACCACTTGGTGATGCTTAATCAATTCAACGCGATCGTGATACTTGATATTCAGCTCTTTCGCATACTCTTCAAGAGAATCAAAACACGGCACAATCAGCGCCGAGACAAACTTACGCGTGTCCGCGATAACCGCGATTTGCTCGATGAAGTGGTCTTTACCAATCGCCCCTTCAATCATTTGTGGAGCGATGTATTTACCGCCAGAGGTTTTCATCAGTTCTTTGATGCGATCAGTGATGAACAGGTTGCCATTTTCATCAATGTAACCCGCATCGCCAGTTTTTAGGAAACCGTGCTCATCAAAGGTCTTTTCGGTCTCTTCTGGCATTTTGTAATAGCCACGCATCACCATTGGACCACGCACCAGAATCTCGTTGTTCTCACCGATCTTCACTTGCGCGCCAGGCATCGACATACCAATAGAGTCTGGGTTAAAGCACTTATCATCCCAACACGATACTGTCGCCGTGGTTTCAGTCATGCCGTAACCTAACTTCACATTGATACCAATCGCGTGGAAGAATCGGCCTATGGTTTCATCTAACTTCGCACCGCCACACGGCATAAAGTTGATTTGTCCACCAAGTAACGCACGCAGCTTGCTCAGAACCAATTTATCCGCCAATTCATATGACTTGCGCAGCATGAGCGATGGCTGACGTTTTTCTTGATGACAAGCGGCCATTTTTGCACCCATGTTCACAGCCCAAGTAAACATAATCTTACGGTGAATCGGTGCGCGAGACACTTTCTCATGAATCGCAGAGAAGATCTTCTCATAGAAACGCGGTACGGCACACATCACGGTAGGTCGTACTTGGCTCAGTGCATCACGTACCTGCATGGTGTCTTGCAAATAGCAGTTGGTCGCCCCTTTGTACAACACATAAAAGGTCCAAGCGCGTTCAAATACGTGTGACAACGGAAGGAAACACAGTGACACATCACTTTGAGAAAGGCTCAAACGTTGATCGTGCCCTTCCAATTGCGCCGCAATGTTTGCGTAGTCCAACATGACACCCTTAGGTTGTCCTGTTGTGCCCGAGGTGTAGATCAACGTGAGTAGATCATCTTCCTTTGCTTGCTCTAAACGTGCGTCCAATTCAACTTGGTATGTGGCATCGCCTTTGGCGACAAATGCTTGCCAAGAGATAACGAAATCATGCTCGCCAAGTTCGATATCATCAGACATGGCAACAATGAGCTCTAACTGCTCGCACTGGTCGAAAATGCTCACTGCTGCGTCAAATTGTGGCTGCTCACCAACAAACAGCACTTTAACGTCTGCGTTGTCAATGATGTACGCCGACTGAGCGGCGGTATTGGTTGGGTAAATAGGTACTGTTACGCCGCGTAGTTGTAGCGCTGCAATATCAGCAATCGTCCATTGCGGCATGTTGTTCGAGAAAATGCCGATTTTATCTTGGACTCCTAATCCCTGAGCCAAAAGTGCAAGTGATAAAGCATCAACTTGCTGACCAAATTGCGTCCACGTAATACCTTGCCATTCCTCACCCACTTTATGCTTGAGTGCAACGCGTGTACCACCGTTCGCAATTTGTTCACGAATACGTTTAACGATATGAAAATCTAACTTGGCCATTCTTTTACTTACCTTTTGGCTTACAGGCGTAAGCTAATTGAGCGAACAAGTGTACTCACGGCTTGCTAAAACGCAACTGACCAGTATCAAACTTATCACTAATAAGAGACAACTATCACTTATACGTCGCGAACATACCCAAAACTGCTGAATGATTACTCTATTTAACTTACTGTTTCGATTGTTGATTGCTAAAACAAAAAGCCCCGAGAGACAAAAAATCTCTCGGGGACCAATGAATTGTAAAAATTGATGATTACCAATATGGTCTTAACCGATAAGACCAAACGTCATCTTATTTTGCGGCAACCACTTCACCACAAGTGATCATCAGTTGATCGCGCAGCCAAATGTGGCCTTTATCTTTTTCACTTGATTCATGCCAGCTTAAGAAGCCGCTGATTTCCTTGTTTGCAAATGGGAAGTCTAGAATTTGCAGCTGATCGCTGTTTACCGCATTTTCTGCCATCCAACGTGGCGCGATAGTCACAAGTTCAGATTGACCCACCACATATAGTAGGTTGCTTAGACTAGAGCCTTCGTACGCGGCTTGGCAATCCAGTTCACGATATGCTTGTTCTGAGAAGCTGCGTTGACCGTGCACTTTCGATAACTTCGCATGTTTTTCGTTAAGCAGTTGCTCGGCCGTTACACCACCTTGAATGCGTGGGTGTGTTTTTGACGCGATAACCACTAATTCATCTTTGAAGATTTCAGTACTTGAGAAACCTTGCTCATCAAAGCGAGCATAATCGATCACGAAATCAATTTCTTGATAGCGCATACGCTCAGACAACAGACGGTCAAATTCTGCATCTAGGTGAAGCTGAACATTTGGTGCTTGTTGATTCACTTTTGCCATGATCTTCGGAGCAAAACGCATGTCACAAGGGCTGCAAATCGCCAGCTTAAATAAGCGAGTCGAAGATTCTGGTTGGAATACGGAGCTAGGAAGTTCATTACGAATCAGCTGTAATGCTTGGCGAATTGGGCCAAACAACTGACGAGCGCGTTGCGTTGGCTGAATACCACGGCCCTGACGCATAAACAGCTCGTCGTTAAACATCACTTTTAGACGTGCCACGGCATTACTTACTGCCGGCTGAGACATGCCTAAGTTATGTGCTGCACGAGTAATATTTTGCTCTTGCATCACAGCATCAAATACAGTCAGTAGGTTTAAATCTACACCACGCAAAGTGCTTTCCATACGGTAGCTAGCAATTGCGCTCATCGCATCTTTCTTCTCTAACATTGAGTGCGCCTCTTTTGTAATCGTCAACTTTGTTCATTAAATTCATAACGAATAGAATCCCATCTCGCACAAAAGACGGCGGCTGGATTCGAATCATTTTACGAATAGATAACCTAACTTTTTATTATATTTGCCGTCCGGATACTTCCGGTTCGAACTGTACTATCAACTAATCGATTGCGGTTTCGCAACTAGATTGATATTTAATCAGTAAATTTTAGCCGATTAGGTATTTACCCCTTAAATAACAACAGCTTGATAAAAACATAAAAAACTATAAAACACGTAAAAGCGCATTCTTTGAGGAAGTATTTAGCAAATTGATGAGACGGATGGTCACCACACGCATGCATTTATCTCAGTTATTAGTCGAGGGCAAACCAACAGATGACGACTATATCTCTGAGTGAAACTTGCACTTATCAGTCAAATTATCAGCAAATACACATTGAATAGAAATGAAAGAGAAAGAATAAAAATGCAGCCTTCTAGATTGAAAGGCTGCAACAAAATCGTGTCAAAAATAGGAAGGAACAATGTACTTAGAACAACGTACTTAAATGTTCGACACGTAACTTGGGAAATCAACTTGCTCCCACAACTGTTTGGATAACTCCGCTTGTGAATCCCACGCGCCTTGCAATACCCAATGGACAATGGCCTGAGCAACATCTGGATATTTCACACTTTCGGCTTGCTGCTCCTTTAGCCACTGGCGTACTGCGGAAATGTCTAAGCTCTCCATCGACATCGCAAGTCCTAAGTCTTCTAAGGTCGCGACATTGCTTTGTTGCTCAAACTGACCTGCGAGTGGCTTAAGCAATAATTTTTTCCCTAGAGACAGAGCTTCCGAAGGGAGCTCGAATCCACCATTGGCAATGACACCACTACACCGATGCAAATGATGCTGAAAGTTGCTGTGGCATAAAGGGCGTAATTCTATGTTTTCCACCTGCTCACATTCGATCACATCGGGGTGATAACAGATGAACGCTTGCTGGTTAAAATGGAACAGTAAATCCGAGATGTCTTCAATGGATTCGAACGGTAGGTAAACCAAAACAAAATCGTCATTTTCTGCTTGGCTATCGACGGTATGTACAATTGGCGGCAACAAAGGCTGGTCAAAATGATGCCAATGCAAACCAAGGTGGTGTTGAGAAGGCGCAAAGTATTCAATGACGGATTTGTCTAACCAACTCGCTCCCTTTAACGGCACTGGATAACGGAAAGCATTTTGGTGACTGATACCAATCGACGGCTTATTTTGTTGTTTTGCCGCCCATGCCGTAACTGGCTCGAAATCATTGAGCACGAGATCGTAGGACGACAAATCAAGCTGTTTAACTTCTTTGCAAAATTGCACCAAATTGTTACTCAATGCTGTTTTCGCATAGTTCACTGAACCTTTTTCAGTGATAAAGGTGAAGCCTCGGCGAGTCTGATAATCGCCAAACGCTTCCATTGAAAAGTACTTTTCAGGCGCTCGTCCAGAAAACAAAAAGTCGACCTCAACATCGTGCTCTTTAAACGCATGACTCATCGCCCTCGCACGCGCAATATGTCCGTTTCCTGTACCTTGAACACCGTATAAGATTTTCATCAATTAGCCTCCCAGCATCGCAATCGCTAATCCACCACAAAGGCTACCTAGCAGTGCACCAATGATGACATCGGTAAAAAAGTGCACCCCCAATAAGATTCGCGCAGTTCCGATTAAACTTGCCCAAAAGAATGCAGCAACGCCTAGGCTCGGATAGAAATGATCAATCAGCGTCGCCATGACAAACGCAGCGGCAGTGTGTCCTGAAGGAAGACTGTAGCGATCAGAGGGGGTAATAAAAGCAGGAAGGAGTGCACTGAGTTCTTCAGGGCGACGACGCTTAAAACTGTTTTTCAGCGTCCAATAAATTGGCAACTCGATGGCAAAAGCAAGTAAACCCGCCAGTAAAAACCAAACTCCCTGCTCTTTATCTAAATACCAAGCTAATAAACCTAGCACCAAGTACAGATGTCCGTCACCACTGTGGGAGACTCCTTTACTGATGTTGGCAACTTGCTGATTAAAACGGTGCTTAAGACAAACACTAGAGAGCGCTAAATCAAACTTAGCAATGGTTGCAATTGGCTGTGTAATTGTCTCTATGGTTCGCATGTGGCCTTTCCTTACTTTGACAACGCCGTTGTGTGAAAAGTAGGAGGTTTAGGTGACAACTGCATGACGGGAGTTTGGACAATTAATGACAAATGCCAAATTAGAGTGTGCCCAATGATCTGTTGAGCACAATCGTAGGAGAGAACGATTAAGAAGGGTTTGCTTGCTGCGGTTGAGGCGTATCGATGTACCAGACCTTTCTCTTCTTACGACAGGCGCGCAAAGAGCCCATCGTCATGTCGCCATCTTTTGTCAGCTCGTAGCTAAGGGAGCGGCAAGTGTAATTTCCTGACAGTTCATGCTCTATGCCCGTTTGCTCAGTTGTGCTCGAAGCAGACTCTAAAAGAGGATTAGGCTGTGTAGAAAGAATGTCACGATTTACCACATTGCTGCGCGCATAATCCTTATGGACATAACCTTTTATCACGCCTTTCTGTTCAACGAGAAACCAAGGTTGATCCACCACTTTTGCCAACACATTAAAAACTTCCCCTTTCGATAACACGCCAAGCTTTTCTCCTTCTAAGCTCGGCTTGGATCGCAGGTTTAATGTGGTCTTAGAGCGATAGGAGACATCCATAAACTCAACTGGGTTTGAGGTATCCACACCGTCAGCTGTTGGTCGGAAGACTTCCGCTTGTTGTTTCTCACTAGGTTGCACTCGGATCTTCCACCACGAATAGGTTTCCGGATCTTTGCCTTTAAATTTATCTCGACTGTCCGACTCAAGAGCAACGAGCATTTGATTCAAAAACGATTCACGTCCCTCGTAGCTCAAGAATCGATCCATTTGATCATTAATCACCATGACACTCTGAGAGTGATCATTAATAGCAACAGGGGAAATCTCTGCCATATAGGTTTGAGATTGAAACAGCTGACAACCCGATAAGCTGACCAGAGTAAATACTGCGGCTGAACGTCCAAATTGTTTTGCTAACCTCATTATTCCTTAACCCTTCTTTTTACCTAGTGCAACTGCACTACTATAAATGGTCATTCAAAACTTTTGCCAAACAATTCGGGCCTTTGTGTGACAAGTCGCAATCCCAATGCTTGTTTTGGTAATGAAACGTCGCAAACTTGATGAGAACTTGCCTCTTCTAGCACGTTTCTATCGCACCATGCTGTTTCACGTAGCGCATCATTTTTCTCGAGAAAATGAAAAGACTCATCCGATATGAATAAAAAATCGACTTTAGGGTTGACGCGCTCCATGGAGTGCGGTACTAATTTGTTAACTTAATTATGTGGAAAGCTTAACAACTATGTCAGCTCATTTTTCTATTCTGCTTAGCCTCCTCCTGATCGTGACCAGTTCGCGCGGGTAGGCTGTGGAAGAAAAATAACCACACCAATTTCTAAGAACCCGCATGAGAATGCGGGTTTTTTTATATCTAAATACTGGAAGTAAACGATTAACTTGCACGTAAAGTGCAGAAATCAGGAAGGAAGCAAACATGAACGATCAGGTCATTATATTCGACACCACATTGCGTGATGGCGAGCAAGCGTTGTCAGCAAGCTTGACGGTTAAAGAAAAACTGCAAATTGCCTATGCGCTGGAAAGACTCGGCGTTGATGTTATCGAAGCTGGCTTCCCAATCTCTTCACCTGGTGATTTCGAGTCGGTACAAACCATTGCAAAAAACATCAAAAACAGTCGAGTTTGTGCCCTTTCGCGTGCCGTTGCGAAAGATATTGATGCCGCCGCTGAAGCATTAAAAGTGGCCGACCAATTCCGTATTCACACGTTTTTAGCCACTTCCACCATTCACGTAGAAGACAAACTACGCCGCAGCTACGACGATGTACTTGAAATGGCGGTCAACGCCGTTAAACATGCGCGTAACTACACCGATGATGTCGAGTTTTCTTGTGAAGATGCAGGTCGTACTCCTATCGACAACCTATGTCGCATGGTAGAAGCTGCCATCAATGCAGGTGCGAGCACAATCAACATTCCAGATACCGTTGGCTACACAGTACCAAGCGAGTTTGGTGGCATTATTCAAACCCTTTTCAACCGCGTTCCAAACATTGATAAAGCGATCATCTCCGTTCACTGTCACGACGACTTGGGGATGTCAGTTGCCAACTCTATTGCCGCCGTTCAAGCCGGCGCACGTCAGATAGAAGGCACCATCAATGGCATTGGTGAGCGAGCGGGAAACTGTTCACTTGAAGAGATCGCAATGATCATCAAGACGCGTCAAGAGTTCTTGGGCGTTCACACTGGCATTAAACATGATGAAATTCACCGCACCAGTAAATTGGTGAGCCAACTATGCAACATGCCAATTCAGAGCAACAAAGCGATTGTGGGCGCCAATGCCTTTAGCCACTCTTCAGGTATCCATCAGGATGGTATGTTAAAGAATAAGAATACCTACGAAATCATGACCCCTGAGTCGATTGGCCTTAAAAACCAAGCACTAAACCTAACCAGCCGTAGTGGTCGCGCAGCCGTGAAGAGCCACATGGACACCATGGGATACAACGAGGACGAGTACAACCTAGACGCTCTATACGCGGACTTCTTGAAACTTGCCGACCGCAAAGGCCAAGTGTTCGATTACGATCTAGAGGCCCTAATGCACTTCTCGAACCTGCGTGAAGAAGATGACTTCTACAAACTGAACTACCTAAGCGTGCAATCGGGCAGCGTAATGGCCACCACCAGCATCAAAATGCAATGTGGCGATGAAGAAATGTGTGAAGCGGCAGTCGGTAATGGCCCAGTTGATGCGCTATACCAATGTATCTACCGCGTGACAGGCTACGACATCGTACTGGATAAATTCGACCTAACCGCGAAAGGCGAAGGTGAAGATGGTTTGGGTCAAGCTGACATCATTGCCAACTACAAAGGTCGTAAATACCACGGTACAGGCGTTTCCACCGATATCGTTGAAGCTTCCGGCCAAGCACTATTGCACGTTATTAATAGCATCCACCGTGCAGACAAAATCGAAGAAATGAAGCAGAAAAAGATTGCGACTGTGTAATAACAACCGAGCTGCATGGCTCAGGAAAGAACACGCTCGTTGAAATAATTAAGCTCAAAATTAGAAAACTTAAAGGATTAACATGACAGACAAATCATACAAAATTGCCGTCCTACCCGGTGACGGCATCGGCCCGGAAGTAATGGCGCAAGCACACAAGGTATTGGATGCTATCGAAAAGAAGCACGGTATTGCGTTTGAGCGTGACGAGCATGATGTAGGCGGCATCGCGATCGATAATCACGGCTCTCCACTTCCAGAAAGCACAGTAAAAGCGTGTGAAGAGTCTGATGCAGTACTATTTGGCTCGGTTGGCGGCCCGAAGTGGGAGCACTTGCCACCCAACGACCAACCTGAACGCGGTGCCTTACTACCACTACGCAAACACTTCCAACTGTTTTGTAACCTACGCCCAGCGCAAATCCACGCAGGCCTGGAAGCTTTCTCACCACTTCGTGCTGACATCTCAGGCCGTGGTTTTGACATCGTGGTGGTCCGTGAACTAACTGGTGGTATCTATTTCGGTCAACCAAAAGGCCGTGAAGGCGAAGGCGCGACAGAAAAAGCGTTTGATACTGAGGTGTACCACCGCTTTGAGATCGAACGTATTGCAAAAATCGCCTTTGAATCTGCTCGTTTGCGTCGCAAGAAAGTCTGCTCTATCGATAAAGCGAACGTTCTACAAAGTTCAATCCTATGGCGTGAAGTAGTCGAAGAAATCGCGAAAGATTACCCAGATGTCGAGCTGTCACACATGTACATCGATAACGCAACCATGCAGCTTATCAAAGACCCAGCACAGTTCGACGTCATGCTATGTTCAAACATCTTCGGCGACATCATTTCTGATGAGTGCGCAATGATCACTGGCTCAATGGGTATGCTGCCTTCAGCAAGCCTTAACGAAAGTAAGTTCGGTCTGTACGAGCCAGCAGGTGGCAGTGCACCAGATATCGCAGGTAAGAACATTGCTAACCCTGTGGCTCAGATCCTATCAGCAGCACTGATGCTACGTTATAGCCTTGGCGAAGAAGCCGCAGCACAAGACATTGAAACAGCGGTGTCGAAAGCACTTTCAGCTGGCGAGCTAACAGGCGACCTTGCAGGCGACAACCCGGCACTCTCAACGTCTGAAATGGGCGATAAGATTGCTGAGTACATTTTGAACGCATAAATAGACTGAATTTATAAATATAACTGTCGTTCGCAGTCTACAACATGGTTGTGATAACAAGGACGACGAGGAAAGGAAGCAATGGGCAAAACACTATACGAAAAAGTCTACGACGCACACGTTGCCGTCGCAGCAGAAGGGGAAAACCCTATCTTGTACATCGACCGTCACTTGGTACATGAAGTGACGTCTCCGCAAGCATTTGACGGCTTGCGTGAAAAAGGTCGCAAAGTGCGTCAGGTCAGCAAAACTTTTGCCACCATGGACCACAACGTTTCGACAACCACCAAAGATATCAACGCATCCGGTGAGATGGCTCGTATTCAGATGGAAACGCTATCGAAAAACTGTGAAGAGTTTGGTGTAACGCTTTACGACATTAACCACAAATACCAAGGTATTGTGCACGTTATGGGTCCAGAACTTGGTATTACCCTACCGGGCATGACCATTGTTTGTGGTGACTCGCACACAGCTACACACGGTGCATTTGGCTCGCTAGCATTTGGTATTGGTACATCAGAAGTTGAGCACGTATTAGCAACTCAAACTCTAAAACAAGCGCGCGCTAAAACGATGAAGATCGAAGTGAAAGGCAAAGTGGCTCCGGGCATCACGGCTAAAGATATCGTGCTAGCGATCATCGGTGAAACAACAGCAGCAGGCGGTACCGGTTACGTAGTTGAATTCTGTGGTGAAGCGATCACAGACCTTTCAATGGAAGGCCGCATGACCGTATGTAACATGGCAATTGAGCTAGGTGCAAAAGCCGGTTTGATTGCGCCAGATGAAACTACATTCGAATACATCAAAGGCCGTAAGTTCTCACCTCAAGGTGCGGATTTTGATGCCGCTGTAGAATATTGGAAGACATTAAAAACTGACGATGATTCCCAGTTTGATGCTGTCGTGACACTAAACGCAGCGGATATCAAACCACAAGTCACTTGGGGTACTAACCCAGGTCAGGTTATCGCGGTAGACCAACCGATCCCAGCACCAGAAAGCTTTGCTGACCCAGTAGAAAAAGCATCGGCAGAAAAAGCTCTGGCTTACATGGGTCTAGAAGCAGGCAAGTCATTGTCTGATTACAACGTCGATAAAGTCTTCGTTGGCTCTTGTACTAACTCACGTATCGAAGACATGCGCGCAGCCGCAGAAGTCGCGAAAGGTCGCAAAGTCGCGTCTCACGTTCAAGCGCTTATCGTTCCTGGCTCTGAGCAAGTAAAAGCGCAAGCGGAAGCAGAAGGCCTAGATGTCATCTTTAAAGAGGCGGGCTTTGAGTGGCGCCTACCAGGTTGCTCGATGTGTCTAGCAATGAACAACGACCGTTTGGGTCCACATGAACGTTGTGCGTCTACTTCAAACCGTAACTTTGAAGGCCGCCAAGGTCGTGATGGCCGTACACACCTAGTGAGCCCTGCGATGGCAGCGGCAGCAGCAATTGCTGGTCACTTTGTAGATATTCGTGAACTAGACTAAGGAGCAAACAAATGTCAGGCTTTAAACAACACACAGGCTTAGTTGTTCCTCTAGATGCAGCGAACGTTGATACTGATGCCATCATTCCAAAGCAGTTCCTACAAAAGGTCTCCCGCCTAGGCTTTGGTAAACACTTGTTCCATGACTGGCGCTTCCTAGACGATGCTGGCGAACAACCAAATCCAGAGTTCGTGATGAACGCACCTCGCTACCAAGGCGCGTCTATCTTGCTGGCTCGTGAAAACTTCGGCTGTGGCTCATCTCGCGAGCACGCACCGTGGGCACTGGCGGATTACGGCATAAAAGCGATGATCGCACCAAGCTTTGCCGATATCTTTTACGGCAACTCGATCAACAACCAAATGGTGCCAGTTCGTTTGACTGAACAAGAAGTGGATGAAATCTTCCAGTTTGTTGAGGCAAATGAAGGTGCAGAAGTCGAGGTCGACCTAGAAGCGAATGTGGTTCGTGCCAACGGCAAAGAGTACAGCTTTGAAATTGATGAGTTCCGTCGTCACTGTTTGTTAAATGGTTTAGACAATATTGGCCTAACGCTTCAACACGAGGACAAAATTGCGGAATACGAAGCGAATATCCCAAGCTTCTTGCGTTAAAGCGCATTAGTAAATACACAAATCAAGGGCTGGCAATTGTCGGCCCTTTTAATGTTTTAGGTGACTGATTTTATAGCGCTTTACTTACGGAATACCGAACGCCTCTGTTGAAATTCGTCATCCTGAACAGCGGCGAAGGAGCGTGATTCAGGATCGACTGCCAGAATGTACTGTGCAGATTCATACTTTCTTTACTCAAGCGTTTGTGGGGATTAGATTCCTGCTGTCGCTTATGCTCCTCGGAATGACGGAGAATAAAGGCAACAGATAACTGATTACTGATTACTGATTACTGATTACTGAAAGAAAACAAGCACTCAACAGGTCTACACTATCAACAATATCTCATTCAAAGGTATCTCTATGAAGCGTCTGTTATTGCTATTGTGTGCTCTGGTTTCTTTCTCAGCGTTCGCTGCTCCTAAATCTGACTTGTGGCCGTATTGGCAACAATCGAATCAGGCCAACCAAACACACATTTCGCACCAGGAATGGCAACAACTGTTAGACAATTACTTGGTTGAACAAGGTGAGAATACTTTGTTCCGCTATAGCAAAGTCACAACTTCAGACAAAACCAAGTTAAAGCAGTACATCCAACGACTGGCAAAACTAGACCCTCTACAATACAGCCAAGCAGAGCAATATGCCTATTGGGTAAACCTTTACAACGCCATCACGGTAGATCTTATTTTGGATAACTATCCCGTCGAATCCATCACCAAGCTAGGTGGTTTATTTAGCTTTGGGCCTTGGGGAGACGATGTGGTCGTGGTCAACGGGAAGGATCTAACTTTAAACGATATTGAACATCGAATTTTGCGTCCAATTTGGAATGACCCAAGAACGCACTACGCCGTAAATTGTGCAAGTTTGGGATGCCCTAACCTACAAGCTCAAGCATTCTCTGCCGAAAACACCGAAGCCTTACTTGAAAGTGCTGCCAAAGCGTTTATCAACAGCAACAAAGGCGTATCTATCCAAGGAAACACGGCACAGCTGTCTTCCATTTATGATTGGTTTGCAGCGGACTTTGGTGGAGAAAAACAAGTCTTCAACCACATCGCGAAGTACGCGCCACAGTACAAAGACTTCTCTGGAAAAGTGAAGTACGAATACGATTGGAGTTTGAATCAAGCTGACTAATTTATCGTCACCGTTCAGCTTGCAACGCTTTTGGTCACCCGTAACCCAAAAGCTAAAAAGGGCACCAAGTGCCCTTTTTATTTTCTAGATTTTGACAAAATCACTTAAAGCCTTTGACCTTTTTAATCAGATCGTAAGCGTTTTGAATCTCTTGAGATTTTTCTTTCGCTACGTTCATCATCTCTGGTGGTAGGCCTTTAGCCATCAATTTGTCTGGGTGATGCTCGTTCATCAGTTTACGATAAGCACGCTTGACGGTTTTACTATCGGCATCTGAAGACACATCCAGAATTTTGTACGCGTCAGCCAGTTGATCCGCTTGTGAAGCTTGTTGCCAGCTACCACCAGAAGATTGGCCTTGATGCTGACCATGAAAACCACCCTGGCTTTGGAAACGGAATGCGGCTTCTTGCATTTGCAAGCGACGCTCTAGCTGCTCAGAAGAGAAACCCAAACCACGTGCTATTTTGTGTAACACATTTCGTTCACTAGGATGAATCGAGCCGTCAGCAAAGGCCGCCGAGATTTGTAGTTCAAGGAAAAATTGCAACAAGTCAAAACGGCCTGCTGTCGAAATTTTCACACGAACAAGAACGTCTTCTAACGGAAAGTCACTGTCTTTACCTTCACGAAACGCATCTTGCGCAGCGCGGCGCTGTTCGCCATGCAAATTCATGCGGTCCATCATTGCAGAAGCCAGTTGGATTTCCTCTTTGGTAACTTGGCCTTTCGCTTTTGCCACATGTCCCATTACCGCAAACGCCGCTTTAAAAAATTCTTCTTGGCGCTGAGCTTGGCTCGGCCCTTTTCCAAAGCCGCCAGTAGAGAACCCGGCTTGACTCAAGCGACGTGCTTTATCGAATTGATGGCCAATAAATAAGCCAAAGAGTAAACCTAGCGGCCCGCCAAGTAACAAGCCAAAAAAGGCACCCAGAATTTTGCCAAAAATATGCATTATGTGTTCTCTATCAATGAATTTTTATCGACGACGGCGGTCTTATAGTGCCGGATGCAACGATTTCCTTTATGATAATGGAATTAGTTTTATTTCGGCTAGGCCATTTCGCCTGCTTATCTTTGCAGCTATTTTGTCGTCATTATGCCACAGTGAATCAATACGCTGGGATAAATGCGACTATAGTTGATTCATTTGGCTATTACGCTAGGGTACAACAAGCCCTATAGCCATCGAGTAGTAGTGACACAGGAAAGTTCAATTCAATGCAACATTTCTCCCGCACATGTTTAGCGGCCTCTATCAGCACCGCCTTGTTTGTACCCACCACTCAAGCTGAAGCGAATATCCATGATAGTGTGCAGGAAATGCCCGCCACAGATCAATGTTTGGTCGATACCAGTGGCGAGGAGGACGCTCTTAATACCCCAGTAGTGGTAGAAGCTGACACCCTGCAAGCCATCAATGGTGACAAAGCTCAGTACTCAGGTAATGTACAAGTCACCCAAGGCCAGAAGAAAATCACCGCAGATAGCGTAACGCTGCACCAACAAGACAACGTCGTGGTTGCCGAAGGCAACGTGACTTTCAATGACGGCCAAGTCAAAGCTCGATCTGATCGTGTTACTAATGACATCAACCAAGACACGTTTTCACTGGAGAACACCGATTATCAGTTCCTTTGCCAACAAGGTCGAGGCACAGCAGCATACATCGCGCGTACAGGTCAGTCGGTTTATGAACTCGAAGATGGTTCTATTACATCATGTCCTCAAGGCGACAATTCATGGCGTTTAGTGGCATCAGGTATTGACGTTGACCAAGATGAAGAGACGGCGACGCTGCACCATCCTCGATTTGAAGTGTTAGATGTGCCTGTTTTCTATGTGCCGTATCTAACCATGCCAATTGGAGATACGCGTAAAACGGGTTTCCTCTTCCCTTCTTTATCGTATGGTTCTAGCGATGGTATGGAAGTCGAGGTGCCATTCTATTGGAACATCGCGCCTCAATATGACATGACACTCACCACGCTCTATATGCAGCAGCGTGGAACAAAACTCGACACGGATTTCCGCTACCTAACGGATGGTTGGGGGAATGGTGAAATCAAAGGCGAATACCTCAATAGCGATCGCAAATATCAAGACGAGTCTCGTTGGGGCTACCAAGTTAAACACGACGGTATCATCAATAAACAGTGGATAGTCAAAGTCGATTACTCAAAAGTGAGTGATATTGATTACTTCCTCGATCTCGACTCCGATATTGGTAACCGTGAAGATGGTCAACTGGTTCAAGAAGGACAAGTACAATATCGTTCTGATTTCTGGGATGCCTCGTTAACCGTTCGTGACTTCCAAATCTTATTGAAAGAAGAGAACCGCCCTTATCGCCTGCTTCCTCAGTTAGACTTGAACTACTACACGCCATTGTGGGGAGATTACCTCAACTTTGACGTGAAGAGCCAAGTGAGCCGCTTCGATACGAGCGATACTGCGCGACCAAATGCGACCCGTGTTCATATTGAGCCAGGACTTACATTGCCGCTTTCAAATTCATGGGCAACGTGGACAACGGAAGCTCGCGTGCTTTCCACGTACTACTCTCAAGACTTAACGGGTCTGACAGATGTCAACTTACAAAACCAGTTAGATGACGAAGTTTCTCGTGTTATCCCCGAGTTCCGTACGCATGCGCAACTTTACTTGGAGCGAGACACGAGTTGGATCAAGGGCTACACACAAACACTGGAACCTCAGCTGCAGTACTTGTACGTACCTGAAGAAGATCAAACCAATATCTACAACTACGATACCACCTTGCTACAAACCGACTACTACGGGCTATTCCGCAGTCGTAAGTACAGTGGCATTGATAAAATCGCCTCTGCGAACCAGTTAAGCTACGGTGCGAGTACTCGCTTCTTTGATGATGACTATAAAGAGCGTCTTAACGTTTCATTTGGTCAGATTTACTACTTCGATAAAAAGACCAAACTGAGCAACAGCCCAAATCTTCCGGATGAGACCACCAACTATTCATCATGGGCGATTGAAGCTGATTTCAACTACAACGATTACTTGTTCTATCACGGTGGAATTCAATACGATATCGATTTGAGCTCCATGCAGTTGGCGAACAGCACCTTAGAGTACCAATTTAACGGTGGCTTTATTCAGGGTAACTATCGTTACGTCACGCGTGAATACATCGAAGATACGATCATTCTCGAAAACCTAGACACAATTACTCGTAAAGGCATTTCACAAGCAGGTATTGTAGCGGCCTACGAGTTCAACCCGAACTGGTCTGCAAGTGGTCAATACTACTACGACCTAAATGAAAATGCGGACCTAGAATGGCTAGCGAGCCTGCGTTACCAGTCTGACTGTTGGTACATTGGTGTGACTTACGCCAACCAATTGCTTGGTTGGGAAAACCAAACTATCGGCAGCACTGGCGCATCACCTGAATACGAAAATAACTTTAGCGTTAACTTCGGTATTCAAGGCTTTGCGACCAATCAGCGTGAAGATACAGCAGTCAAAGAACTGGACGGTTCTGACAACGCGATTAAGTACGGCCGCCCATTCTATCTGAACAATTAATCGAAATAGGCGTCTTAAATGAATAAGACGCCTATTCAAAAAATACTGACGGAATTTTAAATGAAAATTTGGAAATCAATCTTATTCACGACCCTACTCTCTTGCGGAGCGGTTGCAGCACCAGTAGAGATCGATAAGGTTGCGGTCATCGTGAATGACGGTGTAATTCTACAAAGCGACATCGAAACAGCGATGAAAACGCTGCAAGCCAACGCACGTCAAAGCGGAAAGAGCTTACCTTCTGCTAGCGTGTTAAAAGAACAAGTTGTTGAAAAGCTGATTATTGACACGTTGCAAGGCCAAGAAGCAGATCGTATCGGTGTGCGTATTGACGATAACCGCTTAAACCAAGCGATTGCGGAGATCGCACGTAATAATGAACAATCTGTAGAACAACTCGCCGCTTCTGTAGAAAGTGAAGGCTTGAGTTACCCAGAATTCCGCGAACAAATTCGTAAGGAAATCGCCGCTTCAGAAGCCCGTAATGCACTGGTTCGTCGCCGTATTAATATCCTTCCAGCAGAAGTCGACAGCCTTGCTGAGCAACTATCACAAGAAACCAATGCGACCGTTCAATACAAAATTGGACACATTCAACTGCGCTTCTCTGACGACAAAGAAAAGTCTGCTGTAGAAGCAGAAGCAAAAGCGCTGGCGAAAAAGCTGAACGAAGGTGCAGACTTTACGGAGATGGCCTACACCTACTCAAAAGGTCCTAAAGCTTTACAAGGTGGCGACTGGGGTTGGATGCGTAAAGAAGAGATGCCAACCATCTTTGCCGATCAGATCAAAATGCAAAACAAAGGCAGCATCATTGGCCCATTCCGTAGTGGTGTCGGTTTCCACATCCTAAAAATTGAGGATGTAAAAGGCCTAGAAACGGTTGCGGTAACGGAAGTAAATGCGCGTCATATTTTGATTAAACCAACCGTGATTCTGAGCGATGAAGGGGCGAAGAAGCAACTGAATGAATTTGTACGCCGCATCAAAGCTGGCGAAGCCACTTTCGCTCAACTGGCAACACAATACAGCCAAGACCCTGGTTCGGCAGCGCAAGACGGTGAGCTAGGTTATCAAACGCCAGATCTGTACGTGCCAGAATTTAAACACCAAGTAGAAACTCTGCCTGTTGGCTCAATCAGCGAACCGTTCAAAACCGTTCACGGCTGGCATATCGTTGAAGTGTTGGATCGTCGCCAAGTTGACCGCACTGACTCAGCGATGAAGAACAAGGCTTACCGTATTCTATTTAACCGTAAATTTAATGAAGAAGCGGGCGCATGGATGCAAGAGCTACGCGCAAGTGCGTTTGTTGAAATCGTGGATGACAACAATGACAACTAATACAATTCGTAGAATTGTCGTAACCGCAGGGGAACCTGCGGGTATCGGCCCAGACTTAGTGCTTGCCTTATCGAAGGAAGATTGGGCACACCAAATTGTCGTCTGCGCCGATAAAAATATGCTGATGGACAGAGCCAAGCAGCTTGGCATTGAAGTCCAACTGTCTGATTACAATCCAGAAGAAATGCCTAAAGCACAAAAAGCAGGCACGCTTATCGTTGATCATATCCAAATATCGGAACCTGCGGTCGCAGGCGAGCTCAATGAAGCGAATGGCCACTATGTATTAAAAACGCTAGAAAGAGCGGCTTTAGGCTGTATGAATGATGAATTTGATGCTATTGTCACCGGCCCTGTTCATAAGGGGGTGATTAATCGCGCAGGTGTTGCATTCAGTGGTCATACTGAATTTTTCGCCGAGAAGTCACAAACGCCGCTAGTCGTCATGATGCTAGCAACGGAAGGATTACGCGTGGCGCTAGTCACAACACATATTCCTTTAGCGTATGTGTCCAAAGCGGTCACCGAAGAGCGATTAGAAAAAATCATCGATATTCTTCATAAAGACCTTGTAGAAAAGTTTGCTATCGCGCAACCAAACATCTACGTTTGCGGGCTTAACCCTCATGCTGGCGAAGATGGCTGCTTAGGTCGTGAAGAGATCGAAACCATCACTCCGACACTGGAAAAGATTCGACAAGAAAAAGGTATCAACCTGATCGGCCCTTTGCCGGCAGATACCATTTTCAATGAAAAATATTTAAATGATGCTGATGCTGTTTTAGGCATGTACCACGACCAAGTGTTGCCAGTATTAAAATACAAAGGCTTTGGTCGTTCAGTAAACATTACTCTTGGTCTACCTTTTATTAGAACATCGGTGGATCACGGTACTGCATTAGATCTGGCAGGGACAGGTCAAGCGGATACAGGGAGTTTCCGAACAGCGCTCACGCATGCGATAGATTTGGTAGAGAAGAAACAATGAGAAATGATGTCCATTTAGGACACAAAGCGCGTAAACGTTTTGGTCAAAACTTCCTGAACGATCCATACATTATTGATGGAATCGTATCAGCGATTAACCCAAAACCAGGTCAAAACCTGGTTGAAATCGGTCCTGGTCTTGGTGCAATCACTGAGCCGGTAGGTCGTGAAGTGGATAAGTTCACAGTTATCGAATTAGACCGCGATCTGGCAGAACGCCTACGTACTCACCCTGAACTGGCGGATAAGTTGACTATCCATGAGGGTGACGCTATGCGTTTTGACTTCACTCAATTAGTGAAGCCAAACAACAAGCTACGCATTTTCGGTAACTTGCCGTACAACATCTCTACACCATTGATGTTCCACCTTTTTGAATTCCATAAAGACATTCAAGACATGCACTTTATGCTGCAAAAAGAAGTGGTAAACCGCCTAGCCGCCGGTCCTGGCAGCAAAGCTTACGGCCGTTTAACGGTAATGGCTCAGTACTACTGTAAAGTGGTACCAGTACTGGAAGTACCGCCAACGGCATTCGTTCCACCACCGAAAGTGGACTCTGCCGTTGTTCGTTTAGTGCCATATGAAGAGCTACCATGCCCTGCGAAAGATCTGCGTTTGCTGGATCGCGTTTGTCGTGAAGGCTTTAACCAACGTCGTAAAACAGTTCGTAACTGCTACAAATCGTTGTTAAGCACAGAAGTACTAGAAGAGCTAGGTGTTAATCCAAGCATGCGTCCAGAGAACCTGACGCTAGAACAATTCGTCGCGATGGCGAACTGGCTTGCGGATAACCCGCAGCACTAAGAACTCAAACGATAAGCCAAACCCTTGCCGGTTTGGCTTATTATTATTGGGATATTACGTTTCTGAGGAGTGCACATGGACGTCATTCAACCTTGCATCAAAATTCAAGTTCACACCAAATACATCGAAGAACAGTCCAATCCTGAGCTACAACGCTACGTTTTCGCCTATATCATCACCATCAAAAACCTTAGCCAACAAACCGTGCAGTTAGTGAGCCGTCGCTGGTTAATCACAGACTCGAATGGCAAGCAAATGACGGTTGAAGGTGATGGTGTGGTGGGTCAACAACCTTTTATTCCAAGCAATGATGAATACACGTACAGTAGCGGAACCGCGTTAGAAACCCCTGTCGGCGTTATGCAAGGGCACTACAAAATGCTGGATGAAAAAGGACAGGAGTTCATCACCGAAATTGAACCATTTCGTCTTGCTGTTCCAAATGTTTTAAATTAGTAAATTGGAGATTCAGTGGCTACTTATATTGTTGGTGATATTCAAGGCTGTTTTGATGAATTGCAGCGACTACTAGAACAAGTCTCTTTCTCTGCGAAAAAAGACCAACTTTGGCTCGCTGGTGATTTGGTCGCCAGAGGGCCTAAATCACTAGAAACTTTACGCTTTGTGAAGTCGCTTGGCAAAAGCGCAACCGTTGTGCTTGGTAATCACGACCTTCACCTGCTCGCCGTTGCTCACGGGATAAAAAAGGTCAAAGACAAAGATAAAACCGCGCCTATTTTCACAGCACCCGACAAAGAAGATCTATTAGCATGGCTAGCTCAGCAACCTCTTATGGCTGAGCATGACGAGTTCGTGATGTGTCACGCTGGGATATCACCGCAGTGGAATCTAAAAACTGCAAGAAAATGTGCCCGCGAAGTTGAACGCATCATCCAAAGTGAAGAGCTGCCTTGGCTCTTAAAAAACATGTACAGTAATCAACCTGATTCCTGGGATGACTCTCTACAGGGTTTGGACCGATACCGTTATATTATCAATGCTTTTACGCGGATGCGCTTTTGTTTCCCCGATGGTCGTTTGGATATGGATTGTAAACTACCACCACAACAAGTTTCCGGTAACGAACTTATTCCATGGTTTGATGTACCTCAGCGCGTTCACCTCAATAAAACGGTGTTATTTGGTCACTGGGCTGCACTACAAGGCCATGTAGACGAAGAGATCATCGGTCTGGATACTGGCTGTGTTTGGGGCGGAAGCCTAACCATGATCCGTTGGGACGATAAGAAAATCTTTACTCAGGATGCGTTAAGTTAAACACGGAATAATAGTCGATAATCCATCGTAGGGAGAATGCCTGTCACCTAACATCTCCTGTAGAGTCATTCCAGCGACTTAGCGAGACTAGGAATCTAATATCCGCACGCTGCGGGTAGATAGAGATACCTTTGACAACAAAGTACTCGTATAGAAGATCCTGAATCACGCTCCTCCGTCGCTTTCAGGATGATGGCAGGCCGGGATGGCCGCTCGCTGTTATACGAACGGCATTATCGTATTAACTACGCTGTATTAATCTCGAATTACTTTTCTAACACAGTAAAGCGCATGTTGTAGGCGTTCTTCTCATCGGCTTGATACTTTTCTGAGTAAGTTTCCTTAAACTCGTCTCCCCAATCTGGGAACTGAGTATCACCATCAATCGCGGCTTCAATGTGTGTTACATATAGTTTATTGGCCATCGGCAGACAAGCTGCGTAAATCGCACCACCACCAATGATCATCACTTCTTCCACGTCACCAGCCACGTCCAAAGCTTGCTCAATCGATGTTACGGTAGTAACGCCTTCGATCTTTAGTGTCTCATCACGGCTGATAACAATATTCAAGCGACCAGGTAAAGGGCGACCAATAGACTCATAGGTTTTGCGTCCCATCACAACCGGTTTTCCCATGGTACAACGCTTAAACCAAGCGAAATCGGCGGGAAGATGCCAAGGCATTTGATTGTCTTTGCCAATGATGCGATTGTCGGCCATCGCGGCAATCATACTAATGATCATGTTAGGTCCTTATACAATTGGTCTGCGGCGATAGAATAACAGCCCTGGAACAGCAAGACCAACAGCTAAACCTGCAATAATAAACATGGCCTTAAGAAAGTTCTCCATACAAGTTGCAACGAGCTCAGGTGAATAACCAATATGGTTGATCTCAACCATGGCTATCATTGCTTTGTAAGCAAACACGCCAGGTACCATCGGGATCAAAGCTGCCACAGTGAACACTTTTGGGTGCGCGAGAAAGCGGCGAGACCAGTACACACCAATCATCCCAACTAGCGTCGCGGCAAAAAAGGTCGCCCATTCAATGGGAATACCAAACTGCATCATCAAATAACGGCTGCCGTGTCCAATCGCGCCGCCAACAGCACAATACACTAAAGCTCTTTGTGGCACGTTAAAAACCAGTGCAAATCCAACTGCGGGAATCGCAGCGAAAAACATGTCATTCAGCAGGCCAAGCATCAAATCAAACAAACTCATTAGATTGCCCACCCCCAAATTCCAGTAACGCTCATCGCAGCAACGATGCCCAAACACGTCGCCAACGTCAGTAAGCTGGCCATCACAAATCGGGCAATACCCATGTTAATGTGCCCTTTCAGCATGTCTGCCACTGAGTTAATCAACGGGAAACCCGGTACGAGCATTAATACCGACGATGCCATTGCAACGGTGGGCAGATTGCCGATTTGGTAGATTTCCGCTTGCGCAGAAATTAAGGTCGTCACAAAGGCTGTCGCTGCAAAGTTCAGTAAAGGGTTAAAGTGACGATGACCAATTTCTTGGCGAACGATCATACCACCAGCTGATGCTAAAAAGGTCATAACAAATACCCCCCAATCACCACCTGCCAGATGGCTGAATGCCGCACATGACAGGCCAATCATAAACACCACCAGCCATCGGTTATAACGCTCTGGACTGATGGCGTTCAGCTTTTTCTGCGCCATGGCTGCATCGAGCAGCCCACGCTCCATCATGATGCAGATACGTTGAATTTGCGTAATAACGCGCATATTAATGCCACGATCGGCACAACTTCGGGTAGTGGTGATGCAGTGTCCATCCATTACCGTCGTTACAACCAGTGCATTGGCTGATAGCGCAACCGCAACTTCATTAACCCCACAAGCAAGGCCAATACGGCGCATAATATCGCTCACCAGAGTACTTTCAGCACCATGAGCGAGTAGCATTTGCCCGGCCTGGGCAACAAGGCGAGAAATAGATCGTTGAGTGGATACCGCCAACTCTCCAGACGGTATGGTTTCTAGAGTCATAAATAAGTCTAATTCCTTTTAGGGTGTTGCTCATTCATACGCGAGAGGTCCAAACTAGCCCTCAAAAATCACGACGTATCGGCTATTGTGCCGTAAATCACACCATCTAAATATGATTTAGATACAAAAAAAGCCGCAATAAATAATTGCGGCTTAATGAATTATAGACAAACAGGCATTGTTTGACGGTTCTGATTAGTCACGAACGTAGACAACGTGACCGTCATCTTCTTCATCGTCCCAGTCATCCCAATCGTCGTCATCATCTTCAGTGATAACGTCTTTACCCGCCATCGCATCTTTATGGTAGTCATCCCACATGAAGTTAACTTTATCTTCTTCAGCCACTTCTTCCTCTTCGCGAGGTAGGTTATCCATAAAGTCAGCCAATTTGTAACAAAGCTCTTTAGTACCGTTACGATTGATCGCCGAGATCTTAAAGTACTCGTCTTCCCAGCCTAGTGCGTCTAAGATTTCTTGGATCTTCTCATTCGCTTCTTCTTCAGGCATTAAATCAACTTTGTTGAATACTAACCAGCGTGGCTTGCTTGCCAGTTTTTCACTGTATTGCTCTAGCTCATCAATGATCGTTAATGCATTTTGCACCGGATCAGACTGATCAATTGGCATAATATCGATCATGTGCAGCAACACTCGGCAACGCTCTAAGTGCTTCAAGAATCGAATACCAAGACCAGCGCCATCTGCTGCACCTTCGATAAGACCTGGAATGTCTGCAACAACAAAGCTTTTCTCTGGTACGACACTCACTACGCCCAAGCTTGGGATCAACGTCGTGAATGGGTAATCAGCGACTTTTGGTTTTGCTGCTGAGACTGCGCGGATAAAGGTTGATTTACCTGCATTAGGTAGACCAAGCATACCAACGTCAGCAAGAAGCAATAGTTCAAGGCGAATTTCACGTACTTCACCTTTTGTGCCTAATGTTCTTTGACGAGGCGCGCGGTTTACTGAAGATTTGAAACGCGTGTTACCTAGACCGTGCCAACCGCCTTTTGCGATCATCACTTTCTTACCGTGTTCAGCAACTTCTGCCACGATTTCATTTGTGTGGATATCCACTGCGCGCGTACCTACAGGCACGCGAAGAACGATGTCTTTACCACGTTTACCAGTACAGTTACCACCGCGGCCATTCTCACCACGCTCCGCTTCGTAGAAGCGCTGGAAACGATAATCAATCAGAGTGTTAAGGTTTTCATCGGCTTGGATATAAACATCACCACCGTCGCCACCATCACCGCCATCAGGGCCACCTTTAGTGATGAACTTTTCACGCCAGAAACTCACAACGCCGCTACCGCCGTCGCCAGCCTGAACTTTTACTACCGCTTCATCTACGAACTTCATCTTTTACTCCGACTACTTCGTGCGTGGATTAAATCTACTTTGTCATCTGACAATTTTAGCAGATGACAGATCTAAGCTCCCAGCCCACAAATAAGGTGGAAACGAGAAACTTCGATATGTCGACTGCCATAAATAAAAAACCCCGCCGATTCGGCAGGGCTTTTGAATTCAGCTTAAAGCTATTAAGTAACTTGGTAAAAACCTAATTACTCAGCTTCGATGCTTACAAACTTACGGTTCTTAGGACCTTTCACTTCGAACTTCACTTTACCTTCAGTAAGAGCGAATAGAGTGTGGTCTTTACCGATACCTACGTTGTTACCAGCGTGGAACTTAGTACCACGTTGACGAACGATGATGTTACCTGCAAGTACAGATTCACCACCGAAACGCTTAACACCTAGACGTTTGCTTTCTGAATCGCGGCCGTTACGAGTAGAACCACCAGCTTTTTTGTGTGCCATTGTTAAACTCTCCTAATAGATTAAGCGTTGATACCAGTGATCTTCACTTCAGTGAACCACTGACGGTGACCCTGTTGCTTACGAGAGTGCTTACGACGACGGAACTTAACGATTTTAACTTTATCGCCACGACCGTGTTGTACAACTTCAGCAACAATTTTGCCGCCCTCTACAAGAGGAGCACCAACTTTGATGTCTTCGCCGTTAGCAACAAGAAGAACTTTATCAAATTCTACAGTTGCACCAGTTTCAACGTCTAATTTCTCTAAACGAAGAGTTTGACCTTCGCTTACACGGTGTTGTTTACCACCAGATTGGAAAACAGCGTACATATTTTACTCCGCTTTTTCCGCACAGCCTTTCTTGAGGGTGTGCGCTAAACTAATCATCAATAGGGCGCAGATTCTACAGAATAGATGCTCCTATGACAAGCCATATTTTGAAAAAATTGGCGAAAAGCTAATCGCCAAAGAAAAGTGCGGCAATCATGCCCTTTAGTAATGTATTAATCAACGTTTTTTAGTGTATTATTCGACAATTATATAAATCGAATAAGCCTTGCAGGGTCTAACTTCAGCCGGATATACGATGGATTTTAAAACTATCCAAGCGCTTACTGCCGATGACATGGCAAAAGTGAATGAAACAATTCAAGCCCAACTTAATTCTGATGTCTCTTTAATCAACCAGCTCGGTTTTTATATCGTGAGTGGTGGAGGCAAACGCCTGAGACCGCTTTTAGCGATACTGTCAGCCCGCGCACTTGGTTACCAAGGCAACGGTCATACCATGGCAGCTGCGTTTATTGAGTTCATCCATACAGCGACTTTGCTGCATGATGACGTGGTCGACGAATCAGACATGCGCCGCGGTAAAGCAACTGCGAATGCTGCATTTGGCAATGCTGCTAGCGTGTTAGTTGGGGACTTTATCTATACTCGCTCATTCCAAATGATGACGGAGCTAGGATCCATGAAGATCCTTAAGCTAATGAGCAACGCCGTAAACGTGATCGCCGAAGGTGAAGTTCAGCAGTTGATGAACTGTAACGATCCTGACACGACAGAAGAAAGCTACATGCAAGTCATCTACTCTAAGACGGCACGCTTATTTGAGTCTGCAACTCAAATTGGCGCAATCTTAAACGATGCTCCTGAGCATGTTGAAATCGCAATGCAAAATTACGGTAAGTATTTGGGTACTGCGTTTCAGCTTATTGATGACGTCATGGATTACACCTCTGATGGCGAAGACATGGGTAAAAATGTGGGGGATGATTTGGCTGAAGGCAAGCCAACTTTGCCTCTACTTCACGCTATGCGTAATACCACGCCAGACAATGCCCTCATGATTCGCGAAGCAATTGAGAAGGCCAATGGCATGGATCGCTTAGAAGAAATTCTCGCGGTGATGAAAGAGACCGGATCTCTGGAATACACGACGCAAAAAGCACTAGAAGAAGCAGACAAAGCGATCGAAGAACTATCAGTATTGCCGGAATCTGAATACAAGCAAGCGCTTATTACTCTGGCTCATGTCGCGGTACAACGCACGAAGTAATCATAGCAACCCATAACGCAAGACTTAAAACAAAAAGGAAGAGCAAGCTCTTCCTTTTTTGTATCTGATACCTAATGCCGTGATAAGCGCTAGTAATATCTGTCACTACCGCCATGCAGTTGTGGGTCATCTTCTATTTCATCAAAGCTAACCGCAATCTGCTGATCAGAGCCTTGTTTCGACAACAGTACCGTCTCTGCTTCACGGTCGACCACCAATATCGTACCTACGCCCTGCTGGCACTCAACAACCATGCCTTTACGGATTCGACTTGCTTCCATCATCTTCTCCTTCACCACGTTGTTTTGATCAAGTAATTTTACGAAGCAGAGAAGCTAAAGATCAAAAAAGCCGATCATTTTGATCGGCTTTCTTCTTATTCGAGCTTTCTAGATTACTTTGCGAATTCAACACCAATGTTGATGTCGCCATTTAGTGTTTCTAGCATACCGTCTAGTGCAGACTTTTCGTAGTCGCTGAGTTTGCCATAGCTTAGTACTTCTTCTACGCCTTCTTTACCCAGTTTCACAGGCTGTGCGAAGTAAGTCGCATGTTCACCGTCGCCTTCAACGTATGCACATTCAACTACGCCTTCTTCACCTTGAAGAGCACGAACTAGAGACAGACCAAAGCGACATGCAGCTTGGCCCATTGATAGTGTTGCACTACCACCACCCGCTTTCGCTTCTACAACTTCAGTACCTGCGTTTTGAATACGTTTCGTTAATGCTTCTACTTCTTCAGCTGTAAACTCAACGCCTTCCACTTGAGACAGTAGAGGTAAGATCGTTACGCCAGAGTGACCACCGATAACAGGTACGCGAATGTCACCTGGATCTTTGTCTTTTAGCTCTGCAACGAATGTTTCTGAACGGATAACATCCAGTGTTGTTACACCGAACAAGCGACGCTTATCGTAAACACCCGCTTTTTTAAGTACTTCAGCGGCAATTGGCACTGTTGTATTTACCGGGTTTGTGATGATACCAACACAAGCTTTCGGACAAACAACCGCAATCTTCTCCGCTAGCGACTTAACGATACCAGCATTTACATTGAATAGATCCGCGCGATCCATACCAGGCTTACGAGCAACACCTGCAGAAATCAGCACAACATCCGCACCTTCTAGTGCTGGAGTAGGATCTTCACCCGCGTAACCTTTGATAGAAACTGGCGTCGGGATGTGGCTAAGATCAGCAGCCACACCAGGAGTTACTGGAGCAATATCGTATAGGGCTAAATCAGAACCAGCAGGAAGACGGTTCTTAAGTAGAAGGGCCAGGGCTTGACCGATGCCACCAGCGGCACCAATAACGGCTACTTTCATGTAGTTCTCCTTGAGAGTATTTCTCTTATAAACGTATTCGTAGGGTAGTTTGTAACCAACTTAAATAAAGCTATCGGAATCACAACTTGATTACAATCAATTAACGCTAGCTTTGCGACCTCGCGCAACTCGCTGTTACCGTGCTACAAATGGGGCTTGGATTATTCTTTTATTCTGTTGAAATGACAAGGAATTCAAGAAAACAAAAACAGCCCTACTTCATATAGTTAAAGAATTCCATGTGGTATATAGTTTACAGTGACGTAACTAACATAATACTGGGACTCTTTGGCACCGCATGAATATATATGCGAGAATATGCAAAATTGCTGACCCGTAATAAGAGATTCGTAATGACTATGCGCAATTCAGAAAAACAAGACAACTTAGTCCGCGCCTTTAAAGCCCTATTAAAAGAAGAGAGCTTTGGCTCACAGGGTGAGATTGTTGATGCACTCAAACAACAAGGATTTGAAAGCATTAACCAATCGAAAGTATCACGCATGCTGACTAAATTTGGCGCCGTCCGCACACGCAATGCAAAAATGGAAATGGTTTACTGCCTTCCTGCTGAGCTAGGCGTACCGACTGTAAGCAGCTCTTTGCGTGAACTGGTGCTAGACATTGACCATAACGCGGCATTAGTTGTTATCCATACTGGCCCTGGTGCTGCGCAGTTGATTGCTCGCTTGCTTGACTCACTGGGTAAATCCGAAGGTATTCTTGGTGTTGTTGCAGGTGATGACACTATCTTTATCACTCCAACGATGGCGATTACGACTGAACAGTTGTTCAAATCAGTGTGTGAACTGTTCGAATACACTGGCTAAGTTCTTTCACATTTAGATCAGCTAACTCTTTGTGGGCTATAAAAGAAATCTCATTTTGTAGCCCATGATTTATGTAAATTTTTTGCTTATCCAGACCATTATTTAACCACCTATTTTGTGATTAACATCACGCAATTGATCTTTTTCACTTCGTTCACTTAATACTTATTAAGTGTTTGTTATAAAAAGAATTAAATCACAAATCTAACACTATCCTCCTGCACAAGATTCAGACTTATCAACTATAACATTTAACAATTGGATAATTTTCTGCCAATTTTTTGTTATGATTCGCTCGCTTTTTCAAACGATTGGATTGGAAAAGATGCCGTTTCCAAATAGGAAACTCCAGAAGTGATTTATGGTTATTTCCGGGTAAATAATGAATATAAGGAAGGGAAATTCATGGCATTTAACAAACTTCTCAAAGTAGGCGCTATCGCTGCAGCAGTAATGGGTGCAGGCGCAGTTAACGCTCAAGAGTTTATTACTATCGGTACTGGCTCTGTTACAGGTGTTTACTACCCTACTGGTGGTGCTATCTGTAAATTGGTCAATAAAGGTCGTAAAGAACACAACATTCGTTGTTCAGTAGAATCGACTGGCGGCTCTATTTACAACGTTAACACTATCCGTGCTGGCGAGTTAGATTTTGGTATCGTGCAATCGGATTGGCAGTACCACGGCTACAACGGTACGAGTAAGTTTGCGGAACAAGGCCCGTACAAAAAGCTACGTGCAATGTTCTCTCTTCATACAGAACCTTTCAACATCATTGCTCGTGCAGATTCAGGTATCGAAAACGTTGAAGACCTAAAAGGTAAGCGCGTAAACATCGGTAACCCTGGCTCTGGTGACCGTGCAACCATGGGCGTTGTTATGGAAGCGATGGGCTGGACAAACGACAGCTTCAAATTGGCTTCTGAGCTAAAGGGCTCTGAGCGTTCTCAAGCACTTTGTGACAACAAAATTGACGCATTCATTTACATGGTGGGTCACCCGAACGGTTCAATCAAAGAAGCAACAACATCATGTGATGCTAAGCTAGTTTCTGCAACTGGCCCGAAAATCGATAAGATTGTTGCTGATAACCCATACTACGCCTTTAGCTCAGTGCCGGCTGGCATGTATCGTGGCACAGACAAAGACGTAAACAGCTTTGGTGTTGCGGCAACGATGGTTACAACAGCAGACGTTTCAGACGATGTCGCTTACAACGTTGCAAAAGCCGTGTTTGAAAACTTCGATACGTTCAAACGTCTACACCCTGCGTTTGCAAACCTGAAAAAAGAAGACATGGTGAAAGCGGGTCTATCTATCCCTCTTCACCCAGGTGCAGAAAAATACTACAAAGAAGTGGGTCTACTTAAGTAACTTCCTCAGACTCCAAACTCACAGGCAGGAAAAGATGGTTTTCTGCCTGTTTGAGCATGCAGGTTGTAGCACGTGCTAACTGCATGCTTCATTCGCCAGTTTTCTTCCGAAAATTGCGAGTTCATACCCAAGAAAAACTTAAACGCCGCCTAGCAGAGTCTCCAAAATTCAACACTTTGAGTTCAGGCAGCAAAATACTCGAAAGCAAACTTCGCTCCATTCGCTACACTGATAAAGGCGAAGTGTGGTTCTCGATAAAAATCCGACAGGACCATCAATAATAAGGAAAAAGTACATGGCGACGAATCAAGCTCCGTCACAAGATGTGCAAGAAATGGTGGCTCAGGCAGACACAGGTGCACGTAGCCCCTCGGGAATGCAAGGACGAATCCTTTGGTTTGTTCCTCTGTGTTGGTCACTATTTCAATTATGGTACGCATCTCCGCTACCATTTATTTTTAATTTCGGCGTACTGAACGACACGGAAGCGCGATCAATCCACCTCACTTTCGCGATCTTCTTGGCTTTCACTGCTTATCCAGCGATGAAAAATTCCCCTCGCGATCATATCCCTCTTGTCGATTGGATATTGGCGCTAGCAGGTAGTTTTTCTGCGGCATATATTTACCTTTTTTATACCGAGCTAGCTGGACGTTCCGGTGCACCAACAACGGTAGATATCGTCGTTGCTGTCATCGGTATGGTTCTCCTTTTAGAAGCAACACGCCGAGCGCTCGGTCCACCACTGATGGTGGTTGCTGCTGTCTTCCTTACTTACACCTTTGCTGGCCCTTACATGCCCGATGTCATCGCGCATAAAGGAGCGAGCTTAAACAAGGCCATGTCTCACTTATGGCTAACAACGGAAGGTGTATTCGGTGTCGCATTAGGCGTTTCAACCTCTTTTGTGTTCTTGTTTGTATTGTTTGGCGCCATGCTGGAACGCGCTGGTGCAGGTGCTTACTTCATTAAAGTCGCCTTTTCTTTGCTGGGTCATATGAAAGGTGGTCCTGCAAAAGCGGCCGTTGTTGCATCTGGTTTATCCGGGCTTGTTTCTGGCTCTTCAATCGCAAACGTGGTAACCACTGGTACCTTTACCATTCCATTGATGAAACGTGTCGGTTTTCCGGGCACCAAAGCGGGAGCCGTTGAAGTTGCTGCCTCAACCAATGGTCAGTTAACGCCACCAATCATGGGCGCGGCGGCATTCTTGATGGTGGAATATGTCGGTATCTCCTACGTTGAAGTGATTAAGGCTGCCCTACTTCCGGCACTTATCTCTTACATCGCTTTGATTTACATCGTTCACCTTGAGGCGTGTAAAGCGGGTATGACAGGTCTTCCTCGTCGCCACAACCCAACGTTAGTACAAAGTTTGCTTTCCTTTACTGGCACAATCTTAGGACTGTGTGTGATCAGCGCATTGGTTTACTACGGAGTGGGTTGGACGAAAGATGTCTTTGGTGATGCCGCGACGCCAATTGTTACGGTTGCCCTGTTAATTGCGTACGTTGGCTTGGTGAAAATCTCAGCAAATCACGTGCAAGATGGCGCAATTGAGATTGATGCAGAGTTAACAGAAGTACCTGATCCTGGCCCAACGGTTAAATCTGGTTTGCACTATCTACTGCCTATCGTTGTATTGGTTTGGTGTCTGACTGTAGAGCGCTTCTCGCCAGGTCTTTCAGCATTCTGGGCAACAGTGTTCATGATTTTCATTTTGCTGACTCAGCGTCCATTGATTGCTCTGTTATCAAAGCAAGGTGACATGATGCAGCAAACCAAAGATGGCTTCGTTGATCTGGCTGAGAGCTTGGTTGCTGGCGCTCGTAACATGATTGGTATCGGCGTTGCAACGGCAGCGGCAGGTACCGTGGTTGGGGTCGTCACCCTAACGGGTATTGGCCTAGTTATGACCGACTTCGTTGAGTTTATCTCTGGCGGTAGCATCATTCTTATGCTGCTGTTTACTGCAATAATCAGCTTGGTTCTTGGGATGGGTCTACCGACAACGGCGAACTACATCGTAGTATCTACGTTGATGGCACCGGTTATTGTCACGCTAGGTGCAGCACATGGCTTGATCATCCCACTCATTGCGGTGCACTTGTTCGTTTTCTACTTTGGTATTTTGGCCGACGACACCCCACCCGTAGGTCTTGCGGCATTTGCGGCGGCTGCGATTGCTAAATCAGACCCGATTCGTACAGGTATCCAAGGCTTTACTTACGATATTCGAACCGCCATTTTGCCATTCATGTTTGTATTCAATACCCAGCTACTGTTGATGGGGATAGACTCTTGGTGGCATTTAGCACTCACTGTCATCTCATCGATCATTGCGATGCTGATCTTTTCCGCCGCAACACAAGGATGGTGGTTCACGCGTAACAAGTGGTGGGAAACCGTTCTATTATTAGTACTGACATTTTCGTTTTTCCGTCCTGGTTTTTGGTGGGACATGCTGTATCCAGCGAAAGTTCTTTCTCCTGGCGTTGAGGTAGCTCAAATCACGGAAACGCTAAATGTAGGAGAATCATTGGAGCTACGTGTTGCCGGCGAAAACCTTGAGGGCGACTACATCGAGAAAACGGTTCGTCTTCCATTCGAAGACAGTGCGACAACAGCGGAAGCACGTATTTCTTCTATGGGTCTGATGCTGACCGAAAGCGACAACAAAATGATTGTCGATATGGTCGAGTTTGGTAGCCCGGCAGAGTCTGCAGGTATCGACTTTGATTGGGAGATCAAGTGGGTTATCCAAGATGCAGAACGTCCGATGAAAGAATGGGTATTTGTGCCATGCTTAATGATTTTGCTGGTGCTTGCCATGAACCAAAAACGTCGTGCTCGTAAGGAACAATTGAGCGCATAACCGATTTGGCCCCGAGGACAAGGGGCCTTAGTGAGAGACATTGAATGTACAAACAAATTCTTGTTCCGGTTGATCTAAATGACCAAGGCTTTTCAGACCGAGCGGTTGAACTAGCGGTTTGGCAGGCAAAGCAAGCGAATGCGCAAATCCACCTTCTAACAGTACTACCTGGTATTCACATGTCGATGGTTGCTACATACTTCCCAAAAGATGCAGCAGCCAAAATGAAGCAAGACGTGAAGCAGCAATTAAAAGCTTTCGCCAATAAGCATATTGCTGAAGATGTTGTGTACCAAGTGCATGTTGCTGAGGGCAAAGCCTACGCGACGATTCTTGATTATGCAGAGCGCTTGGGCGCTGATCTCATCATTATGCCAAGTCACAAGCGTTCTAAAATCAATAAAGTAATGCTTGGCTCTGTCGCAAGTAAGGTCGTGGAATATTCTCCAATCAATGTGATGGTCGTGAAACCACAAGGTTAAACAACTAAAGAAACGAAAAAGGACGCTAACATTAGCGTCCTTTTTATATTGAACAAGTAAGAATTATGCCATTACTGGGTAATCGGTATAGCCTTCTGCTCCACCCAAATAAAAGTGCTCAGGTTTTGCCTCATTAAGAGGTGCATTTTTCTTAAATCGCTCAACTAAATCAGGGTTGGCGATAAATGGAACGCCAAATGCGACCACATCAACTTGATTTTCTGCGATTGCTGTTGTCGCTTCTTGTGCACTGTAGCCCACGTTGGCCATTAGGTAACCTTGATAGTTTTCGCGCGCTGGCTTGAGAACATCTGCTTTTTGTACGCCCTTTAGATCCGCACGCATCACGTGCCAATAAGCAAGATCGAAAGCATTAAGTTGCTTAGCTAAGTAACGAACCAAGCCAACCGGATCGCTGTCTTTCATGTCATTAAATCCATTTAATGGTGATGTGCGCAGCCCTACTCTTCCAGGTCCCCATACCTCGACCACTTCTTTAACTATCTCAAGTAAGAAACGAGCACGATTTTCGACCGAGCCACCGTACTCATCAGTACGTAAATTCGATCCATCACGAAGAAAGTTATCGATAAGATAACCATTGGCACCATGTATCTCCACACCATCAAAGCCTGCTTTCTTGGCGTTTTCCGCACCTTGCTTAAACGCCGCCACAACAGAAGCTATCTCATCCACTTCGAGTGCTCGTGGTACCGTATATGCTTGCTTACCTGAAGGGGTATGAACTAACTCATCACGAATGGCTAGTGCGCTCGCTGCAACAGGCGTTTTCCCATCATTCAGTTCAGGATGACAAGCGCGTCCCGCATGCCAAATTTGCAATACGATCTTACCGCCTCTCTCATGAACCGCATCCGTTACCTTTTTCCAAGCTGCAATTTGTTCTTCGTTATAAATGCCCGGTTCTGCCATAAAAGCAGACGTTCCTTCCATCACCATGGTGCATTCAGCAATGATAAGTCCAGCACTCGCGCGTTGAGCATAGTACTCAACCATAAGGTCGTTCGGGATATGATCTGCGCTGGCACGAGCGCGCGTTAAAGGGGCCATAATGGCACGGTTATCTAATGCTAATTGACCGAGTTCGATAGGAGAAAATAAGTCTACAGAGTTGGACATGTTGTTTACCTCAAATGACAATAACTTGATGGCTAAGGATGAAGAGCCAGACTATAATCAGATCAATATTGAAACAATATGGATAATTGAAAGTGATTGTTCGAAATTTAGAAACAATTGACTTTAGGACGCTCTCTATCTTTGTCACAAGCTGTCGACGACTGAGCTTAACCAAGTGCGCGCTAGAGTTAAACCTACCAAAATCTACTGTTAGTAAAGCCATAACCAAACTCGAACAACACTTTGAAGCCAAGCTCCTAGAGCGCACGACCCGAAAGTTGGTGATTACCGAAGCTGGTCAAATGGTTTTAGAGCGTGCTGCAAGCTTAGTTGAAGAATTTCACTCGATTGGTCAAGACGTTCAGGAAATGGAACAGCAGATCCAAGGTCGGCTTCGCATTGCTGCGCCACCAGCATTGGACGCGTATATGGCTGAGCACATCTTTTTACCATTTTTAAAACAATGGCCAAAAGTACAAATTGCGTTAGAAGCATCGAACGATTTTGTTGATCTGTTTTCACACGGTTTTGATATGGCAATTCGAGTCGGCCAGATCGTCGATGATCGACTGATTGCTAAAAAATTGGGCTACACCACCCGAGTATTGGCCGCCAGTCCTGAGTATTTAGCTGAGTGTGGCGTACCTAAAACGCCAGAAGATCTGACAACACACAACTGTTTGAGATATCAGTATGTTTCAGAGATAGGCCCTTGGACGCTGATCTCACACGATAATACCGTCAATGTTTCGGTAAGCAGTAACTTCTCAAGTACAACTGTAGAAGCAATATTAAAAGGCGCACTCAAAGGACTAGGCATCGCTAACTTACCTATGCAAAACATGACGCAAGAGCTAGAAAATGGCTCCTTAGTCAGAGTCTTACCTCAATGGCACACGGTACCAATGCCCATTTATTTAGTCTATCGTCCTGGCGCAAACCGAACGCGACGAGTACAAGCGATGATTGACCATATCATGAGCCTAAGATCTCAGTTTGAATTTGGTCCTCGACATGGTTTGTGTTGCGGTGAAGCATAATCCCGCCACCAATGAGCATTAGCGTGCGGCTCGGATAAATGCCGCAAGCTTCTCACTAACATGCTGTTCACTCAATGCAGACATACTATCCGCCGCTTCCACTTTGCCATCAGCCACAAACACAAAGTGGCTGGCAATGGCTTTGGCATCGCTTAAATGGTGCGTGACCATCAATACGGTTATTCCCCTCTCTGCCGCCAGTTTTTTTACCAAGCTCAGCATCTCTTCACGTAAAACCGGATCAAGCGCCGAGAAAGGCTCATCCAACAGCCACATGGGATGAGGCTGAACAAAACAACGCGCCAAGGCAACACGTTGACGCTGCCCTCCAGAAAGGTGCTCAGGCAAACGGTCGAGGTACTCTGCAACGCCAACTTGCTGCGCCGCTTGTTCAACCTGACGTTTTTGGTCTACCGTGAGCTTTAGCCCTGGGTGTAAACCTAAGCCAATGTTGTCACGCACCGACAAGTGAGAAAACAAGTTATGCTCTTGGAACAGCATGGAGAAAGGACGCTGATAAGGCTCTTTGTGCACAATAGACTCACCATCAACCCGAATGTCACCTTGGTCAGGATGGATAAACCCAGCCACCAACGCCAGCAAAGTCGATTTTCCAGCCCCACTTGGTCCCATCAGCGACACTATCTGACCTTGCTCAATCGTTAAGTCAAAACGAAACAGCTCACGTTGGTAGGTGTACTGCACATCATCCAACACTAACATTACGCTCTCTCCTTCGTTTTCAATACTTTCTCAATCAAGGCAAAACAGCCCACACTCAACAACAATAGGGTCACCGATACCACCGCAGCTGCGTCCATCTGATAACTGCCAAGAAACTGGAACAAATACAGAGGTAAGGTACGAAACTCTTGTCCACCAAACAGTGCGATGGCACTTAAATCCCCTATTGCAAACATAAAGCTAATCGCAAACGCATGTGCAAACGGCTTGCGTAGCGCCTGCCACTCCACCACTTTAAATCGTTGCCAACCACGCATGCCTAAGCTGGCACACAGATACTGGTATTGCTGCTCGATGTGCAGCATTGGCTGTGCCAGCGTTTTGATCACGTAAGGCAAAGCCATCAAACCATTTACCAAAATCACAACAAAAAACGCCAAGCTAAAAACATCGGTAAATGATCGCAACAGCAAGAATAATCCGGTGCTAATCACCAAACCTGGCGTCACCAAAATAATGGTGCCGATTAACTCAATCTGATCGGCTCGCGTGTTTTTGTACTGCAACCGCCAACGGCGACTGGTCAATAGTATGGACACCCCTGCAGCGACCGCAAGCGCACTGGCTAACCCTGCCACTTTGAGTGAGTTAGATAACGCAGACCAAAAACGTTCATCGGTTAACACCGTCCAAACTTGTTGGTTGATGCCACTCAGTAACACCATCAATAACGGTGGTATCACCAGTAAAAAGGCACCTATGATCCAAAAGCTATCCCAAGCTTTTGACCACCCATGATCCTTCGTTAAATATTGCTGTACCGATGTGCTGCCAGCACTGATAGAAACAGGCTTTGTTAACTTCTGCACTCCAATGGCAAGCAGTCCACATAACAGCATCTGCCACAGCGCCAATAACGCCCCAGCTTGTAAATCAAAATCAAACTTAATCGCTTGGTAAATTGCCAATTCAATGGTGGTGGATTTTGGCCCGCCCCCCAATGCCATTACAGTGGCGAAACTGGTGAAGCACAGCATAAATACCAAACCACAAACGTGGGGAAGTTGCTGTCTTAAACGCGGCCATTCCACCCAACGAAACTTATTCCAATGGTTCATACCTAAATGCGCACACAGCTTATGTTGCTCGGCAGGAATAGATTCTAATGCTTGCAGAAGCAATCGCGCCGCGTAAGGTAAATTAAAGAACACATGGGCGAGTAAAATTCCGTTCAAACCGTAAATAGAAAATGGCAGTTTAGTATCGAAACTTTGCAACCACTGCGCTAACAAACCGCTGTTGCCATAAATCGCTAACAGCCCGAAAACACCAACCAAAACAGGCAAAACTAGCGTCGATGCAAACAGCTTAAGCAGTAATGACTTACCCCAAAATTGGCGACGTGAAAGCGCGTGCGCAACTGGGATGGCAAAGCCAACACTGAGCAATGTGGAAAGAAAAGCTTGGTAGAAGCTGAACTTGGTGACATGTTGATAATACGGGTCGTCCCATACCACAGACACATCAAGTGAAGGGGCTTGAACAATCAAAGCACCTAGGGCAGAAACAACAAAGGCCGCGATGATCATCGCGACCCCTAAACCTATTTTTGGAACAGAATTCAAAGGTAAAACCTATCTCATTCAGATGAGGGGTGGAACGTCAGCTAAAACGTCAGTGCGCTTTGCCATTCGCGAATCCAAGACTTACGCATTTTTGCCACTTCATCAGCACTAAAGCTCAACGACTTGTTTGGAACGCTCAAGGTTTCAAAACCTTTAGGTAACTCAACGTCTGTAACAGGGTACATCCAGTTACCCGTTGGCATCGCTGACTGGAACTCATCACTTAAAATGAAATTCATAAATTGATCAGCAAGTTCTGAATTTTTTGCCCCTTTCACTTTAGCGGCGACTTCAACTTGCATGTAGTGACCTTCAGCAAAATTCGCCGTCGCAAACTTTGAATCGTTTTCCGCAATTAAGTGGTACGCAGGTGACGTAGTGTAAGAAAGCACTAAGTCCGACTCGCCGTTAAGGAACATGGAATACGCTTCTGACCAACCTTTCGTGACCGTTACGGTTTTGCTCGCTAGCTTCTGCCACGCTTGCGTCACATCGTCGCCATAGATGGATTTCATCCACAGCATCAAGCCTTGGCCAGGCGTTGACGTACGCGGATCTTGATAAATCACTTTCAAATCGTCGCGCGTATCCACCAGCTCTTTCATGCTTTTCGGCGGATTAGCAAGTTTCTCTGTGTTGTACACAAACGCGAAGTAGCCGTAATCGTACGGTACAAACGTCGTGTCACTCCAACCATTTGGTAACACTGTGTTAGCCGTATCCACATTGTGCTCGGTAAGCAGGCCGGTTTTCTTCGCTTCGGCCATCAGGTTGTTATCCAAACCTAACACGATGTCGGCTTTGCTATTACCGCCTTCGAGACGAAGACGATTCAGGATCGACACACCATCGTCCAACGCCACGAAGTTAACGTCACAGCCACATTTTGCTTCAAAAGCTTGCTCGATTTTAGGACCTGGTCCCCAATCTGCGGCAAAAGAATCGTAGGTATAAATAGTTAATGGGTTTTCAGCAGCAAACGCTGAAGTTGAAGTAATTGCAGCTAAGGCAATCAGACTTGAAGTGGTTTTCACTGCTCGCTCTCCATGAGTATTTCAGAGAAATAAGTTGAGCGGCACAGGGTTGAGGCGGCTATTAAGGACTTCCAATATCCAGACTCAATTCCTACGCCAGCATTATCTGGTTCAGGTAATACGGGTCCCTAGTAAAGCACTTAGGTCTCAGCGCCCAAATGCATTGATTGACTCAATGCTAAATGGGTTTGCTCCCCGATGAGTTGGATGGATTGTAAAGGTATTTGAGTGGTTACACAATCAGCTCACGAACGCTGGTCATAACCCCAACGAGGCACTAAACCTTGCTCAATACCTAAGTGGTCGAGAATTCTCGCCACCATAAAATCCACTAAGTCTTCAATGCTCTTTGGCTGATGGTAGAAACCCGGAGCCGCTGGCATGATGGTCACGCCCATTTGCGATAGCTTGTGCATGTTCTCCAGATGCAGCGTTGAAAATGGTGTTTCGCGAACGACGAGCAACAACTGCCCACGCTCTTTCATCACCACGTCAGCGGCGCGCTCAATCAAGTTATCCGACATACCATGCGCGATCGCCGCAACACTTCCTGCTGAACATGGGCAAACCACCATTTGCTTGGGTGCCGCAGAGCCAGACGCTACCGGTGAGAACCAGTCATCTTTACCACAAACGGTGATGTTATTTGGGTCACAGTTGAGGTGTTCCACCAACGCTTGCTTTGCGGCTTCTGGCCCACTTGGCAGCTTAAGGTTGTGTTCGGTTGCCATCACGACACGAGCCGCCGAAGAGATCAGAACGTAGACATGATAATCCGCCGCGACTAAACATTCTAAAAGGCGCAGACCATAAGGCGCACCAGATGCTCCAGTTAACGCTAAAGTGATGGCTTTTTCTGCTTGCTGCTGTTTGTTTTGCATAAAATCAGGCTTTTTGTTTAAGTTGCTCGAGGATCTTGCCGTGAATACCGCCAAAGCCACCATTACTCATCACGAGGATTTGGTCACCTGGCTGCGCACGTTCAACGATTTTCGCTACAAAGTTATCGATGTCAGCGTCAACAAAAGCAGGTTGCTGACATTGTTCCGCGATATCTTGCACCGACCATTCGATGTTGTCTGGTTGGAATAAGAACACTTCATCTGCGCTGTGTAGCGAATCCGCGAGTGTGTTTTTGTGCACGCCGCGCTTCATAGTGGCAGAACGAGGTTCCAACACGGCAAGAATGCGTTTTTCGCCTACCTTGTTACGCAAACCACCGACGGTGAGTTCAATTGCCGTTGGGTGATGCGCAAAATCATCGTAAACCGTCACACCTTGCTCTTCACCTTTTAACTCAAGACGGCGCTTGGTGTTAATGAAACGGCCCAGAGCCTGACACGCAAGCTCCGGCGTTACGCCAACGTGTCGCGCCGCGGCAATCGCCATTAACGCATTATCAACGTTATGATCACCCACCAAATCCCATTCGACGGTACCGACCTTCTCGCCTTGTAGAGCAACTTCAAATTTTGAGCCATCGACCACTAATTTGTGCGCCTGCCAGTCGCCATCAACACCTGAAAACTGCTTTTCTGTCCAGCAACCACGCTCTAATACATCCGCCAAAGCTTGGTCTTGCTTCGGAGCTAAGATTAAGCCATTGCCGGGAACCGTTCGCACTAAATGATGGAATTGGCGCTTGATCGCCTCTAGATCATCGAAGATGTCAGCATGATCAAACTCAAGGTTGTTCATGATTAAGGTTCGAGGATGGTAGTGCACAAACTTAGAACGCTTATCGAAAAAAGCACTGTCATATTCGTCCGCTTCAACGACAAAAAACATGCTTTCACCCAAACGAGCAGAGACTCCAAAGTTACCAAGTACTCCACCAACTAGGAAACCAGGTTGATAACCGCAGTCTTCGAGTATCCAAGCCAGCATGCTCGACGTGGTCGTTTTACCGTGTGTACCCGATACCGCCAATACCCAGCGATCGTGCAGCAAAAACTCGTTGAGCCACTGCGGACCAGAGGTGTAGCGCATGTTGGTATTGAGCACATGTTCAACACATGGGTTACCACGGCTCATGGCATTACCGATCACCACAAGGTCTGGTTGAGGGTCGAGTTGAGACGGGTCGAAGCCTTCAATAATTTCAATACCTTGAGACTCAAGCAACGTGCTCATCGGTGGGTAAACGTTGGCATCAGAACCAGTGACTTTATGCCCTAATTGGCGCGCTAAAATCGCAGCGCCGCCCATAAATGTGCCACAGATACCCAAGATATGAATGTGCATAAACTAAACCTTGTAATGCGTTCTTTAATGCTTTCATTATCGCGATCACAACCAGAAAAGCGAGAGACTTTAGCCTTCTTCTTGCAGTCCCTTTCACAAATATGACAAGGTTGAACACAGACTGTACAACCTCTTGCTTACTGATGAATCCCTCAAACAAGTCTACAAATAAATTGAGATCTCAAACAGTTACTTCATTACCATTAAAAAGATCTGCGACTTAAACTTACATCCAGCGCAATCGTTTAACATCCATAAAGAGATGCTCACTTGCGCACTACCCCCAATGAAATGAAAATGTAAGGATTAACCATGTCAGGACTGCGCACCCTAGGCGAGTTCATTGTCGAAAAACAAGCGGATTTCCCCCACGCTAGCGGTGATCTATCATCCCTTTTAGCCTCCATTCGTTTAGCTGCAAAAATCGTTAACCGCGAAATCAACGCAGCGGGTCTCGGTGATATCACTGGTGCTGTAGGCACGGAAAATGTCCAAGGTGAAGACCAGCAAAAGCTCGATGTTTACGCGAACGATAAGTTCAAAGCCGCGCTTGAAGCTCGTGACCAAGTGTGTGGCGTTGCCAGTGAGGAAGAAGACGAAGCGGTTGCTTTCAACAAAGAGCTCAACCAAAACGCCAAATATGTGGTACTGATGGACCCACTTGATGGTTCTTCTAACATCGATGTGAACGTCTCTGTCGGTACTATCTTCTCTATTTATCGCCGTGTTTCACCTATTGGCACACCAGCGACAGAAGAAGATTTCCTTCAGCCTGGTCATAAGCAAGTTGCCGCTGGTTACGTGATTTACGGTTCATCAACCATGTTGGTTTACACCACGGGTAACGGCGTAAACGGCTTTACTTACGACCCATCTATCGGCAGCTTCTGCCTTTCTCATGAAAACATGATGATTCCAGAAGAAGGCAAGATTTATTCGATCAACGAAGGTAACTACATTCGCTTCCCTCAAGGGGTGAAGAAGTACATCAAGTACTGCCAAGAGAATGTGCCAGAAGACGGTCGTCCATACACTTCTCGCTACATTGGCTCATTGGTTGCTGATTTCCACCGCAACTTACTGAAAGGTGGTATCTACCTTTACCCTAGTACGCAAAGCCATCCTCAGGGCAAACTGCGTCTACTTTATGAATGTAACCCAATGGCATTCTTAATTGAGCAAGCGGGCGGTATTGCATCAGACGGCGTCAATCGCATCATGGATATCAAACCAACCGAATTGCACCAACGTGTGCCTTTCTTTGTTGGTTCTAAGAACATGGTTCGCAAAGTTGAAGAGTTCCTTGAACTGCACCGCGACGAAGAATAATTTCAGACCTTTGTCCAACGCGGCAGGTGTTTACCTGCCGCGTTTTTGTCGCTAAAGTGAAACGCGAATTTATCATCAGATGAAGCCGCTTCTGTGTGACTCATCGTTAATGAAAAGGAATATTCTAATGAGCTTAAACCATGTGCCAGCAGGCAAGTCGCTGCCTGAAGACATCTATGTTGTGATCGAAATTCCTGCAAATGCAGATCCAATCAAGTACGAAGTAGATAAAGACTCTGGTGCGGTATTTGTCGACCGTTTCATGTCTGCACCAATGTTCTACCCATGTAACTATGGCTACGTGAACAATACGCTGTCTCTTGATGGCGACCCAGTCGACGTACTGGTACCAACACCATACCCACTCATGCCAGGTTCAGTGATTCGCTGCCGTCCTGTTGGCGTTTTGAAGATGACGGATGAGTCAGGTGAAGACGCAAAAGTGTTTGCGGTTCCACACACCAAAATCTCGAAAGAGTACGATCATATCCAAGATGTGGACGATATCCCAGAACTACTGAAAGCGCAGATCACGCAATTCTTTGAGCGTTACAAAGAGCTTGAAGCGGGCAAATGGGTGAAAGTGGATGGTTGGGCAGATGTTGCTGCCGCTAAAGCTGAGATCCTAGAATCTTACGAGCGCGCTCAGAAAAAATAAGCATCACGGCTGATACAAAATTAAAAAGAGCTGCTTTAGGGCAGCTCTTTTGCTTTTCATCTTGTGTAAGTCAACTAGATAGGCGCGCCTGCAGAAGACATTCGGCCGGCGTCATAGTCATGCTGAAAGAAAGGGTCTAGGTCATCACAAATACCAAAATACGGACGCCCGATAACACCAAGCATATACGCGCTTTGTTCACAATACTCTTGCTTCCCTTGCTGATAACCCGTTTGATAGGCCATGATCAGTTCAGGCGTAGCATGATGAGTACCATCCAGTGCAGCGATGCGATCTTCAGATAAAACTCTTAATCCATCTAAGGCAGACTGCTTACCAAACGCTTGCCAGTCGGTAACATTACTCGAGGTCGGCAGGGTTGTTTGCGCACATGCGGCAAGAATCAACGCCATTGATCCAATTACGAATACCTTCATCATGACTCCTTAGTGACCAGCTCGTCGCTATTGATAATGTCAGTATAGCTCACACCTTTTGACACCAATCTCCGGAAGCGATTTCTTCGGTCAGTTGTTCAGTATCTTGATACAAGTAGATCCAAGCTTGGCCAAACGGCGTGACGATACTCTCTCGACGATACTCTACTGGCACATCTTCCAACTTATCTAGCTCGGATAAGGTTTCATCATCAATCAGATACACTTCACCTTGTATCGAGCGCTGCCCGACAGACAACGCGGGATAAGGACCTAAGTCATACAGTGCGAACTGAGCATCCGTTTCATGCTGACCAAGAAACTGGGCCGAGCTCAGAAAGTGATGATTACACTCTCCTTCACGCAAGGTCCCATATACAAAAACTAAATGCTGCATAACCACTCCTTAGTCATGAACTTTATGTACGCAGACGAACAAGCTCTAATCGAACTCAAATTGATAGAGTAGGTCAACCGCACTATCTACACCAGAAACCGCCTCTAAATACAGATCTTGCATCAATCGATAACGCACAGTGAACTCGCCTAGTGAGTTAAAGATGCCGACGCCGTATTTCACCTGTAATCCCGGCAGAATGTAACCACTGACGGTCACTTGAGAATCATCGCCCGAACCCGCCGTATCCAATTGTAAATCTTGAACCCCAAAGGCTTCGCCGATTTCACCAACCACGCGTCCACTCTTTGCCAAACTTAGGCCGATCAACGTGGTCGTCATAGCATTGCCTCCCGCTTCGCCATCAATGTCTTGACCGCGAAGTAGGTAAGAGAGCGCATTCGCTTGAGGCATCGCTGGCTCAGAGAATATCTCCACATTTGGATCCGATGCTGGTCCTGTTACACGCACACCAGCAATCACGTCATCTTGGGTATTATCTGGATTTCGAATCGCCTTAATAGAAACGTACGGCTGATCTGCCGGGCCATTCATTAAGATCTTACCCTCTTCAATCACCAAATCCTGACCAAAAGAACGGTAAGAACCGTCGACGATATTAACCTCACCAACGATGAACGGACCTTTATCTTTCTGTGTCACATTGAGGTTACCTTTCAGACCACCTTTCAAGCCAAAGGCGGCCAGTTGGAAGTCATCACCGATCTTAATGTTGATATCCGTTTCAACATCAAATGGCATTGGCTCGATATCACTCACAGGCTGTAAGTTCTGGTCCAAAATCACGGTGTCGCTTGAAACACCAACCGCACTTGGTGGCAGCTCTTCAACCACTACTCGTCCCCAAGGCAGATTAATATTACCTTCGACCTTAGCAAGCTGTGGTGTGACATCAATAGTCATGTCCGGCTCAACTTTGATTTTTACCATTGGTGGAAGATCCACCTGAAGCTCTTTCGCAAATACGCGCGCTTTGGTATGCCAATTTTGTAGATCCTGCCAATCGGCCTCACCGGTCACTTCCAACTCACCATCTGGCGTCATGATACCCGCATCAAGATCCGCTTGGTGACCTTTAAAGTTGATCGCGACCTGACCGGAGTTAATGTCTATCGGCGTGACTTCACCTTGTAGCTTCATTTGATCAATCAAGAACTGACCGTTGACCTTAGGGTGCATAACATCACCAGATATCGCCAAATCAGTATTCATGTTCGCTTTGAATAGGCTGTACTCACCTATCAACGGCGCTAAGAAATCCAGATGGAATGTCGATAGCGAGACCTTACCGTCAATCTCAGGCTGCTCAGACGTTACATCGACCAAAGAAACCTGACCAGATAAGTCACCGTTGTCTCTCACATCAAATAACCACTCAGCATCTAACTTGTCTTTTGCCAGCGCCGCTTTAAAGCTAAAGCTTTCCCAACCAAGTGTTATCGACTGCTCTAGTGCTTGCTCTACTTGACCTTTAGGCATATCAACGTTCACCGTGACTTCCGGCTTCATCTCTGGTGCCCATTTTGCTGCTGCTTGCGCGTTGACCGACCCTTGTAATTTCGTCTCTGGCGGCAGGAACTGCTTGATTTGTTCAAAGTCAAAGTCGTTCACGGCTAACTTGGCTTCGCCACTTTGACCAACACTAATATCTTCGGTCAAACAAACACTCGAATTGGCTTGCAGCCAACAATGTGCTTGAACATCAGCGATTTGTTTATCAATGTTGACTTTAACCGCCGTCGACTTCTGCAACGCCCAAGGTCCCTGCGGCGTGCTCAAAGTAAGACGACGCAATGCACCATCCCAGATCATTTGCGGCTTCTGTATGAATGAGCCTTCAATTTCTAAGCTGGTTGATACAATGTCAGACACTACATCTAGCGTCAGTTGGTGCAGTTTTTCATCCCCAGAGACTTCAAGGTCTGCACTATCAACTTTAATTTCGTCGTAGGTAATGTTGTTCGCAATGAGGCTTAAGTTCGCTTTCGGTGCTGGCAGAGGCGTCACATCCCCCTTCAAAGTTATGTTTTCGACGTTCGCTTGCTGCTGCCAGTTCACTTGGTTTAGCGCTAGGTCTAATTTGATGTCAGGCTCTTTCAAGCTACCACGCAGCGCCACGTTGCCTTGCATCTTACCCGCTAGATCCGGAACACTTTTCGCAAAATCGGGGAAGTTAACCTCAACATCCATTAATATCTGTTTATCAATCTTACCCTTGGCACTCAATTGGTTAGGGCCATGAGAAAGCGCTAAACCTTGCGTGGTAAGCTGAATGTCTTCACCTCTGCCATTCTTATCAGACGCTTCAAGTTGACCTTCCACATTCAGCGGATAACCGCGCAAAATGCCATCGATATCTAACTTAGGTAAACTGACTTGCCAACCGCCTTGTTCTGTTAAAGAACCTGAAGTCGAGAGGCTGCCACTGATATCGCCTTCCGCCTCTTCCCATTGAAGCCCTGGTTGAATATGTTGCAAATTAAGGTCAGCTTGCCAGTTGATTGGCGCAGCCCAATTCGCCATCACCTGACCGGATAGCTCACCGCCCAATGTTTTGACTACCAGGCTTTCAAGATCGATTTGCTCTAATGTGCCTTTGCCGTTTAGTGCAACATCTACAGCAGGAATATCTTTACCCGAAGCTTGTGTTTCTAGTGCCACAGTGTATCCGTCCAGGGAACCTTTTGCAGATAAACTTGGTACCGATACTTGATAATCACTTTGACCGATTAACGGCCATTGCGCTTGCACATTTTTGATTGCAACATCAAAGGGTAACTGAGCTTTCAGGGGCTGAAGTTCACCTTTGATCTCCGCTTCGACTAGTTCAGATAAGGTCGCAGTGAGAGAAAGATCTCCCACCGAACCAGCAGCTGACAGCGACAGCTTTTGTCCCTTCGCATCCGCTTGCTTCACCAGCGCATCGAGCTGAGCTTTGAGAGGATAGTCGGCAGAAAGCGTTACTTGCGTGCTTAACTTACCTTCCACTTCAGGCATATCGAGCTCTAATGTTTTCACATCAACACGGTCGCCCCCCGCTTTCGCTACAGCACCAAGGTGGTGAACGATCACCGGCTTCTCACCTGCAAGCTTGAAGTTATGAATATCGAGGCGTCTTGCTTCCACAGTGAGTGGAATCCACACCTCAGGTAACACAATATCTTGCGGCGGAGCGTCAGCGTCTTTCGGCTCGTCGGTGGCGGCTTCAGGTTCAGCTTCACTTGGAGCCAGTGCAACATTGATGTCTTTTAATGCCGTCGGCGCAATCACTAAACGGTCGCCTTGCATAGAAAGCCCGGTAGAGAAATCTTGCCAGTCAATTTGGTTGCCCAAAATGTTTAAGTTAATGTCATCAAAACTGACCTTATTAACAAAAATAGGGACTGGTGTACTGACTGTACGTAATGGCGGTGTCTCCTCTGGCTCTTCGCCTGCCGGAGGGAGCTCTGGCATCTGAAAGTTAACACCTTGCAGGGTTAGCTCATCGACACAGACTTTAGGATCAAAGAAACAACGGAAGTTAACCGCTAACGCTAAACGATCGACTTTTGCGTCGATGTTCAAAGATTCGTCGACAAAACTGACGTTCTGTAGCTCAAAACGAGGAAATAATGAACCCTGAACTTTCTCTATCTGTAGTTGCGGTAAAGCCTTTTCTGCTCCCCACAACGCGAGCTTAAGACCAGGGTGAGTAAATAGCACTGTCGCAACAAAAATGATGAGCAACAGCAATAGACCAATCAAACTTAGCGACAGCCATTTGGTCCACTTAAACATCATTTTGATCATAACTCAGGCCCCAATGAGAAGTGGATGCGGAACTCTCTTTCTGGTTTTTCATCCAGTCCCCACGCAAAATCAAAGCTAACCGGTCCAACCGGAGACGCCCAACGGATACCCACACCAGCACCCGATTTCCATTCAGGTGTTTCGTTAAATGCATCACCAATATCGTAGAAGGTGGCTGCCCACCAGTTTCCATACACGCGATATTGATATTCTAATGTGCTGCTAACGATGTATTTACCACCCGTCAAGGCGCCACTTTCATCCACAGGTGAAATAGACTCGTATCCATAACCACGAATGTTGTTATCACCACCAGCGAAGAAACGCAGAGAAGGCGAAAGCTTTTCAAATTCGTCAGTGATGTTCGCACCACCTTCTAAACGGAACAAACCACGATGATTATCACCGATCCCGCGGATCCAAGATGATCGCCCTAATAGGCGCAATACTCGCGTTTCTGACAGCAAAGCAGGATCACCATATTCGATCGTTACACTTTGTTTATCCCCCCACATTGGCATGTTGCCACCACGGACACGAGTTCGTGAAAAAGTGGCTCCGGGTAACACAAATTGCACCCCATCATCTTGCAGACCTTGAGAGAAGTTTTCGTACAAGTGACGAACATAAATGGTTTTATGCCAGCCGCCATCAGTTAGCCAATGTCGTTCAACTGCCAGGTTGGATTCCAAACTCTCCGTATCTCGGTTATCAAGGTGCTTTAAACCAAATTGCAGTTGGTAGTATTCACGCAACACATCATCAAGCGGGATTTTGTATCCTGCCGTGATCGTCTGTTCTGGCTTTGATAGTGATAACGCCGTATTAAAGCTGTGACCACGTGAACTAACCCATGGTTTTTTCCATTTTAACGTGCCACGCACACCAGTATCGGTCGAGTAACCAAGGCCGGTTTCTATTTGGTTTTTTGACGCTGGCGCGAGCGAGACCTTAATTGGCAATTCGCGTCCCTCATCCAATTTACTTAAATCAGGCTCAACAAAAACCGATGAAAACCAATCGGTATTAGACAGGTTTTGGTTGTACTCTCCCACTTGCGAAACCAAGTAAGGTTCACCAATTTCAAAAGGTCGCATTGATTCAACACGGTTTTCCCAAATCTGACTACCAGTAATGTTAATCGGACCAAAGTGATAACGAATACCACTGTCATAATGCAAACGCACGTTCGCTTCATTGAAGTCAGGAATCACTTCAAGTTTGCTGAGCTTGTAATCACCATTGAAATAACCACGCTGCAACGCCAAGTTACGAATACCCGATTTCAGGCTATCGTATTCGCCTTGATTCAATACTTTGCCGACTTTAAGCGGTGAACGTTCAATAAGTTTGGCGAACTCTTCATCGTCTTTTGCTTCACCTGTGATCACCACATCCATGACTTTCACTTTCACAGGTAAACCCGGCTTGATGCTGACGATCAACTCATCATTCCCTTCCGGAATAGAGTATGAAATTTTTGCATGATAATACCCAAGCGCATTAAGAGCTTCAGTGATACTTTGATCTAATCTCGCTTGAAAACGCAGAGAAGTGGAGTAGTCCTTCGCTGGAATGGACGACAGGTACGCACTGACATTCTCTTCTAAAGCGCCATCGATGCCTTTTAAAGTCAAAGAAACATCGGCATAGGCACCATGAGAAAAGGCAAACAGGCCAACAATGGTGAGGAGAGCTTTTTTTATCATGCTTTTTTGGCTGAATGAGGTTAAGTAAACGTAAATAATGATAACGCCAATTAAAGTCTAAGTCTGTAATATTAATAGGTTTAACGCGGTCTATGTCATCACAGCATCAGATACAGACGAAATGAAAAAGTTCGCAAATTTAAGACACGTATTGAAGGACAAATACCATGCTCAACAAACAAACATTGATCAGTATAGAAGATGCCTTGCCAGGTAGAGATCAACCGATGCAGGTTGAAGATCATCATTTTGTAAATAAATCTAACTTAAAGGCACCATTGGAGCCGCATCAACAACAAATTCTGCTGGGAATGGGCTGCTTTTGGGGCGCTGAGCGCGTATTTTGGCAACTGGATGGGGTTATCTCCACTTCGGTTGGCTACGCCGGTGGATATACGCCCAATCCTACTTATGAAGAGGTGTGTACGGGTAAAACAGGCCATACAGAGGTAGTACGAGTCGTCTTCGATGAACGCGTGATTTCCTTAGAAAAACTACTGGCCGTTTTTTGGGAGAAACATGACCCAACCCAGGGGATGCGTCAAGGTAACGATTTGGGCACACAATACCGTTCGGCTATTTATACTTATTCCGCGAAGCAGCAAGAGAGCGCAGAAAAATCGAAGCTCTTGTATCAAAAAGCACTGCAAGAGGAACTACGCGCGAACATCACCACTGAGATACAGCCAGCGGGCCCGTATTATTTTGCCGAAACTTACCACCAGCAATATCTGGCTAAAAACCCTGACGGTTACTGCGGTATCGGTGGCACAGGTGTTTGCTTTCCACCCAGCTTACAAAGTTAGTTCCTAGGACTAACTGAAACCAAAAAGAGCGACCGAATAGGTCGCTCTTTTTTGAAATCGAAAACTAAATTCAAGCCAACGGGCTCTTAAACAGACAACGAAGCAATCACTTGGTTGACTTCTTTAAAGATGGTGAGTCTTTTCTGATCGTTGACGTCAGGGAGCAAAACTTTGCCATTGTCGAACTGAAAACATCCAACCCCAGCAATAAAGAATTGACCTTTGAACAACGTTTTAACGAAACGTGCCACTTGTAATGGTCGGTATACAGCAAACTCACGTAGCATAACTCACCTCAATTCCTTTGAGAAAACACGGATTGCTTATTTATCCTCTGCAATCTTGATGCGCAATCTGCGACGAGGTTCATTTTAGCAAATTCTAAATATAACGCAATATTACACCACCCCATACGTTAAATAAATGTTATCAACAGTTCTACAAATTTCCTAGATCTGGATATATACTGGAAAACTTCCAACTCGTACGGAATATAACAATATGAAAACTAAGACTCTCCTACCTCTACTATTGGCTATAACGCCAAGCTTTGCGTTTGCACACAACCTATCTGTCGGTGAGACCGTTCCTTCTGCCAAGGTCGCGGCTTATGGCGAGATTGTTTTGCAAGGTGAGGGCGTGGCATACCAACCATGGGCAACCCAGCATATGCAGGGTAAGGTTCGTGTTATTCAAGCCATCGCAGGTCGTAGCAGTTCAAAAGAAATGAACGCCCCTTTGATGTCAGCAATAACCGCCGCGCAATTCCCGCAAGAAAACTACCAAACAACTACGATCATTAACCAAGATGATGCAATCTGGGGGACAGGTTCGTTCGTGAAATCTTCAGCCCAAGACAGCAAAAAAGAGTTTCCTTGGTCATCTATGGTTCTGGATGAAAATGGCGTAGTCGCCAACACTTGGGATCTTAAAGAAGAAAGCTCTGCCATTATTGTTCAAGACAAAACAGGCAAAGTGCTGTTTGTAAAAGAAGGCGCACTTGAGCAAGATGAAATTGCAAAGGTGATCGAGCTAATTAAACAGAACATCTAGTCTCGTTGCTTGGCTCCTTAATATCCGTAGTACGCAGTATAAGGAGCCATGCGACCAAACTTAAAGCTTGAGATTTCTGTTGCCCCTAGTTTAACGCTCAGTGATTCCACCAAGGAGACTGTCTCAGATTCGGCGACATCACATGTGTTGACGTAAATTTTCCCACTAGCCAACAAAAGAGTGAACTTTTACTCATTATGGGTGTTATATTATAACAGTCGGTAAGAGGAGCTCAGATGTACCACCACCAGCAAAAGATACGGAAGCATTGGCATCGCACTGTTTTATTTTTCAGTGTCGCGTTGCTGATCGCTTGGAACTTTGCGGTAATCCTTCATCAAGTTGATCTGACTCCCGAACACCACACACACCATCATTGCCAGCTATTTTCTGGGGTTCAGCACGGCATAGCCAAAGCTCAACCGACCCTATCGTTGCCAACATTTACGCGCATCCAATACCATGATGTCTTTCAGCGCCTTGTTAATAGTGAAGACATTCGTGGTGCAGCTCGTGCCCCGCCTTATTTTGCTTAATTTCCAAACTATTCCACACTCAACATAATTTGTGCGTATTCCTACACCTCACGTGTCAACGAATCGCACCTTAGTAAATACAAATCTGATCCGGTATTGCTCGGGTTAGTGCCAGCAAAATTAGGAAACACAAAATGTCATCGAAACATGTTTTAGCGCTTGTCATTGGTCTCTCTTTATCGACAGCAGCAAATGCGGACGAATACCGTCAGCACGGTGCTCATGTGCATGGTCACGTCGAATTTAATATCGCCCAAGATGGAAAGGATCTGTTAGTGGAGATTACTGCTCCCGGAGCCGATGTGGTCGGTTTCGAGCATGCTCCAGAAAATGAACAGCAAGAGCAAGCACTTAAACAAGCAATTGCTACCCTAGAAGACAGCAACACACTGTTTGCTATTAACGCGCAAGCCAATTGTGATATTGAAGAAGCTTACGTAAACCATAACCTCAGCACCCCTCATGAAGACCATGATCATAGCGAGCACGACCATGATGACCATACAAATCACGATCATGAAGGGCACGAACACCATGATCACCACAATGAACATCATGATGAACATGAGCACCATGACGGTCACGATGCTCACCATGAGGAGCATGAAAATGGCGGACATGGTGAGTTTTCGGTGCAATATCGATTCAGCTGTGACCAAGTTAACCAACTCAGTCACATTCAAACCGACTGGTTTAATCAATTTCCAACGACTGAGTCAATCAACGTCAATATATTCACTGACACCATGCAATCAGCCATCAAACTGAGCAAAGATAACTCCCAAATCGTAATCAAATAACACGAGTGGCGTGTAAGTACACACTTACACGCCAATGCTTTGGTGATTTAGTATGACTGAAATCATGTCAAACGTTGTTGAGCTAAATAATGCCCATTTTGTCTGGCCCGGTTCAACACACGCAACCATTCATATTCCACAGTTACATATTGCCCAAGGTGAGCACGTATTTATCAAAGGTCCCAGTGGCTGCGGTAAATCTACGATGCTTGCCCTACTAACTGGCATCAACACGTTAACATCAGGCGCTCTATCCGTACTGAATACTGACCTTGTTAGTTTAAGTGCAAGTCAAAGAGACAAATTTCGCGCCGATCACATTGGCTATATCTTTCAGCAGTTCAATTTATTGCCTTATTTAAACGTACTTGAAAACGTACTACTGCCTTGCCAATTCAGTCAAACACGACGTGGCCGCGCTCATTCAAGAGTGCCATCTCAAACGTTAGAAGAGCAAGCTCAAGCTCTGCTTGAAAGACTCCACCTACCCAGCGAGCTTCATGCGCGTCCTGTATCGGAGCTGAGCATTGGCCAACAACAACGTGTTGCGGCTGCACGAGCACTCATTGGGTATCCGGGGTTAGTGATTGCTGACGAGCCAACCTCCGCTTTAGACCATGATAACCGTAAAGCGTTTATTGAACTCCTGATGGAGCAAACGAATCAAGCCAACGCTACGCTGATCTTCGTCAGTCACGATCCAACGCTTGAGCCCTTATTTGACCGCACACTTAACCTACCAGATATTAACCAAGCATCTGACCTAGGAGTCGCATCATGAGCGCTGTTGCAAAGCTCGCGTGGAAGAGCTTAATCAATCGTAAGGCGACGGCAATATTAACCATCATGACAGTCGCGATTTCTGTCGTACTCCTTTTAGGAGTAGAGCGCATTCGTACTCAGGCAAAAGATAGCTTCGCCAATACAATTTCAGGCACCGACCTCATCATTGGTGGCCGTTCTGGACAAGTGAACTTGCTGCTCTACTCTGTATTTCGCATTGGCAATGCCACCAACAACATTGACTGGAAGAGCTACCAAGAGTTTGCCAATCATCGAGCAGTAGATTGGGCGATTCCAATCTCACTTGGCGACTCGCACAAAGGGTTCCGAGTCATGGGAACCAACCACAGCTATTTTGAACACTATAAATTCGGAAGTAAGCAATCACTAACATTTTCAGAAGGCCGAGAATTCAATGGCTTATTTGAAACCGTGCTCGGTTCTGATGTCGCAAAACAGCTGGGGTATCACGTCGGTAGTGAAATCATCATTGCCCACGGCATTAGTGATGTAGGCTTTAGCCGACATGACAACCTGCCATTCAAAGTTGTCGGGATTCTTGCGCCCACAGGCACGCCAGTCGACAAAACCGTTCATGTCTCGCTAGAAGCTATCGAAGCGATTCACGTCGGATGGGAAAGCGGTGCACGTTTAGGCCCAACACCCAAAGCACAAGATCTCAAAAACAGAGACTTTCAGCCCAAGCAAATTACCGCGATGCTGGTCGGTTTGAAATCTCGTATTCAGACTTTCGCCCTACAAAGGCAAATCAACACTTATCCCAAAGAACCGCTTAGCGCGATTATGCCCGGGGTTGCGTTGCATGAATTGTGGGGAATGATGTCTGTTGCCGAGCAAGCCTTAATGGCAGTGTCTGGCTTTGTGGTGATTGCAGGATTACTCGGCATGCTAAGCAGCTTATTAACCAGCTTACAGGAGCGCCGCCGTGAAATGGCGATTTTGCGCGCTATGGGGGCAAGACCTCGTCATGTTTTCTCATTATTGATCAGCGAAGCCAGTCTACTTACTGCCGCCGGAATTGTGACTGGAGTGGCAGGGCTGTATGCCATTCTCGCCATCGTGCAACCCATCATTCAACAGCATTATGGAATACATCTGACTTTAAGCCTCTTATCGCCCTATGAATGGATGCTATTAGGTTTCGTACAATGCGCTGGAATTGTAATTGGTTTCATCCCGGCTTTTCGCGCCTACCGACAGTCACTAAGTGACGGAATGACAATAAGGATTTAATAAAATGTGGAGAAAAATACTCGCAAGTTGCTTGCTGATCGTCTCATTTATAGCACCAGTACTCGCAAGCGAGGAGCCATTAACGCTCGACTGGATTGATCTAGTACCTGAGAAAGAACGCAAACTGTTCGACAGCGTGGGCATGCCAGCTTCTGATCACAGTGGCGGCGCAGCGCAACAGTCTAAAATTGGTAACGTTCGACCAGAGCTAAATGGAAGCCAAGTTAAAATCCCGGGCTTTGTCATCCCGCTTGAAGGTGACGCGAATACCGTCACCGAGTTTTTGTTGGTGCCATACTTTGGAGCTTGTATCCACGTACCACCACCGCCACCAAACCAAATCATTTACGTGAAGTTTCCCAAAGGCGCACCCGTTCAAGAACTGTGGGATGTCATATATGTGATTGGAGAGTTGAAAACCGAGACGATAAGCCACGAGCTGGCTGAAACGGCTTACGTTATTGAGGGATCGAAAATAGAAGCCTACGACGATATGTAGTTTAAGTCGTTGACATGCATCGGTACACCTAAGGCGTCACATCGGCGCCTTTTTTAGTTCTGTGTTACACGATATAACGAGACAAATACGCTAATACGCCAACATAAATAACCAAAAGAAACGCTATCGACAGGTGCTTTTTGAGTTTACCTGCTTCTGAGAACTTCATTGTCCCTCCAAAATAACGATAACAATTTTAACAACTCATTATCATTTTGGATAGCCCTATTCGTTCAAAAACTGAGAACTCCTATCTGGTCGCCTGGTTAGATAAGGTGTAAATTTAAACAAGCGAACAGCGCAGTTCTTGGTAGGAAAATTAATGGCAGAACCGACAAAGCAACCTGTTGTCATCGAACATCAGTCAAACGCACAAAAAAATACGCAACAAGAAAAGAAGCAGGGCTACATCAAAGACAGTGCCAGCAAGGTAAAAACCATTGCCCAAATACACGGTCTTGATGCCTTACTACAAACCGATCCACCAGCCAAATCCGCGCTTGAAAGAGCCCAACTGCGTGAACAGAGACGCCAAGAACAGCGACAAAAAAACCTAGAGCAGATTCTAAAGCTAGCACACAGTTCATGCCGAGATGAAACTGCCGGAGAGCCCGACCAAGACTGGTTGTATCGTTTTTTTGAAATGGCTCAAGACATCCATAACAACGCGATGCAAAAGTTATGGGCTCAAGTGATGAAGCGTGAAGTGACAAACCCAGGCTCGACGTCTATGAAAGCGCTCAAAATCCTCAAAGATATGTCACCAAAAGAAGCGCAAACTCTGCAAAGAGCCGCCTCTCTGGCGTGCAGTTTTGGAGGGGATCACAGTCGCAAGCTGTTAATTGGTTATAAAGCGCAAGGAGGAATATTTAGCTTCGGCAAACGAGACATCGCCAACAGCTTAAACATGGGAAGTTTTCAGTTGCCCTATTCAAGTTTGTTGCTGTTGATTGAACTAGGGTTACTGCATAGTACCGAGCTTGAATCTGGCGAAATTGGTATCGAGACGCCATTGATCCTCACCTACCAAGGTAAAAACTTGTCGCTGAACGTGAACAGCAAAGGCGTCCGTCTTTTATATTACCGCTTCACGCCAACAGGCAATGAACTCTGTACCTTGCTCGGTAACAAACCACATGCCGACTACTACGACCAAATGCTTGCGCTTTTAAATCATAGATTTAGTGTCCATAGTGACGCTAAAAGTACGGTTCATCATACCGTGTAGGCAGTTTGAGAAGCATTTGACCACCCATGATCCAAATGCTTCTTAAGCCGATCAAAGAGCTTGAGGTCACCAATGATCCAAATGCTTATTTATCGGATCACTGCACGCGACTTAAGCGCTTCCAAGCACAAGTCCACCAGCTCATCGACGCTTTTTTCGCCCGCTGGTAAATCGACTTCCGGATTCTTCGGTGCTTGATATTCAGAATCAATACCAGTGAAGTTAGGAATTTCTCCCGCACGTGCTTTGCGGTACAAACCTTTAGGATCGCGACCTTCGCAGACTTCTAGAGATGCATTGACGAACACTTCGATAAACTCACCTTCTGGCAATAAGTCGCGCACTAGCTGTCGCTCTGCACGATGCGGTGAAATGAACGCCGACAACACAATTAAGCCTGCATCCGCCATCAGTTTAGCCAGTTCACCAATACGACGAATGTTCTCGCGACGATCCTGCTCAGAAAAGCCCAAATCACTACACAGGCCATGTCGCACATTGTCACCATCCAATAAATAAGTGTGGTAACCCAATGCTGCAAGGCGATTTTCCAACGCCCCCGCTACGGTTGATTTACCCGCTCCAGATAAGCCGGTAAACCACAATACGGCAGGTTTTTGCTTCTTTAATTCAGCACGAAACTGTTTATCAACCGAATGCTGGTGCCAAACAATGTTTTCATCTTTTACCGTCGTTTCGGCAGTCATAACGTATCCTTGTAAATATCGGAATTAAAACGGGAAGAAGACCGGAATCAAAGTAAGTACTAATACAGAGTACACAATCGAAATCGGCACACCAATTCTCACATAGTCGGTCAATTTATAATTTCCTACGCTGTACACCAGCAAGTTGGTTTGATAACCGTAGGGAGAAATAAAGCTCGCACTGGCGCCAAACAAGACCGCCATAATGAATGGCATCGGATCAACGCCATAACCGACCGCCATGCTATAGCCAATAGGAAAAGAAAGCGCAGCCGCGGCATTATTCGTCACCAGTTCAGTAAGAACTAATGTCATGATGTAAGTTGCGACCAAGGCTCCAAACACGCCCCAGCCATTGAACGCTTCAATAAACATCGCTCCCATTCTCTCTGACAAGCCGGAAGAGATCATCAATTGAGCGATGGACAAAGCAGAGCCGACAATCACAACGATATCAATTGGGAAACGGCGGCGCAGTTCTGAAATCTGTACAATGCCAAACGCGATAAGTGCGATAAGATACGCGGCAAGGCCTTTAATAATCGGTACTAGTTCTAATAGCGCACACCCAATTACGGCAGCAAAGCCCAGTAGCACGATGGAGGATTTATTTGTATCAAGCCGAGCGCTAGAGTCCAAATCATGCACTAAAACAAACTCTTTACGATGAGCTCGACGCTCCGATTCAAAACGCTTCCCCGGAACCAGAACTAACGTGTCACCTGGCGCTAAGGTAATGCTACCCAAACCGCCCTCTAGGCGCTCATGGCCACGACGAATAGCCACAACAACGGCATCAAAGCGGTCACGGAATCGGCTCTCTTTAAGTGTTTTATAGCAAAACGTCGCGGATGAGCTCACCACAACTTCAATAAAATTTTGCCCATTCAAGTGCTGCTGACCAAAAAGCTTGAGGCCCGGAATTTCTTGCAGGGTCGCGACGCTCTCAACATCACCACAAAACAACAAACGGTCTTTCGCATTGAGTACGAAATCCGGTCCTACAGAGGAAACCGTCACGCCATCTCGTACAACCTCCGCAAGAAACAGTTTGCGCAGCGCACGTAAATTATTCTCGCTGACCGTGCGCCCAACTAACGGTGAACCAGGCTCTACGCGAGACTCAAGAAAGTACGGTAAATCTTCTTGGCTTTGATCATCGTAGTTCGGCAGTAAGTAACTGAGCGGGATAAGAATCAGCATTCCTCCCACCAACACCGCCAAGCCAATCATCGTGGGTGTAAAAAAGTTCAGGCTCGGCAAACCGGCATCTTCTACAAAGCTGTTGATGATTAAGTTGGTCGACGTACCTATCAAAGTTAACGTGCCACCAAAAATGGCCGCGTAAGACAGCGGGATGAGTAATTTCGAAGGCGCATGCTGCTGATTACGCTTAATCGCCCCAATCAATGAGACAACCACGGCGGTATTATTCGTGAATGAAGAGAGCAAGGCCGTTGATACACCGAGCTTAGCGATCACACTACCTAACTGGCCTTCAGAAATACTACGGCTCACCCAACTGATTAGTAACGTTTTTTCTAAAGCACACGATGCAAGAATCAGCAGAACCAGAGTCAATAACGAAGAGTTGGTAAAGTTGGATGCGATCGTGGCTGAATCCATCATTCCCGCCATAAATGCAATAAAAGCGGCACCCGCAAAGACATAACTAGGCTTAATTTTTGTGACAAGCAAACAAGTGATAATGCCAAGCAAAATCGCTAATACAAACCCTTGTTCCCACATAGCCTTTCCTTACCAAATCGCCCAAAGGGCACAACAACGACTCATTTATCCGTGAGACACCAGACAAACGAGTAAACAGACCAAAATCAGCGCAAGCGAAAAGAACATCAGAATGCTCGGTTTTCTTGGGCTTCACCGAAGCATTCTGGTATTAGGAGAATAACCTAACTGCATTTCGCAACTCAGTTAGGCAGCGACGCCCCAAGCACAACAACAGATAGAATCAGAGCTTATCGTGCTCGGGCGCGCCAATTACTTTTTCAGCAATTGGCTGACGTCTTTTGCTTCCCAGTGTGGGAAGTGTTTACGCACAAGTGCATTCAGCTCAACTTCAAACGCAGAGATGTCCGTCAAGTCGCGCTCAACCACCGCGAGGCTTTCTTTGACCATGCCTGCACCAACCGTCACATTCGTCAGACGATCGATAATGATGAAGCCGCCGGTATCAGCACAATCTTGGTAATTGTCCAGCGCAACTGACTCATTGAGAGACCATTCACACAAGCCAATACCATTCAATGGCAGCTCTGCCGCACTATGAGTCGATAGGTTGTTGATATCATATTGGTAACGAATAGCTTCAACATGGCCCACAGTTTTCTTACCCGCGATTTTGATGTCGTAGTCACGACCCGGTTGCAGAGGTTGTTCTGTCATCCATACCACATCGGCAAGCAAGTGGTTTGTGGTTTCCACTTGAGCATTGTCTAGGACAATCAAATCGCCACGGCTAATATCGATCTCATCGCTTAGCGTCAGAGTGACCGCTAACCCAGCACGAGCTTCCTCAATATCACCATCAAACGTAACAATGCGTGCAACAGTTGACGTTTTCCCCGATGGCAATGCTTTGATGGCATCACCAACTTTGATCGAACCTGAAGAAATCGTCCCCGCAAAACCACGGAAATCGAGGTTAGGACGGTTAACGTATTGCACTGGGAAGCGGAACTCACCCGCACCTTTTTCTTGATCCACATCGACCGTTTCAAGAAGTTCAAGCAATGACGGGCCTTTAAACCAGCTTAGGTTTTGCCCTTTATCCACCACATTGTCACCCTCAAGCGCCGAAATCGGGATGATTTGAATATCAATATCCCCGGTCAGGTTCTCAGAAAACTTAAGATACTCATCGCGGATTTCTTCAAAGCGCTCTTGCGAGTAATCCACTAAATCCATCTTGTTGATCGCCACAACAAAGTGTTTCAAACCCAGTAGGTTGGAAATAAAAGAGTGACGACGAGTTTGATCAAGAATGCCTTTACGTGCATCAACTAAGATCACCGCTAAGTCACACGTCGATGCGCCTGTCGCCATATTGCGCGTGTACTGCTCGTGCCCAGGAGTATCGGCGATGATGAACTTACGTTTCTGCGTCGAGAAATAGCGGTAAGCCACATCAATCGTGATCCCCTGCTCGCGCTCAGCTTGTAAGCCATCGACCAACAACGCAAGGTCAGGCTTTTCACCCGTGGTGCCCACACGTTGGCTGTCTGAGTGCACTGCCGCTAGCTGATCTTCATAAATTTGTTTTGAGTCATGGAGTAAGCGACCGATTAGTGTACTTTTACCGTCATCTACCGAGCCACAAGTCAAGAATCTAAGTAACGACTTGTACTGGTGTTGTGTTAAATAGCCTTCGATACCAAGCTCGGCTAATTGAGCTTCAACTGCACTGTTCATTATCTTTCCTTAGATCCTTTAGAAGTAACCTTGACGTTTCTTTAGCTCCATCGATCCTGACTGATCGTGGTCGATCGCTCGACCTTGGCGCTCACTCGACGTTGCCACCAGCATCTCTTCGATAATGCCGGTCAAAGTGTTCGCTTCAGACTCGATAGCCCCAGTCAATGGATAACAACCAAGAGTACGGAAGCGCACACTCTTCTCTTCAATCACTTCACCCGGTTGAAGCTCCATACGATCATCATCAACCATGATCAGCATGCCATCGCGTTCAACAACTGGGCGTTTGTCCGCGAGGTAAAGCGGCACGATCTCGATGTTTTCTAAATAGATGTATTGCCAGATATCAAGCTCAGTCCAGTTAGACAGTGGGAATACACGAATGCTCTCACCCTTATTAACCTGGCCGTTGTACGTCTTCCATAGCTCAGGACGTTGATTTTTAGGGTCCCAGGTATGGTTCTTGTCACGGAACGAATACACTCGTTCTTTTGCGCGTGATTTTTCTTCATCACGACGAGCGCCACCAAAAGCAGCATCAAAGCCATATTTGTTTAGCGCCTGCTTAAGACCTTGCGTTTTCATGATGTCCGTATGCTTTGACGAGCCATGAACAAACGGACTGCAGCCCATTGCTAGACCTTCTGGGTTCTTATGTACCAAAAGCTCAAAGCCGTATTTGGCAGCGGTGCGATCGCGAAACTCAATCATCTCGCGGAATTTCCAGTCGGTATCGACATGCAAAAGTGGAAATGGAATTTTGCCCGGGTAAAACGCTTTACGCGCTAGATGCAGCATCACTGATGAGTCTTTACCAATCGAATACATCATGACTGGGTTATCAAACTCAGCCGCAACTTCGCGGATAATATGGATACTCTCCGCTTCGAGTTGTTTAAGGTGAGTTAAACGTTGTTGGTCCATGTTTTGTATTTCCTTTTTAAGCTTGAAGGCGCATTACGTCTCTAATCTTTGGTCTGAAATTATATGGAGTTGGCAATAGCACTTTTGTTGAATTCAGTACTAGACAAAAACCAGTCTAACTTTTGAGACAGTCGCACTACCTCTCCGACAACAATCAAAGATGGTGATTGTGCTTCCTTCGATAAATCAGAGAGTTGGGAGAGTTCTCCCGTAAATACTTTTTGTTGAATCTGCGTGCCACGCTCAATAATGGCAATCGGAGTCGACGCTGAACGACCATGCTTAATGAGTTGATTCTGAATATAGTGTGATTTCATCAGCCCCATGTAGATCACTAAAGTCTGATTCCCACGCGCCAACGTGGACCAATCCATCTCATCACTTTCTTCTTTCAAGTGGCCAGTCACAAAGATGGCCGATTGCGCATAATCACGATGAGTCAGTGGAATACCAGCATAAGCGGTTGCGCCAGCTGCTGCGGTAATGCCAGGGACAACTTGAAAACGAACGCCAGCATCAGCAAGCACTTCTAACTCTTCACCACCACGACCGAATACAAACGGATCACCACCTTTAATGCGCACTACTTTGTAGCCCTGCTTGGCAAAATCCACCAAAAGCTGATTCGTCTTCTCCTGCGGCACACTGTGATGCCCAGCTCGCTTCCCAACGCACACCAAAATCGTATCGCTTGGAATCAATGCCATGATTTCTTCTGACACCAAGTAGTCGTACAAAACCACATCGGCTTGCTGCAAACAGTTCAATGCTTTCACTGTCAAAAGTTCAGGATCACCCGGCCCCGCCCCCACTAAGGCGACTTCACCAGGCTGTAGCGATTGCTTTGCAAAACGAGTAACACCAGCTACTGAGTTGTCAGAAACTAACCGGGGCTTTGGTTTAGGAAAAGAAGTGACTGAATCGTTCGTTGCCATGTGCTTGCTCATCGTCCATTGATATCGTTATGCAAGCATTATGGCGGGGCGTTTATATTACCTGAAATTCTAAAATTTCATTTTTTATTCAAAAATCTGCTAAGAAGTTTTTGTTTGGTCTCATTCAAAAGCGTGAAAAAGTCGGCGGTTAATATGAATAAGGTTCAGTAAACTGATTCCTGTTCACAGTTTTCTGTATCTTTATCATTAAGTTGCACCAGCGTTTGATACATTACGCGGTACGATTCCCCCTTCCCATTGAATTGGAGCACCAAATGAAAGTGGCAGTTCACCCTATTTCCCTCGCAGTGTTAAGTGGCATGCTAACGCTTGCGGGCCCTGCGATGGCCGATACCATCAAGCTTCGTATTATCGAAACCACCGACATTCACACCAACGTGATGGATTACGATTACTATAAAGACCAACCATCACAGCAAATCGGTCTTAGTCGCGCCGCGACCATAGTGAAGCAGGCAAAGTCAGAGGCTGAAAACAGTGTATTAGTTGATAACGGCGACTTAATTCAGGGCAGCCCAATGGGTGATTACATGGCTGCGAAAGGGATTAACGCTGGCGATGTGCACCCAGTCTACAAGGCGATGAACCAACTAGACTACGATGTGGGCAACATTGGCAATCATGAGTTCAACTATGGCCTAGACTTTCTACAAAAGACGTTGGCGGGCGCTAACTTCCCTTACATCAACGCAAACGTATTTGATAAAAAAACCGGTAAGCATTACTTCAAGCCTTACCTGATCAAAACCCACACCTTTAAAGACACAAACGGCGAAGCGCATCAGATAAAAGTGGGTTACATCGGCTTTGTACCACCACAAATTATGGTGTGGGATAAGAAGAACTTAGAAGGCAAAGTCTTTGCTAAAGACATTAAGGAAACAGCAGAGAAACTGATTCCTCAAATGAAGAAAGAAGGCGCAGACGTGATTGTGGTGATTCCACACTCGGGCATTTCTACTGACCCATACAAGCTTGGCGCAGAAAACTCTGTCTATTACTTAACGCAAGTTGATGGGATTGATGCCATTGCTTTTGGACACTCTCACGCAGTCTTCCCAGGGAAAGACTTCGCAAACCTACCTGGTGTTGATACCGAGAAAGGGACCATCAATGGTGTGACGTCAGTGATGCCTGGTCGCTGGGGAAGTCATGTAGGTGTGATGGATTTGATGCTGAAAGAGGAAGACGGCAGATGGCAAGTTGTTGAAGGCCAAGCAGAAGCACGCCCTATCTTCGATAAAGTAAATAAGAAGTCATTAGCTAAAGCCGATGAAGGTATTGTGAAAGCGTTAGAAGAGGATCACAAAGGCACTCGTGAATTTGTAAACCAACCAATCGGCAAAGCAAATGATGTCATGTACAGCTTCTTGGCATTAGTGCAGGACGACCCAACCATTCAGATCGTTAACCTTGCTCAGAAAGATTACGTGGAACGCTTTATTCAAGGCGACCCAGATCTCGCTGACATTCCAGTATTGAGTGCCGCAGCACCATTTAAAGTCGGGGGGCGTAAGAACGATCCGAATAACTTTACAGAAGTCGAATCCGGTCAGCTCACCTTCCGTAATGCGGCCGATCTTTATTTATATCCCAACACCTTGGTCGCGATGAAAGTGAAAGGTAAAGAGGTTCGCGAATGGCTAGAATGCAGCGCGGGTCAATTCAACCACATCGACATCAACAATTCTGAACCGCAATCTTTGATTGATTGGGATAATTTCCGTACGTACAACTTCGATGTCATTGATGGGGTGAACTACCAGATCGATATCACCCAACCGCCCAAATACGATGCGAGTTGCAAAGTGATTAATCCAGATTCTCAACGTATTGTGAATCTGACATTCAATGGTAAGCCTGTTGATTCGAAGCAGGACTTCATCATCGCAACCAATAACTATCGTGCTTATAGCAATACCTTCCCTGGTACGGGCCCAGACTTTATTGCGTTTGACGCACCAGATGAAAACCGCTCTGTCGTCGCCACTTATATTTCTCGCGTGAGTGAAGAAAAAGGAGAAGTGACACCAAGCGCTGACAACAACTGGTCTTTCGCACCGATTAAGTCCGATAACAAGCTAGATATTCGTTTCGAAACCTCCCCTAGCGATAAAGCGGCGCAGTTCATCAAAGAGAAAGGACAATACCCAATGAAACGCGTGTCAACAGACGACATTGGTTTCGCAATTTATCAAATCGATCTGAATAAATAAGGTTGATTTGACAACAACACTAAGCGGCTCTCATGAGCCGCTTTTTTGTTATCAATAAAACCCGTTAAAATAAAGAAAACCGTTTCTGAGTTATCACATGCACAGCGATCTTTTTTCAGACTTAGTCAAACATGGCTTTTTAGAGACAGAAGCAAACTAACTTATTGAAAATGGTGAGTTGCTCGAACTGCCTACACGCCACATTCTTAATCACCAAGGGGAGTTTAGCTCACATCTGTACTTCATTATTGAGGGGTTATGCCACGCAAGCTATCTCACGGAGCACGGCAAAGAATTCAGTAAAGAATTTTATTGGGAGAAGGACTGGGTTATCGGGTTTGAGAGCATAATAAAGGACCAACCTTCGCCTTACTTATTGGAAACGCTGAGCGCTTGTCAGCTATTTTGCTTGCCAATTGAAACGTTGCATCACTGGCGAGCAGAAAAGCACGCCATTTACTTAAAGCTACTCGAAAACCAACTGGTTAATAAAGAGAATAAAGAACGCTTTATGTTGCTCTACTCTCCAGAGGAACGATATCAACTATTTTGCGCCCATTACCCAGACTTAAAGCTACGTATTACCGATAGCCAAATAGCTGCTTATCTTGGGATCACGCCTATCAGTTTGAGCCGAATTAAAGCGCGCTTAACTAAAGATCACACATCCAAGTAAACTCGAAAAAGAAAAGGCTCTTCAAACGAAGAGCCTTTCTATGCTATTTAAGAAGCCGCGCTCGGAACTGACGCCCTTTCATCTTGCCATTACTAATGGTTTGTAGAGCCTTTTTGGCAGCTGACTTCTCGACCGCAACGTAGGCGCGCATCGGGAAAAGGTGAATCTTGCCAACTTGAGAGCCTGGGATACCATTTTTTCCAGTCAGACATCCTAAGATATCACCCGGTCGTACTTTCTGTTTCTTACCGCCATCAATGTTAATCGTCACCATCTTCGCTTGGTATGGCTGCTGATTTGATTTGGCAGGCAATGTTGCTGGTACCACGTCCATGTCCAGGTATTCTTCAATACGAGCTACACGCAAACCGTCTTTCTCTCCAAAGAAGCTGAACGCCAAACCTTTACTACCTGCACGGCCTGTACGACCGATACGGTGTACATGAACCTCAGGATCGCGCGATAGCTCAAAGTTAAAGACTGCATCAAGGTTATCTACGTCCAAACCACGCGCCGCGACGTCTGTTGCGACAAGGATAGAAACACTCTTGTTAGCAAACTGCACCAATGCTTGATCGCGTTCACGCTGTTCTAAGTCCCCATGGATATCGATAACGCTGAACCCTTTGCGATGCAACTCATCTGCGACACTTTGCACTTCTTTTTTGGTATTGCAAAAAACCACAGCGGACTCTGGTTGGTGAGTCAGTAGCAAGTTAGCCAACGCTTCATCACGCGCTTCCGAACCTTCAACTTTGTAGAAATGCTGAGCAATGCTTGAGGTATCGTGCGTCGATTCCACCTTAATGACTTCAGGCGTCTGCATAATACGCTGCGCAATTTGCTCAATTTTCTCTGGGAAAGTAGCACTGAAAAGTAGAGTTTGACGCTGCTTTGGCGCTGCATCAATAATCGCATCTAATGCGTCTTGGAAACCCATGTCCAACATGCGATCAGCTTCATCCAACACCAAGGTATTCAGCTCGCTAAGGTTAATTCGGCCTTTCTCAAGGTGATCCAAAATACGGCCAGGTGTGCCGACTAGGATATGTGCACCATGCTCCAGAGAACCAATTTGTGGCCCCATTGGCATCCCACCGCAGAGAGTAAGCACTTTAATATTATGAATGCCACGACCTAAAGTACGAATTTCCTTCGCGACTTGATCCGCAAGCTCACGAGTTGGACACAATACTAATGACTGGACACGAAAGCGTTTGACGTTAAGGTTCGATAAAACACCCAAACCAAATGCAGCGGTTTTACCTGAGCCCGTTTTACCCTGCCCGATGACATCACGATGTTTTAGGATTGCAGGCAAACTCAAAGCTTGAATTGGCGTCATGTGGGTGTAGTTCAGGGAATCAAGTGTGGCGAGTAACGCTGGGTTTAGCCCGACTTGATCAAAAGTTTGTTTGCTCACGGGAATATCCTCAGGTGAGATGAAAAGAGGGCACATTATCACCAGATTTGGTGGGAAAACCAGTGATAATTAACCTTTGTTAATGAGTATGAGTACAAAACAAAGTAAAGTCAGTCACTCTACTCTCATGACGGATGACAACATGCCCACTTGGATTACTTTGCCCTTTGCTCAAATGACAACCACACAATTGTATACAATGATGAAATTACGTGTGGATGTATTCGTCGTTGAACAAACCTGCCCTTATCCTGAACTGGATGGCAAAGACACACTGGAAGGTGTTTATCATCTAATAGGTTACCACGGTGATGAACTTGTTGCTTGCGCACGATTGCTACCCGCTGGCACGACGTATGACAATGTGAGCATTGGTCGAGTCGTCACCAAACAAACTGCGCGTGGTGATGGTCTGGGACATAAGTTGCTGGAAGAGGCATTAACACAGTGTGAAATATTGTGGCCAGGACAGACGATTGATATAGGAGCTCAAGAGCATCTCATCCAGTTTTATGCGAGTCATGGATTCAAAGTTATTTCTGAGCGCTACCTAGAGGATGGTATTCCTCATGTGGATATGCGAAAAGAAGCCGTAGCGATATAACGCGTTCATTGCTAGGTTAACTAATTTATAGATAAACTAAAAAGACGCGATACCTTCGCGTCTTTAGTTCATTTGAAGCATCTACTTGTTGCGCCCAAAGGTCCCATCCGATAAGCGGAAAAACATGACGGACCGGCCGCTTTTTTCTAGTTGCAGCATATCCAACTCGCCTTCATCGCTAAGCTTAAAGCGAATCAATTGCCCTTGTTTAATTTGGCTCAGCGGCTTATCACTGCCTTCGATTTTTACTAGAGCGCTAAGATCCGCCATCGAGAGCTTATTACTTCTGAAAACCTGCGCTAACGTGTCGCCATTTTTAACCGTGTACTCTTTCCAGTCTTCGGATTTCGGCCCAGAATTCTGAGAGGTTCTTTGCTGGCTTAAACTCTGTGCGTTCAGTTGAATCGCTACGCGCTGATGATCGACCTCAGCTTGCTCAACTGATTGTTCTGTTTTATTCGGCAAAGGAATAACAAGGAGTACCAGAATCAATGGTACTAAAACCATCAAAGCTCGCTGATGGAATTTCGGTAGGCGCAGCCAAAACTGCTTAACAGGCTGTATACGCTCCAACCATTGCTCTTTGTTGAACGGCTGCTTCCAGTCGATAGCAGCGAATTTTTGTTTAACCAATTCGACATAGTCGACTTGCTGCTTTTTCTTTCTGCGACGATTCATTTTAATGAGTCCCTTAATACTTCTACTGCCAGTATAAAAATACCGACGCGGAGAGTATATGTTTTTCACTAAACTAAAATGGAATTTGGATTAAATTAGCAGAAATTTCACTTGGAGTAAGAGATAAGTCACACCCTGGCCGCCTCAATTAAGCATTCAGTCGCAATCATTTAAACCTAAGCTCGAAACTGATATCCTGTTGCCTTTATCACTCCTAACAAGAGCGACATTCATGTCTGAAATTAAATTTGAAACTGCAGAACAAAAAGCAAGCTACGGCATTGGTCTGCAAATGGGTCAGCAACTTGCAGGTTCTGGTCTTGAAGGTCTTAGCGTTGATGCTATCGCAGCGGGTATTGCAACAGCACTAACTGGTGACATGCCATCAATCGAAATTGATGAAATCAACAAAGCACTACAAGAACTTCACACTCGTGCAGAAACCGCTCGCCAAGAAGCAGCGAAAATTGCAGCAGCAGAAGGCGAAGCGTTCCTAAAAGACAACGCACTACGCCCTGAAGTTAACGTTCTAGACTCTGGCCTTCAGTACGAAATCATTTCTGAAGGTACTGGTGCAGTTCCAACAGCAGAAAGCTCAGTTCGCGTTCACTACCACGGTGAGCTAACTGACGGTACTGTATTCGATAGCTCTGTATCTCGCGGTCAACCAGCTGAGTTCCCTGTTACAGGCGTAATCAAAGGCTGGGTAGAAGCACTACAACTAATGCCTGTTGGTTCTAAGTGGAAACTATACGTACCACAAGACCTTGCCTACGGTGAGCGTGGCGCTGGTGCAGCTATCCCTCCATTCGCAGCACTAGTTTTCGAAGTAGAACTACTAGATATTCTTTAATTGAAACCATTTTCAATTATGATTTAATAAAACGGCGCATTAGCGCCGTTTTTTTGTCTAAACTGAATAGACTTTCTCACCTCTAAACCTTTCATTCTGATAGCCTTTAAAACAATAAAATCACGTTAAAAACGCTCAACCTTCGGAGGTACTATGCGTAAAACACTCCTGACTCTGGCACTCTTATCAATGAACATTGGTAGTGCACACGCATTCTTAGATTCCGTCACGCAAAAAAGTAAAGAAAGTGGCCTAATGGATATGGTAGGTAGTAGCCTGAACACTGAATCATCTCCATTGACAGACATGCTAACTAGCCAATTACCTGTATCTACAGAACAAGCGGCTGGAGGTAGTGGCGCACTACTCGCTTTGGCTCAAAGCCAGCTTTCACAAGAAAATAGCAGTGAATTACAGTCTTTGATTCCTGGGCTTTCAAACTTGCAAGGAGCACAAAGCTTACTGGGGAATATTGAGAATATCAGTGCAGTAAAAAGTGCATTCGATACGTTGGGTTTAGATCCCGCTATGATCAGTCAGTTTGCTCCAGTAATTCTGGATTACTTGAACAAACAAGGCGCTAGCGAGGGACTTCTAAGTTCGTTGGGCGGGTTGTGGAATACTAGTAAATAAGCGCAAGTGATAATCACTTTTTAAATTGCCAGTCTGCATGGAGTAAAATAAATGCAGGCTGGATATAAAGATTTACTGAATCGCAGATACAAAAAAGCCGAGCTAACGCTCGGCTTTCTCGTTCTTACGAACTGATTACTCAGCAGCTTCTTCAGCAGCTGGGCGATCTACAAGCTCAATGTAAGCCATTGGAGCTTTATCACCAGCACGGAAGCCAGCTTTTAGGATACGAGTGTAACCGCCCTGACGAGCAGCAAAACGTGGACCTAGTTCGTTAAATAGTTTTGCAACTACTTCGTTGTCACGAGTACGTGCAAATGCTAGACGACGGTTAGCAACACTGTCAGTCTTAGCTAGTGTAATCAAAGGCTCAACTACGCGACGTAGCTCTTTTGCTTTTGGCAAAGTAGTCTTGATAACTTCATGACGTACTAGAGAGCTAGCCATGTTGCTGAACATCGCTTTGCGATGTGAGCTGTTGCGGTTGAGTTGACGACCACTCTTACGATGGCGCATGACCTAATCCTTCTAACTAGTATCGATTAATCTTCAGCGATTGATGCAGGTGGCCAGTTTTCTAGGCGCATGCCCAGAGACAGACCACGTGACGCAAGTACGTCTTTAATCTCAGTAAGAGATTTTTTACCAAGGTTAGGCGTTTTAAGTAGCTCAACCTCAGTACGTTGTACTAGATCACCGATGTAGTGAATCGCTTCTGCTTTCAGACAGTTAGCAGAGCGAACTGTTAGTTCAAGATCGTCTACAGGACGCAGTAGGATCGGATCGAATTCTGGCTTCTCTTCTTTCTCCTCAGGAACTCGTACATCACGAAGATCTACGAATGCATCCAATTGTTCAGCTAGGATTGTAGCTGCACGACGGATTGCTTCCTCAGGTTCTAGAGTACCGTTTGTTTCCATATCGATAACAAGCTTGTCTAGATCAGTGCGCTGTTCTACACGAGCTGCTTCTACAGCGTAGGCAATTTTGTCTACTGGGCTGTAAGTAGCATCTACTAGTAGGCGACCGATTGGACGCTCGTCTTCTTCGTTATGGATACGCGCAGAAGCTGGAACATAACCACGACCACGTTCTACTTTAATACGCATTGCGATTTCAGCGTTGTCATCCGTTAGGTGACAAATAACGTGTTCAGGGTTAGCGATCTCTACATCACCATCATGGGTGATGTCACCTGCAACCACAGGGCCCGAGCCTGATTTGTTCAAAGTAATGAACACTTCATCTTTGCCTTCAGCAACACGCACTGCCAAACCTTTAAGGTTTAGAAGGATTTCAAGAATATCTTCTTGTACACCTTCTTTAGTGCTGTACTCGTGAAGTACGCCTTCAATTTCTACTTCTGTCACTGCACAACCAGGCATAGAAGATAGAAGAATGCGGCGAAGTGCATTACCCAGAGTATGACCAAAGCCACGCTCTAATGGCTCAAGAGTTACTTTTGCGTGAGTCGAGCTGATTTGTTCGATGTCAACTAGACGTGGCTTAAGAAATTCTGTTACAGAACCCTGCATTGTGTCCTCTCTTTAGTTTAAACCTTACTTAGAGTAAAGCTCGACGATCAATTGTTCGTTGATGTCAGCTGATAGATCAGAACGCTCAGGCATACGCTTGAATGTACCTTCCATCTTGCCACCATCTACTTCAATCCAAGTTGGTTTTTCACGTTGTTCAGCAACTTCTAGAGCCGCTTTAATACGAGCTTGCTGTTTAGCTTTCTCGCGAATAGAAACAACGTCATTAGCCGCTACTTTGAAAGAAGGAACGTTTACAACTTTACCGTTTACTAGGATAGCTTTGTGGCTAACTAGCTGACGTGCTTCTGCGCGAGTTGCACCAAAGCCCATGCGGTAAACTACGTTATCAAGACGACCTTCAAGAAGCTGAAGTAGGTTTTCACCAGTGTTGCCTTTTAGGCGAGCAGCTTCTTTGTAGTAGTTACGGAATTGTTTTTCTAGAACGCCGTACATACGACGTACTTTTTGCTTCTCACGAAGCTGAACGCCATACTCAGATAGACGACCGCGACGAGCGCCGTGTACACCTGGTGCGTTATCAATTTTACACTTGGTATCGATCGCGCGAACACCAGACTTAAGGAATAAGTCAGTGCCTTCACGACGGCTAAGCTTCAGCTTAGGACCCAAATATCTTGCCATGATTCTTCTCCAATTGTCCTAGAAACGTTATACGCGACGTTTCTTAGGTGGACGACAACCGTTATGAGGGATTGGTGTAGCATCAACGATGTTTGTGATGCGGAAACCAGCGGCGTTTAGTGCACGAACAGTAGATTCGCGACCTGGACCAGGACCCTTAACCATAACTTCCAAGTTCTTTAGGCCGTATTCTTTAGCCATTTCAGCACAACGCTCAGCAGCAACCTGTGCAGCGAACGGAGTAGACTTACGAGAACCACGGAAACCAGAACCACCTGCAGTAGCCCATGCAAGAGCGTTACCTTGACGGTCAGTAATGGTTACGATTGTGTTATTGAAAGAAGCATGGATGTGCGCAACGCCATCTGCAACTTGCTTGCGTACGCGCTTACGAGCGCGAGTTGGTTGTTTAGCCATTGTACTCTACCTTCCCGATTATTTCTTGATCGGCTTACGCGGACCCTTACGGGTGCGAGCGTTGGTTTTAGTACGCTGTCCACGTAGTGGTAGACTGCGACGATGACGAAGACCACGGTAACAGCCAAGGTCCATAAGACGCTTGATGTTCATAGATACTTCACGACGTAGATCACCTTCTACAGTGTACTTAGCTACACCATCACGCAGTTGATCGATCTGCTCTTCAGTTAGTTCACTGATCTTAACATTTTCAGCAATACCCACTTCAGCTAGGATAGCTTGAGAGCGAGTTTTACCGATGCCGTAGATCGCTGTTAGAGCGATTACTGCATGTTTCTGATCAGGAATGTTAATGCCTGCTATACGGGCCATTATTCACTCCTAAGTGTTTCTATAAAAGAATTAGCCGCAGCAAAGCCCGTTATGGATACGCTGCGGAATACTACTTCTTTTGCACGCAAAAGGTAGGCCGAGGAATATACTCGACCCAACCTTCATTTTCAAGTAAAAATTTCTGCTAATTAGCCTTGGCGCTGTTTGTGCTTTGGCTCACTGCAAATCACGCGAACGACACCGTTACGCTTGATTACTTTACAGTTACGGCAGATTTTTTTAACGGAAGCACGAACTTTCATTGCTAAACTCCGTAAATGAAACTGAGTCTACCACCGGATTAACGGCCGTAGCCTTTCAGATTCGCTTTCTTCAACACAGAATCATACTGTTGAGACATCAGATGAGTCTGTACCTGTGCCATAAAGTCCATAATTACAACAACTACGATTAGTAGCGATGTACCGCCGAAGTAGAAACGTACGTTCCACGCGACCATCATGAACTCGGGAATCAGACAGATAAAGGTAATGTACAGTGCACCAGCAAGGGTTAAACGTGTCATTACTTTATCAATGTACTTCGCTGTCTGCTCACCTGGGCGGATACCGGGTACGAATGCACCAGACTTCTTCAAGTTATCTGCTGTTTCACGCGGGTTGAAAACCAACGCCGTGTAGAAGAAACAGAAGAAGATAATTGCTGCTGCATAAAGCATTACATACAACGGTTGACCTGGGCTAAGAGCCAAAGACACGTCAGTTAACCAACCGAACGCGCTGCTCTCGCCGTTTTGACCAAACCACTGAGCCAATGTTCCTGGGAACAAGATAATGCTTGATGCAAAAATCGCTGGAATTACACCTGCCATGTTAATTTTAAGAGGCAGATGCGAGCTTTGCGCAGCAAATACTTTACGACCTTGTTGACGCTTCGCGTAGTTAACGACGATTCGGCGTTGACCACGTTCCATGAAAACAACGAAGTAAATGACTGCAAAAGCTAATACCGCGATTAGCAACAGAAGAAGTACATGCAATTCACCTTGACGCGCTTGCTCGATTGTTTGACCGATTGCAGAAGGCAATCCAGCAACAATACCTGCAAAAATCAGTATCGAAATACCGTTACCAATTCCTCGCTCTGTAATTTGTTCACCTAACCACATTAAGAACATGGTACCGGTTACTAAACTTACGGTCGCAATTAGCGTAAACATGGTTTGGTTGATAACAACCAGATTGTCGACCATGTTTGGTAGGCCAGTTGCAATACCTATAGCTTGGAAGGTTGCAAGTACAAGCGTGCCGTAGCGTGTATATTGGCTGATCTTACGACGGCCTGCTTCACCCTCTTTTTTGAGTTCAGCTAACGCTGGATGAACTACAGTTAGCAATTGGACAACAATAGATGCCGAAATATACGGCATGATGCCCAATGCTAATATAGATGCACGCTCAAGAGCACCACCGGAGAACATGTTAAACATTTCAACGATGGTACCTTTTTGCTGTTCGAACAAATCGGCAAGTACAGCAGCGTCAATACCAGGAATCGGCACAAAGGAGCCGGCTCGGAATACTAAAAGTGCACCAATTACGAATAACAAGCGCGACTTTAGTTCACTTAAGCCGCTCTGAGCACTACGAAAATCTTGTCCTGGTTTCTTAGCCATCTGTACCTCGTTCCTCGAGATTATTCCTCGATTTTACCGCCTGCAGCTTCGATTGCAGCTTTAGCGCCTTTAGTCACACGTAGACCTTTCACAGTCACTGCTTTGTTGATTTCACCAGAAAGAACAACTTTTACAAATTCGATGTTCTTAGTGATGATGTTAGCAGCTTTAAGACTGTTTAGATCAACTACGTCACCAGAAACTTTCGCTAGCTCAGCTAGACGAACTTCAGCAGACACTAGGCTCTTACGAGAAGTGAAACCGAATTTTGGTAGACGTTGTTTCAGAGGCATCTGACCGCCTTCGAAACCTGGACGAACACTGCCGCCAGAACGTGATTTTTGACCTTTGTGACCACGGCCACCAGTTTTACCTAGGCCTGAACCGATACCACGACCTACTCGCTTCGCAGAAGTTTTCGCGCCAGCAGCCGGTGCTAGAGTATTCAAACGCATTCTGATTACTCCTCAACTTTAACCATGTAGTAAACCTTGTTGATCATACCGCGAATACACGGAGTATCTTCAAGTTCTACTGTGTGGTTGATTTTACGAAGACCTAGACCGCGCAAAGTAGCTTTGTGCTTTGGCAGACGACCAATTGAGCTTTTAGTTTGAGTTACTTTAATAGTTGCCATGGTGTTCTTACTCCGAAATAGATTCAACAGTTAGACCACGTTTAGCAGCAACCATTTCTGGTGACTTCATGCTACCTAGTGCATCGATCGTTGCACGAACGATGTTGATAGGGTTCGTAGAACCGTACGCTTTAGATAGTACGTTGTGTACACCAGCAACTTCTAGTACTGCACGCATCGCACCACCTGCGATAACACCAGTACCTTCTGCAGCAGGCTGCATGTAAACTTTAGAGCCCGAATGGCGACCTTTCACTGGGTGGTGAAGAGTGCCTTCGTTTAGAGCGATCGTAGTCATGTTACGACGCGCTTTTTCCATTGCTTTTTGAATCGCTGCAGGTACTTCACGAGCTTTGCCGTAACCGAAACCTACACGACCATTACCGTCACCAACTACTGTTAGTGCAGTGAAGCTCATGATTCGACCGCCTTTAACCGTCTTAGATACGCGGTTAACTGCGATTAGCTTTTCTTGCAAATCATTCGCTTGAACTTGTTGTTCTTTAGCCATCTTCCAACCCTACCTTAGAATTTCAGACCAGCTTCGCGAGCAGATTCTGCTAGCGCCGCTACTCGACCGTGGTATTGGAAACCAGAACGATCAAATGCAACTGCAGTTACGCCCTTCTCAAGAGCGCGCTCAGCAATAGCTTTACCCACTGCTTTAGCTGCATCAACGTTACCAGTGTATTTCACTTGCTCACGGATCGCTTTTTCTACAGTAGAAGCTGCTGCGATAACCTCAGAGCCGTTAGCCGCGATAACCTGTGCGTACACGTGACGAGGAGTACGGTGTACAACTAGGCGAGTCGCACCCAGTTCTGCAATCTTACGACGTGCACGTGTAGCACGACGGATGCGAGATGCTTTCTTATCCATAGTGTTACCTTACTTCTTCTTAGCTTCTTTAGTACGCACATTTTCATCTGCGTAACGAACACCTTTGCCTTTGTATGGCTCAGGCTCACGGTAAGAACGAATGTCAGCCGCAACTTGACCAACTAGTTGCTTGTCAGCACCAGTGATCACGATTTCAGTTTGGCTTGGACATTCAGCTTTAATACCCGCTGGCAACTCGTGCTCAACTGGGTGTGAGAAGCCTAGTGTTAGACCTACAGCGTTGCCTTTGATAGCAGCACGGTAACCTACACCTTTAAGAGTTAGCTTCTTAGTAAAGCCTTCAGTAACACCAACAACCATGTTGTTAACTAGAGCGCGAGCAGTACCTGCTTGAGCCCATGCGTTAGCAACACCTTCTTTAGGACCGAAAGTCAGGTTATTTTCTTCCTGAGCGATTACAACTGCATCGTTAAGAACGCGAGTTAGTTCGCCTTTCGCACCTTTTACAGTGATTTCTTGGCCGTTTAGTTTCACCTCTACGCCAGCTGGAATAGCGACAGGTGCTTTTGCAACACGAGACATAGTCTACTCCTTATTAAGCTACGTAAGCGATGATTTCACCACCAAGACCTGCTTTACGTGCAGCGCGGTCTGACATAAGACCCTTGGAAGTTGAAACGATAGCAATACCAAGACCACCCATTACAGAAGGAAGTTCATCTTTCTTCTTGTAAACACGTAGACCTGGACGAGAAACACGTTTAAGTTGCTCGATTACTGGTTTAGCTTGGAAGTACTTAAGTGTAACTTCTAGCTCAGGTTTTGCTTCGCCTTCAACAGCGAAGTCAACGATGTAACCTTCAGCTTTTAGTAGTGCAGCAATTGCAACTTTAAGCTTTGAAGAAGGCATTTTTACAGCAACTTTGTTTGCTGCCTGACCGTTACGAACGCGGGTCAGCATATCCGAAATCGGATCTTGCATGCTCATATGATTTACTCCAAATGATTAAGTGGCAATTACCAGCTAGCCTTACGAAGACCCGGAATCTCGCCTTTCATGCAAGCTTCACGAACCTTAATACGGCTTAGACCGAACTTACGTAGGTAACCGTGTGGACGACCAGTTTGGTTGCAACGGTTGCGCTGACGTGATGCACTTGAATCACGTGGAAGAGATTGCAGTGTAAGAACCGCGTTCCAACGATCTTCTTCAGATGCGTTTACATCGCTGATGATAGCTTTTAGCGCTGCACGCTTTTCAGCGAACTTAGCTACTAGCTGTGCACGTTTAGCTTCACGTGCTTTCATTGATTGTTTAGCCATAACAGTAACCCTTCACCTTACTTACGGAATGGGAAGTTAAAGGCAGCCAGCAGAGCACGGCCTTCCTCATCAGTACCAGCAGACGTCGTAATAGTGATGTCTAAACCGCGTACACGATCAACTTTATCAAAGTCGATTTCCGGGAAGATGATTTGCTCGCGAACGCCCATGCTGTAGTTACCGCGACCGTCAAAAGACTTAGCGCTAACACCACGGAAGTCACGTACACGTGGAAGAGCGATGTTAATTAAACGCTCAAGAAAATCCCACATACGTTCGCCACGCAAGGTTACTTTACAACCGATAGGGTAGCCTTCACGGATTTTGAAACCTGCAACAGATTTGCGCGCTTTTGTGATAAGTGGCTTTTGACCAGAGATCGTTGCCATATCAGACGCTGCATTTTCTAGCAGTTTCTTATCGTTGATTGCTTCACCAACACCCATGTTTAGGGTGATTTTCTCGATTCTAGGGACTTGCATGACGCTTGTGTAACCGAACTGTTTGGTCAGTTCAGCGACTACAGACGACTTGTAGTAATCATGCAGTTTCGCCATAGTAGAACTCCAAATTACTTCTATTAGTTAGAAACGGTTTCGCCGTTAGACTTGAAGAAACGAACTTTTTTGCCGTCTTCAAAACGGAAACCGATACGGTCAGCTTTACCAGTAGCTGCGTTGAAAATCGCCACGTTAGAAACGTCGATTGCTGCTTCTTGCTCTACGATACCGCCTTGGATACCCATAGCTGGAACAGGTTTCTGATGCTTCTTAACTAGGTTGATACCTTCAACGATAACTTTACCAGTTGCTAGAACCTTAGTTACTTTACCTTTCTTGCCTTTGTCTTTACCAGCAAGAACGATTACTTCGTCATTACGACGGATTTTAGCTGCCATTTCTACGTGCTCCTTACAGAACTTCTGGAGCCAGTGAAACGATCTTCATGAACTTATCGCCACGAAGTTCGCGTGTCACAGGACCAAAGATACGTGTACCGATTGGTTGCTCAGTATTGTCGTTTAGCAATACGCAAGCATTTCGGTCGAAGCGAATGACAGAACCGTCAGGACGACGTACGCCTTTACGGGTGCGCACTACCACCGCCTTCAGAACATCACCTTTTTTAACTTTACCGCGAGGGATTGCTTCCTTCACAGTAACTTTGATGACGTCACCGATATGTGCATAACGGCGGTGAGAGCCACCCAGAACCTTAATACACATTACGCTGCGTGCGCCTGAGTTATCAGCTGCGTCCAGCATACTTTGCATTTGGATCATGTTAGTGCTCCGCTAAATATTAATAACTAGACCCATCACGGGTCGGGCTGCCTCTTTAAAAGGGACGCGAATTGTACCACCCTTTTTTGTGATTGGGTAGTCAAAAAATAAACGGCTCCAAAAATATTTTGGAGCCGCTTTAGTTTCATAGAATTAACGAGATTAAATCTTCGCCTTTTCTAGAACTTTTACCAAAGTCCAAGACTTAGTCTTAGACAGTGGACGACACTCTGCGATTTCAACTGTGTCGCCTAGGCCACACTCGTTGTTCTCGTCATGTGCGTGTACTTTAGTCGTACGTTTTACGTATTTACCGTAGATTGGGTGTTTTACGAAACGTTCGATAGCAACAGTGATAGACTTGTCCATCTTATCGCTAACAACACGACCTTGTTGAGTACGTTTTACTTCGCTCATTATGCGCCTGCCTTCTCAGTCAAAACAGTTTTCACACGTGCGATATCACGGCGTACAGCTTTCAGAGTATGAGTTTGCTGTAGCTGACCAGTCGCAGCTTGCATGCGCAAGTTGAACTGTTCACGTAGCAAATTCATTAGCTCAGCGTTAAGCTCTTCAACGCTTTTCTCGCGTAGATCTTGTGCTTTCATCACATCACCTGCTTAGTTACAAATGTAGTTTTGAAAGGCAGTTTACGTGCCGCAAGACGGAACGCTTCACGTGCCAATTCTTCAGGTACACCACCCATTTCGTACATAACCTTACCAGGTTGGATTTGGGCTACCCAGTACTCAACGTTACCTTTACCCTTACCTTGACGAACTTCAAGTGGTTTTTCTGTGATTGGTTTGTCTGGGAACACACGGATCCAGATTTTACCTTGACGCTTAACGTGACGTGTCATTGCACGACGTGCCGCTTCGATTTGACGAGCAGTTAGACGACCACGGCCAACAGCTTTAAGACCGAATTCGCCGAAGCTTACATCAGTACCTTTAGCTAGACCACGGTTACGACCAGTCTGAACCTTACGGAACTTAGTACGTTTAGGTTGTAGCATCTGTCGACTCCTTACTTACGGCCTTTACGCTGCTTCTTAGGCTTGTCGCCTTTAGGCTCTACAGCGTTAGCTGCTGGCATACCACCTAGGATTTCACCTTTGAAGATCCAAGTTTTAATGCCGATCACACCGTATTGAGTGTGAGCCGAAGAAGTTGCGTAATCAATGTCAGCACGTAGAGTGTGTAGAGGCACACGGCCTTCACGGTACCACTCTGAACGTGCGATTTCAGCGCCGCCTAGACGACCGCTTACTTCCACTTTGATACCTTTAGCGCCTAGGCGCATTGCGTTTTGTACTGCGCGCTTCATAGCACGACGGAACATAACACGACGCTCTAGCTGAGACGCGATGCTGTCACCAACAAGTTGCGCATCTAGTTCAGGCTTACGTACTTCAGCGATGTTAATTTGCGCTGGTACACCTGCAATTTTAGCTACAGCTGCGCGTAGCTTCTCAACGTCTTCACCTTTCTTACCGATAACAACGCCTGGACGAGCAGTGTGAATAGTCACACGGATGCTCTTAGCAGGACGCTCGATAACGATACGTGATAGAGACGCTTTTTTCAGTTCACTTGTAAGGAACTGACGTACCTTGAAGTCGCCGTCTAGGTTGTCAGCGAAATCTTTGGTGTTAGCAAACCATGTAGCATTCCAAGGCTTAACGATGCCTAGACGAATACCATTTGGATGTACTTTTTGACCCATTGCTTACTCTCCTAGTCTCTAGCGATCTGCTACAACAACAGTGATGTGGCTTGAACGCTTCAAGATACGATCCGCACGACCTTTAGCACGAGGCATAATACGCTTCATGGTTGGGCCTTCATCTACAAAGATTTTTGCGACATTCAGATCGTCAATATCTGCACCTTCGTTGTGCTCCGCGTTAGCGATAGCAGACTCTAGAACTTTCTTAACTAGTGCAGCAGCTTTTTTGTTGCTGAACGTTAGGATTTCTAGAGCTTGGTCAACAGATTTACCACGGATTAGATCCGCAACTAAGCGAGCTTTCTGAGGCGAAATGCGAGCAAAGTTATGTTTAGCAATTGCTTCCATTATTTACTCCTTAGCGCTTCTTAGCTTTCTTATCCGCAGCGTGACCGCGGTAAGTACGTGTTGGTGCGAATTCACCCAGTTTGTGACCGATCATTTCATCAGTTACAAATACTGGTACGTGCTGACGACCATTATGGACAGCGATGGTCAAACCGATCATCGTAGGGATGATCATTGAACGACGGGACCAAGTCTTAATAGGCTTTTTGTCTCCGCTTTCCACCGCTTTCTCTACCTTCTTCAGCAAGTGTAGGTCAATAAAAGGACCTTTCTTGAGAGAACGTGGCATGGCGATTCCTCTTTATATAGATTACTTGTTACGACGACGTACGATGTACTTGTCAGTGCGTTTGTTCTTACGAGTCTTGAAGCCTTTAGTAGGCATACCCCAAGGAGATACTGGGTGACGACCACCAGAAGTACGGCCTTCACCACCACCGTGTGGGTGGTCAATCGGGTTCATTACAACACCACGAACCGTTGGACGGATACCGCGATGACGTGATGCACCTGCTTTACCAAGTTCACGTAGCATGTGCTCAGAGTTACCAACTTCACCGATTGTTGCACGGCCTTCAGAAAGAACTTTGCGCATCTCGCCAGAACGTAGACGGATAGTTACGTACGCACCGTCGCGAGCAACGATTTGAGCGTAAGCACCAGCCGAACGAGCTAGCTGACCACCTTTACCAGGCTTAAGTTCAACGTTATGTACTGTTGAACCTACTGGGATATTACGCATTGGTAGAGTGTTACCAGCTTTGATTGGTGCATCAACACCAGACTGAATAACATCACCAGCTACAACACCTTTAGGTGCTAGGATGTAGCGACGCTCACCGTCTTTGTAAAGAACTAGAGCAATGTTTGCGCTACGGTTTGGATCGTATTCAAGACGCTCAACTGTCGCTGGAATACCATCTTTAGTACGTTTGAAGTCAACTACACGGTAGTGGTGCTTGTGACCACCGCCGATGTGACGTACTGTGATACGACCCTTGTTGTTACGACCACCGTTCTTAGAGTTTTTCTCTAGAAGAGGTGCGTATGGCTTGCCCTTGTGTAGGTCAGCGTTAACAACTTTAACAACGTGACGACGACCAGGGGAAGTCGGCTTACATTTAACAATAGCCATTTTTAACTACTCCTGTTATTCCGCGCCGCCAACGAAGTCAAGATCTTGACCTTCTTTCAAAGTAACGTACGCTTTCTTAACGTCGCTGCGGCGACCTTGGCGTAGACCTTGACGTTTGGTCTTACCCTTAGTAATAAGAGTATTTACAGACTTAACTTCAACTTCAAATAGCTTTTCTACAGCTGCTTTGATCTCTTTTTTAGTCGCATCTTTAGCTACTTTGAAAACGATAGTGTTCGCTTTCTCAGCTGCCATAGTTGCTTTTTCAGAGATGTGCGGTGCACGTAGAACTTTTAGGATACGCTCTTCAGTGATCATGCTAGCATTTCCTCTACTTGCTTAACTGCTTCTGCAGTCATTACAACTTTGTCAAACGCGATTAGAGATACTGGATCGATACCAGCAACATCACGTGCGTCAACTTTGTATAGGTTACGAGCAGCTAGGAATAGATTCTCATCTACTTCGCTAGTCACGATTAGAGCGTCAGTTAGCTCAAGCTCTTTAAGCTTAGCAACTAGCTCTTTAGTCTTTGGTGCTTCAACTGAGAAGTTATCAACAACGATTAGACGCTCTTGACGAACAAGCTCAGAAAGAATGCTCTTCATAGCACCACGGTACATTTTTTTGTTTACTTTTTGGCTGTGATCTTGTGGTTTCGCAGCAAAAGTAACACCACCTGTACGCCAGATTGGGCTACGGATTGTACCAGCACGCGCACGGCCAGTACCTTTTTGACGCCATGGCTTAGCGCCACCGCCAGAAACTTCTGAACGTGTTTTTTGAGCACGAGTACCTTGACGAGCACCTGCTGCGTACGCAACAACTACTTGGTGTACAAGAGCTTCGTTAAACTCACGTCCGAAAGTAGTTTCGGAAACAGTTAGTGCATCGGCACCTTTAACCATTAGTTCCATTACTTACTCCTGAGACGTTATGCTTTAACAGCTGGTTTAACGATCACGTTGCCGCCAGTTGCGCCTGGGACTGCACCTTTAATAAGAAGCAGGTTGCGCTCAGCGTCAACACGTACGATCTCTAGGTTTTGAGTCGTTACACGCTCAGCACCCATGTGACCTGCCATTTTCTTGCCTTTAAATACGCGACCTGGAGTCTGACATTGACCGATAGAACCAGGAGCACGGTGAGACAATGAGTTACCGTGAGTCATATCTTGAGTACGGAAGTTCCAACGCTTAACAGCGCCTTGGAAACCTTTACCCTTAGATGTACCAGTAACGTCTACTTTCTTAGTTTCGTTGAATAGTTCAACAGTTAGTTCTGAACCAACTTCGAACTCTTCGCCGTTTTCTAAACGGAATTCCCAAAGACCGCGACCAGCTTCAACGCCAGCTTTAGCAAAGTGACCTGCTTCAGCTTTGTTTACGCGGTTAGCTTTCTTAGAACCAGCTGTAACCTGGATTGCTGCGTAGCCGTCAGTTTCAAGAGTTTTCACTTGAGAAACACGGTTAGCTTCAACCTCAACAACAGTTACTGGGATAGAAACGCCTTCTTCAGTAAATACGCGGGTCATGCCCACTTTACGACCGATTAGACCAATCATACTTCTAATCTCCCTTAACCTAGGCTAATTTGAACGTCAACGCCCGCAGCAAGGTCTAGACGCATTAGAGCATCAACAGTCTTGTCTGTTGGCTCAACGATGTCGATTAGACGCTTGTGAGTACGGATTTCGTACTGGTCACGTGCTTTCTTGTTAACGTGTGGAGAGATAAGAACTGTGAAACGCTCTTTACGAGTTGGCAGTGGGATTGGACCACGAACCTGTGCGCCAGTGCGCTTAGCTGTTTCAACGATTTCCGCTGTAGAAGCATCGATTAGTTTGTAATCGAAAGCTTTTAGGCGGATACGGATACGTTGGTTCTGCATGAGACAGAGCTCCAAATTTAATAAATTACACAAACAATATCGCCACTCAAACTCGTCAAGACGAGAGAATGCCGATTGATTTATGTGAAACCGTAGCATCCAAGATTAGGACGCATTGTCAGTTAATTTTCGATTAACTATCCCTATATGCCAAAGTCACCTTTGAGGATAGTTTTTCCGAAGAAAAGATAGCTAATTGTATTAACCGCGAACATAAGCTGAGTATACATTACCTCGCAAATCCTTAGATTTGCTCGCTCCTCACTGCTCATTGGTTCACAACTGGCTTAACCAGTGCGCTGCATTATACAGATCACACTTTAGGTTGCAAGCGCTGAGTGAAAAATAATCGGGAATATTCCAAACCCTATACATCCCTCTTCGCTTGGTAGCCATTAAACAAAAAGGACGCCGAAGCGTCCTTTTCTAAACTGTAATCGTAATAGCGGCTGCTATTATTTCTTACCGCTTGATAGTGCACCGAAACGCTTGTTGAAGCGATCAACACGGCCGCCTGTATCAACGATACGTTGCTTACCAGTGTAGAATGGGTGACACTTGTCACATACGTCTAGGTGGATAGACTCTTTACCTAGAGTAGAGTTGAACTCAAAAGAGTTGCCGCAAGAACAAGTCGCTTTTACTGCTTTGTATTCTGGGTGGATACCAGCTTTCATGGGATAACCTCAATAGTAGGCCGTGTCGCTATACGAATCTAAGCCGCACACCACACGCAATTAATAATAAAATGGGATACCGCATCAACTAATTGCCGAAGCCATATCTCAAGGCGCGATATAGTAAAGAATCACATTGCTCGGATCAACATATTTGGCAACTTTTTCGCCACTTTTTTAGCCAGACTAATCATAGAGGCACGATTCACGCTGAATCACATAGCTTTACTCGAATTTCCATACCGATTTTAATAGACTCTCATTTCCTTTCCCTCTTTTTAATAGCTAAGAATTTATGCGTCCCACCATTGCTAGAGTGGCATTACCCGTTCCGCTCGACAAACAATTTGATTACGCCATTCCGGGGCACCTGTTTCCGATCATTGGTGGACGCGTTTCCGTACCTTTTGGACGCCAAACCTTAGTCGGCATCGTCACCGCAATGGTGAACCACTCCGACTTTCCTAAAGAGCAGCTTAAGCCAATCAAAGCGGTATTAGACTCCCAACCGATATGGCCAGAGACGCTTTATTCTCTGCTAAATTGGTGCAGCCAGTTCTATCAGTACCCTCTAGGTGACACTCTACACAATGCAATGCCTGCCGCGCTGAGGAAAGGCAAACCGGCCGACTTTGCAACGCTACAAGAATGGCAACTGACAGAAGCAGGAAGAAATAAGCTCATGCAAGGGCTTGGACGTGCGATAAAACAACAGCGTGCACTCCAAATGATGATCAACGGCCCAATCTCGCATCAAGAGCTCTTGGATCAAGAAGTAAACTCGACCATCTTAAAAAATCTCGAAGAAAAAGGTTGGGTCGAGCGCATCGAGAAAAAGCCGACCATTACGAAATGGAGTCAAAATGTAGAGTGTGCGGTAGAGAAACCAAAGCTTAACCATGAACAAGCACTCGCGATTGCCAGCGTAAATAGCCAAACGGGCTTTGCTTGCTATTTATTAGAAGGGGTCACGGGATCCGGTAAAACCGAAGTTTACTTAAACCTTATCAAGCCCGTTCTAGAGCAAGGGAAACAAGCATTAGTTTTAGTACCTGAGATCGGTCTAACGCCCCAAACCATCAACCGCTTTAAACATCGATTTAATGTCCCAGTAGATGTGATTCATTCCGGTTTGAATGAAACAGAGCGTTTGAACGCCTGGTTATCGGCTCGCGATAAAGCCGCGGGGATCATCATTGGTACGCGCTCAGCCCTACTGACACCTTTTGCTGATTTGGGGATTATTATCGTTGATGAAGAGCATGACTCCTCTTATAAGCAACAAGACAGCTTGCGTTACCACGCTCGTGATGTTGCTGTCATGCGCGCCCATAAAGAGCAAGTGCCGATTGTCCTTGGCTCAGCGACGCCAGCGTTAGAAACCCTACATAATGCACTGTCTGGTAAATATCACCATTTAACACTCACCCAACGAGCTGGCTCTGCCGTGCCAACCACCAATAAAGTGTTAGATGTAAAAGGTCAGTATTTAGAAAGTGGCTTATCCGCCCAACTGATTGCCGAAATGCGCAAACACTTAAAAATGGGCAATCAGGTTATGTTGTTTCTTAACCGCCGAGGTTTCTCGCCCGCTTTGATGTGCCATGAATGTGGTTGGATTGCAGAATGTAAACGCTGTGATGCGTACTATACGTTCCACCATTATAGCAACGAAATACGCTGCCATCACTGCGGCTCACAACAACCTGTCATTCATCAGTGTCAGGGGTGTGGTTCAACTCAACTGGTTACCGTCGGCGTAGGAACTGAGCAGCTCGAACAACAATTGGCTCAGTTATTTCCAGAATACAAAGCCATTCGCATCGACAGAGACAGCACACGTCGCAAAGGTAGCTTGGAAGATGCCCTTGAGTCGATTCGTAAAGGTGAATACCAAATACTGATAGGCACTCAAATGCTGGCCAAGGGGCACCACTTTCCAAATGTAACGCTCGTAGCTCTTTTGGATGTTGATGGCTCTTTGTATAGTAGTGATTTTCGCGCTTCGGAGCGATTAGCTCAGCTGTTTATTCAGGTCGCAGGTCGTGCTGGCCGAGCAAGTAAACCTGGCGAAGTGATCCTGCAAACTCACCATCCTGAGCACAGCTTGCTGCAAGCCCTACTTCAAAAAGACTATCGTCACTTTGCTATGACAGCTCTGGAAGAACGCAAACTGGCTCAGCTTCCGCCTTATAGTTTCTTGACTCTGTTTAAAGCAGAAGCAAACCAAAGTGAGGTAGTTGAAGACTTCCTGCGTCAGGTTCGCTTTACGTTAGAATCACACCCTCTGTTCGATGATTCCTGCATGGTGTTAGGCCCCACTCCTTCACCTTTGGCCAAGCGGGCTGGTAAATACCGCTGGCAGTTGTTACTTCAAACCCAGCATCGTTCATTGATGCAAAAGTTATTAACCAGTGCCAAACCTGCTATTGAGTTGTTGCCAAATGCCAAGAAAGTTCGCTGGAATTTAGACATAGAGCCACAAGATCTCAGCTAGCAAACGTTTAACTATGTAATGAATTACCATTTAATGTGACGAGCATCACGACGGGATTGCAATTTTTGTTAAACAGACCGTAACTTTCACTTTAGAAATGAATAGACTATCCAAATTAGAAAAGTCTAAAGTGACTTGTTCGCACAGGCTTAGATTAAAACAATGACTATTCCCACAAATTGATGTCGCAGTGAAGAATCCATTTTTCCACTTGTTAACACGAACTGAGCGAAGAGCAAACGCTGCTCTAACTCAGCGTGATTACTATGATTTCAAACCGGAATAACGTCATCTTGGCAAAAAAATAAACGAGAGGTTAAAAACTATGGCGACAATGAAGGATGTTGCCCAGCTTGCGGGAGTGTCTACGGCTACGGTATCTCGAGCATTAATGAACCCAGAAAAAGTATCTTCTTCAACGAGAAAAAGAGTAGAAGATGCCGTACTTGAAGCGGGTTATTCTCCAAACTCATTAGCGCGTAACTTACGTAGAAACGAATCAAAAACCATTGTTACTATCGTTCCCGACATCTGTGATCCTTATTTCTCTGAAATTATTCGCGGTATTGAAGATGCTGCCATGGAACATGGCTATCTAGTCCTGCTGGGCGATAGCGGACAACAGAAGAAACGCGAAAGTTCTTTCGTTAACCTCGTATTTACTAAGCAGGCGGATGGAATGCTACTGCTTGGCACAGATCTACCGTTCGATGTCAGTAAGCCAGAACAAAAGAACTTACCTCCGATGGTGATGGCGTGTGAATTTGCGCCAGAGTTAGAACTTCCAACAGTACACATTGATAACCTGACCTCAGCATTTGAAGCGGTGAATTACCTAACCCAGCTAGGTCATAAACGCATCGCGCAAATCTCGGGTCCAGATACGGCAATATTGTGTCAGTTCCGCCAGCAAGGTTATCAACAAGCCTTGCGCCGTGCAGGCATCAATAAAGACCCTCAATATAGTGTCATTACTGAGTTCTCTTTTGATGGCGGAGCAAAAGCCGTTCGTAAACTGCTCGAATTACCTGAGCCACCAACGGCTATTTTCTGCCACTGTGACACAATGGCCATCGGCGCAATTCAAGAAGCGAAAAAGCTTGGCTTACGAGTACCGCAAGATCTCTCTGTTGTGGGCTTTGATGACATTAACTTCGCTCAGTACTGCGATCCACCGTTGACCACTATCTCTCAGCCTCGCTATGAGATTGGTCGACAAGCGATGCTAATGATGCTTGAGATGTTAAAAGGACACGACGTGCATTCAGGCTCGCGCCTACTTGAAACTAACCTCGTCATTCGCGGAAGTGCAGCGCCACCACAGCGCCCTTAACCTAAAAATTAGGTATTCATACCCAAAGCGGTGCTAAGGCGCCGCTTTTTATTTGCCCCTCCTGCTTTTTGTGTATCCCCGAATAAATATAAGCAAGAACGGAAACACACTCCTACACTCGGGCGTTGTCGCGCTTTAGCTATCAAGATTCTATCAATAGGGTGTTTTCTCAACTCGTTCTGGATTAACATATTTGCAAGAATCCTTGATGACCAGAAATAACCGTGGCAAATAGAGATTATGTAAGACGGGGGCGAGGCGCCCCAAAAAAGTCGACAAAAAAACAGCCGCCGAGAAGAAAAAAACCTTGGCGTAGTGGCCTGCTCGCTATCTTGCTCGTGGGTGGTTTTGGCTATGGTCTTTACCTTTTGAGTAGCGACCCAGAACCCAAACAACCTGTCGTGAAGCAGCCAACAACCACTGTAAGCAAACCAAAGCCGAAAAAAGACTTGCCGCCACCACCAGAAGAAAAGTGGGAATATGTTGAGTCACTACCGAAACGTGAAGTTGAAGTTGTGGCCAAAGAAATTGAAGTTTCTAAAATTCCTTACATCATGCAGTGTGGCGCGTACAAAACCCAGGCACAAGCGGAAGAGCGCAAGCTTGCAATCGCGTTCCAAGGGATGTCGAGCAAGATTCGTAAGAAAGAAGGCAGTTCATGGTATCGCGTGGTGCTAGGTCCGTATAAGTTCAAACGTGATGCAGAACGTGACCGTCATAAACTGCAACGCGCGAAAATCGAGCCATGTGCGATTTGGAAAGAAAATCTTTAAACTCAGGCCCTAGGAGCTAAGATCCTAGGGCCTTTCTTTTTGCCCCCTTGAATCCCTATTTCCCCTCCCCCATATACTGAATTAAATCCAAAGAGAAATAATCAAGAGGTCGACTGTGACTACCATTGTATCTGTACGTCGAAATAATAAAGTCGTCATCGCGGGTGATGGCCAAGTATCTCTAGGCAATACCGTAATGAAAGGTAATGCGCGCAAAGTTCGCCGCCTATATAACAACCAAGTACTAGCGGGCTTTGCTGGCGGCACTGCAGATGCCTTCACCCTTTTTGAGCGCTTCGAAAGCAAGCTGCAAATGCACCAAGGCCACCTAACTAAGGCTGCGGTTGAGCTAGCCAAAGACTGGCGTAGCGATCGTGCTCTGCGCAAGCTCGAAGCCTTGCTTGCCGTTGCCGACGAAACCGCATCGTTAATCATTACCGGTAATGGTGATGTCGTACAGCCAGAACACGACCTGATTGCGATTGGCTCTGGTGGTGCTTACGCACAAGCTGCAGCAACCGCCCTACTAGAAAACACAGATCTAGATGCTCGTGAGATCGCGGAAAAAGCCCTCAACATCGCGGGTGATATTTGTGTCTTCACTAACCATCACCACACGGTAGAAGAGCTAGACTCAACAATAGAGCCTGAAAAACCAACCGCGTAATCGTAACGAAGTAAGGAAAGAATATGTCTGAAATGACGCCTCGCGAAATCGTTCATGAATTGAACCGCCACATTATCGGTCAAGAAAAAGCCAAGCGTTCGGTTGCGATTGCACTTCGTAACCGCTGGCGCCGTATGCAGCTTGAAGAAAGCTTGCGCGCCGAAGTGACGCCAAAAAACATTTTGATGATTGGTCCTACTGGTGTTGGTAAGACTGAAATCGCACGCCGCCTCGCCAAACTGGCAAATGCCCCTTTCATCAAAGTTGAAGCGACAAAATTCACCGAAGTGGGTTACGTTGGTAAAGAAGTTGAAACCATCATCCGTGACCTAACAGATGTCGCGGTAAAAATGACGCATCAACAAGCGATGGAAAAAGTAAAATTCCGCGCTGAAGAGCAAGCGGAAGAACGCATTCTTGATGCGCTACTGCCACCAGCACGTGATAGCTGGGGTCAAGCAGAGCAAACGGAAGAGTCTTCTCACACTCGCCAGATCTTCCGTAAGAAACTGCGTGAAGGCCAACTAGACGATAAAGAAATTGAAATCGACGTAGCCGCACCACAAATGGGCGTAGAGATCATGGCGCCCCCAGGTATGGAAGAGATGACTAACCAGCTGCAAGGCATGTTCCAAAACCTGGCAGGCGACACTAAGAAAAAACGTAAGCTGAAAATCAAAGACGCAATGAAAGCGTTAGCGGAAGAAGAAGCGGCAAAACTGGTTAACCAAGAAGAGCTAAAAGAAGCGGCGATTTTCAACGTTGAAAACAACGGCATCGTATTTATCGATGAGATCGACAAGATCTGTAAACGCGGCGAGAGCTCAGGCCCAGACGTTTCACGCGAAGGTGTTCAGCGCGACCTACTTCCATTGATTGAAGGCAGCACGGTATCAACCAAGCACGGCATGGTAAAAACAGACCACATTCTGTTTGTTGCATCTGGTGCATTCCAAGTGGCAAAACCATCTGACTTGATCCCAGAATTGCAAGGTCGTCTACCAATTCGTGTTGAGCTAGAAGCACTAAGCAGCAACGACTTCAAACGCATTCTGACAGAGCCAAAAGCCTCTCTAACAGAGCAGTACGTTGCGTTGATGAAAACGGAAGATGTGGACATCGAGTTCACAGAAGATGGCATCACGCAAATCGCGGAAGCGGCATGGACGGTCAACGAAAGCACAGAAAACATCGGTGCTCGTCGCTTACACACCGTTATGGAACGCTTAATGGATGAAATCTCTTACGACGCGGCGGAGCAATCTGGCGCGAAATTTGTTATCGATGCCGCTTATGTGAAAGAGCGCCTAGGCGACACGATTGAAGATGAAGATCTAAGCCGCTTTATTCTTTAACCGCAATCTATCCCACCAAAGCCCAGAAACTTGTTTCTGGGCTTTTTGTTTAGAATGACGATTACTGTGACAACACCTAAATCAAAAGATCTGGTCATTCTAGCGAGCTCAAGCGAGACTAAGAATCTAGTAACAGCGCACCCTGTTCTTTCCAGCTCACCTTAACCACCGCACAATCGGACGATAGATTCTGAATCACACTCGTTCCTCGTTTTTCAGAATGACGGTTACTTTGACAACATCTAAATCAAAAGATCTCGTCATTCTAAGGGTTCTCATCGAGACTAAGAATCTAGTAACAGCAAACGCCTATTCTTCCGAACTCGCCTTCACCACTACACAATCGGACGATAGATTCTGAATCACACTCGTTCCTCGTTGTTCAGAATGACGGTGGCTTTGACAACATCTAAATCAAAAGATCTGGTCATGCTAGCGAGCTCAAGCGAGACTAAGAATCTAGTAGCAGCACACCCTATTCTTTCCAGCTCACCTTAACCACCGCACAATCGGACGATTGATTCTGAATCACACTCGTTCCTCGTTGTTCAGAATGGCGGTGACTTTGACAACAGCTAAATCAAAAGATCTCGTCATTCTAGCGAGCTCCAGCGAGACTAAGAATCTGGTAACAGCAGACTCTTATTCTTTCCTGTTCGCCTTAATCACAGCCCAACCAGACGATAGATTCTGAATCACACTCGTTCCTCGTTGTTCAGAATGGCGGTGACTTTGACAACATCTAAATCAAAAGATCTCGTCATTCTAGCGAGCTCAAGCGAGACTAAGAATCTAATAGCAGCGTTCTCCGTACCCTTCACTTTCCAAAAAGAGGGCTATTTTATTGCCTCAAATATCGAAACTGCTTTCCTTCTACTTCACCCTTTGACTTCTAGTTGAGTTGTTTTAGGTCAATAGCGTATCTGCCTCTTTGTGCTTATACTGAGCACATTGGTTACTAGCACGAAATTTCCATGAAACAATCTTTACAGATCTGGCTTGAAGCCGCTCGCCCAAAAACACTACCTCTGGCATTAGTCTCTATCTTAACGGGTAGTGTACTCGCCTACTCGGCGGGTCATTTTTCACTGACAATTGCCATCATGGCTTTCGTAACCGCGACGTTGCTGCAAATTCTATCCAACCTTGCGAACGACTATGGCGATGCCATTCAAGGTACAGATAACGACAAACGCCTTGGCCCATTACGAGCGATGCAGTCTGGCGCGGTAAGTGCGAAACAGATGAAACAGGCGATTATATTTAACATCGTTCTGACCGCTATTTCTGGCTTGGTGTTAGTTTTCTATTCACTAAGTTCACTGGAAAGCATTGTGACGTTTATCGGGCTGGGAATTTTAGCCATCCTAGCGGCGATTGCTTACACCATGGGTAGCAAGCCATACGGTTACGTGGGGCTTGGCGATATTTCAGTTTTCTTGTTTTTTGGTTTACTCGGCGTATCCGGTACCTACTTCTTGCATACCGGTCACGTAGACACCACGCTATTCTTACCTGCTTTAGGCTGCGGTTTACTCGCCGTTGCAGTACTCAACATCAACAATATGCGTGATATCGAGAACGACCGAGAGTGTGGTAAACGCACAGTCGCAGTGCGATTGGGTCAACGCAAAGCCAAGCAGTACCACTTTGTTTTACTTGGCGGTGCTATTCTTGCCTTTGCGGCTTACTTGTTAATTCAAGACAAACCCGTTTGGATTAGCTTGCCATTTTTACTTAGTATTTATTTCGTGGCCGATCATGGCAAAGCGGTTTGGCATACACAAAAGCCCGCTCAGATAGCACCAATGATGCCAGTCATCGTGAAATGCTCTTTAGTCACCAACGTTTTGTTTGCAACAATTGTGGTAGCTCAAACTCTAGTAAGTTAAAAAAGGATTGTCATTGCATTGACTTAATGCCTAGATATACTCAAAGACAACCAATTTCTGTTTAGAAAGGTACGCTATGGAATACAATACCTCAGCACTCTGTGATATCTACCTCGATCAGGTAGATGTGGTTGAACCAATGTTCAGTAATTTTGGCGGTCGCGCTTCATTTGCCGGGCAAATCACCACCATCAAGTGTTTTGAAGATAATTCGTTGATCCGCGAGACATTAGAGCAAGATGGACTTGGTCGCGTTTTGTTAATTGACGGTGGCGGTTCCCTACGTAAAGCCCTTATCGATGCAGAAATCGCAACTATTGCGGAAGAAAACGAGTGGGAAGGCATTGTCGTTTACGGCTGTGTTCGTGAAGTAGATGAACTTGAAGATATGAACTTAGGCATTCAAGCCCTCGCTTCTATTCCTGTTGGAGCGACCAGCCAGGGTATCGGCGAATTAGATGTACCAGTCAACTTTGGCGGCGTCAGCTTCTTACCTGAAGATTATATTTATGCTGATAGCACTGGGATCATCCTGTCGCCTGAGCCATTGAATATTGATTTAGAGTTGGATGAAGAAGAATAACGAGTCTTAGGTACCTAAGTTATAGGACCTTATCTTGGCTATCAGAATCGAGCTTGTCCTAACGATTTTCAACTTGCCTAAAACACAAACACCCGCTTAACGCGGGTGTTTTTAATTTGGAATGAAGAAGCCGAATTATTCCACTTCGTCCATTTTGCCAAGTAGTGCACGAATGCGCTCTTGCCATTGTGCGTGCTCTTGCTGTGCTTGTTGTGCTTTTTGCTCTAGCTCTTCACGTTGAGAGCGAAGCTCGTTCGCTTCTTCCGCAAGTTTAGCTTTATCTTCTTTCAGCTCTTCGACTTCCATCTGAAGAAGAGTGATTGTGTCAACTGCAGTTTGAATTTTAGATTCTAGTTGTTCTAGTACTTCAAAAGACATCTTGGCCTACCTATGTTATTCCGTTGGGACGATGTGCGAGATTGATGCACACCTAACCTATATAAGGTTCATTCTACTCAGCGTCGCGATGAGAAACACTCACTATATTCGATATTTCGCATCATTCGGTCAAAAAATCGGCGCAATCTCACTAAACGCTGACTTTTCTTATCGCCGAAGCATTTTTGAGCAAGGATTTTGCCTCCCGCCACGCTGAAAATCGCCCTAAGTATTGATCAAATTCAAGTTAGATAAAGTAAAAGCTCCGCAAAAAGGCAAACGTTTACCCTACGTTGTGATAGAATCGCCGCGCAAATTCTTCTTCCCTCTTGCTTACTTGGAGACATCATGAAACGCGATTTAGCAATGGCATTTTCCCGTGTGACTGAAGGTGCAGCTTTAGCTGGTTACAAATGGCTTGGCCGTGGCGATAAAAATGCAGCCGATGGCGCAGCTGTTGAAGTTATGCGCACCCTACTGAACAAAACAGATATCAGTGGTGAAATTGTCATTGGTGAGGGTGAAATCGATGATGCGCCAATGCTATACATTGGTGAGCAAGTGGGTATTGGTGGTGATGAAGTGGATATTGCAGTCGACCCGATTGAAGGGACTCGCATGACCGCAATGGGGCAATCCAACGCACTAGCCGTACTTGCCGCAGGTGAGAAAGGCAGCTTTCTTAAAGCGCCAGATATGTACATGGAAAAACTGGTTGTTGGCCCTAGTGCAAAAGGCGCAATTGATTTAGAAAAGCCGTTAAAAGAGAACCTAGAGAACGTAGCAAAAGCCCTGAACAAACCACTTGATACCTTAGTCGTTATTACCCTTGCGAAACCTCGCCACGATGACGTTATTGCAGAAATGCAAGCAATGGGCGTACGTGTCTTTGCGGTGCCTGATGGTGACGTGGCTGCCTCTATTCTGACTTGTATGCCAGACAGTGAAGTGGACATGATGTACTGTATTGGCGGCGCGCCAGAAGGGGTCGTATCAGCCGCGGTGATTCGAGCGCTAGACGGTGACATGCACGGTCGTCTACTTCCGCGTCACGAAGTAAAAGGCGATACTGAAGAAAACCGCATTTACGGCGCAGACGAACTAAAACGCTGCGATGAAATGGGCGTAAAAGCGAATGTTGTCCTCAAAATGGAAGACATGGCACGCAGCGACAACGTGGTATTCTCAGCAACAGGCATCACTAAAGGTGACTTACTAGAAGGCATCTCTCGCCAAGGCAATATCGCAACCACAGAAACGCTTCTCGTGCGTGGTCGATGCCGTACTATTCGTCGCATTAAGTCGACTCACTACCTAGATCGTAAAGATCCAGAAGTGCGTGATATTATTCTTTAAGCATTTTTCGAGGCTCTAGCTAATCTGAGTTGGAGCCTTTCTTTCCGCACAACCAAGCAATAGATTCTGAATCACGCTCGTCCCTCGCTGTTCAGAATGATGGGCAACCATAGCAAGCTCAAAATCAAAAGAGCTCGTCATTCTAGCGAGACTCAGAAATCTAGTAACAGCAAAATCCTATTCTTTCCTGCTCGCCTTAACCACTGCACAATCGGACGATAGATTCTGAATCACACTCGTTCCTCGCTGTTCAGAATGACGGTCACCACAGCAAGCTCAAAATCAAAAGAGCTCGTCATTCTAGCGAGCTCCAGCGAGACTAAGAATCTAGTAGTAACAAGCTCCTATTCTTTCCTGCTCGCCTTAACCGCTGCACAATCGGACGATAGATTCTGAATCACCTAGTTCCTCGCTGTTCAGAATGACGACGTATATTGGTTCGCATGAACATAGACCCAACAGATCCCCACTCAAACTAAGTCAACACTTTTCTTTACTAACCCTATCGCGCATAATATGTACTGACGTATAAATGGTGGGTATATGAAGACCGTAGATAGGATATTGCAAATCGTTAAGCGTGATGGTTCCGTCACTGCAAAACAACTCTCTTCTGAGCTAGGTATGACAACCATGGGGGCGCGTCAGCACCTGCAGAGTTTAGAAGATGATGGCATCCTGTCTATTCATGACGTCAAAGTCAAAGTGGGTCGCCCCGCTCGCCATTGGTCTCTCACTCAAAAAGGTCATGAGCAATTTGCTGACCGTCACGGTGAGTTGACCATTCAGTTTATAGAAGCTGTCGAACATATTTTTGGCAAAGATGGACTGGAAAAAGTCACATCAGAAAGGGAAAAACTCACGTTACAAAGTTATCGGCAGCATCTTGAGCAATGCGACTCTCTGCAAAGCAAACTAGAAACACTCGTCACATTAAGAGAGCAAGAAGGCTATATGGCAGAGCTCGAGCAAGATGAGAACGGATTTATCTTGATCGAAAATCACTGTCCGATTTGTAAAGCCGCAACTCGCTGCCCAAGCTTGTGCCAATCGGAATTGAGCGTCTTTCAGTCTTTGCTTGGACGTGACACCAAAATAGAGCGCACCGAGCATATCATCAGCGGTCAAAGACGCTGCGTGTACCGCATCCAACAACTGCAGTAACCACCACAACCCAACATCGACATGTCGCTCTTATTCAATCTCAAGCTTGAAAGCTTCTCTTATAAGTGAGACGGCTGAAGAATTCATCCTCTCACTTCTTTCTAGTGGTATAGGCTTTTAGTAACTAAAGGCAATTTCCATAAGGATTTGGAGAGCATCGATGTCTACTCTACGTCACTACCCTTCTCAAACGCTTCCGCCATTCGATGAAATGGTTCGAATGGCTGAGCGAGACCCAGAAGCTTTTGAGCAATTTCGTCATGAAATGGCAAAAGAGATGATCGAAAGCGCATCAGAAAACATGCAAGAAAGGCTGTGGGCTCAGCAAAGCCACATCGATAGGGTCATCAGCACGTGTAAAAACCCTCACCACACCAATGTGGTATTGATGAACGAATTACAAAAACAGGTCGTGAAGTTCAGAGCGGCGCTACAAGGGGAAACGGCACCGACTCAAAAAGCGGATGTGGTTAGCTTAGAGGCATTTAAAGGTAGGGATGATTTTTACTGATACTCAGCAGACAGCTCGAGAAAGTTAGGGGTCGTTTCTCTTACCAAGGCTAACTTCCACTCACGCTTCCACTGTTTGAGCTGCTTCTCTCGATTTATAGCAGTAGCCATATCGTCGAATAACTCAAAGTAAACGAGCTTATGAACGTTGTATTTCTTGGTAAATCCCTCAACTACTCCGTTTTTATGCTGCCATATTCTTTGAGGCAGCTGACTGGTAACACCAATGTAAAGAACGGCGTTGTTGTTTGACGTTAGGATATAAACGCAAGGTGTCCTATCGATGATTCATTCTCCTTCATGATTCGCTGTTACTTTTCCATTGTAATTCAATCGCTCAGTTCAAACTCGGAGCGCTCTGTGCGTAGATTCTGAATCACACTCGTCCCTCGCTGTTCAGAATGACGGTGAGTTTAACTGCCTCTAAATCACAAGAGCTCGTCACTCTATCGAGCTTTAGCGAGACTAAGGATCTGGTAACAGCAAACTCCTATTCTTTCCCACTCACCTTAGCTACTGCTCAAGCGGACGATAGATTCTGAATCACGCTCGTACCTCACTGTTCAGAATGACCGTCACTATAGTAAGCTCTAGATCAAAGGAGTTCATCATTCTAGCGAGCCTTAGCGAGACTCAGAATCTACTTTCAGCAAGCGTGATACTTGGAGCAATTACTCAGGCTCAGGGCCATATTGGTTTGGTCCTGATGTTCCTTTTAAGAAGCCACATTCAATTAGAATCCATAAACCACAAATCAGAGAAATGGATGCAACGAACATTTGCGGTGTCGACGGCTCTTGTGCAACAGGGCTGGTCATTGGCGTAGCGATTCGTCCGATAATCAGCGGAATATTCAGTGCTAGCCAATAGATTGATTTGTTGCGGTCATGCCAACGCTTGGTGGTGATCGCCAAATCAGGGATTAACAAAACCACCAAGAAAATAGGGAGAAGTAAATAGGAGAAAGTAGGAAATAGCTTACTGATTCCAGCACCAAAACCTAGAATAGAGACATAGTAAATGACGTTCCAAATCCAGTAGGTTTTACGGTTTATACGTCCTTGAAAAGAAAACAGTAACTCTTTAGTCGACATCAAATTTTACCCCAAAATAGAAAGGTTATAGATTAGCCGAGTCGATATGGTTTGGAAAGTACACCTGCAGTGTAAGCGCCAACAACGCCGTTCTAACAAGCAGAGAGACTAAGCTCAAGCAACGATAAACACTCGATAAGGCCTATTAGCTTTCAGTTCCCTTGCATCTCGCGATGCTTAACCCTACTCGTTATTCTCAAGAAACTCTGTTCAACCTAATTCACTACCTTCTGGAAGCTGTCTACATCCATGTCTCGGATGTTGACCGTTAAGCTGTGCACGTGACTGGCTTGCTCTTGAAGTGTCGCCATCAAGGCTCGTGACAGTTCTCGCTTCTGCTCTTGGGAACGGCCAGATAGCAAATCAAAGTTGATATGGATAAAGTCGAGGCTATCGCCCTCTTCTCCAATTAACCAATTGTGGCACCGGAGCGTTCTAGATTTCACTGACGCGAGCTCAAAAAGACCACTCTCTAACGCCGTTTTATGTAAATCCTCCAGCAACCCCTGAACATTGACACGTTCTTCAACCGAGTTTGAATACTCTAAAACGAGATTTGGCATTTTGATTCCTTTCTACAACAATTAATTCCAGCGCGTAGTAATACCAATCTCAGCAGCAATTTCCGAGGAATGAACTATCATTCTGTCTACGTGATCACCAATCGATTGCTTTTGACAAAAATAACAGGATCGCTGCTTGGTCGAATCAGTAAAGAAAGCCGGACAAGACATGACGCCAATCATGATCTGTTCACATTATTCTGTTATATTCCTACGTAGATTTTTTACATTAATTGACTATTTACATTAAAGATAAGGGAGATATTCCTATGCGTCGTCCTGTAGTGATGGGTAACTGGAAACTAAACGGCAGCAAAGCAATGGTAACTGAGCTGCTAACTGGTCTTAACGCTGAGCTTGAAGGCGTTGAAGGTGTTGACGTAGCAGTCGCTCCACCAGCACTTTACATCGACCTAGCAGAGCGCGTAATCGCTGAAGGCGGTAACAAGATCATCCTAGGTGCTCAAAACACTGACCTAAACAACAGCGGTGCGTTCACTGGCGATATGTCTCCAGAAATGCTGAAAGATTTCGGTGCTACTCACATCATCATCGGTCACTCAGAGCGTCGTGAATACCACTACGAATCTGACGAGTTTATCGCTAAGAAATTCAACTTCCTAAAAGAAAACGGCCTAACACCTGTTTTCTGTATCGGTGAATCTGAAGCGCAAAACGAAGCTGGCGAAACTGAAGCTGTATGTGCACGTCAAATCAACGCAGTTATCGACACTTACGGTGTTGAAGCTCTAAACGGCGCAATCATCGCTTACGAACCAATCTGGGCCATCGGTACTGGTAAAGCAGCAACAGCTGAAGATGCACAACGCATCCACGCTTCTATCCGCGCACTAATCGCTGCGAAAGACGAAGCAGTTGCAGCACAAGTAATCATCCAATACGGCGGTTCTGTTAAGCCAGAAAACGCTGAAGCTTACTTCTCACAACCAGACATCGACGGTGCTCTAGTTGGCGGCGCTTCTCTAGACGCTAAGAGCTTCGCAGCAATCGCTAAAGCAGCGGCAAAAGCAAAAGCCTAATCTCGTTTTTACTCAGAGTAAAAATAACAAAGGGATGCATCATGCATCCCTTTTTGTTTGCTTACGATCTAATGAGTTTTGTCACTCCAAGGAGCTCAACGACATTAGGAATCTACTCTCCGCACGCACTCAAATCAAACCAGCAAAACAACAGACATAACCTATAGGAATCCCGTCATTCCGAGGAGTCTAAGCGACATCAGGAATCTACTCTCCGCATGTGTCAAACCCAAAGTTAAGTAACGAAAAACACCTTACATCAAAACAAAGAACCTAATCGCACTTCCAGTTATTCCTACTTAATTCAATCCAACCAACGAACTCTATTCACTTACCCTACCCTCTAGATTTAGTATTGACCTATGCTTGTTCAAGGAGGAACAATCGACATGACAACACCAATATCAGATATCGCCAGTGTGATTCACCATGGTGGGAAACATACCGTCACAGGCTCTTGTCATGAATTGAAACTGCCACACGGCAGCATCTTGATCGATTGCGGACTCTTTCAAGGCAAAGACATCCATTTTGGTAATCGCAAGGCATCACTGGATATTGAGTTTCCGGTTAAACACATCAAAGCATTAGTCCTGACTCATGCTCATATCGACCATATTGGACGCCTACCTTGGTTACTGGGTGCTGGATTTAAAGGCCCCATCTACTGCACCAAAGCAACAGCCGAACTGGTACCGCTCATGTTAGAAGATGGATTAAAGCTGCAACTGGGTTTGAACTTCCATCAGCGTCAGCAAGTCCTCAATGTCATTAAAAAACAGCTAAGACTCCATGACTACCAGCAATGGCTGCCACTTGGCAAACAATGTTACCTACGCTTTCAACCTGCAGGACACATTCTTGGTTCTGCTTACGTAGAATTCAAACTCCCCAATAATGAAATCATCGTGCTTTCCGGCGATCTAGGTCCGTCCAATCCCCCGCTCTTACCCGATCCAAAGCCGCCAAAGCGTGCCGACTATTTGTTCATAGAGTCCACATACGGCAACAAAGAGCATGAAGACATTGCCACTCGAACTGAGCGCTTGAACACCATTATCGATCACGCACTGCAAGACGGTGGCGTAATTCTGATCCCAGCTTTCAGCGTAGGACGTACGCAGGAACTGTTATTCGATATTGAACAGCTGATTCACCAACGCGACTTGTCGTCTTCTTTGCCAATTATCTTAGACTCTCCGCTCGCGAAAAGAGTCACGAAGACCTACCGGCGTTTCAAAAAACTGTGGGGAAAAGAAGCAAAGCAAAAGCTCAACAACCATCGTCATCCCCTCGCTTTTGAACAATGCATTACCGTGGAAAACCATCGAGAACATCAAGCATTAGTGAATCGACTAGCCTCCACCGATGAGCCTGCAATTGTCGTCGCGGCATCCGGTATGTGCGAAGGAGGAAGAATCGTCAATTACTTAAAAGCACTCTTGCCAGACGGAAGAAATGATGTGTTGTTTGCGGGCTATCAAGCGCAAGGAACCTTAGGTCAAGAAATCCAATCAGGCAGCCACACGGTGGATATCGATAACCAACCAATCGAAGCCAACGCGCAGATCCATACCATCTCTGGTTATTCTGCACATGCAGACCAAAGCGATTTATTGAAGTTTGTTACTGGGATTCCAACACAACCAAAAGCCGTGCATTTGATACATGGAGAGAAAGAAGCAAAAAAAGAGTTAGGAGAGAAGTTGGAAGCAGAGGGAATTGAGGTGGTTTGTTAAACTAATATCAGTCGACATTAGAACGATACAACCTAGTTCTTACTTATTGTTAATGAGTTAAAACAGCATAAAAATTTGAATATCAACGTGCTTTAACTAAGTTCTGTACGTCAGAAAGCTATGATAAAGCACGTTAGTAACGAGACTGAAAAACTATGCTGGTTCAGCAACCTTTACGGTTGGTGTTTTAGCAAGCTCAGCACTAGACGCTTTTTTGTATAGGTTTTCGTAGCAGTAGTTTGTCGCCTCGATGTAACCTTCTACACTGCCGCAGTCAAAACGCTGACCTCTAAATTTGTAAGCAATAACACAACCAGATTGCGCTTGTTGCATCAATGCGTCAGTGATTTGGATTTCTCCACCTTTGCCTGGTTCTGTATTTTCGATAAGATCAAAAATATCTGGCGTTAAGATATAGCGACCAATAATTGCTAAGTTACTTGGTGCTGTACCTGGCTCAGGCTTTTCTACCATGCTGTCAATACGGAAGATGTCATCTTTGATCATCTCACCAGCAATCACACCATATTTATGGGTTTCAGTTTCTGGAACTTCTTGAACCGCAACAATAGAGCAACGGAACTGCTTGTACAGCTCAACCATTTGCGCTAATACGCCCTGCTCTTCATTCACACAGAGGTCATCTGCTAGTACAACAGCAAATGGTTCATCACCCACCAACTCACGACCAGTCAAGATAGCATGACCAAGACCTTTCATCTCACGCTGACGGATATATGTGTAACTCGCTGAATCAATCAAAGAACGGATATCGTCCAACAGTGCTTCTTTGCTTGTTCCTGAAATTTGATGTTCCAACTCATAGTTTTTATCGAAGTGATCCATCAAAGAGTGTTTGCCACGACCGGTGACAATGCACATGCCATCCATGCCAGCTTCAATCGCTTCTTCAACACCATATTCAATCAATGGCTTGTTAACTACCGGCATCATTTCTTTCGGCATAGATTTTGTTGCAGGTAGGAAACGAGTACCGTAACCCGCTGCAGGGAAAAGACATTTTTTAATCATTTTTAAATTCACCAACTGTAAAAAAGGCCCTCATGCATGAGAGCCATATATTATCGTTATACTAAAAATTTAATCACTACCAAACAAGTCACGCGTGTAAACTTTATCCGCTACATCAGCTAACTCTTCCACCATACGGTTAGAAACAATCACATCCGCACTTTGTTTGAACTCATTCAGGTTTTTAATCACTCGAGAGTTAAAAAAATCTTCTTCTTTGAGCACTGGTTCGTAAACTACGACCTCAACACCTTTCGCCTTGATGCGCTTCATGATGCCTTGAATAGAGGAAGCACGGAAGTTATCCGATCCCGCCTTCATGATTAAACGGTAAATACCGACAACTTTTGGTTCGCGCTTAAGAATAGCTTCAGCCACAAAGTCTTTACGAGTACGGTTAGCATCAACAATCGCACCAATGATGTTGTTTGGTACATCTTGGTAATTGGCTAAAAGCTGTTTAGTGTCTTTTGGTAAGCAGTAACCACCGTAACCAAATGATGGGTTGTTGTAATGATTACCGATACGAGGATCTAAGCCAACACCTTCAATGATCTGACGAGCATCCAAGCCATGAGCTTCTGCGTAAGAATCTAGCTCATTAAAGTATGCTACACGCATAGCAAGGTAGGTGTTGGAGAAAAGTTTCACTGCCTCAGCTTCTGTCGAGTCTGTAAATAAGACTTGGATGTCTTCTTTTACAGCCCCCTCCAACAGCAAGTTAGCAAACACTTCGGCACGTTCACTGCGCTCACCAACAATGATACGTGATGGGTGAAGGTTATCGTAAAGCGCTTTGCCCTCTCGCAAGAACTCAGGAGAGAAGATGACATTCTCACACCCCAACTCTTCCTTAATGCGAGCAGTATAGCCAACAGGAACAGTAGACTTAATCACCATTACTGCATCAGGATTGATAGACATAACATCTTTAATCACCGCTTCAACAGAAGAAGTATTGAAGTAATGCGTAACTGAGTCATAATCCGTTGGCGTTGCGATCACAACGTATTCTGCACTTTGATAAGCTTTCTGCTTATCGGTTGTTGCTATGAAGTTTAGTTCCCTGTTTTCAAGGAAATGTTCAATCTCTGCATCAACAATTGGAGATTGTTTTTTGTTTAGCAATTCAACTTTTTCAGGAACAATATCTAGTGCAACCACTTCATGGTTTTGAGCTAACAACATAGCGTTAGAAAGCCCAACATAGCCGGTACCAGCGACAGCAATTTTCATAATTTTACCCCAACCCTAAGAGTTACACTTCTGAAAAAGATTAGAATTAAACAATACAGCTCTTAAACAATCTATATATGTTTGTTATTTGGAGTTGAGCGACATCAAACCATTCAACATAATAAAGCGAAATGGACACTAAGTATCCATTTAAATCTATTCGTTTACAACTAGCTCTGAATCAACCAGATTTAACTCCAATTGGTTATGACTCCAGACTAAGTCACCAATGCCATCCGTAGGATTAAACCCTGTAGGAGCATTTAATAGTAATGTGCGGATATTTTCGTGATCCATACTATGGCAGGCGAAATCGAGATCGTTCAACAATAGTTCGTACTCTTTTAAAGGTAAATGAACCTCATGAGCAGTCATAATTCGCTCATGCGCTGTTTGTTTTACACTGTCGCCAATAAGCAACTCTTCATACAGTTTCTCACCAGGTCGAAGTCCTGAGAATTGAATCTCAATATCACCATGAGGATTAGCCTCAGATTTTACTTCAAGACCAGATAGCTGAATAAGATTACACGCTAAGTCTGTAATTTTTACTGACTCTCCCATGTCCAAAACAAATACATCCCCACCTTTCCCCATAGCACCAGCTTGAATGACTAACTGTGCCGCCTCTGGAATCGTCATGAAGAAACGAGTGATTTCCGGGTGAGTAACCGTTACTGGCCCACCAGATGCAATTTGCTTTTTAAATACGGGAATAACTGAGCCAGAAGAGCCCAGAACATTACCAAATCGTACCATGCAAAATCGCGTACCATTTGGTTTTGCATTTTCTTGATCAGCAAGAGCCTGTAGGCCAAGTTCTGCCATTCGTTTGGTTGCGCCCATTACGTTAGTCGGACGAACAGCTTTGTCGGTAGAGATCAAGACAAATGATTCAACACCAGCTTTAATCGCCGCGCACGCAGTATAATAAGTCCCATAAATATTATTACGCACACCTTCAATTACGTTAAATTCGACTAATGGAACGTGTTTATATGCTGCTGCGTGATATACCGTTTGAACTTTAAAAGAAGACATTGTCGTTTCTAGACGATGTTGACGTTGAACAGAACCCAACAAAGGAATAATGTCGCAAGTGAGCCCTTTTTCAATCTTAAGTTGATTTAGTTCGCGATCGATCTGATATAGACCAAACTCAGACAATTCAAATAAAATAATAGACTTAGGAGACTGCTCCACGATTTGACGACACAATTCAGAGCCAATAGAACCACCGGCACCTGTCACCATGACCACTTTGTCTTTGATATTCGCTTCTAACAATACTTGTTGAGGAGCGACTGGATCTCTCCCAAGTAAATCCTCAATCGCGACATCCTTAAGCTCATCAATTTTGGCTTTCCCAGAGACAATGTCTGTCATATCTGGGACCGTGAGTACTTCAACAGGTAACTTAGCAAGTTCATCAAGGATGACTTTACGTCGTGAACGTTTAGCACTAGGTACAGCTAGTAAGACTTGAGAAACATCGTATTTATTGATGATAGGCATCGCATCTTCAATGGCAATAACAGGTAAGCCTAAAATCATGGTATTGCACAATGTTGAATCGCCGTCAATAAAAGCCCTTACACGATAGTCCCCACAACTTCTCAATGCCATTGCGAGTTGTCGACCACCGGAGCCCGCACCATAAATAAGAACCTCTTTGCTCTGTGTAGAGTAGCTCTGTGCAATCAAAGATCGAACAATAACACGGGGGCCTCCACAAAAAAGAGCAAGAAATGCACCATAGATAATAGGAACAGTTCTAGGAAACGGGTCACTCATGTAGAAACTTAAAGCTGCTACAAGTGTTGCTGATATGATAGCACCAGTAGTCACCACAAACAGAGCTTGAAAAGTTAAGTAGCGAAGCACTGCTCTGTAGAGCCCTAACCGAGCAAAAACAGCGATCGTAACTACTGTTACCCCAATTTGAATTCCCCAAACTTCAGGATAAGTGAAATAGTTGGTTTCTCCAGAACGAACTAAGATTGCCAAATGAAAAGCCATAAAGATCAATATTATATCGATCAATACACTAACAATTCTTTTGTTAGTTCGAGAAAGTTGCCATATAAATTGTAGACGTTGCATAATAATTCTTGTGTGTGGTTTTATCGGAGATAGCATGCGTTAGTTTAACACGAAAACAGAACTCTCACCGGAATAGAGGCGAACACGAATAGTAAGAGATAGATACAATAAAACGCAAAAGAACGTCTGCCACCGCTCCATCATAGCACTTTTCTGCTTCCTACTTTACCGCATCACCAGAACCACTCCCTGTTGCGGTCATCATGATATACTTGAAATAATCTTTTAGTGTTAATGTATCGATCATTTTTTTATCAGTTTTTGCTAATAAACTTGGTGTGGACATGTCGATATTTTGAACTTGAGCCAGACCGGTGACTCCCGGTAACACATCATAAACACCAAGCGCGTCGCGCTCAATGATCAGCTCGTGCTGGTTAAACAAGTTTGGACGAGGTCCCACAAGACTCATTTCACCTTTCAAAACATTAATGAGCTGCGGTAATTCATCAATCTTTGTTTTACGCAGAAAAGAACCAAGCTTAGTAATAGATGCGTTGCTCGCTAAATGGCTCGCAACTGACTTAGTTTCCACCGACATAGTACGAAACTTGATCAGCTTAAACGGCCTTTTATTACGCCCAACACGCTCTTGAACAAAAATTGGTGAGCCTGTATCAAACAGGCCAATAATGGTAACAATGAGCAATACTGGCCACAAAAAAAGCAAACCGAAAAAGGCAGCTAGAAAATCAATTAAACGGATCATGCTTTACCACTCCTTTTCTTTGATTGAAGAAAGGCTTCGGCTGTTTGCTTAAAGCCCTCTTGTAGAGATTGGGGCGGTACCCAACCTAACGTTTCTTTGGTGTGTGAAATATCGACTTGTAAAGAGCCTGTTAATCTATCTACGACATCCGATTTATTGAATACTTTACCAGCCAAGTTGTAACACCAAACAGGAACAGGCAACTGCCAAGTGGGTTTGCCTAGCGCTTGAGCCATATGACGCACCATTTCATAGGTGGAGACATCATGATCATCTGACACCAAAAAAACTTCATTGGCTGCATTCGGGTGGTCAATACAGGTGACAATTAAATCAACTAAATTATCTACCGAAACTAAACTGCGCTTGTTATTCTTGATACATCCAAAAGGAAGTGGAATACCTTTTGATACCAGATTCATTAATGAGGCAAAATTGGCTTTAACGCCGGGACCATAAACTAATGTTGGCCGAATGATTACCACCTCAAGACCAGATTTGATGGCCAAGTCTTTTAGTGCCAATTCTGCTTCAAATTTCGATTGTCCATAATAATCTTCAAACTGGTGACGGTCTAAGAAAGAAAAAGGGTGCCCTGGTTGGGTCTGCTCTCCATTTACCTTTATAGAGCTAACAAAAACAAACCGCTGTACACCGGCCTTTACTGCTTGCCTAGCCAAATTAATTGTACCTAAAGTGTTTACCTCTCTATAACAAGCAAGTGGATTGTCGCTTGAATCATCCATAATGTGAACTCTAGCCGCACAGTGGATTACGGTATTACAGCCAAATAGGGCCTCAGTAAAGTCCGAATGACTATTTATTTCAGCACAGGAAAACCTAATATTAGATGAATGATTTGTACGATTCGGCCCCCGATCCAAGAGGGATAGCGATTCAGAGCTAAGTCTAGAAGTAAGGTGTTTTCCCAAAAAACCATTAGAACCTGTAATTAAAATCATAATTTTTTAGAAACCTTCTCCAAGATATACCTAATAGTAAAAACAGGATAGTCACATAAGAGTCTTCTTCTAACATAACCATGTCTAAAGAACCTCTGTAACCAACGCAAATGAAGTTTATCAAAAAATGGATGAAAGTAATTTTCATTGGCAGAAATTTGACTCAAAAAACCGCCACATGTAAAACCAAACTTCAATGATGGTAAATTTGGAGAAAATTCTAGTAAAAACTTTTCCTGTAGAGGAGTTCCCATACCACAAATTATAACATCAGGCTGATACTGTTTTAGACTCTCTCTCAGTTCTGCTTCTCTTCCTCGGAAATATCCGTGATGAGCAAACGTATCAAGCTTTGGAAATCTGCGCGATATTACTTTTTGAGCAAGTGATATTTCCGTTTCACTGCCTCCGACTAAAGCCACTTTAAAACTATTTTTTGAACAATGATTTAAAACCTCATTAGCTAACGACGTAAAATCGAAGCTAAACCTCTTTATTTTATGATCCGAGAACATATTATGTAATTTTACCATTAATATACCATCAGCGAATATTTCAAAATGAGAGTCAACACACTCTCTTTGCAACACGTAATAAGAGAAAGGGTTAACAAACGTGAACAACTTATACTCGCCAACAACTTCGAGACAGTTAATATCAAAATTAGTTATCTTCATCACAAAACCTTCTATGATTTGCACTATGATTTTCAAAAAAAAGAATTGAAATATACATAATATAAATCAAACCAATTTTTGAACGACTAAATCCTGCCGAAAGAAAACAGTAAAAACCCAAAAACATCAACAAAAACAACAACAGATTCTTTCGTTGTTCATTACGAGTTTTGAAATAAAAAACAATAGAAGAAAATAGTACTATAAAAAACCATAAACTCCCAAAAACACCGTTTCGATTGAGTGTTGAAAATAGCTCTGATTCAAAGTACATAGTGTCTAATTTAAAATTTCCAAAAAATATTTCTACCCAAGACGATTCCAGAAAGAAAAACATTTCTTGTGCTCGTTTAGACCTCAGTGCGTAATGATCTAAGTTGTCTAGGAATTTAATAAAATACTCTAACTCGAAGTAATGAACCAGAAATATGCTAAAGGCCGTAATTACAGAGACTGCAAGCACGCCACTCATACTAAACTTAGTAATACTTTTAACTAAGTAATAACCCAAAAGCAAAATTAGACCAGCTTTACTTTGTGTTAACATTAACATTAAAAATAAAACAGCAAGTGTAATCTTACTTGACTTAATAGAGTGAGAACAAACAAAGCAAAGAACAATTATAGCAGCAAGATCACCAGGAAAACTTGTAAACCCTGAGAAACGATTATAATGAACAGAGTCTATACCACCCAAATCTTGTCTAGCTTTGTATAGATAAAGAAAACTCTGCAAAGAAAACCCTCTAAGTGTATACTCAAATAATAAAGAGAGAACAAGTAGAGTAAACAATACACGAGTAAAGTCTTCCAAAGCTTTAGATCTTGAAGAATAGTTATTGACAATATAGCAACGCGTGAGATAGAAATAACAAAAAAATACTCCTATTCGGAAAATATAGTTATTGTCAACTGCGTCATAATGAAACGTAGCACTATTTTGGATAAGTAATGAAACACACAAAAAAAGTAAGGACGCTGAGAAAAAAATTAATTCCCAAGTCCTAACTTGCAAACCTCCACCGGAAACAACGAAAGAAAAAGAAGTAATAACCCCAACAACATAAATAGCAACCGTTCCAAAACCTACATCCACAAGTGGAAAAGAGAAAGCTGGAATTAGGAATAAAAGAAGTTTGCTCTGAGACCTAGATAGCTTAAACACATTAATACCAAAATACTAACTAAATGATTCTCATCAACAAAAGCTTGATGGAGTTTATAGTTTTAAAGCCATAATTATTAGAACCACTAAAGTACAAATGGAATAGCTTATTAAAAACCTCGAACAAAGAACGCGAATGCAAGGATTTTTTCAAAAAGAAATATTCAAAATTCAATTCTAAAAATTGAGAGTATTGATTTACGTTTTCACCACTAACATTTGAAAAATTAGCAACCATCTTAGATTTTAGCAACTTAACTTTATTCTTATCTTTAAATAAGGTCGAACTCATTGATTTGCTGTAAACAAAGTAGTTAACTTGATATTCAGAAACATATGCTCCAGAAGAAAATGGAATTAGCCTTGAAAAAAAGTCCCAATCTTCACCCAAAGACAAGCTTGGATCAAACCTAATATCTTTTGCCTTCTTCACTGAAAAAATACAAGCACCGGGAGTGACCAAATAGTTATTGTAAAATATTTTCTCTTTTAAGTTTGAAAAGTTAGGTTGTTTTAATTTTTTTAATTGAGAAACAACATTATTAACGCATGACGACTTTTCATTAGAAAAGTATTTTACATCTCCATAAATAAAATCAACATTATTGAATGACAGGTATTCTAAAGCCCTTTCTAGTCCACGAGGACAAATATAATCATCTATATCTAAAAATATAACGTAATCCGAATCAACAAGATCCAAACCAACATTTCTACTATCTGGCAAACCTGTGTTTTTCTTTGTTTCTATTTTAACTTTACTTTCTAACCCAATTTTATTGTCGTTTAGTTTTAGTGCAGTATCATCGTTAGAACCATCATCTACAATTATTACTCGCTCAACAAGATATAGTATCTCTTTCAGCTTTTCAAAATAACTATTGACAAACTCAGAACCATTATATACGCAAGTAACTATGGATAAGCCTACTTTCTTACAGTGCAATTTATCACCTTTTCACTAGATTCAACATTGAAATTAACAAAACTACAAGGACCAATCTTAGCCCTATCGTTAATTGTTATATCGCCTATAATAACTGCATTTGCCCCAATACTAACACTGTTACAAATAACGGGACATTTATCATTTACACCATCGTTGCCTATAACAACGCCATTTCTCAACTCAACCCACTTTCCAATAGTTGCAGATGGGTTAATAACAACACCAGAACCGTGCCAAATAATTATTGGTGACTCTACATTTGTGTCAATTGGCATTTCAAGTGAGATAAAGTATTGTGAATAAAAATGATATAAAAAATGAAAAGGAAAAAACAAGATAGAGAATAATATGTTTTTCCTTCTAAGTTTTGATAGTCTAAATAAAAGAAGTAAAAACTTTATCTTAATTTGTTTATTTACTTTAAACTCTAATGCTATTTCTTTAATCATATTTAATCTCTAACTTATTCGCTCGATTACCTTTAAACACAAGATAAAATAACGAACATAGGCCACCTAAAAATAGGGATATTGGAAGTGAGTTTACACCTACGTCACTAATATTTAAAACATAGAAAGAAGATAATACAATGAGCATAAACAATGGTCCACTTTGATGCCACAAAATTATATTTCTTAAAGCAAAATAATGCGCAACTAAAGCAAGAGTTCTCTCGAAAACAAAAGCGATCACAAGCAAAATCCAGAATGAACCGAATAATGCAGGCAACCTAATGCTGAACAAAAGGTCTATCATTTCTGAAATTATTGGGACAATCATCCCCAATGAAAGTAACAATCCTGTCGTAATTATAGCCAACTTGAAAGCTTTTTTTAGAAGAAGCCTATCTTCCCCTGATGAATACAACGTAGCCATCATCGGTATTTTTACATAAAATGGGACTTGACAAAAGTTAGATATCTGACGTATTAGCATTAATGAATATATAACATTTGACCCCAACGATTCGTAATGCGCTGAACTAAAGAGTGTTAATGCTTGTATCGTCCCTATTGTGCTCATTAGGCTAATTGCGCCTTTTAAGGATTGTGAAATCAATACTTTCCGATACTTTGTCACGACTCCCATATTGAATCTAGTTGATACCGAAATATACTGTTTAGAAGCCGATCTTAATAGAAAAAAAGATACCGATGCTGGCATATAGTAGAATAATACAAAAAGGAAAAAGTCAAAACCAAAAGCAACTGAAATTAGCAACCCTAAACATTGAACTATCACTTGGCATAATATAACTTGTCGCACATATAAAATACTTCCACAACCTTCAAGAACAGATACGTAACGTCCAGTGTATAGAGTAATAAATACAGAAGAACACAATATAAGACTGCTGTACGAAACTACCCCTATAACGTAAACAATTGACACCAACGATAGACCTAACCCAAAAATTGACACAATCAGGAAAAATCTTTTCTGAATATAATCTAAGCCACCATAATCTATATCGTTAAATTTTTCACCTTGACCACTACAATAAGCATAAAACCTAGAGAATGTTGGGGTAAATGTTAAATCTGCGAGTATCGCAAAGTTATATATAGCTAGATAAGTCACCCAGTTACTAGTCTGCTCAATACTCATAATCCAGGGAGTGAATAATAGTACGACTAACGCCCGAAAGACCATGGTAATCCATGAAACTATAGACGTATTTCTAAAGGGATTTACCATTTTTTATTGATCATTCTTTTGAACGTTTTAAGCAGCCCTAGCTTGTGCAATATAAATAATAACTTATTTTTTCCTGTCGGTTTAACACCTATATGACCAGATACTCTGTTAAATTCAATTAGAAATTTATTTTGCCAATCCATTCCATACTTGTCTGAGAAAACTGACAACATCTCTAACTCAGCTTCAGTGCGATAATTTGAGACACTTTCGTCAGCGACACCTTTTCGGTGCGCAAGATTTGTTCGCCACTCTACTACCAAACTCTTTGAAACATAACATGGCAAGTTATTCAAGTTTGAAATATATTGTAATTCCCTATCAATACCCCAACCTCTTTTTAAATCCAGATTAAAGTAAGCAGACTCACTTGCCTTACATAACGATATTAATCTTCGTGAAACCACTGTTACTATCGGCTGAAAGTCAAAAATCTGATGATAATCCTCCGTCAAGATATCAACATCTTGGTCTGGAGCACTATCTTTGGTCCTACCTCCAGTTAATGAAGCTACTGTGAATCCTGCATTACTTTTTCCCATGTTTTCGATTACTTTGACTACTTCTTTAAAGTAATCTATGTGGCTTAATAACCTTGCACTAGTAGTAATATATACATAGTAATCATATTCGTAGAAATCTAACAAGAGATTTGAAGTTAAATATGCCTGTCCCGTAAATCTTAAGTTTTTCGGTAAAATGAAATTAGCGGATTCGGGTATCAAACATTTGTCCGACCCATTGTCTACAACAATAATATCATCACGGCAAACACCATCGGACAATAATTTGGCATATATGTTATCTACCTCATCAGGCAGATTATAATTAAATATTACAAAACAAAAGTTCATCAGAAACCCGAAAATGCAGGTCACGTATCTAACCTGCATTGTAACTTAAATATTAAAAGAATCCGTACTTGGAAGTCAAAGTATCTACATCCACACCTTCAGCAATCTCAGAAAGAATTTTCTTTTCATTAGCTGCTCGTTTATATACTTCTTCAATTACGGTATTTTCGATAGCTTTAGGTATAATAATCACACCTTCAGAATCTGCAAAAACAAGATTTTCCGGCTCAACTTTAATACCGTTCAGCATTATTGACTTGTTGAAATAGTCTGTCGTAGCTCTTTTTCTTACGTCCTGACAGGTGTAACCTGAAGAAAAAACAGGTAAACCAGTAGATAATACTTCCTCATTATCTCTAGTCATACCATTAACTATCACGCCTGCAGCTCCTGAGCGGATAGCTAAATTAGCATTCAATTCACCAAAATATGCATATTCTGGAGTTTCATTTTCAATTAATATCAAGTCATCTGGTACGATCGTGTCGTAACTATGAAGAGCATTATATATTCCTTTAAAACACTCTCCTTCTTTTAGCGCTCGCAGTTTTAATGTTTTTGCTCTACCTAATAATTTAGTGCCTGAAATATTTGGTGATAAACCTTTCACTACTTGGTTAGGATAACCTAAATCATCTAATAGGTCTGAAAGAATACAGCTGGTTAAGTGGTTTTTTATATTCCCAAGAAGTTTCCTGCTTTTTTCTCTCTGTCCCGCAGCAATCAATTCTGCAAGAGCAAAATCGTCAGGCCAATTAACATCGATAGCTTCTAATGGCGATGCTTCAAGTAGATAGGGAAAGTCTCCTATTCTTCTATTTGTTTTTTTTGCAGCCTTTTTCTTAACAATATACAAACCCATAGTTTCCAATATTGTATCATTTAGCTCATTGCTATTTGGAATCGCTTCTACATTGTAGAGGGGACCTTGCTCACTCCACACATATTGCTTTTCCTTTCTAATTAATACAGCACTATCATAGTTATCATCATTTCGAATCGTATCAATACCCTTTTTTATTGTTTCAACTTCAATAAAGGGACTAGTACACAATACTTGTACATATATATCAGCTTCGACATGATTTACTTCATTCATAAACATCTGATTCCCATCGGTCTTATTAGATGCGAGCTTTTTATCACGCATCATAATCTGACAAGAAACTTCAGATGCAGCCTCTGCAACTTCCTTTGACTCGGTATCCAAATACACCTCATCAAATAAGCCTGAATCAACTAACTTCTCCAATGTATGGAGAAAAAGGGGTTTACCATCTAAAAGCTTCATGTTTTTGCTATTAATTCTTGAGCTTGAACCTTTTGCTGGAAGAAAAGCCACAATTTTCATTCTATTTCCTATTTAACTTATCATAGATACCAATAACTCTATTCGATTCAACAACAACAAGAGAGTTCACTGCTTCTGATGCCATCTTAGCATCTGCATCTATACACTTGGTAATTGAAGAAACTAATTTAGGTTCTTTTGTCATAATATCCGTTGCTATAACTTTAAGATTTTCAAGGCTATTGCATTTATTTAGGTACTTACGTATATCTCCATCAGTGATAATACCTAACAAGCTATCAGGATCTCCTACGAGAACACTACCAGTCGTACAATTACTTATTGATCCTAAAATATCGATCAGTTGGGCGTCCTGAGGCACAAACACTGCACGTTGAAGACAATCACTGACTGTCATTAACAAGCGCCTGCCAAGACTTCCCCCTGGGTGATATCTAGCAAAGTTTTCTTCTTTGAATCCATTAGCTTGCATAAGCGCGATAGCTAGTGCGTCACCAAGAACCAAAGAGGCTGTAGTAGAAGAAGTCGGGGCTAAATTTAATGGGCATGCCTCTTTATTAACACCTATATCTAAATGAAAATCAGAGTACTGTCCAAGAGTGGAGTTCTTATTGCCAGTCATAGCAACAAGTAAGTTCCCATTAGCTTTTATGAAAGGAAGTAATTGTGTTACTTCGGAAGTTTCCCCAGAATTAGATATAGCAAAAAATATATCCTCACTCTGAATCATTCCTAAATCCCCATGAAAGGCTTCGGCAGGATGCATGTACATAGAAGGAGTGCCAGTACTAACTAAAGTAGCAAATATTTTTTTTGCGATATGCCCAGACTTCCCCATACCACACATAACTACACGCCCTTGCGAGGAGCTAATTGTGCGAACTAACTCTTCAAAGCTGGGGCCTAGTTTATGTTCAACCTCTATAATGCCCTCAATTTCATTTTTGATTACTGCTTTGGCGACATCTAAATAACTCATTATTCATTACCAACTTTACTAAAATTTAGTCTCAATTTGAGGTTTACTTCTTACGGCATGATCTATTTCTAACAAAGTTTCTAAAAGTGATTCCATATGTTTTAAAGGAAGCATATTTGGCCCATCACACAAAGCGTTGTCAGGATCTGGGTGTGTTTCCATAAACACTCCATCCACACCTACTGCTACCGCAGCTCTTGCTATTGCCGGGACATGATAACGATTTCCACCGGTTGAACCGTCAAGTGTACCAGGCATTTGCACACTATGAGTGGCATCGATTACCACTTTACAGCCTGTCTCTTTCATTATCGTCAAGCCTGGCATATAGTTTATTAGCTGACCAAACCCAAAACTTGTCCCTCGGTCGCAAAGCCATACATCTTCATTACCAACGGCTTTGCATTTCTCTACAACTGGTGCCATATCACTAGGGTGCATCCATTGTCCTTTTTTAATATTGACCGGTTTCCCCATGGAAGCAACTCGCTGTATAAACCCTGTCTGGCGCACGAGAAAAGCTGGTGTCTGTAGAACATCTACTACTGATGCAACCTCACTTAAAGGTGTATCTTCATGCACGTCTGTTAGCACTTTTACACCAAGCTCTGTTTTTGCCTTTTCAAGAATTTTCAATCCCTGTTCTATACCTGGTCCTGTAAATGCGTTGATGGAAGATCGGTTTGCCTTTGTAAAAGAGGACTTTGCAATATACTCTATCCCCAACTTTTCAGTTATTTCTTTCAATCTACCAAAAGTATCTAGTACAAGTCCCTCTGACTCTATAACACATGGTCCAGCTATTAAAAACATTACAATATCTCTTATTAAATTAAATCAAAAACATAACTCTCGTAGCTCTTGAATTATGTATATTTACTTCTATGGAATTCTAACTATCCCTGACCGTTATTTGCAGGGCAAGATTACGCCCCCCTTGTCCTGCAAGGACTTGCGATAGATAAGCGTTATTTCTATTTGCTTTCTTTTGCTTCCGCTTAATACCTGCTTTAAAGCTAGTTTCTGCCGTTAACAGATTGAGAGCAATGTGCCTAACAACTGCAAAATTCTCTCTTGCCTGTTCTCGACGTATCCTACAACTAACTTCATTAAAGCCGACATCCAAACGCCAGTGCATTTGGTTCTCGAGACTCCAATGAGCCCGAGTTCTTTCCAATAAGTTTTTAGCAGACAATTCCGCTGAGCTAATATAACTCTTTATCTGCATCGTCTCTGCTGGCCTAGCGCGTTCTTGTCTTATCGACACCACGACACCACGACACCACGACACCACGACACCACGACACCACGACACCGACAGTTTTCAATCCCGGTCATTTAAGTGCAATACCTCCAAGCAAAGACATATCGTGCTCTACTAAACTCAATAGAGTTTCTAAGCGTCCATGGCCTTTCTCTTGGGTGACATATTTTTCACCATCAAACTGCTATATCATGCCTGAATGGAACACTTGGTTTAGCGCATTTTCCAGCGATTTTTGATTCCCCTTTACCCTTAAGAGGTAGTCAGAACCTTTGTCCCTGATTTTATTAGCGATGTTTTTTGGCAGCCCATGGCATCAATGGTGACAAGGCATCCTCTGATTGAGAGTAACTCTAATAGCTCTGGAATCGATTTAATCTCATTGGTCTTATCTCCTGTTTTGACTTGCCCTAAAGCAGTTTGATTTACTGCGCTAAATGCACTGACCATATGAATTACTCCACTGCGCTTATCTTTGTCATATGTCATGTCCCTCGGAGAGTCTTACCATCAATCGTAATAACCTCTCCTTTGGTGACCTCATGACAGTTTTGCATCCATTTCGCAAAACAGCGCTGTAACTGCTTTGCTGAAATAAGATTAATGGCTCGAGCGATAGTGTCATGAACCGGTACACCGTCAGTGAAGTCACCATACTCTTGAAGCCAATTGAGATTGTCTTGCCCGAAACCCTCAATATCTCCTAAACTTTCAGTTTCGGCAATAACGGCCGCTACCATAAGGAAAACAATGCCCGTTATCTTATACTCTATTTTCCAAGATTGGCGTGGGTCACGAACAACAGAAATGTGTTCCAAAAGACTCGTTCTGTTCATATCAAATACTCCCGAAAGAAAGTTTATGATTACGCCTAAAACAGATCGTCAAATTGATCATTATCTTTGTTGCAAATTTGAGCACTAAACGATACTTTGGATTAAAGTCCCATCACGCTGGAGCCTTAGTGAAATAAGGACTATTCATGATCTTGCCCTGCTCTTTCGCATTGAGTTTCTTCGAACTGATGCAGAAACGAACTGACATATCTTGCTCCAAAAATTCCTGTAGTCAGCCTGAAGATTTATATTTATTTGAAAAAATGATTGTAACAGTAATTTGTCGCTTCGATATATCCTTCCACGCTACCACAACAATCAAAACGTTGACCTTTAAATTTATATGCTAGTACACAGCCGGCTTTTGCTTGTTTAAGTAGCACATCTGTAATTTGAATTTCTCCACCTTTACCCGGCTCAGTATTTTTGATCAGCTCAAAAATATCTGAGGTTAAGATGCTGCGACCAATGATAGCTAGATTGCTTGGTGCTGTGCCTGGCTCAGTTTTTTCAAACATGTCGTCAACACGGTAGATATCGTCTTTGATCATTTCACCAGAAATCACACCTTATTTGTACGTCTCTTCTGCAGGTACTTCTTGAACGGCAACGATAGAGCAACGGAATTGGCTAAATAGCGTAACCATTTGAGCAAGAACGCCTTCGTCTTAATTCACGCAAAGCTCATCAGCCAGAACCACTGCGAATGGTTCATCACCAACCAACTACCGACCAGTCAAAATGGCATGGTCTAGACCTTTCATTTCGCGTTGACGAATATAAGTGAAGTTGGCTGAGTCAATGACCTCACGGATGTCTACTAGCAGCTCTTCTTTGTCAGTTCCACTAATTTGATGCTCAATTTCGTAGTTATTATCGAAGTGGTCCATGATTGAGTGCTTGCCAAACCGACCCCAAATAGGTAACCAAAAAGCCTAGGTTCTAGGTTCTAGGCCCTCAATATCTTCCTTTCGAAACGCAAAACGTACTAACACAATCGCTACACCTAGCATTCCACCAAACAATGTGCCTAGCATACAGATCAGCGCACCCTTCGGACCATCTTTCAGTTCTGGAACCACTGCTGGATCAACGACTTTGAAGATAAACTCTTCTTGTACTTCTGCAAGCATTAAGCTTTTGGTTTGCTCTTCAATCAGCTTATAGAACGTGCTTTGCATGTCAGCCACGGCGGTTTTTTGTAGCTGAGTGTTTAGGTAAGCTAGGTTTTGCGACGTTTCTGCTATTGTGCGTTCACGCATCACTTTGTTGATGTCTTCAATCAACCAGTTCACCCATTGCTGAGCAATGTAAGGAGAGTAGTTTTTGACTGATACCGTGTATAAGCCGCTTTCTTTGTCTTGGCTAACGCTCAAGACCTCTTTACTGAAGACTTCAAAGGCTTCTTGCGCTGTTGGTGTTGCGCCTCGTAGACCATTAGGCTCACGTAGCCATTCTCCCGTATTTGGGTTATAAATTTCTTCATCTAAGATGAGTTTGTTATTTGCTAAATCCCAATCCTTAGCTGCCATGAGAGGTACAAGTAATTCATGTTTGTTAACGAATGCTTCAACAAACTGGCGAGACTTCATTACCTGAACGGCTAAATCGGTTTGAGAAGATTCACCTGCGCCCAAGTTCACACCCGCTAGTGCTGCTAGTCCGCCAAGTTGCCCCGCCATTTTTGAAAGACCACCGCCATTTGAGCTTTCTGCAGGAGCAAGCAACGCATCCGATTTGTAGATATTTGGTAAGCTTAGTGCGTAAAGTACTGCGCCAACGGCAAAAACAAATGTGGTCGCAATGATGATCCACTTACCTTTCCACAATGCGCCAAACAGTTTACGCAAGTCGATTTCATCATCCGCAGGTTGTTGGCTGTGTGGTGGATACGGTAGGTAATGTTGTGGGTGTTCTTTTTGTGGTTCCATTGGTATTTAATCCTAAGCTCTGAGGTTCGTTATACTGGACTCAGAGATTGGTGAAATTTGAGAGATTATTCTCCGACTTTCAAAACACAACGCTGTGACAAGGTTCCTATTCTCGCTTCGGCTCGCTGGAATGACGGGCTACGGCTGAATAATGCCACTATTGGTGTTCAGAGTAGTATTAGCCGTTTTGATTAATAATGTTCATAAAATTGAGCTTATGTAACTTCCATCGCTACATAAGCTCATACTATGATTGAATTTCTAACCTTGTTTAAGCTGATTGGTTTCGTTATTTCAGCGCGTTGATCGCTACACCCGTTTGGTAAAGGATCTGCGTTGCAGCAGTCCAAGTACTTAGTGCATCGCGGTAATCGGTGTCGATTGGTACAACAATAGTATCACCAGCTTTTAGCTCTTCATGGTTATTACCAAACCAGTATCCTGACGTTGGTTTGTAAACAGAGCCATCTGCGCGCACAACGAAGATACGGTCTTCATCTGCTTGTTTTTTCGCACCGCCGGCTTTGTTCAAGTAATCATCAACATCTAGCTTGTTATCCAGTAGATATGTAATTGGAACTTGAACTTCACCCATGATCGAAACCGTGTTGCGGAAGGTCGGTACAAATAGGAAGTCACCATCTTCTAACATAAAGTCCGCAGAACGCTCGTCTTTAAGGATACGATTAAGCTGTACGACCATACGACCAAGAGCTTTGCTACGGCTTGCTTCTTCAACAAATTTCAGTGTTTTGTCTGGGTCTGAGATTACTGAACCCATATTACTGTCTGCACGGAAGGTTTTCTTGGCAGTTTCTGCTCGCATATCTGCAGCATATTGGTTCAACAGCTTTTGCTCTTGAAGGCGTAAAGCCTCACGAGTAAAGATAGCCCCTTGTGGGTGTGCAAATTCAGTTAAGCCGCCAGCACGTTCTAATAGTTCACCTAAGGTTTCACCTTGGCGAACTGTGTAAGTACCAGGGAAGCGAACCTCACCTTGCAGTGTTACTGTGCTTTGCAATTTGACGTTTGGCTTTTCAAGAATGTTTAGGCGATCGCGACCAACAATAACGATATCGTCGGCAATACTACCCTTGATGGCTTGGCGCAAATCAATACGCTCTACGTCAATTACAGCACGCTCATCTTTACTGTTAATTACCGTACGTGCTAACTCGGCGTTGATGGTGAATGCGTTATAAGTTAAACCACCCGCAGCTTCAATTAAGGTAGAAATCGTCATACGTGGGGTAATTGGGTAACGACCAGGGTGTTTTACCTCACCGAAGACTTCGGCAATTTGCGGAGCCAAACCTAGACGAGATTGCTGTTGAAGCTGAAGCAACACAGGAGCAAGCAACGTACGACGCGTATTTTGTTTTAATGCTTCAAAATCATCTTTAGTGATTTCTTTGCCACGGAACACGATCTTTGGTTGTTTTGAATCTTTTTCTAGTGGAGTGCCAGAAGACACCGCCACTGATGAGCTCATGACTTCTTGCTCTTTCAATTGCTCTTGTTGTGCTTGAAGTTGAGCCTGCTCTAAGGTTTTCGCTTTGGTAACGGTTTCTTGATCCGCTAATGTATCCAAATCTTCGTTATTGAAACGGTTAAATACCAAGACTCGATCGCGAGAGTTTAGCTTCAAGTTATCTTTACTAGTTGGAGAAAGAATCGCATTAGCAAGGTTAACTTGGTAAACCTCAATATCGCGTTGAGGGTTAATCTCACGTACAACAACAGCGTAGTTAACATCGGCTGTAGAATTGAAAGACGTATCGACAGATTGGAATAAATCTGCGATTTGCAGACCGCTCTTCCATTCAATATAACCCGGATGGCGGACATCACCTTCAATTTGTACGTAACGGGTCAGCTCTTCACTTTTCTTAAGCACATCAACCGCATCACCATCTTTGACTTTAGTTTGTTGGTCATGTGACTGGCTAAAGTTCAGTGTTAATGCATCTCGAGCACCTTTTGCGGCATAACGCTTCACTTCGATTTGATCGCTATATGCGTTAGCCGTAAAGCCACCTGCCATTTGAATCGCTTGCTTATAGGTTTCACCTGGCTTGATTTCATAGATTGCAGGGCGGTTTACTTCACCATCAATCGAAATCGTGTTACCCAACGCGCCGATGAAGACTACGTCTCCTGGTAACAAGCGGATGTCGTTACGCGCATCACCTTTTAGTAGCAGGTCGTACATATCCAGTTTACGAATTACCTGACCATTGCGCTTAAGTTGTACGTTACGAAGAGCACCACTTTCACTAAAGCCACCACTGTAGTAAATCGCTTGAGAGATCGTGGTTAGGGCGCTCACCGTGTAAGCGCCAGGCTTGTACGCGTCACCCATCACAAAAACTTGCATGGTGCGCATTTCGCCCAACGAAATATCACTACGAACCCCGATCATTTGCTCTTTTACACGCTGATTTAAAGAATCACGCACATCAGAGAATGTCATGCCGGCCACTTGAACAGGACCAAGAGAAGGGAAATTAATGATACCAGCGCGATTAACACGAAGGCGATGCGTCGTGTTCTCTTTACCAAACAGTTGGATAACGATTTCATCACCAGCTCCTACCGTGTAGTCAGCCGGAACAGGCACATCACTGATTGGTGCAAACGTCGTAGGTGAACCTGCAAACAAATCTAAACCAAAACGCTTTAGACCTTGCTCGTTTTTTTCGGCGTCGTTTACTTTTGCTTCAGTCGCGCTACTAGTAACCGGACGTTGTTCAACCACTTGAGGATTTTGGTAACTACTTGGCTGAGAAGAAGCGCCGGATGGAATAGAGATACCATACTTACTCGCCAGTGCTTGTTGCTGGTCAGCAGGTAAGTTTTGAAACATCTGAATTTGTTCTGGGGTTGGAGTCTGCGCATTAGTAAGCGGCGCAAATAGGCTTGCCAGAATGCAAGCACCTATCGAGAAATATCCTTTGAGCATGATAATTCGCTATTTAAAGTCAGGAGTTAAAAATCCTAGCCACAAAACTAGGCGCTAGGTCTTTAATTAAAATCGGTGTTGAAAGCCAAGAGTAAGTGCGTTCAAGCGAACCTGATCTTCAGATGTACTGTCAACAAACTCAAAGACAACCGCATTCTGCTTATCTAAAGCGTAATGCATCCCTAAACCAAAGCTAAAACCTTGATCTTTATTTGAGCCTACATTTTGTTGGTCGATCTGAACACTCGAATAACCAGCAAGTCCGTAAAGTGCGATACGTTCGGAAACGGGCATGTTCAATTTGATAAAGCCACTCGCGAGGCTGTCTACTGCCACTCCGCTGTCTCGTTGTACAGAGGTTCCGTAACGCGCTTCAAAAGCGAGGTAATCATTGAAGAAGTAACCAGCTTGCGCTTGGAGAAGGAAAGGGTTTCCCTCGGTTACCGAAGAAGAGGAATGATGAAATTCAGCGTTAGAGTAACTGACTAACGCACCAGCATAAAAATCTGCTGAGGCAGAAAATGAGCACAAGCCTAAGCTGATTGCACTCAACGCCCCTAGCCATGGTCGTTTATTAATCACGTAAGTGTTCCTTGGGTGTCGACTGACCGCTGCACATTATGAACGACGCGCGCAGTGAATGTCTGTTAACTTTTGTCAATTTCGCTTGTGCGTTTACACGCTACCGCCCGGCGGCATTACGCGTTAGCCACTGTTCGCTGATTCCCGATCTATTCGGTTTATTGATATAAATATTCTTTTTAAGCCTCACTTTTGCGACTAACCGTTCAAAAATACAATCTTTTATAAACGCAACACAAAAGCTGGCAAATTATGCATGTATTAGCGCAAAACGGCAAGAGGGGGGGACTTCGAAGAGTTCTGTTTATGGTTAGCAAATTCTCACAGATGAGAAACTCATCGGCTGTCAGCGACTTAAAACAAGACATACAAAGAGTCGCGTTGAATAAAAATCGTGAACGTTTGCGTGAACTCTTAGGTGACTTGAACTTAAGTAGTAGGATACGCATTTTTATTAAATACGATAACTACACATAAGCAACCCTCAATACTCCTACGATCTTTCTTTAACGTTAGGTAAATTCGCATAGGAAACTATTTACATGCTGATTGTTTTTTAACTAGAATGAGAAGTGGTATGTGATAAACAGACCAAACATCGATGTTTTAAAATCTGAAATACAAGGATTAATAATGAAGAACACAGCTCTAGCTATTCTTATGGCTCTAAGCGCATCAACTGCATTTGCAGCGACTGAAGCAGGTACTACTGGTACTGCAGCAGCATCTGCAACTGGCACAACTGCAGTAGCAGTAGGTGCAGCAGCAGCAGTAACTGTAGTAGCAGTTGCAGCGTCAGACAGCGATTCTACTTCTACTTCTACTTCTACTTCAGGCTCAGGTTCTAACCCACAATAACCTAGTTGAGTTCTAAGTAAAATCATCGCCCTGAGTACTCAGGGCGATTTTATTTGTTATGAGGGAATGATGAACACCTTTCTATCGCTAAAATGGATGCGCTTATTTATTGCCCTACCTTTAATGAGTTCAATCTTTGGCTGTACACAAAAATTTAATGACGTATCCGCGACAGTCCAAGAAGCTTATGGCAACTACATCGATGTCGAGCTAACGCCAGAAGAAGTTGAAGCGGTTCCTTATGCTAGTGCTTACTTAAAAATTGGTGACCAAAAACAGGTCTTCGTAGTGTTGGCCTTTGCTGAGCAAAACCCATTAACTGGCAATACCCAATTAAAGTGGGTAAGTGCGGACAAGGCAATGGTGGTAACAGAAAACGGTCATATCGTTAAAACTATTGGCTTGCAAACCACCAATCTAGCAGGCATTTATGGCAACGTTCCTGCCTACTCAGCGCCCTCTGCACAATATTCTCTTTCTTACGATTGGGCTGACAAATACCGTTATGGGTTCCCGGCTAAAGTCCAACGTTCTCGTCAAGGTAAAGAAACCGTCATCACCCCTATTTCATCTACCTCTACTGATGTTTATACCGAGGTTGTAACGTTTACCAGCTTAGAAAAAACTGTAGAGAACCAATACTGGGTAAACGGTAAAGGAGAAGTAGTGAAAACACGTCAACACTTAGGTCCAAACATGGTGCCTGTTGAATTGACGATTCTGAAAGGGTACAGCAAATCATGAATAAGCGACTGCTATCTTTATTAAGCCTAAGTTTAACGGCAACGATTCTGGCGACACCTACTATCGTTCAAGCTCAAAATCACACTTCACCACTGCTCAATATAGAACTTGTAGGAACGGGCAAAGCATTGCAATTCCAACAAGCAGCACGTTTAGAGAGCATACTTAAGCATGCGCAAAAACAACAAATCGCCCTGCAATACCCTTTAGCTGTGACTCTATTTGATAATTCCGAATCAGCAGTGCAAAGAAGTACTGCCTTAAAGAATTCGGTGTTAAACCAAATGATTCAACATAATTTAGTTGCGCACCCATTTTACAAGTTTATCCAACGAAGCCAGTTTGCACCTCGCGTGCTGTCGGCCATTGATGTTGATCGCATCCGTCTGGATAAATTTGATAACCCTCTTTTACAAGGTCAACTGGCGTTAAGTGCACCAAAACGCAAAGAGAAAGTGTTGTATGTGGGTAACTTAGAAAAAGTCTACGCGGTAGAAAACCAAGCGGGTATCGCTCTGCATGAACAGATCGATAATCTACGTTCAAGTGATATTGATGAGCTGGCCTATCCGCCAATTCTAATTTACCCGGATGGCAAGGTTATTCATCCTCACCATGGCAGTTGGTTAACCACTCAATATTACTTGCCGCCACTTACCATTGTGTATATCCCATTTGATGAGTTCGAAAAATCACAAATGGATAAAGACATTGTCGCTCTGCTTGCACAACGTAAACCAACCTCATCGAAGAACTAGACATGAACCTGATCAGAACCAGTTTATCCCTTTCTTTAATGGGTCCAGCGTTGGTGTGGGCTCAAGACATACCTTTTGAAGTGCCGCCATTGCAACCATCACAAATGGACTTTGGTGGTGTCGGCTTAATGCAGATGCCAACAGGTCGTATGGCGCCTGAAGGCGAGTTTAACTTTGCTGTTACTGGCAGCGATGAGTACCTTTTCTATAACGTCACACTGCAAGTCATGCCCTGGTTAGAAACGACGATTCGCTACACCATGGTGAATGATCTTTTCTATAGTAGCGATCCAAGCTTCTCAGGTGATACCAAATACACTGACAAAGGCATCGATTTTAAAGTTCGACTTTTGCAAGAGTCAGAGTACTTGCCAGAGCTTTCTGTTGGTGTGCGTGATTTTGCAGGTACCGGTCTTTTTGATGGTGAGTTTGTTGCTGCAACAAAACGTTATTCTAACCCAAACCTTGGTACCTTTGATTTCACTTTAGGTATGGGCTGGGGCTACTTAGGTACGCGCGACAACATCAGCAACCCAGCTTGTAAGCTGTCCGATAGTTTCTGTGAGCGCCCTTCTGATTACAAAGGTAATGGTGGTAGTGTGGATTTTGAACGTTGGTTCAAAGGTTCTGCTGCACTCTTTGGTGGTGTCGAGTACCAAACTTTGCACGCGCCACTGCGATTTAAGCTTGAATACGACAGCAACGATTACAGCGAAGATTTCCCTGTGGTACGTGGTGGTGTAGACATGACACCTCATACGCCTTGGAACTTTGGTGTTCTATATCGTTTAGGACATATGGCAGATTTGCGCTTGAGCTACGAGCGCGGAGATACGTTAGTTGCTGGCGTGAGTCTTTACACTAACTTCAATGATATGCCATCTTTCTGGCGTGATACACCAACACCAGAAGTTGAAGACAAGCAACCAGAGCAACTGTCTGATGTAGATTGGGAACGTGTTACCGAGGAGCTGGATAAAATTGCTGGCTACCAAAATACCCAACTCTATGTTAAAGACAATACCATTTCGGTTGTCGGCGAGCAGAAAAAGTATCGTGATCGCAATGAAGCTCATGAAAAAGCGGCGGCAGTCCTTTATAACGAAATGCCAGACAACATTGATACCTTTACTATCAATGAACGCAGTCGTGGTCTGATCGGCGATCAAACGGTTATCTCCAAAGAGAAATACCATGACTTTGCAGAAGTTAACTACATCAATCCAAATATCGAAGATGCAACATCGACCTCGAGCGATAAACCGCAAGGTAAACCTGCTTACGATGGTTTTGAGCGCTTTGATTGGGGCTTTTCACCAAAACTGGCTCAGACCTTAGGCAACCCAGAAGAGTTCTATCTGTTCAGTGTCGGTTTAAGTGGTAGCGCGTCTTACTGGCTGACAGATAACCTAGAAATTGGTGGCTCGCTATACTGGGATTGGTACAACAACTACGACAAGTTTAACTACGTCACCCCACCAGACGGCACTTCGATTCCTCGTGTACGTACCATGTTCCGTGCTTATCAAAATGAACACGCGGTAACCATGTCCAACCTACAGTTAACTTGGTTCCAAGAGTATTCAGATACCATGGACCAGCAATTCTACACGGGCTATCTGGAGAGCATGTTTGCCGGAGTCGGTACCGAGTTTCTTTACCGACCACAAGGAGCTAACTGGGCGATTGGCGCTGACGTCAACTTAATTTCTCAACGTGATCCACAAAGTTACTTCGGTGTTTACGATGAGAAATGGCAAAACGTGCCAGAATATGGACGTCCGTTCCAAGTTATTGATAAAGGATTCACTGGTTTTGTATCTGGTTACTACTACCCTCAATGGGAATTCCTGCAAGATTTGATGATCCAAGTCGATGTTGGTCAGTTCCTAGCTGGCGATGTTGGTACACAAATCAATGTTTCTAAGCAGTTCAAGAGTGGCGTAATTGCTGGCGCCTTTGCCTCATTTACAGACTTGTCTGCGGATGAATTTGGTGAAGGTAGTTTTACTAAAGGTTTCTACTTGTCGATTCCGTTTGACATCATGACCGTTAAGCCAAGTAACAATCGTGCGAACTTTAGTTGGCAGCCTCTTACTCGTGACGGAGGGCAGAAGCTCGGCCGCAAATACAGCTTAATTGAGTTAACCGACGAACGAAATCCTTGGTACCAAAGACCTAACCGTTCGGATGTGGAATAATAAAGTAATCAAGGGAGCTGAGGCTCCCTTTTTCATATCTAGATACTGAGCAATAGAAGACTCAAACCTATCTTCCTGCTTCCAATAGCGCTACTTTTCGTTTCTTGCTAGAATTCCTGAGAAAATTTTAATCTATGGTGGAAGTTCTATGATCATCGTAACTGGTGGTGCTGGCATGATCGGCAGCAACATTGTTAAAGCACTAAACGAAGCTGGTATTAACGATATCCTGGTTGTCGACAACCTAAAAAATGGCAAAAAGTTTAAGAACTTAGTTGATCTGGACATCACAGATTACATGGATCGTGACGACTTTCTGACCCAAATTATGGCGGGCGATGATTTTGGTCCGATTGAGGCAATTTTCCACGAAGGTGCTTGCTCTGCAACGACTGAGTGGGATGGTAAGTACATGATGCTAAACAACTACGAGTACTCTAAAGAGCTGCTTCATTACTGTTTAGATCGCGAGATTCCATTCCTATACGCTTCTTCAGCAGCCACTTACGGCGATACAGATACTTTCGTTGAAGAACGCGAATACGAAGGCGCACTGAATGTATACGGTTACTCGAAACAGCAGTTTGATAACTACGTTCGTCGCCTATGGCAAGACGCTGAAGAACATGGTGAGACCCTTTCTCAAATCACCGGCTTCCGCTACTTCAACGTATATGGCCCACGTGAAGACCACAAAGGTAGCATGGCATCAGTTGCGTTCCACCTAAACAACCAACTTAACGCAGGTGAAAATCCTAAATTGTTCGCGGGCAGCGAATCATTCAAACGCGACTTCGTTTACGTTGGTGATGTCTGTAAAGTAAACCTGTGGTTCTTAGAAAACGGCGTATCAGGCATTTTTAACTGTGGTACTGGCCGTGCTGAATCTTTTGAAGAGGTAGCAAAAGCAGTTATCAAGCATCATGGCAAAGGCCAAATTGAAACCATCCCATTCCCTGAGCACCTAAAAGGCGCTTACCAAGAATTCACACAAGCGGATCTGACCAAACTGCGCACCGCAGGCTGTGATGTTGAATTCAAGACAGTTGCAGAAGGCGTTGCCGAATACTTGACTATTCAAAACCGTTAAGCACCACAAGGTGGTAGAACCATAACCTGCCACCTTTACTCAAGTGCAATAGCCTGTATCATTCCTAACTATCTTTTTTCTCATTTAAACCACTTCGCCCGTACACGAATAGGTAACTAGACACGCCATGACCATAAAACGTGATGACTTCGACCCTAAAGCATATAACCCTGAGTTTAAGCGCCACTTTCTGTCGCCTAAGTACTGGGGCACGTGGTTAGGTGTTCTCTTATTTTTACCTTTATCATTAATGCCACTGGGTTTACAAAAGTGGTTGGCGAAAACCATAGCCAAAAAACTGTCGAAATCCCACAAAGGGCCAGCTCACCGAGCGAGGGTTAACTTTGAGCTGTGTTTTCCAGAAAAGTCGTTCCAAGAACGTGAAGCTTTGATAGAAAAAACACTCTACACAGCAGCCATGTTCTTTTTTCGCTTCGGGTTACTAAGTTTACGCTCACCAAAGTGGCTTCAGAACCGTTGCCAAATTCGCGGCCTAGACATTTTACGACAGCACATTGATAACAACGAAAATGTGATTTTAATGGTTCCCCACTCTTGGGCAATTGATGTGCCTGCTATCTTGCTCGCTTCAATGGGAATGCCAGTTTCTGCAATGGCGAAGAAACAAAAGAATGATGTTGCTGACTGGCTGATGCACAAGCAAAGAGTTCAATACGGTGGTCGTGTTTATGAACGCTCAGGTGGCATTAAGCCTTTTCTGAAATCCATTCGAGATGGCTATGTGGGGTATTATCTACCCGATCAAGATCACGGCCCAGAGCATAGTGTGTTTGTCGATTTTTTTGCCACACGTAAAGCAACGCTACCTGGTTTAGGCAAAATTGCAAAACTATCACGCTCAAAAGTATTGCCTCTATTTGCGTCGATGAACACAGAAGACGGTACGTTTGATATTGAGATTTTACCGGCGTTTGAGCTGGATAAAGGCGAAGAGCAAGACGCTCGTACCTGTAATGAAGCCATTGAATATTTTGTCGGTGATAAACCCGAACAATACATGTGGGTACTGCAGTTGCTGCACTCTCAAGAAGACGGCAATAACTATTACAATATCTTTAAGCCTAGATATGATACTGATTGGCAAGTAAATAAATGAAAAAGATTTTAATTATTGGCCCAGCGTGGGTCGGCGATATGGTAATGTCGCAATCGTTATATATCGTATTAAAGCAACGTCATCCAGATAGCCAAATTGACGTTATCGCTCCAGGATGGTGTAAACCGATTCTTGAGCGTATGCCAGAAATCCACCAAGCGATTGAAATGCCTATCGGTCATGGTGAATTTAACTTATTAGGCCGCAGGGAAATTGGTAAATCATTACGTGAAAAGCAATATGACCACGCCTATATCTTGCCTAAATCAGCGAAATCAGCACTGATCCCATGGTTTGCCAACATTCCTCTTCGTACTGGCTGGAAGGGAGAAATGCGCTATGGTTTATTGAATGACTTACGCCCCAACATGACGTCTTTTCAATACATGGTAGAACGCTATGTAGCATTAGCTTATCCAAAAGCAGAGATGGTGGACTCCAACTCCCTTGGCGGGCTTGAAATCTTGCCCCGCCCACGCCTTGCAATCAACGCGGCTGAGCAACTAGCCACGCTCAAAAAGTTCAACTTAACGCAAGACCAACCAATCATTGGACTGTGCCCAGGAGCAGAGTTTGGTCCTGCCAAAAAATGGCCCGAAACACACTACGCTGAAGTCGCGACGCAAATGGCTCGATCTGGGCATCAAATCTGGTTGTTTGGTTCTCAAAAAGACTTAGAGATTTGTAACAATATCCGCGCACTTGTCCCGACGCAATTCCATGAGAACATTCATGTTCTAGCAGGACAAACCAGCTTAATTGAAGCGGTCGATCTACTTGCTGCATGCAAGACTGTTGTCGCGAATGACTCAGGCTTAATGCATGTGTCTGCTGCGGTTGGTTGTAATGTTGTTGCCGTGTATGGCTCAACTTCACCGAAGTACACCCCCCCACTCGCAGAAAAAGTGGAGATTGTTCATACCGATATTGATTGTCGCCCTTGTTTCCAGCGTGAATGTCAATACAAACACCTTAAGTGCTTGACAGAACTTTCGCCTAAGCAAGTGCTAGATAGCATCCAAAAACTTGACGCCATTACGATAAGCTCATGTTAGTTCGTATTGTTTATACCTTACTACTCGCTCTAGCGTCACCGCTGCTTTTATTTGGTTTGTACAAGAGCAAACCAAATAAGCCTAAGTTCGGCTCTCGCTGGAGAGAGCACTTTGGCATAACTCCCAAGCTAAAAAGCAACGACAAACCTATTTGGATACATGCCGTATCTGTTGGTGAAAGCATAGCAGCAACACCTTTAATCAAAGCCCTTAAGGAACAAAACCCCGAACAATCTATTCTAGTTACTACAACAACAAGTACCGGAGCTGAACAGATTGCTAAGTTGGGTGATTTAGTTGAACACCGCTATATGCCAATTGACTTTGGGTTCGCTATCAAAGGTTTTCTTAAAGCAGTGCAACCAAAACAGATGTTGATCATTGAGACTGAGCTGTGGCCAAACACGCTTCACAATGTTCACAAAGCGGGTATCCCTATAACTGTCGTGAATGCGCGCCTATCTGAAAAATCGTGTAAGAACTACGCCAAAATACAGCAGCTTTTTAACCAACTTCATCCATGCCTAACTCAAGTACTCTGCCAAACAGCTTCAGATGCCGAGCGCTTTGAACGCTTAGGCGTCGAGAAAAAGAAACTATCCGTTACCGGTTCTATTAAGTTCGATATTCAAATATCAGAGCAAGTGAAACAGCAAGGACAGCAGCTTCGAGCCCAGTTTGGAGACGATCGTCCGATTTGGATTGCCGCTAGCACCCACAAAGGCGAGGACGAACAGGTATTAGATGCACATAGACAAGTTTTAAAATCTCATCCAAATGCTTTACTCGTTTTGGTTCCTCGCCATCCAGAACGATTTGATGATGTATTCACGCTTTGCCAACAGCAAGGCTTTAACACTGTGCGTCGTACTTCAACGCATGCAGTAGAAACGAATACTCAAGTATATCTCGGCGATACAATGGGTGAGATGCTAACGTTGATGGGCGCAGCGGACATCTGCTTTATGGGTGGAAGCCTAATTGGAGATAAGGTTGGTGGGCACAATGTGCTAGAGCCCGCAGCACTGGGAGTCCCTGTAATCACGGGACCAAGCTATTACAACTTCCAAGATCTGGTTACGAAGATGCTTCATAAGAAAGTTATCAAACTGATTGAGTCACCTAACGAGATGAGTCTAAAGGTTGAAGCTATGTTTCAAGATGCGTTAGCAAAAAGTGTAGTTCAAGAAAACCTCCTTAGCTTTGTCAAAGATAATGTTGGTGCGCTAACTAAGACAATTAGATGTATTGAGAGTATAAAATGAAAGTTTTTGTTATTAACTTGAAACGCTCAGTTGATAGAAGAGTTCGTATGGAAAATGCACTCAACAAAGCCAACATACCATTCGAATTTATAGAAGCGATAGATTCCTCTGCGCCAAACTTTCTATACTCTGAACGTAGCAATGATGACCTTACTCGAAAACGATTTGGCTATAGGCTAGTTGAGAACGAAATTGCTTGCTTCTCTAGTCACCACCTAGCCTGGGAAAAGTGCTTGGAGGTAAACGAACCAATACTGATTCTAGAAGATAACTGCGACTTATTGCCTGAGTTTTTTGACGTGTTTTCACATTTCGACACATTAGCGGAACAATACGACTTTCTAAAACTTGCGGCAACCAAGCCTAAATCATTTAAAGTTATATCTTCAGTTAATAACAAACTTAATATTGTACGCTTCAACAAACGCACATGCGGTATTATGGGATATATTCTAACTCCACATGCAGCTTCGAAATTCATAAAAAACGCAACTCAGTTTATAGAACCTGTAGATGACTACATGGAAAAACCGTATAAACATGGTGTATCCACGTATGTTTTAAGACCAGATATTGTCAAAAGAGCCGATATTCCATCAACAATTGGCAGTTCTCGAAAAGATAAATCTGATATAAACCTCTGCAATAAGATATACATTGAACTTTTTAGACTCTACGAACAAATTCAAGACAGGCTTGTAGTTCACCGAGATAAATGACGAAAAACATGCCCCGATATTTTAGTTTCGGGGCATATCTTATTGTTTAAAAGGACAGCTATCTAAAAGAGGTTGAATATCTATCTTTATGTCATAGCTCTTTGGCAACTCACAGAGCTCTTCGATACTAGTGGAAGACGATACTTTGATAGGTAAATTACACTCTCGCCCCACTGAAAGGTAGTAATCGAAGAATTTAAACTCTCCTCCTTCCACCGTGTCATCAAAAGAAATATGGTGAGCGGGCACGCCATAAGCGTCAGCAATAATAATTCCGTGTAACGAGCTTGAAACGATTAGCTCACAAGATGCAATATCATCAATAAATGCCTGTACATCATCAGTTTCAATATCAATGACCTTTACATCATCAGGAAAATTTTGCTTGAAGAACGCGTCATTCTTATTGTTGTAGTGCGGAATAATACCTAACTTGTATGCTGACTCTGCTTCGTTGGGCTGTATTAATGTTGGAAGAACTAAAGCAGGATCACCATAAATTTCTGGGCATTCAATTCCTCGAGCGATTAAGATATCTCTGGTTTTAGGACCACGAACTGCATGCACTTTTTTAGGTTTGAAAAGTGGCGTTTTTCTATCCGAAATAATACCACTTCCCCAAACAATCGCATTATCGTTCGAGGATTGTAAGACAGAACCAATGACTAAATAATGTTCTTTATCCGATTTATCGGATGACCAAATAGCGCTCTTCCCTGACAACTTCTCTACGATAAACTTATTTACGACATCACCAAAATTAACTCGTCCATTCCACCAATGTAGTGCTACTTCTTTTGTTGCATCAACTTCTTGAGATTTATCATACTTATACGATAAACGCTTAACAAAACCGCGAAAACCTTTATAGTTTTTCACCATATCTCCTACTTATAGATAGATTTAAGTTTATCTTTATAAAACTTAACGTTTCTCTTATAGTAAAACTTAAGGAACAATCCCAGGTATTTGTTGTTGAATATCTGATTTAATTCCCATAACCTTTTATTTGATGCCTTAAACTCTCTCTCTCGCTTCTCTTTATCTAAACTTTGTTGTAACGTCCAAGAGCCTTCATGCATACTTCGATATACGGACATTTTGTCCGGAATATATAGTGCTCCTTTGCCTAAAACCATTACAGCCTGTAATATTGAATGGTAAAAATTTCTCTTAAAAAACTCTTCATTTTTCGAAACAATATCAAGTAACGGCTGAGCTCTGAAAAAAATTGACGCCATAGGCATCATGCTGCCACCCTTCATTACAACTTGACTGTAATCTATTTTTTTACCCTCTTCTTCAAGATAGCCATATCCTTTATCTTGAATATTTCCATCCAATAAAGTAAAAGACGGATGGAAACAAATATCCACAGAGTGATCGTGTTTAAGGCTCTCATATTGTTTCTGAAGCTTATTGTTATCAATCCAATAATCATCACCCTCACAAATGGCAATATACTCACCTTCTACGTACGGAAGCATAAAAGGAATTACAGTAAATCCTTTTGAATACTGGTTCTCACTCGGGAACACTAATTTTATTTCACACTTACCTTTATAAGTATCAACAATAGATTGAATAACATCACGACTTTTATCTAATGAGCAATCATCATATATAATCAACTCATAATCGAACTCTGTAACTTGATTAAGTATACCATCCAATGCATTTTTTAAATATTTCTCATGATTGTAAGAAATACATAGTACCGAAACTTTTTTTTTCATTGCTATCCTTATCTGATAGAAGCAACCAAGTATATTTATTGATAGACTAAGAAATTTTTTTAGCTGGATTACCAAGCACCGTCGTATTAGAGCGAACTTTGGTAAACACGACAGACCCCATACCAACTGTAGCATCATCTGCTATTTTGACTTTGGGGTGGATAGTTGATCCTGAGCCAATTAATACTCGCTCACCAACTTCTACATAACCATTGATAGTGTTGCTTCCTAGTAAAGAGGTATAGCAACCAATTTTGACATCATGTCCAATAGCACAATTACAGTTGATAAGCGAAAAGTCACCAATAACTGCACCAGGAGAGATGCTGCAGTTTGGGTTAATAATTACACCTTCACCTATTAAAGAGAATGGGCTCAACACAACACTAGGGTGAATAAACGAGATAGCATTACCGCCTTTATCTTTTAGCATTTCGGCAATATTAGCGCGAGCATAACCTTCCCCTCCAAATGCCAAAATAAAATCAAACTGTTTAAGTTCATCTAGCATGGAGATTGATTTTACTTCGTGACCATAAAATGTTGTTCCTGATACAAAATATTCGTCAGTCACACAAAAGCACAAGAAACGTTCACGAATATCATTTACATCTTGTATCCAGCTGTACACTTCCGCAGCTAGACCACTAGCTCCAAATATAATAATTGGATTAGACATTATTTATCCCTGCTCAATCTCGATTTTTTCAACGTGTATTTTTAACAAGCCAAACTCATCATTTATCACGATGCTACTTTCGCTACTATTTACAGATTTATCGCTTGGTTCATCAATAAACTGATAAGCACGTACAGAGTATCTATCACCATCATTATCAATTAGAGCCTTAGGAAAAACTTTAAATGGTCCATAATCTAATGCTCTCAATATGCGATAGTTCTCAAGCGTTGATTGTTTTATATCTAGCCAGCCATTTCCGGGAATATCTTTGGACAGGTACAGATAGTCATACCTCAATGGCTGTTTAGCCAAGCAAGGAGTACTTCCTGTTTGCAACAATTCATCAATTACGTTTGAAAAGGCTTCCAGTCCGGCATGCATACATTTATGAGCGACCTGATATGCTTTGTCATGCTTATCAACTAACACGTCCGAAAAAGCAATAGCCTCACCAGTATCTACACCTTCATCAACATAATGCCAAGTGACACCTGTTTTTTCTAATTGATGAAAAATAGCCCAACTAGGTGCGTTTCTTCCTCGTAAATTTGGTAAAAGTGCATTATGAAAATTGATAATAGTTACATTCTTTAAAGTCAGTAACTTCCCTTTAAAAAGGTAGTTATTATTCGCACTGATGATTAATGTATTACCAGATAGCCACCTGAGTAACGAAGACTCGATTTCTTCTTTCGTATGCTTAAATTGATATGCGACGTCGTGTTTTTGCGCAAATGACTCAAGAGTAGAAAAAGGTTGCATCTCTGTCTGTAACAATTTCAGCGTCACATCATATTGAAGAAGCTTGGAAGCTACGTCTTGAGCTATCTTACCAAAACCGATCACGATTACGGTTTCAAACTTTAATTTAGACACTGCGCCCTCCATCAATCACAAGATCTAAACCAGTCACCCAGCGAGACGCTCTGCTACTCAAAAAATAACAGGCCTCTGCAACATCTTCAGGTTTGCCTAAACCTAAAGGATATAGGTTATGTAACTTTTCAAGCGCTGCTTCGCCCAAATCAACCGCTACATCTTTTGTGTGCTTGGTCTCAACCCACCCAGGCGAAACGGTATTTACTCTGATTTTACGCGGAGCTAATTCTCTAGCCATTGATTTACTTGCAGAAATCAATGCACCTTTTGCTGCAGAATAAGCAACTAATCCTGGCTCACCAACGAAATGGGCAATGCTAGAAATCAGTGTAATACTTCTATCCTGAGACTTATCTGAATACAAAGCATTCGAAAAAAGCTGGCAAAGGAGCAAGTGACTATTCACATTCGTTTGCATAGTCAAAAGAAGCTCTTCATCCGATACTAACTTCAACGGCAAGATTTTATGGTAGCCCGCAGCACAGATAAGATCTGTAACTTTACCTTGCTCAGTAACGATCTTTTTCAACAGCGGTTTTAATGATGAAGGAGACTTCAAATCCCAAACATAAGCGGCAGAGGAATCTTTTCCTAAAGATTCCTCTGCGATTTTAAGGCTCTCTTTATTACGTCCAAGAAGGATCACAAAGTTTCCCTCTTGAACATGTTTGTGAGCAATACTCAAGCCAATGTCTGAAGTCGCTCCTGTGATAAGAACTTTTCTTTTCATCGAAATTACTGAGGAAGTAGCTCGAGCAATTGACCCACAGTTTTTCGTTCGATTAAATCACCGTGCCCAATTTCTACTTGATATTCATCTGCGAATAAAGTGATAAGAGACAATTGGGCTAAAGAGTCCCACTCTCCCGTTTCTTGATATTCAAAATCAGGAGTTAGCTCTTCTACTTCCAACTCAAGGATCTCAGCTAGTTCTTCCAAAAAAACAGTCATTTATACATCCAACTTAATTAGTTTACATAGTGTAAGTTCATTGAGATCAACCAAGGTTGCCCCCCAACTCAGACCTACACCAAAGCCTGATAATAGTGCTTTTTTACCCTCAAAGCCCGAATTCTTCATCCAAGATGATAAAATCGACATTGGAACAGTTGCGGACGAAGAGTTACCATAAATAGTCACTACCTCTGAAGGTAACTGCTCTTCCGTTACCTTCAGTGCTGAACGGAAACGATCCAAGATAAACTTATTTGCTTGATGAAAGAAAAAGTAGTCAATCTCTTCTGGTTTTGTGTTCGTTTCAATAAACTCTTTAATAAAATTTATTACCGTTGTTTGAGTAAACGTAAAAACGTCTCTACCTTGCATGACCAAATGTTCAGAGCAACGCCAATTCCCTTCTTCGTCCTCGGCAAGAGTGGCAGTATCAGACGTACAAGGGTGTACCATACCACCTGATGGGATCATTAGAGCTTTCGCTCCTTTACCATCATGTTTGATCTCAAGAGGAGCCTTCACATTTTCCGCTCTTTTTTCTATTAAAGAGATAGTAACTGCATCCCCAATAAGAGGGTATGAATTACGATCTTTTAAAGAAACCTTACGGCTTAAAACATCACCAGCAATTAGCAAAACTTTTTGCGCATCACTATTACGAATTAGGCTCGAAGCTTCAAACAAACCTCGAATATAACCGTTGCAACCATCGTTGATGTCCATGCAATAACAATCGGTTTTAAAGTCAAAAGCACCATGTACTATCGAAGCCGTTGATGGAATAGGGTAATCAGGGGTTTGAGTTACCACCAAAATTCCATCCACATCCTGATAGTCGCACCCAAGAGTGGTTGACAGGTCCTCAAGCAAAGGAAAAATCATATCAGTGAGCGCCGTTTCTTTTGAAACAACATGATGTTGATTGTATCCCATTAGCTTCTTCAGCTTTTTAGAGCTCTGCTCTGTGTGTGAGTAGTTTTTTATCTCATCATCAAAGTAAGAAATATGCTTTGGGACGGCTGCGATTATCCCTTTCAGCGAGATATTGCCAATGTCACTTTTCATAAGTTAACCTTGAATCTTTTTAAGATACTCACCAATAACATGCGGCGAAACAAAATTCTCAGGAACCAAACCTTCACCAGGGATTGAAATAGCTAGCTGAGCTTCGATCTCACTTACTAGGACTAACAAATCAAAAGAGTCCAACAGACCTGATTCAAAAAGTTCAGTATCTTTAGCAAACTCATGTTCTGGTTTCATTGTGGTTAGGATTGCTATAATTTTTTCACACATACTACTATTTAACCTTTACAAATTCTTGTAGCGCTTTCTCTGAAAAAGCTTTTCTATTTAACTTACCATTTGGCGTAAAAAGCATTTCTTGTACAAAGCCAATCTTGCTTGGAATCATGTACTTTGGTAAACGTTTCGTCAGTGCAACTTTAAGCTCAACTTCACTCATTGAACTACTGCATTGAACAAAAGAATAAAGCACTTTATCTTCTGATAAATAACCAACAACACACTGTTCGACAGCATCTAGCTCCATGATCTGAGACTCAATTTCACCAAGTTCTATACGATAGCCATTGTGCTTAATCTGGAAGTCTTTTCTACCAATATAATAAATTAAACCATCAACAAGTCTAACCAAGTCTCCGGTACGATAGATCATATCAATGTATTTATCTTGAAGAGGGTTTTGACAAAATACCTCTTCTGTTTTTTCTGAGTTAGCCCAATAACCAAGCGCTAAGCTAGAGCCTCGAACGCACAATTCACCTTCATCATTACGCTGGTCGTTTTCATCTAGGATTAAAATGCCTGAGTTATGGCAAGGTATCCCTATAGGTAAGCTATCCCCGTCCCAGTCTGACGGCACATCATAGTAGGTGCAATCAACGGTAATTTCTGTTGGTCCGTACAAGTTAGAGTAATGAGCATTAGGATGCTTATCTAACCAGTACTTAATCGTCTTCGCTGGCATAACTTCCCCAGCAAAAAATACATTCTTCAAGCATGGCAATTGAAACTGATCAAGTAACTTAAGATTCGCAATATTTACAAGCAATGAAGGAACCCAGAAGATCGTTGTTATTGCTTTTTCTTTTAAGTATTCAAGTGTTTTCTGAGGAAAAATAAACACGCTTTCAGGGATAACATGCAATTCTGCCGCATTAGACAACGCCAAATAGATGTCTAAAGTCGAGTTATCAAAGAATAGTGGTGCTTGACTACCAATAATATCAACATTGCTCACTTTATAGGCAGAATTAGCCCAGTCAATATAATCAATAATACTAGAGTGGCAAATAGTGACACCTTTTGGTGTGCCAGTAGAGCCTGAAGTAAAAATTATATAGCATGGATCTTTATCAATAACGGTTTGATTAAACTTTTCGATATCAACCCAAATCTCTTGCATAGGTAGCTTAGATGCCGGTATTTCATCGATATTAATAGTTGAAATTGGATGATCTAATTCTAATGAATTTAATAAATTTCGTGACGTTTCATCATAAAGAACAAGACAATCTTGAAGGTTAGATAAGATCTTTAATAGTCGTTCTTTAGGTGAGTTAATGTCTACGGGACAGTAAATCCCTCCAGCCATTGTCGCAGAAAAGATCATGGAGAGTGCATTTACAGATTTTTTCGCAAACACAACAATCGGCTTGTTTAAACTTCCCAGCTGTCTTAGTTGCAATGAGATAGCATATGACTTTGCTGTACTTTCTGCATAAGTCAAAGAGTGGCTCGAATCCGAAACACAAATATTTTCTGGGTGTTTCATCGACGATGCTTGTAGATATTTCAGGATGCTGTTTCTCATCTTATATTCTCTTTTTGCAACCAATCATGATTTTTAAAGTATTTGTTTTATCTTGTTTACCATTGATTCACACAAATCAAAATATATAGGCAAGCATAAGATCCTTTTACTAGTCGAGCGACTAACTTCACATGGAGTTCCTTCATGACCATAACTATCAACAAGATCTAAACTTGGATAAAAGTACCTTCTTGGAAAGATATTATTCGCTTCCAAATTAGCCTTAGCTCTAAGTAATGACGGCTCCGAATCAAACACAATTGGTACATACGCACCATTAGGTTTTGAGCTATCCAACCAATGTTGCATTTGGAAAACATCAGAAAGGTGAGTTTGATAACTTTGCCATAAGCCTCTTCGCTTGGTCATGATACTTTCTATATCATCTAGAACGCAGTGACCCATAGCTGCTTCAAACTCATTCATCTTGGCATTGGTTCCAACACCTTCTATTGAATCCGGTCCCGTTATTCCAAAGTTAATCATAGAGCGTACTTTAGCTGCTAGCTCATCACATTGCGTAATCACAGCTCCACCCTCTATCGTGTGGAATAACTTTGTAGCATGGAAACTTAATGTACTTATATCACCGTGCGTTAATACACTTTCTTTATTTAGATCCACACCAAAAGCATGAGCGGCATCATAGATAACTTTTAAACCGTGCTTGTTTGCTATAGCTTGAATCTCATTGACTTTACATGGATTACCAAACACGTGCACCGGTACTATTGCAGACGTTTTTTCTGTAATAAGATCTTCAATTAAATCAGGATTTATATTAAAGGTATCACTTTCAATATCACAAAAAACGGGTGTTAAGTTTTCCCAACTAAGCGTGCTTGTAGTCGCAGCAAAAGAGAAAGGTGTTGTGATCACCTCTCCTGTAAGATTTAATGCCTTATAAGCAACCTGAAGTGCTAATGAGCCATTTGCAACCAATATAACATGCTTAACACCAAGATACTCAGCTAGTCGAGATTCTAAATCCTTAACGAGAGGACCACTATTGGTCAACCAACCGCTCTCGTACACACGATCAACATATTGTTTATACTTATCTTTTGACGGTAGATATGGTTTTGTTACAGGAACAATTTCATTGCTCATCATTTAATATCTCATTGCAACTAACGAGTAGTGCTATTTTTGTTCGGTGATTAACTCGGAAAGGTAACGTCCGTAATCATTTTTTTGCATCGGTTTTGCAATAGATAGTAGCTGGTCCCTTGTTAACCACCCATTGCGCCACGCAATCTCTTCTAAACAGGCAACTTTCAGGCCTTGAACATTCTCAATGGTTTGAACAAACGAAGAGGCTTCATGCAGGCTTTCATGTGTTCCAGTATCTAACCAAGCAAAACCTCGCCCTAGTAATTGAACATTCAGGTCACCTTGCTCAAGGTACATCTGGTTTAGCGTCGAAATCTCTAACTCACCACGAACTGAAGGTTTAACTTTTTTTGCCAATTCGACGACTCGGTTATCATAAAAATACAGCCCAGTGACAGCATAATTGGATTTAGGCTTTACTGGTTTTTCTTCAATTGAAATCGCCTGCATATTGGCATCAAATTCTACAACGCCAAATCGCTCAGGATCTTTAACCTGATAACCGAATACCGTCGCACCACGGCTCTTCATCGCAGCTTGCTGAAGAATAGGAGTGAACCCCTGCCCATAAAAGATGTTGTCACCCAGCACTAAACATACTGAATCATCACCAATGAATTCTTCACCAATGATGAAGGCTTGAGCTAAGCCGTCTGGACTTGGTTGAATCGCGTATTGCAACTCAATGCCAAACTCTGAGCCATCACCTAATAGGCGCTGAAAACCCTCCAGGTCTTCTGGCGTGGTGATGATCAAGATTTCACGAATGCCAGCAAGCATGAGTACCGACAACGGGTAGTAAATCATTGGTTTGTCATAAACCGGCAGTAACTGCTTAGAGACACCGCGTGTAATAGGGTAAAGGCGAGTGCCCGAGCCGCCTGCTAAAATAATACCTTTCATTATTCGCCCGCTCCTAGTCGCTCAAGACTGTATGAGCCATCAAGCACACGCTGCCACCATTGCGGATTATTGAGGTACCATTCCACGGTTTTGCGAATACCGCTTTCAAACGTTTCTTCTGGCGTCCAGCCAAGCTCTTGAGCGATCTTGGTGGCATCAATTGCGTAACGAACATCATGACCAGGTCGATCTTTGACATAAGTGATCAAAGATTCATAAGACTCGACCCCGGCCGGCTTATCTGGTCGCAACTCTTCAAGCAAAGCACAAATGGTTTTCACCACTTCGATATTTGCTTTTTCGTTATGGCCACCAATGTTGTAGGTTTCACCGACTTCACCTTCGCAGACCACTTTGTACAGCGCGCGTGCATGATCTTCCACAAACAGCCAATCTCGGATTTGCATACCATCGCCATACACAGGCAACGGCTTGCCGTCGAGGGCATTTAAAATCATCAGAGGGATCAACTTCTCTGGGAAGTGGTACGGGCCATAGTTGTTTGAGCAATTGGTGACAAGTGTCGGTAAGCCATAAGTACGTTGCCAAGCGCGAACCAGATGATCGCTCGAGGCTTTTGACGCTGAATATGGGCTACTCGGCGCGTATGAAGTGGTTTCGGTGAACAAATCATCCGTCCCCTCTAAATCGCCGTACACTTCGTCCGTAGAAATATGATGAAAACGGAATGCCGATTGGCGCGCTTCATCTAGGCTCGACCAATATTGACGGGCCGCTTCGAGCAGATGGTAAGTGCCCATCACGTTGGTCTCAATAAAAGCAGCAGGACCATCAATAGAACGATCGACATGAGATTCGGCGGCCAAATGCATCACCCTATCGGGTTGATGCTCTGAAAAAACGCGGTCTAGTTCAGCTCGGTCACAGATATCCACTTGCTCGAAGTAGTAACGTTCACTATCTGAGACATCAACCAGTGACTCTAGATTCCCTGCGTAGGTCAGTTTATCTAAATTGATAACGGTATCTTGGGTGTCACGAATGATATGTCGGACAACAGCTGACCCAATGAAGCCTGCTCCACCGGTTACTAATATTTTCATTACAAATGTTACCTACGTTAATTTGTGTGCCATCAGATACACATGAATACTTTATGATTATTGTAGTTTATAGACTCACTCGAGCATCGTTAGACTCAAGAGGGCTTACTTAGAGCAATTAATGCAAAATAATAAAAAACTCAATTAAGATTGAGAAGCATAACCGTCCTGCAAATGCTCAAAATCGGATTCTTGCCAAATAATCTGTCGCTTTAAACGCTCTTTATTAAATGAACGCAGGAGTCTACTTAGATTTTGATCTTTCCAATCACCAGAAGTTTCAAAACGACACTTATCAAAATCGATAATCCATACCTTATCTTTGTCGTCGATCAAGATATTGTGGATATTCAAGTCGGTATGGTTAACGCCAACCTGATGCATCTTGGCAATTTCTTGCCCTATTTTCTGATACATTTCTGCCGATAACGATTGTTCTTGCAAGATACTAACCAGATCTCTGGCGTTTGGGATTCGCTCACTTAATAAATCAGCTTGATAGAAGAGCCCTGACTTTACGGCTCTTGCTGAAATTGGACGAGGAACGTGCACCCCAGCCTCAATTAGCGCCAACAAAAGCTGAAACTCTTGCGCACAACGGGTGTTATCCCAGCCAGAGAACCAATAATGATCGTTAACCAACTTCCCAAACAAACCGCCACGACGGTAATGACGCAGTGCTGCTTGCATGTTCTCTAGTTGGATAAACCAAGTCGTGCCTCTACCCGTCGCACTGCCAACCACCTTGTCTAAGGACTGCCAGTATTCCGCATCAAATATCGGTTGGCTAGGGTCTGTAATGATCTCGTCATCAAACCAGATCATTTGGTTGTTGTTTTGATACTGTTGAGTCACGCGCTTACCCTCTAGCCTAAATATCGGCTGGCTAATATATACAACCAAGTAAATCCGGCGAACACCAATGCAACCATAACGGCAGCAGAGCCTATGTCTTTAGCTCGACCACTGAGTTCATGCCGCTCAATACCGATACGATCAACCACAGCCTCAATAGCTGAATTCACAAGCTCTACAATCAAGACTAACACCACGACCCCGATCATTAAGATACGCTCAACCATGCCGACATCCACTAACCAAGCCAAAATCACAGCGATACTCAACAGAGCCAACTCTTGTCGAATGGCGGCTTCATGCTTAAAAGCCGCTTTTAATCCTTGGATCGAATAACCCGTCGCTTTAACGATGCGCTTTAGCCCGGTATTACCCGGTTTGCCAGATTCTTGCGATTGATGCGGTGTTATCTTTGACATTGCAGAACACTTATCAGTACTTAGCTATATTCGAGCCGTGTATTTTACATTTATTGGGGATGTCTGCATAATTTACCTGCCTCTATTCATCGAATCAGACAATAATTATGTTCACTTCTGCCCCATCGTCATTATGCATCTTGCGTTTGTCCGCTATTGGAGACGTTTGCAATACCATCGCCACCGTTCAAGCTGTTCAGAAACACTGGCCTTCGACTCAGATTACTTGGATAACGGGTAAACTTGAAGCCCAGTTATTAGCCGCCATTGATGGCGTAGAAGTGATTGTTTTTGATAAAAAAGCAGGACTCGATGGCTACAAATCGCTTTGGCGACAGCTGAAAGGCAGAGAGTTTGATGCGCTATTGCATATGCAGTACGCGATTCGAGCGAGTGTCGCGACGTTGGGCATTAAAGCAAAATACAAACTTGGTTTCTCTTCTGATAGAAGCCAAGATTTTCAGACGCTATTTACCAATGTCAAAGTGCCTTCCCCGCAATCTCTGCATGTCGCAGATGGCTTAATGGCCTTTGCCCATCAAATTGGAGTACCAAAGGCAGAACTGGACTGGGTACTTTCTTATTCAGATCACGACCAAGCTTGGGCAGAGTCTCATATTTCTCGTAATAAACCTAACCTGCTGATTGTGCCTGGTGCGAGCAAAGCTTATAAAAACTGGAACGCGGAAGGTTATGTGGATGTGATTCATCACGCCAGAGCTAAAGGCTGGAACGTGATTCTGGCAGGTAGCCCAGCTCAAGTTGAACTGGATTTGGCTGAAGCCATTCAATCTCGCTTGGAAGAACCGTGTCTAAATTTAGTTGGACAAAGTTCAATTCTGCAAATGCTTGCGTTAATAGATAAGGTTGAAATGGTCATCGCGCCCGATACCGGACCAGCACACATGGCGAATGCAATGAAAACGCCAATCATCGGGCTCTATGCACACCATAATCCGCTGCGAGTGGGACCTTACCGCTACCTAAAATACGTTGTCTCGGTTTATGAAGAAACGATCTTTGCGGAAACAGGCAAAAACAGTCACGAGTTAAGCTGGCGAACTCGCGCTAAAGATGAAACGGCAATGAACCGCATTACCAGCACTCAAGTAATGAGCATGTTCGATCAAGTCTTAGAAGATTTGTATCCTCAATACCAGTAAACTTACTGTCTTGATTTGTTAAGAAGGAAATGACCTTGTCCAAACCAACCTTAGCCGTTGCCTTAATTGTAAAAAATGAAGAGAAGCACTTACAAGCTTGTCTAGACACAGTAAAAGATTGGGTCGATGAGATTGTCCTTCTAGACTCGGGCAGCACCGATCGCACCGAAGAAATCGCCCGACAATACACAGATAAGTTTTACACCAACCTAGATTGGCCAGGTTTCGGTAAACAACGCCAACTTGCGCAGCAATACGTTACGGCAGACTACGTTTTATGGCTTGATGCGGACGAACAAGTCACTCCAGAGCTAAAAGAAAGTATCTTACACGCGGTATCAGCCAATAAGCCTAACGTTTTATACAAGCTTAATCGACTAAGCTCAGCGTTTGGTAAGTTCATCTACCATTCTGGCTGGTCTCCAGACTGGATTGTGCGTTTATATCGCACCGAATATACGCAATATAATGATTCGCTCGTTCATGAAAAAGTTGATGAGAAAAACTATCAAACTGAAAAACTGGATGGTCGACTGCATCACTACACTTACGAGCACCTTCATCATTACATCAATAAAACCACTGGCTACCTCAAGGCCTGGACGGATGAACGTGAAGGTAAAAAGAAAGCGGGTTTAACGACCGCTATCGTTCACGCTCTTGCTAGCTTTTTGAAGATGTATGTGCTCAAACGAGGCTTCCTTGATGGCAAGCATGGCTTCATTCTAGCTTGGCTAAGCATGCACTCTACTTTTGTAAAATATATCGACCTCTACTTACGTGAACAGGCAAAAAAATCATGAAAACGACTTTAATTATCACCACTTACAACTGGAAAGAAGCATTAAAAGCGGTGTTAGAAAGCGTGAAACGTCAAACCGTTTTGCCTGATGAAGTCATCGTTGCAGATGACGGTTCTCGAGACGATACCAAAGCAATGATCGACCAACTGCGTGACGGCTTTCCAGTACCACTTATTCATAGCTGGCACGAAGATAATGGCTTTCAACTTTCAATGAGCCGCAACCGTGCTATCGCAAAAGCATCAGGTGACTACCTCATCATGATTGATGGCGACATGGTATTGTCTCAAACGTTTATTGAATCACATAAACAAGTCGCAAAACCAAATTGGTTTGTGCAGGGTGGACGTGTATTAACGGACGAAAACTGCAGCAAGGCCATCATGGAAAACGGCTTAGTGCCTTCTATCTTCAGCAAAGGCATTCGCAATCGTAAAAACTGCATCACCAACGCTTTGCTATCGAAATGGTTCTCTTACGAGCGCAATAACGATAAAGCCACTCGCGGTTGCAACATGGCGTTTTGGCGACAAGATGTCATCGAGGTGAATGGCTTCAACCAAGATTTTGTTGGATGGGGACGCGAAGACAGCGAGTTTGTTCATCGCATGTTGAATGCGGGTAAGTCACGTCTTTACCTAAAATTCGCAGGTGTAGGCTACCACTTGTACCACGTAGAAAACTCTCGTGCGTCACTCGGACAAAATGACGAGATTTTAGAGAACACCATTAAAAACAAGCTTAAACGCTGTGAGAATGGTGTTGATCAATTTCTAGAAGCTTAAGATTATAAAAAAGGGGCGAAACGCCCCTTTTTTATTGTTGCTGAGATAAAACGAAGTACTTATCGGCAACCATCAATGAGATCAAACGCTCTTTACGTTTATCTTTGAACTGCTCAACCCACTGGTGCGCATTTTCAATGATCGCTAATGCTTCTTGCTCATTCGCTAGATAATAGTCCATCTTTTCGGGCAAATCCGAATAGTCATCCTTCACTTCAACATAGTGGACACCAGCCTCTAACTTACCTTCCATAAACCAAGTCTCATATTTTGGCTTTGACATAATAACCAAGGAGTTAGACGACATAGCCCACTTAAGGTTGGTGGCCACATCATTGCCTTCTATACACAACAAGAACTTGTATTGAAGTTGCTCCTCAATGCTCATAAAACCTTTTTCCCAAGGCTGCCCTTCTACCGGGCGGGTCTGGCCAATGTTGCATTGCGGATGGTTGTAGAACGCATGAATCACCTTTTGACGATGAGGCTGAAAACCCACACCACGCCAAGCGACCATGTCCTTTTTATCTTGATAGCGAACAGGATCATCAACAAATTTAAAATGACGAACTTGGTTGAGTTTCAATACCACTGAATTTTGGTTGCTACCAAAAATAGGGCGGCTTTTTATAAAGCTCGGTACATTGGGAATGTGTGTAACATCACCGTTGATGTAGTTAAACGCAAAACTGGAAGGGAAATAGCGTACAACTTGGCGAAGATCGAAAAAATACGTCCAACCTTTCGTTTTTTTGAATGTATCGACAGTCGCGTAACTCTGTTCTCGGCTATCGACTGAAAACGGCATTTCACACTTGTTGTAATAGTTCACCCGCTCAAGGCAGAGTTGCTTCTCGGCTTCAGTTAAATTCGAAAGTAAACGCTTTGCTTGTGCTCGATATACAAAACGAGGGATAAGTATCGAGAGAGCGTTTGAGAAATAATAAGGGAATTTACTGTCTTTCATTCAGTTTTTCCCCAATCGCGATGGCTACTGGCTTGGGAACGAACTGATCGATACTTCCGCCATGAATGGCCACTTCTCTCACGATAGTCGACGATAGAAACGCAAACTCTTCTTCAGGTGTCAAAAATACACTTTCGATACCTGGTAATAGCTTTCGGTACATGTTGGTCAGTCCAAACTCGTATTCAAAGTCTACCGTTGTTCGCAAACCACGAATAAGAACCTTAGCTTGCTCATCTCTCGCGAAGTCCACTAATAACCCAGAGAACCCCTTTACCGTCACCCCCGGTAAATGCGCTACAACGTCCTGCATCAGTGCAACGCGCTCTTCCAATGAAAACATGGTGTTCTTCGATGGGCTTGCGGCTACGCCAATCACAACCTCATCAAACATTTCGTGAGTGCGTTCTATTAGATTGAGATGACCATTAGTCACTGGATCAAAAGTGCCCGGATAAATGACTTTCATATAATTTACTAAGTTATTCGAAACTGATTGAATTATTGAGGCTCGAGCGCAAGATTACAACAACTTAAGCTCGATATTAGCTCGTCTTACTTCTGACACTCACCACAAAAGAAGGTATTACGCTGCCCTATTTTTAGCTCTTGAAGTCGTTCGCCGCACTCTGGGCATGACTCTCCGGCTTTTCCGTAAACTAGTAACTCTTGTGCAAAGTAACCCGGCTTTCCATCGGCTTGCGCAAAATCTTTCAGCGTAGTTCCACCTTGCGTAATGGCAATCTCAAGTGTCATTTTGATATTTTCAACAAGTAACCCCCACTCTTGAGAAGTCAGCTTACCTGCGGGCCTTGAAGGGTGAATTCGAGATTTAAACAACGACTCATTCGCGTAGATGTTCCCGACACCAACCACGACTTTGTTGTCCATGATGAACTGCTTGACGGCAACACGCTTATTTTTAGCTTTCTCCGCTACATATTCCGCATTGAACTCTTTAGTTAATGGTTCAGGCCCCATGTTTGCTAGTACAGCATGTGACTCGCCAGGAGCACACCATAACCATGCCCCAAAACGACGCGGATCGTTATAACGCAGTATTTTTCCACTGCTTAGTTTGAGATCCACATGATCGTGCTTTGCTGGCGGAAAGTCGGCATCTAGGACACGTAAAGACCCAGACATGCCCAAGTGAACAATGGCTGTACCTGTGTTTGTCTCGATCAGTAAGTATTTCGCACGACGGCTAATCGCACGGATCACCTGCCCTTCCAATTTTTTAAGCTCTATAGGAATATCCCAGCGCAATTTAGGCGTTCGAAAAGTAAACGACTGGATCGTTTGTCCAACCATGTGGGGGCTAATCCCCATACGACTGACTTCAACTTCTGGCAACTCAGGCATTAGATTCTCCAATTCACCGGCTAATAGTTCTCGCTGCTAGCATAATCGAAAAGAAAAACGATAAATAGAGAAGCTTATTAGGGGTATAGACGCAAAAAGGCTTTACTCTGGCATAAGGTAGTTTTCATCGACGGAGATAGCGACCCATTTGTCTTGCCAGGTTTTAAATAGCCAGAAATCAGGTAAACGAAAGAAAGTCACCCGCTGCGGCTCTTCGAGATCTTGATACCAGACTTCTACCGTTTCAGGTGCCGTCAGGTTAGGTTTTAAATGATCGAACTGTTCCGAGGTAAGCTCGGTCCCTTCCAATGATTGCCAGCGTGATACAAGTTCACTGATCGGTGCATCGACTTTGACATTAGATTGCCACCGTCCATCATGCAGTTCGAACTCCCAGCCACTATAGTACAAAGACTCCACCGTATAATCGGAGCGAAGTACATTTGGGTAGGGGTCTGCTTGGTCTGTTAATAGGTAAGTTTTGATCCACATCGGCGCATTTAAGATCACTATAAACGCGATAATGCCCAGAATAAGAATATTGTTCCATCGGCGGCGACGAGCCGGACTCACACGCATAACCATCTCTACTCTCTTATAGTTATGAGTAAACTACCAAAGACTATTGAGCTTGACTAGAACAACGGTGTGCAAGTGTGTAGAGAAGTGGTGACTAAGCGACAGAGAGCGATCAATCAAAAATTCAAGTATAGAGTCGGACCAGTAAAATGACTTCAGCAGTGCTTTATAATCCGATGACGTACTGAACATTTTTCTTCAAGTAATAAAAAACCCAACTCGAAAGTTGGGTTTTTCAATTCATCAAAGAGACTGAAACCAATTATTTGATTTTTGCTTCTTTGTACATAACGTGCTGGCGAACTACTGGATCAAACTTTTTGATCTCAAATTTGCCTGGCATGTTACGCTTGTTCTTATCAGTTGTGTAGAAGTGGCCTGTACCTGCAGAAGATACTAGACGGATTTTCTCACGAACGCCTTTCTTTGCCATTGCTTATTTCCTCTTAAACGTTTTCGCCACGTGCACGCATGTCTGCAAGAACAGTATCAATACCTTTCTTGTCGATGATGCGCATACCTTTAGCAGATAGACGTAGTTTAACAAAACGTTTTTCGCTCTCTACCCAGAAACGATGAGTTTGTAGGTTCGGCAGAAAACGACGCTTAGTAGCATTTCGTGCGTGTGAACGGTTGTTACCCGTTACTGGACGCTTACCAGTTACTTGGCATACTCGTGACATGAATGTCTTCTCCAAAATCGTTTCAGCTCGATATCAACCTTGGTGGCCGAACCTCTCTATCTCTCGAAAAGAAGTTAGAGGTTAAGAACCGCTATGGAAAATCCATACAAGGCTATCAAAGGTCGCGCATTATACTAACTTGATATGCATTGCTCAAGACCCGAACAGATCCTTTTTACAGGTTTTCGTGATCTTTTTTTAGACAGCAGATTTTTTTAGCAGTCCAAGCTGAATTCAGTTAAAAATTTAGTGGCGTGGATGATAGCAGATTTTTAGCAACTAACAACCTAAAAAACGCACAGTTATATCCAGCCTCTTTCAGCAAAAGAGACACTTTCCCCATCTCCGATGACGAAATGGTCCAAAATACGAATATCCACCAATGCTAATGCGTCGGTGAGACGCCTTGTAATCCTTCTGTCAGCTTGGCTCGGCTCAGCAACGCCTGAAGGATGATTGTGCGCCAAAATCAAAGCCGCCGCATTATGATGCAGAGCTCGCTTGACGACTTCTCTCGGATAAACCGACGCGGCATCCAACGTTCCTTCAAATAAAATTTCATCTTTTATCACTCGGTGCTGGTTATCGAGAAAGAGAATATAAAAAGCCTCTCTTTGCCGATCCCTTAAAATAGAAGACAGATATAACTTAGTTTGGTCGGGACTGGTTAAGGCATCACCACGCTTTAGCGTCTCCGCCAAGTAGCGTTGCGTCATTTCTAGTACCGCTTGCAACTGAACATACTTGGCTTGCCCCAATCCTTTGTGACGACAAAACTCTTGCTCTGATGCTAAAAATAGTTGTCTGAGCGAACCAAAGTCTTGAATAAGGAAGTCTGCAAGCTCAATCACGTTCATTCCGCGGGTGCCTGTGCGCAAGAAGATGGCCAGTAGCTCAGCATCGGTCAATGCTTGCGGTCCTCGTTGCAACAACTTCTCTCTGGGCATGGACTCAGTTGGCATAGCTTTCAGTATCATCTGATGTCTCTTTATATGGAAAGTGCCCCTATTCCACAAAACAAAAAGCGAAAGTCGAGTATGACTTTCGCTTTCTTCGTACCATCAGTGCTTTCAATGCAACTTAACAGTTCATCAGAGTTTAAAGTTGCCAACCAAGCCGTGAATTTCTGTTCCAGATTGTGATAGCTGCGTGCTGATTGACTCGGCATGCTGCAACGTCTCATTAATGTTGTTCACGATCTGTTGAATAGCCACTAAGTTTTGGTTGATGTCTTCTGCAACCGCACTTTGCTCTTCGGCGGCAGACGCGGTTTGAATACCCATATCTCGAATCGTACCGATAGAATGATGAACACCAGAAAGAGATTGCTGAATGAGCGCCGATTCTTCCGCCGTTTTTACACCTCGTTTTTGGCTCACCGACATTGTACTGACCGCTCTTGATACACCATTTTGCAGCTGCTTAAGCATGTCACCAATTTCATGAGTACTATTTTGCGTACGACTGGCTAACGAGCGAACTTCATCCGCAACGACGGCAAACCCTCGGCCTTGCTCACCCGCTCTAGCCGCTTCAATCGCCGCATTTAGGGCCAACAAATTCGTTTGCTCGGCTATCTCGCCAATCACATCCAGCACTTTGGTTATTTTTTCGGTTTGTAAACTCAACTCAGAAATTGCATCTGACGTACTGTCTATCTCCCTCACTAGCTCGGTAATGCCTTCAATTGCTTGTTCCACTTCACGCTGAGCTTCGGTAACTTGACTGTTGGCATCCTCAATCGCCTGTGCAGTCGCATTGGTATTGCTGGCCACTTCTTTGGCTGTCATGCTCATTTGTGTCACCGCAGTCACGACTTTGTCCGTCTCTAAACAGTGATCCTGCATTTGACCGCTCGCTTGGCTGGTCTGAGTGTTCAGGCTTTGAGAAACGGTCTGTACTGTCGTCGCAGAGCGATGAATGTCTTGCATCAGTGGGTGCAGCTTATCCATAAACTCATTAAACGCGGCCGCCACTTCACCGACTTCATCCTGACTTTCGACTTTTAAACGAGCCGTTAAGTCACCGCCGCCTGCGGCTACATCTTTCAATGACGCCGCGACATGTTGTAATGGCTGAATGCCTTTCGACACCACGATACTGGTGAGAATACTGGTGATGATCAATCCAATAACGGAAATCAACACGGCAGATAACGTATGCTCTTTTAGCTCTTGAGTCTTTAACTCTCTGTGCATCGCAACTTGCTGGTCGATGTCATCAATATAAACACCAGTGCCTAAAACCCAGTCCCATTTCGATAAATATTCTGCATAGCCTAGCTTAGGCGCTTGTGCGTCAATGGTCGGTTTGTGCCACGAGAAATAGAGGAACCCATCCCCTTTTTGAGAAGCATCAATCAAGCCCGCGATAACTGCGACCCCATTTTCATCTTTTAAGTCGTAAAGGTTTTTACCCTCTAAAGAAGGTTTGATGGCATGTAACGTATTCACACCTTGAGAGTCGTAGGCAAAAAAGTAACCATCGCTTTCAAAGCGCATGGCTTTCAGAATTTCTTTTGCTGCCTCTTTATTACTTCCATTTACATCCGTGTCGTATAACGGTTTTATCGCCGTCACACCCATCATCATGTAGGCTTGTAGCTCTTTCTTCTTCGTTTCGATGAGCTCTTGCCTGTCTCTTGCCAGCTCCGCTTCCAAACTTTTACTGCTGTTGATGTAATACACCACTGAGATCAACGTGGTGATCAACAACAGTGGAATTAGGGTTATCAACAGCAATTTATTTCGACTTTTCAACACCATGGTTTCCACTACCTCTTTTTCTTTTCAGACTTGCAAACTCCGCGCAACTTGTCTGTGAGGTAGGCGAGAATTTTCCCTTCCTCGGTCAGATTAATACTCTGGAGTTTGATGTGAATTATCTTCTCGTTATATATGCTCGGGCGGTCAGACTTTGAATTGTGTTAAAATCCGGTCATCAAATTGGAGATCTCACATGCAAACACTAGCAGGAAAGAAAATTCTACTCGGCATCAGTGGCGGTATTGCCGCGTATAAATGTGCGGAGCTAACCCGTCGCCTCATAGAGAGGGGAGCGCAAGTTCAAGTTGTAATGACGAAAGCCGCAAAAGAGTTCATTACCCCTTTAACCATGCAAGCCGTTTCGGGCCGTCCTGTCTCGGACAGTTTACTAGACCCAGCAGCGGAAGCCTCTATGGGCCATATTGAATTGGCCAAATGGGCAGATTTAGTGCTATTAGCGCCCGCGACCGCGGACTTAATCGCGCGCATGTCCGCAGGCATGGGGAACGATTTACTTACTACGCTCGTGCTCGCGACGGATTCCCCTGTTGCTGTTACTCCTGCGATGAATCAACAGATGTATCGCAATATCGCAACCCAAGAGAACATCGCTACGTTAGCGCGTCGTGGTATGCACATCTGGGGCCCTGCGGCAGGAGAGCAAGCCTGTGGTGATGTAGGACCAGGTCGAATGCTGGAACCAATGCAGCTAGTACATCTATGTGAACAGTTCTTTCAACCAAAATTGCTAGAAGGTAAGTCGATACTCATTACCGCCGGACCAACTCGCGAAGCGATTGATCCAGTGCGTTACATTACGAACCATAGCTCCGGGAAAATGGGCTATGCATTGGCGAGCGCCGCAGCGCAGATGGGAGCAAAAGTCACCCTCGTGAGCGGTCCTGTCAGTTTAAATACGCCCGTAGGTGTTGAGCGCATTAATGTTTCCAGTGCACAAGAGATGCACGAAGCCGTTATGACACATGCAAACAGGCATGATGCGTTTATTAGCTGCGCTGCCGTTGCCGACTACCGCCCACAAACGATCGCGTCTCAAAAGTTGAAAAAGACAGAAGACAACGACGAAATGGTCATTAATATGGTTAAAAATCCTGATATTGTTGCATCTGTGGCAGCAATGACGGAGAAGCGTCCGTTTACCGTCGGTTTTGCGGCTGAAACCAATGATGTAGAGACCTATGCTCGAGGCAAGTTAACAAAGAAAAACCTCGATATGATCTGTGCGAATGACGTTTCGGTTGCAGGGCAAGGATTTAACAGCAACGACAACGCGATTACCCTGTACTGGCCTGAGGGTGAACTTGCGCTTGCTTTAGAATCAAAAGAAGCATTGAGCTTTAAAATTCTCGAAAAAATGCATCACTTGATGTAACTAACGTTTGAAAACCCTGCCAACTTTTCACAAAAGCTGGCATAAATTTGGTACAAACATGACAACTAAGGGTGTTAAATCTCCCATTCCACCCTTAGTGGTCTAGTTTGAGGCGAAATAGCGTCTTATAATCCCCTCCGCTCAACTTTGTATTTTGAAAGGAAGTAACTAATGGCCGGCAGTAAAAAATCCAACCGTCGTGAAGAGATCTTACAAGCATTGGCAGAAATGCTTGAATCAACAGATGGCGCTTCACGCATTACTACGGCAAAACTGGCCAAGCAAGTCGGCGTTTCAGAAGCCGCGCTGTATCGTCATTTCCCAAGTAAAGCGCGCATGTTCGAAGGGTTGATTGAGTTCATTGAAGAAGCCTTGATGACACGTATCAACCGTATTCTAGACGACGAAAAAGATACTCTAGAGCGTATTCGTATGGTGATGCACCTTATTTTGGCGTTCTCTGAACGTAACCCTGGTCTGACACGCATTTTGTCGGGCCATGCTCTAATGTTTGAAAATGAACGCCTACGTGAACGCATCAATCAACTCTTTGAGCGCATAGAAACACAATTGCGCCAGATCCTGCGTGAACGTAAGATTCGTGAAGGGAAGTCTTTCCCTGTCGAAGAGCGCATCCTAGCCGCGCAAATTCTGGGACAAGTTGAGGGTAGCCTAAACCGCTTTGTGCGTAGCGACTTTAAATACCAGCCGACTGCAAACTTTGACGAGTACTGGGCGCTTTTGAGTGCACAAATAAAGTAAAAGACTATGAGTAAAGACAAATACACGCAGCCCGAGTTTTCTCTTTCACTTCTTCACCCTCGTAACTGGGGCGTATGGCTTGGGTTTGGTCTGTTGGCCATCCTCGTCAATATTCTTCCTTATCGGCTGCTGCTTTCATTAGGTCGTTCACTCGGCAAACTTGGCATGCGCTACGGTAAAAAGCGTGTCCACGTTGCTCAACGTAACTTAGAATTGGCCTTTCCAGACAAAACACCTGAAGAGATTCAACATATTGTTGAAGAGAACTTCAAAAATACCGGTATGGCACTCATAGAAACCGGGATCACTTGGTTCTGGCCGACTTGGCGCTTTAAAAACCTGATCGTCGAGAAAGATCTCGGCGCACTGCGTGAAAAAGCCAAAGAAGGTAAAGGCGTCCTACTTTGTTGTGTCCATGCTCTTAATCTAGAGATCACTGCACGTGCTTTCGCCGTGCTCGGCGTGGCCGGGTACGGTGCGTTTCGTCCGCATAATAATCCTGCTTATAACTTTATCCAGTATTGGGGACGGACACATAACGGCAATAAATTGATTGATCGTAAAGATGTGAAAAAGATGATTCGTGTATTACGCAGTGGTGAGCGTCTGTTCTATCTGCCGGATCACGATTACGGTCGAAAAAAATCTGTATTTGTGCCCTTCTTTGCCGTAGACGATGCGTGTACGACAACAGGTACAAGCATTCTGGCGTATACCTCAAAATGTGCGATCATCCCAGGCTCAGGGTTTCGCAATGGTGAAGGGAAATACGACATCATCGCCGATAAGTGCATTGAAGCCGACTATCCACAAAAAGACGAAGTCGCCGCTGCCGCTTATATGAACAAGTATGTGGAAGAGGTCATTCTGCGCGCTCCAGAGCAATGGATGTGGCTCCATAAACGCTACAAAACCATGCAAGATGAGCATGTCGAGAAAGGCATTCGCTATAAGTAAGTCGTCAAGGCGATAAATCCAAAAACAAAAAAAGGGCAGATGGATATCCATCTGCCTTTTTTACTTTTTCAGAAAAAGTAACAAATTAAATGCCGTATTCCGAGCGATAGGCTTTAACTGCTTCCAAGTGCTCAGCAGCGTCACCTTTCTCTTCTAAGTAAGTCACAAGATCACCCAAACTTACAATTGAAATCACGGCACAACCAAAGTCACGCTCAACTTCTTGAATCGCAGAAAGCTCGCCCTTGCCCTTCTCTTGGCGGTCGATAGCAACCAACACACCCGCAAGGTCAGCGCCATTTGCTTTAATAATTTCCATCGATTCACGAATCGCAGTACCTGCTGTGATTACGTCATCCACTAGCATGATACGACCTTCTAACGCAGAACCAACAAGGTTGCCACCTTCGCCATGATCTTTTGCTTCTTTACGGTTGAAACAGTAAGGCGTGTCGACGTCATGATGATCTGCCAGTGCGACTGCTGTTGTCGTTGCAATAGGAATACCTTTGTACGCAGGGCCAAACAGTACATCGAACTCAATGCCAGAATCAGCGAGCGCGGCTGCGTAAAAACGGCCTAGACGAGCGAGATCACGACCAGTATTGAAAAGACCAGCGTTAAAGAAGTACGGGCTTTTACGGCCAGATTTCAAAGTAAACTCACCAAACTTAAGAACTTCTTTCTCAAGTGCAAACTCAATAAACTCACGCTGGTATGCTTTCATGGATTTCTCTCAATTTTCTTTTCGTGTGGGGATCAGATCCTAGGACCTAGTAATATGCAAAAAAATAGCTTCCTTTCGGGGAAGCTATTTAAATAAATCATTAATTTTGTAACGCCGCCTTCTGCGCTGCGACAATTTCCGTAATGCCGATTTTCGCCGACTCGAGCAATGCCATCAGCTGTTCGTGACTGAACGGTTCACCTTCTGCGGTGCCCTGAATTTCAATCATCTTACCTTCTTCTGTCATTACCACGTTCATGTCTGTATCGGCTGCTGAATCTTCAACGTATTCAAGATCACACAATACTTCATCGCCTAGCAAGCCGACAGAAACCGCAGCTACGTGGCCTTTCATTGGATTCGCTTTTAGCTTACCGCTATCCACTAGGTGTTGGAACGCATCGGCCATTGCAACACTTGCGCCGCTGATGGATGCAGTACGCGTACCACCGTCAGCTTGGATAACGTCACAGTCAACGGTGATCATGAACTCCCCCATAGCTTTTAGATCGACAACGGCACGTAAGCTTCGCGCAATAAGACGCTGAATTTCCATCGTACGGCCGCCTTGTTTGCCACTTGCCGCTTCACGACGAGTACGAGAATGTGTTGCTCGAGGTAGCATGCCGTATTCAGCTGTAACCCAGCCTTTACCTTGGCCTTTTAGCCAACGTGGCACAGATTCTTCGACGGTCGCATTACACAACACTTTGGTGTTACCGAACTCAACTAGCACTGACCCTTCAGCGTAAGCTGTGTAGTTACGAGTAATTTTGATAGGGCGAACTTGATCCGCCTTGCGATCGTTTGGACGCATGGGCATCTACCTTAAATATGAGGAGAAGACGATTTGGTTGGGCGAAGATTATAACGGAATCGATTCCGGATTCATAGGTTACGCCGCTGGCACAACATAAACAATCCATACATCCCGCGCACCTATCGACGCAGCGTGATACACTCTTGAAGTAATTTTCAAAAAATGAAGACAGGAAAATTCGATGATTTACAGTATGACAGCGTATGCACGCAAAGAAGTAAAAGGCGACTGGGGTTCTGCGGTATGGGAAATCCGCAGCGTGAACCAGCGTTATTTAGAAACATACTTCCGCATGCCAGAACAATTTCGTGGATTAGAGCCCGTTTTACGCGAGCGTTTTCGTAAGCGCTTAGCGCGAGGCAAAGTGGAATGTAATCTGCGTTTTGAAGCAAACCCTGCCGCAAAAGGTGAGCTTAGCATCAACGAAGCGCTTGCTAGCCAGGTAATTAAGGCCGCTGAACAAGTCATGCACATGACTGGTGAACTGAGCCGAATCAATCCATTTCAAGTCATGCAATGGCCGGGGGTAATGGAAACGCCAGAGCAAGACATGGATGCGGTAAATAAAGTGCTACTAGAAGCGTTTGATGGCGCAATGGATGAATTTATTGAAGCGCGCGCTCGTGAAGGCGAGAACATGAAGGCGCTGATTGAACAGCGTTTGAACGCCATCTCTGCAGAAGTCGTAAAAGTGCGTGCGCGCATGCCAGAAATTTTAGAATGGCAACGTGAACGACTATTCTCGAAGTTCGAAGACGCTAAAGTGGAACTGGATCCGTCTCGTATCGAGCAAGAGTTGATTTTGCTAGCGCAAAAATCGGATGTTGCTGAAGAACTCGATCGCTTGGACTCTCACGTAAAAGAAACCACAAACATTCTGAAAAAAGGTGGCGCAGTGGGTCGTCGTCTAGACTTCATGATGCAAGAGTTCAACCGTGAATCGAACACGCTAGCGTCGAAATCCATCAGCACAGACATCACAGCATCGGGCGTTGAACTGAAAGTTCTGATTGAACAGATGCGTGAGCAGATCCAGAATATTGAATAATTTCCACATACCTCCATGTTGTTATTTAAAACAATAAATATCAAAATCTTAACCAAAATTAGATTCCATACCGGTCCATAGAGAACCACCTTTAACCACCACAAACTGGTGGTTAAAGTGGTGGGTATGTTACACTACCTTCAGAGCATGGCGGTGGGTAAAGTAAGGCTCCGCCGATTTAATGGGTATGGAGTTAAGTTAGGATGTCTCAGTTAACAGTTAAGAAAGTAGAAGCATTAATTAAAGCTGGTGGGGATAAAACAAAGCGCTATGGTGATGGTGGTGGTTTGTATTTGGTTGTTCCCCGCTCTGGCTATCCTAGCTGGATGCTACGTTTCACATCTAACAAAAAGCGCCGCGAAATGACACTCGGCAAAGTCAGTGACATATCTTTGCGAGACGCCCGACTCCTAGCTGCCGAAAAAATGAAACAAGTCCGTGAAGGGTTTGATCCGCTCATACAACGCAAGCGCGCAGAGCAAGAAAAAATTAAAACCGTTAACGACTTGTTTTCAGACTGGTATCCATCCCTAGAAAAACGTTTAAAGCACCCTAACATTCCGAAACGTGTCTTCTTAAAAGATATTGCCCCTCATATCGGCGATATCCCGCTCGAGCAAGTCAACGCTCGTGATATTCGTACCACTATTAATGCCATTATTGCTGCTGGAAAACCCGCAATTGCGAATGACGCCCTTAACTATTGTAAACAACTGTTCAACCATGGAATGAAGCTCGACCTCATGCAAGGTAATCCTGCTTCTGCATTTACGGTTCGGGATGCTGGCGGTGTGGAAAAGAGCAGAGATAGAGCCTTAACTACCGAAGAGCTCAAGCAGTTTTTTAATACCGCTAAACAAAACCCGATGAGCTTTACCCGTGACAACTATTTAGCATGCGCCTTACTAGTGTGCTTAGGTGTGCGTAAATCCGAGCTGTGCGAATCCAAATGGGAAGAGTTTGATTTAGAAAAAGCAGTGTGGGAACTCCCAAAAGAACGCAGCAAAACCAATGTCGCTCTTACTATCCCTTTAGCTACACCAGTATTAGAATGGCTTGAAGAACTGAAAGTGAGAAGCTTAGGCTCTGAGTATGTATTCCCTAGTCGTCGATCCAGTAAAAATCCACATATGGGGCCAGATACGCTTAATCGTGCGATTACCAAACTATTCGGGCATGAACCTGGTAAAAAGAAACAGCCGCCGAATCTTATGGGGGATATGCCTCACTTTACTGTTCATGACCTACGCCGTACGTGCCGAACCCTATTGGCACAACAAGGCACCTCCGGCCATGTGGCCGAGAGGTGCTTGAATCACAAGTTAAAAGGTGTTGAAGGGATTTATGACCGACATGATTATTTTGAAGAGCGGAGAGAAGCACTAGATAAATTAGCTCTATCGATATCTAAAATTATTGCTTAAATGGGTACTTAATGAAACAACTAAACACCTACTATACAAAAGAAGAAGGCGAAGCAGCACTTGCCAAAATCGATGAGCCAAAACGCCTGGCTAGTGAACGTGACAGTACCGAAGTTATCTATAACCTATTTGGTATACCTAGCTGGGGAAACTTCTACAAACTAGATATGTTTAATCTCACAGCTCTCAAAATGATTGTACATCAAAAGCAAAATGGTCAACCCTATGACGAAAAAAAGCACCACGAAATCATCACGATGCTTCAATATGTTGCTAAGAGCTTTGATATAGAGATTCCTACTCACTGGAAATAGAAAAAATTATGTGTAGGTGGTCTTTGGTCTTACAATCATCCCTAGAACTAAAACAAAGAGTGACTTGAGGGCGTTCAATATCCCAGCGTACAGCAGCTTTAGCAAGCTATTTTCGTTCGGGAACACACCGTTGGTTTTGGTCAGTTTGCGGAACTGGCGGTGCAACGCTTCAATAGCATTGGTTGTGTAAATAGCTTCGCGTACATAAGCAGGGTATTTGAAAAAAACCGATAGATTTTCCCACTTATTACTCCAAGAACGTAACACCATCGGGACTGTTGCTCCCATTTTGATTCTAAGCGTTCGAGTTCCATTTCTGCGGCTTCTTTACTGACTGCTCTGCAGACTGGCTTCAGATCTGCCATGAACTCTTTTTGGTGCTTAGTGGCCACCTACTTCATGGAATTTCGGATCGGATGAGCGATGACACTGCTGAATCTCGGTATCAGGATAAATGGTTGCTATAGCTTCTGGGAAGCCGATCAGTCCATCTACACAGGCAATCAAGATATCCTCAACACCACGGTTATACAGATCCGTTAGCACGGAGAGCCAATAATTTGCCCCTTCAGACTCTGATAGGTATAGACCAAGCAGTTCCTTTTTACCTTCAATGTTTAACCCTAAGATCGTGTATATCGCTTTGCTGACATAGCGTCCGTCTTCTTTGATTTTATAGTGGATGGCATCAAGCCAGACAAACGGATAGAGAGCATCGAGCGGACGTTGTTGCCACTCTTTCAGCTCTGCTATCAAACTGTCTGTAATGCTCGTAATGGTGGCTTCTGATACATCAATACCGTATATGTCTTCCACATGTCCACGGATATCAAGATAGCTCATACCGAGCGAGAACATAGATAAGATCTTATGGTCGATCTCATCAGTCAGTTTGGTCTGGTTTTTCTTAACTAATTGCGGCTCAAACGACCCAGAGCGGTCACGTGGGGTATCCAGTTCAAATGAGCCTACAGAAGACTTAATCGTTTTCTTGCTGGAGCCATTCTTTCTGTTTGGTTGCTCATCATTTTTTAGGTGTTGTTGAAGCTCGGCCTTCAAGGCTGCTTCGGTGATCTGTTTAATGAGCGGAGTTAAAAAGCCATCTTTACCAGTTAGGTCTTGTCCGGACTGAAGTGCTTTAATGGCTTGTGCTAAATCGAATTCGTTGGTCATGTGTGAATCCTGTTTTGAGTATTCTACTGAAATGACACAAATTTCTAAACACTACCTATGACTTACACATAAGTTCTTCTCAAGATAAAAGAGCAACTCCTGAAAGTGTTTCATTTGATGCAGAGGTAGATATATCTTATCTACATGACCAACTTGCCTTCCGCTTCTGTAGTCACCATCTTGCCTAACTCTAGAGTAAGTTTCGGCTCTAGCTCTATAGTCAAAAACATAGTCGCAAAACTGCCAAAATACGCCTTTCACACATGGTATATCATACCAATAGATGTAAACTGTCTTATCCTTTATGCCATTGTGGTAAACTAACTGCTTTTGTTTGTTAAGTTTATCATCGCCATCCAATGTCATTGAATGGCTGTAGCAGTGTGTATTATCTATTTTTCTGCCAACCATGATGAAAGGCTTAAAGATACATTTGAACTCAAAGTAAAGAACAATACTTCCTGTTTCTGTATCTGTTATTTTAAAGTCAGGCATATTCAATCTTTCAGTGTCGGCACGCTCGCAGACAAAAGGCCAACTTCTTAAATTAAATTGCTCATTCATAAATTGCATGAAATGTTGCTCTAAATACGTCCCAATCTTTAAGTCATTTTGATGGTCTATCTTAGGTCTATTCCCTAGAAAATGTCCTTTACAGTTTTGACATGTGGCATCATTTGGTGGGTTTCTTAGCTTTTTATTGTCAAGAATTCCTACCTGATCAATAAACAGTTGTTTGTAATACCCCCCTGACTTTTGGTCGGGGTAAAACTGGGTATCATGAGGCTGCCCTACTATCCCCAACAGCCCTTGTCTACCGTTTCCAAAACTAACCAGCTGTCTGTATAAGCTAAATGATTCTCTGTAGTTTTCCATCGCTCACCCCTTTTTAACCGATGGGGTCAAAAAAACCGATTGAAATCAATCGGTTTTTTCCTGAATCTATCATTTTGTGGAATCAGTCAACTTCTAGCATTTTTGAAAAAACCTTCTCTAGATATAGGCTTCCACCATCTTCCATGAATAGAATATTCCGATTCTCAAGATCTTTTTTATCCTCTGAAATATTTATTAGATCGTCAAAATGCGTATCTGATAAGATAAACGCACTAAGAGATAACGCATTATCATCAAGTTTACGCTCGAGAGTTTTTATTTCTTGATAAAGACCAAACTTCGCATCATCTAAATTAAGATTTCGGATACCTTTTGGATCTACGAGGCTTAACCACTGCTTGCCCGTCTTATCGTCCACTAACCATAGTAAGAAATCTGGATAGAAGTTACCCGCTGTCGCAAAGCCTAATCCTTTCGATTTTGTATCAGCATTGCGTAATAAGTATAAACTCTTGTCACCAATAATCTCTTGGCCTTTTGGCGTTTCAATAAATCGCTCTAAGTCTCGAACGAAGGCCACCTCACTTGGGGCATCAAAAGCTGTCGGGCGCATTTTTAAAGGCAAATCAGCGTCTTTTTCTACAGAAAGTAATGGATAGTAAAGGTGTTTATCGAATGACACCGCCACCATTCCGGGAGCAGTCCATTCTTTTGCTTTACCGATATCTCCGCGAGTTACAATCTCTTGTAACTGCTCAAGTCGCTCCGCATAATCCATCCCTTCATCAGACTCCTCAATCTCGAAATGGTACATTCCGATCATACCAGGGTCGTCTTCTTGAACTTGAGTTACTTGATAGAATTGGCCTTCATAAGCATTCTTCAATGCTTGGTAAAAACGAACAGTGTAGTCAAGTAACAAACGCAGCATGATATCTTCTTGTTTCGAAACATCAGAAAATTGCTTAACGTCTAACTCTGACTTAGGAATTAGCAGAGTGTACCACTTGTTAGAAAAATCTGTTTTGCCCAGACAAAAATCCATCAAGCGTTGCTTATCAATGCGTAAGTTTGACCAACCTCGTTGCAACTTATAGTCCTGAACAGCAAGATATAAGCGATCAAAGTCAAATGCAGCGATAACCTTATAGTCGAGTTTACCTTCATAACGTACGTTAACAGGCGTGTTATCGCCTTTCCTACTTGTATCAATAGATTCAAGTTTTGGGTAAAGGTCCAACTTCACATGAGGCAGTTTAATTTTACCCTCAAACTCGGCTGGGACTTGGTACAATTCTGGGTAGTGAACTCTCTTAAAACCATGCTTTTGGTTGTCCTTATAGCCATCTTTTAACTTAAGCGTCTTAAGCTTAGTGGCGGGCAAGTTTGGACGAGTCTCAAAATTGAGTTCTAATATTTCATCGCTTGGTGTAATACCTTCATCTTCAAGGTATTGTTTAAACGTCGCCATGTAATCTGCACGAACACCAAAAATGTTCAAGGTTTCTAGCTTATCAAGGTGAATCCTTTTTGGCCTTTGAGCCGGTGTACTTCGTTTTAGCGAGTAATCTCGCCCTTTAAGACGTACACCACGGCCAAATAACTGGATAATCTGCGAACCTTCACCACGGCCCATATTCAAGAGCCCCATGGTCGATACACGCCAGCTACTCCAACCTTCGGTAAACTTACGCGAACCAATCAAAATATGCAGTTTCGAGTCTTTGTCGTTCAAGGTATGAAAGAGTGATCTCGCAAAATCATCCCTTTGATAATCAAAGGTGGTGTCCTCTTCACACATCTTGTAGAGCGACGGTGAATCGCCAATATTGATCAAACCAAAGGGTTCAGCCTCACCAACCTGAAGTGCCAATTCACCTTTACTGCCAATAAGGTTCAACACTCGGAGACGCTGACCTGAATGCGTCGTATTGAAAAGCTTTGCAAGAATATCGACATAAATACCTTCGGCGTCATGCATCAAAGCGGTGAAGCGCTTCTCAAAAATATTTCTACCTTTGGTATCTAGAATTCTAGCTTTGTTATCCACCAAGTCTTTTATCCAAGCTTTCGCTTGTGCTTCATGGTTTAAGAACCAGGCTAAAAAGCGTAAAACTGCGTGAATATCGGAGTCTTCACCACCAACAGTATTCCCCACAAAGACCCAAAGTGGTTTCTCAATGTTGAACTCTGCTAGCTGGTCTTTATTTTTGTTGAACAAGTACTGCTGCTGATAGAAGCTAAGCAAACATGCCGTGAAGTACTCATAGCGCCGCTCATCTTGCTTATCTTGCTCAGGGTTAAGGTTAAGGATCAGAGACTCTTTACCGTAACCATCCTCGTAGAAAAACTTGTAAGAGTAATCAAACAAAATAGACTTGCCGTAGACCTCTCGCGTTGCTTGAATACGGGCGTCACGCTTGGCCTCACTGTCTAGTTCAAGTTGTGCTAACTGTTCTTCTGTTAATTTCCCCAATGCTGTGGTTTCAAACAACATTTTTGCTTTTTTCTTTTTAAGATCCGTTTCGATTGCCTCGACGGTCTTTCCATCTGATACCGCCTGACCAAAAGTCGCGGAGTACTCAAACGCAAAGCCATCTCGCGTCAATTTATCTCGACGACGCATCCATGCACCAGCAGCAGTCCCTGTACCTTTATGGCCTTCATCAATCAGCACCAGGTTTTTGCCTTCAAAGGCCTCAACAGCTACCGTTTTATCTCCCATTTCATCAGCCAATTTATTGATATCAATAACTTCAATTGTGCCTCGAAATGGAGTTGGCTTACTTTTATCGAACAACTGAATATGCGAGAAACCTGAGTCATACAGCTCATTCATGTGCTGCTGTGACAAGCGCTCATCTGGAGTCAGTAGAATGATCTTGTCTGGGTAATGGCTGCTATTGCCGTTTTGGAAATAATGCAGATATTGCAGAATATTAACGTGCAGCAGCAACGTCTTACCCGAACCGGTCGCATTCCAAAACGCCAGCTTATTCAAATCATCTAATATATAATTTCTAAATTGATTCGCTCTGTCTTGTGCTGTTTTACTGTTCTCAACATTGTAAGCATCAAGCTCGCGATTCAAGCCATCAAGCAGCTCTTGCTTTCGGTTAAAGTGCCAGTCGAGGTAGATCTCCGTGAACAGTAAAGACAAGTACTGAAAGTACTTCATATTCAGTACTGTTTCTTCTTTACGGTTGCGGTGCTCGGTGATCTGCAGCCAGTGTTTAACAATGTTCAAGTCATAGCGGCGCAGTTCATCAAGGTCAACTAAATCCACTTCAAACAGATAGTTACTCAGCTCATGGAAAAATAAGCTTTGTCCATCATCATGAATACCCTCAAAACGGTCTTCGCCTAAACGGAGCTTCAAACCTTGCAATGTCCCGTCTTTAAAAAAACGAAACATAAAACGATTGAGTACCAGTTGTTTGTGAAAGCTCAGTTTACTGTTGCTCTTTTTCTTAACAGCTTTACCAGTAGACGATTTTTTGACCATGCTTAAGCCTCCTCAGCAAACATAAGGCTTAAGAACTCAGGTTCAATTTGGCGCAGTTTTAAGCTTCGAACGATTTCACCATCTTCACCTTCAACAGTAAATGCGGTTTGAACGTTATGATCACCGTTGATATAGATAACATCAAAGGTTTGTTCTTTGGCATAAAGATCAAAACGGTTTGCGTAGTCATTCAGCTTGTCGTAACCAATTTTGTCGCAATCACGCCATAGAACGAGGGTGCGCTCGCCAGTAGGCAAAGTACCCTCAATACGCACATAGCCGCGCTCAATATTGGATTCAATTGATTTTACATGCAGACCAAGTAAGTAATTAAATGTTTCAACCAGATCGATCGTTTTTCGCTCTGTTGCACCAGCAGAGTCCGTCGTAATATCCATTTTGTAGTCAAAAGGTCTTTGGAAAGACTTTAAATTTACCAATGATTCCTTACTTTCAACGTCAAGCATGTAGTTAATCAGATAATCAGTTTTTGCGTCTTCATCTAACATACTAAATAAGTCTGTATTAGATTGCTTCTTAACCAACGCAATGTTATTAAGGGTATCTTCATAGGATTCTAGCTTTAGAACTTTGGCAAAGAATTTAAGCCCCTTCCTTGGTGTTATTGCTCTACCACTTTTCCAATTATTCGAATATGCTGCTTTAACGATTCTAGGCTTTGTGACTGTATCGAAGTACTGGCCTTGTTCTACAACGACGAAACTAGCCGATTTATCATTATCTAGATTGGAATAATTATGCTCTATAACTGCATGCCCCGTAGTCCCCGAGCCCGCAAAATAATCAACTATCAGAGGTGTTTTTTTATTCTGCGTTGTTATATCTATACAACGCTTTACAAGATTTATGGATTTAGGGAAATCAAACCTTTTTTCACCAAGCATGCTTATAAGCAGAGAGTTCCCCCATTTACCGGCATCATACTCTCCGCCAGACCATACAGTCTTTGGTACAGATTGCTCATGTGTTAAAAATAGATCGTACTCGCCATTTTTTTCAATAACGGCTATTCGGTCCAAATTCTTTTCGATCGAATCTAATCCAAAATTCCATCGTCGCTCTATTCCATTTTGGTCTATCGGCCAGACCTCGATTAAGCCATCTTCTTGAAAAACATTTTTACCAGCAGGGTGGAAGTCATCGCTTGGAACATCTCCAACTCTTACTACCTTCCCATCGCAAATATAGATAGGATAGAAAGATAAACGACGTTCAGTTCTAAGTGAATTTTCTCCCCAACGTCTCATCTTTCTTGGTTTATCATTTTTTTCTAGCGTCCGCCCGATAGCCTCTTTATCATTTTCATTTGTCAAGAAAAGGCAATACTCATGCGTTCTATTAAAATCTTTCGTAATTGATCCCTTAGGGTTGTGGACAACTGTTACGCGTGTCAAACGATGTTCATTACTCAAAGATTCCATGATTTTTGATAAGTTAGTTACTTCCGAGTCATCAATGGCTACTGCTTTTACACCATCTTTAGACAGTAAACACATAGATAGCTCTAAGCGATTAGCCATTAAACTAGCCCAAGATGACCTTTTATATTCGTTCTTATACAAGATCGGCGTAGAGTTTGTATTATATGGCGGATCAATATAGATAAGGTCGACCTTCTCTCTATATTTATTTTTGAGCAGGTTCAAAGCTTGATAATTGTCAGAATTCACCAGTGTCCCATCTAAAAAATCATCAATATTGTCAACTGAACTAACTAGCTTAGCCTTGAAATCTTCACTAAATAGGCTTGTGTCAACTACTAACCAATCAGTGTCTATTAAATTATCCTTCGTAGCTTTTGAGTCAATAAGGCCTAATTTTTTCCATTCGTTCCATTGGGCTTCACATGATATGACATGTTTTTTTAAGTCTTCATTCAAAAGACAAAAAGAAACCAAATAGTTTGTAGAAGCCACAAATTTCTTTTTATTCCAAAGTTTTCTTTGGAAGTTTTCCAATTGAGCTAGAAACGTGATCAGGTCTCTGGCAACCGCGCGTAAACACTGAATCATTCGCAACTGCTTTTCGATACTTGCGAAGACTTCTGCATTTTGAACATTATCCAAATTCATAACTTCATTCTTGATGTAGAAATCAAGTTCATTAGTTAAGAAGCCACTGAGATCTTTATGAATAAAGTAATCTGAGGTATTGCGCTGAGTATAAGTCGTAAGATGACGTTCAAGTTCAGTACGGCTCGGGTTCTTCTCAGTGGGTGCACGCTTAGCTAATTCGACCCAATGCTTTTGGACAACTTGATCTGACAGAATGCTGGAAATAGCTGCTTGTACCAATGCATCTTGCTTAGTGCCTTTTTTCATTGCCTTGTATTCGAAGTGAATAACTAGCTCTTCTTTCTCAATGCTTTCACCGTCGACTAACTCCGTTATTTTTACAACTTCCACGGGTTGATAGGCTTGTTCGTATTCTTCACCATTATCATCGAGTTTAGTGCGGGTATGCGGCTCAATCAGAACAAAGCGGCGATCTGCATCGTTATCTTTGCGATTGTCTTTGGCTGTATCTGCGGCAAGCAACTTAAAGCTTACCTTACGACCATCATCCAACTTGAATGAATAGTTGGCGAAGTTCTCACCACTTTTGATGTAATATTGATCTTTATTCGCCCAATGCAGCATGACTTCTTCGCCAGCATAGGGGATCGCATAGGTGTCACCTTTGTAACGACGCTTGCTGATAAAGTCGCCGTTATCATAGTAGCGAGAAAAAAAGGTTAACAGATGAGAGAACACAGCGTTTTCATGCTCGCTGGCCCCTGAAGCCGCTGCCACTAATTGAACCTTCAATTCTTGCACTTTAGGGCTTTGATCTGGTTCAAATCCTGCGTCCGTTGCGGCCTTAATCGCTGCTTGCAACTGCTGCTCAAGATCAGCCTTATTCGCATTGCCAGCATCAGCCAGTGCAGACTGAATTTTGGATTTGAGCTTATTATCTAGGTAATCGTTTATCTCGTCTGCACGAGCATTAAGGATACGATAGATACCAAAATCTAGTTCCGGACGGTCAATCTGAAAAATCTCTTTTAGCTTTTTAACTAGCTCGTTGTACTTACTCATTGTTTTCTCTTTAAATTTATTAAATCACTTGCCAACGAATGGTGAATAATTCGGTTACTTCTGTCTTTTGTTTCATACGCGCTTCAAGAGCTGCTATCATTTCGTCGCGCTTATCAGCAATCTCATCTTCTACATCGAAGATTTCCATACGCTGACGCTTTTGCTGTCGTTCGAGTTTTTGCAGTTTTTCTTGGTTTAGCTTTTGCTCTTCCACCGTTAACGCATATCTTGATTCTCGTTTAACCGACTTGATCTGTGCTTTGGTATCTCGTAATGCTTCTTCAGCTGCGAACATTTTATCTTCTGCCCACTTTTCCAACTTTTCCCGCTCTACTTCGAATAACGCATTGTTTTGGTCCATCACTTCTGCAAGCTTGGCCTCAACCTGCCTGTTTTTTTGTTCAACCAAGTCAACGGGTAAAGTATGAACCTCAGCATCAAAAAAGGTATTGTTTACGGTTGCACCAATGCTAAACAGCCTCTTGCAAGCCTCACTGTCTACAAGCCGCCCACTGTCAGTTCGTGCGGTAAACAACAAAAACTCTTGGCGATTGAATGCATCGACAGCCAGCACATTTAAAGTTAACCACCCCGACTGCCCCTTCAGTTTTTCAGCGACAGAAACTTTGGCCGCATGATTGGTGCAATCAAAAACGAGCTCTGTATTACTGGTTTCCTGAGATTTAGCGGCATCAATAACATATTCACCCAAGGGATGGTTGATCCTGTACGCGAAACTGTGATGGTCCTGAACCTGAAGTTCACTGTCTCCTTTTCCCGCTTTTCTGAGCAACTGATATTGGCCTACAGGCATCTGATTGACTGACTTTTGAAGTGTAAAACGGTAGTTGTCATGGTCAAAGAGCGCTTGCTCTTTTAGTTGTTGGTGAGTAACGGCCCAAAACCAGCGGCCAACCTTATCCAAACGCTCTTTGGCCTCATCCAGTTTGATTTTTAGGATGTCATGAATATCTTCATCAAAATGCTCAAGTAGCTGCGCTTGTGTCTTTTGCATTTTGTTATTAATTTCGTCCTCTAACTCCTTTTGCAGCGAAGAGAACGCCGCTTCAATCTCGTCTGGCGTACGGCAAGACTCGTAAATCGATTGAATGCGTTTTTCGAAATCAACCCCGCTTTCGATACTGCCAATCACACTGTCCGAGGCTCCAAACACACCGTCAAAAAGATTAAACTTTTCTGTCAACAGCTCGAGCACCCGCTGATCTGCCTGGTTTCGTCGATTAAGGAAGTTAACTACAACAACATCAAACTTTTGCCCGTAGCGATGACAGCGGCCAATCCGCTGTTCGACACGTTGAGGGTTCCAAGGCAGATCATAATTTATCAGTAGCGAACAGAACTGAAGGTTAACGCCTTCTGCTGCTGCTTCCGTCGCAATCATAATTTCAGCATGGTCTTTAAAATGATCGATAAGCGCTGAGCGTTTATCGATTTGTGCAGACCCTGTAATGTGTGAGGAGCCTTGATACTCCTCACGCCACTGTTGATAAATCTTGTTAGCTTGCGGGGTGTTATTAGTACCACTGAAAGTGACAACCTTATTGGCGTAGCCGTTATTTTCTAAAAACTGAGCTAGATACTGCTGAGTGCGCATTGATTCAGTAAAGATAATAACTTTCTTGGCAGCCCCCATTTCTTGTAGTTGCGCGAAGCCTTTTTCCAAACCAACCAGTAACTCTTTAGACTTGGTATCTACGCTGATTCGCTCCGCTTTAGCAATCAGTAGCTCCAACTCTACAATTTCAGCCTGTAGGGCCTTTAGATCTATTTTTTTACCTTCTTGTTCTTCAGGTGCGCTTTCAAACTCATCAACAAAGTCATCTTCTAGATCATCATCCGTAATAATCTGCTGAACAATGTCTATTTCACTTTCATTAGCTCCATTTTGAGCTAGCTTTTCCAAACGGTACTTAAGGATCTGCAAGTTGTTCAGCACGGCCTTTGTACTCGAAGACAAGAGCTTTCTTAATATCAAGCCTGTTAAGTGCCTGTGCCTTTTGGGTAAGGCATAACTATCTTCTCGTTCTAGCAATAACTGCACACGATCATATAGCTCTTGTTCTTGTTCGCTAGGATAAAAAGGAATAGTGATCGCTTTACGTTCTGTGTATTTGATGTACTCGAGCACATTCTTGCGCAGTGTACGTTTTACAAAACCAGCCAAACGCTCTTTTAACTCCAAAGTATCGCTATCTGCTTGCATGAACTGCTTGCGAAACGCTTTTGGATCGCCGAAAGCATGCTCGTCGATCAGAGTCGACATTCCATAGAGCTCCATCAAAGAGTTCTGTAACGGTGTTGCGGTCAATAACAGCTTCTTTCGACCATCTAAAGCACGTTTGAGAACCTGCCCCATTTTGTTGCTTTCACGGTGAGCATTTCTTAGTTTATGGGCTTCATCAATAACAACTAAGTCCCACATTTCTGCGACCAGCTTGTCTTCTAACCTTGCTGCATAATGGTAAGACATAATGATGATTTGCCTGTTATTCAGTGGGTTATATATGCCATCTTTTTGAAACTGGTTATAAGTTTTCGCATCAATTACTTGCGATGGTAGGTTAAACTTCTCTGACAACTCACTGGCCCACTGACGTCTCAAAGACGCTGGGCAAATAATCAACAGCTGTCGTTTACGTTCAGCCCAGTACTGACAAAGTACCAACCCCGCCTCAATCGTTTTGCCCAGACCTACTTCATCAGCAAGCACCACACCTTTGCTTAGCGGGTTTTCAATGGCGAAAAGCGCCGCTTCAATTTGGTGTGGGTTTAGATCGACACTTGCATCAAACAGCGACTGCGACAATCTATCAACACCGTTGTTGGCATGAAGAATAGAAAGCTCATGAGCAAAATATTTTGCATGATACGGCGTGATATTGTTCATTCATCTTCCTCATAACTCGGTGCCAAAGCTAAGCTTGGTACTCCACACAATGCTTTCTTGTTTTTTAGCCACAGTTGATATTCGAGCCCTTTTAATGAATGATTTTGCGAACAGTCAACATTCCATCGCCTTAGTAAATAGCCAGCTGTTGCCGCTCTAACTTCAATTTTCATTACTCCATTGACCATACCATAGTCCAGCTCAATCGCTTCACCGTGTTCTATTTTCGGGTGAGGTACTAATTCTAGCTCTACAAAAAAGTTCCATTGCCGATCTTGTGTTTCGAGTTCAGATTCAGAAAGGACTGAGCTATCAAGCACTTCAGCATCTTTAATCCTAGTCAGTACAAAATCTCTGAATTCACACTGCATGCGGTCAAAACCACGGACATGCCAACGTAAACCATTGTCCACCAGTGTATGCGGGACAATTTCACGCTTTGTTTCACCGCTTGATAGAGACATGTAAGTAATACTAAGAGCTTTACGTTTGTATATGGCCTCGGTGACTTTTGCCACTAACGATAAACTTGGCTTGTTCACGTGATAATGGGCTTCACAAGCAAGTGTGGGTTTTATCTTCCCGGTAAAACCATCACCATATCCTTGACTGATTGTGGCTAATGTTCTCACTACGTCATAATCAAACAAGGGTTCAAAAGATTCACCACGTTTATGCAACTTGAGCTTTTGGTCATACTTAATATTACCCGGTGCAAGTTCTCGATACAGGGTGAAATCTTTGGTTGCTTGGGTTGGTGCGATACCGAATCGCCCAACCAAATCAGCTCGTACAGCTTCACCTTTGAATAACAAAGTGAAATCAATGTGCGCTATACGCTCCCTGGTAGCTTGAGGTAATGTATTTAATTCTACCTCCGCCTTAATCTTGACATTTTTTCTTATCATTCAGATCGTTATCTCTCAAAAACCGATTGAAATTTGAGACGAGACTTCACCCTTTACTCTTCTTCATCACATTTAATCAACCTTCGAGCTATCTATACTGATAGCAAGGAATACCACATACCCAACCTAATTAAATTTATTAGGTCTTACATTATCACGTATTTTGTCCCTAAAAAATATTAAGCAGCCTGCTTTTATCTCTTTTACTATGGAACCGTAGGTCTCAGAAAAGAAAGTAGTTAAGATCTTAGCACCTCAACTACTTACTAGTTATTATTCTTTAACAGCACCTAACTTACTCATCATCCAATCTTCAACCTCCTTTTCATTCCAGGCCTTACGTTTACCTAATACGGTGAAGTTTTTTGGAAACTCCCCATTTTTCATTAGCTTATAGATGGAGCTTTTGCATAGTGTTGTTTTGGTTTCCACTTGCTCTAAATTAAGAAAATTCAACATTTTAAAACCTTGTTATGTAGTTCAACTCATAACAAAGGCCGCTACGTTATTTTTTACTTTTCCTACTCGCCTACTCTAAGGCTACAGCTAATAGTTCCTGTAAAGAGCAACACACAAAGATGAATCACTTGCTGGAACTACCAGCAAGTGATTCATTGTCCTTACAACTGACGTTTCGTCGCCAGGAGAGCGTATCTATAAGCTGCATCTTTTCCTGCTGAACAGGCAGCGACTTTTCTCACCTCAACACGCTTCTCCGCGCTTCTTTCATCCACCAGCCGCCAGAGCTCTGCATTAGCTATCGATTCTTTATTTGCTTTACGCCAATCTCGTCGCTTCCAGCCATCTAACCACTCATTAAAGCCTTTGACGCAATAATCGCTGCTTGAATAGATAATATCGCCATCTCTCGCATGCTTTAACCCAAAAGCAAGCGCTGACAGCTCTAGGTAAGTTTGGTCTGCGACATAGTCAAAATACTCCCAATCTTCATGTTCAATGCACGCATCATCATCGATCACGATTAAGCCAACACCGCCAACAAGACGACCTCTTTGCTTTCTCACCATGGCCGCTTCTACATAAATTTCTGTCTTCATTGTCATACTCTCCAGAGACTAATAAGCCGATACATTCTTTGATTTGGCTTGATTGTTAATAACTTGCTTTACAGCGATTCCTACATAACAACTGCAAGTCAGTTATTTTTTACCTGTCTCTGGGCACGCTTGCTTTCTATCCTCCAATTCCTAACAAGCCTGATTTAAAACCCTTTCAGATATATTTCATCAGTACGCAGAACCAAACAGATACCCCAAGGAGCCCTTATGCGTACCCAAAAGACTGACCATGACTACCCCTTTGAGACTTCAGAACTCAATGAACTGCTAGAGCGTGCAGCCGAAGCACTGGCTACGAAATACAAACGTGAAGGCACGTTCACTAACCCAACCAATGTCAAAGAGTATTTAAAGCTCAAATTAGGAGCTCATGACCGCGAAGTGTTTGCCGTGATGTTTCTTGATAATCAACATCAATTGATCAGTTTCGAAGAGTTGTTCTTTGGCACGATTGACGCCGCTTCGATTTATCCCCGTGAAGTATTGAAGACAGCACTAAACCACAACGCTGCCGCGGTGATTTTTGCCCACAACCACCCTTCCGGCATTGCTGAGCCTAGCCAAGCCGACAAACGCATTACTCAGCGACTTATCGACGCTCTAAAGCTCGTGGATATCCGTGTTTTAGACCACATCGTTGTTGGTGAAGACTGTGTCTCATTTGCTGAAAAAGGATTGATATGAGTGAGTTTATTGTTTCCGGGCTTAATGATGAGCTCGTTACTCCAATGCATTGCTTTCTTGATGCCCTGCTATTGGACAGCACCATTCCTAATACAGTTGAACGATTAGCGTTAAACATACGCTCTCAAGAGACTGACCAACGATTTCAGCCCATTGAAATTCAATTAGAACGCACATCCAGTGATTCGCCCTGGCAGCTTCGCTTTATCGCAACCTTTGATGTTGTCGTCACAGGTACGCCACAAAAAGAGTTATCGCTGTATTTCAACTTCGCGGGTTGTTGGTTCTATCACCCTGAAATCAAGCAGTGCAGCTTACAAAGGCCAGAAGTACAAACCTTACTCGCCAGTTGGCTTACAGCAGTCACTCGATCGCTCATCGCACACTCTGCAATCTCAATCGACATTACCCCCATTCGCTAATCTCCATTTCTCTCAAAGAGGTCACTATGAATCAAGCTGCTAACCTGGCTATGTTCGCATGCAAGCGAGCCAAGCCTTCACTCCAACTCAAAGACTTAATCAAACGCTCTATTCATGATGTTAATTACCGAGGGCGGCTGACTATCCGTTTTAAGGACACTAGTTACCACCCGAAAGAAGGCGGGTTTCATCCTGTCTCTATCACCATCGATATTAAAGACAGCCATATAGCCATTAGGGAGATAACGGACCGCGTTTATGTGGGTGACGTGACACCGGAACTGGTTCCCGACCTGACTTTTGATTTTGCTAACAACGTCGCTTTCGCACGCTTTAGCGGCTGGCTTGGCATGCACCTACAAGAAACAACCGAGCTATATGAAATGTGGGAGAGTAACTTTCTAGCTTATGTGGCAATGGACGCTTACAACCAAATTCAGATTAAGTGTGGCTAACAACCAAAGCCAATCCACTTACTACCCCAGAGCACTCCCCTTCCCTTACCAAACATTCAACAAAACCACCCGCATAGAGCTACGCCGATGCCTGCTTCCCATATTGTTAAAACGGGAAGCTTCAATCCCTTATTGCACAAAAGGTTCTCGATATCGTCAGCTCTGTGCTTCCCCAAAAAACCTTCTACAGACAAAAAAGGAAGCAGATTATGGCTGAGGTCCAAGCAATCAAAGACAATGACACCATACGCCTGGTTGGTCATCTATTGAGTATTCGTTGTAATCCGCAAATGGCCGATGTGTGGCATATCGGATTAAACCTGGCACTGCGGATTTCTGATTTGTTATCGATCCGCTTTGAAGACATTCATGGTGACCGACTTATTATTCGTGAAAGCAAAACCGGCAAGCTGGCAAACATTCAACTCAATACCAAAGCACAGCAGCATATTGCTAGATTAAGGGAGCAACATCCCGACCACATCTATTTGTTTCAATCCCACCGATGCCAACAGTTGAAAAACAAACCACCGCAGCCAATCACGCGACGTGCTGTGTCCATGGCATTTCAACAAGTAGGCCAAGAGCTAGATATCGCTTTAGGTACTCATTCGATGAGAAAGACACGAGGCTACTTTCTTTACCAATCTACAAAGGATATAGCCCGTGTCATGAAAATGCTTCGTCACACATCTGAGGGCGTCACCCTTCGCTATATCGGTATCACTCAAGATGAAGTCGATAAAGACTTTGTTTCTCTTGAACTTTAAACCGGGTCATTTAGTGAGGGGGCGGGACCGCCAATCCCTTATAAACATTAAGCTCAGAGCCTTTTTGAGTTTCGCAATTATTACATTTGAGAGCAAATAACATGAACCCATATCACGCAATAGGAAGCTTTCTAGTTGGCAGTTTATCGAAAAGTTTAATCCAAAACTTATTCTGGAAAACCAATCAACCAATCAGAGGTAGCATTGTATATTGCGATCTCGCATTTGGTACTGCTGAGCATTCGGGTGTCTACGTGGGAAATGGACGTATCATCCACCGTAATGGCAAAGGTCTTATCGAAGCCGTATCAATTCATCAATTCCTAGCAGATACCACAGCCCTTTCCATTTACGTGAGTTGCAATGCTCACGGCCATTCCATTGGCAGCGAGTTTACCGCTCAAATTGCAGAAGCCATGCTAGGTGTGCAAACAGACTATTCTCTGTTAAATGAAAACTGTCATCAGTTCTGTAGCTACTGTCTAAGTGGTGACATCTTCTCAAACACCTTCACATTGACTCAGCTTAAACGTGACGCTCGTGCGCATATTCAAGCGAGTCAGTGGGGCGTATGGGACTTAAGGCATCGTCATAAAGGATAAGGGGATTCTCTCCCCTTTTTTTTAACCCCTTAGTCGAGGTTACCTAGTGCTACAGCCAAAGCAACGATGCCCCTCACCATAGCGCTTAGTTCTCTTCTTAGCTAGATAGCTAATACGATAAAACAGCTCCGAATATTGCTCGGCAAAGTATTCACTATTTTTTTCGATATAGTAACTATGGTTAATCGGAAAATGGACCAAACCTAAAGCCTGTTCCTCACTACACCCTAAAGCGCTTCTCCATGCACCAATAATAAGGTTTGCCAAAGAATCTCTTTGTTTATAGCGACCAATTGTGAAAAAGCGGTCTTTATTGAAAAGCAGAACAAGGTGATAATGCTCATGCATTGATGTGTCCTGCTCTCTAGCCCATGCGTATCTCACTTTGCACTGAGCTGCCCTCTTGCCCATTCTTTTCCTTCGTATTCCTTGAGCTTTAATCTTTTCACTTAATGAATCTTTGAACCGCGACATTAGCTTTGTACGACGAATGTTATAGCTCACAGCTTCATCGCGAGTAAGATCATCAAGAAAGCCATGAGACGGTAGTCGCAAGTCGACTCGTATCGCATAGGTTCTAGGGTACTCTTCGATAGAGTAGTTCATTGTTTCGATTAACTGCTCTAAATAACCTTCTTCATTATCTTTAAGAGTGCCTAGAATAAGTAATCCGTTGTATGTTGATTCTTTCATGAGTAAGTACCTGCTGGATGTGTTCACAGGTATCCCTACTCATATAATTTTTTACCTCATATTCCATCACCTACTTAGGGGTAGGTGTAGTAACGTTAATTAACCCTTTAAAGCGTATATTACTGTATCTGTCATTTCCTATTGACAATTACTTCTCGACTAACCTTTAGCGACAAAGCTTTGCCTAACATAACTAAACGTAAAACTGCTCGGAACTTATCAATAACATCAAAGCGATTTATGAACGATTAATCGTACAAAAAAACGCCTTTAATTACCCAAGCATCTTCATCCGAACCAGGCTGAAAGACAGCAGAATCACTATCAATCACGCTGAGCTCACCTGAGTATGCATTACCTATATTTGACAGCACATAACAAGAGGTTTCTGTTCTAACGAAATAGATATCGAAGGGGCCCTTTGACTTGCTTTTTGTGATCTGCTCACGAACGATACTTAAGAAAAAATCAGAGAAATGATCAATATCCCTAAGCCATATCTTATGAAGATCGTTATTTACCTCCTCCAAGTTCGTCAAAGCAATAATATCTCGACTACAAGCGTGGTAGTCTATCGTTAATTTGTCTCGAATATTTTGTGATACTAGTTCGTCAAAAAAGTGGTTCAGCCTGCCTAAAAGGTTATGTCTAATTATCTCATTCGACAAAAGATTCCATCCTCTTTGGCCTTGTGCTATTCGACTCCTTATCCGCTGATTAGGCTCACACCCAAGCATCTTCTCTGCTTTAAAACCTATTAACTCAATCCTACTACCACCAAACACCGTTGGGTCTATGATGCAAATCGAATGACTCTTTTTGTATAGGTAAGGTGCATTACAACCAGCGACAAACTTCAAAATAAATCTATCAGCTACTAACTCGTTTATGTAACGGCGTAACCTTTGCCTTGTCATTCCGGTCACTTTAGAAAGATGAGAAAAACTAATACTTTCAATAACCCCTAACTCATCCGTTAAAGAAACCAATACAACTTTAAGTAGTCGCTTCGCCAACGCTTCAGCACGTTCATCTGTTAGGGATCCTCCAATACCTAGTATTGCTAGAATTGAAGCTAACTTCTCATTAGGGCACGCCTGAGAGCGATCAAAACCTGCTGGACAAACGACAGCATACGATGACTGCTCATTATTAAAAATTACCTTATCACACATGCATAAGCGTGCTACCGAACCACGAACTGTCGACTCTTTTATTTTTAACTTTTCCGCCAGAGATGCAATTGATAGGAACACATTTCTTTGTTCTCTAGTACACCAAATCCAATGTAAGTATACGACTTTGTCCTGAGGCTTAAGCCCTTTCCAGGACTGGAGAATTACACTAATCACGATCGCCACTTTTCATTTATAATACCTATTAAGTTTATAATATCATAATTTTTGACAGTATATTATTTACATGTAAAGCTACATGTAGCAAAACAAGTTAAAGGAAAGATAGTGAGTAAGGAAATCGATAATTTTAAGAAGTGGGTTAATTTTAAGAACAAGAAAATGACCCAATGGGTAACTGAGTATTTTACTAAAAAAGGGATACCTAAAAGTCTTCCTTCCGTGGACGACATACTTACAACCTCTCGGCAACAGAACATCTTAGAGCAAGCTGAGCACTACTTTTCTAGAATTCCAGAGCCAGCTTTAAGGAAAGAGAAACTATCGAACATGAAGAAATCTTGGGCGCAATACTGCCGAAGAAAAAAAAGAGCAAGAAAAGTGCATACTGTCTATGTTGATGACAAAACTCACACTTTTCTCAAGAAGGTTAAAAAGAAATATCGATTAGATAATTTAGGTCAAGCTGTAGAATCAATTATCGATGGAACGGCACTTAAAAGAGAGATTCGAAGGCTAGAAAGAGATAATGACTTACTGAATAAAAAGCTCGAAAGTTACGATTTGCTAAAGGCGAAAAGCCGTCAGAAGGAGGGCCAATTAGAAGAAATGCGTAATAAAGTAGACTCACTTGAAGAGAGAAACTTAATGTTGACGAAAGCGCTCGAACAGTTAACCGACTCACTATCTTCCTAGTTAATAAGCTCCTAAAACTAAAATTCATGCTTCATCCTTAAGGAATAGCCCTAGATGCATCAGGAGATTGATAAACACGAGCAGCATAGACAGAAAAGCCATCAAAAACGCAAGCTATTCCTGATTATATGTGACACTGACAATTACGCTGAATTATATTATATGTATACAAGCGTCGATGTATCTTTTAGAGCACTTCAGGTCAACTTATCGGGCAAGCTCTCACATATTGATAGATTTATATCAACAAACGCTTGCCAAGTATAAGTAGAAGCATAATGCCTTCTATACTGTAGTTCTACTCGACAAATATCCGGTCTCGTATCATAGATACGACATTGTTTATTTTCCACATTGAGATGACGGCAAATGCCGTCACCTCGGTCCAAGCTCTTGGTCTCTGCGGATAAATCAACATTCGCACAACATTTACCGCATGAATAGCAAGGGAAAAGATTTAGGGTAACTTGGTTCATAAACTCATCAACCAAGCTCTAGTACTATCTAGGTTGTTGTCTTCAAAAGGTAACTCTATCTCTCTTCGACTTACTTCTTTCGACAACATCATACTTCTTTCGTATTCACAACTAACAGATTCTAAGTTGTCGACAAGTCCAGCTAGTTCATCAGGTGAAAGATTAAACTCAACTTTGGAAAGCTCAATCAAGTATCGATCAAGTTCAGCATTTACCGTCTGGAAGTATTCCAAGGTTCTCTTTTCTACTGACTTAAACTGATCTAGGTAATCCCATACTTTTCGCATTAATTTACTGTGATCTAAAAAGTATGTGATACCAATAGTCATTATGCCCGTAGCCACCGCGCTAACAAACGAGGCTAGTTCAATACCGAGAGGAAATGTCATCAGCGAGGCTAACTGTTGGTTAAGCATCACTCCCATTGCAACCGCAACACCAGTAGATAAAATACGTGTAACTTCTCGCACCAAAGCTCCAGGGCTAAGTCTCTGCGGATTAAAGAACAAGACTTTAGCAGCCGAAACTAGACTTGACCAAGTTTCACGGAGGAGTTTTCCAATCAACTTTTGAGTGGTGAAAAAGATGTTCATTATGGTCGAACTTAAGCTAGACAGGGCACCCGCTAAAGCCCCGTTTTTAAACTCTTCCAGAATATCTTTGAATCGAGTTTTGACCCTATCCCAAATTTTTAGTGCGGTAACCTTTAGCTTATTTAGGAACTTATCAAGTGTGAAGTTTTCTTCTTTATCTTTAAAGATCTGAGGAATTGTATCTTTTATTTCAAACCAAACTTCAGCAAGAACAAGCCCTAATGCCTGTCTAACCCCCATAGCGAAACCAGCTTTACTAGACGCCATAGCAGTACTCTTAAAAAACTTACTGCTGGTATAGTAAGTGAAATTGATCTGCTTATCGTACTGCTGTCTTGCTCTCTTATCCGCCTCACGCATTTTGTCTTCATCAAGACTCTCAAGAACAGCAACCTGTTCACTTTGCTTGGTGATTTTATCTGCTAGTTTACGTTTTTCATGCTTTTGCTGTTTAGTTTCCGAGGGCATAGAAGCTAAACGCAGTTTATCTCTTTCAATATTTTTACGCTTGTTCTCAATTGTCCTTGGTACAACGGTTCCTAAGAAATCATCCATAGAATGATCTGACTTGAGGTTGTTGATGTAATAATGTGTCGATTGAAAATTTGAGTTCTGATTGGCAAGTTCTACGCCGTCTAGCCCTGCAAGCACTCTTCCCGCATCATTATGGACTTCATGCGATGAAATGATGTGGTCTAGTTGGCGTTTTTCATCCTGAGACATAAGCTGGTTACGATATTCGTCTGGTAAATTACCATCATGTTGCAGCTTTTTGTCTTCCTTTCCCTTCGCCTTATAATTCTGATGAGAGTGGTAGCGATCTTCTCTTTTGGGTTTGTTCTTTCTATCAGTTACGATACTTCCGTCAGCATGATGTTTAACTGGTTTGTAATCCCCTTTATTCGCATACTCTGCTTGAACACTCTTTGAGACATAGATTTCAGCATCACCTTTTTGGTGCTGGCGAACATTGTGAACGGTTGCAACATCACCACCTTTTTTGTCTTCAAAAAGTAAAAAATCCAAACCGAACGTCGTAACTAAACTTTTAGTAACCGTCTTATTTAGCTCATCGACTAGCGCAAAATGTTGTGAATTGGTTTCTGACATACCATACAGCTCCATTGAAAAGGGAGAAAAACCTCCCTTTATATCTCTTCGAGGACAATACTTACTTGTGAGTATTACTCGATTTTGCAAGCGTAGCTTTTATTCCAGGCTCATTGATCACTTGCATTCCATCGCTATCAGTTTCAATTTGAACAATGTTTTCATCATTTAATACCACATTACCCTGTGCGTCTTTTTTAGGTTTAAACAGCGGTGTTGTAATGATATCAGTGAGAATAGCGGCAATTTGGTAGCCATTTTGAATTAGACGAATAACGTCATCTTCGAACTTGGAAATGTCAGATTTGTTCGATAGCAATTGCTCAAAAGCTTTTAGGCTATCAAAGTATTCTTTAAATACTGAATACAGGCGTTCTATCTCTTTGTAAATTCTATCGGCATATAACTTAGTTTTGGCTAGTTGTTTACGCCCCTTATCCATCTTACCTACAGCTTCGTTAACTTCTGCTCGAGTTTTTCTTGCATCGCTTAATGCTTCCTCCGCATGAGAGGCAAAAGCCCACCCAGCAATCGCCATAATAGGAGCTGCAACAACACCACCAAGAACCATCGCACCTCCAGCCATACCAAAGCCACCAGCAGCAAGGGAACCTCCGCCAATAGCGGCCATAGTTGCGTTATATGCAGCAGCGCCAGATAGAGCGGCAATCGGTGTTCCTGTTGAAGCGGCAGCCATAGCCATAACGCCACCGTATACAGCATATGCAGCGGCAGCACCAGCAGCTCCAGCTCCAGCGACCTTACTCATGTAAGCTGTTGTAGATAACGCGAGACCATCTATCTCATCAAGCTTATGCTGAGGGAAGTCAATTTCTAGCTCCTTAGAGTTGGATTGATTCAATTTAACTAAAAGCTTTTCTGCAATTGTTCTGAACTCTTTAAAATCGTTACCAACTTGTAGTTGAAACTCACCGAGGCTGGTTAAACTTTTATTTGTCTGTTCATTCTGTTTGTCAAAGATAGTTCTCTCTTCATCGTACTTTCTCTTTGCAGACTCAATAATATCGTTTGCTTCAGACTTATCTTGATACCCGTCGTAGCCTTTTTTAGCTCCATAACTTGCTGCTGCAACAGCAGCACCTGCTAAAATAAATGGTAATGGCATGTTTATTTCTCCAAAAATTTTTCTGCTTCGAGCACAAGAGCCATCTGGCGCTGAACCCAATCCTTTAACTCTTCAATGATTGACAAGTCCACATTTAGGCTTTCTGCTACACTTTTTATGAAATTGTCTTCACTTTCTTCAATTACCTGATCCGCGTAAGCAACACCAACTAATTCAATTAGAAACGCCATTTTCTGCGCCTTTTCTGAAAAGATCGCAGAAAGCTTTTTAATATCAAACGTTTTATCTAAATTTGCACTGTTGTTACATTGAGCAGTGATTCCCTCCAAAAGTAGAGTTTCTCGTTCATCAACGTATCCATCAGCTGCAATTAACTCCTTAGAGAAGTAATATAATGCGGCTTGTTGTTCATCATTAAGGTGCTGAATAAACATTGCTATTTCCTTTCTTTTTATAGATGTTACAGACGTCTGTTCCAAAGCTCTTAAGCCACTTATCAAGTAAGAATGAATCAATGACAGTGGCTGACACTCTATAGGCGCTTCCCAACTCTTCTATGATCTGGTCTTCCGATAGTGGGGTCTCAACAAGGTGGTATCCAGCCTGTTTATCTATATCAAACTGAACTCGACACAACTCTCCCTCGCCAAAACCAAATCTTCCGTCAGAATCGTATTTAGCCAACGAAAAGCTCTCCGGTCTCTTGAAGTTAAATGACGAAACTATCGCATCATTTATACGATGGACGGCTAAGCTTCTTTCATTGTTGAAACCGTCAAACCGGCACACTAGATAAAGTCGAACTCCTTGCTGTGCAAGGCCGAGCGGCATAACTGTAGATGTTCTAACTTGCTTATTGGCATTGTGATAGGTTACGGTCAATAAACGATCTTCATACAATGCCTTACTTATATTTTCTAAAACTTTGTTATCAATTTTTGGCGCTAGAAGAGGTTGAGACTCTCGCACTACTTTGATTTTATCTTTCCACACGCGATCTTTATGGTTTTTAGGGTCAAACTCGAGGTTATACCTAGCCTCTGTAAAGTGAGGTCTTAATGACTGCATTACATCTTTTGGTAGCAGTAACTTTAGGTGCTTCTCTGCTAAAGCCAAGAGTAAAGATTCATGAGCATTAAGTGAGCTCACTCCTAGTGCGTGACTATTTCTATCAAAACTGTACCCATAAGGCTTAGAGCGAGTATCCCTATCTATGGGAAAGTGTTCACTCAACATCTCTAGATTGCGTTGTATTGTTCTTATATCTCGCGAAATGCCTATTACTTCTAATTGCTCTCGTATTTCTAGAGCCGTTATCTTTCTGTGCTTAGGGATTCGTTTCAGTATTTCAAGCACAAGAACTAATGAGTCTTGTGTACTTTTTCTTTTCGACAAAGCCAAGTTATTCCGTTGTTTAAATCTATCGTGACATTCGTTCCATAAATGAGAACATCGATACTATACATGTGAAACCAATCCATCATGTGACTTAATGCACACAAATTATATTTGATTCCAGCGACAAGTTGTGTCGCACAAATATCAACCAGAAAAAGTTCAAAAAATAACGAATTTTACTTCGGTATACTGATCTCAGAGGTAAGCTAGCGACCGTCAGCTACAAAGTCAGCACGTTAGAGGAAAATGAGATCGAAACATCGGAGGAGTGACCTACTACGACATAACTTGCCGCATAACAAAGTAACCTAATATCAATCAAGATATTGAAGGTAACGATATGTCAAAAAGTAAAGGCCATATTCATGCCCGTAGCATTTCACTTATTGATGAACAAAGCATGCCCCTTCCCAATAATGTTGGACTGAAAAACATACTAAAAAAAATTTCAGACTTAGAGAATGAAAATCAACAACTTACAAACAGAGTTTTACTCTTAGAGAAGCGTTTAAGTGTTGATTTTTTGACTGGCTTATCTTCTCGTGCTCAAGGCATTACACACATAGAGTCTCTAATTCAAGATAATGATATTGGAACTTTCTCACTGGTATTTATCGACTTAGATCAGTTGAAGAAAATTAACGACTCTGCTGGTCATGTTGTCGGAGATAGAATGATTGAAAGACTAGGTAATATCTTGAAAAAAATGCAACTACCAAAGCAGACGATAGCTAGGTTTGGAGGAGATGAATTCATTGCCATCCTCCCAAACTACGACCACCAAAAGACCACGAGTTGGTGTAACTGCTTACAAAAAAGAGCTAAGCTTCAGGAGCCGATACGTATTAATGGACAGCATTTCTACCTTTCTGTTTCAGTTGGATCCTACGTGCACCATAAGGCAAGAGAGCCTGAACATTTAGATGCAAAGCAACTAATAGAGAGAGCAGACAAAGATATGTATAAAAACAAACAAAGCAAAAACGACTCACTCAAAAAGTTATGTCTATAAAGTACCAAGCGGTGGGTAATATGGTGGTTAAAAAATATAAAATAACGAATTAAGTTCAATAAAATATTGATATAAATGAATTTTCACAAATAAATCGACATTCAGATCCAGAATATAGAATAGATTCCAACCAGTTCCATGCCCATGTATAAAGCCCTTAATTAAAAGGGCTTTCTTATTTCGCTCTTCTGTACACATCCATGGAATTCATCATCAACCACGAATCTGCGGGGCGTAATCAAGCGCAGGCAAGTGGCAATATATCAATGATGTGCCAGTGTGAATCGACATGTGAGATACCCACTCCGTTCGACGTGCTTTTTTATCACGCTACTATCTGCTGTCTGTGGGTCTTAAAATCGGTTTACCCGATACGGCTTCACGTCAAACTCAGGCTCCACTTGGCGCAATAGGCTAATAACCAACTCTGCACTAATGGCGGCTTGAGTCAGCCCCAAGTGCTGATTCCCAAAGGCAAACAATAACCGTGGATGACGCGGGTGCTGGTCTATCACTGGCAACGAATCCGCCAGAGTCGGTCTATGTCCCATCCATTCACTCACTTTAAGAGCAGGGTTATTTAATCGTGGCAATAGTTGCCTACTGTGATGGCGCAGCACATTAAACCTGCGAGCAAACTCAGGTAAACGCAAACCACCTATTTCCGTGATCCCAACCACCCTTAAACCAGACGCCAAAGGGCTCATCACAAATTTACGCTCCGCAGAGCCAATCGGATGTTGGAGTGGCGGCGTCTCCATGTCGGCAGTCTCTATCGTCAGGTGGTACCCGCGTTCCGCTTCAAGTGGAACAGATATCCCTGTTTGTTCTAACAGAGGCTTACCCCAAGCGCCGGTGCAAAGCACCACATGCTCGAACCTATTTTGACTCGTCGCTGTGACCACCCCAACGGCGTTCTCTTGCGGAAGAATTTCACTCACTTCTGTTTGTTCAAAACACCCACCGCGCGCTTGAAAAACCGCAAACAGTTGCTTCGATAGTAAATAAGGATCTTTCACTCGACACGCATTAGGGAAAAACAGAGCGTGACTGACAGTCTCAGCCAGCTCTGGCTCTTTTTCCCTCAGTTGTGCGCCCTGCAGTAGGACACTTTCTATGTCCCATTGAGCAAGGTAAGCAGCATGCGTTTTGGCCTCGTCTAACTTATTTTCTGACTCCCATACCAACAGGTAACCTGACGGAACAAGATATTCTTCAGCCCCTATATCAGCCAAGCAGCGTTGCCAAGCGGGAACGGCCGCTTGATTGAGCTGGTAGAGCGCTTGTCGACTGACTTCCACTCGTGCAGAAGAAGCAGAGCGAACAAAACGCGCTAACCAAGGTAGGGCTTGGGGTAAATACTTCCAAGGAAGAGCCAACGGCCCCTTGGGATCCAGCCACATCCTTGGCGCGGCAGCCAGTGTCTTTTTCGTTGCCAGAGGATCAATCAGTTCCGTTGCTAAATAGCCAGCATTACCAAACGAAGCGCCTTCACCCGGCAAACCCTTGTCAAACAAAGTGACTTGAAAGCCATGACGCTGTGCTTCTAGGGCGGTACAAAGCCCCACCACTCCAGCCCCCACAACCGCAACGGTGGGCTTGTCGTTAAAAGGGGTATGTTTCGTGGATTGTGTCATGTTCTACCTACAGGCTTAGCTAAAGAATGATTGGATACGGTTTAATGGGTACTGCTACTCGCTGGTGAGACAGGCTCTGTGCTTGTCGGCGCCTCTTGCTCCACACGCTTTGAGAACCACCCTGTCTGGGCGTATAAAATGCCAATCGCTGGTGATAACCAACAAGCAAACGCCAACGGTGCATACAACAAAGCACTGTAATCGCCTGGTGCGACAATCAGCCCCAAGGTTCCCATCACAAATGCACCACCCGCATTCCAAGGGATCAATGGCGAGACTAAGGTTCCCCCTTCTTCAATCGCTCTGGAAAGGTTAAGTCGGCTATAGCCCAACTTGTCATATTGCGGACCAAACATACGCCCAGGTAAAGCAATCGAGAGGTACACATCACCCGATACGGCGTTGGTCGCAACGGAAGTAAGAATGGCATTCGTTTGTAACCCTTTGAAACCTCGTGTCGACTTCATCACGGCATTCACGACCGACTCTAAACACCCAGTCCGCTCCAGTGCACCACCAAATGCCAACGCAAACATCATCAAAGTGATCACCCAAGTCATTGAGGTAACGCCACCGCGATTTAGCAAGTTATCCAACGCGGCCGATCCGGTCTCTATCTTGTATCCACTGTGGGCAAACGTGAGAATGTCATTCAGGTTGTAATCGTAATTGTGAACCGCGACACCAGCGCCGAGAACAAAGCCAATAAACAGGGCTGGGATCGGTGCTATTTTGTAAAACGCCAATAGCATCACCACCAAGAGCGGCAGTAAAGGCAACAAACCGAGTAAGAAATGACTCTCCATGCCCGATTGAATCGCGGTGATTTGTTGTAGCTGTTGTTGAGCGTCAGAGGTCGCATCCCCCATCACTGCACCACCAAGAATCGAGTACAGCGTCAAAGCGATCAGCATGGCTGGAATGGTTGTCGGCATCATATTGCGAATATGAGCAAATACATTGGTTTCGGTTACGGCGGCTGCAAGGTTAGTGGTGTCCGATAACGGTGAGATCTTGTCGCCGAAAAAAGCGCCTGAGACAACGGCACCCGCCGTCCAATATGCTGGAATACCAAACGCAAAACCGATTCCAACTAACGCCAGGCCGACCGTGCCCACGGTTGTCCAGCTCGAACCAATCGAAAGAGATACCAAAGAGCACAATAGCATGGTGGCTGCCAAAAACCACTCCGGCTCAATCAAGACTAAGCCGTAATAAATGAGGGTTGGCACGGTGCCACTGGCTATCCACGTACTTACCAGCATCCCTACCACAATAAGGGTTGCAATGGAGGGCATCGCCACATGTAAGACACGAAATGCGCCGGATTCGATGTCCTGCCAACGCAGCCCTTGGTACCAGCCAACTAACGCGGTAATAGCAAAACCAATCGCTAACGCGATATGTGGAGTAAAGTCGTCATAATAAAAAATCTGTGTCGCTAACAAGCCAATGGTGAGGATAATCGGTACGACCGCCAAGCCTAGTGGTGGCGGCGCCGTATAATCTGAGTTCTTTTTAGTCATAGGTCTTTTTCCAAATCACGTCACGAGGGACCGCACCTGAAAAGGTGCGGCGCGCATGGAAAGCCTGATAGCGGATAACAAAGCCGCAAGCAGGGCAAAAGAAAAGCCAAGATATGCGTCGGCCTGATTACGATTTACGCACCCTGCACTGACTGATAAGCCAGAATCGCGCCCGCCAGATCTTCACGAGAGTCACCAACCGATTTAAACAGCGTGATCGCCGTTTCTGGTTCGTCGAGCTCTGCACGTCCTGCATGTTGGCCACGACACAACACCGAAAAGTCCGCTAAAATCTTCTCTTCGGTAATCGCTCCGTCACGGATAGGCATGATCAACTCGCCCGTTTCAACCAGTGCCGCCGCCTTCACATCCACGAATACATTCGCTCTCTGTAACGCTTCGTTGTCGGTCTCGCGCATTGTCGGCGTAAAGCTCCCCACCAAATCTAAGTGCGCGCCCGGCTTCAGCCACTCACCTTTAATGAGGGGCTCGGTTGAAAGCGTGGCACAGCTAATGAGATCGGCTTCGCGCGCGACCGTTTCTAGTTGCTCATCGGAGCATGCAATGGCATCAACGCCCTCATCACGCAATTCTATAGCCAATTGCTCTGCCGCAGCCGGATTAATATCCCACACATGAACAGTTTCAATTGGACGTACACTCATATGGGCTGGTACTAGGCGTCGTGCAACGCGTCCTGCACCAACCATCAACATTTTGCTGGCCGTTTCACGCGAGAGGTAACGAGAAGCCAGTGCCGAGGCCGCCGCAGTTCTGCGCGCGGTGAGCTCATTGCCATCGATCTGAGCCAGCATTTGCCCTGTCTGACCACAACTCAGTAAATAGTGACTGCTGAGTCCAGGTTGATTACGCGCAGAATTCCCCGGAAAGACATTCACCTGTTTGACGCCCAAGTACTCGCCTTCAATCCATGCCGGCATTAATAACAAGGTCGCGCTAGGGTCTTGCGGCACATTCATCGTGTGATGGTGACGAATAGGCGCCGTTACATCACGGGTAAAAATATCTTTTAAAGCGTCGACCAATGGTAGCCAAACTAGTGCGTCGCGAACCTGTTGCTGGTTAAGTTGCATGTCATTCTTCCTTCCTTGTTAATATATTGTTATTTTATCTATTAATAGCGCCATTCATTTGCCCGAGACTCTGCGGTATTTAACCCAGACTCCGGAACTGAAAAACTTTGGGAAAGGAAAAGCTACATTGGGCAAACTAAGCGCGCGGATACAAGTAGGAAACTCACTGTGAATCAAACTCAGATAAGAAGAAATGTTATTGCCAGACGCCAGGGCCAACACCTGCACAGCTACGCTCAGGTATTGTTAGGCTGGCGAGGCACAATGGCGTGCGAGTTTGAACGCGAAAGTGGAAATATAGGCCATGGCACAGTGGCGATAGTGCCCGATAATGCCCCCCATTTTTATAATGGCTTAAGTGAAGATAGTGAGTTATTAGTCATCGACTTAGCGCCGGCTGACCCTTACATCCAAGCGCTGGAACAAGCGTGTAACTTGTCATTAAAGGAATCGGTATTTCAGCAGCCTTACTTCCTAGACTTGGGTACAGAAAGTCAGATATTGCTGGATTTTGCTGCGCAGAAAGTCTGTCAGGGCCAAATGTCACCACAGATAAACTGCCAGCTCGTGTCATTATTTTTAACGCAGCTTGGGCAAATGTCATCCAGAGTCACACCACCAGCCCCGCATCGTCGCTTAGAAGCCAGCCATTTGAATACGTATATCGATCAAAACATTTCGACGGCATTAACCAATGCTCAGCTAGCTCAGGCCATGCACCTCAGCGAAAGCCATTTTTACTGCTTATGCCAAAGGCAGTTTGGAGTGACACCACAAAAATACGTGATGCAGAGACGCATGCAAAAAGCACAATTTTTGCTGCGTAACAGCCATATGCCTATGACAGAACTTGCCGCCGAAGTCGGGTTTGCGCAGCTATCGAGTTTTTCTCGTGCCTACAAACGCAGCTTTCAACATTCGCCTAGTGACGTGCGCCGAAAGTCGCGCTAAACGTATGCACTAGGCCTAACTACAGGCTGAACAACGTCATTTATGAGTAACGAATGGCGTTCACAAACCACTCTTTGTAACCTTCTGGGGTTTTGACGCTAAACTCATCGTCGACTTCTATTTTTATTCTTAGATCCCTCATAGGCATTGCTCCTGTGTATCTACCCATGAACAGGCCACCAGCATTAACAAGCAGTTTTCTAGTGTCCAAACTGATTCAAAAAGTCTTCAAATATGAATAAAAAGCTTAATGTTTTGTTTTTTAATAAAAACACACGCTCAAAAAGACAGTTCCAAAATATTGAATGATCTAAAAGTCATCGAGTATTGAAACAAAAAAGCCCCGCTAGTGCGGGGCTTTCTTTTATTCATCTTTTTCCAAGGTTCTGTTATCAACGTAGGGCCAATAATGATGCCCGACTCTGATGAGCAACGTTGCCGCAGCTAAGATAAACGCTGCCAGAGATAACCACACAACCAAAACCGCATCCAGTTCTTTCATTCCTAGTGTGATATAGCGGGCGATCGCCATCATCGCGATATAGATAGGATAGCGTACCGGAATTTTTCCGTTCATCACGAACTGCTGCACCATGGCGAGCACTTCCAGATAGATAAACATCAAAAGAATATCCGTGAGTAAGACACGCTTCTCGACAAATACGTGTACAAACTCTTGCATCATGGCGTACAACGTCGCCAAGGTAATAGAGACTAGTAATACCGCCTCCAAAATATGGAAGATTTTCAGGAACGGTCGACTAAAGGATTTCGGTAAATTCGACGGCATGGTCCATTATCCAGACAAATAAGATAGGCCTTGAGTTTAGCATGCAACGATCTTCAATCAATCATAATACTCAAGCGCCAATCGACACCAAGACCTAACATTGGCCTATAAAAACGCTCCGCTTATTTGGCGGAGCGTTTTTGTGTTATAGGACCTGTGGCATCACTTACGCCACTTGCTGCTTTTTTTCAGCCAGGCGCTTTTTCTTCCGATATTTAGGGTGGGTGATCGGAATCGCAGATAGGAGTTTCTTGGTGTACTCGTTTTGCGGGTTTGCATAAATTTCTTTCGCGCTGCCTGCTTCTACCACTTTACCAAAATACATCACGGCAACTTTGTCTGAAACGTGTTTCACCACAGAGAGATCGTGAGAGATAAAGATGATCGCCAAGTTCATCTCTTGTTGCAGTTGTAGTAATAGGTTCAGAATTTGTGCCTGTACCGATACATCTAGTGCAGATACCGATTCATCACAAATCAGTAATTTAGGCTTCAATGCAATCGCGCGAGCAATACCGATACGCTGACGTTGGCCGCCTGAAAACTCATGTGGATAGCGGTTGACTGCCGTTTCTGGCAAACCCACCTTGATTAAAAGCTCTTTTACCCACTGTTTGCGCTCGGCTGGCGTACCGATTTTATGAATAACAAACGGTTCTTCTAGAATCATACCGATGGTATGACGCTGATTGAGTGATTCCATTGGGTCTTGAAAGACGATTTGCATGTCTTTACGCAGCGATCGCATCTCTTTGACAGACAGTTTAGTGATGTCTTTACCTTCAAAGAAAATCTTACCTTCCGTTGGCTCGTATAACTTTAAGATCGTGCGCCCAAGGGTGCTTTTACCACAACCTGACTCACCAACTAGTCCCAGTGTTTCACCTTCAGAAACAGACAGTGAAACCCCGTCTACCGCTTTGATGGTGTAGCCTTTCTTGAACAGCCCTTTACCAGAAACAAAGTGCTGCTTAAGATTTTCAATTCTTAATACTTCTTTTGCCATAACATCCTCTTTTATGACTCGTTCACTTTGCCCAGTTAACTGGCAAACATACTGGCATCAATAGGCTTGATATCGATCATCTGCTTCGGCTCATTATCTAAGCTCGGCATCAACCCCATCAAACGCTCTGTGTATGGGTGCTGTGGGTTATCAAACAACTCAAAAATTTCTGCTTTTTCGACAATACGCCCACCATACATCACGGCAACATCATCACACACTTCTGCCACAACCCCGAGGTCGTGAGTAATGAAGATCATCGCCATGCCTGTTTCTTCCTGAAGCTCATTCATCAGTTCAAGGATAGACGCCTGAACCGTAACATCCAACGCCGTAGTCGGTTCATCACAAATCAGAATGTCCGGCTTACAGGCCAACGCCATCGCGATCATGACACGCTGGCGCATACCGCCAGATAGGTTATGGGGATACTCATTCAGTCGCTTCTCTGGCATTGGGATTTTGACTTTTGCCAGCATCTCAATCGAGAAAGCCTCCCGCTCCTTTTTGTCGAGCTCTGGTCGATGGAGTTCAAGCACTTCACATATTTGACGACCAATAGTGTGTACTGGATTGAGCGCCGTCATCGGATCTTGGAAGATGATCGAAATGCGATCGCCACGCATGGCGTACATCTCTTCCGCAGGCAAATCAACTAGGTTGGTGCCGCGATAATTCACTTCACCTTTGATGATGTTGCCATATGGCTTAGGTAAAAGCCCCATGATCGACATTGAGGTTACGCTCTTCCCACTGCCTGACTCTCCCACCAGACCGAGTGTACGTCCAGCTCTCACATCAAAGTTCACACCATGCAGCACCTTCACTGGTCCATCATCGGTGGTGAATTCAACTTCGAGATCTTTAACACTTAGGATTACATCGTTTTCCATAACCAATCCTTACAGCTTATAAGTGTCATCTACGACGACGACAGGTTCAAAAGCTTTGCCTGATTTCATCGCTTGTTTGGTTTCTTTCTTGATATCGCTATCAATCCAGTAAGTGCCATCCCCAATGATGCCACCACTGAACAACGCCTCTGTCATGCGATTCATTGGCTTATCAGGAAACTTTAGCCAGCGCCAGTGACCGTAGCGGACATAAGGAATCATGTAGCCTGTTACGATAACGTGCGCATCAATGATGTCACGCTGAATCTCATGACCTAGCTGGATCTTTTTATCCATATCCATGCTAAAACGATACTCGATGATCTTTTCATCCAGCTCTGGCGTGCTGTAGTTTGTGAAAGAGTTAGTTTGCGGCTTGTTCGCATTGACTGAATGGAAGTACTCCCAATACGTTGGGATCTCGGACGTACCCATATCTAAGAAAGCCAAATCGTGCTTTTTCTCACGGACGTATTTGAACATGGATGAGCCATCAACCAACTTGAGCTCAATATCCAACCCTGCTAGCTTGGCTTGCTCACGCAAAAAAGCAATACGAGGAGTATGAACAGGTGTTCCGTAGGTCAGCTCGAAGCTTAAACGCTCACCTTTATCATTGACACGAATACCATCGGAACCAATTTTGTTAAAGCCTGCGGCTTCGAATGCCTCGGCCGCTTTTGCGGGGTCAAATTTCGGTGCTTTCGCGTCTGGTAGGGTGTATTTACCATGGCCATAACCCGTCGGGTTTGGCTTACGGGAGTAGTCACCACGCATGATGTTCTCAATCATGCCATCAAAATCAATTGCGTAGGTAATGCCCTTGCGAACGTTTAAATCATCCAGTAAAGGCATCGCGGTGTTCATCCATACGCCGCCCGCACCGACTGGAAATTGGTTGTAACCCCAGAACTTTTGAATGTAGCCTTTTTGGTACGGTTCTGTGTTCGATTTATCGTGCCATAGACTTGGCAGAACCAGACCAAATGCATCCAACTTACCCTTTTCAAAATGCTTCATCGCAATATCGCTATCGCGGATCACCGTGATGCGAATCTTGTCGACATTGTAGCGATTTTGGTAGTACTTATTGCTGTAACCCCACCAATCTTCACCAACATGTTTGAAAGTCACACTTCTACCTTTTTTGATATCATCTAGGTAGTACGCACTGGTCGTTGGTTCACTTTTAAAGTTGTAGTAACGGACAAAGTTGTCGTGAATACCATCACCATTTTCGTCCTTTGAAGGATTGGCATAAAAGTGTGCGGGACGAGGGCGTAAAGCCCCCATTCTTAGCAACAATTCTTCCGGATTGAACTCTTTCGCGGCCTTAACAGCAAACGTATGAGCGTCGTACTTAATAACGTCCGCAATGGTTTTGTTGTAATAATCGTTGTACCAAGGCTCGAGGATATCCTTAGAACGATAAAACTTAAGCATGAATACAAAATCGTCGGCAGTCACAGGCTTGCCGTCCGACCATTTGGCTTCTGGATTGAGTTTGAAATAGACGGTTTTATTGTCGCCAGCTAATGCCCACTCATTAGCAAGTTCAGGGATGAACTCTAAAGTGTCTGGGTGGCGAACCACCAATCCAGGGGTCTCATCCAAGATAAAGGAACGCAACCCCGCATTAGCGTCTGGGCCAACACTACGTAACGTCTGTGGAAAACTTGACATGAAGGTGCGATAGGTCCCTCCACGTTTCGCTTCAGGCGAACCATATTGAGGCTCATCCCAGTTTGTTTGCCAGTTTAAGTCAGTCGGAAGCGTTGCTGACATTGCACCAAAACTCAGGGCGCTCAGCGTGGACGCTAAAAATAATTTCTTCATAAAACTTCCCTTTTTATGTTTTGCTCACAATGCTCGCTTAAACATAGCGTGTGAATTTTTTCGGGTCGAAGGCAGCTCGAATGGCTTCACCAATAAAGGTCACCATTACCAACACGAGTACAATTGACGTCACCACTGAAGCAACAATCCATGGCGAGTCTAGGTTAGATTTACCTTGTTGTAGCAGTTCCCCCCAACTTGGCGTTGGTGGCATCAGACCTAAACCTAGATAATCCAAAGCGGTCAGCGCAGTGATGTTTGCTGCAATAGTGAACGGCGCCAATGTCACAATCATTACCATCGTATTCGGTAGGATGTGATTAAACAAAATACGTCCCGTCGATGCCCCTAAAGCACGTGCCGCCATTACGTATTCTCGCGCCGCTTCCTTATAGGTCATGGTCCGCATGTACCATGTCATACCCATCCAGGTGAAAAGCACGTTAATAGCGACAAAGAGAGCGAACGTCGGTTGAACGATTGAGACGAGAATCATAATGACGTACAAAAACGGCACCATTGACCAGATTTCGATAAGTCGCTGTACAAACAAGTCAAATTTACCGCCCCAAAAACCCATAGCACAACCAACTGCGGTGCCGATCGCGTAGGAAATTGCCATGGTGAGCAACGCAAATCCCATTGCCGTTCTGAATCCGTAGACAAGCCGCGCCAAAATATCGCGACCTATCACATCTGTACCTAAATAATGCTTGTTTTCGGCACTAGGCGCTGTTGGCGGGAAATCACCACTAAAATCCTGTTCATATGGGTTCCATGGCACAAGCGGCAAAATAACAAAGTTGTCGCCCCCTTCAGCCTCAAACGCTTTTTGCAGTACGCGATAATCCGCTTCGCTGGATGACTCTTGGCCAAATTCACTGCCTAAACGGACATCACTGACAACAGGAAAATAGTAGCTACCATCGTACTTGACGACTAGCGCTTTACTATTAATCAGAAGTTCAGCAAAGAGCGACAGGATCAACATGATTGAGAGAATGACAAACGACCAATAGCCTCGTTTGATCTCTTTAAAGTGGCGAATTTTCTTTTGAGTTAATGGACTAACTTTAATCATGTTACGCTCCAAACTTCACACGTGGGTCGACTAAAGCAACACAAATATCTGAAATAATGTTACCAATGAGCAGCAACAGCGCATTAATGGCGACAATACCCATAACAACAGGGTAATCACGCTCCATGATTGATTCGTAACCCAATAAACCAATGCCATCAATATTGAAGATAACTTCAATCAGGAAGGCACCAGTCATGAAGAACAACAAAGAGTTACCAAAGTGACTCGCGATTGGGATTAAGCTGTTACGCAACGCGTGCTTACGAACCGCCTTTTTGAAAGGTAAGCCCTTCGCGATAGCTGTACGGATATAGTCTGAAGAAAGGTTTTCCATCAGGTTGTTTTTCATCGTCATTGTCAGTGTTGCAAAGTCGCCAATGAGGTAACAGATTAAAGGCAACACCGCGTGCCACATGATGTCCTTGGCGCGTTCAAAGAAAGTTTCGTAATCGTCGAAGTCATCGCCGACAAAGCCTCCCATCGGAAACCATTCCAAGTGATAACTAAATAGCGTGATTAGCAATACACCCACCACATAGCCAGGCAAGGCATAGCCCACAAAGATGAGTATTGAAGAAGCGGAATCAAACACAGAGCCGTGCTTGAGCGCCTTGTAATAACCAAGAGGGATCGAGATAAAATAACTGATAAAAAAGGTCATGCCGCCATAAAATAACGACACAGGTAAACGCTCTGCAATCATGTCAGAGACAGGCTCGTAGTAACGTGTTGACTCACCAAGGTCTAGCACGACCAAGCGACTTAGCCACTCCACATACGCTTCTGTCACTGGCTTATCCAGACCGTAAAACGCATTTAGCTCAGCGATTTGATCATCAGAAAGGGCGGTATTGCCACCAGCAGACGTCATTGATGCGGCACCATCCCCTTGAGACTGCATTTGTGACAACATGCGTTCAACAGGTCCGCCCGGCACGAAACGAGTGATAGCAAAGATAAGAATAGTTATCCCGAGAAACGTTGGTATCACCAACGCCAAACGGCGTAAAAAGTACGACAGCATATACAACTTGCTCCTTGTCTACTGTCCAGTTCAGGCAGAGTGAAAGAGGAAGTTCCCCGCCTAAAGTGGTGCATATTTATCTCGTAGTAACTAAAACTGTTGAAACACACTCCCTGCGTTTCAAGAACCAGACTTTTCTACTACTGCAATAATTTCAGCGTCATATTTATCTTGAATCCACATCAGCTTCAAGTGTTTGAAACCAAAACATGACAAACTTCCTCCGAAGTCGAAAAACAGAAATGTTTTTGTAAAAAATTATAAAAAACCACAAAAATAATTCACACAGAATATCAATCTAGGCTGTTTAGAGCCAAAACCCTACATAAAAATGCAAATACATGGAATAAATAGACACATCCACCACATGTATATTTGACCTAAAAATACGAGTGAGCCCTTTTACAGCAATGGGTATCATATTTTGATACCACCCTATAAGTTCGAGTCACCAAAGTATGGATTCGATATAAAACTCATCTCAGAACAATTCACTGGAAAAATATCTTTTTTCAGATTCAATTACCCACTAAAAAACCATAGGCAAGATAAGTCATTAAAGTTTATAAGAAACACAAAATACGGTGTTTTATTGAAATTTGATGTCGCCTTGGTAAGGCTATTTAGTTTTTTATTCCGCGTTTTAAACCAACCCTGGTTATTTACATCTTTTTTACATTTAAGCATCCCCGTTTACCACTGGTTTGACTTCCTTTTTTCATCTCGGTTATACATTGGCCGAACGTTAACGAAATATTAACGTCACAATTGGCCGCTATGCGGCCAGACATAGGAAATAATAATAATCGGAGCAACAAGGATGTATAAAAACACAACCGCTTTATCTGTTGCGATAAGCCTTGCGTTAGGGACAGCAGCAGTCGTAGCCCCAGCAACAGCACTGGCAGAAGAGCAACAAGTTGAAAAACTTCAAAAGATGAAAGTTACTGGTTCGCGTATCTCCACGACGGATATGGAAGGTCCTTCACCAGTTACTGTTATTAATAGTAAAGATATTGAATCTAAAGGTTTTAACAGCGCGCAAGACGTGTTGAACAGTTTGACTCAAAACACCGGTGGTGTAATGGCTCAAACGAACTCTTTCTCATTCACACCTGCAGCACAGTCAGTCAACTTACGTGGTCTTGGCGCTTCACGCACATTGATTCTTATCGATGGTCGTCGCCTTCCTCAATATCCACTGGCTCAAGATGGCACATCTAACTTCCAAGACATTGGTCAAATCCCTGTTGCCGCTATCGAGCGTGTTGAAGTAATGACTGATTCAGGTTCCGCTATCTACGGCTCCGACGCGATCGGCGGTGTCGTAAACTTCATTTTAAAGAAAGACTTTGATGGCGTTTCTGTAAAAGTACGTGCGGGTGACGCAACAGATGGTGGCTACCAAAATGGCCGTTTAGACGTTGTTGCCGGTAAAGATTTTGACGATAAACGTATTCTCTTCGTTGGCCAATTTGCGGGCAACGAAATGCTTAAGCAATCTGACCGAGATGATTGGGCTGGCGATGACGGTTCTAGCCGTTCTCAGCTAAGTGGTTACTCTAGCTACGGTGCAAACTTTGAAGGCGCAAACGGAACACTTCTAACACCCGCTGATGCTGGTTCTTCATGTAAAGAAGTCGTTGGTGATGCCGCTATTGAACGAGCGGATGGCAAGTGTGGTGTTAACCGCTCTGCATACCGAACGTTGAAACCAGAAAATAAACAAGTAGACCTGCTTTTACGTGGTGAAATGGACATTAACGACAATGTCACTGCCATGGCAGAAGCCCGTTTTGGCTACAAGTCTACAGAATCTGAATTCGAACCTAACCCTTACAGCGTAGAAGTTGATGCCACTCACTTCCGTGGCGAAGGTGAATACACTCGCCGTATGGTCGAATTTGGTCCACGCGAAAGTAACACTGAAGCCGATTCTTTTGGCTTAACCTTAGGCTTGAACGGCCTGCTTGCTGATACGTATGATTGGGACCTATCAGCTGGTTACTCTGAGCAAAGCGTTGAAACAAGCAACCCAGCAATCTTCCTAACTCTTGATCAAGCCGTACAAAATGGCGATGTCGATCTTCTAGGGCCTATCTCTCAAGACGTCGTAAACAAATACAGCGGCACATCAAGCAAAGAAGCCTACTCAAAGCTTTACTCTGTTAACGGCTCACTGGCCGGTGATTTGGTTGAACTGCCTGCTGGTATGTCTGGCGTTGCTGTTTATGGTGAATGGAACCGTACTGACTACAATGAAACGATTGATGCGACAACAGCAGCTGGTGGTTTCTCTGGTCTAGGCGGAACATCAGGTGGCGGTGACCGTGATCAGATTGGTCTTGGTGTCGAAGCCCTAATTCCTATCATTGAAGATTTGGAAATGAGAGTCGCTGGTCGTTATGACCACTACTTCGACGACTCGGCAACAGGCGGAGCCTTCACTCCTAAAGTCGCACTAGCATACCGTCCTACTGACACTCTATTGCTTCGTGGTAGCTACGGTCTAGGTTTCCGAGCTCCTGACTTGAAACGACTATTTGGCGATCAAACTCGAGGCTTTGGTTCTGGTTTTGACCCTGTGCTTTGTGCCAACGCTGGTGGTAGCGGCCCACAAGATAAAGATAAGTACCCAGAGTGTGATACTCAATACTTCGATACGCTTAACGGCCCTAACTCTGAGCTGAAAGAAGAAACAAGTACAAACATTAACTTGGGTCTAGCTTGGGAACCTGTGGATGACCTTGGCGTAACCGTTGACTGGTACCACATCAAGATGGAAGACGTCGTAACAGCACCAACTTACCAAGACGTAATTAACGATCCAGGTAAATACCCAGGCACAGAAGTAGTTCGTAATACAGACGGTACAATCAAGTCCGTATCTTACGGCCCAGTCAACCAGTCATATGAAGAGCGTTCTGGTGTTGACCTTGCTGTGAAATATGCTTACGACACTAATGAGTTCGGTTCATTCAATACGCGCGTAGCTGTAACTAAGATCTTGATTGCTGAATATCAAGAAAACGACAGTGAGCCAGTAACGGATGAAAGAGATTTCATGCCTGAATACACCGCAACGTTAAACCTTGGCTGGGCATACGAAGATGTCGCTATCAACCTATTTGGTAAATACCGTGACCGTATGTGTTCAAGCTATGCGAACCGTTACTACTTTGATGACTGTGACTCTGCTAAGAAAGCTGGTTACAAAGCAGAAATCGCGAGCATGACAACATGGAACCTAACGGCTTCTTACCAGTTCAACGAGAGTGGTCGTGTAACTCTTGGTGCTATCAACATGTTTGACAAGGTACCGCCTGCCGATCCTCTAAATGATACCTCTCCATTCTATGCAACTGGATATGACGATCCAATCGGCCGTCAGCTTTACATCGAGGCATCATACGACTTCTAAAAAATATTTGGCGCGGGTTTTCCGCGCCCTTTTCGACTGACTAAAACACTGACAAGGATGCAACCATGAAATTCAAGGAATTTGGTCTCAGTGCCATAGCTGCAGCATTGCTTACTATCAGTAGTAGCTCTGTAGCGGCCAACTCTGGTGCTGTCGTTTCCACACAAGCAAAAGCAAATCAATCTTCAGAAGCTTCGCAACAAAAAATCGACAACTATGCCGAAAGCACTGAAGGCATGTTGGCAGAATACAAAGGCTTACTTCGTCAAATCGACAGTATGAAAGTCTACAACGAGCAAATTAACCGTATGGTTCAATCGCAGCAAGGCGAGTTGGACTCATTAAATAACCAAATTGCTCAAATCGATCAAACGGCAACAGAAGTGGTGCCACTTACATTAAAAATGATCGATGCACTCGACGAATTTGTGACTCTCGATCTGCCTTTCCAGAAAAAAGAGCGTAATAAACGTGTCCAAGAACTGCGTCGTCTCATGGATCGCGCCGACGTAACAACTTCAGAGAAATTCCGTAAAGTGATGGAAGCGTACCAAATTGAAGAAGGCTTCTCTCGCTCAATCGAATCTTACAAAGCTAGCCTAGACCGAAATGGTGAAACCGTGACTTACGATTTCCTACGTATTGGTCGCACAGCACTTCTATTCCAATCTCCAGACGGTGGTGAGACAGGTATGTGGAACCAACAAACACGTCAATGGGAAACATTACCAGAAAGCTACCGCATCGCGGTACAGCAAGGCCTTCGTATCGCGAAGAAGCAAGCGCCACCAGCGCTAATCAAACTGCCTGTATTTGCTGGGGAGGAATAAGAGATGAAAGGATTCAAAACTCTAGCCGCTGGCCTACTAGCGAGCTTCTTTATGGTTTCTGGCGTACAAGCAGAAGCGCCTAAAAACTTATCTGAACTACTTAAAAACGTAAAATCAGAAAGCATCGTTGAGTCGAAAGAGAACAAAGCCCGTGAAGCTGAGTTCAAGAACAACCGAGATAAACAAGCAGCATTATTGCAACAGGCTCGTGAAGAGCTAGCTGCACAGCAAGCACTGGGCGATCAACTTAAAGCAACCTTTGATGAAAACGATAAGCAGCTGACTGAACTAACAGAAACCCTACGTGTTCGCTCTGGTACTTTGGGCGAAATGTTTGGTGTGGTCCGCCAGTATGCGGGAGAGTTTAAGGGCTTATTTGCAGCCTCTCAAAACGCTGTTCAGTTCCCAGAGCGTGACGCTCTACTAACGAAACTGGCTGAAAGTAAAGAACTGCCGTCAACACAAGAGCTAGAAGCTTTCTGGCATACCATTCTTCAACAAGTGGTTGCTTCTGGCGAAACTGCAACAACCCAAGCAACGGTTGTTTATGGCGAAGGTAAAGAAGCGGTTCGCGATGTCACTCTCGTCGGTGAGTTTAACGCGATTGCCGATGGTAAGTACGTCACTTATGTACCTCAAACAGGTAAGTTCGAAGAACTCTCTCGACAGCCTCGCACCAATATTACACGTCATGTTGCCGGCTTTGAGTCAGCGTCAAACAGCTATGAACCACTGTTTATTGACCCATCCCGTGGGGTCATTCTGTCTCTACTTGTACAAAGCCCTACCGTTCAAGAACGTATTGATCAAGGTGGCATTGTAGGTTACGTCATCCTTGGTATGGGTGCAGTTGGCGCTATCATTGCTCTTGTTTGCTTCCTACGCCTTCAAGTGATTGGCGGCAAAATGCGTAAGCAAGCAAAATCAGAAACCGTGATTCCTGGTAACCCATTGGGTGAAGTTATCCAGGCTTACCAAGAGCACAAAGGTGACAACCTTGAAGATCTGGAAGCGAAGCTTGACGAAATCATTCTACGTAATGCTCCAAGCATTGAACGCTTCATCAGCTCAATCAAGCTATTTGCTTCTGTAGCACCTCTACTTGGCCTACTGGGTACGGTAATGGGTATGATCGGCACATTCCAAGCCATTACTCTGTTCGGTACCGGCGATCCTAAACTGATGGCTGGCGGTATTTCTGAAGCTCTTGTTACTACTATGCTAGGTCTGGTTGTCGCAATTCCATTGCTGTTCCTTTACACCATCGTACACAGCAAAGGTCGTCGTTTGGTTCAAACTCTTGAAGAACAGAGTGCAGGCTTCATCGCTCGCTATCAGGAAAAACTGCATAAAGCCGAAAGCTAAGGAGGCGTTATGTGGTGGTTAGTTGGAGAACTTGAATCAATTAGGCGCTTCTTGGGAATGGGTGGCGATGTACTCGTCGCCATCTTCATCCTCAGCTTTATGCTGTGGGCAGTATTGTTAGAACGTTGGTTCTATTTTGCTGCCGTCGCTCCAAAAGCCATGAAAAAAGCCGTTGGCTCATGGCAAGGGCGCTCAGAGCATCAAAGTTGGAACGCTAAGATGATCCGACAAGAAATCGTTTCTCGTCAGGATATTGAGAATAAAAAGGGACTACCAATCGTGAAAGTATTGATTGCACTTTGTCCCCTACTGGGTCTACTCGGCACCGTTGTCGGCATGATCCAAGTATTCGACATCTTAGCGGTAACAGGAACAGGAAGCCCTCGAGCAATGGCCTCGGGGATCTCAAAGGCAACAATCCCAACTTTAGCCGGGATGGTGGCTTCTCTATCAGGACTGTTCTTTAGTTCACGTCTTGATCATTTAGCCAAAGTCACAACGCAAAAGCTGGAAGACAAGCTAAAGCATATTGCCTGAGTAAATGGAATTAGAGGTATAGGTCATGAAAAGACGCTATAGCAGTGATAGCAGTGATGAAACCGCTATCGATATGACACCGATGCTCGACATCGTATTTATCATGTTGATCTTCTTTATCGTAACAACATCGTTCGTAAAAGAAGCAGGTCTGGAAGTAAACCGTCCGACGGCAAGCTCAGCGCAAACCGTTAAGAAAGGTAACATCATGGTCGCAGTTGGTGCGGCGGGTGATGTTTGGGTTGATAAACGCCGCATCGAAGTGGACGCGGTTCGCGCGAATATTGAACGTCTTCGTGCAGAAAGTCCTGATGGCGCAGTTGTTATCCAAGCCGACACTGAAGCAAATGCTGGCGTAGTCGTGAAGGTTATGGACCAGATCAAAATGGCAGGTGTAGAAAGCATCTCCATTGCCGCAACCAATAAGGATTAAGCTTATGCGGTATCTGGCCTCAATTGCACTGGCGCTCATTGTCTCCCTCGGGTTGTTCTGGGGGATGGACAAGCTAGTAAACAAAGAGCGCCACGAGTTAGTGTCGAATGATGACCTGCGTATGGTCGAGTTTATTCGCATTAAACCAGAAGAAAAAATACAGGAGAAAAAACGCGAACTTCCAAAACCACCACCACCTAAGCGTCCGCCGCCGCCGCCAGAAATGAAAGTGACAGCGACAGTAAAACCGGTGATGGAGCAGACCCCAATGGATATGCCAAAACTTGACCTACCCGTAAATGTTACAGGTGGCTCGGTGCTTGGACATTATAGCCAGGGTGGAGGTGCACAATTAGCGGGTAGCGGAGGTCCGACCCCTCTTGCAACATTCCAACCTCAAATGCCTAGAAAGGCTGCGAAAGCAGGAATTGAAAAAGGGGTTGTCTTACTAGAGTTTACTGTAAACGCACGTGGTGCCGTAGAGGACATCAAAGTTCTTAAAGAGCAACCACGACGCTTAGGCCTCGGTCGAGCGGCAAGAAAAACAGTCTCTAAATGGACATTTAAACCAAAATTGGTTGACGGGAAACCTGTTAGCTCACGCCTATCGCAAGAAATAGAGTTCTCAACCAATTAAGGAGTCACGATGAAAAGTTTATGGAAAAGCAAAGTGGCTTCTTTAATTCTCTTCGCAGGAGTGGCAATGGCCGCTCCTACGATGGCAAAAGAAGCTCCTCAGTTATCAGATCGGACATTTCGAACCGTCAACAAAGTGCAAGAGTTGATCGCAACTGAAAAATATTCAGCAGCGAAAGAAAAATTAGCAAGCGCTTTAGAAAGCACAAGTTCGAAAAAATACGACCGAGCAGTTTTACTTCAGCAAACGGGCTTTTTGTATTCGCTACAAGACAATTATGTGCAAGCCGCGAAATACTTTGCCGAAGCATTAAAGCTCGATGCGCTTCCCGTTCCAGTCGCTCAACAAGTTCGCTACAGCTTGGCTCAGCTTTACCTAGCTGAAGAGAAGTACACGTTGTCTGTGAAAACGATGAAAGAATGGTTCAAAGTTGCAGAAACAACCAAAGAGAAGCCTCAAGCTCATGCTTATATCACGTTAGCAAGCGCTTATGTCCAGTTGGAAGATTACAGAAATGCAATCCCACCAACCAAAAAAGCAATTGCGATGAGCAAGAGCCCAAGTGAGTCTTGGTACTTAATTCTCGTTGCCTCTCACTACGAGTTAGGCCAGCTGAAAAGCGTTGCCAGTGTGCTTAAAACCCTTACTTCAAAGTACCCTCAGAAAAAGCGTTACTGGATGCAACTTTCTGGCGTTTATATGGAGTTGGGTCAAGAGCAAAACTCTTTAGCAACCTTAGAAATGGTTTACAAAATGGGGAAACTGGAAGGAGAGAAAGAGTACTTACGTTTTGTAAACTTCTTAGCTTACCAAGGTATTCCATATAAAGCGGCCAAAACTCTTGAGAAGGAGATGGCATCTGGAAACATTGAAAAGACGAAGGAAAACTATGATCGCTTGGCCAGCTTCTGGCAGCAAGCTAAAGAGCTAGATAAATCGATTCTCGCTTATAAAAAGTCATATAACATCGCTCCTTCTGCTAAAACGCAAATTCAGATTGCTCGCTTAATGGTACAAGACAAGCAGTATTCTGAAGCGACTCGCTTTGTAGAAAACGCAGCATCGAATGCCTCTAAAGAGCAAAAGGCAGAACTTGAATACATTCGCGGAATGGCCTATTTCGAGCTTAAGCAGCCACAAAAGGCCTTACAGGCAATGAAAGGCGCGGCTCAATCGCCAAAATTTAGGTCTACCGTTAGCCCTTGGATAAATTTCCTAGAATCCCAAGGATAATTTGAAGATTAAGTGTGAGTCAGTCGCACGCCTGGGGAAGTGAAAGCTTCCCCTTTTTTCGTTTGTTTTTGCGCATGCGAGCTCTTTTCAACATTTAAGTAAGACGAAAAGATCAACTGGTAACAAAATAGAGATCATGATACTCTTCGCCTCCATTTTTCTGGCGGGATTATCACCAATATCCATCCCTTTGGTGGTTGATTTATCATTGCCAGTGCTATCGTTATAAGAATGTCGGACTTTCCTTCGGCACTCAATCAATCCAATCAAAAGTGGAACAGTACAATGGGCAAAGGTACTCTCTATATCGTATCTGCACCTAGCGGCGCAGGTAAATCTAGCTTGATCTCAGCGATGTTGGAACGCAATCCAACCTACGCAATGAAAGTGTCTGTGTCTCATACCACGCGTAACATGCGACCTGGTGAAGAAAATGGTGTCCACTACCATTTTGTAGCGAAAGATGAGTTTGAAGCGCTGATCGCTAAAGGTGATTTCCTAGAATACGCTGAAGTGTTTGGTAATTATTACGGCACCTCTCGTGTGTGGATTGAAGAAACGCTAAATAAAGGTATCGACGTTTTTCTAGATATCGACTGGCAAGGCGCACGTCAAATCCGTGAGCAAATGCCTGAAGCCAAAAGCATCTTCATCCTGCCACCATCAAACGGTGAGCTAGAGCGTCGCTTGAACACTCGTGGTCAAGATAGCGATGAAGTGATCGCAAAACGTATGGCTGAAGCCAAGTCAGAAATCTCTCATTACAGCGAATACGACTACGTGATCGTAAACGACGATTTTGATACCGCTTTGATGGACTTTAAAGCCATCTTGCGTGCAGAGAGATTGAAGGAAGAAAAGCAAGCTGCTAAATATAAAGGTATGCTTGACGCGTTGTTAGCAGAGTAACTTCAAAAAAGTCACGCTGTAAAACATAAAGAATTTCTCGTTTTTTGCTCAGTGCGAAAAACACAATAAACTACCTGAGAAAGTCCACAAACGGTGGCTTGTCTAATTGCTAGTAAATAAAGTAGTTAGGTTGTATACTTTCTCGTCATTCTAAAATTTTAGTTAACTATTTGGAGTCCTCATGGCACGCGTAACTGTTCAAGACGCTGTTGAAAAAGTTGGCAACCGTTTCGACCTAGTACTGATTGCGGCTCGCCGCGCTCGTCAAATGCAAACTGGCGGTAAAGATGCACTAGTGCCAGAAGAGAACGATAAGCCAACGGTTATCGCTCTACGCGAAATCGAAGAAGGTTTAATTACTAAAGAAGTTCTAGACGCTCGTGAACGTCAAGAACAGCAAGAGCAAGAAGCGGCAGAGCTAGCGGCAGTAAGCAGCATCGCTCACAACCGTTAATTCTGACTTTAGAATTCAACAACCTCCCGGGCCTATAATTTGTATCTATTCGATAGCCTCAAAGACGTTGCCCAAGAATACCTAACAGAGCCTCAGATTGAGGCTCTGCGTCAATCTTATGTGGTAGCGAGAGATGCCCATGAAGGGCAAACCCGCTCTAGCGGTGAACCATACATCATCCACCCTGTCGCTGTGGCTCGTATATTGGCCGAAATGCGCCTTGATATCGAAACCCTCCAAGCTGCTTTGCTGCATGACGTCATTGAAGACTGTGATGTAACTAAAGAAGATCTCGAAGAGAAATTCGGCAACACTGTCGCAGAATTGGTTGATGGTGTATCTAAACTGGACAAACTCAAATTCCGCGATAGGAAAGAGGCTCAGGCTGAGAACTTTCGTAAGATGGTTCTGGCCATGGTGCAAGATATCCGCGTCATTCTGATCAAACTGGCTGACCGCACGCACAACATGCGTACGCTTGGCGCGCTTCGACCAGATAAAAAACGTCGTATTGCTCGTGAAACGTTAGAGATTTACGCGCCACTCGCTCATCGTCTTGGTATTCACAATATCAAAACCGAACTCGAAGAGCTGGGCTTTGAAGCGCTATATCCCAACCGCTACCGCGTACTAAAAGAAGTGGTAAAAGCGGCACGCGGCAATCGTAAAGAGATGATCCAACGTATTCACAGCGAAATAGAAGGCCGTCTGCAAGATTTCGGCTTGAATGCTCGCGTCGTTGGTCGTGAGAAAAACCTGTTCTCTATCTACAACAAGATGAAAACCAAAGAACAGCGCTTTCACACCATCATGGATATCTATGCGTTCCGAGTCGTTGTTGATACCGCTGATACTTGTTATCGCGTTTTAGGCCAAGTACACAGCTTGTATAAGCCACGTCCTGGTCGCATGAAAGATTACATCGCGGTACCAAAGGCGAATGGCTACCAATCGCTACACACTTCCATGGTTGGCCCACATGGCGTACCTGTTGAAGTTCAGATCCGTACTGAAGATATGGATCAAATGGCGGACAAAGGTGTCGCGGCACACTGGTCTTACAAAGACAAAGGCGACAAGTCTGGCACCACTGCGCAAGTGAAAGCTCAGCGTTGGATGCAAAGCCTGTTAGAGCTACAACAAAGCGCGGGTAACTCATTCGAATTCATTGAAAACGTAAAATCCGATCTTTTCCCAGATGAGATTTACGTCTTCACACCAAAAGGTCGTATCGTTGAATTGCCTTTAGGCGCAACGGCTGTTGACTTTGCCTATGCCGTACATACCGATGTAGGCAACTCTTGTGTTGGTGCTCGTGTTGATCGTAACCCTTACCCATTGAGTAAGGCATTGAAAAACGGTCAGACGGTGGAAATTATCAGTGCCCCTGGTGCGCGTCCGAATGCGGCATGGCTAAACTATGTCGTGACTTCTCGTGCCCGCACTAAGATTCGACAAGTACTGAAAACGATGCGTCGTGAAGAGTCGATTACTTTAGGTCGTCGCCTACTTAATCACGCACTTGGCCGCCACTCGATTGATTCAATTTATCCAGAAAATATCCAAGAAGTCTTGAATGATCTTCGCCTAGAAAGCATCGATGATTTATTGGCAGCTATTGGATTGGGTGAGTTGATGAGCATTGTGATCGCACGTCGTCTCCTTGGTGATACCGAAGAGCTCACGACAACAAGCTCAATCCCAACGGACTCGAAGAAGAAGCTTCCGATTCGTGGCGCAGAAGGCTTATTGCTGACGTTTGCAAATTGTTGTCATCCTATCCCAGATGATCACATTATTGCTCACGTATCGCCTGGTCGTGGTTTAGTGGTTCACCGAGAAACATGTCCAAACGTTCGCGGTTATCAGAAAGAGCCAGACCGTTATATGGCTGTCGCTTGGTCTGACGACTACGATAAAGAGTTCATTGCTGAACTTAAAGTCGACATGCTTAACAACCAAGGTGCTCTTGCAGAACTGACCAACGTGATCTCGAAAACAGGGTCAAACATTCATGGTCTTTCAACAGAAGAGCGTGATGGTCGTTTGTACACTGTGACTGTGCTGTTGACGACGAAAGATCGCGTCCACCTTGCTGGCATCATGCGTAAGATTAAGGCAATGCCTCAAGCAACCCGAGTCAGACGCAGAAAGAACTAACCTCTATCGCCACCTACTCTGTTAGGTGGCGATTTTTTATACCTCAATAAATATGAACCTAGAACGTTACAACCGCATTCACCAAGTCCTAAAAACTCGCCAAACTGATCTGACACTTTGTCTCGAAGAAGTACATAAGCCAAACAACGTCTCTGCCGTGATCCGCACCGCTGACGCGACAGGCTTACACAAAGTTCATGCCATTTGGCCTGACAAAATGCGTACGCTGAGCCATACCTCAGCTGGCGCGCGTAACTGGGTTGAAGTGGATACTCACGATTCCATTGAAACTGCGATTACCGAACTCAAAGCGCAAGGTATGCAGGTTTTGGTGACCAATCTTTCGGACACCGCCGTCGATTTTCGCGAGATCGACTACACCAAACCAACGGCCATTATTTTAGGCAGCGAAAAGGTTGGCGCTTCAGAGCAAGCCAAACAACTTGCCGATCAAGACATTATTATCCCGATGGTGGGCATGGTGCAGTCACTAAACGTATCGGTTGCCAGTGCCGTAATTTTGTATGAAGCGCAACGTCAACGTGAAGCCGCAGGCATGTACGACCGAGAAGAAAGCGCTCTGCCTAAAGAGACAATCAACCGTATTCTCTTTGAACGTGGTCACCCAGTGCTGGCAAAGGTCGCGAAACGAAAAGGGCTCGTTTACCCACCACTCGATGAAGAAGGTCAAATCATCGCCGATGACGCGTGGTGGCAAGAGATGCAAAGCAAGTAACAGACTTTCGTCATCCTGAACAGCGACGAAGGAGCGTGATTCAGGATCTAATTCCCGAGAGTGCTGATGCTGATAGTGTTAACTTCAACGACATACTTGTTGGAAATAGATTCCTGATGTCGCTAGGCTCCTCGGAATGACAGGTTATCAGTCAGATCATGACACTAACTAAAGCATGACTATTTTTTCCTGTACAAAAACACAGCTCCATGGTTAACATACTGCTATGTTAACCATTTTCTTGAGCCCTCTATGTCCGCCCAAATGTTATCTGCCGTCCCATTAACCTCCCTTTCTGGGGTTGGCGCGAAAGTCGCAGAAAAACTCGCCAAAGTTGGCTTACATAGCGTTCAAGATTTGCTGTTTCATCTTCCACTGCGCTACGAAGATCGTACCCGTATTTACCCTATTGCCAAACTGCATGCTGGCCTTTGGGCGGCCGTGCAAGGCAAGGTCATGGCAGTCGACACCATCTTCGGTAAGCGCAAAATGTTAACGGTAAAAATCAGCGACGGTAATGGCACTATTACGCTGCGCTTTTTCAACTTTACCGCGGCCATGAAGAACAATTTCACACAAGGTAAGTTAGTACATGCTTACGGTGAAATTAAGCGCGGTGGCATGGGCTTGGAAATTGTTCATCCTGACTACAAGTTTTACGTCAGCGATCAAAAGCCCGATGTAGAACAGAGCTTAACCCCTGTTTATCCCACTACAGATGGTTTACGCCAAATCACATTGCGCAACCTTACCGAACAAGCTTTAGCGCTGCTTGATAAAACCGCAGTGCAGGAATTACTTCCAGCCGGGCTGTATAACCATCAAATCACGATGTCGCAAGCGCTGCACACCATTCATCGCCCACCACCAACCATTAATTTAGATGAGTTTGACGAAGGCAAACATCCTGCTCAAATCCGCTTGATCATGGAAGAGTTGCTCGCACAAAACTTATCGATGCTGGCGGTGCGTAGCAAAGGCCAGAAGGATTCAGCGTTACCTCTCGGTCCTTGCAATAAACTAAAAACGCAGCTTTTAGCCCAACTGCCTTTCTCTCCTACGAACGCTCAAACCCGAGTAGTACAAGAGATTGAAGCCGATTTAGAAAAACCCCACCCAATGATGCGCCTAGTGCAAGGTGATGTGGGATCGGGGAAGACGTTGGTTGCCGCTCTGGCCGCCGTTCGTGCCATTGAGCACGGCTATCAGGTGGCACTCATGGCACCAACCGAACTATTGGCTGAGCAACACGCGATCAACTTCGCCAACTGGTTTGAAACAATGGGCATTCAAGTCGGTTGGTTAGCGGGCAAACTCAAAGGTAAGGCAAAGGAAGCCGAGCTGGCTCGCATTGCCAGTGGTGAAGCACAAATGGTAGTGGGTACTCACGCGCTATTCCAAGAGCACGTTGAATTTCATCACCTTGCTTTGGTCATCATTGATGAACAGCACCGCTTCGGTGTCCATCAGCGATTAGAGTTACGTGAAAAAGGCGCAAAACAAGGCGCCTACCCACATCAGTTGATCATGACGGCAACGCCTATTCCTCGCACGTTAGCGATGACCGCATACGCTGACCTGGAAACTTCCGTGATTGACGAACTGCCTCCGGGTCGAACGCCGATTCAAACCGTTGCCATTCCAGATACAAAACGTGACGACATCGTCGAGCGTGTCCGAAATGCCTGCTTAAACGAAGGCAAGCAGGCATATTGGGTGTGTACCCTGATTGATGAGTCGGAAGTATTAGAAGCGCAAGCCGCGGCAGATACCGCTGAAGAGCTTCAACGTAAGCTACCGGACGTAAAAATTGGTCTAGTACACGGCCGAATGAAGCCGGCAGAGAAACAAGCGGTGATGCAAGATTTCAAAGACAATAAACTGCATTTGCTGGTCGCAACGACGGTGATTGAAGTTGGCGTGGATGTGCCAAACTCTAGCTTGATGATCATCGAAAACCCCGAACGTCTTGGTTTGGCACAATTACACCAGCTAAGAGGTCGTGTGGGCCGAGGCTCCGTTGCTAGCCATTGTGTGCTGCTGTACCACTCTCCACTGTCGAAAACCGCGCAAAAACGTCTGGGAGTACTACGTGAAAGTAACGATGGCTTCGTCATCGCACAGAAAGACTTAGAGATTCGTGGCCCGGGCGAACTCTTGGGTACAAAGCAGACTGGTCTTGCTGATTTCAAAATTGCAGACTTAGTTCGAGATCAACGCCTGATTCCCGAAGTTCAGCGTATTGCGCGTCATATTCATGACAATTACCCGACTAACGCAACAGCGATTATCGATCGCTGGTTGGGTGAGCGGGATATTTACTCCAAAGCGTAATGATTGAAAGCGAGCCAAATGGCTCGTTTTTTAATACGCTAAAAACCAAAGCAATCGTTTGCTTTTTAGGTAAATCTCTCTATAATCGCGCACAAATTTTTAAGTGTGTTGCATCACACTCCACCAACCTGAGTTGACTCTGATTAACAGCAATCACAGGTAACGACGTCAACTCCACCCTGCTCTCCCATTCAGCGAGATCTGGGAATATATTGCGACTAGCGAGACAAACAATGACAACTTCAAACCGATCTTCGGAACTGGTCTATCAACTCAATGATCGACCACCTTTGCCTCAAACCATTTTTGCCGCACTTCAGCACTTATTGGCGATGTTCGTCGCGGTTATCACTCCGTCACTGATCATCTGTCAGTCTTTGGGTGTACCAGCAGACCAAACGAATACCATCATCAGCATGTCTTTATTTGCGTCAGGCGTGTCTTCGTTTATTCAAATTCGCACCTTTGGCCCAATTGGCTCTGGTTTACTCTCTGTTCAAGGCACCAGCTTTAACTTTTTAGGTCCTATTATTGGTGCAGGCCTATCGCTGAAAGCAGGTGGAGCAGACATCAGCACCATGATGGCAGCCATTTTTGGTACGATTTTAGTGGCATCATTTGCGGAGATTTTCCTATCTCGCGTATTAGAGCATGCCCGTCGCATTATCACTCCGCTCGTTTCAGGCATTGTCGTCACTCTTATCGGTCTCACACTGATTCAAGTCGGCTTGGTATCAATGGGGGGTGGCTACGCGGCATTAAATGAAGGAACATTCGGCAGCTTAGACAAACTAGCGCTCGCTGGAACGGTACTTGGCTTGATTGTGATATTAAATCGCTCGAAAAACCCATATATCCGTGTGGCTTCGATTGTGATTGCGATGCTAGTAGGCTACATCATGGCGTATTTTATGGGGATGGTAGATACTTCTCAGCTAGGCACAACCGAGCTTGTAGCACTACCGGTACCAATGCAATATGGCTTATCGTTTGACTGGTCTCTGTTCATTCCGCTGGTGCTGATTTTCTTTATTACCGCACTAGAAGCCATCGGCGATATTACCGCCACATCCGAAGTGTCTGGCGAGCCAGTCAAAGGCCCTGTGTACATGAAACGCATTAAGGGGGGTGTACTAGCAGACGGCTTAAACTCTGCAATCGCAGCCGTGTTTAACAGTTTCCCGAACTCCACCTTTAGCCAGAATAACGGCATCATCATGCTAACAGGGGTCGCGAGCCGTTACGTGGGTTACTTTATTTCTGGCATGTTATTGATTCTTGGCTTGTTTCCTGGTGTTGCTAGCTTTGTTCAGCTGATTCCTGAGCCAGTACTTGGCGGCGCAACGATTGTCATGTTTGGTACGATTGCTGCCGCTGGTGTGCGTATTATCTCTCGTGTTGAGCTCGATCGCCGCGCAATTCTGATCATGGCCTTATCCTTCTCAATGGGGCTTGGTATCGCGCAAAAACCAGAGATTCTGCAATTCATGCCAGAATTTATTAAGAGTATTTTCTCCACTGGCGTTGCTGCAGGTGGTATCACAGCGATCATTTTAAACCTACTTCTGCCAGAGAAACTGGAAGACGAAGATGAACTTCCTCAAGAAGTGAAAGAGTCTTAATAAGATTGTAGAGAAAAGCAAAGCCCAACCTGTTTAGGTTGGGCTTTTTGTTTTAAATGGTACAGTCACCGACTTACTTGGTAGGAAAGCTGATTTGAGCGATTAAACCGCCTTCACTGCGATTACGCATCACCACAGAGCCTGAGTGCTGGCTGATTATACGCTTCACTATCGCCAGCCCAAGCCCTGTACCTTCACTGCCACGAGCTGTATCACCACGCGTAAAGGGTTCAAATAATTTTGCGATTTGAGAATGCTCGATACCCGGTCCGTTGTCCTCTACTGAAATCCACACTAGCTGCTTATCTGCTGTCACACCGGTACTGATTTTGACCCAGCCATTGCCGTAACGCAGTGCATTGACAACTAAATTACTGATCGCCCGTTTAATCGCAATGGCGCTTCCTTTGGCTGGTGGCAGGTTAGGATTAAGATCCGTTTCAATTTCAGCCTCATAACCACCTTCCGAACTGGCGACATCACTGGCAATCGTACTGATATCCACAGGTTCAAACGATTCTTTGTTCACCGGTTTGAGGTAGTCCATAAACTGACTAATGATCTCATTACATTCTTCCGTATCGCTAATGATCCCTTCAGCAAGGTAGCTATCCTCGGGAGACATCATTTCTGTCGCTAAGCGAATGCGCGTCAGCGGTGTTCGCAAGTCATGGCTAATCCCCGCCATTAATAGGGCGCGATCTTCTTCGAGCTCCTGAATGCCTTTGGACATTTGATTAAACGCTCGGGTTACAGAGCGAATTTCCGATGCGCCTTTTTCTGCCAACGGTGGCGGGATTTCACCTCGACCGACATCTTTCGCGGCTCTCTCTAAAGCCAAAAGTGGGCGGTTTTGTAAACGAATAAACAACCAACCACCAGCAATGATCAGCAGCGCCATAATCAAGCTGTTACGAAACAGCGGTGCAAAATCTTCTTCTTGCAGCTCAGATAAAGGAATACGAATGATGGAGTTCGGCAACTTTTCGATGTGCATCCACAAGATGTAACTTTCATCGCCAAGCAATAAGCGCACTTCGGTGGGCGAACCTAACTCTTGGCTCATTTCTTCAGACATCAAATCAATCGACATCGCGTGATGAAATTCAACCGCTTTATCGCTGTCGAGGCTGTGAACCGTCACCCCCAGCCTTTCTAATAATTGACGTCTCAGCGGTGCATCAGATTTTAATGGCCCTTCATCATCAAGCACCAAATTGAGCTCATGGGCGAGAATTTTATTGAACTGCTGCAAACTCGGCATCAACGCGTAGTTAAAAACGGCGTAGTAAGAGAAAACTTGGCTAGCGAGGAGCAAAGAGATGAACAGCAGAATAGATTGTGTCAGTGAACTTCGGATGCGCATGGAACGTTCCTGGTGGTCCTAATCGCGAAATTTCAGCCTTCGAAGGGAAGGACTTGAAGGCTGAAGTTGCTATAGCCAAGTGCTGGCTATGGAGTGAGGAGATTACACCTCTTTGCCGTCTGGGACGAAAACGTAACCTAAGCCCCACACGGTTTGAATGTAGCGTGGCTTGCTTGGATCATCTTCTAACATGCGACGCAAACGTGAGATTTGCACGTCAATAGAACGTTCCATCGCAGAATATTCACGGCCACGTGCCATGTTCATCAATTTGTCTCGTGACATCGGCTCTCGCGCATTCGTCACGAGCGCTTTCAGGACAGCAAACTCTCCTGAGGTCAGTGGCATTGCCTCGTCACCGCGGAACATCTCGCGAGTGCCTAGATTGAGTCGGAACTCACCAAACTCCACTACTTTTTCTTCGGTGCTTGGCGCGCCCGGCAACTCTACGGTTTGACGACGTAATACGGCTTTAATGCGAGCGAGTAATTCACGTGGGTTAAATGGTTTTGGCAAATAATCATCCGCCCCCACTTCCAGACCCACAATGCGGTCCACTTCATCACCTTTCGCGGTGAGCATTAAGATTGGCAGCATGTTGTTTGCATGGCGTAGGCGACGACAAATCGACAAACCGTCTTCACCTGGCAACATTAGGTCCAGCACCATTAAGTGAAAGTTTTCGCGCGTTAGTAGGCGATCCATCTGTTCGCCATTGGCGACACTTCGGACCTGAAAACCTTGCTCAGAAAGGTAACGCTCCAATAGAGCACGTAAACGAGCATCGTCATCAACCACTAAAATTTTATGATTTTCTTGCATTGAAACATCCTTTCAGAAGCATCTATTGTCGAAAATGTATCACTGTTTTTCCTAACGTGCTCAAGCAAATTGTTACTCTTTTTATCTTAAGCGCTTTATTTTCTCTCTAGCAGGTATTTTCAGTACCTACTATTGGCCATAATTCCATTCCAGTTCACGTTTGGCTTCAAGCAACTCTTGCTGTGCCTCAGCCAATTTGTGACGTTTTTTCTCGATTTTGTCTGCTTTCCCTGAGCGCTGCGCTTCCGCTAGTTCTTGCTCACGCTCCTCAACGTCTCGCGCCTTTTCGTCCACTTCCGCTTGCAGTTCTTGACGCAGTTCACCTTCCGAACATTCATTCTGGATAGCGGTAAGTGCCTGTTCTAAGCCTTTAATTCGATGTTCATTACCTTGTGCTTTCGCATACTCAAGCTGCTGTTCTACCGCTAACTCTTTGGCGTCACAGCCTTTCACTTCATCTTGAGCAAAAACTGAGAGTGAGAATCCTATTGTTAGTGCAGCGCTACACATGACTGCTTTGTTCATTTTACTTCTCCGAGAAAGGCAACATGCCTTTGTATTCAATAAGCTGACGTTGAGACTCAAGTCACTTCCAGTGAACTTCAAGAGACTTGAATCAGTGATAAAGCCTCAGTCTTCCAAGGCTGGTTTGTTGTATTCAATCGAGTTAATGAACCACTCTTTTTCACCTTCTGGGGTTCGCACCGTGAATTCTTCATCCACTTGTTTTTTCAACATCGCTCGCGCCATAGGTGAATCGATAGAGATGTAGTCTTTCGCATCTCCATAAATCTCTTCAGGCCCAACTATGCGGAACTTCTTCACCTCTCCTGCCTCATTTTCTATTTCAACCCAAGCACCAAAAAAGACTTTGCCTTCTTGCTGCGGAGAATAGTCAACGATCGTGACTTCAGGCAGAAACTTGCGAAGAAATCGAACACGACGGTCGATCTGACGAAGCAGACGTTTATTGAAGGTGTAATCCGCATTTTCTGAGCGATCGCCCAGGCTCGCCGCCCAGGTGACAATTTTGGTGATTTCAGGACGCTTTTCATTCCAAAGGTAATCATGCTCTTGTTTGAGTTTGTTATAACCTTCACGGGTAATCAGCTTAGTTTTCAAGTTAACTCCTATCTCAACTAAAAAATGCCGCTCTTGAGCAGCATTAAGGAGATGATATACCCAAAGCACTGGCTTCGTTCGGGCTTTGGGTATCAAGATAATAAGGCGGCCAGAGTGCTACTTTTCGTAATCTGGTTTTTGCGTCACGATGTAATTCGTATCACTCGAAACAACCGCGCCATGTTTTAGGAAGTTTTTACCTAAAATCATGCTGTAATGGAAGCGACCTCGGTCTTGCAAATTGACTCGGATCTTCTTCTCTAACTCGCCAAGCTTAACGTGCATTTCTACTACAGGTCGTTCATTGGCCTTTTCTCCTTTTTTGGCCGTTATACGCATGACATCCACCACCTCACGGGTAAACGCCTTGGTCATGCCTAGATCGTTTTCATAAGTAAAACTCACCATATCTTTACCGTCTTTTTGAAAGCGCTTGATGTCCTTGGCATTAATCGAGCTCACGTCAGCACCAGTGTCCAATTTGACAGGGAAAGACATCCCTTCCACTTCAGCCACTTCGATATGACCGGCTTTGAAAAGTGGCCTTGCATCTAGTAAATGGTCGGCGCGAGTATTCAGCAGCACACCGCCTTTGGCGATATCATGACCAAAGACGAAAAATGGTTGCGTCTCGTCTTCATCTAGCACATCGAGTGCAAATTCCATTGATGTCTCTTTGCTACCGAAAAGGAAATCGCCATCAACAACGGGACGCACAGTGCTACCCACTTTGAGCTTTTTCACCACAGGCTTGGTAATTTTTTCTTCTTTACCCTCATCGTTCATTAAATAAAACGTGACAGATTCATCCTTACCTTTTTCTGTTACTTCAAAGCCATTTACACGCAGTAATGGCGTTTTCACCGTAAACGTGGGGTAAGCAGGAACGGTATAACCATCAATGGTGACTTGTTCTTCCGGTGAAATCACGAGGGGCTTTGACTTGAGTGCGCTCTTGAACGTTTTTTCAACACCGCCCAATAGGTTTTCTCTGTCGGTATCAATCACAAAGTGTTGGCTCGCGACATCCTGACCCAAGCGAATTTGTGAACTGAACTTACTGCGGTCACGCAAATAGACTAACCAACGTTGGGTTTCGTTTTCGTCGATTTTCACTGGTAAGTAGACCAACGGACGCTCGCTCTTAGTGGTTTTCAGCATGCGTACCAAAGGTAACGTCATTGGGTGGCGCTTGCCGTTTTCACCTTCTAGCGTGAAAGAAACTGCATTGTTCTTTTTATCAACCTTGATATCCAGTGCGTGAACGTTGGTGTAGCGGCTGGTGGTTGATATGCTGATCTTGTATGGCACGCCCTCGACTTCCACCGTCTCTTTTTTGCCGATCATTTTTGCGCTTGGTTGCTCTTGAAGATAGTCGTAGCCAGCGAATACCCACGCATTGTTATCGAGATAGGTTTTACCAATCAAGATAGGAGAAGAGAATTGCGTGCGCTTGGTCAGGTTCACTTCTGTATCAACGGTATGGCCTGCAATCGTCATCGGCATTTTTATTGTCGGGCGTAAAATAGGCTTTTTGCTTGTTCGACTACGAATGGCGCTCACTCGCTCCAGATCGTCGGTAATCTGTATTTCTTTTCCTGTGTAAGGATGAGGAACCGTAAAGCTCACCTTCACTTGATATGGTTTAAAAGTATCGGCATCCCACTTCGCCTTCGTCCCACCTAAATCATCGACAATCGCCCACAACAACTCGTTGTCTTTCAAGTTCTGGTAGTCAGGATGAGAGCTACTGACATGGATGTTCTCTGCATGCATAGACGTGGTGTCAGCACCAGTATCAATCTTGCCAATAAATGGTACCGCTTTTAGCTCTGGAATATCACTGTAGTAAACGCTCTCCACTCGTCCAAGCACCAACTTGTCATCAAGCTGATATACAGGGTCTTGTGTGGTTGCTGATATGGATTGCGCCCAACTAAGCGGGGCGACAAGTAAGGCACTCGTAAGCGCTAACGCCAAAGACATTTTTTTCATCATGATTATCCGTATAAGCCGAGGTACATTTAGTTATATCAATAACCGTGGATATAGGTTAGTCGATAGTTGCGGATATAAGTTCTCAATTTAATTACAGTTTTGACACAAATCTGACTGATGTCCACCAGCGCCCGGTAAATTTTTGTCTCGTTAATTTAAAACATTGCAAATTCTTCGAACGACCCCAATGTTCTATACAACCCAAACCGAATTGAAAGAGAAAACACGGATGAGCCAAGCTATCTGTCGTATGATTGCTCAAGAACTGAATGTTCGCCCTGAGCAAGTCAACGCCGCTGTCACCCTAATTGATGACGGTAACACCGTCCCTTTTATTGCACGTTACCGCAAAGAGGTGACGGGTGGCCTTGATGATACCCAACTGCGTACTCTGGACAGCCGTCTGTCTTACCTTCGTGAAATGGATGACCGCCGTCAAACCATTCTCAAATCGATCCAAGAGCAAGGCAAACTGACGCCTGAGCTTGAGCAAGAAATTATTCAAGCCGATAGCAAGACTCGTCTTGAAGACCTTTACTTACCTTACAAACCTAAACGCCGCACTAAAGGCCAAATCGCCATTGAAGCTGGCTTAGAGCCTCTCGCGGATACACTTTGGAACCAGCCACAAACAGAACCAGAAAGCGAAGCGACGAAATATCTTGATGCCGACAAAGGAATCACAGATACCAAAGCCGCCCTAGACGGTGCCCGTGCGATCATCATGGAACGCATTGCTGAAGACGCAAACTTACTGGAAAAAATCCGTAACCACTTAAATCGTAATGCGGAACTTGTCTCACGCGTCGTTGAAGGAAAAGAGCAAGAGGGTGAGAAGTTCAAAGATTACTTCAATCACAACGAACCGCTGAGCAAAGTCCCTTCTCACCGTGCACTTGCGATGTTGCGCGGCCGCAATGAAGGCTTCCTGACTTTAGCCATGAACGCTGATCCAGAGCAGGAAGAAGGTGCTCGCCAATCTTACTGTGAAACCATCATTGCCGACCATTATGGCGTGACGTTAAGTAGCGCACCAGCAGATGCATGGCGCAAACAAGTGATCAGCTGGGCATGGCGCATCAAAGTATCGATGCACATGGAAACCGAGCTAATGGGCGCAATGAAAGAGCGTGCTGAAATTGAAGCGATTGAAGTATTTGCGACCAACCTAAAAGATTTGTTGATGGCGGCGCCGGCAGGTCCTCGTGCAACACTTGGTCTCGATCCTGGTCTGCGTACCGGTTCAAAAATCGCGGTTGTCGATTCAACGGGTAAAGTTCTGGCTACGGAAACCATCTACCCTCACCCTCCGCAAAAACAATACGACAAATCAGCGCAAATCGTTGACCAGTTAGTGCGTAAGTACAACGTGGATTTAATTGCGATTGGTAACGGCACGGCTTCTCGTGAAACCGATAGCTTTGTCGCAGACGTAATCAAACGCGGCAACCTAAAAGTTCAGAAAATCATCGTCAGCGAAGCAGGCGCATCGGTGTACTCGGCCTCTGAACTCGCAGCGAAAGAGTTCCCGAATATGGACGTATCACTGCGTGGTGCAGTGTCGATTGCGCGTCGTTTGCAAGATCCATTGGCTGAGCTCGTGAAAATCGATCCGAAATCGATCGGTGTGGGTCAATACCAGCACGATGTAAGCCAATCTATGTTGGCAAAACGCCTAGATGCGATTGTGGAAGACTGTGTAAACGCGGTTGGCGTTGATGTGAACACGGCTTCTGCCGCACTATTAACGCGCGTAGCAGGCTTATCAAGCACCATCGCGCAGAACATTGTCGACTTCCGCGACGAAAATGGCCGCTTCGAAGCACGTACGACGTTGAAGAAAGTACCTCGCTTGGGTCCTAAAGCGTTCGAACAGTGTGCGGGCTTCCTACGTATTATGGACGGCAAGAACCCACTTGATGCTTCAGCAGTCCACCCGGAAGCATACCCAGTAGTCAAAGCAATTGCTGAGAAAAACAGCAAAGACATCAAGGCACTGATTGGTGACTCAGCATTCCTCAAAGGCTTACACGCTGTGGACTATACCGATGAACACTTTGGTGTCCCAACGGTTACCGATATCATCAAAGAGCTGGATAAACCGGGTCGTGACCCACGTCCTGAATTCAAGACCGCTACGTTTGCAGAAGGCGTAAACTCAGTTTCTGATCTAGAACCGGGCATGATCCTAGAAGGCGTGGTCTCGAACGTAGCCAACTTTGGTGCCTTCGTCGATATCGGTGTTCACCAAGATGGTCTGGTCCACATTTCTGCGCTGACTGACCGCTATGTTTCTGATCCACGTGAAGTCGTGAAAGCAGGTGACATCGTCAAAGTAAAAGTGATGGAAGTGGACGTACAGCGTAAGCGTATTGGTCTATCGATGCGTATGAAAGACGAACCGGGTCAAGATAACCGAAGCCAACGCTCTTCAGCCGCACCGCGTCGTAATGACCAAGCACAACGTCGTCAGCCTCGCCGCGATGAGTCTTCATCGAACAGTGCAATGGGCGGTGCTTTTGCGGCAGCGTTTGCTAAAGCGAAAAAGTAATCTCGCCTAGGCTCACCGCTAACGAGCTTTCATAGCTAAAAAAAAACGCTCCAATCAGTTCAATCTGCTTGGAGCGTTTTTGTTTGAGTAGGATATTGAGTCGTCATAATACTGCTATCACTTCTGACGGGGTATGGGGAGCGACTGCATGACCATAATGAAACTTGATCACCTTCCTGCGCTTTTCCATTAATCCTTCATTGATCGCAGCATCCAAAATGCGCTTTGGTAAGCGAAAACGAATTGCGTAGCCCTTACCTTGGTCTTCACTGTACGACTTGAGCGCAAGCAAACTAAAAAGCCGTTCTAGTGTATCTTCCGGCTCTTCTTGATAACGCGTGTCGACTTCTGTTTCCATGTCATAATCAGGATGCTCTGAAGGATCCCAAGAAGACTGACGTCGGCGCTTGTCATCACCTTTTACTTTTCGCTCTGCATTGGTTTTGGCCAATGCGACCGTTGGCGTCACAGGCTCTCGGACTTTATTGTCGCGAGCTGCTTGTTCCGTCTGCACATTCACGGATGGGGCGATCAGTGGCACACTTACGTTGGTCGGTGACACAATCATTGCGAACCCTCCTCAGAGTCGCCCAACTCGTCAATATGGCTTAGCTTTATTGACTAATAAAACCTCACCAACCTTTATATCGACCACTTTTTAAACAGCTTGAGCTTTTTCCGCTCGTATTTGATTAATCGTGAGCAAACTCTCGAATTTGGGCACAGAACTCGTCATGTTCGGTCATAAAGGGCGCATGAGAGGACTGATTGAAAACAAACTGCTGAGTATGAGGTAACTGTTCACTTAAATCATTCGCCACTTTAATCGGCACCAATCCATCCAAACGACCATAAAGACGCAGCATTGGTACAGAAAGAGACGTCAATGCATCGCGCAGATCCACATCAGCAAGGATGTTTAGCCCAACCAACAGCGACTCAGGGTTTGGCTGAGGGCGCGACAGTACCGCTTGCTTGAGCTGCTTCACATCTTTACGTGCAGATGGACTGCCCATCGCTTGTAACGCCATAAAGCGCTCAATGGTCAGTGAAAAATCTTCTAGCAACTGAGAGGTGAACGCGCTCAGTACATTCGGTTGAATGCCGCGCCACGGTTTTTCTGCGGCAAATTTTGGTGAACTGGCGACGGTGATCAACTTAGTTACACGCTCGGGCATGTTTAATGCGACATGCGTCGCCACTAAGCCTCCGAGGGACCAGCCAAGCCAAATCGCTTTCTTTGGCGCACTTTGCGCGACCAAGTTAGCAATATGGTCTAAATCTTCACCATGATGCTCGGCACTGTGTCCATAGCCCGGAAGGTCAACAACATGAACACGGAAATCGGTTTGAAGTGATTCGACGGTTTGCTGCCAAACCGCGCCATTCATACCCCAACCATGTAACAACACCAGATCAGGTCCTTCACCAAACGACTGCCAATGTAATTTCGTGCTCATGCTCTCAATCTCTCCCACTTATTTTATTCCCTACGCCATCAGCCAAGCGTTAGGCTGAGTAAAATATCACCATGAATAAGCGCTATGTTATCTCATCACTGGCAAAACATCATGCATCGCGTGTTGAGCAGTCAATGCGGTCTGTGTCGGTTCCCGATTCAAACACCAAACCACACGCATGCTCTGCGTTGGTGTGAGCACTGTTTACAACACCTAGCTCCAATCAAGCGATGCCAACGTTGCGGTTTAACGTTACAGAAAGAGGAGATGAGTACGGATAGTATTTGTGGTGAATGCCTTTCAGAACCACCGCCATGGCAAAGACTATATACGTTAGGCGATTACGACTTTCCCCTTTCACGGGAAGTACAACGCTTTAAAGATCACGGAGAGTCTTGGCATGTAAAAGCACTAACCCAGCAACTGGCGCAGCACATTACAACACCAGCTCCAATCATTACCAGTGTACCATTGCACTGGCAGCGCTACCTACGCCGGGGGTTTAATCAAAGTGATGTTTTAGCCCGACATTTAGCCCAGCAATTGCAGACCAATTTTGATGCGAAGGTCTTTCGCCGGGTCAGACTCGCCCAATCACAGCGCGGCAATACCAAAGCAAGCCGTGAACAAAACTTAAAAGGCGCGTTTGTTCTCAATAAGCGACCGCCATCTTCCCACGTTGCCATCGTCGATGATGTAGTCACCACAGGCAGTACCGTCCGACAATTATGTCATTTACTACTTGAAGTTGGCGTAGAAAGCATCGATATTTACTGCATCTGCAGAACACCTGCTCCTCGTTCTCTCTAGATCGCTTCGCCATGCCTTAGCATCAAAAAGACTAGACCCATACGTCAACAAGAGTAGAATAGCAGCAGTAACCTACAAATTTACTCGGGTATTCGTCGTGTCAAATATTACTATTACAGAAACTGCGCAAACGCATTTCGCTAACCTTTTAGGTCAACAGCCTGAAGGGACTAACATTCGTATTTTCGTTGTGAACCCAGGTACACAAAACGCTGAGTGTGGCGTGTCTTACTGCCCACCAGAAGCAGTAGAAGCGACCGACACTGAAATCCCTTACAGCGGTTTTTCAGCTTATGTGGATGAGCTAAGTCTGCCATTCCTTGAAGACGCTGAAATCGATTTTGTTACCGATAAAATGGGCTCTCAGCTAACGCTAAAAGCTCCGAACGCTAAAATGCGTAAAGTTGCGGACGACGCGCCACTGGTTGAGCGCGTTGAATACGTTATCCAAACTCAAGTCAACCCACAGCTTGCTGGCCACGGTGGTCACGTAAACTTGGTTGAAATCACTGAAGACGGCGTTGCTATTGTTGCATTTGGTGGCGGCTGTAATGGCTGTTCTATGGTTGACGTAACACTAAAAGAAGGCATCGAGAAAGAACTGCTAAACCAATTCGTTGGTGAACTCACCGCTGTTCGTGATGCAACAGAACATGACCGTGGTGATCACTCTTACTACTAAGAGTAAATACGGTCAGAAAATGGGAGGCTTCGGTCTCCCATTTTTGTATCGATACTGAGGTAACCTTGAGATGCTTAGTTCTGCCCGTAAAATCCGCTAGAAACTCAGGCGGAGTTCTCATATATTAAGAATCTTACGCATCTCGTAAACGCCAACGACACCAAGGAGCCAGCGCCATGTCGAAACGGACCCCACCAGAGATACTCTCATGCCAAACGGTCGCAAAATCCAAACTGTTTGCCGTGGAAGCGCTCGACCTTCGTTTTTCTAATGGTGAACACCGTACTTATGAACGCATGAAGCCAAGTGGACGCGATGCGGTGATGGTGGTTCCTGTGACTGAGCGAGGCGATTTATTACTGGTACGTGAATACGCCGCTGGGACTGAACGCTACGAGTTGGGCTTCCCGAAGGGGTTGATTGATCCAGGTGAAACCCCACACCAAGCTGCGGATCGAGAGTTAAAAGAAGAAATCGGCTTTGGCTGCAATCAGCTGACTCCGTTGAAACAAGTTATCCTCGCGCCGTCTTACTTTTCGAGCAAAATGACTCTATTTTTAGGACAGGCGCTTTATCCAGAGAAGCAAGAAGGCGATGAGCCTGAGCCACTGGAAATTGTGCGTTGGCCACTTGCGCAAGCCGAAGAGTTATTAACTCACATGGATTTCTGTGAAGCACGAAGCATCACCGCGCTAATGTTGGCACTGAAACACTTACCAAACACCACTCACAAACATAACCAATAACGGTCATGAGAACCGAATAATACTGTGAGTAAGGACTATCACTTATGCCAATGACAAAAGATCTATCTCACCTGCTTCCTCAAGTCATCGAAATTGCCCGTAGTGCCGGGCAAATGATCCTCGAAATATATGAAAAAAAACAGTACGAGGCCTACACAAAAAGTGACGAGACTCCGGTAACGAGCGCAGATATCGCGGCTCACAAGCTCATCACAGAACGCTTGAGTGAACTCACACCCGACATTCCCGTATTGTCAGAAGAAGACGCAGACATCAGCCTCGAGCAACGAGCTCAGTGGGAACGGTATTGGTTAGTCGACCCTCTCGATGGTACTCAAGAATTCATCGCTCGCAGCGGCGACTTTGCGACTATTATTGCACTGGTCGACAACAACAAACCAACCATGGGGGTCGTTTATGGCCCTGTCTCTGGCGTGACTTATTACGCTTATAGTGGCAAAGGTGCTTGGAAAATTCCCGACATGTCGGACAGCGTAAAAATCCATACGCACAAACACGAGCAGCCAGGGCAAAGCATCGCGATTGCTATTAGCCGCCGTCAAGACATCAATCGCATCACTAGCCGCATGAGCAGCGCTTGGAATTACGATTTAATTCCGCTCGGCTCTGCGGCATTAAAAGCGTGTCTTGTTGCAGAAGGCGCTGTAGATTGCTACCTCCGACTAGGCCCAACTGGCGAGTGGGACACCGCTGCGACACAATGCATTGTTGAAGAAGCGGGCGGACGTATTCTCAGCACGCAATTGGAGCCGCTGTCATATAACGAGCGGGAAACACTAGAAAACCCAAACTTTATTGTGCTTGGTGATGCGGATTTACCTTGGAATGAGATTTTACAACGCAAAGATTAAGCCCCTATCGGTAAAATTTAGAACACAAAATTCTAGCAATAGAAAGGCCACGAATATGTTCGTGGCCTTTTCTTTTTGACCTGTTTGTACAGCGTTAGGAGCATTTGGCCTACTATGTTCCAATCGCTTAAAGCGCTGAACACAAGAAAAACATCCCTTTAAAATCAAAATCTTATAATTACATCCTATTATCACCACGATCTTTGTACAGCGAATAGAGGGTTTCGCCTACTATGTTCCAAAAGCAAAAAGAGCTGCACAATCGCAGCTCTTTGAGAATTTTGGTTTTTGTCATGATAGGTTAGAAGCGACCTTGGTAATTAAACTCGTATTGACCTTGGGGATTCGGCTTGCCCAACCATTTCAGTTGCTCACTCATGCTGGATGGGAACTCAGCTCCTGGTTTAAACCAGGCTTTGGTTGAGTATCGCTGATTAGGCATAAGCTCTGCTGAGAACGCCGCTGAGACTTGTTTACTGCTTTGCTCACCAGTCGCTGTCAACACACTGTCCTGACAGTTTAGATCGGCAATCACAGGACCGAGTTCTAGACTACCAACAGGGCTTTGAATACCACTGGCATTCCATACTAAAGTGCCTTCACCATTCTTACACCAAGGCGCGGCATAAGTCGCATGACGAATATTTAACTCAAGTTGCCCATCAACGCCGACGGGAACAGGGAGGCGTGCTTGCTCAACAACTTTTACTGCCGGGATCGAGGCAACTAAGTTTTTGGCATAAGGGCCATCACTCAAGCTATAGCCAACAAAACCGCGACCACGAACGTCCATTTCACTACCACGACCAAAGCGTACGGCAAACTCAGCTTTACCAGTTAGTAGACTCGACCACTGGAAATCCCAATTAACTTCTCCAAGGTTCTGGCGCTGCCAACGAACACTAGAAGCTTGACCTTGCCATACAGAGCCATTGGCTCCCTGAATGTCTAGTCCTCTCACGATTGGTGCTTGCTGTAACACCCAAGAAACGGGTAATCCCATTAAAAGACTGACTGAAAAAAAGACGATAAAGATAACAACGTAAAGTACTGCTCGCTTCACCTTAACCTCGCTTAAACTGAAGGCGGTTCACATCAATCATGCCCGCTTGATCCGTTCGGTCGATATCTAAAAATTCGACTTCAATACCCTGTTGCTCTTTCAAGTAACGTAACCAATCCACCAGCTGATTAAACGCGAGTGGTTTGATCCACACCTGAACACTCTCATTGCGAGGTTGTACTCGAATCAACTCAACTTTATAACGACGGGCTGAAGAAGAAACCAGTTGATTCAACGGTTGGCTAGAGTAGCTCACACCGCTGCTTTTGCGCAGTGCAGTAATGCCATCCGCTTTATCTTGTACCCAAGCCAGCAACTGTTTTTCACTTTGAATACGTGATTGAGCTAACTCCGCACGTTGGCTCATTGGCTGTAGCAACCCCCAATAAATAATGCCGATAACGGCAATAGCGCCACACCCCATGACCAAACGCTGCTCACGCTGAGAGATGCTGCTCCACCAAACTTGAGCTTGAGAAATTAAGTTTTTCATCATCACCTCACAAACGCTTCAAAACAAAGCTGCCAACCACAACGTTATCGCTACGGTTCAGCTGTCCTTGCTCAACATTAAACTTCTCTGCCAATTTCACGCGAGCCTGCTCAAAAGGTTGGAAGTCTGAACTGCGAGCTTGAATTCGCACTTCGCCACGTTGACCATCATATTTAAAGCTGGTGATTTCCAAATCGCTGACCTGCCCCAGTGTCGCTGGCAGTGCTGCCAACCAAGACAACATCGCCTGCTGACCGCCACCACCAGATAAGCGGCGCTCTTCATCATCCATTTGTCGTTTGAGATAACTAATGGTAGGAATTCGTCGTTTATTCGGGAACACCTGGCGGAAAATACGCTCACTCTCCTCACGATACGCTTGTGCTTGTGCTTCGTACTTGTGGACGACGAGCAACTGCTGCGCAACCATAACAACGATAAGCACGCCCGCAGCAATGGTGGCTTTTTGCCAGAGCTTCCAGTATTTCCCCCAAGAAGATTTAGGCTTGAAGATCCCGGTCAGCAAATTGACTTTGCTTTCTGTAACCCCCTTCGCCAGTAACCCCATGGTCATTTCTTCTGGCTGCGGCTCCCATACTTCAGGTAACGCAGATTCAGGGACTGAGCTATAGCAATCGAGCTTCCAACCTTCATGATTTTGTAGATAAGAAGAGAGGTAAAGGTCTAACCAAGAAGCATCGACAACCGCACCCTCTGTCGCTGAGTGACGAATCAACCATTGATCACCAAGCATCGCGGCACTGCTATGCTCTCCCTGAACAGGTAACGCAAGCACATCTGGCAAGATGCGTTTGATGGTGATGCCTTGGCTTGAAAAACGCTGCAATACGGTCTGAATCCAAGCGCGTTCAACAGCGCACACTTGCGCTTTATCCGCTTGTTTACCTAACACGGTAAAGTGAAGGCCATCAACGTCCTGCGCGACTTCATCTTCCACGAGGTACGGTAACATCGCGTCGAACTGACGTGTTGCGCCAGGCGGTATATCCACTTGCGTCAAGACCACATCATTACTCGCCAATAGCGCCACAACTTGGCGCTGACCTGCATAAGAGATCAACTCATCTAAATGTTCCCATCCGGCGATTTCACCGCTGGCAATCACTTCCTGTTGATCTGTCGACCACACCACCCAAGGAATGGTACTTTGTTGTTCGCTACTCAGCCGAACGGTCAGAAACTCGCTCACTGATCCCTCCAAAACGACGGCGAACTACGGTCACCGTCTCTCTATTTGTACTTTGCAAAAGGCTTCGGATACGTACACGTGATTCATCCACCAACACTTGTGCATCCAATTCAAAAAAGGCGCTATCCACACCCAAATAGCCTTTGGCGTTTTTCTTTACATCTTCACTTAAGCCAGCCATTTCTGACTCTGCTAAAAATTCATCAATGCTATCCCACCCATCAAATGGGCGTTTTTCAATTAGCTGAATCGCATCACTACTGCTTAAGTTTGGTGAGAACATTGCCACCAAAATCGGAGCTTGCTCGACTTCAATCGTATTTACGTTTAAACGCCAATCATCACTAGGCAATGCGCAGATTAGCGGTTCCAATTTTTGGAAAATCTCACCACTCACCTGATAGACAGCCCGTAACTCGGAAGCATCTGCCATCCAGCCATTTGACGCTAAATACGCGGGTTTCATCGCTTCATATGTGCTGTCTTCGACCCCGGTTGTGGAGCGAACGGTGTCATCAGCATCAATGTATTCCCAGGTAGAGTCTGCAATGATTTCTGCCTGATACGATTCAACATCCGATTCTTCCAATAAACGCTGCAGCACATTGACTAAATAAGGTCTTGCGATTTGCTGTCCCGTCGGTTGCACACGGCTCAATACATTGAGGTTAAAGCACGCTTGTTTGTCTCTAATTCGTCCCGCCGCTTGACCATAATCTAGCGGATAGACTTGTTCTTTTATTGCCCACGGCTGACTCATATTGATCGTATCGGTGTCTTTGTAGCTTTGCTCGATACCGACTTTTGCCAACGCCTCTACCCCAAGGCTATACCAATACGCTTGCTGGTAGTTAACTTGATTGGCGCCCCGCTGAAACTGCAAAAACAAACGCTCCGACATACTGGCGGCAACTGTCGCCATAATCGCCAGTAACATCAGCACAATAATCAAAGCGACACCGCGCTGACGATTAACCATTATTGCTGCCTCCTGAACTTCCTTCTTTCTGACTCAATGTGCCATCAGGAGTCAGATAGGTGCGGGCAATCTCTCCATAATCTTTGAGAGTAAGGATCACAGAAACCGCTTTCGGTAGCGATTTTTCGTCATCCCACTCTTTTTTCCATTGTTTACCATCGTAAAAACGCATATCAAACGATTCGACCTGCGTTAGTAATGGGGTAACGATGCCTTGTTGACCCACTGGCGTGTCAGGGTAGCGCCACCATACTCGTTGTAATGTTTCTTCTTTTAAACGATAGCCAACCTTGGTGACCTCCCCTCGGGGAAACTGCTGTTGAGGGTTGTGCCATCCTAAACGAGCAAACATTAGCCCTTTAGTGTCGGAGTCGAGCAAGTAATCTGACCAAAAAATCAGTTGGCTCGCGGGCTCTTCACCATTTGTCCGCGTTTGGCGCATCGCCATTTGACGAAAGTCATTATCCATCATCACCATGGCGCGCTGAATTTCATTTAAGCGCTGAGTTCGCTCTTGTGATAGTGCATTGCTGCGCTGCACTTGCGATACCACTTGATACGCGGCGACACTTAAACTGGCAAAAATGGCAATCGAGACCAACACTTCAATAAGTGTAAAACCTTTTACCAGTTGGCGCTTACTTGCGCGTGGATTCTTATTGCGCCACATAACTTCGTACCGTCACGACTGGGCTCGCGTTTTTCTCGAGCGCGACGCTCACATCAAATGCTTTCAGCAATGGCTGCGTGGTGGCAACAGGCGTGATTTTCCAGTACCAAGTGCGCCCAGCCAGCTCTTCTGTGCCGTTCTTTACTTTAAGTTCACTGGTACTCAACATCACGTTGGCCATCTGATTATCCACAACCATGGCTGCAAACATTTTTTCTTCTAAATAACTGATCGTATTAATATGCTGGCTCACCGAGCGAATGACGCTGATGGCAGCGGTGGCGAAAATAGCCAGTGCGACCAATACTTCCAGTAGTGTCATGCCTCTCGTCCGGCGATGACTCCAATGTGGGCGAGCTTGCTTAGAATTTCGCATTCTCATCCTCTTTCACTTCTTCGCCCGGCGCTAGTAACAAGATTTGTCCACTTTCTTTGCCGATGACTCGCCAGCCGTCATTAAAGGCGTCACCATTTTGCGGAAAAAAAGACAGAGTAAATGGCGTAACTTCTGCACTGGAAAAGATAAACACTTGCGGTGGCTTAACTTTCTTTTCGTCGTCTTCTTCTTCAGCAAACATGTCTTCATCAAAAAGAGAGCCCGGTTTGAATAGGCGATCATCATTATCCCAAGCACCGCCACCTAGCTCGAGCAGTAGCGTAATGTCATCTTCCAACTTGGTTTTGCTCGGAATCTGCTTTAACTCCAGAGGCTGCCAACCTTCCGCGGTCAAACTCAGTAGAGCGTACGTTGATTTAGCGTCATCCACACGAACGCCAAAGTCTTTACCGCTTAGTACGGCTTCTTCGTTAAGCAGCTGTAAACGCTGAAAAAAGCTTTGAGCATACTGTTTGGAAAGATCTTTTTGGCTGGTCGGTAATGTCGTGATCACGGCCACTGCCGTGAGAGATAGCAAAACCAGCACCAATAGAATTTCTATCAATGTAAAACCATTGTGTTTTCGCATTTGCTTCATTAGTGCTGGCTTAGGCTCTATTTATTGGAAATCTTGCATGTTCCAGTTGCCAATATCTGCAGCTGGGCCTTCTCCACCCTCTTGGCCATCTGCGCCTAGAGTGAAGATATCAATCGTACCGTTATCGCCTGGGCTTAGGTACTGGTACTGGTTACCCCAAGGATCATTAGGAAGACGTTTGATGTAACCGCCATCACGGTAGTTGCGAGGCTCTGGGTTAGAAGGCTTGCTAACTAATGCTTCCAGGCCTTGGTCTGTCGTTGGGTAAACGCTGTTATCCAACTTGTACATATCTAGGGCATTTTCCAGCGCTACGATGTCCGTAATCGCTTTTTGTTGGTCAGCCTTCTCTTTGTTACCCAATAGGTTTGGAACAACGAAACTTGCCAAAATACCAAGGATAACGACAACAACCATCACTTCTAAAAGTGTGAAACCGTGTTGTTTACTACGTTTAAATTTCATTTTTTTCTCCGAAAGTTAGATTCAAGCCATGCCGTAAGTAGACACGTCTTAATTCGAATTTATCCGCTCATCAAGTTATTCATTTCTAGCATTGGCATCAAGGTCGCCATCACAATGAACAACACTAATCCAGCCATTAAGGCAATTAATGCCGGAGTGAATACGCCTAACGCAATATTGACTGTAGATTCAAAGTTTTGATCTTGGTTATCGGCAGCACGCGTCAACATGCTCTCCAATTCACCACTTTGCTCACCACTGGCGATCATGTGTAGCATCATTGGTGGAAACAGACGAGTTTGATCCAACGCCTTACGCAGGCTGGCACCTTCTCGAACGTTATCCGCAGCAAGCAATACTTGCTGCTTCACGTAGCGATTAGACATAACATCCACCGCGACACGCATGCCTTCTAGAATTGGGATCGCACTGGAAGTACAAATCGAAAGTGTTCGTGCGAATCGTGCGGTATTCAAACCTCGAGAGATTTTGCCCAATAGCGGTAGACTCAAGATTTTTCTATCCCAAGCTAAGCGAAAGTCTGGTTTTTGCAACGCCAGTTTGAGCCCATAGAAAAACACCACCAGCACGACGAAGATGATAAGCCCCCAATCTTGCACAAACTCACTGGCTGCCAGTAAGAACTGCGTTGACTGAGGTAACTCTTGTCCCATCTGAATGATTGGCTCAATGATTTTGGGTACCACTGTCGCTAATAAGAAAGAAACAATAACAACCGCAAACACCACTAAAACCACCGGGTAGATCATGGCTTGAAGCAGTTTGGAACGCATCTTCTGACGGTTTTCGACGTAGTCCGCCAAACGCTCTAATACCGTATCAAGATGGCCTGACTTTTCACCCGCCGCAACCATGGAGCGATAGAGTTCATCAAACACGTGTGGGTAATCAGCAAAACTGTCGGCGAGCGGATAACCCTCGGTTACTTTCGAGCGAACCGCAGCCAGCATAGAACGAATTCTCGGCTTTTCAGCCTGCTCAGAGACCGCGCGCAAACATTCTTCCAGAGGCATACCTGATTGGACTAACGTGGACAATTGACGTGTGATTAGTGCCAGCTCAGATGTTGAGATGCCGCGCTTAAAGCTGACTGAGCCTGAAGACTTAGCCGATTTAGCTTTCGTCTCAACCACTTCAATCGGGATCATCCCTTGCTCTTTGAGTCGCTGGCGCACTTGTCGGGCGTTGTCCCCTTCTATCGTGCCTTTTTTATGCTTGCCTTTTGCATCTAGCGCTTTGTACTCAAATGCCGCCATTAGGTTTCCTTCGTCACTCGCATCACTTCTTCAAGTGACGTAATACCACGACGTACTTTGCTTAGACCATCACTGCGAATACTTGGCGTATGGGCGCGAACGGCTCTCTCAATTTCTTGCTCACCAGACTCTCGGTGAATCAATTCTTGCACTTGCTCATCGACCATAATGAGCTCGTGGATACCTGTTCGACCTCGGTAGCCTTTTTGGTTACACGCTTCGCAGCCTTTAGCACGGTGTAGCTCTAGTGGTTCATGCGCTTCCATACCAAACAGTTTCTTCTGTTCAGCATCGGCTTCATACGGTTCTTTGCAACTCGGGCAAAGCGTACGAACCAAGCGCTGTGCTAACACACCCAATAACGATGAAGAAATAAGGAATGGTTCAATGCCCATATCGCGTAGACGCGTGATCGCACCAACAGCGGTGTTGGTGTGAAGGGTCGACATTACTAAGTGACCCGTTAAGGACGCTTGCACTGCAATTTGTGCGGTTTCTAAGTCACGGATCTCACCGACCATCACCACGTCAGGGTCCTGACGCAGAATAGCACGCAAGCCACGCGCAAAAGTCATGTCGACCTTCGGGTTCACCTGAGTCTGACCGATGCCATCAATGTCAAATTCGATCGGGTCTTCGACCGTTAAGATATTGCGTTCGTTACTGTTGATCTCTTGCAAGCCAGCGTACAAAGTCGTCGACTTACCAGAACCCGTCGGGCCGGTGACCAAGATAATACCGTGAGGACGCTGAATAAGATGACGGAAATTGTCGTGCACGGAAGGCGTCATACCTAAGCTATGCAAATCGAGACGCGTCGCGTTTTTATCCAACAGACGCATAACTACTCGCTCACCATGTGACGACGGCATTGTAGAAACACGCACATCAACCGCACGACCACCAATACGCAGCGAGATACGACCATCTTGAGGTACACGCTTTTCTGCAATATCCAGCTTCGCCATGACCTTCACTCGCGACACTAACAGTGGTGCAAGCTTACGACTTGGAGTGAGCACTTCACGCAATACGCCATCGACACGGAAACGAATCGAAAGGGTTTTCTCGAAAGTTTCGATGTGAATATCCGACGCCCCTTCTTTGATCGCTTCACCCAACATCGCATTGATCAACTTAATGATTGGTGCATCGTCTTCTGACTCTAGCAAGTCTTCATCATGCGGCAGCTCTTCAGCCAATGAGAAAAAGTCGTCGCTATCGGCACCGATGTCTTCCATCAATTGACGCGCTTCAGACGAGTCACGTTGATATGCTTCGGTCAGCTTTTTATCAAAGGCTTCTTTATCGATAGGCTGCGGTACGAAGCTTTTCTTCAGCACACGACGGACTTCAACCAGAGCTGCTGGGTTGAGCGGCTCGACATAGTAAAGAATGGGCGGACGCTCAGGATGCTCTGTCTCCAGCACCAGTTTAAAGCGATTGGCAAAACTGAATGGCAGACGACGCATACTTGGCGCTGTGTCTAACATATCAACCATTAGTTATTTTCCATTTGATCAATAAACGCTTGTATCTCAGTTGGGTGCTGACGCTCCTGGCCAAAGGCTGGCATGACTGGGATCTTCTCGTCAGCCATCAACTTCAATCCTTGATCCGCTTTGTAGAGCTGTTCTGCGCGAATAAAGTTGTATTTGCGCTGTGTAATGCCGTCTGCAGTCATACCATCACGAATAATCGTCGGCTTGATGAACACCATCAAGTTACGCTTTTCTGTTTGCGTGCTGGTTGATTTGAACAAATGACCAAGCACTGGGATGTCACCCAGTAGCGGTACTTTTGACTCACTTTCAAGTGCACGTTCATCAACCAAACCACCAAGAACCAGCATCTGACCATCTTGGATCATAACTGAGGTATTTAGCTGACGCTTAGCAAATCGAACGTCAACCGCACCGTTTGCACCTAATACATTGGACACTTCTTGCTCGATATTTAACTGAACAGAGTCACCTTCGTTAATTTGTGGCACAACCTTAAGCTTGATGCCCACTTCTTTACGATCAACCGTTTGGAATGGATTGTCGTTGTTTGAGCCAGCCGTAGAGCCTGTGATAACAGGCACTTCTTCACCAACAATAAATGATGCTTCACCATTATCCATTACGGTGATACTTGGAGAAGATAGAATGTTTGAGTTGGAGTCAGTCGCTACGGCACTGACTAAGGCAGTCCAGTCCCCCATCACGATGCTCATCGCAGCACCGTTAACACCGCTCAGTGCCGATGCAAGAGTAGAATAGTCACCAGATTCAGTAACATCATATGGCGTTCGTTCGCCATTCGCATTTGTGTAGTATTCAGTTCGAGTTTGATCTTTTGCTTCTTCTAGACCAACCATCACCTGACCAATCGGTGCACCAGAGTTACCGTACTGAATCACCGCACCGGTTTCCAGTGAGCCCCACTGAACACCTAAGTTAATGCCGTCACCTTCTGACATTTCAACGATCAGCGCCTCAATCAAGACTTGAGCACGACGAATATCAAGCTGAGCAATAACATCTTGTAGCGCATTCATGATATCTGGTGGAGCCGTTAATACTAAGGCGTTGGTCGCTGCGTGCGCAGCAATCACCACTTCACCACGCTGGGCACCTGACGCTTTCTGGCCGACTTGCTTTTCAGCTTGTAGGTTATCGGAGACACCTTTTAGTACATCCACCAAATCTTCAGCTTTCGCGTTCTTCAGGTAAACCACGCGGTTGTTACCTTTGGTCGCCATTTCAACGTCAAGTTGACGAATCAATCGCTTCAGACGCGCACGTACTTTAGGATCGCCAGAAATCAAAATCGCGTTGGTGCGTTCATCGGCAACAATTTTAGGCTCAAGGAACTCAGGCGTGCTCTTCTGATTGGTGCTTTTATTCAGTGCTTCAACAATACGCACCATTTCGGCAGCAGAAGCATTGCGCAGTTCCACCAGCTCAATTTCTTTATCACCCGCTTGGTCAACACGCTTAATGATTTCTGCTAAGCGATTTACGACCGCCGCACGACCTGTGATTAAGATGATGTTCGCAGGATCGTAGTGAACTACGTTACCAGCACCAGCATTATCAATCAGTTGACGAAGTAGAGGAGACAACTCACGAACCGACACATTACGCACCGCAACAACTCGAGTGATAACGCTGTCGCCTTGCGCGCTGCCATCACCTAATACAGGGATTGCTGACGTTTTTGAGTCTTTCGCTTTGATAACCTTAAGTACACCGTTGTCCATTTCTACGACGGCGTAGCCGTATACTTCGAGTACGTTAAGGAAAAAGCTGTAGTATTGCTCTTCGTTAAGCACATCATAGCTGCGGACATCGATTTTACCGCGCACTGAAGGGTCAACAATGATGGTCTTTTCGAGATTACGACCCACTATGTTGATGAATTCTTGAATATCAGTGCCTTTAAAGCTGGCACTAAATTCGTTTGCTATTGCACCTGGGACGCAGAGTAAACTTCCTGCTAGTAGCCAAGCACTTTTGCTGAACCAATGTTTCACGTATGTCTCCCTGAACTTACGCCGGTTGCCTAAGTCTTACAATTGGATATAGATATCGTACTGTTGGCCGTCGCGCTCAACAGTTAAATTTAATTCTTGCGGATCGCTCATCACTTGCATCAGTTGTACTGAAGAAGACGGGTCACTTAAATCGATCCCATTAAGCTGCACCGCAATATCACCAGGTTCTAGACCCACATCATTAAACAGCGCGGCATCACGACCAGGTGACACTCGATAACCAACAATGCCCCCGTCTCTTTTGACGGGTGAAATGGTGATGTATTTGAAAACGCTTTGTGGATCTTTCGCAATTTCCTCTCGGATTTGCTCTAATTTTTCTCCAACGTCAGACGCTGATTCTGCTCGTTGAGATTGGGCTCTGGCTATCTGCGGCGATTCAGATAGCTTCTTATATTCTATACCCTGCATCATTAAGGTCTCGTCTCGACCTTGGTTATCAATGATGACGCGATCCACTAATACGGCTTTTAGTGTCGCACGCGTACCTTCAATTTCTTCACCTAAACCATACGTTGCTTGCTTGCCACGGTTGGCAATGACAGCAAGGCTGGTATTCGCATCACTGCTTGCAACCGCGCCAACCAGTGTAAGGTTAAGGCGCGTCTTAGGGGCGTCTTTAACAACAGGTTGTTCTACAACTGCAGGCTTTTGTTCAGTGAATTTACCGAATAGGTTGGCATTCTGAAGGGCATTAAAATCTATCGCGTCGCCTTTATTGCTCGCAACAACGCTGCTCGTCGATGGACGCCATTGCGGCACTTCCGACGATTGAGGTATGGCTAACCATACAATTTTGCCAAGTATCCATCCGGTTATTGCAATAAACAGACAGGTGAGCAACAAGCTAAGTTTGGCTTGAATTGTATAATTATTGGACTTGATCTGAGCCAGTAGCGGTCTGCTTGATAATCCTGCACTTAGCTCTAAACGTTTCACTGAATGGATTCCTTTATTCTAACGTTCGTCATTTAAGCTATAACAATAGCTATCGACTTTAAATTGCTAAATTTGCAATAAAATTATTACTCAACAAAGAGCAGTGAACTATATCACAAGTTGTCTTTCATACCTTTTTCTTATGCAGTTTTTGCCAACTCCCTTGAAAAAAATACGCCTTGACTCCATCTGTAGGTGAATAATCCATCACTCATTGCCATATTCGGGCAGTGATTAGATAGCGTAGTGTTCTATGAGTTCCCTAAATGAAGCCGTTAGGCTAGATAAATGGCTATGGGCCGCAAGATTTTATAAAACCCGCTCTATCGCTCGTAACATGGTCGATGGTGGTAAAGTCCACTATAATGGCCAACGAAGCAAACCGAGTAAAATCGTTGAAGTGGGCGCCGAAGTAAGACTTCGTCAAGGCAACGAAGAAAAAACGGTGATCATCGAAAAAATTTCTGATCAACGCCGAGGCGCTCCCATCGCACAGACCTTGTATCGCGAAACTAATGAAAGTATAGCGAAACGTGAGGAACACGCGACTCAACGTAAGCTTAATGCCCACAACCCAAGTCCAGAACGCCGCCCAGATAAAAAGCAGCGCAGAGACATCATTAAGTTCAAACACCAATAAAAGCCGGAATTACCAACGAGGAAAGCACTCCATGGCAAATAATGTTTTAAACCGCTACCTATTCGAAGATCTTTCAGTACGTGGCGAGTTGGTACAATTGGATGAAGCGTACCAACGTGTTATCTCCAGCAAGGAATATCCGGCAGCAATAGAGAAACTGCTGGGTGAGCTACTCGTTTCAACCACTCTTTTAACTGCCACTCTTAAGTTCGAAGGCTCAATCACCATTCAGCTACAAGGCGACGGCCCTGTATCTCTTGCCGTTATCAACGGTGACCACAAGCAACGCGTTCGTGGCGTGGCTCGCTGGGAAGGCGATATTGCCGATGATGCAAGCCTCCACGATCTCATGGGCAAAGGTTACCTCGTTATCACTATCGAACCGAAAAACGGTGAGCGTTACCAAGGTGTCGTTGGATTAGAAGGTGATACTCTAGCCGACGTACTAGAAGGCTACTTTGCAAACTCAGAGCAGCTAAAAACGCGTCTATGGATCCGCACGGGCGAGCACGAAGGTAAAGCACACGCAGCAGGTATGTTGATTCAAGTAATCCCTGATGGCACTGGTTCACCAGATGATTTCGAGCATCTAGAGCAACTGACTGACACGGTAAAAGATGAAGAGCTATTTGGTCTAGAAGCTAACGAACTACTATACCGCCTATATAACCAAGACAAAGTGCGCCTTTACGAACCGCAACCTGTCGAATTCCATTGTGGCTGTTCTCGTGATCGTAGTGGTGCCGCTATCATCACCGTTGAGAAAGCTGAAATTTATGACATTTTGGCTGAAGTAGGATCCGTTTCTTTACATTGTGATTACTGTGGCACGACCTATACGTTCGACGAAGCAGAAGTCACCGAGCTATATGCACAAGCTTCTGCGGACAAGAAAACCCTGCATTAATTTACATAGCTTATCAAGCACGTAATTTACCCTACAAAATGCCAGCTTAATGCTGGCATTTTTGTGATCAACCCCTCGTAATACCTCGCTTCAAGCGTAATAAAACAACTGCTTAATTTTAAACAATTAATAATGATTTTGCCCTAGCGCAAAGGATTGCGTGCACGATAAACTATTCCCACCAATATGTGACGGGTTACCTAAAACCTTATTGAAATCATGGATAAATTTTGAGCTATCTCCCTGTTTTCTCCCCGCCCCGTTGCTAGCATGGTGAGCAGATTAAAATTAAAACATTCTTACAAAATCCCTACAAAAATCCTTATAAGGAGCACCTATGACCGTTATGGAACATACTAAGGCTGCAACACTTGATCTAACCAAGCACGGACTGCATAACGTTAAAGAGGTTATTCGCAACCCTAGCTACGAAATGTTGTTTGAGGAAGAAACGCGTGAAGACCTAACTGGTTATGAGCGTGGCGTGGTTACTGAACTAGGTGCGGTTGCCGTTGACACTGGCATCTTTACTGGTCGCTCACCAAAAGATAAATACATCGTCAAAGACGCTACGACAGAAGAGCATATGTGGTGGACGTCTGATCAAGTAAAAAATGACAACAAACCAATCACTCCAGAAGTGTGGGACGAGCTGAAAGAACTGGTCACAAACCAGCTTTCTAACAAACGTTTGTTTGTTGTTGACGGTTACTGTGGTGCAAACCCAGATACGCGTTTGAGCATTCGTGTTATCACTGAAGTCGCATGGCAAGCGCACTTCGTTAAAAACATGTTTATCCGCCCAACAGAAGAAGAATTGACAACATTTGAACCAGACTTCGTGGTAATGAATGGCGCAAAATGCACTAACCCAAAATGGGAAGAGCAAGGTCTGAACTCAGAAAACTTCACCGTATTTAACCTAACCGAGCGCATGCAACTTATCGGTGGTACTTGGTACGGCGGTGAGATGAAGAAAGGCATGTTCGCAATGATGAACTACTTCCTTCCATTAAAAGACATCGCATCAATGCACTGTAGCGCTAACATGGGCAAAGACGGCGACGTAGCGGTATTCTTTGGTCTCTCTGGTACCGGTAAAACCACACTATCAACTGACCCTAAACGTGCGCTAATTGGTGATGATGAGCACGGTTGGGATGATGACGGCGTCTTCAACTTCGAAGGTGGTTGTTACGCGAAAACCATCAAGCTATCGAAAGAAGCGGAGCCGGACATCTACAACGCGATTCGCCGTGATGCACTGCTAGAAAACGTAACGGTACGTAGCGATGGCTCTATCGACTTTGATGATGGTTCGAAAACAGAAAACACTCGTGTTTCTTACCCTATCTACCATATCGACAACATCGTTAAGCCAGTATCAAAAGGCGGTCACGCGAATAAAGTGATCTTCCTATCGGCGGACGCATTTGGTGTGCTACCTCCAGTGTCTAAATTGACACCTGAGCAAACGAAGTACCACTTCCTATCTGGCTTTACTGCAAAACTGGCAGGAACAGAGCGTGGTATTACTGAGCCAACGCCAACCTTCTCTGCATGTTTTGGCGCAGCGTTCCTAACGCTTCACCCAACTAAATACGCAGAAGTACTGGTTAAACGTATGGAAGCAGCAGGCGCTGAGGCTTACCTAGTGAATACAGGTTGGAACGGCACTGGCAAACGTATCTCGATTCAAGATACGCGCGGAATTATTGATGCGATTCTTGATGGTTCGATTGAAGATGCACCAACTAAGCACATTCCTATCTTCAATCTTGAGGTACCGACTTCACTACCAGGTGTGGATCCAAGCATTCTAGACCCTCGTGACACGTACGTTGATCCACTTCAGTGGGAAAGCAAAGCGAAAGACTTGGCTGAACGCTTTATCAATAACTTTGATAAATACACGGACAATGCGGAAGGTAAATCTCTGCTTGCCGCTGGCCCTCAGATTGATTAAGTCGAGTAACAACGACGTCGCGTAAACCACAGTGATAAGTGGGCAGCCACTTATCACTTTTACGTAGACCAAGTTACAAAAAAACCGCTTCAAGCCCCTCTTTTGAGGGGCTTTTTATTGAATACCGCAGAATATTGATACAAGCTAAAGCCTATCTAGTTTTATTTAATAGCAAACGTAGGTTCTAGCAGGGATGAAAACAGCGCGTCGAGTTCTAATTCTTTTACTGGTTATCTTAGTTGCCATTCCGGCCACAATGATTGCGCTGTTAACAACATCTTACGCCGATGCAACTTGGCGTCTGCTATCAAACAGCCTCTCCCTGCCCTTTCAAGCAGAAAGCGTGCGTTACGATTTTCCCTACCACCTAACTTTACAGGGTGTGAACACAAACGTAGACGACGCTTCTTATATCGAGCAAGTCGATTTATGGATGAATCCCGATGTTTATCGCGATGGTAAATGGATCGTTGATAGCTTATTGATTGATGGACTTAATTTGCAGTATGGCGCGCCAAAGCTCCCGCCTTTAGATAACGTTTTGTTCCATCAAATCGCGCTCAAAAATATTGATTACGCCGACGAGCAGTTTTCTGGTAATGGCATTGACCTTCAAATTCAATCACCACAATGGAATGGCCAGTTAATACCATATGGCGAGGTTCAACTTGCAGCCGACCAGATCTATTGGAATGGCGAAGCCTTTAATCAGGTCTTGGTCGACATGGACTACAAACCGCAAGACAGTACGCTCTATGGCACTTCATTTAACTGGCGTAACAGTCAAATTTCAGGGCAAGGCGAGCAGTATCCACAAGGCTGGTCTTTAGTGAATGTGACCATCAATAAGTTGCAACTCAATCATATCCAGCTCCAATCACTGCTTGCTAAGCCTTGGCAAGCAATGCCATTCCAGATTAATCACATTAATAGCTTAGACTTACTGAACGCCGATATTGAATGGGGCGATTGGCACTGGCAAAACTTAGAGCTATCCGTAGAAAACGCCACACTGCCACTGTCTCCCTGGGAGACAACGGCTCAAGTTTCATTGCAGGCGGATAGCGTCCAATTCCAACAGCAAACCGCAATAGAGCCGCGTTTAAGTGCTGCTATAGAGCCTGGAAAAATCCAGCTCAACGAGCTCAGCTTAGATTGGCAGCAAGGTCGTGTGCAGGTCTCTGGGGTGTTCACTCCAACGCAATGGCAACTCGAAGAAGCCTCCATTCAAGGCCTCAAGTGGGCAATACAACCTGAAGATAACCAAAACTGGTGGCACGCCGCCATCAGTAAGTTAGATCATGTCACAGTCCAACGACTCGACATTGAGCGCAGCCAAATCATTCAGCTATCTCACGAACCTTATTGGCAGTTCTCCGGTTTAAACATCGAAGGGCAGCAACTTGATCTTAAACAGGTCAATCAACGTTGGGGCCTTTGGCAAGGAGAACTGGAAGCCAGCGTAGTCAACGCCAGTTATAACCAAGTACTCACGTCTCATGCTGCACTTGCCATGCAAAGTGAGAATGGCTTTTGGCAACTGACACGCCTTTTTGCACCACTCGAGCAAGGCTACGTAGAAGGCATCGGACAGATAGACCTAAGTACTCCGAGCCAGCCTTGGGCGCTCAACCTCAATGCCGATGGCATTCCCTTATCACTCTTCCACGATTATTTACCCGACACACTGGCTATTGATGGTTTTTCCGATCTCAGCCTCGCTCTACAAGGATTATCAGGTGATCGCAACATGCTGGCCTACAGCTTATCGGGTGAAGTGGAAGCCAACCTACGAGATACCCGTTTTAAATCCCAAGCGAATCATTCGCTCAAAGCCATTACCTTAAGTCCGCTGCGTTTAAGCGCGCAACGAGGGAAAGTCGCCATAGAACCAGTCACCATTTCAGGGAAAGCTATGAGTGGTAGGGTTTGGGGCGAGTTTGATATGGCCAACAACCCGCTAAATGGCATTGTTTATCAATGGAAGGACTCGTGCGGGAGCGTTGAAGGCGATCTACTCAGTGGCGAAATCCATCATAATGAGTGTTTAAAAGCACCAGCTCCAAAAGAACCGGCTGATGTTGAAAGTACTCCACAAACACATGAATCATCCATTGAGCAGCCAACTGCGATCGATAACATCAATGTGGAGATTCAAGAGGAAGAATTTTCCGAAGAAATTGTCGAAGAAGACGAAGCATCTGTCACTGATCCCACCACAGAGGAACAAATCCTCCCACCGACAGAGCGAGAAAACGAAACAGATAAGCGCCCTACAGATCAGTAAGGCGCCCTCTCAATTAACAGCTGAGTAATTGCGAATAGTTCGGTATCAGCATATAGGTACCAACAAAATCTACGGCTGGCGTGTCGCCACTATAAATCACCACGTGAATGACGATGCGTGCTTTACGCCCTGACTCCAATCGATCTAGGTCACCACTGATCCCATCCAACGAAGTACTTGCCACGGGGTTTTGTTCGACTGGTTGACGATAACGAATCGAGCTGTCGGCCAACACAATATCACCATGCAAACCGCGCTCTTTAAGCAGCAGCCACGTCATACCCCACCCCGTCAAGGTGGCTAAAGTAAAAGCCGACCCCGCAAACATGGTGTTATGCGGATTAAGGTTCGGATTAAGTTGCGCGCAGCATTCAAACTGATAACCCGTGTACTGGTTAATTTTGATCCCCATTTTGTCGCTAATTGGGATCTGTTGCTCCCAGCGCTGCTGAAGTTCAGTGCACCATTCTGGGCGACGCAACACATTCGCCATCGGATCCAATGGTTTCACCATTTGTTGGTGACGCACAGGACCGCGCTCGTCGGTCAGTTCACCGCGACGCTCAAAGCCATTTTTCTCGTAAAAGGCGATGGCATCTTCACGGGCATTACACACCAAGCGCTTCGCCCCTTCTTGGCGTGCTAACGACTCTAGCGCGACCAGAACCAGCGAGCCCATACCTTTACTGCGGCGATTATTTTTAACCGCCATATAGCGGATTTGGCCATCATTATCCGGCGTAATGTATAAACGACCGATCGCCATAGGACGACCTCGGCCATCAACAATCATACGGTGATGGCTCATTTCATCGTATTCATCGCGTTCGGAGCCAATTGGCATACGCCATGGCTCACGAAGCAGTTGCCAGCGAAACTGATAATACTTGTTTATCTGATTATCGGTTTTGGGAGTAATGAGTTTGAACATATCAATCCTTTGAAAGCACAACACTAATAAATGTCGGGAAAATCACTCCAAGCCAATTCCATGAGCTTGGAGTTAAAGCTTAGACCATGGCACTGGTGTTACCAGACTAGACCTGCAACCAAAACGTCACCGGACCGTCATTCACTAAGGACACTTTCATATCGGCAGCGAAGCGGCCACGCTGTGTGGGTAAAACTTGTTCACACAAATCAGAAAAGTAATCATACAAGCGCTCAGCATCAGCAGGATGCGCACCGCGAGAAAAGCCAGCACGAGTGCCTTTTTTTGTATCCGCAGGTAACGTAAATTGAGAAACCACCAACACTTTGCCTTCTACCTGTTTGACGTTCAGGTTCATCTTACCTTCATCATCTTCGAACACGCGGTAGGTCGTAACACGCTCCATCAAGCGTTTTGCTTTAGCCTCATCGTCGTCTTTCTCTACTCCTAATAAGACCAGCAGACCACGATCAATTTCCCCTACGACTTCACCATCCACACGGACGGCAGCTTCACTGACTCGTTGAATTAGCGCTATCACTACTCTCGCTTCCTTCATCTGTTAACTGAGATTCAGCGGTCGAGTGTATCATGTCTAAATCTTCACTCCAGTGCTCTCGCTCACCAAGCGCAGCTGTGACTTCCGCACCCAATAACACGATCATCCAGCATAAATACACCCAAACAAACAAGATAGGAATCGCGGCTAACGCGCCGTAAATGAGCTGATAAGAGGGGAACTGCGTGATGTAGAGTGCAAAGCCCTTTTTACTTAATTCGAACAGTATCGCAGCGACTGCTGCCCCCATCGCGCCATGAGCCAGGTGCACTTTTTTATTCGGCACCAGAATATATAAGCCAAGGAAAGCGAAAAAAGACAACAACAGCGGTAACCAACGTAAAAACAAATTGAACGCACCAGATAATGTCTCGTTCTCTAAAATTTGCAGTGAGGTCACGTACGATGTCGCCGCGATACTCGCACCGACCATGATCGGCCCTAACGTGAGTACCATCCAATACATAGAGAATGAAAATACTAAACGGCGCTTATCTTTAACTCGCCAAATGTAGTTTAAGTTCTTATCAATGTTCGAAATCAGCATGACTGCAGCAATGAATAAAAACCCACCGCCAACCGCGCTCATTTTGCCCGTATTCGCCACAAATTCCTGCAATGCCGTATGTACAGCTTCCCCAGATGCCGGAACAAAATTCTCAATAATGTAGCCTTGCAACACCTCACCGACGTTCGCAAAAACGGGAAATTTCGACAATATTGATAACAATACCGTCAGCATTGGCACGATGGATAACAAGGTAATGTAGGCAAGATAGCCCGCGTTCACATTGACGCGATCATGCGTTAATCGCTTAAGAAGATACTTAAAAAACGCGACGCAACTTGGCAGTAGATTGATTAATCTTGCCTTGTAACTCTCTGATAACTGGTTCATAGTTCATCCCATAATAAGGGTCTGTTGACCTTTTGAGCTGATTTTTGCAGCAGTTTGTGGGTTCTTTATACAAGGCAGAGGCTTTGAATTGTAGTTAACCTACCAGAGAAGCCGATAACACAGTAGAAAGAAACCACAAGCGCTGCCCGAAGGGTTCGTCTAGAAGCGTTTTACTCTTTGTTGAGAGGCGTTTTGCTTAGAATGACTATGCTACAACCCTCTCGCCGCGATTAAAACGCTTTTATATCGAACAAAAAAACAACCACAAAAGGTCGGCAGACCCTATTGTCGAGGACATAAGAATGCCTTATTTATTAGCAATTGTACTATCAATTTTCACTTTAACAGGGTGTCAATCTGCTTATTACTCAGCGATGGAGCAAGTTGGGTACCATAAACGAGATATTATGGTCGACCGCGTTGAAGATGCCAAAGAATCTCAACAAGATGCACAAGAAGAATTCACCAGTGCGCTCGAAGCCTTATCTGCGATCACTAATTTTGATGGTGGTGAGCTAGAAAGTGTCTACAACAAAATCAATGACAAGTACGAAGACAGCGAAAAAGCGGCGCAAGACGTTCGTGACCGCATTGCTGCGATTGAAGACGTTTCCGGCGCACTGTTTAATGAATGGCAAGACGAACTAGAGCTGTACTCGAGCGCGAAATTGCGCCGTTCAAGCGAACAAAAGCTACGTGAAACCAAAGCTTCGTACAAAACCATGCTTAGCGCAATGAAGCGTGCAGAGAAAAAGATGACGCCTGTACTAAATACACTGCGCGACAACACGTTGTACTTGAAACACAACCTTAACGCCAGTGCGATTGGCTCTCTACAAGGTGAGTTCTCTAGCTTAGAGAAAGACATTCAGTTTGCCATCAAACAAATGAACGAAGCGATTGCAGAGTCTGATAAGTTCCTACAAAAGCTCAATCAAAAGTAAATGATTCAAACCTCCTCCTAGCGAGGAGGTTTTAGTCTGCGACCTCACCAACTAAACCGATGACTCTTCGAACAAAGCCTACTCGTTCTAGCACACTGCCCCATGGCACTTCGACCACTTCGTAACCCAACTCAGCATAGATATCCACTAAGGATTGATGAATCTCCAATGCTTCTTCAAAGCTGTGTGGACGCACTTCATCTTGCACGTAAATGGATGCTTCAGGTCGACAAGTAAACACCTGACTATGGTACCCAGCACTTTCGGTTAAGAAAGCTCGGTCAACCTTACAGCCGCCCACTTGTAGGTATGCAATGATGTCAGGGATGGCGCGATCAACAAACGCAACGTCATGACAACGCGCATCACTCTTTTGCTTGCTCATCAAGTCGAGACACAATTGAGCAAACTCAGGCAGGTTCGTCCACGGCAAGATACCGTCGTCTAACTGGTTTTGCTGTTCAATCAGCGTACGAGAGCTCTCTGCAAACGTCGCATACCCTTGCCGCTCTAATGCATTCAGTAGGGTGGTTTTCCCCGCACCTGGGCCACCAGTAATCACAATTGGCTTCATGCTGATATGTTCATTCTCTAGATACAAAAAACCCTGAGCATAACTCAGGGCTTCTTCTTAATTGAATCGCTTAACGAAAATTATTTCGCGCCACGAGAAGCACGTTTACGATCGCTTTCCGTTAGGAATTTCTTACGGATACGGATGCTTTCAGGTGTTACTTCTACTAGCTCGTCATCATCGATGAACTCAAGCGCTTGCTCTAGCGTCATGATGATTGGCGGAGTTAGAACCTGTGCGTCATCTGTACCAGATGCACGAACGTTGGTTAGCTGCTTACCTTTCAGTGCGTTTACTGTTAGGTCGTTGTCGCGGCTGTGAATACCGATAACCATGCCTTCGTAAACTTCCACACCGTGACCGATAAATAGACGACCACGTTCTTGAAGGTTGAACAGTGCGTTAGTTAGCGCTTTACCCGCAGCGTTAGCAATCAGAACACCGTTGATACGCTGACCGATGTTACCGCCTTTGTGTGGGCCGTAGTGGTCAAACGTATGGTATAGAAGACCAGAACCAGAAGTCAGTGTCATGAATTCCGTTTGGAAGCCGATCAGACCACGAGATGGCATGATGAAGTCCATACGTACACGGCCTTTACCGTCTGGAGCCATATCTTTCAGCTCACCTTTACGTAGGCCGATATTCTCCATGATACCGCCTTGGTGCTCTTCCATTACGTCGATGGTTACCGTTTCAAACGGTTCCATTAGCTGACCATCTTCTTCTTTGATGATTACTTCTGGACGAGATACGGCAAGCTCGAAGCCTTCACGACGCATGTTTTCGATCAGGATAGACAGGTGAAGCTCACCACGGCCTGATACGCGGAATTTGTCTGGATCGTCGGTTTGTTCAACGCGCAGTGCAACGTTGTGTACCAGTTCCTTCTCTAGACGCTCAAGGATGTTACGTGAAGTGACGAACTTACCTTCTTTACCAGCGAATGGAGACGTGTTTACTTGGAACGTCATGGTTACTGTTGGTTCATCAACAGACAGTGCTGGTAGTGCTTCTACTGCGTTTTGTGCACAGATAGTGTCAGAGATTTTAAGCTCGCCAAGACCAGTGATTGCAATGATATCACCCGCGTTAGCTTGCTCAACTTCGTGACGCTCTAGGCCTAGGTAGCCCATTACTGTGCCCACTTTACCGTTGCGAGTTTTGCCGTCTGCACCAACAACCGTTACTTGCTGGTTTGGCTTAACGCTACCACGAGTTACACGGCCAACGCCGATAACGCCAACGTAAGAGCTGTAATCCAACTGAGAGATTTGCATCTGTAGTGGACCATCTAGGTCAACTTCTGGTGCAGCTACTTCGCCAACAATAGTTTCGAATAGCGGTTCCATGTTCTCGCCAGTTTCGCCTTCTTCTAGAGAAGCCCAACCGTTAAGAGCAGAAGCGTAAACCACTTTAAAGTCTAACTGTTCGTCAGAAGCACCTAGGTTGTCGAATAGGTCGAACACTTGGTCCATAACCCAATCAGGACGTGCGCCAGGGCGGTCAATCTTGTTGATAACAACGATTGGTTTTAGACCATGAGCAAACGCTTTTTGTGTTACGAAACGCGTTTGAGGCATTGGACCATCAACCGCGTCAACGATAAGTAGTACAGAGTCTACCATCGACATGATACGTTCAACTTCGCCACCGAAGTCCGCGTGTCCCGGAGTATCTACGATGTTGATACGGTAATCGTTCCAGTCGATTGCTGTGTTTTTAGCAAGAATGGTAATACCGCGCTCTTTCTCGATGTCGTTCGAGTCCATGACTCGCTCTTCAGCTTCACCGCGAGACTCAAGCGTGCCTGATTGTTGTAGCAGCTTGTCAACCAACGTGGTTTTACCGTGGTCAACGTGCGCGATGATCGCGATATTTCTTAATTTATCAATCTGTGGAGTAGCCATGGATATTGATTCACTTAGATAGATGAAATGCCCCCACGCTGAGAACGGGTGCTCTCTGGCGACATTTGCTGATTAAAAAAACGGCCATAATGTACCAGATTTTAGCAAAAAGCCTAGAAATATGTGATCTACTCCCGAGCATTTCTGCGATTTTTACGCTTAATGCCCATTTTCTTCCTCAGAACGAATTGATTAAACGCAACTTTATTCCAATCGATGCATAATTCAAATTGACTCTTGCTCAAAAACTGGGCTGAATAAGCAATGCGCCTGTCACATTATGGTGCAATAATGATTTTCCGCACCACAATGGTGCGAGTAAAGATCATTTTGGTGCAATCATCTGCACCAAGCTAGCGCCAAAAAACACAATTGTTTGAAATTAATGGAATATTTTTTTTGGCACGGTTTTGGCTTTAGTTAAAACAGCATCGATTAATGAAAAGTCAAATTGATTAATCAATGCCAGGTTTCATGAATAATTCATAAATCGAGCTTTTACCGCTTATTAACACTGGAGGTTATCCAAGATGTCAGTAGAAAACGTTCTATCGCTGATCCAAGAAAACGAAGTTAAGTTTGTTGACCTACGCTTCACTGATACAAAAGGTAAAGAGCAGCACATTTCGATCCCTGCTCACCAAATCGACGCAGACTTCTTCGAAGAAGGTAAAATGTTCGATGGTTCATCAGTTGCTGGCTGGAAAGGTATCAACGAATCAGACATGGTAATGATGCCTGACGCATCTTCTGCTGTGCTTGACCCATTCACGGAAGACGCAACACTAAACATCCGTTGTGACATCTTAGAGCCGGCAACAATGCAAGGCTACGACCGTGACCCACGTTCTATCGCAAAACGCGCTGAAGACTTCATGCGCTCTACTGGCGTTGCAGATACTGTACTTATCGGTCCTGAGCCAGAATTCTTCCTATTTGACGACGTGAAATTCGCGACTGACATGTCAGGCTCTTTCTTCAAGATCGATGACGTAGAAGCAGCATGGAACACAGGTTCTGATTACGAAGAAGGTAACAAAGGTCACCGTCCAGGCGTTAAAGGTGGTTACTTCCCTGTAGCTCCAGTGGATTCATCTCAAGATATCCGTTCTGCTATGTGTCTAGTAATGGAAGAGATGGGTCTTGTTGTTGAAGCACACCACCACGAAGTGGCAACAGCGGGTCAAAACGAAATCGCAACTCGTTTCAACACGCTAACAACCAAAGCTGACGAAATCCAAATCTACAAGTACGTTGTACACAACGTTGCTCACGCGTTTGGTAAAACAGCGACGTTCATGCCTAAACCACTTGTTGGTGACAACGGTAGCGGTATGCACGTTCACCAATCTCTAGCGAAAGATGGTGTAAACCTATTTGCTGGTGACAAGTACGGCGGTCTATCTGAAATGGCGCTTTACTACATTGGCGGTATCATCAAACACGCTCGTGCAATCAACGCATTTGCTAACCCATCAACAAACTCGTACAAACGTCTTGTACCAGGCTTCGAAGCGCCAGTTATGCTTGCTTACTCTGCACGTAACCGCTCTGCTTCAATCCGTATCCCAGTGGTACCAAGCCCGAAAGCACGTCGTATCGAAGTTCGCTTTGGTGACCCAGCGGCTAACCCATACCTATGCTTTGCATCAATGCTAATGGCTGGTCTTGACGGTATTAAGAACAAGATCCACCCAGGCGAAGCAATGGATAAAGACCTTTACGATCTACCAGCAGAAGAAGCAGCAGAAATCCCAACGGTTGCATACTCACTGAAAGACGCACTAGCAGAGCTAGATGCTGACCGTGAATTCCTAACAGCGGGTGGTGTATTCTCTGACGACTTCATCGACTCTTACATCGAGCTGAAATCTCAGGACGTAGAGCGCGTGAACATGACAACTCACCCAGTTGAATTCGAACTTTACTACTCTGTATAAGGTCGACACTGTGTAAAATGTAAACACAGCAACAAAATATTAGGCTCGCCTCGCAGGCGGGCCTTTTTTGTATTCGTCAGTCAAGATTCGACGTTTAACATGAGGGGATAATAAAAATACGCTTGGGCTTTTTACCTTGTAGGTCAAAGAGCTAAGCCATTGAAACGTGAAATCATCGATCAAAAGAAGGTGAGCAATGAAAGTTCAGCTTATTCCATCGCTATGTGCTCTCAGCGGATTGTTAATCGCCTCCATCGCATCAGCGCAGGTTGCTTATACATGGGTAGATAAAAATGGCGTGGTTCATTTTAGTGATACGCCAAACCAAGGTGCAAAAGCCATCGCGCTGCCAAACCTTGAAGCCAGCGCACCCGCTCCTAAGGTAGAAAGCACGGAAACACTCGCCCCTCAGACCAAGCCATCGAAAGAGCCACAAGACAAGCCGGAAAAGAAAACCGATAAACCTCTCCCATTAAAGCTCTCGATGCTGACTCCTCAACATAACGAAACCATCCGCAGCAACCGAGGCATCATCAATATTCAACTGGAAACCAATCGCAAGCTTGGTATCGGCGAACAGTTGCAACTGCTGCTCGACGGAAAACCTTATGGTGCGCCCCAAAGCCATATGATGTGGCAGTTAAACAATATTGACCGAGGCACCCACACACTGGCCGTGCACGCGAAAAGAAGCGGCAAGCTTATTGCATCTACTAGCCCTATAACGGTGCATTTACATAGAGCAAGTGTTAAGCCGACCGTAAAAGGGGCAAAATAGAATATCTGGTGAAAAAAATAGCATCACTGCGGTGCTTTTCACTTTTTCTTCTGAGATTTATTCGCCATACTTAACGTTCAATTGCACCATTATTGTGCAGCGCACAATCTTAAAGCAAAACAAGGACGTAATGTGGATACCAGTCTTCCTAGTGCCATTCTCAACAACATGGTGACAGCAACGCTGATTCTTGATGATGGATTGGCTATCCGTTATGCCAATCCGGCTGCCGAGTTGCTGTTTTCTCAAAGCGCGAAACGTATTGTTGAACAATCGCTTTCTCAATTGATTCAACATGCGTCGCTAGATCTCGCGCTGCTCACTCAACCATTGCAAAGTGGCCAAAGCATCACCGACAGTGACGTCACTTTCGTTGTTGATGGCCGCCCCTTAATGCTAGAGGTGACAGTTAGCCCAATCACTTGGCAAAAACAACTGATGTTACTCGTCGAGATGCGCAAAATTGATCAACAGCGCCGACTCTCTCAAGAACTGAACCAGCACGCCCAGCAACAAGCGGCGAAACTGTTAGTCCGAGGGCTTGCACATGAGATCAAAAACCCGCTAGGTGGATTACGTGGTGCAGCACAATTGCTAGAAAAAATGCTGCCAGATCCCTCTCTCACCGAGTATACGCACATCATTATTGAGCAAGCCGACCGTTTAAGAGCGCTCGTTGATCGATTACTCGGGCCACAAAAGCCAGGTAAGAAGACACAAGAAAACTTGCATCAAATTCTGGAAAAGGTTCGCCAGTTGGTTGAATTAGAATCGCAACGTTCAATCGTGATTGAACGCGATTACGACCCGAGCTTGCCAGAAATTTTGATGGATGCGGACCAAATCGAACAGGCGATGCTTAATATCGTCAGTAATGCAGCGCAAATTCTTAGCCATCAAGAACACGGTAAAATCACCATTCGCACCAGAACGGTGCATCAAGCTAATATTCACGGCAAACGCTGTAAACTCGCTGCGCGTGTCGAAATCACAGACAACGGCCCAGGCATTCCACCGGAATTACAAGACACGCTGTTCTATCCCATGGTCAGTGGCCGCGAGGGAGGAACTGGCTTAGGGCTGTCTATTTCACAAAATTTGATCGACCAGCATAATGGAAAAATAGACGTAGAAAGCTGGCCTGGTCACACAACATTTACTATTTATTTGCCGATCTGATTGCGCTAATGGACTTCAAGTCGCATCAATTTTTCGGTTTGCTGCAAGGATTACTACATGAGTAAAGGATATGTTTGGGTCGTTGATGACGACAGTTCCATTCGCTGGGTGATGGAGAAAACGCTCTCCTCTGCCAACATAAAATGCGAAACCTATGCCGATGGGGAAAGCGTTTTGATGGCGCTCGAACGCGAAGTACCAGATGTGCTGGTATCGGACATTCGCATGCCGGGCATTGATGGATTAGAGCTGCTAAAACAAGTACAGCGCGATTACCCAGACCTTCCCGTGATTATCATGACCGCCCACTCGGATTTGGATGCGGCAGTGAATGCGTACCAAAAAGGCGCCTTTGAATACTTACCAAAACCTTTTGATATCGATGAAACCTTAACTCTGGTTGAACGAGCGATTGCACACAGTCACGAAAATAAACGTGAGCAACTCTCTCCAGAAGACATTCCTGCGGAAACGCCAGAAATCATCGGTGAAGCGCCAGCCATGCAAGAAGTATTTCGAGCCATTGGTCGTCTTTCTCGCTCCTCAATTTCAGTATTGATTAACGGTGAATCGGGCACGGGTAAAGAGCTCGTTGCTCATGCGTTGCACCGCCATAGTCCTCGCGCCAACAAACCTTTTATTGCACTCAATATGGCGGCGATTCCCAAAGATCTGATTGAGTCAGAGTTGTTTGGTCATGAAAAAGGGGCATTTACCGGGGCGAACAATGTTCGTCAGGGTCGATTCGAACAAGCCAATGGCGGCACCCTATTTTTAGACGAAATCGGTGACATGCCGTTAGATATTCAAACCCGTTTGCTGCGTGTTCTGGCCGACGGACAGTTTTATCGAGTGGGCGGTCACTCCCCAATCAGCGTCGACGTAAGGATTGTCGCGGCAACACACCAGAATTTAGAAAAGCTGGTGCATGAAGGCGATTTCCGTGAAGACTTATTCCATCGCTTGAACGTGATTCGAGTGCAGATTCCGGCATTGCGTGAACGTAAGCAAGACATCGAAAAACTTACGCAGCATTTTCTTATCCGAGCGGCTGATGAGCTGGGGGTCGAAACCAAAACTCTGCATCCGTCGACCGTTGAAATTCTTAACCGCCTTGATTGGCCGGGCAACGTGCGTCAATTAGAGAATATTTGCCGTTGGTTAACCGTCATGGCCAGTGGTAGCGAGGTATTGCCAAACGACTTACCAAGCGAACTGCTCGAAGAGAAAAAATCCATTTCGGACTCTGAGCATGGCAGCTGGCAAGAACAATTGGCGGATTGGGCACGTCAATCACTCGCGGCAGGAGATAAAGAACTGCTTTCTTATGCTTTACCAGAATTTGAGCGCATTTTATTAGAGGCCGCTTTGGAGCACACTAAAGGTCACAAGCAAGATGCCGCTAAAGTATTAGGCTGGGGGCGAAACACGCTTACCAGAAAATTAAAAGAATTGTACTGACAATCACTTACGTGGTGCGTTAACAACGAGAGTCGTTTGTCACTCGATATTAACAAAAATATCAGTACAATTGTGGCGCACCACCATCTATGTGATTAGGCAATGTCTACTGCTACGACTCAAATTACACTGCGTACCGCTGTTCTCATTCCATTTGTCATGATCTTCTTACTGGCGATCGGTGTCATTGTCTACGTCCAAAAGCAAAGCTACGAAGAAGTGGTCACAGATATCAGCGACAAACAACTTTCCGTGTTAACCGAAAGTGTCCACGACCACCTTAATAGCTATCTGCGCAAGCCGTTTACTGCGGTTATGGCTCTCGCGCATAACGTCAGCTATCACAACCTTTACCACCCTCACGATACCTCAGATATTCAAAGCTACCTGCTGAGTGCATTCAAAAACCTTTACCAATCGATACCGCAGTTGGATGTCATCGCATTTGGTTCAGAAAGCGGTGACTTTGCCGGGTTCCGCCGCGAGCTTTCCGACGATTACACCTTAATGGTTCAAGATCGATATACCGATGGTGATCTGATTATTTATGGCACCAACCATGTAAGTAATAGCATTCGAACGGTTATCTCTCCATACGACCCTCGCACTCGTCCATGGTATACGCCCGTCGCAGAGACTCAAACCTCGATGTGGTCTGAGATTTATACGAATGCCGATGAACGCCAGGATATTACGCTGTCAGCCATGACACCGGTGTATAAACACGACCAATTTGCTGGCGTGTTGGTGACAGACATTCGCATCAACACATTTAACGAATTTCTACGTGAGTTAAAATACAACACCAAAGCTTCGGTCTACATCATGGACCCAGAGCATCGTTTAATCGCTCACTCAGGCCCGGGAAGCGTCATCTCATGGGGTACAAAGTTTTCTGATAAAGGGCAGCGTTTGTTTGCGGCTGAAAACGCAGATCCGATCATCAAAATCAGTGCGAGCCGCGTTCGGTCGTTTGATCTCAACAATACTAAGCAACCTTACACCTTTTCATTTGAGCATGACGGCCAACGTATTTTCAGCCGACTAACCCCATACCGAGATCAAAACGGTTTAACATGGTTTATTGGCACCTCTATATCTGAATCCGAGTTGCTGGGTACATTGCCGAAAAGCCAACAAAAGAGTTGGCTAGTCGGGTTTATCGTCAGCTTATTTGGTATCGCCATCAGTTGGATCATTTTCAACCGAGTCACCAGGCCGATTAACGCGACGGCTGACGCCGCCCAACACCTTGCGAATGGCGATTGGGACAGCAGTATGCCAAAACCTGGTTATGTGTATGAGACAACGGTACTTGTGCATGCCTTTAATGAGATGACGAGTAACCTCAGAGCCTCATTTAAAGCGTTGCGTGAGCAGTTGGTTTATGACTCTCTGACACGCTTATACAGTCGTCAAGGCTTGGTCGAAATCTGTGAGAACCAATCTCACCTGTGCCACGGCAGTTTATTTTTACTTGGTATCAACAAATTTAGAGATATCAACGACAGTGTGGGTCATCATAACGGTGATCAACTGTTGGTCAGCATCGCAGAAAGGCTAAAACAAGAGTTTAGTGATAACGCGTTACTGGCTCGGATTGGTGGTGATGAGTTCGCAGTGTTTCTCTCAAACGCCGATACGGAAGCCAAAGTTAAACAAACCGAGCGTCGATTACAGCAACTCTTTTCCACCCCATTTATGGTGGAAGGTGAGAATGTAGTGATGAAGATTTCACTTGGCATTGTGCAAACCCAACCAAATGAAACCATGCCGCTGTGGCTTCGCAACGCCAGCATCGCATTAAGCTACGCCAAGCAAGACTCACTGACCGGTGTCTGTCATTACAGCCCTGAACTGGCAAGCGCTTCAAAGTTCCGCACCCAAATGCTGACTAAGATTCAAACTGGCATCGAAAACCAAGAGTTTGTCCCTCATTATCAACCTATTGTGGATCTCGCTAGTGGTAATGTGTGTGGCGCAGAAGCGCTGGCGCGCTGGCACAGTGACTCAGGAATGGTGTCACCATTAGATTTTATTCCAATCGCAGAAGAAAGCGGCATGATCAAAGCCATTGGCCAACAAATTCTGTTACAAGCTTGCCGCGATACATACCAAGCCATTCAAAGTAATCAGTGGCCATCAGACTTCCAACTACATGTGAACATCTCCGTTAATCAACTGTCCTGCCCTGATTTTGTCGATACGGTGACCAACGTATTGGATACCACGAAATTACCCGCCAGTAATCTAACACTGGAGATCACCGAGTCGCGCATTATTGATAGCGCACCAACCACGCTGGAAAATATGACCAAACTGCGTGATATGGGGATTGGTATCGCGATCGATGATTTCGGTACCGGTTACTCATCACTGGGTTATCTTCACTCACTGCCATTTACTTGTTTGAAGATTGATCGCACCTTCATCAATCAACTCACGCAAGAAAACTTAGACAGTTCGGTCGTTGCTGCGGTCATCAATATCACCGCAGGCCTCAAAACCAATGTCGTCGCAGAAGGCGTAGAGGATAGCAATCAAGCACAATTACTGCGCTCTTTAGGCTGCAACCAAGTGCAAGGCTTCTATTACAGTCGTCCAATGCCACTAGAAGAGTGGCCAACACATTTGGTTAACATGAAGTAGAAAAGAGCGAGAATCGTTGATTTCCTAGTCATCCTCTACTGACAATCTACCTAACTGTTATTTATACTTAACTGCAAATCTTACCCATGTATTGTCACAGATGATGTTTGGGCCCTGTTCCAGTTCATAACTATCCGGATCGACATAATGATAACGAAGAACCTTCCTCTTACTGATTTGCACCGCCACCTAGACGGTAACATTCGTACTAAAACGATTCTTGAGCTTGGCCAAAAATTTGGTATTGCTCTGCCAGCGTACGATATTGAGTCTCTAACTCCTCACGTTCAAATTGTCGAAGCGGAACCCTCTCTTGTTGCTTTCCTTTCTAAGCTCGACTGGGGTGTTGCGGTACTGGGCGACCTAGATGCATGTCGTCGTGTGGCGTACGAAAACGTAGAAGACGCACTAAACGCTCAAATCGATTACACTGAACTGCGTTTCTCACCATACTACATGGCAATGAAACACAAGTTACCAGTAGCGGGTGTTGTTGAAGCAGTCGTGGACGGCGTGCAAGCGGGTATGCGCGATTTTGGCGTGAAAGCCAACCTGATCGGCATCATGAGCCGCACATTTGGCACCGACGCGTGCCAACAAGAACTGGACGGCATTCTGAGCCAAAAAGATCACATCGTTGCCGTCGACTTGGCGGGTGACGAACTGGGCCAACCGGGTGATCGCTTTGTATCTCACTTCAAGCAAGTACGCGATGCTGGCCTTGGGGTAACGGTTCATGCTGGTGAAGCAGCAGGTGCAGAGAGCATGTGGCAAGCAATCAATGAGCTGGGCGCAACTCGTATCGGCCACGGCGTAAAAGCGATCCACGATCCAAAACTGATGGATTACCTAGCAGAAAACCGCATTGGTATTGAGTCTTGCCTAACATCAAACTACCAAACAAGTACGGTAGAAACGTTAGAAAACCACCCTCTCAAACAGTTCCTAGAGCATGGCGTTCTTGCGTGTCTGAACACTGACGATCCAGCGGTAGAAGGCATCGAACTGCCATACGAATACGAAGTAGCGGCACCAGCAGCTGGTCTGAGCCAAGACCAGATTCGCCAAGCACAAATCAATGGTCTTGAGATTGCTTTCCTTTCAGAAGCAGAAAAAGCGGAACTGAAAGCAAAAGTAAAAGATCGCGCTTAAATCCAGCGAAAACATAAAAAATGCCAGCATCTGCTGGCATTTTTTATATCTTGAATCGGCGTCTATGATTAGATAACACGAGAGAATTGTTGCTGACGCGCCTTCGCTCGCAGGTACTTATCGAAGCTCATACAAATATTACGGATCAGCAAACGACCTCGCAGCGTCACACGAATTTCATTGTCATCCACTTCCACCAGCTCATCGTTGATGAAGGTCTGAAGTAGCTGCAAGTCTTCTTTAAAGTACTGATCAAACTTCACTTTAAACTCAGACTCGATCGCTTTCTTGTCTAGTTTAAAATTACAAATCAGCTGCTTGATCACTTCGCGACGTAGCAAATCATCAGAGTCCAGCGAGACCCCTTTCCACAGTGCGTGACGAAGTTCGTTGACTTGAGCGTAGTATTTCTTCAGCTCTTTCTGGTTTTGCGCGTATGCATCGCCGATCATCGAGATTGCAGAGACACCAAAGCCAACCAAATCACATTCACCTTGTGTGGTGTAGCCTTGGAAGTTGCGATGCAAAATACCTTCGCGCTGAGCAACGGCAAGTTCGTCATCAGGCAATGCAAAATGGTCCATACCGATGAACTGGTAGCCAGCACCAGTCAGTGTCGCGATGGTGTCTTGCAGAATCGCCATCTTCTCTTCTGCTTTAGGCAGATCTTCGTCTTTAATCTTACGCTGCGCTGCAAATAGCTGTGGCATGTGCGCGTAGTTAAACACGGATAGACGGCCCGGCTGCATTTCCAGTACTTGTTCTAACGTCTTGGCAAAAGAGGCTTTGGTTTGCTTTGGCAAGCCGTAGATCAGATCTAGGTTTGTCGAACGGAAACCCAACTCTTTTGCGCGCGCAACCATCGCAAAGATGAACTCTTCATCTTGCTCACGGTTCACCAGTTTTTGCACTTCTTTGTTGAAGTCCTGAACACCGATGCTCAAGCGGTTAAAGCCTTCGCTACGCAGGTGATCCAGCATGGTGATCTGAATTTCACGCGGGTCAACTTCGATACTGATTTCAGCATCACTGCTAAAGGTAAACTCTTGGCGCAACAGGCTCATTACGCGTGTAATTTGCTTTTCAGAAAGGAACGTTGGCGTACCACCACCAAAGTGCAATTGCGTTACCGTTCTGCCCACCAATAAGGCTGCACGTTGACGAATCTCATGCTCAAGCACATCGAGGTATTCGTCCGCTTTGTGCGAGTGGCGCGTGATGACTTTATTACAACCACAGTAGTAACAAAGCTTGTGACAGAACGGAATGTGCACGTACAGCGATAATGGGCGGTCTGGGTACTGAGTGCATGCCATATCATAATCAGAAATGGTGAACGCTTCATGGAACTCCAGCGCCGTTGGGTACGACGTGTAGCGAGGACCGGAATAGTTGTACTTATCCAATACCGCTTGATCCCAGACGATTTGCTGCTTCGATTCAGTGTGTTGATTCGACATGGTGGTACTTTCCGTTAAATGCTAGGGCAACGAAAGCCGTCACCCGATATTCAGAGCCGCTATTTTGCCATACGACGATGACAAGCGTGGCAACGCCGACTGGCTTTTTAATTATAAAACTAAAGAAGTGCTAGCGTGATCACGATACCCCCAACAGTCATAAGGAAACCATTGGGGGTAACTATTAAATCATCTGAATATTGATTTGATTATTCAGTGGCTGGACGTTTTTCTGCAACACTTTGAGCTCCTCAATAATCGCGTCAGTGAGGCGGCTTTCCGCTTTATGACGCGTCAAGTTCTGTTGCATACGCTCTTTCTTGGCAAGTTGTTGGCGTTCTTCACCACGCGCCATATCTTTCACGATATGGTAAAGCTCAGAAATTGCAGGGTACGTTTTATCGAAATCGACACGGTCTTCACCTTGTACATAATCCATGATGTTATACACACGAATACTGATTTCAGATAAATCGCATTGGCCTTGAATACCCGCCTGACACAAGGTATGCACATTCTCAAAAATGTTGGCGTTACGTTTATCTATCGCCAATTTTTGATGCTTTAGCTGCAATTCCTTTTGCTTTTTCAATTGAAGCAGAAGGTAACCTGCATAAGAAGCAAGTGCGATGATAATCACAACACCAGCAATAGCTAATAAGGTTACATTCATAGCTTAATTATCCTTTGTAGTCGTCGAAGTTAATGTCGTCGAAATCTGCCAGCAAGTCATCATCATTGCGCGTGCTTTTCTCAGCAGGAGCAGTGAAGTCTTCCTCTTCTTCAGGTTCCAACAAACCTAGTTGGTCCATTAGCTTCTCAATGCGGTCGAGCTTCTCATCGACGTATTTCTGTAGACCTGTGCCTAGGTTTTCACCCGCTTCAATACGGTCTAGCAACACGTTCAATTGCGCGTCATTTTCTAGCATCTCTAGTTCTTGCTCTGCCGACAAACGACGCTCTTGCTTCGTCATTTTCTTCGCAGGCTCAACAACCAGAGGAATTTTCTTTTTACTGCCTAAACGCGGGTCGCGGTTTTGTGCAGCAGCTTGCTTTTTCTGCTCGTTAACTTCTGAGTTACGGTTACCCGTTTTCAAGCCTTTGCGCTTTTTAGCACGCTTGCGTAGGCGGCCTTCCACATCAGACTCTGTACGGTTACGAGTTACAACAAACTCAGGTGCGCCAGCGGCACCTGGCTTTCTAGATTTTTTACTACGGCTCATTACTGGGGTTTCCTCAGTAAAATTACATCATTACCAATAAATTCGAGTTCGAGCTTATCCCGCTCTGCTAGGAACTGGAACGTGTCACGACTAAAGAACACTACATGAGTGAGATCGTTCTTATAATGCCATGATTTGAAAGCCTCCACATCGATGACCATTTTCGTCATCAGGCCTATCCAGCCCCCTGGCTTAACTAAATTCAACCATTGCTTCCACACCAAATCTGGGTGGTAGAGGTGCTCTATCACCTCTGTTGCTGTCATGAAGTCATACGTTTTATCTAAAACCGACGTATCAGGGTGGTAGTAGAGATCGTACAACGCCATGTTGTGCCCCGCCTCTTCCAGCATCAAGGAGAGCGTTGGGCCAGGACCACAACCAAAGTCGATACCATTTGATTGTGGAGAAATTCGCTCTGTGATCGGGTCAGCAATACGCGACAAAAAGCGTCGGTAACCTAAATCTTCAGGGTTGTTCTCATGCAAATCATAGTGAGCTTTTTCGGTTTCCGCATCCAAACGTTGGTCTGGATTCACGAACACCAAACAGCACTGCTCACATTGAAGATATTCACGTCGCTTATCTTCAAAATAGTGGTGAGTACGCTGATTTTGGCATAAAGGACAGGTATGCATGCTGACTTCCTCAAACAGGGATGCGAAACATACCAGAAAGTGAACTCAGATTGGAGTGTTGCTGAGCATTTTTTCAGCAATTTTTGTTAAAAAACTTTGTTTACAACCTATAAAGCTAAATAAGTGCAGTAATCTCAATTCAAGTTACGACTGAGCAAGTCAACGGATATAAAAAAAGCGACAGTCAGACTGTCGCTTTCTAAGTGCCATCAATTGGCGAAACTGTGTTGCACGCATTTGGTGCATCAATGTTCCCTTTGTTTTTCGAGCTTTCCCTGCCAAAAAGAGTTGTTTTTCATCTTCCTGATGAGTTTTGGCTATCCGTTTACTTCCTGTCTACTGAGCAACTTCCTGTGCCTGATCCGTTTCACTGTCTTAACCGTCAGACGAGATGACCATCCTTATCTGATAGGCTCCCTACCTATCTAAATCCCTTTCTAAATCACCAAGCATCCGAGCTACATCCTTGGAGACCTAAACCGTGGTCTTAAATCCTTACATTCACCCCCCTGTGAACAACTTCTACTTTACGCCATCCCGCGGTGCTCACAAGTAATGGGTTGAAAAAATAATCCGCCTATTTTTCTAAAACATCAAAATTATCATTTAATCAAAAACTTAAAAACACCAACAAGAAAAAGCCAACATCAAGTATGGCAAATGTCTCACAAACTACCGAGCTAACTATCGCTTTCGAACTCAAAGTCGACTGTGATATTTGTCACGAACAAAAATGCCCTAGCGAATTCACTAGGGCATTTTTGTATAAGTTGCTCGAACGATGTAGGGACATCTACCCAACCAGCTCAAGATGCAGGATCTTGAGCGATTTAGGTATATTAGTGCAGACCGCCAACGTATTTAGACAGCACTTCGATATCTTCGTCTGTCATTTTCTTCGCGATGTCGCGCATCATGGCATTCATATCATTACCACGGTCGCCATCACGGAATTTTTCTAGCTGAGCTTTGATGTAGTCAGCATGCTGACCAGAAATTTTCGGGAAACCTGAAAGCTCAGTACCATTGCCACGAGGACCATGACATGCAATACATGCGGTTAGGCCACGCTCGGCATCACCAGCGGTATAAAGCGTTTTGCCTTTTGCTACCACATCTTCAGGTGTTGAGTTTTCTGAAACTGGTAGCGAAGCGTAGTAAGCAGATAGGTCTGCGATATCTTCATCGCTCAGTGGCATTGCCATACCACTCATTACAGGATCGTAACGACCTTGTTTACCACCACTTGTCATGCCTAGCTTAAGTTCTTTTAACTGCTTCTCAAGATACTTAGCGTGTTGGCCTGCGAGTTTCGGGTACGTTGTTATTGCACTGTTGCCATCTGCTCCGTGACAGGCGACACAGGTTTGTGATTTTGCTTTACCAGCCTCAATATTACCTTGGGCCCATACTGAGCAACTGGCTAAAAGACTCAAAATTAGCGCTAATTTCTTCATGACATTCCATTATAATTATCAAGCTTCCAGTACCACGGAATGTGAACATACCGCGTACACTCATGGTACAATAGGCGACCTTATGCCGAGCACGGTTATTTTACACATTTTCACAAAAAAGTAATCAATCGACTACACAAAGTCGAGATGGAGTTAACAGTGAGCGTAAAAATTCATTACCAAAATACGCATTTCATCACCAGCGCACCCGATATTCGTCACCTACCGGAAGACGAAGGTGTCGAAATTGCGTTTGCAGGACGCTCAAACGCTGGTAAATCGAGTGCACTTAACCGTCTAACTAATCAAAAAAGCTTAGCCAAGACATCAAAGACACCTGGTCGTACGCAATTAATCAACCTTTTCAAAGTAGAAGAAGGTTGTCACATTGTCGATCTACCTGGATACGGTTTTGCTCAAGTACCGGTAGAGATGAAAAACAAATGGCAGAAATCTTTAGGTGAATACCTACAGAAACGCGAGTGCCTAAAAGGCTTAGTGGTTCTGATGGACATTCGTCATCCAATGAAAGATCTCGACCAGCAAATGATTTTCTGGGCCATCGATAGCCACATTCCTGTGCAAGTTTTGCTAACCAAAGCAGATAAACTAAAAAGTGGCGCACGCAAACAAACCCTGCTGAAAGTTCGCAAACAGGTGGAAACTTTCGGTGGCGACGTTTCCGTTGATGTGTTCTCTTCCCTTAAAGGGTTAGGCGTTGATCAGCTGCGCGCAAAACTGGATACCTGGTTTGCACCGGCGCTCGCACACCTGATAGAAGAAGGCGAACTGGATACCCCAGCAAGCGACGAAGAATAATTAACAATATTTGTTAAATTTTTTCGAAACGGCCCTACCATTTGGTGGGGCTTTTGTTTATCTGAGCTAAATAACAGGCAATAAAAATCCCCACCTTCCTGGCAGGGATAACGGGAGAGAAAAATTGGTAATTATTGTTATGTGACGAAGCATTGCTGAACTATCGGATGATTTCAATAGCTTAAAAAGCCGCCTAACTTTAGCCTTCGCTTAATTAACTCACAACCATAACCAATAAAGAAAATACAATTCAACAAGTTAGACAGAAACCTACCCATTTCCCCTTCAACTTAGTTTCCTTCAAGAAAAAATCATAGTGTGATTGGTATAAATTTACAGACTGAATAGTTTGCGAGTTTTTGAAGAAAATTGGAGTGTAGACAATAGGTTAAAGATGGGAGAAATATAAAGACAAGTCATTACCAACCCAACACATTGAACAAAAAGAAAAATTTTCTTTCGCCCAATAAAAAACGCCCCAGTCAAAATCTGACTGGGGCGGCTGAATCAGCCTAATCCAATAACGTGAAACAAAAGGTCTGAAAGATAGAACATCTTACCTCTGTACCCTACGAGTATTAATGTACAACAATTGGTCAGAATTGCAAAGAATTTTTGTAGTTTTTTTTCATGAAATTTTTATTAAGCAACATCAAAGTTAACTTTACGCTAGCTTTTTTAATCGCAAAAAAAAGCCAGCGTTTGTGCGCTGGCTCATAATTAATTGGTTATTTTGGTCTAAAAGTGACTAATGAGCTTGATCCCAGTTGTCACCGTGCCCTGCCTCTGCAACCAATGGTACTTTTAGCTCTGCTGCAGATTCCATCAATTTCTGTACTTTACTTTCAATTTCGGACAATGATGACTCTTCAACTTCAAAGACCAATTCATCGTGTACTTGCATTAACAACTTCACACGGCCATTGCCTTCTTCCTGAATCCACTGATCAACCAACAGCATCGCTTTCTTAATGATGTCCGCAGCTGTACCTTGCATCGGTGCGTTGATTGCCGCACGTTCAGCAGCTTTACGACGCATCCCGTTGCGCGATTTGATTTCTGGTAAATGCAAACGTCGACCAAAAATCGTTTCAACATAGCCCTTATCTGCAGCCGTGCTGCGCGTGTCTTCCATGTACTGCATAACGCCAGGGTAACGCTCAAAGTATTTATCCATGTAGGCTTGTGCTTCGCCGCGAGGGATACCAAGCTGCTTCGCCAAACCAAATGCACTCATGCCATAGATAAGCCCGAAGTTAACGGCTTTAGCACGACGACGCTGCTCGCTCGATACTTGTTCAATATCCAGACCCATAATTTCTGCCGCAGTTGCCGCGTGAATGTCTTTACCATCACGGAAGGCATCTAATAACGCTTGGTCGCCAGAAAGGTGAGCCATGATGCGCAGTTCGATTTGCGAGTAGTCGACCGCTAAGATCTTATGCCCAGATGGTGCGACAAACGCTTGGCGAATACGACGGCCGGCTTCGTTACGAATTGGAATGTTTTGTAAGTTCGGATCGGTAGAAGATAGACGACCTGTTGCGGTTACTGCTTGATGGTAAGAAGTATGCACACGCCCTGTTGTTGGGTTGATCATCTTCGGCAGCTTGTCCGTGTACGTCGATTTAAGCTTCGCCAAACCGCGATATTCCAAAATCAATTTTGGCAGTGGGTAATCTAAGGCAAGCTCTTGTAGCACTTCTTCATTCGTCGATGGTGTACCTGATGGCGTTTTCTTCACCACCGGTAAACCCATTTTTTCAAATAGGATGGCTTGTAATTGCTTTGGCGAGTTCATGTTGAACTCTTGCTCTGCAATTTCATACGCTTTCTTTTCAAGCTCATCAAGGCGAGCGGTAATCTCTACCGACTGCGCACTCAGCTTCATTTCGTCAATAAAGACCCCGGTGCGTTCAATGCGCGAAAGAACTGGCACCAACGGCATTTCAATCTCTTCGTACACTGTCTTCAGGCTTTCATCCTGCTCGATATTCGCAAACAAGCGATTGTGCAGACGAAGGGTCACATCCGCATCTTCTGCCGCGTATGGCGATGCTTGTTCCAACTCGATTTGGTTAAACGTAAGCTGATTTTTGCCTTTACCTGCAATTTGCTCAAAAGAAATGCAACTATGCTGTAGGAAGCGCAGCGCCAAGCTGTCCATATCGTGTTTACCGCCGACACTGTTGTAAATGTACGATTCCAACATCGTGTCGTGCTTGATACCTTTTAGCTCAATATCATAACGAGCCAATACAGACGCATCATACTTTAAGTTTTGACCAACTTTTGCTTTCGCTGCATCTTCAAGAATTGGCTTAAGCTGTCCTAGAACCCAATCACGATCAAGCTGTTCAGGTGCATCTAGGTAGTCATGTGCAACAGGCACATAAGCGGCAATGCCTTCATCGACAGCGAATGACAAACCAACCAGGTTCGCTAGCATGTAATCTAGGTTGTCGGTTTCCGTATCAAACGCAAACAACTCGGCCGTTTGAAGTTTGTCTAGCCACGCATTGAAGGTTTCTTCATCCAGAATCGTTTCATATTGGCTGCGGTCGATTGTCACTGCGGAAGTTTCCATCTCGGCATGAGAAGCAGAGGCTTGAGCAGAGCCAGCAAGCTCAACAGCTTCTACCGACCCAGAACCGCCTTCAAGTAGTTCGTTCAACCAAGATTTAAACGTCAGTTGGCCATACAGCTTCACTAGTTCGTCTTTATTTGGTTCCGCTTTCAGCAGTGATTCTGGCGTTTCTTCAAGTTCAACATCCAATTTAATGGTCGCGAGCTCGTACGACAGCATGGCATTTTCTTTGTTGTCGATGAGCTTCTTCGCCATGGTTTTAGAACCACGGAAACCGAGCGCAGCAATGTCATCGAGATTTTCATACAGCTTAGTCAGACCGCCAATATCTTGCAGTAGTGCGGTCGCTGTTTTATCACCCACGCCTGGCACACCAGGGATGTTATCTACTTTATCGCCCATCAGCGCTAGGTAGTCGATGATTAACTCAGGTGGAATGCCAAACTTTTCAACCACACCTTCACGATCCATCACGACGTTCGTCATGGTGTTGATCAGGGTAATATTATCATCCACCAACTGCGCCATGTCTTTATCACCAGTACTGATCAATACAGGCATGCCCTTTTGTGATGCTTGATGCGCCAACGTACCAATGACGTCATCCGCTTCGACACCAGGAACACAGATCAGTGGTAAACCCATCGCGCGAATAACATTGTGCAATGGTTCAATTTGGCAACGCAGATCATCCGGCATTGGCGGACGATTAGCTTTGTATTCTGCATACATATCATCACGGAAGGTTTTTCCCTTCGCATCGAAAACCACCGCGATGCGCTCAGACGCAAACTGACGCATCATGCTGCGTAACATGTTCACGACACCGTAAACGGCATTAGTTGGAATTTCACCATTGCTCATGGTGCCCGGGTAGGCGTGAAAAGCGCGATATAGGTAAGAAGAGCCGTCGATAAGGATCAACGGATTTTCAGGAATACTTGCCATAATTGTCTGTATCCAATTCAGTACTTGAGAGATCTGCCTAGGATGCCATGACTGCTGATCCGAATCTATCTTGTTCGCTCGATCTAGGTCGCGTAAATTTTTCGATTTTATTCACGAAGACAACCTCACCCTGTGGATAACTCTGTTTATAGAAATTATCCACTGGTTATCCAATGATAGAAAACACAAAAAACACACAAGGTAAGCTATTGTTTTTAAATATTTATTTTATAAAACGGCGAGAAGATCAACGATCCTTAAATGATCATCGTGTGTGGAAAAAATACGAATAGTGACGTCAAATAGAAATCGTAGAAAAGAAAAAAGCGACCCGAATGGGGTCGCCTAGCAGAAGTGGTAAAGCAAATTCTGTAAATAGAGCAGCTTAACCAAGAAGCTATAAATTACACTGGAAGCAATGTGAGCAATGTCGTGTCAAAAAGAATTCGTGCAAGTTCTCGGAAAAATGTTTCATCACTTCTCAACTTTCAGTTAATCAACTTCTGTTAATAAGTCATTCAACGTCCTTGTGAACTCTTCCTCATTCCCTAAGACAGGCTTAATAATAATGATTCTCATTTCGTAGTCAACAGTTAAATGAGAAAAAATCTCATTTATTTTCACATCGCTTTAATGAAATGAACTCGAGATTCACGAAGATTAATTTTTTCTTCAAATTTTTCAATGATATAGCCATTTCTCAATAACAATCGAAGCATAGCAGGAAACTGATTTCGAGATTTCACTTTTAACGTGTTATAGCCTTGCTCAGCCGCCCAATCTTCTTGTGCTTCCAAAAGCAATTGTGCCACGCCTTCATTTCGAGCCTCAGGAACGACACCACCCAACCAGCTATAGAAAACACCATCCTCTAATTCGTAACCTATTTTGAAGCCGACAATCGTGCCATTTTTTTCTGCAACGAGGATTAAACTGTTTTTCTCTTCTAAACGTTGAGTCATGGAGTCTACCGTTTCTCCTTTCGAAAATTCGGTAACACGTGCCACAACTTGAAGTGCTTCTTCCAATGTGCCTTCACGAATCAGCATTGTCATTGTTCTCTTCTCCAAAATAAAAATACCCAAGCACCTTGGATTGTTACTGTTGTAATCCGCCTGAGGTTACTTGGGTATATACAGACGAACAACTCTTGTTGGTCTGGTGTTTCTCACTGAGCGATAATTACTCTTCAGTCGCTTCCGGAGTACGATTTAGGTGTTGAGCAGTTTGTGCATTCTCTTCTGCCAACCACTCAGCCACATCTTTCGCAAAGTACGTTAAGATGCCGTCAGCACCTGCACGTTTGAAGCACAGTAGTGATTCCATCACAATTTCGCGCTCTTTGAGCCAGCCATTCATGATCGCCGCTTTATGCATCGCGTACTCGCCAGATACTTGATAAGCAAATGTCGGTACTTGAAGTTCAGTTTTTACTCGGCGAACTACATCTAAGTATGGCATACCAGGTTTAACCATCACCATGTCCGCACCTTCATTGATGTCTAGCGCCACTTCGTGAATCGCTTCATCAATGTTTGCTGGGTCCATTTGGTAGTTTTTCTTGTTGCCGCCTTTTAGATTTGAAGAGGAGCCAACCGCATCACGGAATGGTCCGTAGTAGTTCGATGCGTATTTAGCCGAGTAAGCCATGATTTGTGTATGAATGTAGCCCGCATTTTCTAATGCTTCGCGGATCTTACCAATACGGCCATCCATCATGTCCGAAGGCGCGACAACGTCAGCACCCGCTTCAGCGTGAGACAAAGCCTGCTTAACCAGTACTTCCGTGGTTTCATCATTCATTACGTAGCCATCTTCATCGATGATGCCGTCTTGGCCGTGCGTCGTGAATGGGTCAAGTGCCACGTCTGTGATTACACCAATTTGAGGAATGTGTTCTTTAAGCGCTCGTACTGCTCGCTGAACCAAACCTTCTGGGTTGTAGGCTTCAGTAGCACATAAGCTTTTAGCGTCTTGGTTTACGACAGGGAAAAGCGCGATTGCTGGAACGCCTAGATTTGCAAGGTATTGCGCTTCTTCTAGCATTAAATCAATCGACAAACGCTCTACACCCGGCATGGACTCCACGCTCTCACGACGATCTTTACCCATTAGGATGAACATTGGGTAAATCAGATCATTAACAGAAAGTTGGTTCTCAGCCATCAAACGACGACTAAAATCGTGCTTACGTAAACGACGCATACGGCGTGCAGGGAATGGACCTTGAATTGATACAGACACCATTTTCTCCTTGTCTGGACGGTTATGATGATCAAATCATCTGGTGAACAAAATCATATCACTCTTGATGCATGTTGCGAGTGACAATCTGGAAAAAGGTAATGAAAAAAACTGAAAATGACCCAGCACTCACACTCAAGTATACTTCGAATACGAAACCAATCATGAAGCACAGAGAGTAACGATGATCGATACCCACGCGCACATCTATGCCAGCGAATTTGATAACGACCGCGATGAAGTAGTACAACGCGCCTTAGCGCAAGGCATTAATAAGATCCTGTTGCCAAACATCGATCTGGACTCTATTGAGCCCATGCTACAAACCGAAGCGGCATATCCTGACGTGTGCCACTCAATGATGGGACTCCACCCTTGCTATGTGGATAACAACGTTGAGCAAACGTTGGAAATCATCCGCGGCTGGTTTGAGAAACACAAGTTTATTGCGGTGGGCGAAATTGGTATCGACCTGTATTGGGACAAAACCTATCGCGCCGAGCAAGAGATGGCATTCGTGACTCAGCTAAACTGGGCAAAAGAGATGGATTTACCAGTCGTTATCCACACTCGTGATTCGATTGAAGAAACACTCACCTTGCTAAGACAAGAGCAAGATGGTCGTCTGCGTGGTGTATTCCACTGTTTTGGAGGCAGCTTAGAAGAAGCGCAAGCAATCAATGAGCTAGGCTTCCACTTAGGCTTGGGTGGCGTATCGACCTTTAAGAATGGCGGGATGGATAAAGTCATTCCACATTTGGATATGCAGTGGGTCATTTTAGAAACCGATTGTCCATACTTAGCGCCAGTACCGCACCGTGGTAAGCGTAATGAACCAGCCTACACTTCTCTCGTTGCACAACGTGTTGCCGACTTGCGTGATGTCGATGTCGCAACTATCGATGCCATAACGACTGAAAATGCCAAAAAGCTGTTTAATATTTAATTCACGAAAATTGAAAAAAGCGACGAAATCAACGTCGCTTTTTTATTACCTAAACTATTGAATGAATGATTCAACCTATTGAAATAATAGAACAACCCACACAAAGTTATTGATAAACATAATAATTAACTAGCAACTCTACTTACCTCTCATATCGCCACTTTACTTCGTCTGTTTTGCAAAACTGTCGACAATTAGACATATTCTTTTTCTATACTGCTTTATGCCCATTAATTAGCACAAATGTAAAACAGCATGAATATGGAAGTTGAAGTGTGTACACATGGTGCTTACTTACAACGCGTACCGCGCAGTTTTTTTCAAAAGCTGCTGGGCATCAAGGAAGTATACGTATGCACAAAGTGTGGTTACGTCATGAAAGTTAAGTAATTAGCCCAAGAAACAAACCAACCGCAAAAAAAGCGGCTCAATTGAGCCGCTTTTTACATCTACAGTAAACTTATTCTTCGGTTTCCGCTTCTGCCTCTTCGCCTCGACGCGTATAAAAACGCGCAAAGAATAAACCGACTTCAAACAGTAAACACATCGGAATAGCGAGTAAGGTTTGCGAGATCATGTCTGGTGGCGTTAACACCATACCTACGACAAACGCCGCCACAATGATATAAGGCCGTTTCTGTCTTAGATCTTCTGGTGTGGTGGCCCCAGTCCAACACAACAAAATGATCGCAACAGGCACCTCAAATGCGATACCAAACGCCATAAATAGCGCCAGCACAAAGTCGAGATAACTCGAGATATCAGTTGCAAACTCTACCCCACCAAGAGAGATAGCGGTAAAGAAGCCAAACACCAATGGGAATACCACAAAGTAGGCAAATGCCACTCCACAGTAGAACAATAGCGAACTAGAGAACAGCAACGGCATGATCAAACGACGCTCATGTTTGTATAAGCCAGGAGCAACAAAGGCCCAAACTTGATACAAAATAAACGGCACCGCAATAAATACCGAAGCGATTAACGTCAACTTCAGTGGCGTGAAAAAGGGTGAAGCCACATCCGTAGCAATCATGGTTGCGCCTTCAGGTAGACGCTCTACTAAAGGTGCGGAAACAAACTCGTAAATGTGGTTAGAGAAATAAATTAGTCCGACAAACACCACCAACACTGCCAAAATTGAGCGCAGTAGTCGGTTGCGAAGCTCCAACAAATGACTAATTAAAGGTTGTGTCTGCTCGACGGTAGACATGGCAAACCTCTTATTAAAAACCAGATCAAAAAGGAGCTACCAATCGCTAGTAGCTCCTCCTAATGAGACTATTCGGCTTTCTTATCTGCCGCTGTAACCTTGCTCTCTTCCGCTTTCTCTACCTTTTCTGCTGCTGGCTCTGTTTTTACAGGCTCAGCCTCTGAATCGGTGTTCTTTGCGTAAGGACGATTTACAGATTGCGCTGCCTTCTTCAATTCTTCGACTGAAGATTTCAACTCAGGGGACAAATCATCCATCCCCATTTGCTCTGCTTTGCGCAAGTTTTCTTGCAGCTCTTGGACTTTCAGCTCGTGTGACAATTCGTCTTTGACGCTATTTGCCATACTCTTAGCGGCACCGATAAAGCGAGACACGCTGCGAATAGCATGAGGCAAACGCTCCGGCCCAAGAACGACCAGACCAACAACAGATATTAATACCAGTTCCCAAAAACCGATATCAAACACGTTTTACGCCTGCTCTTTGTCTTTTTTCGTTTCAGGAGCAGCTTCTTTTTTCTGCTGCTCTTCTAGACTTTTTGGTTCGAAGTCTGCGTCTTTGTCATTTTTCGCAGGTTCATCTTCGCTCATCGCTTTTTTGAAGCCCTTAACGGCACCACCCAGATCGCCACCGATACCGCGTAGTTTCTTAGTTCCGAATAGCAATACAACAATTACAGCAATGATTAGAAGTTGCCAAACACTGATACCACCCATTCTCTTTACCTCGGGTCTTTAAATAAACAAAAATATTTCAAGAGTTTAACGTCTATTGACGATAAGCTCGCCAACTAAGCAGCCAAAATGTGACACCTGCGATACCGCTGGCCAACGAAAGCTGCTCAAAAGCATTGTTCACCAATATTGCCGAGCATACGACTAAAGTGGCGCCAACGCCAAATAAAAACTTTCCTGTCGCCTGCTGGCGCTTGCTCTGACGATACCCTTGGTAAAGCTGATCCATTCGTTGGTTCATCGCTTTACCTTGTTTCAGGCTATCGTAAAGCAGCTCTGGCAGTTCCGGTAGCTTCTCCGCCCAAAATGGCGCGCGATCTTTAATCGAATTCACCAAAGCTTGCGGCCCAACTTGATTCATCATCCATTCTTCAAGGAATGGTTTTGCGGTCTCCCACAAATCAAGCTGAGGGTACAGCTGCCTACCAAGACCTTCCACGTACAGCAGCGTTTTTTGCAGCAATACAAGCTGTGGCTGAACCTCCATGTTGAACCGACGTGCCGTGTTGAACAAATTCAACAGCACATGACCAAAGGAGATTTCGCACAGTGGCTTAGCAAAAATAGGCTCACACACAATACGAATCGCGAACTCAAACTCATCGACATTGGTATCGGCAGGCACCCATCCTGAGTCCACATGTAACTCCGCCACTCGGCGGTAGTCTCGATTGAAAAACGCCAGGAAGTTTTCCGCCAGATAACGCTTGTCTTCACTATTAAGTGTACCAACGATTCCGCAATCTAGCCCGATCCACATTGGGTTCTCTGGGTGTTCTGGTTTGACGAACACGTTCCCCGGATGCATATCGGCATGGAAGAAGCTGTCTCGGAACACCTGAGTGAAGAACACACTCACGCCGCGCTCCGCGAGCAATTTCATATTGGTGCCATTTGCTTTCAAGCCTTCAATATCAGAGACTTGAATGCCATATATTCGCTCAGAAACCATGACAGTTTCATTACTGAAGTCAGGAAAAACTTCAGGAACATACAATTCTTCGCTGCCTTCAAAGTTGCGGCGCAACTGAATGGCATTCGCCGCTTCACGTCGTAAGTCGAGTTCATCAAGCAATGTTTTCTCGTACTCACGCACGACTTCAACTGGTTTTAAACGACGTGCTTCAGGCATCGCTCCGGCGACTATACGCGCCATTCGGTGCATCAGTTTTAGATCTGAATCAATGACCGGGCGAATATCTGGGCGGATAACCTTTAATACCACTTCTTGGTTAGAGTCTTTTAAACGCGCAGTATGCACCTGAGCAATCGACGCAGACGCCAGTGGTTTGATATCAAACTCGGTAAACCAGTTTTCTAACGGGCCACCTAATGCTTGCTCCATCTGCTTTTTTGCTAGCTCACCATCAAATGGCGCCACTTGGTCTTGAAGCAAAGCTAGGGGATCAGCAATATGCGGAGGAAATAAGTCACGGCGCGTTGACATCATCTGGCCGAACTTAATCCAAACCGGCCCCAGCTCTTGCAACGCTAAACGCAGACGCTCACCGAGTGGCTTTTCTGGATGCTTGTTCTTAATCCAGAACAGGCTTTTGCGCAGTAATAACGGAGCTTTGGTCAGTTGGTGATCGGGAAGCAGCTCATCTAAGCCGTATTCCAGTTGTACTTTGGCGATGTGGTATAAGCGCTTTAGTTCTGCTGGCGTCATGGTTTCTCCAATGCCGGCTTATCTGCATCCAGCTTATTCAGCAAAGCAGTCAAGCGTGCTTCAACGCGAGAAGCCTGGCTACGAACCTCATCAACCTGGTCGCAAAAATACGCCACTTCTAGAGGAGCAGGTGCCAACTTCCACTCTTCAGTCACTACTTGCGCAAGATGACGCTGGTGTTTCTCTGCTTGAGATGCGAGGAAGTTGCCTATGTTTTTTGAACCTTGCACAAAGGTATGTGCGGCGACATCGCCAGTCACGCGAGACAACCACTCTTCAACATCTGGCTTGCAATCCACCATCAACTGAGAGAATTTCTGCGCCAATTGAATATCGCCTTCAAGCTCAAGTTTATCTTGTTTAATAAGGCGAGTGATGTTGGCCTGGTCACGCAGCTCTGGCAACACGCTCAAGTTGAGCGATAAGTAGCAGTTTGGCTGCCCTTCGTAATGACCGAGCACATCAATTTGCTGACTAAAAACGAACGTCAGTGTTTTATTGATCTCTTTCAGGTGAACTTGAATAACTTGACCTTTTAGACGCGCTAAACGACGGCCCAATGCAGGGTCGTCTTTGATCAGTGTATTCAGTGACGTTTCAATCACAGCGGTGATAAGTGGTTCAAATGGCATGCCGTTAACCCTTAGAATTTATAACCGCGATGCAAAGCCACAATACCACCAGTTAAGTTGTAGTATTTGGTGTTTTCAAAACCTGCGTCTTGCATCATGCCTTCCAGCGTTTCTTGGTCTGGATGCATACGGATTGACTCCGCTAGGTAGCGGTAACTCTCTGAGTCATTCGCAACTAGCTCACCGATTCTCGGCAACAAGTGGAATGAATATGCGTCGTATACTTTCGATAACGGCTCTAGCACTGGTTTTGAAAATTCCAACACCAATAGACGGCCGCCTGGCTTCAGTACGCGGAACATTGAACGAAGCGCTTTGTCTTTGTCAGTCACATTACGCAAACAAAAACTGATGGTGATGGCATCAAAATAATCATCAGGGAACGGCAGTTCTTCTGCGTTGGCTTGAACGTAATGCACGTTACCCACAATACCGTTGTCACGCAGTTTATCGCGACCAACGTTAAGCATTGAATTATTGATATCAGCAAGGATGACATGGCCTTCATCGCCAACAATGCGCGAGAATTTCGCCGTTAAATCACCCGTACCACCACCTAGGTCAAGAATACGTTGGCCAGGGCGAGCGCCACTACAATCGATAGTGAAGCGCTTCCAAAGGCGGTGAATACCACCAGACATCAGGTCATTCATGATGTCGTATTTTGTTGCCACGGAGTGGAATACTTCGGCAACCTTAGTCACTTTTTCGTCTTTTGCCACTGTAGAGAAACCAAAGTGGGTGGTTTCATTCTCTAACGCTGTATTGGATTGCAAACTTGTGTCCGTCATTCTAATTCCTCTTAGGCAGCGCTTTCTCTCTGCGGGGCGTTTGCTGACAAATAAAATCGCCCACTGCACTGCGGGCGATTAGTTTACTTTATCCTCAGCCGGATGTCTTTCTACTAACGGGTCATTTTCTGAAAATGAATCACTCTGCGCTAACTGTACGAGGTCAGAAGAAATTGGTCGTTTGATTTCAACCCCAAGGTGCTTAAAGCTTTCGGCTTGACGAATCACATTCCCGCGCCCTGTGGCAAGCTTGTTCATTGCGCCTTGATAGCTTTGATTCGCCTTATCCAGCGCACCGCCGAGCCCTTCCATGTCGTCTACAAACAATCGTAATTTGTCGTAGAGTTTTGTCGCGCGCTGCGCAATCATTTTGGCGTTTTCATTCTGGCGTTCATTGCGCCATAGATTATCAATAGTGCGCAGTGCCACCAGCAACGTTGTTGGGCTCACCAAAATGATGTTTTGCTCCATCGCGTCTTTGATCAAACTTGGATCGGCTTGAATCGCGACTTGGAACGCAGGCTCAACCGGAATAAACATCAGCACATAGTCCAAACTCTGAATACCTTTGAGTTTGTGGTAGTCCTTCATGCTTAAACCCTTAATGTGCGCACGCAGTGCGGCTAAGTGCGCACTCAAAGCCTGATCTCGCTCAGCATCAGTTTCGGCGTTGAAATAGCGCTCATAGGCAACCAGCGCCATTTTGGAATCCACAACCACTTGTTTGTTTTGTGGGAGATGAACAATCACATCAGGTTGGTAGCGCTTGCCTGCTTCATTTTGCAAATTCACCTGAGTCTGATATTCGTGCCCTTCACGCAGTCCCGACTCGGCAAGCACCCTAGCGAGCACCACTTCGCCCCAATTACCTTGCTGCTTGTTGTCCCCTTTCAGCGCTTGGGTCAAATTAACCGCTTCTCGCGTCATTTGCTCATTCAAACGTTGAAGGTTTTTGAGCTCATGCACTAAGGTATGGCGCTCTTTAGCTTCTTGGCTAAAGCTGTCATTAACGTGCTTTTTGAATCCTTCTAGCTGCTCTCGGAGCGGTGACAACAAACCTTCCAAACTCTGACGGTTTTGCAAGTCGACCTTCGCGGTTTTTTCTTCAAACAGTTGGTTGGCCAAGTGCTCAAATTGCTGTTTCAGGCGCGCTTCCGCTTGCTCTAGAATTTGCAGTTTTTCGGCATTGGCTTGGTTGATTTGCTCATGACGTGCTTGCTGCTCACGCAGTTGCGTTTCTAGACGTGATTTGTGCTCACGCATCTGACCAAGCTCATCAAAGTATTGCTGGCGCTCTTGCTTTACAGCCTCGAAGTAACGCAGTTTTTCCATTGCGGCCATCAGCTTTCCGTGTGTTTGGCGTACTTCAAACGCGGCTTTATCGCGCTCATCATCTAATTCATCCAACTCTTGCTGGGCATCGGCAAGGCTTTGTTTAACCTGTTCAAGCTGCTGTTGGTGAAGCTGCTTTTCTGAAACAAGTTGTTGTTCGAGAAGCTGAGTTTGGGTGATAAAACGCTGTTTCACCCACCAACCGACGGCGACACCACTAAGCGTGGCAGCGCAAAGAGAAGAGAGAATGAGAGATTGGTACTCAAGAATCCATTGCATAATAGCGAGTTAGCCTGTGTTTTGTATCTATAACAATGGTATTTAGACACTGGATAAATGTCCAGTTTGTTGGATGAAAAATCCTCGCATACACTAGGCCTTCCTATAATATTCTTTCTTCCGCTCAAATGAACCAGACCGAGCGGCACATCATCACGCAGAGGCATCATGAACGAGCGTCGCGCCCTAGGATTTGGGCTCTCAGCAGTATTACTTTGGTCTACCGTTGCAACCGCATTTAAACTCACGTTGGCAGAATTTACGCCAATCCAAATGCTGTGCATTGCCAGTATCGTCTCTGCGATTGCGCTGACGATAATCTGTGGTGTGCAAGGCAAGTTGGGCCAGTTAAGTGCCACCTTCCTCTCAAACCCTTGGTATTACCTACTGCTTGGGTTGATTAACCCCTTGGCGTATTACGTCATTCTCTTTAAAGCGTATGACTTGCTGCCTGCATCCCAAGCCCAAGCGATCAACTACAGCTGGGCCATTACCTTGACGCTAATGGCTGCTGTTTTCTTAGGGCAGAAGATCCGTGCTAAAGATTGGCTCGCTTGCGGTTTTAGCTATGTAGGCGTGATTGTGATTGCCACGCAGGGCAATGTTCTCGGCATGCAATTCGAGAGCCCGTTGGGCGTGGGACTGGCGCTGCTATCGACACTGTTGTGGGCTGGTTACTGGATTTTAAACACCAAAAATAAGGCCGACCCTGTGGTTGGTGTATTACTTGGTTTTTTGGTCGCTATTCCATTTGCCATTGGTTTAAGTATTTATGAAGGTGCGAGCTGGCAGGCAATCTCAATTAAAGGCTGGGCAGCGGTGACGTATGTCGGGCTATTTGAAATGGGGATCACTTTCGTCCTATGGCTAAGCGCCCTCAAATCGACGCAAAACACAGCCCGCATCAGTAATCTGATCTTTGCTTCGCCATTCATCTCACTGATGCTATTGGCAACCATCATTGGTGAAGAAATTCATCCATCAACCTTGATTGGTTTAATACTGATCATCAGTGGATTAGTGGTCCAACAAGTATCGTGGGGTAAAAAAACCAAAGCCATGAGCACTTCTCAATGATGAACAAAAAACCTCAATAAACGATGCAATGAGTTGGATAAAAAAGAGATATAGCTAACAGTTTAATGATAGAAAGCGCCTTACGCTGCTGGGAATTACCTAAGCGTTGGATACGATACCAACACGGCCCAATAGCTTAAGCTAGATTCTAATACCACTATCTTTGGGCGCTTCAGGACACGTTATTAATTATGTTTCGCTTCGCTATTCCTTCGCCTTTGATGGCAGACTGGCAACAGGCTCTGCAACAATGCTGTGATGCTACTCAAGCTCAGGGACAACTTTATACTCTGAGCGATACCCAGCAGTGGCTATCAACTGAGGTGTCCACCTCGGTTCAAAATCATTGCGCTATCGTCGAAGTGGTAGTGCAAGTTGCCGATCAATTTAAACCGACAGACTTGACGATAAGCCACACATCCTTTGGACAGCAAACCTTGAGCATAGGTCCAATTTGGCTACCAAATGGCGATCTGTTTGCCGTATTAGCGCTAACTCACCCTGACGATCAAATCACGGTAGTGTCTGCTTGGCTGAGTGCATTAGTGGGGCGAATGAGCTTTGATGTCAGCTCACACTACCAGCAAGAACGAACACGCCATCAAACTGCAGCGACCACACCATTACCGACGCTGCAAGAGTTTATCGACTGTCTTGAAGACCATATTTGGATAAAAGGCATGGATGGTCTTTATTCGATGACCAACCGAAGTGTAGAAAATGCGTGGCAAAAGACCAACAGTGAGATCATCGGCAAAGATGATTTCGCACTATTTAGCCACGAGCGAGCAGAGAAGTTCATTGAGGCCGATAACTTGGTCGTGGCGACAGGCACTCTGAACATCGTCGAAGAATGCCGCCAAATTGATGAAAACAATAACCCAACTTGGCTAGAAACCATTAAGTCTCCTGTCCGTGATAATGACGGTAACTTAATTGGCATTCTGGGCATGACACGCAACATCACACGCCGGAAAATGGTCGAAACGCAACTCTCATTGGCGTCCAAAATTTTTAATAACTCACAAGAAGGCATGGTCATTACTGATCGCAATGCCAACATCATTGATGTAAACACAGCCTTTACTCAAATCACCGGCTATCGCTCTGAAGAGGTGATTGGAAAGAACCCCAGAATTCTGCGCTCAGGTCATCATGACCAAGGCTTCTATAAACAGTTGTGGCATCAACTCGAAACCAAAGGTCAATGGAAAGGCGAGTTCATCAACCGAAAGAAAGATGGCAGCATTTACCCGCAGTTAGCGACCATTAGTGCCGTAATGGACGATAAAAATCATCTCATTAACTACATCTGTGTATTTGAAGATATTTCCGTGCGTAAAGCGCACGAAGAAAAACTGCAGCGCATGGCCTTTTATGATCCGTTAACGAATCTGCCTAATCGCACCCATTTACTTAGCTTGCTTGAGCAACACATTGAAACCGGGCACAAGAACCAACAGACGTTTGCCACCCTATTTCTAGATATCGACCATTTCAAACACATCAACGATAGCATGGGTCACTTTTGTGGTGATCAGTTGCTGTCTAAGTTGGCTATCCGTCTGCAAGATATTCTTCACTTAAATGCGCATGTGGCTCGCATTGGCGGCGATGAGTTCGTGATCATTTTGCCGGACGTCCACAGTGATGTGGCTTTGCTGGAAACCGTCGGCGATATTCTCAGCGTTTTCCAACAACCATTCGACTTGGCAAATCACGACTCACTGCGCGTCTCGACCAGTATTGGCATAGCCTTATACCCAAGAGACGGCCAAGACAGCGAAACCTTACTCAAAAACGCAGATACAGCAATGTACTTAGCAAAGAAAAATGGGCGCAACGGCTACGCATTTTACTCGCCAGATTTAACCGATAAATCCGTATCTCATGTGCGCATTCAATCTGCTTTACATCAAGCGATAGAAAAACAGCAACTTCGATTAGAGTTCCAGCCACAATATAACTTGGAGCAACATGCGATTGTTGGCGTTGAAACCTTATTACGCTGGCAGCACCCCGAATTTGGCCTTGTACCACCAGCCGACTTTATTCCAATTGCAGAAAAAACGGGGCTTATCCAAAGCATTGGCGAGTGGGTCTTGCTACACGCTTGCCAGCAAGGAAATGCTTGGCTGAAACAAGGCGTTGAGTTTGGCAGAATTGCGGTTAATGTGTCGGCATTACAGCTTCAGCAATCGAATTTCATTCAGAGATTGAGCGATATCCTCAATCAAACCGGTTTTCCTGCTCAACGGCTGGATTTGGAGATCACCGAGAGCTTTTTACTGATCGACCCTCAACAAGCCATAGCGTCGTTAAATCAACTAAGAGGCTTAGGCATCGAGATTTCTCTGGATGATTTCGGCACAGGCTATTCGTCTTTGTCTTATTTGAAAGGTTTACCCATCAATAAGCTGAAAATAGATCGTTCGTTTGTCAGTGATGTACCCAGCAATAGCGATAGCAATGCGATTGTGAATGCGATTATCGCCATGGGAAAAACACTGTCGTTGAAAGTCGTAGCGGAAGGAATAGAAACTCAGGAGCAAGCCGATTACTTGTTCGAAAAAGGCTGTGTTTACGGTCAAGGGTATCTTTTTAGCCAGCCAGTAAGTGCGGAAAAACTTTTTCGTTGAGCCAGCTTGTAGCCCAAGTCATTCTCGTGGAGCCACATCCTCGGGGATGGTTTGGCTTGGTTGACTTTGAGTTGATTGACACAGCTCCAGACGCTCAACCAAAATATTAATGCAGACCAATAGCGGTACACCGATTAAGAGCCCCATACCGCCCCAAAGCCAACCCCAGAACACGAGCCAAACGAAGATCACTAACGGATTTAAGTTGAATCTTTTCCCTAATAACGTTGGCGTGACAAACTGGCTTTCAATCAAGTTGATCAACAAATAGATAGACACCACAGTGAGCATAAAACTGACCGACTCCAACTGCAGATAAGCCACAAAACCGAAACTCACCATGGAGATGACTGGGCCAAGATACGGCGCAAAATTCATCACGCCAGCAAACGCGCCCCACAAGAATGGGTCCTCAAGGCCTAAAACAAAAAACACCGCCCCAACACTCAATCCAAGTCCCGCATTCACCAACGTGATAGTGCCAATGTATCGAGATAGGTCTTTCTGTAGTGCTTTGACCAGTTCAATCGCTTGGCGCTGCTTGGCAAACCCATGCAAGTACGACACTGACTTTCGAAATAAGCTGCGTCCGTGATTGAGCATAAAATAAACCATAAACAGCACGATCATCGCTTGTGTCAAAATGGTCGGCGTCGTGGTCGCGAGTGTCTTCACCAAAGAAAATACGGTATTGTTCCCGACTTCATCCATACCCATATCGCTGGCAATATTCAGCGGCGTATTAAGGTGATCCGCCGAGGCTTGAGTCACTTCGCTCACTTCTTGCGACACATTTTTCACGATACTGGGCAGTTCAGACCACCACTGCTTGGCAGGCTCCGACATGGCAGCAAGGCCAATAATTGAAGCACCAACCAAGAATGACAGAGTCACTACGACGGTAATCGCGCGCGGTAAACCTTTGTCTTCAAGATAGTTAATGAAAGGACTGCATAACAGAGAAATAAAGGTACTAAGCACAATAGGTAACAAGATTGGCTTAGCAAAATACAGCCCAGGAACGAGCAATAAGACAAGAAGGGTTGCACCAATCGCGGTGTTGGCAGGAATGTTCAATTTCGCTGTCATAAAAAGGCTCAAGGTCGGTAGGAATAATTATCGGCGAAAGCCGTTATTGGGGTTGCTCGACTTCTGTTTCTGTCGCGGTCTCTTCTGTCGAAGCAGTATTGCTTGCTTGTGGTTCAGCATTTCGCTCTTGTTCTACGCCCGACTGGTTAGAAGACGCGGCCCTAACTGGCTTGGCAAGCGAATCCGTTAGTTCGGAGACACTACTCGCCAATAGCCCCATGGAAGAGATAGAGGAAGTCAGTCGAGACAATCGACCCGCTTTGGCAGCGGTAACAGCAACGACAGCACTAATACCTAGCGTCGTCCAAGGATTTTCTTTCACAAACTTCTTAGTGGTAAACGTGAACATTTCCATCGACAAGCAGCATTGCTCTAAAGATGCCTTACCTTCCATCCGCTTGATTCGCATGGCTCGATTGAGCTTTTGTAGCGAGCGCATCCCACCCCTCCTGCAACTGTTCTGTCGTATTTTTGAATCCAAGGAAACCAACTAAACGCTTCTGCCACCAAGCTAAAGACAGTAATGCTAAACCTAAGGACGCAATAAATACGCCCACTGCAACATACACGTTAGCGGTCAGCTGATAAGCCACCACACCAGAGGCAAGGCACAAACTGAACACGAACAATACCGACAATAAGGTAAAAACAATGGTGCACAGCAAAATCTGTCGCGCTGCGGACGCATTAATTTTCACCTCCAAGAGGAACAAATCCAACGTTGAACCCGACCACGCTTTCAGCGATTGAGTCAATTGGTCCAGTTGTGAAAGAATACTGCTCAAACCATTGATGGTTTGTTGGATATCCTGCTCTTCTGCCCCACTTGGGGCTCGACCGCTGTCTGCTGCGGCCGAGCCCGGTTGCTGGTTGGTGACTTGTCCGGAATTATTCATTGGAACCCTCGCCTTCTGTTATGTGGCTTAATCCGTTGGACCGTGATTATTTGATCAGCTTCGAAACCGCCCAACCCGCAAGGAAGGCACAACCAATGCTCAGCAATGGACGCTCCTTGATAACGTTCTCTGCCGACTTGGTCGCCTGCTGAACGTGTTCCGCGCCCACATCAAATTTCTCTTTAGCTTGGTCTTTCATTGCGCCGACGGCTTCCGTCGTGGCTTGCTCCGCCAAGTGATATGCTTCTTCTAACTGCTCTTGAGGTTTTACTGTGCTTTCTTTTGTTGTAGCCATAACTAGCCTCCGTTGATGAGTTGAGTAGTAAATCAAGTGAAACAACTTTTGAACTCACTTACTCACTACAAAGCCATATCCGTGCCAAGATTATAAGCACATGTTTTTAATTGGTTTTTGTTTTATTTCACGACAAATGCTTATCTGTACGTGTAATTCTTTCCAGACTTCCCCAGCATTCTTGTAATTTTTTCTTAGCGCCTTGTCTGCAACCCTCCAATTCTTGCGCAATAAACTCATAACCAATTGATTAATAGAAAAATAACATTCCTTGGCATACAACCTGCAACTAAAGATGAAACACCTGTGTTTGTTCCCCATACGTACAAACACTCCCATCACCAACCAAATCAGGAGTGAGATATGAAAAATGAAAATATCGCCTCAATCATTGAGCTTATCGAGAGCGGAAATGACATTTACAACAAGGCCATTGAGAACATTGACAACACTTCTTTGAATAATGTGTTGGTAGAACTGCTTAGAGTACGTGAGCGAGCGGTGCTTGAGCTTACTCCCTACACATTGGCAAATAACCAGGAAGACTCTGCCGACGACACTCCGGTTTCCTACACCATTAAAGCGCGTGAGGTATACAGCGATGTGATGAAGGAGGTGTCTTCTGACAAAGAGTCCATGTATTTGGAACAGCTCGAAGGTGTTGAAAGCAAGGTGCTCAAAGAGATCGAAAACCTAATTACTAGCCACCCAGAGCAAGCGGATAATTCGGTTCTACTGAAAGTTCGCAGTGATATCAAAAGCTGTAAAGAAAAGCTCAGCAGCATCAGCCTTATCAGCTGATCCTTAGTGGTCGCCTTTGCAATCAAGCGCTGGCAGAGAAAATGGCCAACTCGTTTTGGCCATTTCTGATAAGACCACAGGCACCTCAATACAACCAAAACTAGAAAACACTAAACCGAGTAATCAACACGGTAGTCATAAATAAAGAGGTCAGTATGACATTGGATAATAATCGAGTAAGGGAGCTACTCGTAAAAATGACACACCATCGCCAAACGTGTTTGCCTCTCGTTAATCCGCAATCGCATATGACACTCGCAAGAGCGGCGTATCGATTCGTTAAAATAGAAAAAGTGATGATCAAAAAGATGGCGAAGTTGTTCTTCGACCAAGATGGTGAACAATTCATTGCGGAAAATGCCACCGAATACGGCGTTGCCGAACTAGGTAATTACAAAGAAATGCATTTCATGAACAAGTTGTTGTTAGATGATTTAAAAGCGCTACTCAGAGCCATTGACGACACAAACTTAACGGCGCTTGTTTCTTACTGGTTAGCTGCTTTACAAGTCGAAAACGATGAAATTGAAAAGCACTTACCCCAGGGTGAGTAGTCATACTCACCCCCTTCTTCCTTTCACTTCGAGAACGATAAATAGACGCTCTCTCAGATACAAAAAATGCCGATATAAAAAAGCCGCTGCACCTACGCAGCGACCTTATTGGTTCCTTCAAAACTACGACTAAACCGGTAAACAAAGGCACGCTATAAAGCACTAGGCAAATGGCGCATTATCCACTGCTTATCTGTTTTAAAGCTAAGCCGATTTACTTCTCCCGCTTGGGACAAATACGTTCAACGATTTTGGACGAAGCTTGATCGCTAATTGCTCATCAGAATAAAGCTCACCATCAATCACATACTCAATCGGTTTGTTCGCAGAAATAGTGACATTCTGAGCCGTCGCGTATTGAAAATGAGTCGATTCCTCCTGCGCACCTACGCTGGTTAATGTCAGATCAGACAATGCGATGAGGCGTCCACCTAAAGATTCGGTGTTATCTAAATACGTGATATGCAGCTTGCCATCGTCAGGCTGCGGAGCACCACCACCTTGCGCGAGCAACGTACTAAAAGGAGCGATGTTCGCAACGACAAAGCTATGAACTTCTAGCGTTTGTGATCCATTTTCGCGGTTTCCATCTTCAAATGGCGCATCCATCGCAACAGTCAACGTCTGCGTCTCTTCCGCCACCACCGCGTTAAAAAAGCCCGTTAAGTAGGCCAATTGTCCAAAGGTGTTTTTCTCTTCTCGCTGCGCATGTTCGATCATTTTCTGCTCTAGGCCAATACCTAGGACTAACAATATAAGCCTCTGATTACACTCCGCCGTATCAATACGTTGGCAGTGACCTGCTAGCAATGCTTCACACGCTTTTTCAACGGGTGAGAATTTTGCGCCAACTCCATAGAGCACATGACACAACGCATTGGCGGTTCCGAGCGGAACAATACCGAGTTTGATATCGGTACCTACCAGCTGGCTCGCCACTTCCGTCACTGTGCCATCGCCACCCGCTACGATAATTTGCTTAGCACCACTTTCTTTTGCCTGCAGCGTGAGCTGCTCAGCGCTGAGATTTGTGGTGGTTTGATGAATACTCAAGCGATATTTTTTGGTTAGTTCACGAATCAAGTGCTGTTCGTTTTCCTCCCATTTGCCGCCACCTGCAACAGGGTTAACCACCATCCAAGTGGACTGATCCAGACCCAGTACGCCTTTTTCACTTATCGCTCGTAACGTTTTGATCTGCAATTTATTCAATCTCGCGGTACTGCGCACGTCATTGATTTTTTTCATCACAGATTCAACCGTCAGCGACGGATCTTTGCTCAGTAGATACGCCGCAACAACAAACACCGAGCGACCACGCCCTAACGCACAATGCACAACCACAGCTCGCGAGCACGAGATTTGCGTATCAATCCAGTTAATCGCATGGCGAAGGCGCTCTAGCGTTGGGGCTTTGTGGTCGAGTACCGGAATCGAAAGGTAATGAAACTGCTTGTCGGTCATCGCACTTTCAAGCCCAGCAAATTCAGCGGTGACATCGACAATACAAGAGATGTCATTGGATTCGAGAAAATCTAAGTCACTCTGAAATAGCCGACGGGAGAGGTATAAATTATCGCTGACTTTTTGGATCGGAGGCACAGTATCGCGCCGTCTTTCCCAGGCATTATACGCTCTAGCGCCCAGCAAAAAGGGGATGAATGCCCAGCGGATCCACCTGACAATCTTACCGTCTTGGTTTTTTCTAAAAATGGAGGGAATGTCGAAAACGTAGGCTACGCTGACTAATGCTAAAGAAAGAGATACCCACAAGAACAACAGGCTAACCATGATTTGGGGAATATAAATAGCGGCCAATAAACTGATCAGAGCGCCAAGAATATAATATTTGATGATAAACATTCGCTCTCCTTGCCTTCAGCGAGTGCGCTTTTTTAGTGAAAGTGAGAATAAGCTGGTTCTAGTTTAGGCTAACTAGCTTGGTAAACGCTTTGATTGGGCCCCTTCCCGTGCCGAAATGGCACGAAAAGGACCAATACTCCACCTAACTAGCCATTTCTTCGACGTAGCTATCCGCTAGTTTCATTTTCTGCTGATCGGTCATCACCTTACCGGCCAATTGGAAAAAACGATGCTCTTCTTCTTCGAGGTGGTGCAATACTTTGTGACGCAAAGTTTTCATGAGGTTGAGCCATCCTGGCGAGCTCATGTCGGTTGCATCAAGCTGTGCAATCACTTTATCAATCTCGTGGTGCTCTGCGATGCCATGACGAGTAAGATCGATGGTTTTATCACTCTCGATTAAAGGCGCGTAGAAAAAGCGCTCTTCTGCGGCGGCGTGCTGTTCGAGTTCATCCTTAAGATTGTGATAAAACTCTTCGCGTGCAGGGGAATCTCCAGACGTTTCCATCAGAGCATCGAGTAAAAGGCGTTGCTTTTCATGACTCTCTTTTAGTACATCAAATATGTTTTTCATCTTTGACTCCTCATCTGATTGTAAACACTTGGGATAAAAGGAAGGGCGGTGATTGACCGCCCTTCTCTTACATTGCTGTGAACAAAAAGCTGACCTGACTCGACTAACAATCTTGGTCTTCTGCGTTCAAGTTCTCTTTAATATTTTCACACTCATCTTCAATCGCATTTTGAGTTTCTTCGGCGGCTTCATCTATCTTCTTGCCTGCCTGTTCCATTGGCCCTTCTTCACTACAAGCAGCCAGTGCGAACACCAAACCAAATACTGCGGCGATACGGTAAATTAATGACGTAAGTCGCATGAAATCTCCTATCTATTTACGTTTTTTCTTCCTAGCAGAACAATCACTATTGATACAATTAATGACAATAGGAATAGGTAAAATATCACTTGCGCGATAGAGGCCGCCGCCCCTGCAATACCAGTAAAACCTAGTAGTGCAGAAACCAGTGCCAAAGCCAGAAAAATAAACATCCAACGAACCATAGTGTTACCTCCTAATAAAATTGGGTTAGGTCACTCGGCTCGTTATTATTGAACCACTTCTAGCTTATCAATCACCTTATTTACATCATTGGTATTATTTGCAATTGAAAGTGCAAGATCATGCTCCGCATCTGAATTAACCTTACCTGCCAACGTTACCGTTTTACGTTCCGTCGTTACATCAATGTCCGTACCACTTACATTGGTATCCATCAGTAGGCGCGTTTTAACTATAGTCGTGATTTTAGAGTCGGTCAGTGTGGCTAATGCCTCTGAATCGGTTTCTTTCTTACCTTCATTCACCACTGACAATTCGTTATTTACTTCTTTCACACCATCAAGACCTGTTACAAGCTCTTCGGCAAGCGATTTTTCAAGGTCATTGTTTACCGAACCAGAAAGGGTAACTACCTGATTTTCAACATCGGTGTTGATATCAAAAGAGTTAAGGTTACTGTTTAGCAGCAGCGTCGTTTCGGCTTTACCATCTAGCCAAGCGTCCATGGATTCTTTTTCCCATTTATCACTCGCTAAGACTGCTGTAGATGAAGTAGCAAGAACTGACGTAAGTACAATTTTAGCTGCGATGTTATTCATGGTAATTCTCCTTTATTGACGTTGTATTCCCATAGTAGCAAACCATGTGCCAAGTTTGTAACTTGTTATTTTTAAAGGAATAATAAAACAAGAGATAAAAATAAGACGAACAAGAAAATATAAGCATGAATTATTTACACAGAAGAAATGTAATTTTTAATCGTTAATAATTTCGCAATCAATTACATAATACGCCAATAAAAGATGAGACATTATTTCTTCAACTTCACTTAATCGCAGAATTATTATTTAAAATGTGAGACACCCGAATAAAGAAGCAATATTTATCAGAATTATTACTGATATATACCAAGAGAGGATCAACAAAATTAAAATAGCCTACAGACCCTTAAATCTCTGCTGACAATATTTTGTCTTGTGCACTTAGAATAATCCACGTACATTGTTTCTGTCATAGTAAAGAGGACATTTCTATGTCGTTGCCAAGCCTGTTTCTACGAATACAAGACCCGACACTTAAAGATGCTATCGCCTCTTGCCAGGAACTGAACAAATTTCGTCTGCATAATACCGATGCCGCAGATGGTTGGATTGAAGATTTCCTACAACTCAAACCGGAAGTTGCGATTGTTGAAGTCGCCCACTTTACTAGCGCAGATTACCAGCGCCTTTCTAATATCGAAGACATCTACGATATGGACTTGATCATCATTAGCTCTGGTGCTCCAAACGAAAATTTGGATAAGCTAATGAACTTAGGTGCAATTTTTCACTACAGAAAACCCGTCGATATTGCCATTTTGACGGACACCCTAAGCGAAGTCAGCCAGTACTATCAGCAAAAACAAGATCAAGGACGTAAAGTGTCCACTAGCGATCTCGACCAATTTGGCCTTTTGGTGGGGTCCTCATCGCCAATGCATCAGCTCTATCGCATGATCCGACGCGTCGCAAAAACAGAAGCCAACGTCCTCATTGTTGGAGAAAGTGGCTCGGGTAAAGAGTTAGTGGCACAGACCATTCATTTAGCCAGTGATCGCAAGCAACAACCCTTTATCGCGATTAACTGTGGTGCGATTAGCCCAGAATTGGTCGATAGTGAACTGTTTGGCCATGAAAAAGGCGCCTTTACCGGAGCGAATAAAACTCACCAAGGTGTATTTAAACAGGCAGAAGGCGGCACGCTGTTTTTAGATGAAATCACCGAGATGCCTATCGAGCATCAAGTGAAGCTATTGCGTGTGTTGGAAACCGGAGAGTATCGCCCAGTGGGCAGTAATACGGTGCATATCGCCAACACTCGCATCATTGCCGCCACCAACCGTGATCCTAAAGTCGCCATTGAAGAGCAGTTCCTGCGTGAAGATCTGTTTTTCCGTTTATCGCACTTCCCATTAACGATACCGCCGCTGCGAGAGCGAGGCGGTGACATCGTCGGTCTGGCTAAGCACTTTATCGCGCACCGCAACGCAAATGAGGCTAAAACCAAAACCATTCTTGATTCTGCCATCCAAAAAATCGCTGCACACGATTGGCCAGGTAATGTCCGTGAGCTCAAACACACGATCGAGCGTGCATTTATTTTGGCTGACGACACCATCCGAGATGAACACCTGATATTCGATACACCACCATTGGAAACAGGCACAAGCATCGAAGACCTTGTTCCAGCGGGCGTTTCGCTAGAAGAGCTAGAAAAAGCCGCCATTCTCAATACCCTTGAAGAGAATCAAGGCAATAAAACGGAATCAGCGCAGGAATTAGGCATTAGCGTTAAAACGCTCTATAACAAACTCGAAAAGTATCAAGACGAGTAACTCGCTGTGGGAATACAATGAGAATATAAAAAGAGCACGGAATACGATTCAGTGCTCTTTTTTATCTTATCTTTTATGCGGATGTATAGCGTTTGATTACACCCACTGACCCGCGACAAAGCCGCTCGACCAGCACCACTGAAAATTATAGCCCCCTAACCAGCCAGTCACATCCATGACTTCACCAATGAAGTACAGCCCTTTGATGTCTTTGCATTCCATGGTTTTCGAAGATAAGTGATCGGTATCCACACCGCCTAGTGTCACTTCCGCGGTTCGGTAGCCTTCAGTGCCATTCGGGGCGATATCCCAATGTTCTAAACACGCCACAATCGCCGCAAGCTCCTTTTGATTGAACTGCTTTAACGGTTTATCGACCAGCTCTTTACGTTCAATCAAGACTTCAACCAAGCGCTTTGGTAGCACTTTAGCGAGCGTATTTTTGAGCGACTGATTCGGATGCTTTTCACGGCTGCGTTCTAATAACTCGGCAACATCATCGTTTGGCACCAGATTAATCGACACCTTTTGCCCCGCTCGCCAGAATGATGAAATCTGTAAAACGGCTGGGCCAGATAAACCACGATGTGTGAACAACAGGGCTTCTTTGAACATGGTGCCATCTTCAGCTGTAATTTCCGCAGGTACCGCGATACCAGATAACTCAGCAAAGTCTTCTTTGTCTTCTTTATGCAACGTAAATGGCACCAGCCCTGCCGTGGTTGGGATAACTCGAAGACCAAATTGTTCCGCGACTTTATAACCAAATGGTGTCGCCCCCAGTTTTGGCATCGACAAGCCACCGGTTGCGATAACTAAAGACTCACAGTCGACAATCTCAGTGCCAGCATGCAGACGGAAGCCCGCATCGATTTTCTCAATTGAGTGAACATCGCATTGGTAACGCTGCTCGATATTCGGCATGTCACACTCAGCCAACAGCATCTTCACGATGTCTTTAGCCGTAAACGCATCGACACAAAACAGCTGACCGTGATCGCGCTCTTCAAATTCAATACCATGCTTACACACCATCGAGATAAAATCCCAGTTGGTGTATTGAGAAAGCGCCGACTTAACGAAATGCGGGTTTTGGCATAGGTAGTTGCTGGCTGAGACGTCGTAATTAGTGAAGTTACAACGGCCACCGCCTGAGATAAGGATTTTACGTCCTGGCTTTTTAGCATGATCGAGCACCAAAACACGGCGGCCTCGCTTGCCGGCTTCTGCAGCACACATCAAACCCGCTGCACCTGCGCCAATTACAACAACATCAAATTTCTTACTCATCGGTAGCTCTTAGACTGATTGGGATCGAATCGAAATAAAAAAGGATGTGCACATTGCACATCCTTGCTTTCTAGGCGCGACATTCTACCGACAAATCTCGAAGGGGAAAAGCGCTTAAACGGTAAGCGCTATGCATACCCGTACAATCCTAGGAGATTAACTCGCTAGATTATTGATTCTTTAAAGAATGAAGGCCGCGAGTAGGGTAACACCGAGCAAAGCGGTCGATAAAACAAATAGCTCACGCACCCTTTCGCACTTACCAGTAAAAATCTCATCGTGGTGATGGTGATATTCTTTACTTTTGATGTAGTGGAACAAACGCACCTGTTTGGTGACATTTCCATGGGTGGTAAAAAAGCCATTGCCATCAACTTGCTGATATAACAACGGATGCGCTTCACGCATGATGTAAATTAGAGAACGAAGAGCGGTGAGATACCGGATCATGTTGACTCCAGTTACCACCATTAGCGCAAATAAGATTGTGTCTCCACTGATCATCTTTTCCTCCCTACATCTTCAACAATGCTCAAGAGAAAAAGACGATCAATGCTTCGTCTTTACCCGCTACTTATAGCGTCAAAAAACGCGTTTACGCAGCTGGAGCATCCATGATTGAAGATGAACCTTCTTTCGCCATTTGTGCTAGATCTTTGTCGATGAAGAACAATGCTTTACCATCTTCACCTACTAATTCGATCTTATCTAAAATCCCTTTAAACAACTTCTCTTCTTCGTGCTGTTCAGACACGTACCACTGTAGGAAGTTAAACGTTGAGTAGTCTTGGCTAGTAAATGCAACATGTGCCAATTTATTGATTTTTTCCGTGATCATTTGCTCATGTTCGAAGGTCTCGCGGAAAACATCACCTAAGCTAGCAAAATCATGCTTTGGTGCATCAATAGCGCCCAAAATTGGCATTGAGCCAGTTTCACTTACGTAGGTGAATAGGCGTTGCATGTGCTCCATTTCTTCTACGGCGTGAGCGCGTAAAAATTCAGCCGCACCTTCAAAACCTTTGTCTTCACACCAAGCACTCATTTGTAAGTATAGATTGGATGAGAAAAATTCTAGGTTAATTTGCTCATTCAATTGTTCGACCATAGTTTGAGACAGCATGTTAACTCCTATTAATGTGCATGCAATATACCCAAGTAACCTCGAGATAAACGACGCCGCGAGATTGACTTGCTCTACATCAGAGGCAAGGTTTTACTTGAACTATAGTCAGTAACGGAGCGCTGAACTCCGCATCTCAAAGTCACTTGGGTATAACGCCACTATAACATGATTACTGAGACAAGACTTTGTACCTACGACACTGATATGAGATCACTTCAGCAAATTTTTTTGGGGGTTAGTGCTAATCTAAAACTATGACCTTACAAGGAGATAGCAATATGAGTTACAAACACATACTTGTGGCAGTCGACCTGTCAGACGACAGTAAAGTGTTGATTAAAAAAGCCGTATCACTGGCTAAACCTCTGGATGCGAAAGTCTCTTTTATTCACATCGACGTGAACTACGCAGAGCTCTACACCGGGCTTATCGACATCAATATGGCAGAAGCGCAACATCAAGCAATGGAAGCGTCGCGCACACAATTGGCGAATTTCGCAGAATATGCGCAATACCCAATTGCCCATACTTTAGTCGGTAGTGGCGATTTGAGTAATGAGCTGTGCGATACCATTCAAGACTACAGTATCGATTTGGTGGTTTGTGGTCATCACCAAGATTTCTGGAGCAAGATTCTGTCTTCGACTCGACAACTGATTAACTGCTCTCCAGTCGATATGCTGGTCGTACCGCTAAAAGACTGATTGGCGCGACGTTAAAACTTGGTTAGACTGCGGGCACATTTGTTGTTGATAAAGATTCTCATCCATGGCTTATCTATCCGCAGTTACCCTACTTTGGGCATTCTCATTTAGCCTGATCGGCGTTTACCTCGCTGGTCAGGTTGATTCTTGGTTCTCGGTGTTCATGCGCGTGGCACTGGCGAGTCTGGTTTTCATTCCCTTTTTAAAATTCCGCGGCGTTAGCAAATCCTTAATCGCGAAACTGATGACGGTCGGTGGCTTTCAGCTCGGTCTGATGTACTGCTTCTACTACCAATCTTTTTTGCTCCTTTCCGTGCCAGAAGTATTGCTGTTCACCGTATTCACACCCATTTACGTCACGCTGATCTATGACTTCTTGAAAGGTCGCTTTTCACCTTGGTATTTGGTTACCGCGGCGATTGCTGTATTTGGCGCAGCCTGGATTAAGTTTGCAGGCATTAATGAAGACTTCCTGCTGGGCTTTTTGGTCGTACAAGGAGCAAACCTCTGTTTTGCCATTGGTCAGGTGGGCTACAAATACATCATGGAAAGTGAACCGGTTGATTTGCCACAACACACCGTGTTTGGTTACTTCTACTTAGGTGCGCTTTGTGTAGCAACCGTGGCTTTCACTCTGATGGGCAACCTCGACAAACTACCCACCACCGCAACGCAATGGGGCATTCTGACGTACCTTGGTTTAATTGCTTCCGGTTTTGGTTACTTCGCGTGGAACAAAGGCGCAACCATGGTGAACGCAGGTGCACTGGCAGTAATGAACAACGCATTGGTTCCGGCGGGTTTGATTGTGAACATTGTGATTTGGAACCGCGATGTTGATGTCATGCGACTCGCCATTGGCGGTGCGATCATCATGCTATCGCTATGGATTAACGAAACCTGGGTGAAAAAGCGCGTCGAAATGAGCTATGCCAAGAAGTAAAGCGACCGCTCCCAACACACATACCGACAATAAAAAACGCTCTCCAACTGGAGAGCGTTTTTTTGGATTAGATTAATGCACTTTGACTTGCGAGCTTGCGCTCATCAACGCCTTGGGCGACGTTGGCAACAACACTTCTAGCTTCGCATTGCGCGCTTCAAGCTTGCGCTGACGCTTAAGTAACTTTTGTTGTTTTTTCGCTACTTTTAACAACTTCTTCTGCTGCTTATAATGCTTTTTCAGTGCTTTTTTCGCTTTCTTAAGCGATTTTTTATCCGCTAAATCAAACCATACTGGTACGTCGGTTCTTACTGGATCCAGGGATTTTTCGGCTTGCTTTTTCTCTTTTACGCGCTCAACAACACGCTTCACAATCGCGGCTTTTTCGTTGCTTTGTTTTGTTGTCACAGGAATCGGTTGTACTGGCAGCGCTTCAGCCAATAAGCCACATGATTGTTGCTCGTTCAATGGCTTGTCTTGGCATTTTTGCGGCGGAATAGCGGCTGGCTTACACAGGGTATCTTTGGCCGCTGAAGAGCGTGCGCAAGAGCGACAAACAAACTTTGGTGCGACAACTAAACGATGGATGTCGCCAAGCTCCGCCGCGATCTGTTTACGACTCATTTTGCATAAGCGTTTAGCCATTCTACTACTCCAGCTTCCCAATTATCGACCGCATCACAACAAGTGAAATAATAATAATTCTTAGTTAGATATACAGTCAGGAAGGAAAATTAGCAAGAGAAAACTATCAGTAACGATTCAGAAAGAGAGGCTTGATCACAGCACGATACACCGTACTGTGACAAGAAAAGTTGAGCGGTCAGGAAGTTATGCCATTGAGGCTTTAACATAGACATCAAAGCGATTTTTTTTGGTTTCAATCGCCATAGTCGGCTTTTGCTCGTTCAGCCAGTTTGCATAGTCTGGGCGCTTCACCACCACGCGTTTTGTGGCTAACGCCATGGCAGGATCTAGCAAACCATCGGCGTCCAAATCGGCGCCAACCAACGATTGAAAAACGCGCATCTCTTTTTTTACGAGCGCCGATTTCTTCTTGTTTTCTGGGTGCGGATACATAGGGTCGAGATACACCACATCTGGCTGAACAAAGTCTTCATCTTGTGCCAGCTGTTCCAATGCATCATGACTGGAGGCATGGATCAGCGACATACGCTCTGATACCCAAGTTCCAATTTCAGGGTCTTGTTTCGCACGCGCTAAGCCGTCATCCAGCAACGCTGCGACTACCGGGTGTCGCTCCACCATCTGTACCTTACAGCCGAGCGAAGCCAAAACGAACGCATCACGTCCCAGCCCCGCCGTGCCGTCTAGAACGGTTGGCGTTGCCCCTTTGTTCAAACCTGCGGCTTTTGCGATGGCTTGGCCCTTACCACCACCAAATTTTCGGCGATGTCCCACTGCGCCACCAATTAAATCGACAAAGATAGCTCCCAACTTTGGCTCATCCACTTTACGCAGCTCTAAACGCTCGGTGGTCAGCACCAAAGCAAAATCGCTCTCGTCAGTGTGAGAAAGCTGCCAGCGCGCAGCCAGTTCATCCAGATGAGGTTGTTGAGACGGGTCTTCACAGATCAATTGCAGTTGCAAAAGGAGGCTCCAATAAAAAATCGCGGTAACTGGCGCTGAGTGTATACCTAATTTACCTCTCAATGCTAGGTTGAGCTTGATATGACAAGACTACTCAGCCGTCAGTCGCTCAACTAACTCAGAAAGCGGTTGAGGATGCCCAATACCGTAGCCTTGGCCATAATCCACACCAAGATCGATCAAATGCTGCATGACTTGTTCGTTTTCGACAAACTCCGCCACCGTCACTTTGCCTAGCTGTTTTGCCAAGTCATTGATCGAGCGAACCATTACACGGTCCATTTCATTTACGTTGATATCTCGCACGAAAAGGCCATCAATTTTCACAATATCAACGGGAAGTTTCTTTAAGTAACCAAATGAAGACAAGCCCGAACCAAAGTCATCCAATGCAATCATGCAACCCAGCGCTTTGAGCTTGGTGAAGAGCTCAATGGCTTGCTCAAGATTACTCATCGCCGCTGTCTCGGTGATTTCTAGACAGATTTTTTCACACGGCATGGACGAACGTTCCAACCGCTCCAATAAGAAATCGATAAACTCTTGATTCCCCATAGATTGACCTGAAAGGTTTATCGAACAACGACCGAGTTTTTCAACCACCTCCGGGCGTTGCTCAAACCATTCTAGTGTTTGAGTAATGACCTGTTTATCAATCCAATGCGCAATGTTGTAGCGCTCGGAAGCCGGAATAAACAGTGCAGGAGAAACATAATCACCATATCCATTGCGAATGCGCACTAAAATCTCAAAATACATCTGAGCATCGTGCTGTTGTAAGCTTTTGATCGGTTGAGCAAACAACTCTAAACGCTGATTCGACAATGCCTCATGCACCAAATTGACGCTCTGCATTTCCATCTGGCGACGTTGTAGCTCTTCGTTATCTAAGCTGAACAGATTGTAGCGGTTACGGCCTTGCTCCTTGGCGGCATGACACGCAGAGTCTGCTTGAGCGTGCACCATTTGCGGCGTCTCTGCCGTATGGTCGATGATACGAATACCAATAGAACAACTGATGAACAAGCGCGTATCTTCCCAAATAAAGAGATGCTCACTCAACGTCGAGATGATCAGTTTAGCGATATTAATGGCGCCGTATTCGTCGCAATCTTTGAGTAGTACCGCAAACTCATCGCCTCCCATTCGAGCCAAGATGGAATTGTATGGCAGCACTTCCTCTAACATGCTGGCGCAAAATTGAATCGCCGCGTCACCCGCATCATGCCCAACCGTATCATTGAGGACTTTTAGCTGATCTAAGTCGAGGTACAGCATGGCGTGGACGCGACGATGGCTGTCCACCTCACGCAGTGCGGTCTTGAGCTCTAGTTCAAAGTGGTTTCGGTTATAAGTCCCTGTCAGTAAGTCATAGCGCGCTTGATATTCCAGTTTCTCGGAAAGCTGTTTAGTTTCTGTAATATCTTCGCCCACAATCAACAGCTGATCAGATTCACTCAGTGGACGAATGTTCTCGCGTACCCAAACACGATGACCATTTGCATGGCGATACTCGACTTCACGTCGCCAGACCCCATGCACCTGTTGATTGGGTTGCAATAGCACTTGGCGAGGAAACAGTACCTTGTCATCAAAATAAAACTCCCTTAGGCGGTGTCCGAGCATGTCCATCGGTTTGTAGCCGAGGAGTAGTTGAGCAAATCGATTCACTTCTTGAATGCGGTTATTGCAGTCAAGTGTCACCATCATGACAGGCTGTTGCTCATAATAGTTACGCAGGGTTGATTCGCGTTGATAGAGCTTATCTTCCATCAACTTACGACTAGTGATATCGCGCGCTTCAAACAAGTATTGCTTTTGATTTCCTACTTGCTGAGAAAAAGGCTTGAGTGAAATTTCCAACACCAATGTACCGTGCTCTTTACTCCAAATTTCAGCCTCAAACGTCGACACTTGATGGTGAGGCGCGTGGAAATACGCCTCAAGCAACGATTGTGCTTTCTCACTCCAATTGGGATGAAACCAAAGTGGTCGGTCTAAACGCAGCCCTTGGTGATACAGCAAAGATTGCAGGTGATCGTTGCCCGATTTAAGTACACCGTTGGCATCCAAAATGCCCATATACTGCATGCTCTGATCAAAAATCGACTCTAAGATGGCTTGGCTTTCTCGCGCGGCACTCTCGCTGCGACGCATCCGCTGTAAATAGTAACCCATCAACAAAATGACCACCGACATCACCACAAACAGGCTACCAAACAAGCGAATTTCTTTGGCAAAACGCTCAGAAAACTTCATCGGTTTATTAAAAAATACCGCAGAGACCTCTTGCTCAGCACCCAGCCCCCAGCGCACTACAGCTTGATAATCGAGCTTGATTTCAGAATCACTTTTCTTCACGGCTGGCAGAGCTTGGTCAGGGTTATCCAACACAAACTCAAGTATCTCAGCGCTCTCTATGCCATGCCGATAACCACTTTGGATCACGCCACCAACCGCACCGTGCCCTAAGCCAATGTCGTGCACCATAAACAGCGGCGCATTTGAGGCTCTGTTGACGCCAATCCAGTCACGTTCACTGCCAACCACACCTTGTTTATCTCGGTAATAGGTCCAAAACAGGACGACTTTATCTTTATTCAGCTTCGCCACTTGTTGCTTTAAGTCAATGATACTATCGGGAATAACTTGCACGATTTTGTCGCGATATTGCGGATGTTCATGTACAAAATCGTCGATTTGATAGCGTAATACCTCTCCCGTTACGGAATGGTCACTGACAATAAGAATTTGAGTGTAATCAGGGTGTAGGCGCTCTATGAGGGCTAAATTTGCCTCCAAATCGACATCTTCTGTTACTCCTGTTGCGTTCAGGGATTGGTGCAAAGAAGGATGATAATTGTTGATGCCGTTAAATATAACCGGGGTGTCTTTGATGATTAGCGCCAAACGCTGCATCAGTTCAAGCGCGTTGTTGTCGCTCACTAAAATGGCATCGAATCGTTCTTTGCTTAATTTCGTACGATATAAGGATTCAAGCTGAGCGAAAAACTGCTCACTCTGGTTACGTTTCGAGTCTAAATAGAGCACGCGCATATCCAGCGATCGATCACCCAATTGCTGCTCGATACCTCGCTGTATGGAATCCGTCCAGAAAAAACCTTGATGATAGGAGTGCACGACCAAAACTTTCGGATCTGAGGCCGCGGCAAACGCGCTCCAACATAGCGCGACAATAACCAGAAAACGCTGCACATTATCTCCATAGCTCGGAGTTAACCCGCAGTTACTCCTGCCAAACCTTGTGAATCCTATCCGCTATGAGTATAAAAGGGAGGTAAAACTCTATCCCTAACGGAAATAATAGTATGAATGCGAGCCTGCCGAAACTCGACGACCTTGACCGCGCAATATTAAAAACACTGATGGCTGACGCCAGAACGCCCTACGCAGAAATGGCAAAGCAGTTCGATGTCAGCCCTGCCACTATCCATGTGCGTATTGAGAAGATGAAATCGGCTGACATCATCGAAGGAACGGAGGTGATCGTAAATACCAAAAAGCTCGGCTACGATGTGTGCTGCTTCATTGGTATTAACCTAAACGCAGCTCGCGATTACCATTCCGCGCTAGAAAAACTCAACGCGCTCGACGAGGTCGTTGAAGCTTACTACACCACGGGCGCGTATAACATATTCGTCAAATTGATGTGCAAATCGATTGAAGAACTGCAATTTGTGCTGATTGATAAGCTGCAAGCCATTGATGAGGTTCAGTCTACGGAGACATTGATATCGCTGCAGAACCCAATTAACCGCAGTGTGAATCCGTGAATTTTTTATAAAAAATGGACAAAAAAAGGCCAACCGAATGGTTGGCCCTAGTATTTTTTAAAAGACAGCGTGCGCTTACGCTGCAATACCAGAATGGCGCAATAGCGCATCAATTTGTGGTTCACGACCACGGAAGCGCTTAAACAGCTCCATTGGCTCTTCACTGCCACCCATTTCTAAGATGTTGTTCAGGAAGCTTTGACCCGTTTCTTTGTTGAAGATACCTTCTTCTTCAAAGCGAGAATACGCGTCTGACGACAGCACTTCAGCCCACAGATAGCTGTAGTAACCCGCGCTGTAACCTCCAGCGAAGATGTGACCAAAGCTGTGCGAGAAGCGCGCCCACTCAACGGCTGGAACCACCGCGACTTTCTCTTTCACTTTCGCCAGCGTTTCTAAAACGCGTGCACCCACTTCTGGGTCGTATTCGGTGTGCAGAGTAAAGTCGAACAAACCGAATTCTAGCTGACGCAAAATGCCCATCGCCGACTGGAAGTTCTTCGCCGCGAGCATCTTATCTAGCATCGCTTTCGGTAGCGGCTCACCTGTCTCATAATGACCAGAAATGAACGCCAGAGCATCCTCTTCCCAACACCAGTTTTCCAGGAACTGACTTGGCAATTCAACCGCATCCCAAGGTACGCCATTAATGCCTGATACCGCGCCAGTTTCTACTTGCGTCAGCATGTGGTGGATGCCGTGACCAAATTCATGGAAAAGTGTCACAACTTCATCGTGCGTAAACAGTGCTGGCTTTTCGCCCACTGGACGGTTGAAGTTACACGTTAGGTACGCCACCGGCGTTTGCAGTTCACCAGAGAGCGTAATACGACGACCACGACAGTCATCCATCCACGCACCACCACGTTTGTGCTCACGTGCGTAGAGATCTAGGTAGAAACTGCCACGCAGTGCGCCTTCAGCGTCAAAGATATCGAAGAAACGCACAGATTCGTGCCAAGTGTCCACGCCTTCGCGCTCAGTAACTGTCATGCCAAACACGCGGTTTAGCACTTCAAACAGCCCACTGACAACCTTTGATTCTGGGAAGTACGGGCGCAGTTCTTCATCCGAGATTTGGAACAAGTGCTGCTTTTGTTTCTCGCTGTAGTAAGCAATATCCCACACATTCAATTCTTCAACGCCAAACTCACTTTTCGCAAACTGACGCAACTCTTCGACTTCACGTTCACCTTGTGGTTTCGCACGTGTCGCTAGGTCATTCAAGAAGCCCAACACTTGATCTGGCGTTTCGGCCATTTTCGTTGCTAACGATTTCTCGCTGTAAGTATTGAAACCCAACATGCGTGAAATTTCGTGACGCAGTCTCAGTTGCTCAGTAATGATTTCTGAGTTGTCCCACTTACCAGCATTTGGACCGCGATCAGAGGCGCGCGTCACGTATGCTTCGTACACTTCTTTGCGCAACTCTTGGTTGTCGCAGTACGTCATGACAGGTAGGTAAGATGGGATATCCAGCGTAATGAGGTAACCATCTAACTCTTTTGCTTCTGCCGCGGCTTTCGCTGCTGCCAGCGCCGATTCTGGCATGCCAGCAAGGTCTTTCTCATCCGTGATGTGCTTGGTCCAACCCATGGTGGCATCCAGTACATTGTTAGAGAATTTAGAGCTGAGCTCAGACATGCGCTTGCTGATTTCGCCGTAACGGTGCTGCTCATCGGATGGTAAACCAACACCCGATAGCTCAAAGTCTCGTAACGCATCGGTGATGGTTTTTTGTTGAGCGCGAGTCAGCGTTGCGAATGCATCACTGGCTTTAATCGCTTTGTACGCTTCGTACAGGCCTTTGTGCTGACCAACCCAAGTGCCGTATTCCGACAAAATTGGCAAACAACTTTCGTACGCTTCACGCAGATCTTCGCTGTTCACCACGGAGTTCATGTGACCCACTGGCGACCAAATGCGGCTTAAGCGGTCATCCGCTTCTTCAATTGGCGCAATCACACTGTCCCAAGTTGGGTGAGCATTATCTTTTAGAACTTCATCGATTTTCGCTCGGCAGTCAGCAATCGCTTGTTCAACGGCTGGCTTGATGTGTTCTGGTTTAATTTGAGAAAACGGAGGTAAGTCCGTAAACGTCAGAAGAGGATTAGACATGAATAATTCCTTTTGTGTTTTGACTCTGTGATTGCCTGTCTATTTTGTGTAGATAGGCCAACTCAATGTACAGACGAGCCAGCAACATGGATTAGGGGAGCTCCGTTCCCTTTCTCTATGCTGCGATGACCATATAGTCAACGAGCGCTACTCTGTCCTTGAGTCTTGTTATACCTAAATGAGATTTCACACTCTTTGAGCACGAGAAACTCACCTAGTTCAATTCGATTACCAATAGTAAGTGTGGGTGACTTAAAGAAATTTCAATAGCGTCCCCTTATCAGAGGAACAGATTTGATTGGAAGTTCTACATCTTTAAGTTACTTGAGTATAATACCGCCATAGAGTGAAAATCACAGACCACACTCAGCCAAAGAGTGTTTCGAGAGTTTAATTTGTTAAGTTACCGCCACAGCTTCCACGCCGGAAACCATGCCGACGTGGTCAAACACATCGTTCAAAGCCTCATTCTTGATGCGCTGAAACAAAAAGATAAACCATTCGTTTATCACGATACCCACTCGGGTGTGGGCCGTTACGATCTGACTCACGAATGGTCTGAAAAAACGGGCGAATACAAACAAGGCATCGCGCGTATTTGGGATAACCCAAATATTCCTGAAGACATCAAAAGCTACATCGATGCCATCAAAGTGCTCAACAACGGCGAGAAGCTGCGTTACTACCCAGGCTCACCACGTGTGGCGCGCGCGCAAATCCGCCCACAAGATCGCATGGTGCTGACGGAGCTGCACCCAGCCGATCACCCATTGTTAGAGCAAGAATTCCATCGCGATCGCCAAGTGAGCATCTTCAAAGAGGACGGATTCCAACGCCTAAAAGCAAGCTTACCGCCACAAGAGCGTCGTGGTTTGGTGCTGATTGACCCACCATACGAGCTCGCGAAAGAGTACCGCGATGTAGTGCGCGCGATTCATCAGAGCCATAAGCGTTGGGCAACCGGTATCTACGCGATTTGGTACCCAGTGGTAAACCGTCACGACATCGAAGATATGATCGAAGGCCTGGAAGCACTGGGCATTCGTAAAATTCTGCAAATCGAGTTAGGTGTCGCACCCGATACCAACGAGCGCGGCATGACGGCATCCGGCATGATTGTGATTAACCCGCCGTGGAAACTGGAAAGCCAGATGAAAGAGATTCTGCCATTCCTGCAAGACGCGATCGCGCCAGCAACTGGCCACTGGAAAGTGGACTGGATTGTGCCAGAGTAAGCTCATCTGCACCGAAACCTTCTAGCGCAACGACATGCTCGTTGCGCTTTTTATGCTCTCACCTTCTCCCTCCAGTCGCGCTTATTCTTCTTTTTGTGCCTCTCATCGCTATTTGTCATAAGTATTGTCGCTTTTTCCCATTTAGGAATTAGTCGAATTAGATTTATGATAGTGGGATAACGGTGGCATTGAGTTCGGGCAAGGTCATCCCAATCTATCTATGTACCAGATAAAATTTATAAGCTCTTGGAGAAAGTAATGGCGACTCATTTTGACTATATCTGTATCGGTGGCGGCAGTGGCGGCATCGCATCTGCAAACCGTGCGGCGATGTACGGCGCGAAAGTTGCGCTAATCGAAGCTCAAGACCTTGGCGGTACCTGTGTCAACGTAGGTTGTGTACCGAAGAAAGTGATGTGGCACGGCGCACAAATCGCAGAAGCAATGAACCTGTACGCAGAAGATTACGGTTTTGATGTCGACGTGAAAGGTTTCGACTGGAGCAAGCTGGTTGAGAGCCGTCAGGCGTACATTGGTCGTATTCACCAATCTTACGATCGCGTTCTTGGCAACAACAAAGTAAACGTGATTAAAGGCTTTGCTAAGTTTGTTGACGAAAAAACGGTCGAAGTAAACGGTGAACACTACACAGCAGATCACATCCTGATCGCGGTTGGTGGTCGTCCTACTATTCCAAACATTCCAGGCGCTGAATACGGCATCGATTCAAACGGCTTCTTCGACCTAGCAGAGCAACCAAAACGCGTTGCGGTTGTGGGCGCAGGCTACATCGCAGTTGAAATTGCTGGCGTACTGCACGCGCTAGGTACAGAAACGCACCTGTTCGTACGTAAAGAGTCTCCACTACGTAGCTTCGATCCAATGATCATCGATACGTTGGTTGAAGTGATGGACGCAGAAGGTCCAAAACTGCACACCCACTCTGTACCAAAAGAAGTGGTAAAAGAAGCCGATGGCAGCCTAACTCTGCACCTAGAAAACGGTGAGAGCCAAAACGTTGACCAACTGATTTGGGCAATCGGTCGTCACCCAGCAACAGACGCAATCAACCTAGCGTCAACCGGCGTGGCAACGAACGAAAAAGGCTACATCAAGGTAGACGAATACCAAGAAACCAACGTGAAAGGCATCTACTGTGTGGGTGACATCATGGAAGGCGGTATCGAGCTAACGCCAGTAGCAGTGAAAGCGGGTCGTCAACTTTCTGAGCGTTTGTTCAACAACAAACCAAACGCGAAGATGGACTACGATTTGGTACCAACTGTGGTATTTAGCCACCCACCAATCGGCACTATCGGTCTTACAACGCAAGAAGCGGAAGAGAAGTACGGCAAAGACAATATCAAAGTCTACACGTCTAGCTTTACTGCGATGTACACCGCCGTTACTAAACACCGTCAACCATGTAAGATGAAGCTTGTATGTGCTGGCGAAGAAGAAACAGTTGTTGGTCTACACGGCATCGGTTTCACGGTAGATGAAATGATCCAAGGCTTCGGCGTAGCAATGAAGATGGGCGCAACCAAAGCAGACTTCGACTCTGTTGTGGCTATCCACCCAACGGGCTCAGAAGAGTTCGTAACGATGCGTTAATTGCGCGCTAATCGCATTGCTGATTTCAGCGAATCATTTGAAAAGGTCATCTTAGGATGACCTTTTTTGTTTGCCCATACTTAACTCGCATTCTCCAATAACGTGCGAACAAACTCGGCTTTGATAGCACTCTCCTGCTTACCATCATGAATCAGACACAAGTCTGCACGCAGTGACTCTTTCAGTTTAATAAAACGAATCCCATGCCAATGATGCTGAGAAAATGTCGACGGCACCAACGTCACGGTGTTGCTGTTTGCTACATACGCCATCAAGGTGCTTGGCTCCACCACTTGTTTGCCAATATGGGGTGAACAGCCTTCTTGCAGACAGGCATTGATGATGAAGTTTGCCGAGGCAGAATTCGCCAAACTCATAAACGCAAACTCACACGTCTTTAAATCTTGGAGCCGCAGCAAAGATTTGCTGGCTAACTCATGTTGCTCCGACACCGCCACCACAAACACATCTTTGCCCAAAGATACCGACTGATACGGATAAATGTTGAGTGCATCGGCAAAGCGCACAATACCCACGTCGATTTTCTTCTCACTCAGATGCTTCTTTTGCGTCTCTGGGTTGAGGTCAAAAATGTCGGCGTGATAAGTGTCATGCTCAGCATGGAAGCGCTGTAACAGACGATCAAATCCGCCCCAAAATGCGCTACTTACCACACCAACTCGCAAGATGTTTCTCTGGTTCAACCCCACTTGCTGCACTTGATTGAGCGAGACATCCAAGGTCTGAAAAATCAGTTGGCATTTGGACTCCAACAATCGCCCGGCCTCCGTCAGCATGACGTTTCTTGAATCACGCTCAAACAGTTTGACGTTAAGCACCTCTTCCAACTCTTTGATGCGGTTGCTCAACGGCGAATTGGTGATATTGAGGTTCTCGGCCGCCTTAGTGAAATGCTTGGTTTGTGCGACCTCGTAAAAGTAACGCAGCATCTTCAGCGTCACGCGCTCAAATGGTTCTGACTTCATGCATTAGGTCCTAGCGAGTTTCATCATCCTCTTTTTAAGGATGATAGTAGCGAATAAAGCAAAGATAACCAGCGCAGAAAGTCACACAATGGAATCAACACACAACCAGAAGGTGACTAACATGAATCACGATCCAGTAATCGGCGCGCTACAAACCATTCGCGAACGCAAACCAAACTTCCAACCTAAAGCGGCGTTTATTTTAGGCTCTGGCTTAGGCGTATTGGCAGACGAACTACAAGACAAAGTGGTCATTCCATACGAAGAGCTCGAAGGCTTTCCGGTTAGCACCGTGCAAGGTCATTCTGGTGAGTTGGTACTTGGTACCATGGGCGGCGTAGACGTAGTGTGCATGAAAGGCCGCGGTCACTACTACGAACACGGCTCAATGAAGGTCATGACCACGCCCGTGCGCACCTTTAAAAAGCTGGGTTGTGAGTTTCTGCTCGTCACCAACGCGGCAGGTTCACTTCGCCCTGAGCGTATTGATGTCGGTTCTCTGGTGGTATTTCATGATCACATCAATACCATGCCTGAGTCGCCAATGATCGGTCCGAATGATGAAGAGTACGGCCCGAGGTTCTTCAGCCTCGCCAATGCGTACGACAAAGACCTGCGTGCAGAAGCGTTTGAAGTCGGCAAAGCCAATGGCATTCACCTGAATGAAGGTGTGTTTGTCTCTTACACAGGCCCCAACTTTGAGACCGCAGCCGAAATCCGCATGATGCAAATCATCGGTGGTGATGTAGTGGGCATGTCGGTCGTGCCAGAAGTGATTTCTGCGGCGCATTGCGGCTTACCCGTATTGGCAGTGTGCGCGATCACCAACATGGCAGAAGGCTTGGGAGATGTAGAACTGTCTCACGCCCAAACATTGAAGTGCGCGAAGCTAGCCGAAGCCGATTTCATTCGCTTTATTAAGCGCTTTATGAAGCATCACTTCTAAAGCCGCTTCATTCCAAAAGCAAAAGGGCCATCAAGTAACTTGATGACCCTTTTTCGTATCACGTTTCCCAACGTTCGGGGACATTTCGGAGCCGTTTGTGCGTTTTACTTAACTGCGCGAACCAATTCAGCAATGCCTTCCCAATCGCCGTTGTCCATCATTGCGGTTGGCACCATCCACGTACCGCCACAAGCCACAACCGATTTCAACGCTAGGTAATCTTCCACGTTAGATGGGCTTACGCCACCTGTTGGCATGAATTCAACTGGGTAAACCGCCGTGAGTGCTTTCAGCATGTTTACACCGCCTGATGGCTCAGCAGGGAAGAACTTCAACGTACGCAGACCCATTTCCATCGCTTGCTCAACCAAGCTTGGATTGTTTACACCCGGTACGATAGTCACGCCACGTTGCTGACAGTATTTCACTGTGGTTGGGTTGAAGCCTGGGCTAACGATAAAGTCCACGCCCGCTTCGATTGCGATATCCACTTGTTCTGTGGTCAGAACGGTGCCCGCGCCAATCAACAGCTCTGGGTACGCTTCACGCATGATGCGAATCGACTCCGCCGCCGCTTCGGTGCGGAATGTCACTTCCGCACATGGTAAACCGTTTTCTACCAACACTTTTGCCAGTGGCAGAGCGTGTGCTACGTCGTTGATTGCGATAACTGGGACGATTTTGATTTCTCTTAATCGTTGTTCAAGTGTTGTCATGGGGAACCTCTAAAGAATAAAGCTTAATGTTGCGACGATAATAAACGCGATACCGCCAAGTAACGTTTCCATTACCGTCCAAGTTTTTAATGTGGTTTTCTCATCCATCTCAAGCAAACGAGATACCAACCAGAAACCAGAGTCATTGAAGTGAGACAGTACCGTTGCACCACCCGCAATCGCGATTACGATAAAGCAAAGGTCTAGTTCACTCAAACCTGTTGATGCAGCCACAACTGGCGCGATAAGAGCTGCCGTAGTGGTTAGCGCTACCGTTGCCGAGCCTTGAGCAACACGCAGACAGGTTGAAATAACAAACGCCGCCACAATCACAGGCATACCTGTATCTGTAAGAACGTCAGCCAGTGCATCACCGATGCCGCTTGAGCGCAGTACGCCGCCAAACATGCCACCAGCACCCGTTACTAGGATAACGCCACAGATTGGAGCCAATGACTCACCACACAATTTTTCTAGTTTTGCCATGCCGTAGTCTTTGGCAAACACAGCCAGACAGACAATCAAAGTAATCAGCAACGCGACTGGGGTTTTACCTAGCATACGTAGGAACTCAACCAGTGCCGTTTTGCCATCAATCAAACCTGCAACCGCCAGTGTGTTCAATACCGTATCCAAACAGATTAGCAGGACTGGCAGCACAAGGATGGTCATAACCGTGCCAAATTTTGGTGCGTTGCGCTCATCCACCATCGCTTCACCATTAAAGAAGGCTTTAGATAGTGGGATATCGAATTTTTTGCCCGCGTACAAACCAAATAGGTAAGCGCCAAGGTACCAAGTGGGAATAGCAACCAAAATACCCACCACCAATAGCAGACCGATGTTTGCGCCAAGGAATTCTGCCGCTGCAACCGGACCTGGGTGTGGTGGAACAAACGCGTGCATAACCGCAAAAGCACCGGCTGCAGGCAACGCGTATTTAATTGGCGAGCCACCAAAACGAGCCGCCACACTTAGGATGATTGGCATCATCACTACAAGGCCTGCATCGAAGAAGATTGGGAAGCCAAACAGTAATGAAGCGACGCCCAAAGCAAATGGTGCGCGCTCTTTACCAAAGCGACCAATCAAAGTGTCTGCCAGCACTTTCGCACCGCCAGTCACTTCAAGAATTTTACCGATCATCGCACCAAGACCAACCAGTAATGCCACGGAAGCCAGTGTGCCGCCGAAGCCGCCCATCATGGTCGATACGACTTTCTCTGAAGGAACGCCAGTGGCGATTGCTGTGCCTAAACTCACCATAGTAAGGGAAGCAAAAGCATGGACTTTCAGTTTAATGATCAGAACGAGTAACGCTGCAATGGCAAGGCCTGCAATCGTCAGTAGGAACGTAGGATCTGGGGCTTGGGTTAATTGCTCCATAGGTTCACCTTTAAGAATTATTGTTTGTGTTATGGTTCACATTTATTTCAGTTACCGGTAACATGTTACCGATAACATGAATAAGATAAACCCATATTTTAAAGTGAATTCAAAAATTGAGATCACGCGCAAATTTGGTTATGAGGATAAGTTATGGCTGGTAGTAGTGTCATCGTTATGGGCGTTTGTGCTAGTGGTAAAAGCACAATTGGTGAGCATCTAGCGAAAAAGCTAGGGCGTAAATTCATTGATGGTGATGATCTTCATCCACGAGCGAACATTCAGAAAATGGCATCGGGCCAGCCTCTGAACGATGATGATCGCAAGCCATGGCTAGAACGCATTCGTGATGCGGCGTACAGCCTAGAAAGCAAAAACGAACACGGCATTATTGTCTGTTCAGCACTGAAAAAGATTTACCGCGATCAGATCCGCGAAGGCAACGACAACGTGACCTTCCTGTTCCTTGATGGCGATATGGAGTTGATCCTTAATCGCATGCGTATGCGCAAAGGCCACTTCATGAAAGAAAACATGGTGAAGAGCCAATTCGAGACGCTAGAGCGCCCAGACAACGAGCCTCAAACTCTGATCGTCAGTATCGACGGAGACATCAGCGACGTGGTGGAACGCTCTGCCGCTGAGCTAATCAAAATGCAAGCGATCGAGGTGGCGTAATGACTCACTCTGTTGTTCTTGAGGTCACACAACGTTTGACCGAGCGCAGCCGTGAAGCGCGCGCTGCGTTTCTTGCTCGCACCGAAGTGCAAGCCGAAGCTGGCAAAGGCCGTGTTGGTTTATCTTGTGGTAACTTAGCCCATGCAGTCGCCGCTTCTTGCTCTTCTGAAAAGAAAAATATTCTCGATTTTACTCATGCCAATGTCGCGCTGATCAGCGCCTACAACGACATGTTGAGCGCCCACCAGCCGTACCAAGACTACCCAGCGCAAATCAAACAAGTGCTGGCGGACTACGGACATACAGCGCAAGTCGCAGGTTGTGTGCCAGCGATGTGCGATGGGGTGACTCAAGGTCAAGCAGGCATGGATATGTCGCTGTTTTCGCGTGACTTAATTGCGCAATCAACGGCGTTGTCTTTGAGTCACAATGTCTTTGATGCCACATTACTGCTTGGTATCTGTGACAAAATTGCCCCGGGGCAACTTATGGGCGCGCTGTCTTACGCGCACCTACCGACTGCGTTTGTACCAGCGGGTCTGATGGCAACAGGCATCAGCAACGAAGAGAAAGTCGACGTACGCCAAAAATACGCAGCGGGTGAAGTCGGCAAAGACGCTCTGCTGGATATGGAGTGTCGCGCTTACCACTCTGCGGGTACGTGTACGTTTTACGGCACCGCCAACACCAACCAGTTGGTGTTCGAAGCCATGGGCTTGATGCTGCCAGGTTCGGCATTCATTCATCCCCATACCCAACTGCGTAAAGCGTTAACCGATCACGCGGCTCTGAAAATCGCCTCAATGACGGCGGGTTCTGCACACTTCCGTCCGCTGGCCGAGGTGGTCACAGAAAAGAGCTTGGTCAACGGCATCATCGCTCTACTTGCATCTGGCGGCAGCACCAATCACACCATTCATATGATCGCCGTGGCGCGTGCTGCTGGCATCTTGCTCACGTGGCAAGACATCAGCGATCTGTCGGATGTGGTTCCTTTGTTAGCTCGCGTTTACCCGAACGGCCCAGCCGATATGAACGCGTTCCAAGACGCGGGGGGCGTGCCTGCGTTATTGCACCGCTTGAACCAATCCGAGCTTTTGCATCGCGATGTGAAACCCGTGTTTGGTGAATTTGAAGACCAAATGACGCTACCGAGCCTTATCGATGGCCAACTGACTTGGACACCGTGCCAAGGCAGCCAAGACGGTGACGTGATCGCCAAACCGGACGCCACTTTCCAAAACACTGGCGGCACTCGCGTACTGACTGGCAACTTGGGTAAAGCCGTGGTGAAAGTGTCTGCGGTGAAAGAAGAGCAACGCGTGATTGTTGCACCTGCGATCGTATTCCAATGCCAACATGAAGTGGAAGCCGCGTACAAACGTGGTGAGCTGAACAAAGATTGCATCGTTGTAGTCACACACAACGGCCCAGCAGCAAACGGCATGCCTGAACTGCACAAGCTGATGCCAATTTTAGGTAACGTGCAAAAAGCGGGCTTTAAAGTGGCGTTGGTTACTGACGGTCGCTTATCTGGCGCGTCAGGTAAAATTCCGTCTGCGATTCATGTTTCTCCAGAAGCCATTCGTGGTGGCGCGATTGGTTTGGTGCGCAATGGCGATTTGATTCACCTTGATTGCCAAACGGGCGAACTGAACAACTTAAGCGACACCACTGGTCGCGAGTTGATTCATTTCGATACCGAATCCACCCAACAAACATGGGGACGAGGCTTGTTTAGCGTGATCCGCCAAAACGTCTCTAGCGCAGAAGAAGGCGCAAGCTTCATTGTTTAAGGCGAGAAGAAAAACCTCGTCATTTCGACAAGCCTAAGCAAGATCAGGAATCTAATAGCAAAATGCTGTGAAGCCAGAGAAAATCCCTCTGCCACAGCACTTTTTTGTTAGTAGATTCTGAATCACGCTCGTCCCTCGCTGTTCAGAATGACGAGCTTTGGGGTTGGTCACTGTTCTTCTTAAAAATGAATGACTCCGTCATTTCGACGAGCCTAGGCGAGATCAGGAATCTACTATCAAGGTGCTGTAAAGCTAGAGAAAACAACTCTGTCACAGCACTTTTTGTTGGTAGGTTCTGAATCACGCTCGTCCCTCGCTGTTCCGAATGAAGATATCTGGGGCTCAGAGGATTGCATTAAGCGGTTTTCATCACCACGACCGCAGCAATCACCACAAAGATACCAAACCAGCCGATTGGCTTGAGTTTCTGTTTAAACAGCAAGGCTCCACCCACTGCGGTACCCAAGATACCGATCGCGCCCCAAGAGGCGTAAGCAATAGCTAAGTCGATCTCTTTCACCGCTTGCGCCAACAGCGTGAACGCAGCCAGTACCAACACAATCGCGGTAATGCCCCAGCCTTTGTATTTAAAGCCGTGAGAACGTGTGAGCGCCATGTTCGCCACAATATCGACCAAGGCAGCCATCACGACAAATCCAAATGACATCGTAAAAAATTGACTCATGATTCACACCTTACACTTGTAGAAAATGAACGTTCTTTTGCCAGTTTATCGGCGTTTTTCTTGGTGTTAGATTGACCGTGTGACTCCCCTAAAGTCACACAAACGATGCCGATGACAGCTAACATCAAACCAAGCAGCTCTTGGGTATTTAAGTCAGAATCAAACAACACGATCGAAACGACCGTGATCAATGAGATACCCAACCCTTCCCAAACAGCGTATGCCACGCCGATAGAAATCTTTTTCGCTGCAATCGAGAGGAAGTAGTACGACACCGCAATCAATACGTACATCACGATGTAGCCCAACCATCCATGACCTTGTCCGATAAAAGACATGGTGCTGGTGCCTGCTACTTCGGCAACGATGGCGAGCAATAAAAATAGACGTGCAACTAGCATGATGAATCCTCCATCAGAAATTAAAAAACTGCATAACGGAGAATGGTGAATGTCACGCATCTGTATCGACATTCAAAAAGTTAAAAAGATAAAAATGAGCCACTTCTCCTGACTATTTGAGCTAAGGTTAGCGCTGAGCAGGAAAAAGAGACAGGTAATTGAGATATTCATTTTTGAATATCTATAGGATCGAGTTGTCTATGTAATCACATATTTTCTTCATGGTTATTTTATGCAGAGAATCTCGGTGACGCGATACAATAACCAGTCATCACTGTGCGAAAATTAATGGCGTCTTCAGGGTTTGGCGTACCACTTTATGTAAGTGTCGGTGCAAAGGATGGTTGCGATTGGTTTGTAAGAAACCGCCAGAGACGACAAACTGGCTAAACTCACGGTTGACCAAAGGCATCGCGTAAGAGTCCAGCTCCGGCATCAATACTGCTGAGCTTTGACTGGCATACATAATCGCGTCGGTTTCTTGCAGCATTTGGCAAGCCACGCGCAAATTATAGGATTTCAATAACACCACAGGCTCATAGCCCATGCGGCGATACTCAGACTCCACGGTACAAAGTGGTTTATACGAAGCGGGCGCAGGCAGAGACACCAGAGGCAGTTTGGACACCGTGTCCCAATCATTACTGACTTTCGATAACGTCGGGTGGTTTTTACGTGCCAAAATCACCCGTTTTTCAACAAACAACGGACGCATATAAATGTCTTTCGACAGCTCGGTCTCTTGGTCAAGAATGCAGTAATCGTGCTCGCCCTCTAGCATTTCATCGTGCGAGTAACTGTTCCAACTGGAAAAGGCAAAGTGCGCTTTGGGAAAGGCTCGATGACAGCCAGTTAGCAATCGCTGCCCTTGCTCATCCATCAAATAAGGGTCGGTCACAATCGCGATCTGCCCTTGGTATTGCAGTGGGTCGAACACTTCAAACTCTTGCACCACTTTTTCCAGTGGTGCAATCATGTTGTCGAACTCGGCGGCGAGACGTATCGCCATCGGTGACGGCTCAACCCCATGCGCTTTACGCACAAACAGCGGGTCATCAAACACTTGTTTGAGCTTCATCACGCCGCGACTGGCGCTCGGTTGAGAAATGCCCAGCTGCATTGCGGCCAGCTTGATGCTGCGGTTTTCCACCACGGCCTTTAATAAACGCATTAAGTTGAGATCCAATGCATCCAGCTGATGTGCCATACCCTAACCTGCCAATACCATTGATGAGCGAATACAGAGAGCGGTTAACTGCGAGTTAAACACTCTCTCCTGAGGTAATTTGATACCCCATATCAACCACTTTTTCTTCTTGCGCTTCACCTTTCAGACGCGCGATCAAAAGTTCTGCGCTCTTTTCACCGATTTTGAAACGCGGCGTATCGACGCTAGTCAGTTTCGGGCTGATGGTTTGACCAATATCCAGCGCGTTATAGCCCACAACCGCCAGCTGCTGCGGAACTTGAATGCCACGTTGTTGCGCGCTCAGCATGGTCCCTATCGCGATGTCGTCGTTGGTACAGAATACGCCATCAAGCGTTGGGTGAGTTTCTAGCGCGCGTTCAAGCAAATCATGCGCTAAAGAGAAGCTAGAGTGATCACCCGTTAATACGTGCTTAGGTTTTAGCCCTGCTTCCGTCATCGCGCGATCATAGCCTTGCATACGCAGCTTGGTTCGCGTATCCAAACGCGCCCCAAAATAAACGATTGTACGCTTACCTGAATCTAGCATCTGCTTAACCGCCGTGTACGAGGCATCTTCATGATCTAGCCCAACCGCCATATCAATCGGCTCTGGTGGTAGTTCCATGGTTTCCACCACAGGGATCCCTGCATTTTTTATCATTTGCAATGTACGCGGCGTGTGATGGCTTTCAGTGAGAATAAGTCCATCGACCTGATAAGAGAGTAATGATGCGATCTTGCGTTCTTCTTCAAGCTCATCGTAGCTAAAATGCGCTAAAAGCGTCTCATAGCCATTGGCTTTGGTCACCATCTCGATGCCCTGAACAAAGGAAGCAAAAATTTGGTTGGACAATGAGGGCAGTAAAATACCAATGGCTTTACTGGACGACTTTGACAACATAGCGGGGGCGCGGTTCTCGATGTATCCCATCTCTTCAATCGCAGTCGCAATCTTGGCCCGAGTCTTTTCTGCCACCGATTCAGGGTTACGCATATAACGTGAAACCGTCATCTTCGTGACACCAACTTGGTCTGCGACATCCTGCAATGTCGTGCGAGTTTTCTTATTCTGTTGAGCCATAAATATGTGATTTATCAGTAATGTTACAAGTAACATTATGACGAATAGACTCTCTGCCGACAAGCTCAGTGAAAATAATTCGCAAAATCATGATGTTATTATTCTATTAGCCACCAAATTGCGTTTCATACATTGTGAGTCAAAGCCGAATAAATAAATGACATTTATATCAAAGTTCTTATAAAATGCCGTACCTAAAAGAATAAGACATTAGGCACAGTGCAGTTAGGCTCTAGCGAAACCCAGATTTACTATCACTTGCTTGATCTGGACGACTCCCAAAAGCAGCAATACCTCCAAGCATTGCAACAAAGTCAACCTGAGCTGTATCAACAACTCGTTCCTCTTTTAGCCCACGAGACACCTGAAGAACAACTAACGCAGTTACTTTACTTTGGTGCTCACCAGGCTACGAACCGAGACGTCGATCTAAGCGGAGAAGTCATCAGTAAGTATCGCCTAACTCATGAGTTGGGTCGCGGTGGCATGGGTGTCGTTTACGCCGCCCTACGTGCAGATGAAACGTTCGAACAAGATCTGGCCATCAAGTTTATTCAAAGCAATTTGAGTAATGTGCTGGGACAACGTGCACTCTTCGATGAGGCACAACTGCTCGCGCGCCTAAACCATCCATACATAGCGAAAGTGTTTGATGGCGGCCTTCATCAAGATTCAGTTTACATCGTGATGGAGCGGGTATTTGGTCAAACCTTAGATGAATACCTGTCAGAAAATAAGCTGGAAAAGACAGAAAAACTGCTGCTGTTTAAGCAGATTTGTCAGGCGATGGAGCACGCCCACCAGCATCATGTTTTGCATGCCGATCTAAAACCAGAAAATATACTGATTGATCGTAGCAAACGACCCAAACTGCTCGACTTCAACTTAACTCAAAAAGCGCACTCCACCCGAGAGGGAGCACCCTCGGCACTGATTGCGTTTAGCCAAAATTTTGCCAGCCCTGAGCAACAGGCAGGACAAGTACTGACAGAACAAAGCGATGTTTATTCATTGGGCAAAATCCTCGCGTTGATGTTTCCGTCACCAGCGGTTTGGTCTGATGTGTATTGGGTGATAAGACGGGCGACGCGTCCAGCCACCCAAGTGCGATACCCAGATGTGCGAGCGCTACGCATTGATATCGAGCGAATTATCGAACGTCGCCCTATCGAGCAGAAAAAACACTGGCCGTTGTATAGCGCCTTTCGCTTGGTGCAACGGCGCCCTCTTGCTTCTGCATTGTCAGGCATCATCGTGCTCTCAGGTGTGCTATTTGGCAGCGCCATGATGCAAAAGAATATCCAACTGCAACAAGAGAAGAAGATTGCAGAAGATATGATGTACGAAATGACCCGCCTTATCTTCCACGCGAAGGGGCAGAATGTCGAACACCTCTCGGTGAGCTCCATGATGGAGTTAACACGAAGGCGGATACTCTCTAATCCAGATATCCCCAAACATATAAAACAAAAAATGTTGTTGGCGATGATGACACCGGTGCCAAAGAAGCACCTAACTACTCCAATGAGTTGTCAGCCAAATTGTGCGTCTGAGGACAGCACCAACCAATAAGGCTTAAAACAAAATGTATACACGTTCAGTGGTATTTTGGCTGTCTGCATTGACGGCTACCTCCACATTAGCAGCAGACACTTCTGCTGCTACTTCACACCCGCCCACTTCAACCTTGAAGCAAGGCTACTTTATCGATGCGCCAGTGACTGGCTTGTATTACAAAACCAGTTCCAATATCACTGGCGTTACCCAACAAGGGGCATTTCACTACCAACCTGGTGATGTGATTAGTTTCTTCCTTGGCAACGATGATAAAGGTTATCTGCTGACAACCTTATCGAGCCAAGAAGTGCTTACACCGACGATGGCAACAACCAAACCCAGTCGTAGCATCAATATGACGCGCCTGCTGCTCTCTCTCGACAGTACGCCTGAGAATCGTAAGGAAATTGTCTTAGCCAACCGCGTGTTGTCTGATGCTCGCTTTCAAAACCAGCTCAAGGGCCTTGACCTCAATTATCTGGATGACGCCAAACGCCACCTCAATCTCGACTGGGTGTCTGTCGATGAGGCAATTGAGCACTTAAACGAAAGCCAGCAGTACATTGAGAAAAACTTTGCCTCTGATGAGATCATCTTCGAACCTAGCGGCATGACGTTCAAAAACATCGTGATCAAAAAGAAAGATTGGCAAGGCCGAGCTTGTGCTTACGACTTACGTTATCAACATCATCCTAAATATCGCCCTCCGTTTGGTGAAACTCGATTCACCATCACCAAAGATTCATTGATTGAGCATCCAAGCATTGGCGATCATTTTCAAGGTTGCTTCCTCTCGATGAAGCGCCCTATCACGGAAGACATTGTCGAGCCGATAGGCAAATTTGCGGATTGGTTTAATATCGTCGGTTGCTCAATCACAGGGTGCACCCGCAACGATTTGAATGGCTTCTCTCTCGAAGACTTTGATGATGAAGGCGACTGGAAATACCGCTCCGTTGCACTCAACTTTGATCCAAGTACTGAGCTACTGATGGAAAAAGTACAAGGCCTTGGGCGTAAAAAAAACATCCACCACCACAATCGTACAGAAATGCTGTGGTTTACCTACCCTAACACGAACGAACACGACATCGACTACCTCGGGGTATGGCAGCAGACCCAATACCACCAGCAGTCCATGACACAATCGTGCCTATTGATGCGCCACCAACAAGTCATGCGACTGCCGCACAATGCAGACACCTGTCCAACCGACGCAAGCCTATACACCCAAGATGTCACCCAAGAGTATGCGGACATGTGGTGGGTCAACAATGACGAACCCAAAGCCGAGCTTGCGCAAATGAATGTCATGGTACGTTGGTCAACGACCCCTGCCGAAATCAATTACACCACTTGGGAATATCTGCCCGCTGGCGCAACTTGGGAACAAGGCATTTTATATCGCTATCAACAAGATGTTCTCCGCAACCGAGACGGCTCTGATCGCATTGAAACCCACACCATTTCTGAATTTGTCAAAGTGAGCGAGGATGTATAACCATGGCAACAGCAGTAGCACTGACACAAATCATTCAACAATGGCAATCTGGTGATAAACAAGCTGAGAGTGAGCTTTACCAATTTGCGTATTTGCAGTTACGTAAGATCGCCCAACACGAGCGTGAACGAAACGCGGAAAAGTACGGCACCGACAACAAAGTATTGGCTGATAGCGTCAACAGCACCACGGCATTAATTCATGATGCTTACCTAAAGATGTCCAACTGCGACATGAGTGAAATTGAAACAAAACGTGATTTCTTTTTGATGGCCGCCAAAGTGATGCGTCAAATCTTGATCGATAACGCACGCTCGCACCAAGCACAAAAGCGTCAACACATCACATTGATGAGAGATGAAGAAGATCGTTTCGAGCAATTGATTATCATGGATAAAGCGCTGGATAACTTCAGTAGCCGTTACCCACGCCAATCAAGTGCACTCAAACTCAAGTATTTAATGGGAATGAAAAACCAAGAAATCAGTGAACTGCTCGAGTGCAGCGCAAGCTTAATAGAGAAAGACCTAAAATTCTCTCGCAGCTGGTTGCAATCACGAATGGCGCACGCGTAATGAGAAGCAAAAAGTTTTGGATAATCGGCGCAATCTGCGTTGGTTTGCTCGGCGTATACTGCATGTCAGACGAATCCAGCTTGGCATCCGCGGCGGACTCATCAGACAGCACAAGCCAATCAACCACGCGAACACATCGTCAATATGAGCGCACATCTTTAGTTGAAGTAAAGCAAGCGTTGACAGGTTCTGCGTTGGAGAACGCCCACACAAAAGACGGTGATGACGCCTTCAATTCTGCCATTTTAGGACAACCAGGGCCAGTTACGAACCCATTTCATACTACAGAAGACGGCTCTTTTTACGACTCGTCTGTGGGTTATGAAGACAGCCGCTCAAAAGAGGACCCATCAGAGAACAATAAACCCATCATCAACCTCACGGTGGAACAACAGCTACAAACCATTATTTATGCTTGGGAGCTCAACCAAAACTCTCCGATTAGCTATTCGCTCAATCTTAACCAACTGTTTGAAGACCCGGATGGTGATCTCCTCACCACTCGGATTTGGCTCGAAAACGCCAATGGATTAAGGGTGCTAAACCAAGGACAAATGATGGTGCTAGGTGCACCAGAGAACATTAAAACCACCACATACCTGGCGGTAGCGGCGCGTGATGATTACCACGGCGACAGCGACCATGCGTGGGTCACAACACGTTTTGAGTTGCCTGTTGTCACTCCAGGTCACAATGACACGGAACACCCGTTAATTGGCGGCATTGTCTATCGCTTGGAGACGACGCAAAACCTTGGCGGTACCGCGTACGCGTATGAAGTGGTTTATTGCGAAGCGTTTCAGTTTGAGGATGACGAGGTACGTTATGCCGCCTCAAACAACAAACACCAGTGTCCTGAAAAGGGAGACTTAAAAAAGGTGGGTGAGTACAAAATCAGTGATGACTCGTTGATTGTTTATGTCCACGGCGTACGCCAAATTTGGACCACCAAAAAGGTATACGCATCTCAGGTTCATAAAGAGACTCAGAACTATTTCACCACCGTATTTGATGGCAAACAATTCGAAAGCTACACCATGCAAAAAAACAAGCAATCGATGGAAAAACGCATCAATGTCCACACTGGTGAGTACGAATATCAAGGAACGTTGTTTGACTACCTCTTTCCCATTTCAGGAGGAGGTTATATAAACGGGACTGCTAGCAACTACATATTTGATAGAAGTGTTCAGGGTAACGAACCAGTGCACAAACTGGACTCTGATCTCAATATGAAATCAAACCAACATGACCTATTTTGTCATGATTATTTATTTTACTGGTACAGCTCTATCGTAGCGGGGCGAGGAGAGTTTGCCGATATTATCTCTAGCTCAATGGATTTTGACGGCGTAACTCCAATACATTGTGCTGAATGGCCAGATGATTACTGGCAACGAACATTTATGTTTTACAACCTTGAATACACAGATTACGACATATTCATTCCAGGCGAAGTCTACAGTTATGTGCTTAAACCTCACCCTCAATTTGCTGATCGCGTTGAGGAATTTAAGATCAACATGATTTATCACGCCCCTGTCCTTAGCGACACCCAATAAACCTTTCTTTACAGGTGGTTATTTTGACAAAACAATCATCCCCAAAATAAAACTGGAACCGTGATCAAATTATCAATTTTCCATCATAGACAAAAAATAGAAATAAATTTTACGGGTTTTGTGCGGTTTTTCGTGTCTTGAACCTAGGCTCAATAGTCATTAAAAAGACACCACTCTCTTCAATCTCACTAGTGAGATTGAAAGATAAAAACAATAAAAAAGCGACTTTCTCATTCGGAAACGAAACAAGGACAAATGAATAATGAATAAGGTGAGTTTATTAGCAGCGTCAGTGGCTATCGCTCTTACTGGCTGTGGCGGTTCAGATGGTGGTTCAAACAGTGCTAACAACGGTGTTGTGATCACAGGCTTTGACGGCTACTTCAAACATGCAGTTGTTTTTGAAGATACGAACAACAACGGCCAATGGGACACTCAAGAAACATTCCTTGGTCTGACCGATGAGAAAGGTCAGCTTAAATTGGATGCAAAACCAGAAAGCACTCTAGCGCTGCAGACCATTACACCAAACGGTGCAAAGCAGAAACAGCTTATCGCTTTGGATGCTAAAGAGTACGCTGGCAAATACACGGTTGATATGGATCATCCAGGCCAAGCCATGGCCCACGAAATCGTGTTCCGTGCACCAACATCGTCAAACGTGATTTCACCTATCACAGACCTTGTTGCGATTGAAATGGCAAAAGATCCATCCATTAGTGAAGAAGACGCAAAAGCCAAGGTAAACCAAGCGCTAGGAGGCTCAGAAGAAGCACCAATTGATCTGTACAGTGATTTTGTTGAAGGTGCGACAAAAAACGCCGAACTACATAAAACCGCTCAGATTCTGACCGACTCAAAAGCGCAAAACCCAGCTAACTACGAGAAAAAGGCCACTGAATTTGCTCAAGCGGCAAACCAAGAAGTCGATCGTCTTATCGCATCCGGCGAAAACATCAATGATGCAAGCCTACGCCCAATCATCACTGACGCGACCCCAAATAGCGACAACTTAGCACCTGAAACGGCAATCAATAACAAGCTAACCGTAAACGAAACCGTCGAAGAGGCTGCTAAAGATAAGCTTGGCAAATTACCAAAAATCGTACAAGGCGCAGGCTTTGATGGCGTTGAATTAAACATCGAAGGTCTTTTCACAGACAAAGACCAAAACCTTGTGACAACCAAACTGACGCACAACTTAGCAGGCACAGGCATTGAAGTTGCACAAACTGGCAACCTGATTGTTCTATATCCGACTGCTATCGTAGAAAAAGCTGGTGATTTTGAGATAGTCCTAACGGCGCAAGACATTGATTCTTCAGGTAAGGTTTTGGGTACGGTAAGCACCGTATTTAAGTTCGAAATCGAATCGGCAAACTTACCACCAATGGTTGTAGAAACAGAACAAGCGCATCTACAGTCCATCGTTGATGGTTGGTACCTACAACAAGGTGAAGTATTTGAACAAACGCTCGATATTTCTAGCTTGTTCCAAGATAAAGACGGTCATATCACCGACTACTCAGCGGACTATGTGGACATTGAAGGTCTAACAGTATCTGAGGATGGTAATGCGATTGTCACCATTAAAGGCACACCGACAAAAGCGAGCGAAGCTGGTGCAGCACTTGCGATTAGCGCAACAGATGGCCATACCGCGGTACAGATTGCGCTTAGCATGCCAACGGTTATCGAAGGCGTAACGCCACCACCAGTAGTACCGAATTTGGGCTTCACTCACGAGCACTTCAACGGTCAAGAGTGGAAAATGGGTAGCTTTGCACAAAAAGACGGTGAAATTGGCTATGCCATGTTGATGCAAGACTCTGAAGGCCTACTATTCTGCTGGGGCTCAAACCATGATGAGATGAATCAAGAGTACAAAGCGAGCATCAGCGACTTCCTAGAAAACACATGGGAACACGATGCCTACGCTATTCTTGCCGCTCTGGACCAACAAACTGGTTACGCGGAATACCACAGTAAAGACTGTGAAGACGTCGAGCTGAAAGACGGCAAGCTATACAACAGCTATGGCGAAGAGTATGAAATGCTGTACCAGCACACAACCGAGCATAACGGCACTCAGATGATCGTTAAAATCTCAGATGATGAGCTGTTCTGGATGGATTCAAGCAACACACCATTCGCAGAATCACTTTCGGTTGCAGAACACATCAAACACGGCACGGTAGAGCATGACTTGATGGTAGAAAGTAAAGGCTCGGGCGACGACAAAGTCCTGAAATACTCGTCAGGTACGTACGAGTACAACGCTGATACTTACAACTACACGTCGTTCATGCCAACAGGATTCCAAACTCCAGGTAATTGGGAAATCCAGAGTGATGAAGGCCGTGAGCTGCTGATTCTAAAAGAAACAGGCTCAGAGTCAGATTACAAAACTCGTCATCGTTACATCAACCGTGATTTTGGTGACTTCTACATCGGTATTCGTTGGAGTAAAGAGCAAAACGGTCATGAATCCGCGCCGGAATATGGTCTGTACTCTCACAACAAAGAAGCCATGACGAGCATCGCGAGTTCGCTCCCGATTTTGGAGCCTGGCGATGATGACTAAAGCAACCATCGTTAACCCTTGCTGTGATAGCGTGCATTTGCGTAGAAGACGCAGAACGCTTTGGGAACGCTTGGTCGGCATCAAAGAAGTGTATATCTGCTCTAACTGTCACAAAGAAACGCCACTCAAATAGCGATAATATTTGAGACCGCAAAAAAGCCCCGAACTCGGGGCTTTCTTCTATCTTTTGACCGCAATATTTGAGTCGTTATTTCACGCACACTACGTTCAATAATGAGGTTCCGGTGAGCTGGTTTGGCTCACGATCTGCGAACAAACCTTTCTTATCTTTGCCCCAATACGGCAGTTGCAGTGGCCATTGATTTTTTTCCATCACACCAGACGCCCTCAACACTTTGAATTCTGCAGGGCTGGCTAAGCTCATACCCAGTTGCTGACATACTTTTTGCGAGTTTTCGTAGTTGAGACGATTCCACGGCTTGCCGTATTCCATGTAAAACTGATTGTGGTGGTCGAGTAAGTACGGCACCACGTACGTTTTGCCTTGTAAGGAGGTTCTCAACCGAACTTCAATGTCATCATTCCCGCTCACAACTGGCTTCGCTTTGGTCTTAGCAACAGGCTTGGAAGAAGAATTATCACGTGTATTTTTTGCCTTGGTCTTTGACTTCTCTGCCGGCGCTGTAAAGGCGTCGGTATCAGCTCGCACGGCAGGAACTGGCGCGGATTTCGGGGTCACCGTCGGTGTTGGCTTAACCGAAGATGCGGCTGATTTCGACGGCACTGCGGGTTTAGATGGTGTCGTAGACTGTTTATTCTCTTTTCCAACCACGCGGATGAAAGCTTCTTTGTAATTCGACAAGGTTTTGACTCCTCGCAAATCCCCCCTCGCATCAGACAGATCTTTGTAAGGCCCAATCAAACAGCGATAACCTTGGGACTCCGGCTTCATCCACACGTCGGTCGTAATCTTGCTGTAAAGCGGCTTTGCTTTCGCGAGTGACATTGGCTTTGGTAGTAATCCGCATTGAATCCAGTAGAGGTAGTTGCCTCCTTGCGGCACTTTCTTTCCCCATACTCCGTTACCAATTGGGCACGTTTTCTCAAGCATCGGCAGTTCTTTCTCGCTGGCTTGAGTAGCTTGGCAAAGGAACTCCTCCGCCGATACTGGGCTAGAAAACTGGGCGCATACCAGCAACAAGCCGAAAGCTAGGCTTGCTTGGAAGATACGAGATGGGTGTTGTGCCTTCTTCATTTCCATACACTTCACTCTAAATTAGTGGGTAAGGTCATTATGGCGGCAAAGCGCCAAAAAAATGTGAACAAAGAATAACTAGCAAAAAAAGAGCCGGAATTTGCATCCGGCTCTCAGTTTAGGAAGGAATTAAGCGAATTTACAACGCTTGGCGGGAAAATTCTTAACCTTTGTACAGTTTCGGGTTGAATACATCTCGTAACCAGTCACCCAATAAGTTGATAACCAGAACCAGTGTAACCAACACGATGCCTGGGAAGGCAGTAATCCACCACGCACCTGAGAAGATGTAGTTAAAGCCGATGCTGATCAGCGCACCTAGTGACGGCTGATCAACAGGAAGACCCAAACCTAGGAATGACAGTGCCGCTTCCGACATGATCGCATTCGCTACCTGTACCGTCGAGATAACCAAGATTGGTGATAGACAGTTTGGCAAAATATGGCGGAACATGATGCGTGGCGCTTTAAAGCCCATCACGCGTGCCGCTTCTACGTATTCTTTCTTCTTCTCTGCCAGTACCGATGCACGAATGGTACGTGCGTATTGCGGCCATTCAGCCACACCGATGATCACCACCAGCATCACCACCGCGTATTGGCTGTAAAAATCGCTGCCAAAGCTGGCTTTGAAAATGGCCGATACGATGATCGCCACCATCATGGTTGAGAACGATAGTTGAACATCCGCAAAGCGCATCAAGAAGCTATCGATACGACCACCGAAGTAACCCGCCGACAAACCAATGATGATACCCAGAATCAACTGAAGACCGACGGCTAAAAAGCCGATCGTCAAAGACAAACGAGAACCGTAAAGAATGGTCGATAAAATATCACGGCCTTGCTCATCAGTACCAAGAACAAAACGCTCATCGCCCTCTTCCATCCAAGACGGTGGTAGCTCTGAATCCATGATGTCGATAGACGTCAGATCATACGGGTCAGTCGGAGCTAGAATTGGCGCAGCTAATGCCAACACTAAGAACATCATAAAGACCGTAAAACTTGCCATCGCCACTTTGTCGCGCTTGAAGTAATACAAGAAGTCCGACTCTTTAAAACGCTGCCATGCAGATGGAGCGGCTTCAGGAGCTGGTGTTACATTTGATTGGCTCATGATTAAGCTCCTTTTCCAGTTAAGTTCACAGTTGGGTTGATGATGCCGTACAGCAAATCAACGATGGTATTGGTTACCACGAAAATCAGACCAACAAAGATAACGTAAGCTGTGATCAACGGTGTATCGACACGGTTGATTGCCTCTAGGAAAAGAAAGCCTGTACCCGGCCACTGGAATACGGTTTCGGTTAGGATGGTGTAAGCCACCATGGTACCAATCTGCACGCCACCTACCGTCAATACTGGCAGCATGGTGTTCTTAAGTGCATGTTGGTAATAAATCTTTTGTAAGTTCAGACCTTTTGCTTTGGCGAACTTAATGTATTCCGAGCTCAGTACTTCCAGCATTTCTGAACGTACCAGACGGATGAACAACGGCAGCATGATAGACGCTAGCGCAATACACGGTAGGATAAGGTGCTTAATACCATCGATGGTAAAGAAGCCAGATTCCCAACCGAGCACGTTAGCGGTTTCACCTCGCCCGTAGGAAGGCAGCCAGCCGAGTTCGATGGAGAAGACGTACATCAGCATGATTGCGGTTAGGAACACCGGAATCGAGATGCCGACACTACTCATCGCCATAACAAATTTGGTAAAGACACTCTTCGGGTGAATCGCGGAATACACCCCGAGTGGTATAGAGAAAACGATAATAATGAGCGTCGCGCCAAACACGAGCTCTAATGTTGCCACCAGCTTATCGAGGATCACCTCAACCGCAGGTCGCTTGAAAAAGTATGATGTACCCAAATCACCTTGCAGTGCATTACCCACAAAGCGCGTGTACTTTGTGATAAAGGGATCGTTCAGGCCCAATTCGTCGCGTAGCGCTTGGCGCTCCGATTCCGAAACCGACTGACCTACAAGCTCACGCAGCGGATCACCCAGGTTGTCCTGAATGGCAAACGCCACCAAACTGATCACAAACATCACTATCAGTGCCTGAAACAGGCGCTTGACCAGAAACGAAAACATTCCTTGCCCCTTAACTATCCATAGATCTCTAAACTTAGAGAGAAAATTCAGTCTGTAAAACTGGCTCAATCCGACTGAAATAAAACCGAGCCAAGTGTCGAAAACAGAGAAGGACTGGCGCCCCTCTCTGTCATGACAAAGTATGATTACTCGACAACTAGGTCGCCAAAGTAAGGCATTACCATTGGGTTCACGATGTCTGCGGCTTTCACGTTAGACTTCGCGCCCCACGCTTCACTTTGCCAGTGTAGCGGTACGAATGCGGCATCGTTGTATAGCGTCGCTTCGACACCTTTCAGCATTGCTGCACGTTTCGCAGGGTCCGTCTCTACGTTTGCAGCTTCAACCACTTTGTCCATTTCTGGGTTTGAGTAGTGACCACAGTTGTACTGACCACGACCGGTTTCTTCGTTACGAGTCATAGTTAGGAACTCGTTGAAGTTTGCCGAGTCCTCTGTATCCGAGTGCCAACCGATCATCAGCATGTCTGCCGCACACTTATCAAACTCAGGCCAGTATTGCGCTTTAGGCATGGTTTTCAGATCAACCTTGATGCCAATCTTAGACAACATTGCCGCCGCCGCTTGCGCTACTTTCGCATCGTTTACGTAGCGGTTGTTTGGCGCAATCATAGTTAGAGTAAGGCCGTCTTCGTAACCCGCTTCTTTCATCAGTTGTTTTGCTTTCTTCAGATCGTAGCGAGGTACTAGCTTGTCATCGTGACCAACGTAGCCAGTTGGACTCTGCTGACCAGCTGCTGTCGCGAAGCCTTTCATGATTTTCTTCACGATGCCTTCGTTGTTGATTGCGTGAACAATCGCTTGGCGAACGCGAACGTCTTTCAGTGCTTCGTTGCTGTTTTGGTTTAGTTGGAACGTGATGATACGAGTACCTGGTAGCGTGACTAGGTCGATGCCGTCTGCGTCTTTCACACGTTTGTGATCGTTAGGTGCTACTGGGTGAATCATGTCAACGCCGCCAGAAAGTAGCGCAGCTACACGAGTCGCATCTTCTTTGATTGGAACAAGTGTTAGCTTATCAACGTTACCTTTCGACTCTTTGTCCCAGTAATCTTTAAAGCGTTCAAATTCCACTTTTACGCCCTGCTCACGTGATGTCACGATGAACGGACCCGTGCCAGAAACGTTAGTCGATGCGAATGAGTTACCGTGCTTCACTAGTTCAGACTTGTCTTTGCCGTCTGCGGTTTTACCCGTGTAGAACTTGCTGTCCATAGGGAAAATGTACGTTGCAGTTTGCAGCACAAGTGGGTAAGGACCTTTGGTTACAAGATCGAACGTGTTGTCGTCCACTTTGACGATTTTCTCGTACGGGTCGAAAATGTTTTTAAAATCAGGAGAACTTTGTAGACGCTCAAACGTCCATACAACGTCGTCAGCCGTTAGGGTATTACCAGAATGGAATTTCACACCTTCACGCAATTTAAAACGAACGGTAGTGTCGTTAATGCGCTCCCAGCTCTCTGCTAGACGAGGTTCGAAATCCATTTTTTGAGTAAAGCGAACTAACGGATCAAATACCATGTGTGACATTTGCAGTGTGCCACCTGATAGCTGCTCATGTGGGTCAAGCGATACTGGGTCAGCTGCGTAGCCAACTTTGATATCTGCTGCCAGTGCATTAAAGCTTAGGCCCGCCGCCATTAGCGCCACTGCTAATTTGCTTTTCATGGTTTTCATTTGCATAACTCCTTCATGCGGGGATACGGATCCCTTGTTGTTGTGTTTGCGTCTTTGTTATGACTAAAGGTTAGCCAAGCGAGGTGCTTGGTTTATGCCGTCTCGATCTCTTCTCGCAAGCCTGTAAATTCAGGCATCAGAGAAATCAATTTTTTGCTGTATTCGTGTTGGGGTGCCGTAAATAACTGTTCTGTTGGTGCCACTTCTAAAAGTGTACCCATTTGCATCACACCTACTCGGTCACACATCTGGCGAATAACAGGTAAATCGTGGCTGATAAACAACATAGTCAAGTTCAGCTCACTTTGCAGATCTTTCAGCAAGTTTAGAATTTGTGCCTGTACCGATACGTCCAGTGCCGATGTCGGTTCATCACAAATCAAAAGTCGAGGACGAGTCGCCAACGCACGCGCAATAGAAATACGCTGACGCTGACCACCGGAGAATTCATGAGGGTACTTAAGCCCAGCCATGCGACCCAAACCAACATGATCGAGAAGGTCATTCACGATTTGGCGAGTTTCCGACTCGTTTTTCGTCAGTTTATGAAAACGGATTGGCTCAGCAATAATATCGAATACCTTCATACGAGGGTTCATTGAGGTATACGGGTTTTGGAACACCATCTGCATTTGACGACGCATTGGGCGGCGTTCTTTCTCAGAGGTTAAAGCTGTCAGGTCAATACCCTCAAACTTCACCTGACCAGAGTTAGGTTGGTATAAACCAGCAATAACTCGCGCAATGGTTGATTTACCAGAGCCAGACTCACCCACCAAACCAAAGGTTTCGCCTTCATGCACTTCAAAGCTCACATTATTGGATGCCTGCACGTATTCGCGACGGCTTTCAAATAAAGAGTCTTTGGTGACAAAGCGCAGATTAACGTTCTTCACGTCCAAAAGCGGGCCTGTGTACTCGCGCTCATCCTGGCTTTGTCCTAGCCAGTGATTCTTAATGTCGAGAGGCTCCATTTCTGCCGCTTCTTCGATGTAGCTGACCAAAGGGAAGCGATCTAGCTTTCTGTCTGAACGTGGAACGGCTGAAATTAGGCTGCGAGTATAGGAGTGATCAGGGTCGCCCAACACTTTGGCTGTTGGCCCAAACTCCACCAAGTCACCACGATACATTACCGCGACGCGGTCGGTGACGTTGGAGACTACACCCATATCGTGAGTAACCAGCATACAGCCGACATTGTTCTTGATACACAATTCTCGGATCAAGTTGAGGATTTGGTCTTGGATTGATACGTCCAGTGCCGTGGTTGGCTCATCGGCAATGATCAGATCTGGCTCACCAGCCAAAGCAATCGCAATGACGACACGCTGACGCATACCACCAGAGAATTGGTGTGGGTATTGTTTTAAGCGGTTTTCTGGCTGCGGGATGCCAACTTGCTGCATCAGAGAAAGCGCACGCTGATACGCCTCTTCATCAGAGACTTTCATGTTGGCGTGGATCGTCTCTTTCAGCTGCTGCTCAACCGTAAAAAGTGGGTTAAGTGAGGTCATTGGATCTTGGAAAATAAAACCAATCTTCGATCCGCGAACCTTACGCATCGCTTCTGGTGATAAACCAGAAATTTTTTCTCCATCCAAGAAAACATCGCCGCTAGCAACGCGACCTGGAGGGCTAAGCAAATCAATAACGGCGTTACCAACGGTGGATTTACCCGCACCTGATTCGCCAACAACACCCACGATTTCACCACGTTCAATATGAAAAGAAAGTGACTTCACGGCAGCGTGAACGCCGTGTCGGGATGGGTATTCAATACGAAGGTTTTTCACTTCTAATAGTGACATTTCAGACCTCTACTGCCTTGTCTGTGGTATCGAATCGCGCCAAAGGCACCATTCATCACCTGAATGAATCCGTTCAAATTCAGAATAATACTCTGAAATCTTAATGCGGAAACAATTTGGCAAAAATCACACAAAAAAGCAACAATTAAAGTATATTCCGCCGAGAAAACATTAAATAAACGCACAATGAGCGAATAAAAATGCATTAACAAGTATTTAACCATTTTCATATCACACTATTTTTGTGCGCCATGCACCGATAAAACTAGAAAAATGCTCTAAAAATAAGCACGAGCCAACCAGGACCATTAACCATACTATTCATGTGCAATTATTAACATTTAACAAACAATATCGTATGCGAAAAGCAATTTTTCAACATAAAAAACTATTAATAAAATAGTCGGCAAATATAAAAAGCCAAACTTAGAAAGAGAAAGGATAGGCTAAAACGTGAACACAACAGCAAAACCACACAAATCCTCTGTCGACGACGATTATGCGCCGCTTAAGCGGTTTGTTGACTAAACAAAAGAAAGTGCGGTTACCATCAATCTCCCATTGTAGGTGAAACACGTCGGTTTTAACCCTTTACGGAACAATTCAGAGTGGGATAATAGATAATCAATGTTAGAGCCAAGCTGTAAATGAAAGGAGCCCCTGTGCTTAAAGCGATTTTTTTTGATATGGACGAGACTTTATGTGCGACGTCACAAGCAGATAAAGTTGCAGGACAAAAGTTTACGACTTGGATTCATAAGACCTACCCGCAAGTTACCGAACCACAAGCTTTTTTACAGCGCTACTTACAGGGTGTGTACAAGAAGCTGAATGCGGAATTCCCTCACCTTGTGGCTCTGCTACCTGATGAAAACGCGTTCCGTTGTGGCCTGATCCAAAATATATTGGCGGAGCACGGAGTCAGCATTAATGCCGAAGAGGCTCAACAAGCTCAAGACTACTTTGACTCTGCACGTATGGGTGCGTTCACTTTCTTCCCTGGTGTAAAAGAAATGCTCAGCGACCTTCGTCAGCATTATAAACTCGTCGTGATCACTAACGGCCCGATTTTTTCTCAACACCCTAAACTCAGCGCGACACAGATGAGCGACTGGGTGGACCATATTATTGTGGGGGGAGAAGAGCCTGAAGAGAAGCCCGCTGCGAGCATTTTCCAAAAAGCGCTCGACTTGGTCGAAGTAAAACCAGAAGAAGCCCTACACATTGGCGACTCTTTACCAGCAGATATAGCAGGCGCTAACAATATGGGCATTTTGAGTGTGTGGGTAAATGCGACAGGCGCAAGTAACTCAACAGATATAACGCCAAATTTTGAAATCCAAGAAACGGTAGAGCTGAGAGAAATCCTTAAAACACTCGCCCAATAAAAGTAGTGGATTAGAAAAACACAAAACCCCAGACGTCGTTCTGGGGTTTATTTTGTCAGCTCGAAAAGCATTTGGCTCATTGGTGGTCAAAAGCCCCTAGAGCTGTACACTTTTGGTGAAATTGAAATCGAATGCAGATTCTTTTAAGAGGATAGATGCAAAAGAGCCCCAGTCTTTCGACTGTGGCTCTAAATAGCGGTCGGTGAAGAGCCGAATTCTAACTTCAGGCAAACCCCATCTGGGTTCAAATCCTTTGAAATACTGTCGACTAATAGTCGTCCAAGCGAGATCATAAACTCTAAAACGACGAAAGCCTGCTAAAAAGCAGGCTTTCTAATAGTGGTCGGTGAAGAGGGATTCGAACCCCCGACCCTCTGGTCCCAAACCAGATGCGCTACCAAACTGCGCTATTCACCGAGCATATATTCTTTAAATAAAGAATGGGGTGGCTAACGAGACTTGAACTCGCGACAACCGGAATCACAATCCGGGGCTCTACCAACTGAGCTATAGCCACCATCAAATTGTCATGTTTACCGCTATCGCAGCCATAAACTAAATAGTGGTCGGTGAAGAGGGATTCGAACCCCCGACCCTCTGGTCCCAAACCAGATGCGCTACCAAACTGCGCTATTCACCGACGATGTTTTATCTTGATTTAATCAAGATTGGGAGCAATGCTACCGCATTCAATCTAAAAAAGAAAGAATGGGGTGGCTAACGAGACTTGAACTCGCGACAACCGGAATCACAATCCGGGGCTCTACCAACTGAGCTATAGCCACCACTGATTTTTTACCGATGTATCCTCCGAGGCAATGGTACGCCCGAAAGGATTCGAACCTTCGACCTTTGGCTCCGGAGGCCAACGCTCTATCCAACTGAGCTACGGGCGCATGCCCTATCGGCGGAGTGGAATAATACGGATATCACACTATGCCGTCTAGTACTTTTTTTACTTTTTTTATCGTTTGGTCTCTTTTTCGACAGTTATCTTCCTTTAAACTGAATTTTTGATGTGATTCACGCCCTGTCATGGATAACTTGTTGTTTATTGCAACAAGTTATCGGGATATAATCACCCATTATTTACATTGATTTAACAGCTGCAACCAGGTTGTCTAATCATTCTATGCCATTCAGTGGAATTTAGTGATTTCTCTGCTCGGCATTAATACTCTAACTATATAAATAGGTAAGTCACTTACCTCGGGAATGTGAAGTGGGTTTAATGGATATGTCTCGACAAATGATTAGCGTTTTGTTCGCTGCCTTAACGTTTTCTACGGCAGCTTTAGCTTCTGACATCAGCCAAACTGAATACGATGCGATCGCAGAACGCATCCAACCTGTCGGTGATGTTTATCTAGCGGGTTCTGAGCCAGTGAAAGAAGAACCAACCGGTCCACGTGATGGCGCCACAGTTTATGGTACTTTTTGTATTGCTTGTCACGCATCTGGTGTAAACGGCGCACCTAAAACAGGTAATGCCGATGACTGGGCACCGCGTATTGCACAAGGCAAAGAGACGTTAGTGAAGCACGCGTTAGAAGGCTTCAATGCGATGCCTGCCAAAGGAACCTGTATGGACTGTTCTGACGATGAAATCATCGCAGCAATCGACCACATGATTGAAGGTCTATAAGTAAAGACATCAACGAAAAAGGCTTGCCAACTGGCAAGCCTTTTTGTTTTTAGTCAGTGAACACAAGGATACTCTACTTCTTAAACATTGCTCGAATATTGGCAATGTGTGCCTGACCTTTCGCCATACGCTCTTCTGCTGATACTGGCTTTTTATTGGCTTCCCATTCAACGTCATCAAATGGCAACTCATCCAAAAAGCGGCTTTGAGTCGGTTTGATCAACTCGCCGAACTGTCGACGCTCTTTGCACATAGTGAAAGTCAGTTCACGCTGCGCACGGGTAATGCCAACATACATCAGACGACGCTCTTCTTCGACGTTGTCTTCATCAATACTGGTTTGGTGCGGTAAAATACCTTCTTCAGACCCAATTAAGTATACATATGGGAACTCAAGGCCTTTTGATGCATGCAGCGTCATCAGTTGTACTGCATCGCTGTCTTCATCTTCTTCGCCACGTTCCATCATGTCACGCAAGGTCAAACGCTGAACGACTTCTTTTAACGTTTTCTCTTCTTGATCGTAGTTGTCACCTTCTAGATCCGCCACTATCCAGGAGTAAAGATCAGAAACGTTCTTCATTCGCATTTCAGCGGCTTTCGGGCTTGCTGAAGTTTCGTATAGCCAATCTTCATAATGGATATCGCGAACTAGCGAACGAACCGCTTCGACTGTGTCACCACGCTCAGCTTGGTCAGCAATCGCCACTAACCATTGGGTGAAACGACGTAAGTTTTCCAGGCCGCGTCCCGTTAAGTGCTGTTCGAGCCCCATTTCAAAACTCGACTCAAACAGGCTCTTCCCACGCATATTGGCATAACTGCCTAGCTTTTCTAACGTTACTGGGCCAATTTCACGTCGTGGTGTATTCACAATACGTAAGAATGCATTGTCGTCATCTGGATTAACCAAAACACGCAAATACGCCATGATGTCTTTAATTTCTGCTCGTGCAAAAAACGAGGTGCCACCAGAAATTTTATAAGGCACACGGTTTTGCATCAGAGACTTTTCAATTAAGCGCGATTGGTGGTTGCCACGGTACAAAATTGCGTAATCACGATAGTCGGTTCGATTCAAGAATTTGTGTGCAATCAACTCCCCCGTGACACGCTCAGCCTCATGCTCTTCATTTTTAGCCAACAACACTTTGAGTTTTTCACCGTCAGGAATTTCTGAAAATAAGGACTTCTCATAGACGTGAGGGTTGTTGGCTATCAAAATGTTGGCCGCACGCAGGATTCGACTTGTAGAGCGGTAGTTTTGCTCCAACTTAATCAATCGCAAATTCGGGTAATCTTCACCCAGCAAGACTAGGTTCTGAGGCTTCGCACCACGCCATGAATAAATGGACTGGTCATCATCTCCTACGACCGTCAATCGCCCACGTTCACCGACGATTAATTTCACCAACTCATATTGACTCGTGTTGGTATCTTGGTACTCATCAACCAGTAGATAACGGATGCGGTTCTGCCAACGTTGACGAACGTCTTCATGATTGCGCAAAAGTAAAACGGGCATCAAAATTAGGTCATCAAAATCGAGCGCGTTATAGGCTTTCATTTGCTTTTGGTACATATCAAAGCAGAACGCAAACAATTGCTGCTGCTCACCTTGCGCACGCGCTTTGGCTTGCTCTGGCGTCAACATGTCGTTTTTCCAATTGGAAATACAACTCAGAAGCTGACGTAGCAGATCTTTATCACCATCAAGCTGCTTTTCGGTAAGTTCCTTGAGTAGCGCCAGTTGGTCTTGGTCATCAAACAGTGAAAAGCCCGCTTTCAACCCTAAATGCTTGTATTCGCGTTTGATGATGTTTAATCCCAAGGTGTGGAACGTTGATACCATCAAACCTTTAGACTCGGCTTTCCCCAACGTTTGGCCGACACGTTCTTTCATCTCACGCGCCGCTTTGTTGGTAAACGTCACCGCTGCAATATTACGCGCTTTGTAGCCACATTGCTGAACCAGATAAGCGATTTTATTGGTAATAACACGAGTTTTGCCCGAGCCAGCACCAGCTAGCACTAAGCATGGACCAGACACGTATTTCACGGCTTCATCTTGACTAGGGTTCAGCTTCATAGAAATTCTCTGCGGGTGATAAATGTGGCGCCTATGATAAAGGGGTGGCCTCGTGAAAGCTACGCTGATTTCTTGTAATTTTCATACCAACAAGCGCAACATTCTGTTGCATAAAAGGCGGGTATTTGAGCTATAATGAATGAACGTTCATTCACTGGTGGTAGGATTATGAAGGATAACCCTGCTGTAGATAAGCGAGAACAAATCTTAGTCGCTGCAGAGCAACTCATTGCTGAATCGGGCTTTCAAGGGCTTTCCATGCAAAAGCTCGCCAATGAAGCTGGTGTCGCAGCAGGAACGATTTATCGTTATTTCTCAGATAAAGAACATCTTTTGGAGGAGTTACGCCTTAACGTAGCAAAGCGCGTCGCTACGGCTGTGCAACTGGGCGTGAGTGAAGAGATGCCTTTAAAACAGCGATATCGAACCATGTGGCTCAATATTTGGAATCTAGCGAGCTCGAATTTAAATGCGCTCAGCAATCGAGTTCAATATGAGTCTCTACCCTGTTCAAATAGTAGCAAAGCTCGGGAACTTGAAAGACAAATGTTTGCCCAAGTAGATCTTCTTTTTAATCAGGGGAAAGAAGAGGGCGTATTCAAGCCTCTCGATAACGAAGTGCTTTCTGGATTGAGTTTTGAGGCAAGTGTTGCACTTGCTAGGAAACACGCTTTGGGATTTTATCAACTGGATAAGGCGGCATTAGAAGCTGCTATTGAAGCCAGTTGGGATGCCATTATTAAACACTAACTTGGAGTTCTTAATAGAATGAAAAAGTGGATTTTGATGCTATCAATTGTTTTATTGCTTTTTGGTAGTGTTGTGACATACAGACTAATTGATATCAAAGACAAAATGGAACAGTTTGCCAATCGCCCTGAACCAGCATTCCCAGTAACCGTAACTGAAGTACAAGCGGTTGATTGGGTTCCTGCTATAGAGGCAATTGGCTTTATTGAACCAAACCAAGGGGTTACCGTTGCTAATGAAACTAGCGGTGTTATCGACAAAATCGCATTTGATTCCGGTACTCAAGTCAAAGCAGGGCAGCCATTAGTACTGCTTGACTCTGACGTTGAGAAAGCGAATTTAAAGAGCTCGCAAGCCAAGTTGCCAGCAGCAGAAGCGAAATACAAACGCTACCAAGGGCTATTTAAAAAAGGCTCTATTTCTAAAGAAGCGTATGACGAAGCAGAAGCGAACTACTTCTCCTTAAAAGCGGACATTGAAAGCTTGAAAGCGACCATCGACCGACGCGAAATCAAAGCGCCATTTGATGGTGTGGTAGGTATTCGTAACGTGTACCTAGGTCAGTACCTACAAGCGGGTACTGATATTGTTCGCCTGGAAGACACCAGCGTGATGCGCTTACGCTTTACCGTGCCGCAAACCGATATTTCACGTATCAACATCGACCAAGAAGTGGATATCTTCGTGGATGCCTACCCAGAACAGCCTTTCAAAGGTTCAATTTCTGCGATTGAGCCTGCGGTTAACGTACAAAGTGGCTTGATTCAGGTTCAAGCAGATATCCCTAACAGTGATGGCAAACTGCGTAGTGGTATGTTCGCACGTGCAAACATCATTCTGCCTAAATTAGAAAATCAGGTCACTCTGCCTCAAACTGCGATCACGTTTACGCTATACGGCGACAATGTTTACATCGTAACGGAAGAAGATGGCGAGAAACGCGTTAAGCAGCATGTGGTAAAAGTTGGCGAACGCTCTAAAGATATCGCACACATTCTAGAAGGCGTGAAGCCAGGTGATGTAGTGGTGACATCGGGTCAAGTCCGTTTAAGTAACCACGCAAAAGTAAGCATTGTCGAAAGCGATGCAACTACCCCACCTGCTGAAACACCAATGCTTTAAGTTGGAGGCATCATGCGCTTTACAGATGTTTTTATAAAACGTCCAGTTTTAGCGGTATCGATCAGTTTTTTGATTGCATTGCTTGGTTTGCAAGCCGTGTTCAAAATGCAAGTTCGTGAATACCCTGAAATGACGAATACAGTGGTCACCGTGACCACCAGTTACTACGGTGCAAGTGCCAACTTGATCCAGGGCTTTATTACTCAGCCATTGGAGCAAGCGGTGGCGCAAGCCGATAATATTGATTATATGACCTCGCAATCGGTGTTAGGTAAATCAACCATTACTGTCAACATGAAGTTGAATACCGACCCAAACGCGGCATTGGCTGACATCTTAGCGAAAACTAACTCGGTACGTTCCCAGCTTCCAAAAGAAGCCGAAGACCCGACCGTAACGATGTCGACCGGTTCTACTACCGCGGTATTGTATATTGGTTTTACCAGTGACGAGTTGTCTTCCAGCCAGATCACCGACTACCTTGAGCGTGTAATCAACCCACAGCTATTCACTGTAAATGGTGTATCAAAAGTCGACCTTTACGGTGGTATGAAATACGCGCTGCGCGTATGGCTAGATCCAGCCAAAATGGGCGCATTAAAGCTGACTGCAACGGATGTGATGAGCGTTCTTAACGCCAACAACTACCAATCTGCGACGGGTCAAGCGACGGGTGAGTTCGTGCTTTATAACGGTAGCGCGGATACTCAGGTATCAAACGTTGCTGAACTTGAAGCGTTGGTCGTAAAAACGGGTGAAGGGGACGTTATTCGCTTAGGTGATATCGCGAAGGTAACACTTGAGAAGAGTCACGACGTTTACCGTGCAAGTGCAAACGGCCAAGAAGCCGTGGTTGCTGCAATCAACGCCGCGCCAAGTGCCAACCCAATCAACATCGCTGCTGATGTGCTTGAATTATTACCTCAACTTGAGCGCAACTTACCAAGTAACATCAAAATGAACGTGATGTACGACTCTACCATTGCGATCAACGAGTCAATTCACGAAGTAGTGAAAACGATTCTTGAAGCGGCAATTATCGTACTTGTAGTGATTACACTGTTCCTAGGTTCGTTCCGTGCGGTCATCATTCCTATCGTCACTATTCCACTCTCTTTGATTGGTGTGGCGATGGTTATGCAGGCAATGGGCTTCTCTTGGAACTTAATGACACTACTAGCGATGGTACTTGCCATCGGCCTGGTGGTGGATGACGCGATCGTGGTGCTAGAAAACGTGGACCGTCATATCAAAGAAGGCGAGTCACCATTCCGTGCAGCAATCATTGGTACGCGCGAAATTGCTGTGCCAGTTATTGCGATGACATTAACGCTAGGTGCGGTATACGCACCAATCGCGTTGATGGGCGGTATTACGGGCTCGTTGTTCAAAGAGTTCGCTTTAACGCTAGCAGGTTCGGTATTTGTGTCCGGTATCATCGCTTTAACGCTATCACCTATGATGTGTTCAAAGATGCTGAAGGCGAACGAAAAGCCGAGCAAGTTTGAGCAAAAAGTTCACCATATCCTTGATGGCATGACTAATCGCTACGCAAATATGTTAAAAGCAGTAATGGCGAGCCGACCAGTGGTGATCGTATTTGCCATTATTGTATTTGCAAGCCTACCTGTTTTATTCAAGTTTATTCCTAGTGAACTAGCTCCTTCTGAAGATAAAGGTGTTGTTGTGCTCATAGGGACCGCACCATCGAATTCGAATTTGGACTACATCCAAAACACCATGGATGATGTGAATAAGATTCTCTCTGATCAACCAGAAGTAGAATACGCTCAGGTATTTAACGGTGTACCGGATTCTAATCAAGCGTTTGGTTTAGCTACACTCAAACCATGGGGCGAACGAGAAGCGAGCCAAGCAGAAATCAAACAGCGTGTTGGTGGGCTTGTTTCGAGCATTCCGGGAATGTCTATTGCTGCCTACGAAATGCCGGAGCTACCAGGTGCTGGTTCAGGCCTTCCTGTACAGTTCGTAATTACAACACCAAACAACTTTGAAAGTTTGTTTACCGTTGCAAATGACATTCTGTCAGAAGTAGCAAGCAGTCCAATGTTTGTCTATTCCGATCTGGATCTGAAATATGATTCTGCAACGATGAAGATCAAGATCGATAAAGACAAAGCGGGTGCCTACGGTGTGACCATGCAAGATATTGGTATCACTCTCAGCACCATGATGGCTGATGGTTACGTTAACCGTATCGACCTTAACGGCCGCTCATATGAAGTGATTCCTCAAGTTGAACGTAAATGGCGTCTAAACCCAGAGTCGATGAAGAACTACTATGTACGCTCTGTAGATGGTAAAGCGGTTCCATTAGGTAGTCTGATTACCATCGATGTGGTGGCCGAGCCTCGCTCTTTGCCACACTTCAACCAGTTAAACTCAGCGACTGTAGGTGCAGTTACTGGCCCTGGTGTCTCGATGGGAGATGCAGTTAATTGGTTTGAAGACATCGCACAAACCAAACTGCCTGCTGGCTATAACCACGATTACATGGGCGAATCTCGTCAGTTTGTAACGGAAGGTAGTGCCTTGTATGCAACCTTTGGTCTTGCACTTGCGATCATCTTCCTCGTTCTGGCGATTCAATTTGAATCACTCCGCGACCCTATTGTCATCATGGTATCTGTACCGCTAGCAATATGTGGTGCCTTGATCGCGTTGGCGTGGGGTACGGCCTCGATGAACATCTACTCGCAGGTTGGTTTGATCACGCTGGTCGGCCTGATCACCAAGCATGGTATCTTGATCTGTGAAGTAGCCAAAGAAGAGCAGTTACATAATAAACTGTCTCGTATTGATGCGGTGATGGAGGCTGCGAAAGTGCGTCTTCGCCCTATCCTAATGACAACCGCAGCGATGATCGCAGGTCTGATCCCACTGATGTACGCTACCGGTGCAGGTGCCGCGCAACGTTTCAGTATCGGTATCGTCATCGTTGCTGGCCTTGCAATCGGTACATTGTTCACACTATTCGTACTACCTGTGATTTACAGCTACTTAGCTGAAAAACACAAACCACTGCCAGTATTTGTTGAAGACAAAGACTTGGAGAAGTTAGCACGAGTTGATGAAGCGAAAGCAGCACACCGTGAATTAGCGGATAACAGATAAGCTTTTAAGGCATTCAAAAAGGTCACTTCGGTGACCTTTTTTATTGCCGCTCTCTTTTTTGCCATCTAAATGGCGACTTTCACGTATCATTTACTTAAAATGAGGGCAAATCAAAAGGAGTTTTAGCCACTATGTTTGACCCAAAGAAATTAGAGCAAATTGCTAAACAGATTCACGACTCAATGCCTCAACCTGTAAAAGAGTTGGGCTCTGATGTTGATCAGAAGGTTCGCCAAGTAATCCAAGGCCAACTGAATAAGCTAGATGTAGTAAGCCGCGAAGAGTTTGATGTTCAAACTCAAGTTTTACTGCGCACGCGTCAAAAACTGACAGAAATGGAACAGAAATTGGCGGAGCTTGAAGAGAAGCTTGCAGAAAAATAGGTGTTAAAACGCTCCTCACAAAGGAGCGTTTTTCTTATCGGCGCGCAGATAAATCGGCTAAAAACAAAAAGGCTTGGTCAACGGCGACCAAGCCTTTTGATTAGATGTTGTGTTTTATTTTGTATTTACCACTCCAGTCTGCCTGGAGTTCATTTAATATTTTCTCCGCTTTGCAGCAAAGAAAATTAGCCACCAACCGCGATGCGCTTCATATCTGTCATATAACCACGTAGTTCTTCACCGATGTATTCTACAGGGTGGTTGCGGATTGTTTCATTCACAGCGATAAGAGTCGCGTTATCCACTTGGTTAGACGTTTCACCTAGACCTTTACCAATGACGTCTGTACTAACAGAAGGCATGAATTTTTCACGCAGTAGCGGCGTTGCTACATTAGCAAATAGGTAGTTACCATATTCAGCCGTATCAGAGATAACCACGTTCATCTCGTATAAACGCTTACGTGCGATAGTGTTTGCGATAAGTGGCAGCTCGTGTAGAGACTCGTAGTAAGCAGACTCATCGATGATGCCAGATGCCGTCATTGCTTCGAATGCTAGCTCAACACCCGCACGAACCATAGCAACCATCAGGATACCGTTATCGAAGTACTCTTGCTCAGAGATTTCTGCGTCAGTTTCTGGGTAGTTTTCGAAAGCAGTTTCACCCGTTTCTGCACGCCAGCCTAGTAGGTTCGCATCGTCGTTTGCCCAGTCAGCCATCATAGTGCTAGAGAAGTGACCTGTGATAATGTCATCCATGTGCTTGTTGTATAGCGGACGCATCAGCTCTTTTAGCTCTTCAGAAAGTTCAAATGCTTTCACTTTTGCAGGGTTCGTTAGGCGATCCATCATGTGAGTGATACCACCAAACTTCAGTGCTTCAGTGATGGTTTCCCAACCGTATTGAAGAAGCTTGCCTGCGTAGCCAGGATCGATACCATCAGCAATCATCTTCTCGTAACATACGATAGAGCCAGCCTGCAACATGCCACAAAGGATAGTTTGCTCACCCATTAGGTCAGATTTCACCTCAGCAACAAAAGAAGACTCTAGACAGCCTGCACGGTGACCACCTGTTGCTGCAGCCCAAGCTTTCGCGATATCCCAACCTTCACCTTTTGGGTCGTTCTCTGGGTGAACAGCGATAAGAGTTGGAACACCGAAACCACGCTTGTACTCTTCACGAACTTCAGTGCCCGGGCACTTAGGTGCAACCATTACTACTGTTAGGTCTTTACGGATTTGCATGCCCTCTTCAACAACGTTGAAGCCGTGTGAGTAACCTAGCGCTGCGCCTTCTTTCATTAGCGGCATTACCGTCTCAACAACGTTTGTGTGCTGCTTATCAGGAGTAAGGTTTACTACTAAGTCAGCTTGTGGAATTAGCGTTTCGTAGCTGCCTACCTCAAAACCGTTGTCTTTTGCGTTTTTGAATGACTGGCGTTGCTCATCAATCGCTGCTTGGCGAAGCGCATAAGCAACGTCTAGACCAGAGTCACGCATATTCAGACCTTGGTTAAGACCTTGAGCACCACAACCTACTATGACCACTTTCTTGCCTTTTAAGTAATCCGCTTCTGAAGCAAATTCGCTACGGTCCATAAAGCGACAACGACCTAATTGGTCCAACTGCTCGCGCAAGTTTAAGGTATTGAAATAATTAGCCATCTGGGTGCTCCTTTAAGATTCTTCCATTGAGGTCGGTAATTGCCTTACCGAATAACTTCATACTAAAACAGACATTAAATTGCTTAAAGTGATATATTCACAATTAGTTATTGCAATTTGTGCAACATGGAAATGAAGATTTAATGAATATCAAAAGCCTGCAACTTTTTATTCATCTGTGTGAGAGTAAAAGTTTCGCTAAGACCGCAGCAGCGATGCATGTGAGTCCTTCAGCCTTGAGCAGACAAGTACAAAAGCTAGAGGAAGAAACTGGCCAACAATTATTTTTGCGGGACAATCGCAGTGTTGATTTAACGAGCCAAGGCAAAAAACTGGTTCCTGTCGCCTTAAAAATTCTTGGCGAATGGCAGCAGTACCAAAGTCACCTAAAGGGAGCAGAGGACGAGTTGAAAGGAGAAATCCGTCTCTTTTGTTCGGTTACTGCAAGCTACAGCCACCTGCCAGAGTTAATCTCTGATTTTCGTCTGCAGCATCCTTTTATCGAATTTAAGCTATCAACCGGCGACCCGGCTCAAGCGATCGACAAAATTCTAGCAGATGAAGCCGATATTGCCATCTCAGCCAAATCTGAGCAGATGCCAAGCAAAATCGCATTTGAAACGATCAGTGAAATACCGCTTTCTGTCATCGCTCCTGTCGGCGTGAGTTCATTTGCGGAGGAGCTACAAAAAGAAAGACCAAACTGGTTAGTCATTCCATTCATTCTCCCAGAAGCAGGGACAGCAAGAGATAGAGCCAATACTTGGCTCAAACAAATGAAAATAAAGCCGAATATCTACGCGCAAACGTCAGGGCATGAAGCCATCGTAAGTATGGTTGCACTAGGATGCGGTGTAGGTATAGCACCTGATGTCGTGATCAACAATAGCCCGGTGAGAGAGAAGATAAATCGCTTAAAAGTGTTGCCAATTAAGCCTTTTGAACTTGGTGTCTGCTGCAACAAAAATCAGTTAGAGAATCCATTAGTGAAGGCTTTTTGGAAAGTGGCAGAGAGTAAATACATTACACCTTAACGATAGATGTTTTGAGTTCTGAGTGCTTAGGTAATTTTCAAAACCCAGAAACGCAAAAAAGCCCACTCTTTCGAGTGGGCTTTTTCAAATTTAAAGCCTGGCGATGTCCTACTCTCACATGGGGAAGCCCCACACTACCATCGGCGCTATTTCGTTTCACTTCTGAGTTCGGCATGGAAATCAGGTGGGTCCAAAACGCTATGGTCGCCAAGC
>NZ_WBOH01000005.1:0-437619 GCF_032648565.1 Vibrio sp. 2-1-2a
GAAGAAGAAACAGAAACACAAAAAGCAACAGCAACAGCAACAGCAACAGCAACAGCAACAGCAACAGCAACAGCAACAGCAACAGCAACAGCAACAGCAACAGCAACAGCAACAGCAACAGCAACAGCAACAGCAACAGCAACAGCAACAGCAACAGCAACAGCAACAGCAACAGCAACAGCAACAGCAACAGCAACAGCAACAAAAGTCTCAAAACGGTGAGAAGGAAGAGCAAGGACAACAGTCACAAAATCAGCAAGAATCTGAAAATAAAACAGAAAAGCAAAAAACAGAGCAACATCGACCGAAACGAGGTGAAAAGCAGGCTCAGGAACAAGGTGAACCAATGCAGGCTCAAGTGCAGCCAAAAAACACGCATCGGGATGATCCTGAATTCCGTCGTCTAGAAGCAGTCGAAAGCGCTCGCGATCCAAGCTTTTTGATTCGTGCACAAATGCAGCTTCAAGCTCAACAAAAACAACCTCCACAACAATCTCAAAAGGAGTGGTAAGCCCGTGATGAACAAAGGCGTACAACTGATCTTTATTCTTGTGGCCAGCCTATTATCCAGCTTCTCGGTGATGGCACAGACGCTTCAAGCAAGCGTCAATAAAACACAAGTTGCTAAGAATGAAGTGATCAACCTCAGAATCATGGCAGATACTGAGCTCAGCTCAGATGCAATTGACTTTAATGTACTTGAGAACGACTTTTTCTTGGGTCAACCTCGTTATGGGCGCTCCAGCAATAACATTAACGGAAGAAAATCTGTACGTACTGAGTGGAGTATCTCGATTGCGCCGATGAAAGAAGGTGTTCTGACTATTCCGAGTTTTTCCGCAGATGGTATGAGAACGGAGCCAATAAAGCTTCGCGTCACCGCAAGCCAAGCTGAACCCAATCTCGATGACCTATTTAGCTTTAATATCAGTGTCGACAACAGCACGCTGTACCCTCAGCAATCTGCGACATTACGTATGCAGCTTTTGATCAAAGCAGATACCCGCCGTCTTGATAACCCACAAATTGTGCCTCCACAGATTGAAGGCATGAAGCTTGAAGCTATTGGTGGCTTACAGCAGGGACAAAAGATCTTAAATGGATTAGAAGTAGCGGTCATTGAACAGTCGTTTCGCTTAACGGCGAATCAGCCGGGTACTTACACCTTGATAGGTCCTAGACTGACAGGCTCTTACATTTATGGCGACAGCTTGACGGGCTCTACCAAGATCATGCCAATCAACACCAAAGCTGAGCAAATGCCTATCGAGGTAAAATCAATCCCAAGTGAATTTGAAGGGGAATGGCTTCCAGCTTCAGCGTTAGAAATGACGCAGAGCTGGCAAGACGATCAAGGTAATCCACTGTCGGTTAATGCGCTCAACACTGTCAAACAGGGCTCTTCACTCACTCGAACCATTCAAATTAAAGCTCGCGGAACACAAGCCGAATACCTTCCACGAGTAAGTATTGATTATCCAAGTTCACTACGGGTCTACCCAGAACAGCCTCAATTCGACAGCGCGAGAGATGGCACCGTTATCATGACAGTGAAGCAAGTCATTATCCCCACTGAGGCTGGGTCATATACCTTGCCGGGATACCATTTGAACTGGTGGGACAGCCAAAATGATGAAGCGAAAAAAGCGACGTTACCAGAGCTACAATTAGAAATAGAGCAAAGTGACACCGGGCTTATCACATTGCCGGAATCGCCTCTGCCAACACCACCTGAGTCAGCCATCAGTCCCGAACCAAACGGTGGAGTGAGCAGTCTCTGGCAAACCCTGACCTTTGTTTTCGCTGGACTTTGGGTGGCGACGTTAGGAATCGCGATTTGGGCATGGAAGAAGCGTCCTATGACGGCGAGTAAAACGGTTTCGAATACCGAGCAACCTCTTTGCGTTGATGCGTTGAAAAAAGTCATCAATGAAGGGGACGCTGCTAAAATTGAACGCTCAGTAAACGAGTATCTAAACACTCACCGAGACAGGTTAAGCTCTGGTGATGTGCAGGCAGTAAAACAAGAGCTTGACGCCATGAACCAAGCGCGTTTTAGTGCCAATCAACAACCCTGGCATCCAGACTCGCTACTGGCAAAAATTCAAAACCTTGGCAAAGCAAACGTAACAAAAACCAACCACCAGCTAGAAAAACTATAAAGCAAAATGGCAGCTCACGAGAGCTGCCATTTTTCTTGAGCGGACCAAACTCACTTTAGCAGTTTTATCTAAAAATCAACCAAACTGTCTCAGTAACTTTGATGTTATGAGCATCACTTATTCAACAAAAGCTTGATGCTCGTACTCATATCGCCTTACGCAATTTCGACCATGACTCTTCGCTTGATAGAGAGCCTTATCCGACAACTGGTAAAGATGGTCGAAATTAAAGTCTTTGCCTTTCGTTTTGTAGCAAGAATAACCGACTGACACGGTGAGCAGCTCACCTTCTGGGTTGTGTTGGTGTTTGATGCCTTCATCTTCAATGCATTGACGAATACGCTCCGCTCTCTGCTTTACCGCCTCCTGATCGGAGCCGATCATTAGTAACACAAACTCTTCTCCACCAATGCGACAGAAAACCTCGTCTTCACCTTTGGTATGATGATCCAAGATATGACCCACGCGCATTAGTGCGATATCCCCTTCGAGATGGCCATAGTGATTGTTAAATAACCCAAAGTGATCAATATCAATCAGGATAAGACCAAAGGACATCGCTTCCTCACACTCTAGCGCGCAATATTTCTGCATCACATGTTCTAACATACGGCGATTGCCAAGACGTGTCAGAGGGTCAAGTTTAGAAAGCACCTCAAGCTGTCGGTTGGCTTCTTCCAACTCTTTGGTTCGGTTCTGTACTTCTAACTCCAGGTTTTCGTTTAATCCGCGAATCGCCTCTTGCGCTTGAGTGCGCTGCAAAACCTCCGCTAGACTGGAAGCGAACATACGAATCACTTCACGTAGCTGAGAAGTCAGCGGCGCGCGCGTCAATAAGTTATCAACAGCAATAAAGGCGATGGGCCCGCTGCTGTTCGAAGTCAAAACCGTCATCGCAGCCCAGCCAAAGCCGACAATATTACAGTCATGATAAATAGGAACGGATTCCTCAAATGCCACTTCACTAGGTACGGCGCGAGCTAAATTGATCAACGAAAAGTCTTGTGTCTCACCAAAGAAATAAGACTCATCCACCACATTGCCTTGAATATCAGTCCCCCAAGTGCCTTGCATGTATGAGCAATTTTCATCGGTCAAAAACACCGCCATCCGATCAATACCAAGATTTTTGATGGCAAAAGTGACGGCCGATTTACATACATCACTGACGGTTGTACAGCGTGATAGCTCAACCATGCTTGAATGCAACATACGCACGTTCTGCTCCTGGCGCTTTCGAATGTAAATTTGTGAGAAAAGGGAGCCAAACGAGTCCAACATCTGTTTTTGATACGCTGTTATCGGCTTGCGATGAATAAAGTTATCAAGCGCGAACCAACCAAATGGCTCATTGCCATCACGTAGGATCAACATCGCGTTCCACCCCTGCCCAACCACTTTACCAGCTGTGTATATCGGCGCATCTTCCACGATCACTAGGTTGCTCTCAAGGCTTGACAGCGCAGCGATGTATTCTTCGCTCAGTTGGTGTAAATCGTATTGCGTGTGGAACTCATCAATGGTGATGCCTGATTCATCCGTGCCGTATGTTCCACTGAAACTGCGCTTTTTCATATCTAGAAGCATCAGTGTGGAGCGATCAAACCCCAACCGTTGACGTAGCGCTTCGACGGCTTTGTAATACAAATCTTTTAAGGAATCAGGGTTGGAGATCTCGAGAGCAACTTGCTGAACTAACTTCATGTTCTCGATAAAGCGCTCGCGTTGGTTAATTTCATCGACATATTGCGCTTCACGAATATCTCTGTGTCTCATCTCTTGCGACGCATTTTTCTCGGCGCGAATGCACTGCCAACGCGCCGCTGCAAGCTGCATTGCATCATAGCTTTCTTCATAGATATTGTGTGCCGTGCGAGCATGAACAGATTGAATCAGTAGGTAGGTGCGTTTGATAGGCGTGTTATCGAGCATCATTATGTAACTATCTCCACCTAGATCTTGGGTGTGGTTCCAGTTACAAGTATTGATCGCCAGAGGAATGATGCTTTCAGAAGTGTCAAACTGACTCGCCCACTCCCAGAAGCTGTCAGGATAGCTTTGGATTGGGTAAAGCTCCCCGCGAGAGAAACTCACAGAATAACGGGGATTAATTGAAGGATCTTCAAAAATGGCTAAGGCTTGAGGGGAGAGCAAACTCTCTAAATGATCAAATATCGCCTCCGCTAATAAGCGATGATCCCTCGTTGAAGACACTTTTCTTGTAAAACTTCTTAAACTCACCCTACCAACCTAATCTACTTTTTTATTCTCGATAAAAAACTACTTAGGCCATCATATGCAATCAATACAATCAAATTTGAGCTGTTAAGTCATTCGCAAAATTATCAGACTTAGTTTCACATTCGAGAGCTCTTCAGCACTTTTATAACCGCATTTCACATAAGTTACATGTTCTATAAAAAAGGGAGGGATATTTGTGCTTCCTTGCAAGAATTATTGGTATAGGTTGGTGTTATAAATCCGCAGCTTGAAAAGAAAAAGGCCCCTCACAAAGAGGGGCAAAGTTACCATCGCTTATAGTTATTTAGTTATGCTTGTAAATATGGCGAATTAACCGAAATCACCATTTACGTAGCCTTGAGTTCGGTCGTCTTGAGGGTTGCTGAAGATCACTTGAGTATCGTTATGCTCAACCAGTTCACCCATTAGGAAAAACGCAGTGCGGTCAGAGATACGACGCGCTTGTTGCATTGAGTGAGTCACGATAACGATGGTGTAGTTCTTCTTCAGCTCTTCCATCAGTTCTTCGATTTTATGTGTCGCAATTGGGTCAAGTGCCGACGTTGGTTCATCCATCAGGATTACGTCCGGCTCCATCGCGATAGTACGCGCGATACACAGACGCTGTTGCTGACCACCCGATAGACCAAATGCGTGTGACTTCAGACGATCTTTCACTTCGTCCCAAAGTGCTGCGCCGCGTAGTGAACGCTCTACCACTTCGTCAATGTGTTTCTTGTCTTTGATACCTTGAGCACGTAGGCCGTAAGCCACGTTTTCGTAGATGCTCATCGGGAATGGGTTTGGCTTCTGGAACACCATGCCAACCTTGATGCGAAGATCCGCGACATCAATGTTGCCGTAAATATCTTCGCCATCCATCGCCAATTTACCCGTAATTTTCACGCCTTCGATTAGATCGTTCATGCGGTTCAAACAACGTAGAAGCGTTGATTTACCACAACCTGACGGGCCGATAAGCGCCGTTACTTGGCGAACTGGAATTGGTAGGTTGATCGATTTCAGTGCTTGGTTTTCACCGTAGAATAAGTCTAGGTTTTCAATATCAAATTTGTTCATTTTCTTAATCTCTTAAATCTTGAATTCGTGTCTTTTAACGTGCGTTCTTAATTAGTGTTGTTAGTAAGTTGCGGTGTTAAAACGTCTAGCAATCAGTTTCGTTACCATGTTGATCAGAAGAACAACCACGATAAGCACTGTTGCGGTACCGTAAGCCTGATTCCATTCTTCAACGGTAAACAGTTCGGTAGTCAGTTTGTATAGGTGAACGGTTAATGTACGACCGGAGTCCAACAGAGAATCTGGAATACGAGCAACCATGCCTGCTGTCAGAAATACAGGAGCAGACTCACCAATGACACGACCAATACTTAGAATGACCGAGGTTAAGATACCTGGCATTGCGCTCGGAAGAATCAAACGCCAGATAGTGTAAATTTTCGAAGCGCCAAGGCCGTATGAGCCTTCACGATACGTTTGAGGCACTGCCATTAGTGCTTCTTCCGTAGTACGGATGATCACTGGCAGAATAAGAATACTTAGAGTCAGTGCACCCGACAGAATCGAGAAGCCCAGGCCAAGAATTGCCACGAAGAACGTCATACCGAATAGACCGAAGATGATCGATGGGATACCCGCCAACGACTCAGTACAGAATCGGATAATCTTTACCAATCGGCTACCGACTTTCGCGTATTCGGTTAAGTAGATTGCCGTCATGATACCCAGTGGCGCCGCTACCGCGATGGATGCGATAACCATGTAGATGGTCGAGACGATCATCGGGAAGATACCGTGCTCTTCACCAGTACGTGTGTAGTTATCAGTAATGAAGTTCCAATCTACGTGTTGTAGACCATTTGATAGGATGTACCAGATAATCCAGAACAAAAAACCTACCGTTAGTGCTGCCGAAATCCAAACCAAAGCGTTAAAGACGTTATCTTTGAACTGGCGAGCTTGTTTTAGTTTTGCGCGATCCATAATAGTCACCTTTAACGAGCGATTACTTCGCTTTTTCTCGGTTTAGGTAAAGAAGTACAGCGTTCAACGACATGATGAAGACCAGAAGTACAACACCGGTGGCGTAAAGAGCGTTGGCGTGAATACCGCTTGCGTAAGACATTTCAATCGCGATGTTTGCGGTTAGCGTACGTGCCGAATCTAGGATGCCTTCTGGCATAGCAGGTGCATTACCCATCACCATGATGATCGCCATTGTCTCACCTAGAGCACGGCCAATACCCAAAATCACACCCGTCATGATCCCTGAACGAGCCGCTGGAACGAGCAATTTGAAGATTGTGTAGATTTTCGAAGCGCCAAGTGCCAAAGAGCCTTCTTTGTATGCACGAGGCACAGCTCGAATAGACGTTTCAGATACCGTGATTACGGTCGGTAGAATCATCACACCAAGCACGATGATACCTGCCAAAATCGTGTTACCCGCAGGGACATTAAAGATGTTTTGAATCAGCGGTACGATGATGACCAAACCAAAGAAACCATAAACCACAGACGGGATACCTGCCAAAAGCTCAACTGCAGGACGAATAATATCCGCAAGACGCTTTGGTGCAATTTCGGCAATAAAGATAGCCGTCAGCACACCAATTGGCACACCGACGATTACCGCACCTGCCGTCGATACAATAGATGCAACAATCATTGTCGCAACACCGTAAAGTGCAGGCGGCAGCCAGTTTTGTCCAAGAACGATGCCCGATACACCAGCTTCTTGGAATGCCGGGATACTTTCTCGAACAATAAAGTAAGCAATAACGGCTAATGAGACGATGCCGATAACGGCACTGGTTAGGAACAAGCCGTGGAAGATACGCTCTTTCCAGTCTACGCGACGTTTCTCGCGCAGGCCGGGCTTGCTGATAGCTTTAGCGTCAGTATTCATAAGCTTTTCACTATTTGTTGCGATGGTCATTTAAAAAATCTCACGGTTCTGGGCGTTTTGCCGGTGAACACTATGGATAGAAAAGGCTCAGCCCTAAATGGTGGGCTGAGCAAACTTAAGAGTCCCGATAGAATTAGTTAACTGAGATGTAACCGTTTTGGTCAACTAGCTTTTGCGCATCTTCAGTTAGCATCCAGTCTAGGAATTTTTGCGTTTCAGCTGATGGCTTGCCTTCTTTGTAAAGCACAAGGAATGGACGAGCTACTTTGTAAGAACCGTTTTTCACGTTAGCTACCGTTGCATCAACGCCGTCGATTGCTAGAGCATTAACAGTGTTGTCTACAGTACCAAGAGAAATGTAGCCGATTGCGTATGGGTTAGATGCAACCATTGTTTTGAGTGCGCCGTTACCGTTTGCAACTTGAGCACGTTGAGAGATAGCTGATACCTTCTTACCAGAAATCTTCATTTTAAGAGACATGATGTCTTCAAATGCGCCACGAGTACCTGAAGCCGTGTCACGAGTAATTGCTACGATTGGCTTGTCTGCACCACCGACTTCTTTCCAGTTTGATACTTCGCCTTTGTAGATTGCAGTCACTTGCTCTGCTGTTAGGCCAGGCAGTTTGTTTTGTGGGTTAACAACCACTGCGATACCATCACGAGCAACCACTTCTTCTATTAGTGTTGATTCTTTTTCAGAGTCTTTTAGATTACGAGAAGACATACCAAGGTCTGCTGAACCATTTTTTGCTGCTTTAACACCAGCTGAAGAACCAGGGCCTTGAACTTCGATAAATACGTTAGGGTTCTTCTTCATGTACGTTTCAGAGAAAACTTCCATCAGTGGAGTTACGCTGCTAGAACCCACTGCAGAGATAGTTTCTTTAGCAGAAACAGGAGTCACTGCCATTGCGCCTAGAAGTGCGATTGCACCGATTACTGTCTTTTTCATCACAATTTCCTTAAGTGGCTTTATTGCCGTTGTGTTTCACTTGAACGGTGCTCACTTTAGAATTTGAATATGACAGTTGTGTTTCACTTAGTTGAACCCTCTATGACACGTTGTCATTTCTGTATATTAATTCCGCGATTAATCCCTCTACCGTTTTTAGCTTAGCGCTTTTATAAATTGCCGCGCGCTCAAAATGATAACTCCATCGATTTTGGTACATTTCATAACAATTGGATATGAGTAAGTCATTGATTTGACGAATGTGGCAATTAAAATCGAGATGCTTATTTATAAAAAAGATAATAATTAAACCGATAGAGGGTCAATCATGCGTCAATTTCTTAGTACGCTTTCTATTAAACTTCAGGTCTTTTTGCCTGTTCTATTCACCGTTGTATTACTCATCATTGGATTGAGCGTCGGAATCGGCAAGCTCGACCAAGCATTCAATAAGGTTTCCACTTCCACCAACAAGCTGATCATTCATAAAGAGGAACTCAGCGCCATCGTAGACAACACCTACGCTATGCGCATCAAAGCCATTTACAGTCTATTTAGAGCCGAAGATGTCCAATCTCTCAACCAAGAACTGTCTGAACGACAAAACAAAAACCGCGATTTTCTGAATTCCATCGATAGCCTCCCAGGCGTTCAAACCGAAGTGAATACTATGCGCAAAGCCATGGATCACTATGTTGATTTCACGCGCGTCACCATGACACCTCTGCTCACCACCAAACACTCTTCTGGCTACACCACATCCGATTTCAATCAAAAGTACGAATCTGCGATGGCAGAATATCGATTGGCTGGCGAAGCAATGATCAACGCCATCGACAACCTGTCTAAACAATTGAATCAAATCGTCACCGATGAAGTGGAAGCGAATGGCGAACAGCATTCAACCACGCTCACTTACAGTGCGGTTTCACTTGCGGTGATCTTGAGTGCTGCTTCGCTTATTAGTTGGATACTAGCCAGCTATATCGTTGCACCGATTCGTAACCTTCAAGGAACCATGCAAGAAGTCGCGAAGGGAAATCTATTGGTTAAAGCCGAAGCCATCGGAAAAAACGAAGTGTCGCAACTGGCTCAGGATGTAAACCAAACCATCGACAAACTGCGTGAAACCGTGAGTGCATTAGTTCGAATTAGTGAAGATGTGGCATCAGCATCGACCGAGTTAGCGACTGTTATGACTCAAAGCAGCGTTAACTCAGATCAAGAAAAGCAAGAAGTTGAGCAAGTGGCTTCGGCAATCAACCAACTAGAATCGACTGCAGCTGAAGTGTCGACCAATGCACAAGAAGCCGATAGCGCATCAAATCAAGCACGCATGCTTACCTCACAAAGTCTGAGCATGTTTGAGGAAAGCACTCGCGCAAGCGAAAAAATGGCAGAACAACTCAACGAAGCCGCAGCCGTCGTGACATCGCTGAAAGATCAATCAGAACACATTGGTCGCGTGATCGAAGTGATTGAAGGCATTTCTGAGCAAACCAATTTGCTTGCACTGAATGCAGCGATCGAGGCTGCACGAGCGGGCGAAAGTGGCCGAGGCTTTGCGGTAGTCGCCGATGAAGTACGTATGTTAGCGGCGCGAACTCAGGAATCGACGAAAGAGATCCAAACCATCATCGAAGAGCTTCAGCAGCAATCTGGTCACGCGAATGAAAGCATGCACTCTAGCTTAGCCATGTTGTCAGACAACCAAGCTCTGGCACAAGAAGTTAGCCAATCACTTGCTAATATCAGTAATGCTATCGCCGCTCTGAACTCAATCAACACGCAAGTGGCGACCGCATCAGAAGAGCAGAAACAGGTCACGGCCGATATCAACAACAACTTAACGAACATCTATGAACTAGTGAGCCAGAACGTGACTGGCATTACGCAGTCCGCCTCTGCCGCTCAAGAGCTTTCAGACTTAGCGGAAAACCAAAAGCACCAACTTAAGCAGTTCCAAGTTTAAACATTCTGCTCAACACGATAAGTGCCAAAGGTTAGAAAAGAAAAAAGCTCCGCACTGGCGGAGCTTTTTATAAAGGCAAAGCTATCAATCTTTATTAACGTAATAAGTATTATTCATCTGTCACTAACAAGAGAGAGCTTTTGAAACTTGAGTCTAATGGATCTCTATTGAAAACCTCACCATTAGTCGTATCAAGAGTAGCAACATGCTTACCGTCACCATTAGGTGTGTTACTCCAGATATTACGTCCTAAAATATCGTCCTTGTCTGTCAGTGTATAACCGCTCGCAAAGCCTGTACCATTCATCGCTGGGCTATAGCAAGCTTGCTCCGTTAACGATACCAACTCTTTAATGTTTGCTAGTCGCCAATTCTTTTTGCCAGCAAAGTTGTGTAGAGGGTGGTTACCGGACGGATTACGAATTTGTTGGGCCGTAGACAGCGCGAATTGCCATGACATCGTAGCTCGCGTTCCGGTGCATTCTTCGTTTGCTGCATTCCATGTCATACCGACTGGACAGCGCATCCATGTAAGACCTGTTTTTAAGTCAGTTACAGTTCCCTTATCTGAATAAGTGTAACGTGTATTAGGTGCTGTTTTAGCAAACTCAGTCGAACACTCTTGTGCTGCCATTGCTACTTGAGAAGCCAACACAAGAGATAGCGCGGTCATTAGTTTCTTCATCTTATTGTCCCTTAACTGCTACTAGACGGATTGGGAATTGGTAGGAATCATAGGCATCTTCACTTGTACTGCTTGAGCGAATCTCAACGAATGAAGTGGCCCCTCTATCTGCGCCCCGAGAGACAATTGCGGGGAAATAAATCTCACCATCCATGAGCTGTGATGATGTTTCCGTAAACCTAAAACCATCATGCCAAAACGCACCTTTTTCTAAATAAGGGCTGCCTAAAGTTTGCTGTGGGAAGTATTTGACATTAAAACCATACACATTGTTCGGTTCATATTCTGTGCTCGGCGCAAATAGTGTCTTTTCACCGAAATCTAGTAAGTCATAAGTTTCACGGTAAGTAGGCAGGCGCCAACCAGTGATTCCACATAACGATTGTTTGTTTATGTACTCAACGTATTGGCTCGTAGTACAAATTTCATCGCCCACCTCTTTACAGCCCGCAAGATCTACATCTTTGCTAAATGGCTTAAATGTTTCAGACTCAAACGCAAATAGGCGGTCTTTAAATTGAATAGAGCTCGCATCCGCACTCTTGTTTTCCCAAACAAGACCAGTACGCTCATCCAAAGTGCAAGCCCACTCAGTGGCATCTGCAGCTAAAGCAGCGCCTTGTGAATCTAGCTTAACGAACTTAAAGCCCGCGCCTGTCGACGTTTGCTTGTCCTGTTTGTCGAAGCCGTATTCCGCATCTTGACCAGGGTAAGAAGCTTGAACCTCTGCAACGTCTGCAGCGCCATCAGCAAAGTGAAGAATGGCACCCGTATCGTTACTACCAACCGTTTGTTCAGCAACCGCTGCAATTTCTTCAGCAAATGCACTCACTTCCGCTTCAGACAGAAGATCAGAGGCTAGCGATTTACCTTGGAAGCTAAGACTTTGAGCAAGCAGCGCTACGCCTTTGGTCATTTGTTGTGGTTGCATCGCAGCTAATAGTGCAACCGTGTTTTGCTCTAGCTTGTCTAGCTCGCTGGCTTCTGCGTTAGACATTACCGTACCAGATAGAGAAACGCCGGCATCCGTGAGTTGCGCTTTAACAATATCTTCAGCTTGAGCAACGGTTTTACCGTCAACCACAAGACCTGCGAGCAATGTTGTTACACCATTTACTGTGTTACCCGTGGCTAAGTTTTGGCCTGGAGCCGCAAGACGCAACGTTTGGTTTGAGCCTTGATCAACTTGAGCAAGAATCGTGCTAGTCAAAATGTTCTTGTCGCTTGACGTAAGGGAGAACTTACCAGCATTATCCGTTTTAGCACTCGGTTCAGTAGTATCACAAACGTAGTTCTGGTTTAAATCGATACATACTGGCGTATCAAGAAGTGTACCTGCAGAAACGATGGTGCCAGCTACATTATAGGTCGGTGTTGACGTGTCACCACCAGAACCACCGCCACAACCAGCTAGGGCTAGTGACATAGCAACGAAAGAATATTGAAACTTCATAAATTTTGTCTTCTTTAGATTTTAATTAACGAGAACGAATCACTCTCACCATTGAAAGCAGGAAAAGTCCTACCAAGGTCCAAAGCGAACCACTGCCACCTGAACCACCACTGCTTTCTTTAGTGGTATCAGCACTACACTGATACTGAGCAAAGTGACTAACACCCCACTCTTTCAACACCCCAGAGTTCCCTGACACGCGGTCAGATACTTCGAGACGCCAAGTACCCCAACTCGGTTGACCGACAAGTGCTTGTAACTCCTCGTCATACTGAGCGGTGAAGTAACCTTTAAATCCATTGGTATTGCTTGATTGATGGCTAAGTAGCACAACCGATTTACCTTGTGGAGACACAAGCGTCACTTGCAGATCCTGCAGTGAGTCATGTTCGATGTTCAGGTAAACCGCAAACGAATCATCAATCGTGCGTGACTTGTCCGATAGCGTCTGAGAGAACAATCTGTCACCCTGCTCCGGCAAAGCGGAGTTCACTGGTTGAGGCTGGATATCGAGCTCTGGCATACCATTAACCAGCATCACCTTTTCACTCCACTGGTGAGTCTTTAAGCCTTCAGCAAATTGGTAATCCAATGAAATAGAGGAATCGAATTGCGTGCCACATGTCAGACCGCTTGGTAACGCCACCTTCATTGAGGTCGAGTCAGAAAGCGTTTCATTAAAGTCGAAAACGGATGCGTTATTTAGCTGCCATTGCCCTTTGATGCTCGCTTCGCGGCCAGTTTGGCTCAGGCTCACTCCCACGTCTTGACCTTGTGCGATGTATCGAGCGTCATAGCGAACACGAAGAGGCGCCTTAAGTAAGTTGTGTTTTTTGAAGCTGTCCGTCAGGAACTGGGCATAGTCTTTATTTGGGAACAAAGTGCTTGCGGCAAACACGGTGGATTCCGCAAGATCATGCATTTTCACGCCACGACCAATACCGTACATGCCTTCAAGTACAATGGCGTCAAACTCGCGGAACACGTTATCGGTATCATCACCATATCGTTCAACCGACGCTTTAAGTGCTTGGAACAGTGGCGTTGACCACAGCTCATCGCCTAGTTCACCGCCCACACTAACGTGCGCTGGATACTCTGAGCTCTCGAAGTAACGCGCTCTTTGGTTCCATAAGCTACGAGTTGTTTTGCGTGTTCCGAACATACCGTCCCAGTTGAACACCGTATCTAACTCGAATTCTTGGCCACGGCGAGCTGCGTCTAAATACTGTGTTCGGTAGCTCGCGCTGCCCGCCCAGTAATCACCAACACCTTCTCCAATCGCGCCAGTATGGCCATACGCCCAATCAGGAACGATTTGATAGTGAATCCCGTGTCCTAGCTCGTGCAAAATCACATCTGCATCTGCAGCATCTGGAGATACTCCGCCAACGCCTAACATCAGCGCACGCGAACCTGTGTAGTAAGAAGAGTTGTCGAGCGCCAAACCACGCCCATCAAAACGAAGCGGTTCTTCAAATAAGTCATAGCTCAAGCTCGATAAGTACTGCAGTGAGCTGTCAAGATGGTAAAACGCCATCAACTGCAAAAAGGCATTGTCGCCAAGTTGAGCGCTTTGCATCGCTTTTACATCCGCAAAAGATTGAACCCCCTCAGGCGGCAAAATACTGCTTGTATCACGCACAGGCTCCGCACCTACCGCAGGTGAAGACAGTAATGCAAGTGCATCCACCTGTTTAACGCGCTCGTTGGCTAGGTAGAACTTGCCACCGGACTGCAAAACTTGAATCTGCTTCTCAACATATTGAAGTGGCTGCGGATAATCCTCTAACGAATTCCAAGCAGAATCAGGCGCAGCTTGTTGCTGCATTGTACGTAAATCAGGATCAAAGAGTGAGACGGGAACAGTCACTAACTCACCAGAGCTCAATGCTGGCGGCTCGGTCACTTCCAAGCGAACAGGCAGTTCCAGTTCTCCGGCTGGCATCGCCTCACCATTACGAATCACCGTATCTTCAAGGCTTTTGAAAATACGCTCAACTTGACTGTCTTGGTTAGTCGACAGCACAATGGTGCGTTGCGGTTGATACTGCCCATCGACCCACACATCAAAGTTGTAATGATCTCCGAGCTGAGAACGAGTTTGATAGCGAAACTTAAGTTCGCCAGCGCTAGCGTAATTCGCTTGTAAATAGCGCAGCGCTTCAGCTTGGTTCGTAACCGTAATGGCAGCGCTAGGGTAATCCCACTCGGCAGCGTTCGTCACTTGAACGCCTGCTAACGTAAGAGAAAGCGCCAAAAGTTTAAGTTTCATGCAGGGCTCCTACTAAAAGATGTACTTCGCGTTAACCGTAAAGTAACGACCTGGTTCCGTTGAGTAGCGTTTGCTCTCATCTGCTATGCCAGCAACGTCTTGGTAGCGAATGTATTCTTTGTCGAACAGGTTGATGATGGTCGCACTCAAACGAAAATCTTTGGTGATTTGGTAACTTGCCCCCAAATCGAGCGTGTTCCATGAATCTGTTTGTGCGCACTCGGTCTTTTGTCCAAGTGACGTTTGGCAACTCGGCACACGATCCATCGAACCAGCCCAGTTCCACGTCGCGAACGCATTAAAGTCTTGCTGCTGATAGTTCAGCCCAACATTGCCCTCGAAAGGTGTGATGCTACGAACGTACTCGCCTTCGGCGTCCTTTCCGTCAACATAACCAAGCTTGGTACTTAGCCTCCAAGAGGAAGTGAGAGCGTACGCGGCAGAAAGCTCGGCGCCGTAGGTTTCAACGCCGTGTAAGTTTTGGTATTGCTTGATGTAGTTACCGAAGTTATCTTGCCCTGTGGTAACAACATCGATGAAGTTTTGGAACTTGTTGTAAAACGCAGAAACGTAAAGTTGCGCGTGGCCATTATCGAATTTGTTACCGATTTCAAACGAGTCCGAAGTTTCAGCCTCTAGGTCCATGTTCGGTGCAATGACAAACGGCGTTAGCGGCACAAAGTCATGGCTTACGAAGCCATACGCTTTGTCGTATTCCGGAGCACGATAACCGTGGTTATAAGATACATAAGCGATGTTATTGGCAAACACTTCACGAGAAATCGATAGGCTTGGAGATACCTCTGAGCTATCCATGTCTTTTAATGGGAAGCCGCCCACTTCACCCTCACCGTCCGGTGTTAGACGGTGCGCATCAAAGCGCAGGCCGCCTGTAATGGTCCATTTATCCAGCTCCACCATATCTCGAACGTACAGACCAATGTTATAAGCACGAGCAGGAGCGAAAGGTTGTTTGGTCGAAGGCGTTACCCCGTTCCAATCAATCTTGGAATCGCTATCTGTGCGTTCATAATAGTCAGTAGAAAGCTCGATACCGTAAGCCAATTGGTGCTCAGCATTTGCAGCATAAATCGTATTGGTGAAATCACCACGGAAGCCAATTGTTTCGTCAATGAAGGTTTTGTGTTCTAGCTCGCGACGTCTAACAGTCAAACCATTGTGGTCAACTTGTCTCATTAAACGATTCGTGTCTTCCACCACTTCGGTGTGGCGCCAGTAGACCTTTGTATCTAACTCTTCGAACCAAGTTGGATTAATCGGTGTAACCTCTGCACCAATATAAGCGCTGTACTCTTTTGTCGATTCATCTTCTGCGAAGTCTTCGATATGCCATTTGCCATCCTTCTGTATAGATGGCGACCCTTCCAGGCGTTGTTGGTCTTGCCGATAAAGTTCGGCACGCGCTTTGACCATCACTTCATCATTGAAGAAATGATTGATGGCGTATGACGCGCTGTAACCATCCAAATCGCGGTTGTACAAATCTTGGCTGAAGTTACGCGTCTCTTCACCTTGCCAATACGCCGCGTTGACTAAGCTTTCCGTGTCGCCAGAACGAAACGCCAGATTGCTCGCGCCTTTGTATTTATTGCTGATCCCCGTGTAAGTGCCCGTGGCATCAACATAAAAGTCACGATCTTTTAAAAACTCGCCCGGCTGTTTGGATTTTAGAATCACAGCGCCACCGATAGCACCAGAACCTAAGACTGAGGAGCTCGCCCCTTTCACTACTTCTAATGATTCAAGATTAGATAGATCGAACGTGTCGCGGCCCACTTTGTCATTGCTGTCATTCGCACCGAAACCGTCTGCTGAGCGAATACCGTCACGAATGATCATAATGCGGTTACCCGTCATGCCTCGAATCGTGATGTTTTGTGGACGACCAGCGCCACCTGACACACTTACCCCAGGCTCGTGACGCAGCGCATCATAAAGCTCTGTTTCGCCCTTTTGTTCAATCTCTTCGCTGGTGACAACCGCAACGCTGCCTGCTACTTCAGACACAGGTTGTTCAATCCGATTCGCCGTCACCACAACCTCTTCCATAGAGAAAACGTCAGATTTGGCGTGCACTTGGCTGGCAGCTAGTACCGAAAGTACTGCCGCTGACACTGGGGTAAGCTTCATTTACTGCTCCGCTTTAGATGTATTAATCAGTGATAAAAGAAAGGCGTATTCTTTTGCTTGTTGTTCTTGCGCTTGTCGTGGGTCCATTTGATGACCCGAGTTAAAATCGGTCTGTAACAAGTAAGGCCCGGTGTGCTCACTTAGCTCAGAAACCTTGGCGAGATACTTGGCACCTTCCCAGTAAGGCACGCGCTGGTCGATCAAACCGACTTGAACCAGCATCGGTGGGTAAGCGTCTTTGTGAATGTTGAGAATTGGATCGTACGCCTTCATTAGTGCCAGTTGCTCAGATTTGGTTGGGTTACCCCATTCGCCATACTGCTGTGTGGTCAGCGGAAGTGAGGTATCCGACATGCTGGCTACCACATCAACAAAAGGCACTTTAAGCACGACACCTGAAAACAACTTAGGATCTCGATTAACCGCTCCCGCGACCAACGTGCCACCAGCACTAGAACCAATGGCGAAAACCTCTCTATTACCGCGTTCAAACGTTTTCATCGTCTTAGCGGCTGCGACAAAGTCGCCAATAGAATTGGCTTTGCGCACACCACGGCCTTGCTCATGCCACTCATCGCCAAAGTACCCACCGCCACGAACATGGGCGATAGCGTAAATCACGCCTTGGTCGAGCAAGCTTATGACTTGAGGCATAAAGTACGGTTTCATCGTAAAACCGTATGCGCCATAACCGTAAATCATCACGGGTGATTTCGCGTGTAATTTGTCTTTGCGATACGCCAAAGAGACCGGGACAGAAACACCATCGTGCTTGATAAAAATGCGTTGGGAGACATAACGTTGACTATCAAAATCTTGGTAAGCATCTTGAGAATACAAGGTTTTAGTCAGCGTTTTTACATCGAACTCTTCCCACTGAGGAGGCGTAGTCATCGACATGCTTCGTATACGAATCTTGTTTGATTCAAAATCGCCCAACGTGCTCAACCAAGCGACATTGCCATCCTGTTCCAATGGCAGTATCACTTTTTCCTGACCTTGGTATGAATACACCGTCAATGTCGCTACGTTGTTCGGCTTACTGAGTGCCACAACTCCTGCATCATAAAGGTAGAACTGGTCAAGCGGTTCACGAGGGGTCGTAAAGCGTTGCCATGTTGCGCTAACAGGTGCTAGATCGGTTTGATAAAGTGCAAATGTACCTTCAAGGTTGCTGTTGATATAAACGCGCCCTTTCGCCACATCCGCGTAATATTCCACGCCCGCTTCCGACACTCTCAGTGAATCGCTTACGGTGCCCGTTTCTAGATCAACAAGCTTCTGCTCTGTGGTTGACTCGTTGTTACTTTGCAGCACCACGTAACGGCTATCTGCCGCACGGTAGAAAGAAAGTAACCAATCTGATTTGTATTCGTGCCATACAACGGTTTTAGCCAAAGATTCAGTGGAGATGCGTAGGATCTGATGAGGTCGCTGTGTACGCATTTCCTTCGAAACGAGGTAAGCCATCTTACCATCAGGTGAAAGCAATACACCGCTATCGACGTGCGTTGCCAGCTCCGTAGATTGGCCAGAGAGTAAATCAACAACCACGGCGCGATATTGCTCGCTGCCATCAATATCTTCAGTGAAAAGCAACGTGTCTCCGCTTACTTGCCACTGTCCTACTTGATAATACGGATATGCAGATTGACGTTCAGAGAAATCAAATACTGTGTTCTCTTGTGCATACTGGTTCGAACGTGATAGCAACACATAACCACCGTCACGACGCGTTAACGTCCATTCGCGTCCATTTACGATCGACCATGGTTTATCACCTTTATCTGCCACCATGGCTTCCCACTGCACGAGCAGATCTTGCGTCAACGTCTGATATTTTTTTTGATGCTGTTCAGTCTTACGGTTCTGCTCTGTTAGGTAGGTAAGAACTCGCTCATCTTTACGAGCGTCATCTCGCAACCAATTAAAATCATTAACGGCAAAGCAAGAACTAGAGGTAATTATGAGCCCTAAAAAAACATGAGTAAATTTCATATAGAGAGCAAATTCATTTATAAGATTAATACAATGGCGCGTATTCTGCCCTCAAATAAAAATGAGATCAATTATCATTTTCATAATCATGTGAAATTTTTATCTAGTATGTGAGGAAAAACGTTTGCTTGGACCGAGGTGATAAAACTTAATATCTCTCTAAATTAGCGATCTATGCTGTTTATATAAAACCAGACAAATATAAAAGCCTAGCAAACACGTTAGTATAGAAAGACATCATTTCGTCTGGAGATAAGCATAAAAAAACCCGAGTGCGAACACTCGGGTTTTGAAAAACTAAAATCAGTTGAAAACTGGAGCGACTTTTACTCTTCAGAGTTTGGTGCCGCTGGCTTTTTCTTCGGGATGAACACATCATCACCCACTGATACGTTTTTGTAGAAACTCTTGTCACGTTTAACAGGTTTCTTAGCCAACTTCTTCGCTTGAGGGCGTGATTTCTTCGCTGTCGTTTTCTTGTTACGGAAATCTGGCTTAGATGGCTTCAGGCCTTTGAACTTACCTTTCAGATCTTCGAATACTGAAAACTCAAGATCTTGTTGTAGGTAAGCTTCTACACGTTTAAAGCTATCCCAGTCTTTTGGACCAACAAGAGAAATCGCATCACCCTTGTTACCAGCACGGCCCGTACGGCCAACACGGTGTACATATTCTTCAGTATACTTTGGCATATCGAAGTTAATGACGTGTGTCACTGTCGCAATATCCAAGCCACGAGAAGCAACATCTGTTGTCACTAGGATCTTGAATACCGCTCGCTCAAACTGGCTCATGATCGTATTGCGTTGAGTCTGGTTCAAGTTACCACTCAATGCAACGGCCTTCAGTTTCTTCTCGTTTAGCTTCGCTGTTAGGCGCTCAGTATCATCGCGCGTCGCCGTAAAGATGATAACTTGGCGATATTCTGCTTCTGAAAGTACGCGATCTAGAATCGCCTCTTTATGATCAAGATGATCACACAGGTAGAATTTTTGCGTGATATCTTTGTGTTCTTCGTTAGAAACACCGATAGCAATACGTTTCGGAGCATTAAGCATTTCAGCCGCAATGTCATTTACGTCGGCGTGATCCAACGTTGCAGAGAACATTAATGTTTGACGGCGACGATGCTTAGCTGCTTTATGGATACGACGAAGCTCAGGTGCAAAGCCCAAATCCAGCATACGGTCTGCTTCATCAAGGATCAGCGTTTCCAAACCTTCAAGGTAAAGCGAGCGGTGCTCTAAGTGGTCAGCCAGACGTCCTGGTGTCGCCACGATGAATTTCGGGTAACGGCGCAGTGCTTTCACTTGATCATTAAAGTTCTCACCACCCAAAATCAATGCAGCTTCATAAGATAGGCCAGCAAGCATAGAGCGAAGCTCACCATACACTTGTTTCGCTAGCTCACGAGTGGGAGCAAGAATAACTGCGCGAGGGTCTTTGGCAGAAAACGATTTTGTCTTTAAAGACTTGTGAAGCATTGGTAATACAAACGCCAAAGTCTTGCCCGAACCCGTTTTCGAAGATGCCAATAAATCCTTGCCTGCAATCGCAACAGGAATAGCCTGCTTTTGAATGTCAGTTGGTTTTTTAAAATCGTAGTGTTTTAGGTTCTTCAACAATCGGTTGTCTAGGCCTAGATCTTTAAATTGCAAAGTATTCTCCAATAAATCAGTCAGCGTCTGAGCGCTCTGTAATGTCGTTTCCGCTCTAACGCAGCAAAAAAATAAAGCTCGGTATAATACCGCAAATCATAGGAGTATAGATAGAGATCACACAAACTAATTCCCACGGATGAAAACAAAACATCCTTTGCGGCTCAATTAAGAACATACCCTGGCTTTGTTGGTCAGCTGCTTTGCTTAAGATTTAGAGAAAAGCAAGCTCAAGGTGCGCCTCTCGTTCTCCAATAAAACTGCGTAAATGGCAGTTATTTGCGCCGAGAAACTTTCATTTGTGTCAATATCGTCTAAATTATTGATATCAGGAACGTGGCAAAAACACCTGCTATGAGAACTGTTGTGGGAATAAGGGAGATGATAATTCACTCACCTTTGTTAAGCTCAGGTAAAAGTTGACGTCAGGTACTCCATGAAATTCTTGGGTTTTTTTGACTTTTGCTACATCATGTACTGATAAAATGTATCCACATTTAACCTCGCTACTGTATAAAATAATAGTTGGTGGCGAGACTTTCACTATAAGCAAGGAGTTCTTATATGAACAAAACGTTGATCGCAGCTGCAGCAACTTCAGTACTTCTACTAGCAGGTTGTGCTTCTTCTGATGACGCAGCAACAGCAAATGCAGCAAAACTAGACGAACTAAGCAACCAAGTTAGCCAACTAAGCCAAGACGTACAAGCTCTTCAATCTGACGTTCAAAAATCAGGTGCAGCAGCAATGGCTGCTCAAGAAGAAGCTGAGCGTGCTAACGAGCGTATCGATAACATCGCTCAGTCTTACACTAAGTAAGACAAACAAGATAAAAATGTCATTAACTATCAGTTAGTTGCCATTAAAAACAAAAATGGCGACATGTACTATGTCGCCATTTTGTTTTATTGTTGCTATCACTTATGTGACCAGGCTATGTGAAGCACTAAATGGTGAGTCACGCTAAAACCGTTGATTAGTAGCCGAATATATCCAATAGATCTAAATCGAATTCAACACCACGCAAGTCATGTTCATTACACAAGTTCTTTAGCTTGTCATCGCAATACAACAACTCACACCCTTCCATCAATGACTTAAAAACGTACTTATCTGCAACGCTAGACTCAACAAACTTAAGCGACTCCAAGCCAACCGGATGCTTATCAATGTATTCGTGTTTCGTGTGTTCCTTGTCTTCTTCGCCAAAACTCATGACATTGAAAACTTGAAACTTCTCGCCATCAATCACGATAGGTAAAAACTCACCATCTGATTCAATGTATGGCTTTAACACTTCGACCGCTCGAGGCGTTAGCACCAAGCTCGCACCCCAAACGGATATGTCCGGGATTTTTACCGACGTCTTGTAGTGAGCGGTAAATTCAACACTCTCTTCTACCCAAACATCAGCCAACCCTTGTGCTCTTACTGGCTCATTGAAAATCCTATCCAACAGGGCATCATCGCCCGCATCAATGGCCCTTTGAAACGGATCATGCTCAAGAACTTTAAAGTAACGATTGAGGTTTCTTACCTGATATATACTCATTAAGCTGGCTTCCAAGATGGAACTTTCTTCATAAGAATTTGGGGGAGGATGAGAACCATACTTTAGCTGAGATTTGATACTCACAAGTCTCGCTCTAAATGCGCTTTAATTTTTGCGAATGACAGCTAACCTACTACAATTCATCTCTGATAGTTGTCGCCATGTATGCACGAATGCGTCGGTTTTTTGGGCGTGGTGTAATGCCCCTTGCAGGCTTTCTAACGTAGCTGCCAAATAACATAAATTAAATCATTAATGCCAGTACCTTGCAAACAGGCGTTATTCATAACCCTAACACGATCATTGCCCATGATGATATGTTACTCTGCATGGTTCGGCTACGGATCTGCAACAGCATACAAGTTGCTTACCAAGCGTAATAGTAGGATAATTCTTTTCCTGTATCAGTTCGTAACGAGACTTGTCTTTGCTATCGTCTTAATACGCTTCCAAATCTGCAAACAACTGACTCAAGTGGTGTTTTCTATGGGTATATTATCAACACTACGGTGGTATGAGGCTTGGATATCCCGGTTGAGGGAGCAAATGAAATGGAAAAGCATTACTTCAAAGAGTATCGTTAAACTTACTTAGGGAATCCTCCGAAGTCGAAGGTAAGCTAATCACTGATAGTCTTTTGGTCAGATATTGCACTTGATTTTAATTTTTATGTCTCGTGTTTAAGGGGATATTGGTTTACGGAGATACTGGAGTCGCTCACACCTTAAAGCTGCAGGAGTTATGCAGATAAAAGAAATTTATGTAGACTTCTAGGTTTATAAAAAGGTACTTAAAATGTATAAAAACTAATCATTCTTAGCTCACCTGTTCTTTTGGCAGCGTGCGCTGCTCCGAAATATACAGCAGAAGCAATCTCTGAACAATTCCAAAGCACAGAAATTACTATTATAAGAGACGACGCAACGCGAGACATTTTCTTAGATTCAATGCAAGAATGGTGTTTGGATACAGCTCATAAATGCACTGTTGTGAGCACTGGAACTCCTCCTAAAAGCTCTGAACTGACACTTACTTATGTATCTCGCTGGAGCTGGGACTTTAGAACGTTTATTGCAGATGCCCAAGTTAATGCATATAAAAATAACGATAAAGTTGGTCAAGTCGAGTTCAAAGCACCAAACAGTGCCAATACCAACAAATGGGGAAATGACAATAAACGAATAATCACTATGATGGATTTGTTATTTGGGAAAAAAACGGTCAGTGAAGCTCAGTTCAAAATTAAATCAGGCGAAATGTAGCTTTACACCAAACTAGTCGAGCGTCGTATACACTAGAGCACGCGTTGATTTCTCATTGGTACGCATGTGTAAGGATAGAATATGAGACCTTCAAGCAAGGGACACTAGATGGGTTGTGCGGAGTCTATAGCATTAGAAATTCAGTCCCAATCATTAACAAGTTAAGTATGGAAAACTCTCAAGTATGTTTGATGACATTATTTCCTATTTAGATAGCACTAAAAATTTATCTAGAATGATCCACTGAAGGATTGAATATCAATGTCATAGGGGAGGTGATGAGTAATGTCAAATCTCTAAATATAGAACGTGAAATGCCTTTCAAAGGGCGTGGAGAAGTAAGTCTCGATGAGTTTGGGACATCAATGCAAGTTTCTTATCCGTCCCTAAAAATACTATATTAGTAGCTTTAAATGGCGTATATAATTACAGAGGTATCAGACAAGAGAATTACCTTCTTTGACTCTGGTGAAATCAGGTATATAAACCGTATTAATTGCACCACACATGCCCCTACGACAAGAAGACACCCAATATTACCGACGCACTCGTATTTCTTATCTTAGCAATAATTATGTGTGAGCAGTGTCGTCAATCAATTGTTAAAGTAGAAAATGAAAAATCGGCTTCTCAGTCCTGTTTTAATCTTAGTAAGTATTTATTCCGCAGGAAGCGCGGCAAACGAAGGTCTAAATATTCAATTTTTTGACGCAGATGAACAAGGTTGTGCTAGTGTAGCTTGTAAAAATATTATTGAGCCTGAAAGTCTTAACCAAGCGAACGACTTCCCTGAAAGAAAAGGAAATGAAACTTTAGACGAAATAGGCAATGCTTTGTTTACGCTCGGTCAAATGGGCTTAGCTGAAAACTTACAAGAAGGACCAATAGCACAGACAGATCGAGATTAAACAAACCTTGGACCCATTTGACGATTCTTGAAGTTATATATGCGCCTGTACCCTCTTACTGTGATTTTGTATACTCCTATAAAACTACCTGAGGTCACGATCACTTCGGCATATCTGGTTAACACTAAATTCATCGCCGTAGCCAGCACCAAACCACAGCCTTTTAATGAAGCACTCGCTGCTCAGCTCCACGGCTTTAGTCCACTCTTTTGAATCAGTGGTGTAAGCTTGAGAGTGAATCAAAGACAATTGCTTTACATTTACATGCTTTGCGCCACCGACACGTTCTGCCATAATGGTGCACTAAATGACTAAGCAGTGGCAAATTCCTTCTTATCCTACTAATTTACCAGTCTCGGCCTGGTAATCGCTCATTTTGTGCAAGAGCTTTAACGTCGAACCGCTCAAAGGTCTTGGTAAAACCTTGCTGACAGCCAGCATCTTTCGCATTCTAAAAGGCTTACTTTACACGCTTGCGAAACATCGCTTCAGTTCCCCAGAGAACTGAATAATATTCGCGTCCCACTCCATCAAGTTTAACACTTTTTCGCTACAGCTCATCGGGTCGACTTGCTTGACGGGAAACTACAACAAATCACGAATTTTGGTCATACCCCAAAAATGTATCATTACTCCAAAAGTAAGACCCTTTGAGTATTTCTGATGTCGTGCTGCCGTCTTGCTACCAACGCGCTGAGAGTTCTCCCAACTCTAGAGGATGCTCACTTCGCTCAGCTATTCGTAATTCCCCGAGCAGCTGACTCAACTCACTGACGATGTTTTTCTGAACCGTATCATTGACCGTGAAGCGAACCGATTCCACCTCTAATACATGGTTGTGCAGCTCGGTCGACGGTGAGACATACTAAAGGGATTGTTTTTAAGGTATTGAAATTAGTTATTAAGTGTTAATTTTACTGGATTGTAGAGTGCTCTACGCATTAAACTAAGTAAGATTTGATACCGCGTCTTAACGCCTGTTAAGGCGCGGTTATTTCGACAGGAACCCCATTCTGTGCGGCAATAGCTGCTTTAGCCTTCACATTTTTCAGTCCGAACTCATCCAGCCACCACTTTAACTCTTTTGGCACCTGTAGGTGATCTTTCTCACCATTGCTGCGGGTCAATGGCTCATGTGCCTCTAAAAATACACTTCTGTCCGGCTCTAGTGATACTTTCACTGGTTGGTTAATGATATTCACTTCTTCACCGTTACGAACTTTTTCAAACAACCATTCAATGTCGCTCGGGTCCATACGAATGCAACCCGCGCTGACGCGCATACCGATGCCAAAGTCTTTGTTGGTACCGTGAATAAGGTATTCACCATTTCCGTAGGCTAAACGCAATGCAAACATGCCAAGCGGGTTGTCTGGACCGGCAGGTACAACGGTTGGCAAGTCAATGCCCTTCGCTTTGTACTCGGCACGAATCGAGGCTGGCGGCGTCCACGTAGGGTTTGGACGCTTTTGGCTAATACGCGTTGTCATCACCGGGGTGTCTCGCCCAATTCGCCCGATTCCCACGGGGAATACATGCACAATATCTTCCCCTTTCGGGAAGTAGTATAAGCGCAATTCCGCTAAATTGATGACGATGCCTTTGTGGGGTACATCTGGGAGGATCAGTTGTGTTGGAATAGTAAGAACGTGTCCCTCTTCTGGCAAGAAGGGATCCACGCCTTTATTTGCCGCCATTAAACCTAGCATCCCGACATCGTAGTGCTTGGCAATATTTGCCATGGTTTCGCCTTCTTGCACGACGTGGTTTTCAAGGCGACCAATTAAACGACTGCCATCCTCTGGTAGCTCGTACATTTTTGCGAATGACAAACCACTCGCTAAAGATAACGATACAGATAACAGCGTACGTTTTGCGAAACTCATTGATCGCTTTTTGCTAAGCATTTCACTTTATTCCTTGGCACTTTTAAAGAGCCGTAAGGTTATCTCTCTTTCTGTCTTGTGATCAACCATCGGCTTGTGATATTCCAGTAAAGAAAATCCCTCCCAAGTCCAAGGTTTATGGATGTATTTGTTTGGCACACTTTTGATTTCAGGCACCCAGTGGCGCACGAATTGGCCATCAGAGTCAAATTTCTCACCTTGGCTTATCGGGTTGAAAATACGGAAGTACGGCTGCCCATCACAACCCGTCGATGCAGACCACTGCCAACCACCATTGTTTGCTGCGAAATCACCGTCCACCAGCTTACTCATGAAGTACGCTTCGCCCCAACGCCAGTCAATGTGTAAATCTTTGGTGAGAAAGCTCGCGACAACCATGCGAAGCCTGTTATGCATCCAGCCTGTTTGGTTGAGCTGACGCATTGCTGCATCGACGATCGGGTACCCTGTCGCTCCAGCCTTCCATCGCTCAAAAGCTTGCTCATCATAAGACCACTGAATTTTATCCTCCCAGTCGATAAAGCCTTTGCCTTTAACGAGCTTTGGTTCGAAAACCAACAGATGCTGATAAAACTCACGCCAAATGATCTCACTCAACCAAGTTGCTTTTCCTTCTGTTAGGTCATTTTGTTGGTTTTCAGCATACAAGCGAGCAATACATTGCCTTGGTGACAATGCACCAATCGCAAGATAGGGAGACAGTTGACTGGTGCCATCAATAGCCGGAAAGTCTCGATCTTCCTTGTAAGCATCACTGCGCTCACGAGCAAATTCCCTAAGCTGCTTTAAAACATCATTGGTCGAAGCAAACCAATTCTCGCTGGACTCTCGAGGATAGCTAAACGTGAAGTCTGAACTAAATCGAATCGGCTCTAATTGTTCCAATAGTTTGCTGCTTAGCGGCACTTGTTCGTGAGGCTTTGTTACCGTTGGCATTTGAAACTGCGTCAACCAAGCACGTTTGAATGGTGTAAATACCTTAAAATACTCACCTTGCTTATTGAGAACCGTCGTTGGTGGGTGCACACATTTGTCGTGAAACAGTTCAAAATCGATATCATGGGAAGCTAGCGCCTCACTCACTTGTGCATCGAGCTCTCGTTCATTCACTTCATATTGAATATTCGCCATAATAGACGTTGCTTCAAGTGTTTTCGCCCATTCACTAATCACTTCGGTACAATCAGAAAACGACGGCACCTCTTTATATAAAAAAGGCACATTCAGGCTTTCCAACTCGTCGTTGAGATACTCTAAACGACGAGCAATGAGATCCGCCTGCATCGGCGCCATGTGGTGTTCTCGCCACTGCTCTGGCGTCGCGATAAAACAAGCGACAACAGGCTGACCTGAATCTAACGCCGCTTTAAGTGCGGTGTGGTCTAACGTTCGTAAATCACGTCGAAACCATACTAAGATCATGGTGTCTCCTTCGTTTCGTCTACTCTGTTAGGTGCAGTTTCTCAATCACTTCAGAACATCCAATACGTTCGCCAAAACGTGTTTGAAGCATTTTGATGGACTCCACTTGCTTAGCTGCCAGCGCTTTATTGGAAAACAGGTAAATGAGCGAGTAGCTATCAACAACTTCGTGCTCCAGTAAACCAGAGACATCATCAACTTTGTCGATCAACGTCGTGTGATACCCTTGCTCACACAACTTCGCTGCTTGAATCCAGCTCTCTGCTTCCCTATGTTGTTCAAAGCTGATAAGCAAGCACTTCCCTTTGGAAGCGGCTTTGTTTTCAGAGTCGATAACAAGGGCAAGACGAGTGATCAAACAAGTTTGAAATAACCCCATCTGCAACGATCTCAGCGATCCTTTAACCATCTCCAGCGCGTCAAATACAGGGTCGATAAATTGTTCAATAACCAAGTTCAATGGATACTCTTTGAGAACAGAGGCAAGTAAGCTCTCCGCTTTGCCTCGATTCAGTTTCGAAAGTGCTGATAACATGGTCTCTACTTCTTCGAGAGTACGAACTTCATTGTTGACTTCTACGTCAGCACTTTTTCCCAAAAGTCCCTTTACTTTACCGATTGCAATCCCCTTCGCGAGCCAACTCTGGACTTCACGAATCGTATCGAGATCTTGCTGTCGATAAAGTCTGTGCCCTTTTTCTGTTCGCTGAGGCTGGATCAAATTGTATCTTCTCTGCCAAGCTCTCAGCGTAACTGGCTTCACACCCGTGATTTCTGCGACATCTCGGATCGCGTATAGTTTTTCTTCTGAACTACAAACCATAGCGTAATCTCATCTCCTGCGGATACGGTTCTAAAAACTTCTGTTTTGCTAAATACTCATCTGGGTAAGTGTTTAAGTAGTGCTTAATCAATGTCAACGGTGCTAATAATGGCAATGTACCAGTGCGGTAGTCATGAATTACTGTTGCTAATTCTTCTTTTTCGTCTTTAGTTAAAGCGCGCTTAAAATACCCTTGTAAATGCATTAGTACGTTAGTGTTGTTTTTTCGGCTAGCACGATTCGCAAGTGCCTTCATAAGACCTAAGCGATACTCTCGATAGAATTCTTCGATTTCATAGCTAGCGACATCGGCAACTAAACGACCAAGAGAGCGGTATGACTCAGGGTGATGCGCCATCAAGGTCAACTTATAGCGCGAATGAAAATCGATAATTTTGCCTCGAGTTGGCTCTCCGTCCATCGAGTCATAAAAGTCGTTCAGGCAAAATACTCGGGTAATAAAGTTTTCTTTTAATACAGGATCGTTGAGTCGACCATCCTCCTCGACGGGCAACCAAGGCATTTTTTTCATCAGCGTTTGTGTGTACAAGCCGACGCCCTCTTTCGCTGCGTTATTTTTGCTATAAACCTTGACGCGCTCCATACCGCAAGTTGGAGACTTGGCGCAGACGATGTAACCGCAAAGTTGCTCGCTTTGTAGTTCCTCCACTTTGTTAGCAGAGTAAGCAAGCATATTATCGGTATGGTCATTTTCTGGATTTTTAGTTTCTACCAGCGCCACACGCTCTTCTTCGGAAATCAAACGAATTGTTGGTCGCGGCACTGGCATTCCGACGCCCACTTCGGGACATACCGAAACAAAGTCAAAATATGGGCTGAGCTCTTTAGTCACAAAGTTACTTACTTTATGACCAGAGTCAAAACGAACTCGTTCACCCAAAACACAAGAACTGATACCTACTTTGATTGAAGATTCCATGATGACGCATCCCTATACAAAATGTTTTGTTGTATAACTTATAGCAAGGCTTTTCAGATTGTACAAGAAAATAAATTGTACAATTTAATCGTTTTACTCTTCTCAAGAGCATTTCGATCAGCGCTTTCTCAAAAGTTTTTGATGTTCTCAGAGTCCATTTTGTGCGCGCAATCGACAAATCGCTCAAAAGCGAATCGATTGCTCTTTTGCTTTCAACAGATTTAGTTATCAATGATGTTCATGGTTTCTAAAAGCGTGGTTTTTGTGACTAAGCTCTCAAGGGGCTACTGTACGTCCCGATATTATTGCTTCAACGAAAACGAACAAGTTCAACAGAATTGGTAATAGCGTTCTATACTAGAGGCGTTTTATCAAAACAAAACTTTGGAGAGCACTTATGGCAACCCCACACATCAATGCACAACCAGGTGATTTCGCTGAAACGGTTCTAATGCCAGGCGACCCTTTACGTGCTAAATACATCGCAGAAACGTTTCTTGAAGATGTGAAGCAAGTTTGTGACGTTCGTAACATGTTCGGCTTTACTGGCACTTACAAAGGCAAAAAAGTGTCTGTTATGGGTCACGGCATGGGTATCCCTTCTTGCTGTATCTACGTACACGAGCTAATCGCAGAATACGGCGTGAAAAACGTAATCCGTGTAGGTAGCTGTGGTGCGGTACGTGACGACGTTAACCTAATGGACGTTGTTATCGGTATGGGTGCTTCTACAGACTCTAAAGTAAACCGTATCCGTTTCAACAACCACGACTTCGCTGCAATCGCTGACTACGGCCTTCTAGAAGAAGCGGTAAACCAAGCGCGTGCTCAACAAGTACCAGTGAAAGTTGGTAACGTATTCTCTGCAGACCTGTTCTACACACCAGAAGCTGACATCTTCGAGAAGATGGAAAAACTAGGCATCCTAGGTGTAGACATGGAAGCGGCTGGTATCTACGGTGTTGCTGCAGACCTAGGTGCGAAGGCGTTAACTATCCTAACGGTTTCTGACCACATCATCCGTGGCGAAAAACTAAGCTCAGAAGAGCGTCAAAAGTCGTTCAACGACATGATGAAAGTTGCGCTAGAAACCGCAATCAACATCTAAGAACAAGTAGTAAGTAATAATTTGCAGCCAGAGTTATTGCTGGCTGCCCGAATTATCCCGAGGGGGCGATTGTGTCTAACGGCGAACTGCCAAAAGACGCAGATGGGTTACAACTCAACTTTTGTAAAACATTGGCGTGTGACAACTTTGGATTGAGTGATGCAAAGCGTTACGTTCTGCAACATGCTAACCCTAAACGTCCGGCGATGGTATGCCGTGAATGTGGAGCTTTCCCCCCCTTACTTAACAATCGCGATGTAGTTAACGAACTTCATCGCCTGCGACACGTCCACAGTGACGGGTTGCCTGCGTGCCGCAATGATGATTGCGAGAACTTTGGACTATCCGTCCACACACATAAACACCTCTACCACGCTTTCGGTTACAGCGGCGATCGTCAACGTTACCGTTGTAAAGCGTGTCAAAGTACCTTTGTTGATAAATGGTCAGGCGCGAACAAGAAGCTACAATTCCAAGAGAATTTAATGGGCTTATTGTTTACTGGTTACTCTGTGCGCGAGATCTGCCGAAAACTCAGTATCAACCCGAAAACCTTTTACGATCATGTTGATCATATTGCGAGTCGCTGTCGCCGTAAATTAGCCACTATTGATGCTCGTTGGGTAAACCACGCAACGCACTATGAATTGGCCTCAAATTATGTTGCGTTGCAGCCAAACAGCAATAATGGTGTCTACTGGATTGTTTCTGGTGAAGCCCACTCTGGCTATATTCTTTGTCAACATGTGAACTATTCTGCTGATGAAGAGCCAATCGCCACGCTAGACCATAACCCGTACGACGAGGTCTCTCGTTTTGTTTCCCAAGAGTACACAGCGGAAGCAAGTGAACCGCCAGCGGAACCTTCGAACCTCCTGCGTGAGCGTATTGACCAAAAATACCAAACCATTTTGGCTCGCGGTAACGTGGAAGATCCTCTTGGTAATCTTTCCGTATTCCATTACCCATCTAAAGGTGCATTAGTTCGTCCGCCTTACACATCATACGCTCATTACCTGCATGTACTTGATATGTGTTGCCCCAACAAACGTGTATCTCTATATATGCCTCAAGATCCCCTACTACGTTCGGCAGCACTGAGCGTTTGTTTGTCTCGAATTAAAGAGAAAAATGTCGACTTGATGTACGTAGAAGAAGATGCAAATTGGGACATGAGCACACCTTTTGGCAAGGTCGATATCGCCTATATGAGCTGGTGGCGAGATCGCTGGGCGATCTCCACTCAAGACGAAAGCCACAAAGGCATTTGCTACCTTGCAGGTGATAGAAATGAGCCCGAGAAATGGTTTAACGTTGCAACAACTCGCCATGTGCAGTTCTATCAAAATCGCTTCCAGATCCTTTTCGAAAGCTTCATTAACGAGCCACGTCGCAAATTACGACCTGCTGGAATTTTACCTCTTTTAGATATATTCAGAGCTTGGCATAATTTGTGCTATCAGGATAAGCAGGGCCTTACCGCCGCACAAAGGCTAGAAGTCACTGATGCTCCTTTGACCATCAAACAGCTCCTATCGTAACTATTGGTATTTAGATGTAGTAATTAGGGGCTGTGACAGTATACATTACGGCACCTAATCGTTTACCAAAGCGTTATCCGCATCGTTTTGGTAATAAAACATGCATCTAACCACTTAATATTAGGTGTGAATTCCAGTTCGATAGTCATGGATGTGAACGTTGGATAAAAACCAAATTCAGCTAGAAGATGAGCTCAAAAAGCTTAAAGGCCAAATAAAAACGGCCCCTGAACACACCTTCAGTATTGCGCAGCAATACCGTATCCGCGCGGAGCAAATTTTATTTGTGGATGGTGAAATCAGAGCATTGTTGATAATGGCGCAGTGCTGTTGGTGCCTAATGGATTACCGACAAGGCTTAAAGCTAGTCAAAGACGCCTATAGCAAGCAAACTCAACTTGAAACCGACGACCACCTGCCCGAAATTCTTCATTTATTTGCTCTTCAATATTGGGGACAAGCAAAGTATTACTCAGCCCAACAATATTGGATTAATGCACTCGAACAATCCGCCCTCGTTGATGATATTGAAATTCAAATCGAATCTCTAATTGGGCTTGGCAACGTATGGCGCATCACAAATGAGCATCAACTTGCCGCTTCCACTCATGAGTTGGCCGTTAAAGTGGCAAACAACGTCCGTATTGCTTGGTTGGAAGGCAAAGCTCGTATCCTGTTGGCTTGGGACTATTACTTACTGAATAAGTTTGTCGAAATGCTAACTGTGCTGGATGGTGCAACCGAAGTACTAAAAGATCATGATGACAGCACATGGCAAGCCGAGATCTGGGACTTTAAAGGCCTAGCGCTACTTGGGCTAGAACGCCTTGATGCCGCAGAAGAAGCCACACAAAAGGCCCATAAACTCGCTATTGAACATGATCTCATTTGGATGAAGGCACACTCGTTTATTAGCCGCGCAAGGCTCGAACTCTTGCGCAAAAATACGGATAGTGCAGCAAAGTTACTACTCGCAGCAGAAGAGTCCGCGCTTAGTTTTGACAACGGCGAGCTACTAAGTCAGATCTGCTTTCAGCAATCTCGAGTCGCTGAAGAGCAAGGTGATTTTGAATCGGCGTTTAACGCGTTTAAAAAATACCGTAAACATGCACTTAAAATGCTCAAAGAACAGACTCATCGAGTCAGTATGGATAAAGCACGCGGCTCCAAACGCCAGCTAGAGCAACGAGCGCGTAAGCTGATTAATCGAATCCGTTCTCAACATGAGTATGACCCTGAAAAACAGTTTTCTAATGTTGTGTCCGAGACCTACTGGTGGGAACAGTTAGTTCTGTTTAAAACAGAGCTCAAACGCTCCAACCACGCGATCATTATGATTCAGCATGCAAACCCCGAATTTCTCGATGTTTGTACTGAGCTAGTTCATGCATTGACGACCTCAAGTGATCTCATCTCACGAATTTCCAGTGACAGACTAGCTATGTTAATTGCAGAGAAAGGTCAAGCAGCAGAAGATGTCTATCGTACGGTTCAGGCAATGTTAGACATCTATCCATGGAAACGTCGCGGGCTAAAAGGTCCCAAACCGATACTGTATTTGCAAGATATCCTGACCTTCCCATTCACTTTAGAGCAACTCGAAGAAAGCTATATTGAGGTAATGAAGCATGGAACAACTGCTTAGCAAGGTTACTGACGCAGGCATCGATCCTTCTTCCGTCTCTGGTGAAGAAGCGATTACGCTGTGGGAGCACATCGGGTTACATATTGCATCCACGAACCGAGAAAAAGCACATTGCTATATCATTAGTGCCGAGTATCGACGAGAAATTAAACAGCTCAACGACAGCATCGAAGAACTACGACAAGCCCTTGAGTTGCTCGTTTTACCCGACGATGTAGAAGATATTCTGTCTGTAAAAGCAAGCTTGAGTGATCGTTTAGTAGAAGTAGGTGACTACAACGCAGCATTAACCGAGTATGTCGCTGCAACGAATATCGCCGTCGAATATGGCTATATTGATGAGTACGTACTGGCTATTATTGGAATGGGCAATTTGTGCGATGCCTATGGGGATCACCATCGCGCCTTGCGTTATTACCAAAAAATCGATGCGATCGATCACGCCATTAGCAGTCGCTCCCTACGTCTGCGCTACAAACTTTACATGCTTGCCTGTTACATCAGTTTGAACCGTACCGCAGACGCACAAGAATTATTGAGTGAGTGTGAAGAGCTAAGTATCCTCGTCAGTGATAAAAACCTTGCTGCGCAAATTCATCTCTACCGAGCCAAACTGCATCGTTTGCAAGAGGATTACCCTAACGCATTGCTTGCTATCTCTAATGTTCAGTATACGACGGGCAGTGCTACCACGTACTGGTTATCCACGATGGTCAAAATCGAGACCGCATATTGTCTAAACGGTGTCGGACACATCTCTTTAGCCAACTTAGTGCTGGACTCTATCGGTAAACGAATTCAGAAGCACTCGTCTCCTCTTGTCGCTCAGCATTTTTACAACGCAATGAGTCAAGTTTACGCTTCTCAAGGGTTATTTCAGAAAGCATTAAACTGTGAAAAAAAGGCGTTTCGCATTGAATCTGACCTAGTCAAACACATTCCCATTGGTGAATTGGGTTCTACTCAATTACGTCGACTTTCTCGTTTTGAGCTACAGCTCAAACTCATTTTGTCAGAACTTGAAAACAAAGAACTCAAGGAAACCACCAAACAACATAAGAATACGGTCGCTCAACTACAGCAAGATGTCTTTACTGACCCGCTAACCTCTTTGCACAACCGACGTTGGTTAGAAGTCAAACTCAAAGACCTGCTTTTGCACGATACTGAATTTGCGTTGATGGTCATCGATATTGACCACTTTAAGTCCATCAATGACGAGCTCAGTCACCTTGTTGGAGACAAAGCGATTAAACGTGTGTCTCAAGAATTAGCAGGATACTTCAAATTTAAAGGCGCTTCTTGCGTTCGCTTTGGCGGTGAAGAGTTTCTTGTCATTCTAGAGAATAGCAATCTAGAACGGGCAGAAATGCATGCCGAGAATTACCGCGAACGCATTTATCAATATGGTTGGGACGATATTCTTGGCGAGCGGGGGTTGACCGTATCGATCGGGATTACCTTACATCGAGAAGGAGAGAATACCCAACGTACCTTCTACCGCGCCGACAAAGCCTTGTACCGCGCCAAAGCCAATGGCCGAAACCAAGTCTGTACCGAACTTTAAACCATGCCCCAACCTTCACTTGGGGCATAACCGTGGCTTTTATTCTCTATTCCTTCCTTTAGTACTACTTAGTTTGAATATAGTCGCCTTCACTTCTTATTGTCCCCGAATAGCAATCGATACGGATATCGCATAAACATAATTCAAGTACAAAATAACTTGATTGAACGATAGTTAAGACAAATACTTAAACTGTTCATTTACGTAAGATTTTCCATTAGGTAACAAGCACAGGCAGGTAAGATGTTTCTAGACTATTTTGCACTTGGGTTACTCATCTTCGTTGCTTTAGTGATCTTCTACGGGATTATCGTTATTCATGATATTCCGTATGAAATTGCTAAAGAACGCGAACACCCTCATCAAGACGCAATTCATTACGCAGGCTGGGTTAGCCTTTTCACTTTACATGCACTGTGGCCATTTTTATGGATATGGGCAACATTGTGGCGCAAGGAGCGAGGCTGGGGCTTCAAACAACTTGAGCAAGAAACGCACGACATTCATCACCGTCTTGAAGAGCTCATCGACGAAGTCAACGAACTCAAAAACGAAGTATCGATGTTGAAACAACAAAAGATTCAGCAAAGGCCTTTGACTGAACAAAGTAAAGAGGACGAATAATGGATTTATTGCTGATTCTGACTTACACAGCCCTTTGTATCGCCATTTTTAAAGTCTTTAATATTCCTTTGAACAAATGGACCGTACCTACAGCCGTACTTGGCGGCGTAGTGTTGGTGGGCACACTCGTCCTTCTTATGAACTACAACCACCCATTTACTCAGTTAGGTAACCAAGTGTTCCCAACTACGCCTATCGTCTCTGGTGTACGTGGCCGCGTTGTGGAAGTGCCCGTTCAAGCGAACCAACCGCTCAAAACCGGCGATATTCTTTTCAAAATCGACCCTGTGCCTTTTGAAGCGGAAGTCGCACGCCTTGAAGCGAAAGTGAAAGAAGCAAACCAAGGCGCGTTGGGTTTAGAGTCTGACTTGAGAGAAGCAGAAGCGGCGGTTTTGAAAGCGCAAGCCGATAGAGATAAAGCACAAAGAGAATTTAGCCGATATCAAAGGGGCTTTGATCGCGGCGCGTTTACGGAACAAGATTTAGATACTCGACGCCAAGCGTACAAAGCGGCAGAAGCCATGCTAGACGTCGCCATTTTGCAGCAAGAGCAAGCACAGATCGCATTAGAGTCGGAAATCGGCGGTGAGAATACCCAAGTCGCGCAACTACTCGCTGAGCTACGTAAAGCAGAGTTCAACCTTGAGCAAACCGTCGTTCGTGCGCCAACCGATGGTTACGTTACGCAATTGGCTTTGCGCCCTGGTGTGATGGCTGTGCCGTTGCCGCTTGCCCCTGCAATGACCTTCGTGCATACCGAAGACATTACGTACACCGCGGCGTTCAGACAAAACTCGCTACAACGTTTGAAGGCAGGCTTTGAAGCGGAGTTTATGTTCCGTGCGATACCGGGCAAGGTATTCCGTGGCGAAGTCATCGACGTGATTCCAGCTATTGGTGAAAGCCAAATTCAAGCCAGAGGTGCTCTGCTTGGTACCGATGCCCTGCGCACAAGCGGACGTGTATTTACGAAGCTGAAAATCACGGACGATTTGAGCGAATACCACCTGCCAATGGGTACCGCGGTTGAAGTCGCCGTTTATTCAGACAGCTTTACTCACGTGTCAGTGATGCGCAAAGTGCTGATTCGCATGAAGAGCTGGCAGAACTATTTGTACCTAGACCATTAATGAACTGCTAGCTCATTCATTTATCGGCAAAAATAGCATCATAAAGTGTAATCGGGGGCTGACAATCAGCCTCCGATTTCATTCTAGCCATCCAGACAGATAGCATTCCCACTTTTATCAATATTCTGTATAATGCGCGCCTTATTTTTAATGCTTGCTAAAAAACAAAGCCAGTCAAAGGGATACGTGAATCAAATCACACATTTCCTGAAGAAAAATAGAGCAAACAATAAGCAACTTGGTTGTTTTGTATATATGTTACACAATCAAATAACCAGTGCTTTCCAACAATATAAATGAACGTTCTTTAAAATCGACCATTGAACTGAGGTTATCTATGAATCTTTCTGCTAAAACCGTTGTGGTTATTGCAATCGGTGCTGCTCTTTACGGCATCGGTGGCCTACCTATGTTTGGCATCCCTGTGTTTGCAAACACAACGCTAAAACCAGTCATGGCAGTATTAGCATTGTTCTCAGTACTATTTGGCCCACTTGTTGGCTTTTTGGTTGGTTTTATTGGCCACTGGGTCACTGACCTATTCGCAGGTTGGGGCGTATGGCTCACTTGGGTACTTGGTTCAGGTATTGTTGGTTTGATTATTGGTCTATTCCCTTCTCTAACGCGCTACCGTTTAGAGAAAGGCGATTTCAATATGAAAGACTTCGCGTTATTCGTAGTACTTGCGCTATTAGGCAACGTATTTGGTTACGGTTGCTCTGCATTCCTCGACACGATTTTATACGCAGAACCGTTCACTAAAGTGTTTACCCAGCTTTCTATTATCGCGATCGGTAACACCATTCTTATTGCTATTGTTGGCTTCTTCATTCTTAAGTCTGTCGCTAAACGTAACAAGCAAAGCCGTAACTTAACAGAGGCTTAATGTCGAATGACAATCGAATTTTCTAACTTCTCTTTTAGATATGAGTCGCTGGACAAACCGACGCTAAAAAATATCAATCTAAGGATAGAGAAAGGAGAGAAAATCGTCATTATCGGTCCAAGTGGTAGTGGTAAATCTACCCTTGGGCAATGTCTTAACGGACTGATCCCACACGCAATCAAAGGGGAAACCAGTGGAACATTGACCATCAATGGTCAAGACACCGCCCCTTTCGACATGCACCAATACACTGAACAAGTTGGCACCGTACTGCAAGATACGGACAGCCAATTTGTCGGCTTGAGCATTGGCGAAGACATCGCATTTGCGCTGGAAAACCAGCTAACTTCTAACATCGACATGTACCCATTGGTCAAAGCCACGGCCAAAATGGTCGACTTGGAACAGATGTTAGATCGCTCTCCCCACGATTTATCTGGCGGACAGAAACAGCGTGTTTCTTTGGCGGGCATTCTCGTCGATGACGTCGATATCCTTTTGTTTGATGAACCACTAGCTGCGCTTGACCCTAAAACGGGTAAAAAAACCATCGAGATCATCGATGATCTACACCGCGAAACGGGCAAAACCATCGTAATCATTGAGCATCGTCTTGAGGACGTTCTGCATCGCTCAGTTGACCGTATTATCTTGATGGAAAGCGGCGAAATCATTGCCGATACAACACCAGATGCAATTTTAGCGTCGCCTCTGCTAGAAGATTACGGCATCCGCGAACCGCTTTATATTTCAGCTCTGAAAGAAGCAGGCTGCGCGATTGAGGGCGATGCAAAACCTTCTAGCTTAACCACATTACCGTTAGAGCAATATAAACCAGCAGTACAAGCATGGTTTGATGGTTCAACAGCACAACGACCTAAAACACCAGCCGAGACTTTACTTGAAGTCTGTGGCCTCACCTATTCTTACGACGGTGAGAAAAACGCGTTAGAAGACGTGAGTTTTGACATCAAGCGTGGCGAGTTTGTCTCTGTACTTGGTAAAAATGGCTCGGGTAAATCGACCATCACCAAACTGATTATGGGCGTTATTGAAGCGGATAGCGGCTCAATGAGCATGAATGGTCAAGATCTTAACGAACTGACCATCTTCGAGCGCAGCCAGAAAGTGAGCGTGGTGATGCAAAACCCGAATCACATGATTTCCCATCACATGATTTTCGACGAAGTGGCCTTCGGCCTCCGTAATCGTGGCATTGAGGAGAAACAAATCGAAGCTAAAGTACTTGAAGTCCTTGAGCTGTGCGGTTTGAGCAAATACCGTCACTGGCCAATCGAAGCATTGAGCTACGGCCAGAAAAAGCGCGTAACCATTGCGTCAATTTTGGTCTTGGAACCAGAGCTTCTGATCCTTGATGAACCGACGGCAGGTCAGGACTACCGGAACTACACGTCTATGCTGAGTTTCATCGAAAAGCTCAATCGCGAGTTGGGCGTAACCGTGATGATCATCTCCCACGACATGCATTTAGTGCTGGAATACACCACACGCTCTATCGTGATTGCAGACAGTAAATTAGTCGCGGATGCACCAATGACGCAGGTATTCAGCAGTCCAGAGCTACTAGACCAAGCAAACCTCACCACAACAAGTCTGTTTGAGTTGGCTACGAAAGTTGGCATCGAAGACACCAATGGCTTTATGCAGCATTTTATCAATGTAGAAAAAGCGCACCGCCAACAAAAAAGCAGCGAAGTAAACCAACCAGAGAAAGCGGTGGCATGAAAGACAATAAGATGAAGTTTGGTATCAACTACATCGATACCCAATCGCCACTTCATAAGTTGAATGGCATTACTAAGTTCTTGCTTTTCATTGCTTGGGTAACGGTGGTGTTGACCACGTTTGACTTGCGAATCATTGCACTGTTGATCGTGCTTGGTTTGGGCTTATTGAAAATGACCAAAGTGCCATTTCATGTCTACAAACCGCTATTATTCGGTACTGGCACGGTATTACTGATCAATGCCCTGTTTATGTTCGCGTTAGCACCGCAACAAGGTACTGAGTTCATGGGCTCATCAACGGTTTTACTCTCATTAGCCGGTAATTACTCGCTCACTCAAGAGACGTTGTTTTATCTAGTAACAGTGACGTTGAAATACTTCAGCATGTTCCCAATCGCGTTAGTGTTTGTATTTACCACTCACCCGACGGAGTTTTCAGCCAGCTTGAACCGCTTGGGTGTGCCTTACAAAATCGCCTATGCCGTGAGCTTAACGCTGCGCTACTTGCCGGAAGTGAAAAAGGACTTTGTTAACATCATGCACGCGCAACAAGCACGCGGAGTAGAACTGAGTAAGAAGGCTCCGTTGTTCACTCGTATGAAGAACGTGGCGAAGGTTCTTGGCCCTCTTATTTTCTCTAGTTTGGACAGAGCCGACCAAATCTCAAACGCGATGACACTGCGTGGTTTTGGCCGTCACTCATCTCGCACTTGGTACAGCTTAAAACCACTGACCAAAGCCGATATGATCTGTATGGCGGTGATTGCGGTGATAGTGATTGCTGCGATCAGCAAGCGTGTTATGGACACACAACTGTTCTGGTATCCGTTTTAAATTCTGAAGCTTCAAACTGAACATAACGTGGTTAGTGTTGTGACCACGTTATGTTTCCCTCTTTCCCCTCGATAACCCGCTCATTAGCCTCTTGCTTGCAGGTTCAAAATAGGCGTGTAATCTCAGCGGCTCGTTGATGTGCCAGAAAGTTGCTTATTTAAGCGACCAACATGAACTAAACTCATCAGTTTTATCAGGGGCTTAATGATCAACTGCGCGCTGCCTACGATGAACAGCCAAGTCCCGCTTTCAATCAACGAATCATTCAAAAAGAAAAAGCTACCAATTAAAAACCAAATAGCTATGAGCAGATCGTTGGCAGCACCTAACGCCTCATAGCGACGTTGAATAACGACGTGACGGTTTCCTAGATCTAAATCCAACTCCCTGCCATGTACCTGCACTGTAAAACCCTCCTTAGCGTTTCGACTCATGTTGTACCCGAGCAATTTCAACATACTTAGGTATAAAACCCTAACGGACCCAATAGATATGTACAACCATAGAAGAAACAACATGAGGATAAAGAAAGGGGTGCCTAAGCACCCAATTCAATGAAGCTATTAACAGTAATTAAATTCTATTACTAGATAGTAAGTACCAACTTAGCTCCACTTTAATAAGCGGGTCTCATTGCCCTCTTCTGGCTTCGCTGGAATATTGAGTGACAGCAGTAAGCTCACAGCCGCCATACCTGCACCGATGTAAAATACGCTAGCAGGAGAAACCAGCCAAATCACACCAAACGTAACGGGTATCACAACCGCCGCAATATGGTTAATAGTAAACGCAACCCCAGCGGTCGACGCCATATCGGCAGGATCGGCAATTTTTTGGAAGTAGGTTTTGATAGCAAGCGCTAGCGCGAAGAACAAATGGTCGACAACATACAATGCAGCAGCCCACTCCGCGGTTTGCACCAAACCATAACCGACGAATACGAAGATCAAACCGACGTACTCAAACATCAGCGCTTTACGCTCACCAACAACGCCGATGAAGCGGCCGATTCGCTTCGCAAACAAGAAGTTAAAGACATAGTTGATCAAAAACAGCAAGGTAATGTCTGCGGCAGAGTAGCCAAACTTCTCTACCATCAAGAAGCCAGCGAAAACAGTGAAAATCTGACGGCGAGCACCACTCATAAACGTGAGCGCATAGTACAACCAGTAACGTTTACGCAGAATGAGTTTCTTGTTTTGAGGCACTTTTGTTTTAAATTGAGGGAAAGCGAATGCCATCACCAAAATAAGCACAAAACCTAGGCCACCAGCCATTAAGTAGACCGTTTTAAAATCAAGTTTGAGCTGTTCGAGCGAAACCCAAATCACACCGTAGGTAAACAGAGAAGCCAAAGCCCCAACAGAAATAAATTTACCCAACATTTCCGGGGCTTCTTCTTTCGATAGCCATTGTAAAGACAAAGACTGCTTTAGTGTTTCAAAGTAGTGGAAACCGGTGGACATTAACAAGGTGGTAAAAAGTAGACCGTATAAAGTGGGAAAATAACCTGTTAATGCCGTACCAAGCGTAAGCATCGCCAAAGAGACGAGCATAAAGCGTTGTTCACGGATAAAAAGTAAAACGAATACCGCAGTGAAAGCTAGAAAGCCAGGTACTTCCCTAACACTTTGAAGTAAACCGATATCAGCGCCATCAAAGTTCGCTTTCTCGATAACAAAGTTGTTCAACAACGCCATCCAGGTAGAAAAAGCAATGGGCACGATAATGGAAATTAATAGGAGGAAATTTTGCGGCGTTCTCCAGCCTTGCGATGAGGTAGTCATGATGTTTCCTTTAAATATGAAGGCATCATCATAGCTTCAAATGTAACAAATTCGCAATATCATTATTATTTTCAACCCAAACCAAGCAGATATTGCATAGGGATATTGTTATGAAGATAAACATCGCACTCAATTCCTTGGCTAAGCGCGATGTTGTAATATCGAGAGAAATAGGTAAAACGCCAGTGATGAGGCTCGTAACTTAATCGATATTCTTTACTGTTAGACGATTCTTAAATTCAAACACATGTTCTGGACACACATCCAAACAGCGGCCACAACTAATGCAGTTTTGATCCATAACTCGACGATCTCCCTCTTTCAATGGTTGTCGAAGCACCTCAGGTTCTGGGCAGACGTAAAAGCAATCCATGCATTTGGTGCAATCTTCGCGGCGTACAGCGGTAACGCGCAACAAGCTTTTTCGGCCTATCACGCCATAGGTAGCACCCAGTGGACATAAGTGCCCACACCACCCATGCTCAACCAAAAGTAAATCCAGTACGAACACCAGGGCGATCAACACCCAACCTGCGCCCATACCAAACATCAATCCGCGATGCAGTGCCGCCACTGGATCTAACCATGTCCAAAGAATCGCGCCTGACAGAGCACTACCCAACATCAAAACAGGGATCAGCCAATAACGAATAGTAGGAGACCAACGGTAGCTCGCTTTAATGTTGAGCTTTCTGCGCAGCCAAGCCGCCAAATCTGTCACGATATTTAACGGGCACACCCACGCACAAAATGCGCGCGGCGCTAAAATCGCGTAGAACACCACGACAATCACTACGCCTAACAGCGCATTAAACTCCGGAACATGGCCTGTCGCCAAAGCTTGAAGCACTATCAACGGGTCACTTAAAGGCACGGTGTCGAACAACATACTCGATGAGAGATTACCAGTTAGAGCCCCTAATGTCGGCCCAGCCATAAACAGCGCAATGATGGTGAGCTGGCATAGTCTGCGTAAAATCAAAAACCGATGCGCGCGCCACCAGCCAAGCTTTTCAACCGCTTCTTTTCCAGCATTTTGAGCTAAGTTCTTTGCCATTACTTACCTCCTTTTAGCGATTCAAGCGCACCTTCCGGTACAGGCGTCTCACTAGGGAGGATATTTTCGAGTGGTTTGTCGATCTCTTTCCAACCAAAATTGTAGTGACTGCCCACTTTGCCTTTCGCCAAATCCGTCGGGACGACTTTAATAGCAGCGACATCCAACACGCACGCTTGTTCGCACTTGCCACATCCGGTACACACTTCGGAATTCACTGTTGGGATAAGTTTGGCGTGATAACCGGTTCGATCGTTGTGAACCATCTCTAATGTGATGGCTTCATCAATCAGCGGACAAACGCGATAACAAACGTCGCATCGTAGCCCTTGCCAGTTCAGGCAAGTTTCATGGTCAATAAGAACCGCTGTACCCATTCGAGCATCATCAATATCGGTTAGCTTCGGATCCAGCGCCCCACTCGGACAAGCGACCACACAAGGGATGTCTTCACACATTTCGCAGGGAATATCGCGTGCAGTAAAGTAAGGTGAACCAGTGGCTACAGGAGAAAGTAATGTCGCGAGTTTCAATGTGTCGTAAGGGCATGCTTGAACACACAAGCCACATCGAATACAGGCTGATTCGAAATCGCCTTCTGGCAAAGCACCGGGTGGGCGAATAGGCACACCTTTAGTTTCTCGAGCTTGGCTTTGCAGCGATTGTAAGCCCAACACACACGCCGCTGCGCCAACGCCTGCCGCAGTTCGGACAGTATCACGCAAAAATCGACGCCGACTTTGCGATGTTTTAGACTGAGAGGATTTCATGCTATTTCCTCAACGAAACTCCTTTATCAAGTTAAGCATAAATAGCGCTAAACGTACCTCTTCCCCATACCTCATAAGAGGTAACTCCATCCTCAATTGATTCAAGTCAACTGATGTACAGTGCCGTCGTCACAGTTTGAATCATTCCATTTATTTCCTCCAACATGAAATTCACCACGATACTCTGCCGTGCACGCCATTTTCAGTACAATAATTCAACACCTTTGCAATCTATTCGCTAAATTCAAAGATAAATGACTACTAAAATTTAGAAAAACATCGCTATAACAACCTAATTTAAAAGGTGTTTACCTCTCAAACTTCAAAAAATACTATCCAAAATAAGGAACTGTGGTTAGATTGAAAATTAATACTAAAAAGCGAAGGAGAGAAGCATGGAAATTATCGTACGTCCAACAACCGTTGAAGACGCAGCGGCACTCGTAGAAATCTATTCACAACCAAAAGCACAACGTGAAACCCTGCAACTCCCAAAACCTTCGCTCGCAATGTGGGTAGAACGATTGTCAAATATGCCCGCTGGCGTTTACAGCTACGTCGCTGAAATCGATGGTAAAGTAGTGGGTAACATTGGCTTTCATCACTCACAGCGTCCAAGAACGGCGCACACGGCCGCGTTTGGTATTGGCGTTCACGACCAGTTTCACGGCCTAGGCGTGGGAAGTAAGTTAATTGAAACCATCATCGAGTTGGCGGATAACTGGTTGAATGTAAGACGCATCCAGTTAGAAGTGAATGCCGACAACGAGGCCGCGATTGGCCTGTACAAAAAGCATGGTTTTGAAATTGAAGGAGAGGCGATTGATGGCTCCTTCCGAGATGGCGAGTTCATCAATACCTATTACATGGCACGTATCAGGCCAAGTAAAAAATAAATCAAAGCCTCCTAATTGGAGGTTTTTCTTTTTAAACTTCTACTCACTTTCCTAAGTGAGCCAGCGCTCTGCTAGTCAATGCTTCTGTGTAAGGATTGATCTTCCAGTGATCAGGGCTCCAGCCTTTCACAAAGCGTTGAAAGTCAGCCCACGCAACCGCAAACAAAGGACGCCATTCGCGCTCGACTTCATTGGGGTCAAGATTCGGCTGATAAACCATTAACGCCTGTTGCAACTGAGCAAAATACGTATCCAAGACCCAAACTTCCATCTCTGCACAACGTTCTGGCTTGACGGCGCTGCTCATGAACAGTGCTACATCTTTCATCGCACAGCCATGTCCGATGTATTGAAAGTCGACCGCAGCAACGCTTGATTCTTCTCGATCAAAACAGAAGTTCGCCAATTTGGCATCACCGTGTACAAGCGTCTTGAACTTGGCTTGCGAAAGCGTTTGATCAATTAATTGAGCGGCATCTTTTAGCTCGGTGTCTTGCAGCACCTCAAGCTCATCGGGTCTGGTTGCCAAGTGCCAATACGTGCCGCTATGCCACAGCTTATCCGAGCGAACACCGATGTAGCGCGCATGAAAGTTCGCCAACCAAGCAAGGCAGGCTCGTAGATGCTCTAGCTTTGCATCGGTGATGACTTTTGGAAAGCCCGCCTCGGCGAGATCTTCCATCACGATGAGCCATTCATTCTCCGATTGGAACGTTTTTAGACCTTGTGGTACTCGGCAGCGAGTGCTCACCTCTCTGGAAAAATGCGTATACCAATTCACTTCCACCTGATAAGAGTGCAGCTTTCTTTGGTGAGAGCGGTCCGTATTCCAACCTCTTGGGTGCTCTGAAGGCTTAGGGAGTTTTACATGCTTAATGATCACCGAACAAGTTGAATAATTAACTCGGACTAACTCACCATAGCCTCCCCATAGCGATTGTATGACTTCTACCGATTGATAATTCCCAAGCTTTAGCTCCTGGCCAATGCTTTGGTAACGTTGGTGGTTGTCGTTCATCATCATGCAAGCAGATGTGACCACGCTTGGTTTTTCTCCATATAATGAATGACATATGGACAGACTGGTTTGATTTGGTAACCGAGTGCCTCAATTTCTGGCAATACCGCTTCCATCATCACTTTTCCGTACCCTTTACCTCGTAATGCTTCAGGAACTACGGTTGATGTGATGTGCATGACATTGTTCTCAAGCTGATAAACCACCTTGGCTTTATAACCTTGTTCTAAATCAACCCAAAATGTGTTGTTTTCAACTTCATGAGTTACTTTATGCATATCTTGCTCTCTAATTTTTGTTACGGATTGATTGAATCAAACTATATCACTGAATAGAATCAACACCATGCGGAAGTGCTCTGTCACTTCACGCCATTACCTTCTCAAATCAGGTACGACAATAATAATGAGAAATATGAGCCCTATTGCCAGAGACGGCAAACTACCTCTGCAAAGCAAGAAGGCACCCGAACGTCAGGCAAGTACACTAAATAGCACCGATGCAATGGCAATGGTCGAACATGGCAGTGAAGTAAGTTTAAACGTCACGACACCTGTTGGTACCAAGTTTATTACAACCAGCACATTTGTCGGCTGTCACTCAAATAATACCGCATTGATAGAGGTTCCGAACATCTCCGATGAGGACTTGAAATTCTATTTTCAAGAAGGCTTTTGGATCAATGTAAAAGCGTACTCTCATCGAGGGGAAGGTGCTGTCATTCCATTTCGGGCGCAATTGCAGCACCGACTCGGCGACCCGTATCCAATTTTAGTGCTAAGTCTACCTAACACCATGCAGGTCTTTCAGCTTCGTAAAGAAGTACGTTACGAAGTGAATTTGAGGGCGCGCGTTTGTTTAGAAGCCTATCGAACTGAATGCGAGATAAGAGATTTATCTCGTAGTGGGTGCCGCTTTGTGACATCACCAATGAGCCGACCACTTCAGGTTGGTGATCGCGTTTCATTGGACCTAACCATGCCCGGTGAAAGCCACATGCTCGCGCCATTGCGAGGTCGTATTTGTAACTTACAAAAATCGACACACCATGCTCGCTATGGAATGGAGTTTGATGAAGTTGGTAAAACCAACGCTAAAAGTCTCCTGAGTCACCTAAAATTTGATGGGACTAAACTCACACTAAAAAGGTAGCTTTGATAACGAGCACCAAGCATCGGCCAGTTTTGATACCCGGAAAACAAGAAACCCCTTACTGTAAAGTAAGGGGTTTTGTTTACTAAGAATAAGGCAGAGTCTTAGATAACAGTTTCGACTTAGAAGTCGTAACGTAGACCTAGCGCTAGCTCATCTTTTTCATCAGCGCCTTCGTTATCCATTAGATCGAAGTTGTATGATGCGTAGCCACGGAAGTTAGGCTTGAAGTAGTAAGTAACATCAACAGCTAGGTTTTCTACAGTATCTGCGTCTTCTAGCTCACCTTTGTTGAACGTAGAAGTAAATACAGTTTGACCCATAGTGTATGATGCAGCTAGTTCGTAGCCTTTGTAATCCGCAGACTCACCTGCAACATCCACGTCTGCGCCTGTGTAGTTACCAGCGAAGTAGAAATCACCTACAGAGTATGCAGCAGCAAGCATGAACTCATCACTATCGTTTTGGTCTGCATAACCAGCACCTAGTTCAATACCAGTATTAGCAAATGCGTAGATACCAGATAGAGAGAAGCCATCTTCCTCGTTGTCTGTAAAACCTTTTGCATCTGTTGTGCGATCAGCAAAGCGGTAGCTAGCACGTACAGCTAGTTGCTCGAATTGGCCTTTGTAAGAAAGCATGTTGTCTGTACGGTCAGATACAGGCAGTTTAAGTGCTGCAGTGTTACCGTGGTAAGCCATAATATCGGTAAAGTCAGTAAGAACGAATAATGCACCGTCGTTTTTACCGTAAGTTAATTCACCGTATTTACCGCCTAGGCCTGCGTAAGCGTAACGAGTTTCAAGATCACTGTTGTTATCTACGGCACCTTCTTCTTTTGTTTCGAACTCACCTTCCCAAAAACCAACACCGTATAGATTTTCATTGATTTCCTGTTTGCCTAGGAAGTTAAGACGGATGCGAGTACGGTCTTTTGCCTTACCATCCATCATAGAAAGACGCGCTTCAGCGCGGCCGCCCATCTCAAGAGAAGTGCCATCTTGGTTGTATAGTTCTGAAGCGACAACTTGAGATCCTGATGCCATTAGCGCCACTGCTACAGCTAAAGTTTTTAATTTCATTGTTATTTTCCATATCATTGTTTTATATGTGTTTTCTCACCAGAAAAACAGGACTTTTCTGTACCAACGAGAAAACTGGCGGCATAGTAGCAGCTGTTATTTTTCACGCAACGCGTTGAATAAACAGCACTTATAGAAGAAAACACCAAGTAAAATGACGATATGAATACCTCTCAACCATCAAGTTATCGGTTGAGGTAAAAAAATCGTTCGCGTCAAAAAAATTTTGACGCAAAAAATGTAAAAACAATCTCATTATATGTGATTTTACTCGCAAAATATTTTCACTAAATGACTGTTTTAGATAGACTTCCTGATTTTAAATCAGTTTCTCACAAACAAAAAAATCCCCAAGCAATAGCTCAGGGATTTATACATTTTGTTAGGCGAATAGCGAATTAAAGCTTAAAGAAGCTCAATTGCTCTTTCTGCTTCTCTGCGAGTAATGAAAGTTCCGTACTCGCGCTTGCGCTTTGACTAATACCCGCCACATTCTGGTTAACCAGTTCAGACATGTTAACCACGTTGCGGTTGATGTCTTGAGTGACTTGAGACTGCTCTTCGGCTGCGGTTGCCACTTGCGTGTTTGAATCGTTAATGTTGGCTACCGACTCGGTAATACCAACCAATGCCTCATTCGCTTGTTGCGTCAGTTCGTTGTTACGACTGAGCATATCAAGGCTGACTTGCATGCTGTCATTCGCAAGCCCAGACTGCGCTTGAAGTTCTTCAATAATCGTTTGGATCTCTTGAGTCGAGTCTTGCGTGCGTGCCGCGAGCATACGTACTTCATCCGCAACAACCGCAAAACCACGACCAGACTCACCAGCACGCGCTGCTTCAATCGCAGCGTTCAATGCGAGTAAGTTGGTCTGCTCAGAGACACCGCGAATCACTTCAATAACGTCGTTGATCTGAACCGACTGCTCTTTTAAACGCAGTACCACTTGCGCTGCATCGTTCAATGCCTGAGACATCTGTGCGCTTGCTTCTGCGCTCTCTTGGAAGATAGCCAGACCTGATTGTGCAAGGCCATCAGCTTCGCGAGCTGTCGAATCCGCAGACGTTGCGTTATCGCTCACGTTGTTTGCCGTGCTAGCAAGTTCATTAACAGCCGATGCGACTTGTTCGATCTCGGCTAGCTCTAGCTGAGCATTCGCTTCTGCTTGCGTCATTACTGCGGCAAGCTCAGTCGATGCCGATGCAACCTCTTCACTGATGCGAGTAAGCTGGTCGACCGTGTTATAAAGCTGTTCTGCTGTTTGGTTAACATCTTTGCTCAGCTTCGCAATTTCGTTATCACCATCTACATCTGCGCGAACTGATAAGTTGCCCATTGCCAACTGACGCATCACTTCTTGAAGTTTTTGAATAGGCGTAACAATCATGCCTGATAAGATCCACGCCCCGACCAATGAGAACGCAAATACCGCAAGAACTGTCAGCATAGCGTTGTTTTGTACACGCTCATTCTGTTGATGGCTTCTTATGGTTGACTGCTCTGCTTGGTCATTCACATGCTTCGACAGAGTATTGATTTGTTGAACCATTTCTCGGCCAACATTACGGTACTCTTTAATGAATGCACGGTACTCACTGTCCGATTTCAAGCCTTGATCGTACTGGTTAAAGAAAGCCACTGAGCGCTCTGAATATCGAACATAGGCTTCGATCGCTTGGCGAACTTTAATCGCATCTTCACGAAACAGATTACGAGATTCAATCGCACTTAAATCAGCCTCAACCTGCTTTAAGCCTTCTTTCAATTCATTAAGAAAATTTTCACGACGGGAAGCGTCGTAGATAGCGTAAACCGCTGTAATACGAAGTGGATAAATTTCATCGTCAATACGCGCCAAAGTGTCTTTATGGAAAACCAAAGACTCTTGGTTGGAAGCAATAACATCTTGCTCATCTTGAAGATTGTTTTTAGTAATCCACAAAGCAATAAACAAAACAATCGCGGTAAATAATACCGGAACCAAAATTTGCGTTCGTACTGACAAATTTTTCAGTGATAACTGCATGACTGGACCTCAGTTGTATGCGTGATGCCTATATCCAAACGAACTCAAGTAACTCTCAATACTGAAGCTGCATTTCGGTTATTTGAATATCTATGCTTCCTTGCGACGGGAAAGTTCCCAGACGAATAAACAAGTGGCGAATATTAGAGGTCGATCACACTTTTGTCTAGTACAAAAAGTCCCCATTTTCAATCTGTTATTGACAATATCCCGACAGTAGTGTCGGGATATTGTCGTTATGATAAATTGTGATCACTTATGATGAGATACATTCACATTTAGGGCTGTTTTAGGCTATTTTCTCAACGAATTGAGCTTAGCTTGAGCAAGGCCAAAAATCGTATCTATTGGATAAGAACCTTCATCGGTTGGCTCACCGGCGACTTTCCCCGTGAACAGCTCGATGGCTTCAGTGACATGATCAATCGCCCAAATATTAAACTCACCTTTTTCTACTGCTTTCACGACGTCGGAACGGAGCATCAAGTTGTGAACGTTAGATTGCGGGATAATGACCCCCTGCCCTTCATGACGACCTTTAATCACACACACATCGTAAAAGCCTTCAATTTTTTCGTTCACACCACCAATCGGCTGAGCTTCACCAAACTGATTCATCGAGCCTGTAATCGCAATGTCTTGTCGGTTTGGTTGCTTTGAAAAAGCAGACACTACAGCACATAGCTCTGCCATGCTGGCACTATCACCGTCGACACCACCATAAGATTGCTCAAACGTAATCGTTGTGGTTAATGGTACTCGCGCCGTTTTACCAAATACGGAAGACAAGTAGGCCGATAGAATCATCACACCTTTAGAGTGAATACTGCCGCCCAAATCCACACTGCGTTCGATATCGATAACATCTCCATCGCCGTAACACGTCGTCGCGGTGATGCGATTCGGCGCACCAAACATGTAGTCACTGGTACTTAATACCGAGAGGGCATTCACTTGACCGATAGCCTTCCCTTCAGTGCGAATCAAGGTTGTACCGTTAACAAACGTTTCCATCACGCTGTCGCGTAATCGGCTCACTCGCATTTCTTGGTTCTTGAGCGCCTCTTCCACATGACCGATACGGATCATGTTGGAGTTGGCTTGACGAGCAACGTAGTTTGACTCACGTAATAAATTCGCAATATTGGCAGAGTGGAGTGATAGCTTGGTTTGATCACCAGACAAGCGTGAACTGTATTCGATAATCCGTCCCATGGACTTTCTATCACAGTGCAGCATATTGTTATCGTTCACGACGCTAGAAATAAAGCGCGCATAGTGCAGTTCCGACTCTGGCGTTCGCTTCATCTCATCTTCAAAATCCGCTGTCACTCGGAACAACTCACTGAACTCTGGATCGTAATGCTGCAGCAATTGATAAGTTCGGTAGTCACCAAACAGAATGATTTTAATATCGAGCGGGATAGGCTCGGGATCGAGTGATACCGCCCCTGTCAATGTCACTTCTTTTTCTAGGGAGGTAAAGCTCAATTGACGAGCACGCAGTGCGCGCTTCAAACCATCCCAAACGTAAGGCTGTTCAAGCACTTTCTGTGCATCCATTAACAGAACGCCACCATTCGCCTTATGCAAACTCCCCGCACGAATCAGCGAAAAGTCGGTAAACACGGTTCCCTTGAAAGTGGCAGTCTCAATCGAACCGAAGAGCGAATGGTAATTGGGGTTTTCTTCAACAACGATAGGAAAGTCACTGCTGTTGCGGCTTACCAAGACGTTCACTTTATAACGACGTGGCAATTTTTTATCCAACGACGCCGTTGCAATTTCGCCTTGCTCACCACTTTGATCAAGGAAGATATCTGCGTTTTCAACAATATCTTTTTGCAGCTCAGTTAAGTACGTTTTGATTTCAGAATATTCCGCGTAATCCACTTTGAGTTTTTTGATGAAGTGAGTAATCACATCGAGCGTCACTTCATCATTAAGCTTTTTGATTTTATCGCTGTACGTCTCTTCCCACTCCGTGAGCTCACGGACCATCGAGCGTAATCGCACTTCGAGTTCATCAATAGCATCGCTGAACTGCTCTTGCTCTTTCTTACTTAGTGCATCAAAAGACTCTTCCGTATGAAGCTCGTCACCATTCATGGCGACAAACTGATAATCGCCTTGTGTGGTAAGCGTCAAGCTAATGCCTTTCTCTTTTGCCTCTCGGCTAATGCGGTCCAGCTCGTTTTGTTGTTTCGCTGCCAATTGATTTTTTAATCGCTCAGCGCGGCTAAAGTACATTTCATTGTCGAACGCTAGGGGTAAAGCATTCAGTAGTTTGCCCATTAAGGCTTCAATATCAACACGTAACTTATTCCCGATACCACAAGGCAGCTTCAATACCTTGGGTGTGCGGGTATCTTCAAAGTTCGCAACGTAACACCAATCAAACAAGGCTGCTGCATCGTGCTGGTGACGATTCAGATAGCGCAGGATCATGGTGCGTTTACCTAGCCCATTCTGACCAATGGCGTAGATGTTATACCCTTTCTCTTTGATGGACATCGCAAACTCGACCGCTTTTTGCGCGCGCTCTTGGCCCACAATCTCATCAATTGGAGGTAACTCCTTGGTCGACTTACATGGCATATTCTCTAGATCTGCTACAGAATATAGCTGCTTAGCTTCCAATCTTAGTATTGCCATATCCACTTCCTTTTTCTTATTTTCGTCATTTGAGTGTAGAGATTATTTGCTTAATTTTAAGTGATTTACCTTCCACCCTAGTTTGATTGGACATTTTATGAGCATAAAAGTGATATCAATACGCACTTGCAATTGATAATCAATTTCATTTAATATCAAAGCAAATCAACTCTTGTGGAGATGGACATGAATATTGAGCAATGCTGGATGCGCTACTTAAAAGCAGAGCAATTGATGGAACAAGGCCACTGGCCCGAGGCACATCGTTTATACGACGATGTACTCAGCAATCTACCGAACCACATTCATTCGGCGCTCGAAAATGCTCAAACCAAACCTTGTCAGTTTGTCTGTCTCATCACCGGGCTGAGAGATGCGTGCGTCGCACAATCGGAGATTCTCAACAAACTCGGATTGCAGCACGATGCTTTTTCAACACTCAATCAAACGTACGCACTGTTCCAATTCTTGCAACTAGAGAATCATGAACTTATTGAGCGTGTGGGTCATTTACTTGGTCAACAAAGTGAAGACTTGTTAGCTCATATGGCGGCATTTTGCTCTGCTCAACGCAATGCTCAATGGATGATTGAGCTAGACCATGTGACGCGCGCACATGAGCAGTTTTTGCATTTGCAAGCGATGAGTTCGGCAAAGCCTTCGCCTTCTCACCTTTATAATTAATCTAAAGCCCAAGCATTGAGGCCAGCTAGGTTTGTGCTGTCCATTGCTTGAGTATCATTTGCTTTACCAACCACAAGGATCTGTGATGTCTTCTAAAACCATTCTTTCGGTGAATAACCTATCGGTCAGCTTTACGACAAACGATGGGATCGTCGATGCAGTAAAGAATGTTAGCTTCGATTTAAAAGAAGGCGAGACGCTTTCCATCGTTGGCGAGTCTGGGTCTGGCAAGTCAGTATCAACCAATGCATTGATGAAACTATTGACAGACAACGCTATTTTGCATACGAACTCATCCATCATGTTTGAGGGTAGCTCCATCTTGGATAAAACGGAGCGTGAAATGCAAAGCATTCGCGGTGATCGTATCGGTATGATTTTTCAAGAGCCGATGACCTCACTGAACCCATACATGCGGGTGGGGATCCAAGTTGCTGAGGCCATCATGTGCCACCGTCCAGTGGATAGACGGAAAGCCAAAGCGAGAGTGTTAGAGCTGTTTGAACTGGTTCACATGCCAGAGCCAGAGAAAGCGTACAGCAAATATCCGCACGAGTTTTCTGGCGGTCAGTTGCAACGCATCATGATTGCAATGGCATTGATTAACGAACCCGATATTTTAATTGCCGACGAACCAACCACCGCGTTAGATGTCACGGTTCAAGCAGAAGTGCTGCACCTGATTAAAGAAATTCAGGCTCAGATGGGCATGGCAATCCTATTTATTACTCATGATTTAGGCGTCGTAAAACACTTTGCCGACCGTGTCATTGTGATGTGTAAAGGGGAAGTCGTCGAAGAAGGCGAAACGCAAACACTCTTCGAAGACCCAAAGCACGAATACACACGTATGCTGATCAACTCGATTCCAAAAGGCAGTAAGGACCCTATTAGCGAGAGTGCTACACAACTATTAAAAGCTGACGATATACGAGTCAAATTCTTGATAAAGTCGCATTTTATTGCCAGTAAAAATGAGTACTTCGAAGCCGTAAAAGGCATTTCTCTTGAGCTCAAACAAGGGGAAACACTCGGGATTGTTGGGGAATCCGGTTCAGGCAAGTCTACCCTCGGCCGCGCACTGATAGGCCTCCTGCCATCCACAGGTAAAATCGAATACAAAGGCCAAGATATGGCTTTGCTGACAAACAAAGAACGTTTTGAGCTGAAAAAAGACGTTCAGATGGTGTTCCAAGACCCTTATGGTTCGCTTTCTCCTCGTATGACTATCGGCGAGATCATCACTGAAGGATTAACTGTCCACCAGCCAACGTTGAGTAAAAAAGAACGTATGCAGAAAGCACGCGACGTGCTTCGAGAGGTTCGCTTAGATCCCGCGTCCATCAACCGCTATCCGCACGAGTTTTCAGGAGGCCAGCGTCAGCGTATTGCTATCGCGCGAGCACTGATCCTTGAACCTTCGTTTATTTTGCTTGATGAGCCGACCTCTGCATTGGACCGCTCGGTTCAACTGACTGTGATTGATCTCCTGAAAGATTTGCAGAAAAAGCATAACATTGGCTACTTGTTTATTAGCCACGATCTATCAGTCGTCAAAGCCCTTTCTGATCGTGTTCTTGTCATGCAAAAAGGCGAGGTCATGGAACAAGGTACAGCCGAAAATATTTTCCAAAACCCTAAAAATGACTACACGAAAAAACTGATAGATGCCTCATTTGATCTTGAAAACAGTGAAAATCAGCACAATGCGGCTTAGGTTCATCACAGTTTCATATTCATAAACTAGGATTAAGAAAAGGTGATGATTTCATCTTGTCTTAAGAATGGCATAGCTGCCTTTCGGTTTGGCCGCCGAGACTGGTTGGTTCAAGAGTCAGACTTAGTCAACCTGACTCAAATACTGGTAAACAGTATGAATTGAGTTCCCCCAACCATGAAAAATGCCGCGACAGAGTCGCGGCATTTTTTATTCTCAGAAGCTTCGAGTAACTAAGGCATTAAATCGACTCAATACCCATATTGTATAACGTAAATGCATACACGTCTGTGGTGAGGTCAATTTGCTTACTCAACGGCATCCCTGCACCATGTCCAGCATTGACATCAATGCGTATTAATACTGGATTAGCGCCTTGCTGCTTGTCTTGCAGCTCCGCAATAAACTTGTACGAATGTGCTGGAACCACACGATCGTCGTGATCGGCAGTTGTCACCAATGTCGCAGGATACTGCACGTTTTCTTTTACATTGTGAACAGGAGAGTAGCCAAGCAAGTATTGGAACATCGCTTCGCTTTGTTCAGACGTGCCATAGTCATACTTCCAGCCTTCTCCAGACGTAAACGTGTGGTAACGGAGCATATCAAGCACACCTACAGCTGGCAGCGCCACCTTAAATAACTCAGGACGTTGCGTCATACACGCACCAACCAACAAGCCGCCATTTGAACCACCACGAATCGCTAGACGCTCGGAGCTAGTGTAGTCGTTTTCAATCAGGTATTCCGCCGCCGCAATAAAGTCATCAAACACGTTTTGCTTTTGCTGCTGAGTGCCTGCGTTGTGCCAGGCTTTACCGTATTCACCGCCGCCTCGCAAGTTGGCGACAGCGTAAATACCACCCAACTCTAGCCAGTTGGCCACATTGCCAGAAAACATTGGAGTGAGGCTGATGTTAAAACCGCCGTAACCATACAGCATGGTTGGCGCACTGCCATCAAGCGCGATGCCCTTCTTGTATGAGATGATCATCGGAACTTGCGTGCCATCTTTTGAGGTGTAGAACACCTGTTTTGATTCATACTCACTGCGATCGAATGGCGCTTTTGATTCTTGAAACAGCGTCGATTCACCAGACTCAACATCAAATGAGAAGATCGTCGGTGGCGTCACGTAGTTAGTAAAGGTGTAATACAGCGTTGTTTCTTCTTTTTTACCCGCTAGACCATAAGCCGTGCCCTCTCCCGGCAGTTCAACATCTCGAATCCACTCACCTTGATAGTTAAACTGCTGCACTTTAGAAAGCACATCCACCATATAAGTCGCAAACAGATAACCGCCACCTTTGCTGATTTCTAACGGCTGTTCTAGTTCAGCAATCACATCCATCCATTGCGCTGTTCGGGTGTTGTAGCTGACAACTTTGCCATTCGGCGCATCTAGGTTGGTGTAAAGCAGCAAGGTTTCGTCTTGACTATCAATCAAGTAGGTGTCGCCTTGCGTTGTATCACGAAGCGTCACAATCGCTTGGGACTCAGACTGTAAATCGATATAAAACAGACGATTACCCGATGTGGATTCTGCGCCAGAAATAATGAGGAAGCGATCGTCCGTCGTCGTGGTACCAGACACATAACGGTGAACCTGCGTATCCAACTCACCGAAAATCACTTTATCTTCAGACTGAGGTGTACCAAGTTCATGATAATAAAGCTTGTGATGTTCAGTTCGCGCAGATAACTCACTGCCTTGCGGCTTATCATAGCTTGAGTAATAGAAGCCTTTGCTGCCCAGCCAAGAAATCGACGTAAACTTCGCATCCACAATCTCAGGCTCTAACTGTTCTTTGGTTTCCGCATCAATAACAAAGATCTTGCGCCAGTCACTGCCCCCTTCCGAGATGGAATACGCGACCAAACGATAATCTTTCGAGAAGCTGACTTCGCCAAGAGAGGTCGTGCCCTCTTCAGAGAACGTATTTGGGTCAAGGAAGACTTCGGCTTCTCCCTCGCCTTTACGGCGATACAATACGCTTTGGTTTTGCAAACCGTCGTTTTTGTAGAAATAGGTGTAGTCACCACGTACAAATGGCTGGGAATATTTTTCGTAGTTTTGGCTGTTCGCGACCAAGTCACGGATTTGTTGGCGATACGGGATCTGACCAAGAAAATCGAAGGTCACTGAGTTTTGACCCGAAACCCATTGTGCGGTTTCTTCGCTGCGATCATTTTCTAACCAGCGATAAGGGTCGGCAATGTCGTGACCAAAGTAAGTGTCCACGACAGAATCTTTACGTGTTTTTGGGTAATGCATAACGTCCGTGTTACTCCGTTGTTTTTATTAAGTTGTTTATTTTCATATCGTTTTATTGCGGTGATTACCTTAGAGCACCCAATATTGATTTCAACGACATTGTTTTAAATCTATGAAGAACCTAGAAATAATGAGATATCGTTAAGTAACGATCACGAATGTGCTCAATAAGCAGTTTCACTTTATTCGGTGGTTGACGAGTAAACGGGTACACCGCATAGATACCCAACTTTTTACCCACTAGTTCAGGAAAAATATCCACCAGTTGACCATTGCGAATATCGTGATACACCAAGCATCGCGGGACGTAAGCTATACCATGGCCGCCCAGAGCGGCTTTACGTAATGCGGTCGCGTTATCAGTAGAAAAGCAGCCCGATACTTTGACGATGTAATTACCATCTTCGCCTTTAAACTCCCAGTCTGTTGCACCTGTGGTTTGGTAAGCGTATTGCAGACAATTGTGCGTGGTGAGATCAATCGGCTCGATCGGCTTCCCATTTTTAGCGATATATGAAGGGGACGCGCATACCACCCATTGGGAATCGAGAATATGTCGTGCGATCAAACTGGAATCGGCTAGGTAGCCAGTTCGAATGACCAAATCATAGCCATCAGCCACCAAATCGACAAAGCGGTTATCCAATGACATGTCCACGGTCAGACCCGGATGAAGGTTACAAAATTCCGCAACGGCATCAGCAAGTATCAAATCTCCAGAGATACAAGGCACGGACATTTTTATGTGACCGCTCACATTCTCTCCAAAGCCTGCAACAGCGTCCATAGCCTCCTGAGTGGCCTGCTTCACATTTTTAGCACTGTGGAGTAACACCTTACCTGCTTCGGTTAAGGTCAATTTACGCGTTGTTCGATATAATAGCTGCGCCCCTATCTCTTCCTCCAACCTTGCCATTCTTTTGCTAACTACCGAATTTGTAAGGTTATTTGCTTCTGCAACCTTACTAAAACTGCCCAGTTCGATTACTTGAGAAAATAGGATTAAGTCGTCTGCTCTCATACGATTATGTCACTTTTGGAATTAATTATTTTCATTATTTCCCTATATCAACAAAAAATAAAGGAGTAAATTCACGCCAAATTAACAAAACCATTACAACAAAAAGTCACCTCTACAGCGGATTGACACCGTTCGAGAAGTCAGCGTACGAAGGATGTACAAATGAGTGAAACCCTACTTGCCCTAGTGGCATTTTCGCCAATTGTTGTTGCCGCCATCTTATTGGTTGGTCTCAACTGGCCTGCTAAAAAAGCCATGCCTGTTGCGTTCGGTTTAACCGTCGCTATTGCCCTAATGTTTTGGGATATGTCAGCCAATCGCGTACTGGCTTCTGTATTCCAAGGGCTAGGCATTACTGTCTCTGTTCTATGGATCGTGTTTGGTGCCATCTTCTTGCTCAACACTTTAAAACACACTGGAGCGATCACCACTATCCGTAATGGATTTACCGATATTTCAGCTGACCGCCGTGTGCAAGCCATCATCATTGCTTGGTGTTTTGGCTCATTCATTGAAGGCGCATCAGGGTTCGGTACCCCGGCAGCAATTGCTGCACCACTACTGGTTGCAATCGGCTTCCCTGCGCTAGCCGCTGTCCTAATGGGCATGATGATCCAGTCAACGCCTGTTTCATTCGGTGCGGTGGGTACGCCAATCATCGTGGGTGTAAACAAAGGTTTAGACACCCATAACATCAGTGAGTCTTTGGCTGCACAAGGCGCAACATGGGAAATGTACCTGCAAGATATCACCGCGCACGTTGCTGTGATTCACGCTGTTGTAGGTACGATGATCCCTGTATTAATGGCGATGATGTTAACACGTTTCTTCGGCAAGAACAGAAGCTGGAGTGAAGGTCTGGATATTCTACCATTTGCTTTATTCGCAGGTGTCTCTTTCACTGTGCCATACGCATTAACTGGTGTGTTCTTGGGTGCAGAATTCCCTTCACTAATCGGTGGTTTGGTTGGTCTTTCTATTGTTGTTACCGCAGCGAAAAAAGGCTTCTTAGTACCAAAGACTAAGTGGGATTTCGAAAGCGAAGACAAATGGCCTGCTGAATGGCTGGGCTCGCTAAAAGTCGATCTAAACGACAATCCAGGCAAGCCAATGAGCATCGTAAAAGCTTGGGTACCATATGTAATGCTGGCGGTAATTCTCGTCGCAAGCCGCGTAAGTCCGGAACTGAAAGGCTTTGTACAAAGCGTAAGTTTGTCGTTCAGCAATATTCTTGGTGAGACTGGTGTGAGTGCCGCTATTCAGCCATTGTACCTGCCAGGTGGCATCCTCGTGTTTGTCGCACTGCTTGCCGCAATGTTACAAAGCGGTAGCGCAAAGCCATTGCGTGAAGCGTTTGGCGAGTCAAGCAAAACACTGATTGGCGCGGGGTTTGTCTTGGTATTTACCATCCCGATGGTTCGTATCTTCATCAACTCTGGTATTAACGGCGCTGACCTAGCAAGCATGCCGGTCACAACAGCGAACTTTGCCTCTGACCTTGTCGGTTCTGCGTTCCCAGCACTAAGTGCCACCGTTGGTGCGCTGGGTGCGTTCATCGCTGGCTCAAATACGGTTTCAAACATGATGTTCAGCCAGTTCCAATTCGAAGTGGCACAAACACTGTCTATTTCGAGTGTGATTGTTGTGTCGCTTCAAGCCGTTGGTGCTGCCGCAGGTAACATGATTGCGATTCACAACGTTGTTGCCGCATCAGCCACCGTAGGCTTACTTGGCCGTGAAGGCGCAACATTACGTAAGACTATTATCCCTACGTTCTACTACATTGTAATGACGGGCATTATTGGTTTGGTGTTGATTTACGGCCTCCAAATGACGGATGTCTTGATGAAGTAACGCGAAACGCAGGGTTTGTAGCCCTGCCTAATTTGACACAGCTGTCAGCACTACTACCCCGACATGTTGATTTAGCTTGCTACATCAATCCCCCCGGCAGCTGTGTCATCCTTTCCAATTTGTATAACTGATTGAGTTATTTAACAAAATCTTTCAATCAATTATGTAAATGAGTTACCAACATCACCAGTTCAAACGTAAGTGAACCATAGGTAACTATACTCATTTTGATGCCTTCACTGCTTTGCGATGAAGGCTCAACGAAAGAGCAAATTGCTCCACAACTTTGCTTAGAATAACCGCTAGGACACCATTATGATTATCTCAGCTTCTACTGACTACCGCGCTGCCGCGAAAGCCAAGCTTCCCCCGTTTCTATTCCATTATATTGATGGCGGTTCTTACGACGAACGCACGCTGAAGCGTAATACTGACGATTTAGGTGATGTCGCTCTTCGCCAACGCGTCCTACGCGATATGACAGATTTGAGCCTAGAAACCGAGATCTTCGGTGAGAAACTGGCAATGCCAATCGCGCTAGCTCCTGTTGGTCTAACTGGTATGTACGCGCGCCGAGGCGAAGTGCAAGCAGCAAAAGCGGCCGAGAAAAAAGGCATCCCGTTTACTATGTCGACTGTTTCGGTTTGTCCGATTGAAGAAGTCGCACCTGCAATTGAACGTCCAATGTGGTTCCAGCTTTACGTGCTTAAAGACCGTGGCTTTATGAAGAACGTGCTTGAGCGTGCAAAAGCTGCGGGCGTAACAACGCTGGTGTTTACCGTTGATATGCCAGTTCCTGGCGCGCGTTACCGTGACATGCACTCAGGCATGAGCGGCCCTAACGCAGCCATGCGTCGTGTATTCCAGGCGATGCGCCACCCAAGCTGGGCACTGGATGTGGGCCTACTTGGTAAACCGCACGACTTAGGTAACATCTCAACGTATCGCGGCGAACCAACAAAACTAGAAGATTACATCGGCTGGTTAGGCGCAAACTTCGACCCGTCTATCTCCTGGAAAGACCTTGAGTGGATTCGTGACTTTTGGGATGGCCCTATGGTCATCAAAGGCATCCTCGACGAAGAAGATGCGAAAGATGCGGTACGTTTCGGCGCGGATGGCATTGTGGTATCTAACCATGGTGGTCGTCAGTTAGATGGCGTACTTTCAAGTGCTAAAGCACTACCAAGCATTGCAGATGCGGTAAAAGGCGATCTTAAGATCTTTGTTGACTCAGGTATCCGTACTGGTCTTGATGTGGTTCGTATGCTCGCGCTGGGCGCAGACTGCACACTGCTTGGTCGTTCATTTGTGTACGCATTGGCTGCACAAGGCGGCGCAGGCGTTGAAAACCTACTGGATCTGTACGACAAAGAAATGCGTGTAGCTATGACGCTTACTGGTGCGAAGTCTATCGCGGACCTTTCTCGCGATTCCTTGGTGAAAATCCCATAATCTTTGCAGGCGAGCAAAACAGAAACGAAAAAACGAGCCACAGTTGGCTCGTTTTTTATTGCTCTTCAACCCGATAATTTGACGAGCAAGCTAACTAACTTGGTGAACGTACTCGATCACGACTTGGTTGCCGTCGATAAACACGTTACTGATATCGCCATCCACCGTCACACGATTTTGTAAATAAACCGTACCAGATGCAGATAGATCACGCTCCGTCAAAGACGGAATCACCTGACCAGGACGTACATGTAGCTGCTCGCATAGCTGTTTTACAAAACCTAGCGTCAGTGGAGAATTACCACGTAACAAGCCAGAAAACTCGTGTAGACTCAAACCAAGGCGCTTCGCCATTTCCATTTGAGTGATGTGCATTTTGGCTTTTTGTGACATCCAGATGTCGTAGAGCGCGTTTCGATCCAGCTCTGTAAATTCCATATCTGCCTCCGCTAATTCAAGAGCCAATACACTCTCACACTTACTTAAGATAAATGTTAGCGATAAGTCAGAGAAGTTATAATTGATCGTTCAAATATCAACGCACATCGGAGATGACGAAGCTCCGCACACGAATGGAACGGCGGCTCATCACCCAGTTTCGACCACTCACTTTTCACCTCACGAACTAGCCTACCTCAGGCGATTTATACATAAGTGAATGATTTAAAGGAAATCACTGGGGTGAAGGAGTAATATCTGCTACCTTTCCTTCCATGGTTCACTAGAAAGAAGTTACATATGTCACAGTGGTTTACCGATTTGCAAAGCTATATTGAAACATCTCATCAAGATTGGAGTGGGAGTGTCCTTTTCATTACACTCGCCAGCTTTATTGCTTGGATAGCTTGGCGACTGATCCGCTCTCGTCTCGCAGTACTAGTAGAGAAAACCCCTTTCCACTGGGATGACATGTTGCTTGATGCGCTAAAAGCGCCAGTCAGTACACTCATTTGGTGTTGGCCAGCAACCGTCTCTATCGGCATCATATTAGAGAGCGAGCTCAACGATAAAATAAACTGGTTAAGCACGCTGAAACTGATTTTGGTGATCAGTATCTTCGTCTGGACCGTTATGCGACTCATTACCAATGTTGAAGAGTACGTCCTAGAACAAAAAAACCGAGATGAAACCACAGTACAAGCGATAGCTAAAGTCGCGCGCTTGTTCTTTATTACCGTCGGAATTCTCACTGTGATGCAGGCGTTTGGCTTGTCACTGTCAGGATTGCTCACCTTTGGTGGTGTCGGTGGTTTAATCGTTGGTTTAGCGGCGAAAGATCTACTATCGAACTTCTTTGGCGGCCTTATGATCTACTTCGATCGTCCGTTTAAAGTTGGCGACTGGATCCGCTCTCCAGATCGCCAAATTGAAGGTACGGTAGAGCGAATTGGCTGGAGAATGACCATCATACGAACTTTCGACAAGCGCCCTCTTTATGTGCCAAACTCTGTGTTTAGCAACATAGTCGTAGAAAACCCATCTCGCATGCTAAACCGACGCATCTACGAAAAAATTGGACTTCGTTACGACGACGCCGAAAAAATGCCGCAAATCATTACAGCGGTGAAAGAGATGCTTAAGAATCACAAAGATATTGATGCACGCCAAACGCTTATCGTCAACTTCGATACGTTCGGTCCATCGTCACTGCATTTCTTCATTTATACCTTCACAAAAACCGTGAATTGGGTGAGATACCATGAGGTTAAACAGGATGTTCTTCTTCAAGTAATTAACATCATTAAAGAACACGAAGCAGATATCGCCTTCCCAACTCAAACACTCAAGCTCGACCCAGTTCAAATGATAAAAGCTGAAGAGCAAGAAGATCACGGCTTCTAATTTCCACCAATACCCAATAACAAAGCCCGCTTTATTCAAGCGGGCTTTTTCATTTTTATTTGCTTGGATTGGTTAGTGTTGCATTAACACCATACGAGCATTCAATGGTTGGATAGGACGATTGTTTTTCCCCATCACTTTCGTAAACGCTTTAATCTGCTCAGGGGAAATGGTTTGTGCTTCTTTCATCACTAACCAACGCACCCCTTCAGAGCATGGTGGTGTCGTTAGTGAGCCATTAAAGCGATAATACGCTTTGTCTTTTGGAAGCAACGCATCCGCTTCAAATGGCAATTTAATCTCTACACCTTGATCTTTACTTGGTATGTTTGCTAGTAACTTCGCTAAATCTGGGTTCGCTTTTCCGGATTGAAAAAACACGGCCACAACCGCCAAATGGCCAGTTGTATCAGCATGCACAAAGTGCGCTTCTAATGGGTATTCTTTGCCATCCACATGGTTTTCTGACGGGGTATGGAAGTGGAACTGCTTTAACGTGAATGCATTGCCATCAATCAACAGTGTGTTGTCACCCTCTAGGCTGGTTTGCAGGGTGTGGCCGTTATTGAGCAATGAGATTGCTTTGCCATGGTAGTCGAACTGCAATTTGTCTAACTTCGCTTCTGCTGCGGAGACAATATTAATTGGACTTTGGTTTTGACCTTTGGAACATTCAGACGCAAACTCGCCCCAATGCTCAGGCCCGTGACTCCCCTCGTAACCCCAGCTTGCTGCGTAAGCTGTTCCTGTAAATACCAACGCCAAACCTAGTGCTGCCAGTGACTTCTTCATAGTTTTCCTTATTCCTTCAAGTTAAATGTTGTGAAAACAAAACCATACTAATCGCACAGAATTAAGCGGGAATAGAGTGAAAACTATGATTACAAAAGTTTTTTGGAATAGATGCCTCTAGTTATGCAATTGATATGATGCTCAAAATTGAACATCAACGATTATCGAGTCGGTATAAGTGCCAGCTGGTGGGGTGGTTTGGCTTGTTATTATCTCTGCGCGATAATTGAAGTTCTGCGGAGTGATGCCATCGGGAATGGTGTCACCCGTATCCACATCGCTCTGTTCACGACGTTCAGAACCAGTACCCCCCCACCGCTCAGTCGATGAGGATTTATAGATTTCATACTCCAAATAGTTACCGCCAGATGCCATGCGTCGTTGGCCTCCGGAGGCATTCACACCGTCGTTTAAACCAATGGTAAAAGCACTGTTCTTGGTACAGGTTAATGATATAACCTGACTGACAGGGTCAAAACCTGCCACCAATGGTGATGAACCAAAATTAATATCTGGCGCCGTGATCATACAATCGGGAGTGACTTCCAACTCTACCGTAATCAAGCTTTGTGCATTGCCTGTTTCTCGCCCAAGACATACGCCTCCAACTCCAATTCCTGAGCAATAATTCCAAATCCAAGATACCGTAATTTGGTCTCGATAAGTCCCTGCTGAGAGATTACTACCAGCTCCTGTCCGGGCATAAAGCGGAAATTCAGCTTGAGTGCCAAATAAACCTAGTAAATCGAGCAGCCCAATTTCAAAAAAATTGTAAGTTTGGCCAAAAATATACTCTTGCGAAAGGCTTGGGTCTCCAAAAATCTGATAGCTAAGTTCCGAACTGATATCCGCCGCATTAAGCAACCGCCCATCGTTAGCGCTGTTAAACGTTGCAGACACATAATCGCCACTCAACAAAGAAACAAGTGTAGAAAAGTCACACGTTATCCCTGCGTGAGGCTGGGCTGAGCTCTGTTGCTGAATAGTTGAAACGGTAAACGAGGAAACGCTTCCAAATTGAATCAAAGGCGTCGGCGCAGTGAGCTCACAAGCCATGTTACCGGACGATATAAAAAGAAGAAAAAACCAAAGATAACGAGAATACCGACTCATAATTGTACCTCTGCTTTTTGCTCTTTCGTGCAGACTTGTTTACCTAATGTCTGTATTTTCTCGCTCCGTGTTTGATAGAGTCCCGTTATAAATACTTTACATGGTGGAAAGCCTTCGGGGTAAAAGATAATGTACTCACCTACATTACGCCCCTCAAAATACGTCACTCCATCCCAACCAATTTGCCCTACCACTCCAGTATCTGATTGACCATAAGTTCCTAATGGCAAGTAGGCGTCATTTTCATCAACAACCTCCATGCTTAACGCAACTTGCAAAGCTATTGGGAACTCGAGCAAATAGCCGTACCCAGAATGTATCGAAGCGTATTGTTCTGTTGTTGGGAAAAAAGCATTGGCTGGTAATCTAAGCGGATCAATTTCATATTTTGCGGTGTAATATGCCATTGCCCACGGCACAAGTAAGTAACCGTCATCATCAGTCAATCCAACAACTTGATTCTCATATTTGACGGGCACACCTTCAAAACCGCTAGTACTGACAACAGCGAAACTATCATACACATTATTTGCAGGGAATATTTCACCATCGAGTGACGCAACCGAACCCGACATTTCGGCAAAATAATCGTAATTACCACTCGTCCCATTTAAGCCCGCTCGGAACTCCGCCCAAGAGGCTCGGTAAGTAACATCGGCCTGCTTTCTATTGTCAGGCTTTTCATTAATATCATGCGCTAAGTTGATTCCCCAACCACCTCGAATCGGCGCAAGTCGACTAACACTAGCACGGCCACTAAGATGACCATCGCTTTCACGCTTCATGGTTAATCCCGCGCTACCAGAGAAAGCGCTCAAAGGTAATGAGAATTGTGCTAACGTAACGGCCTCCCCACCGATGTTTCGATTAAACGATAATGACATGTTGATATCGAACGGAAGCGAGCGGCTGTAAGTTACATTAAGTATTCTCGATCGAGAGTCGGTTTGCTGAACATCAAAGTATCCCCCTGATAACGAACCCCACTCATTCAGCCGTGCGCCAACATTTATCTGAGAGACATGTCGAGACAAATTCTCTCGCTCGTTAGTGTCATCACTTCTCAAGCTCTCTGGTGTTTGGGAGAGCGTGTAAAATCCCTCGCTCTCAACTTGGGTACGAGCGGCAAAGCTAAACATTCGAGATTGATAACTATAACCAACTGAATAGGAATTCGCTCTCTGCTCATAATTGCTAAACCTTACCGCCCCATCAATCGTTCCCATATTGAATAGGTTGGTAACAAAACCGACTCCCGCAACAATTAAGTCATCTTTCGCTTCCGTTTGTGCCTCCAAAGTTAGCCAGTCTGTCATTCCGTGCCTCGCAGCGGCGACAACAGCACCATCGCCATAGTCATTTGAAGCGTTGCCATAGTTTCGGCGTAAAGCACCAAAACTGGCGTTGTAAGAGGTGTAGTTAGCCTTCAGCAAGTTGGCTGAAAGGAAAAATGGACTGGTCATTGCAGTCCGCCTTCCCTGGGCATCCGTTGCAATCACTGTGGCTTCACCAGTTCCCGATACCATTGGAATATCATTAATAACAAACGGTCCCGGCCCCACAAACATTGAATCGGTTTTTAATCCGTTTACAAATAAATCTAACGTAGTGGGAGCAGTTACTTCGCCATAAAATGCAGGTAAAGGTGCGGTAACCACATCTGGACGCATAGAGAAGTCATGTGAGAGTTGAATACCAGCCATTCGAACTGGTTGACTCCACGCAAGGGGCCTCACAATGTAATCCCCTACTTCAAAGCGCAATCGACGACTTTGCTCAACATATTCGTACCTCGTGTCGAAGCGCGTATATTTATTACTTTGTTGCGCTTGAACGTCTCGATGAAGGTTAGATTTAAATATTCCCGTGGTAGAAAGTACGCCGAATTCGGAAAAGGCTCTCAATTCGTGGTTAATAGATACTTCTTTTTGACTACTCTCGTGATCATAAACACCAAACACACTGTAATTAAATAACCCACCAGTTCCGAATTTAGCAGGGGAAAAACGCCTCCTGTTCTGCGCAGAAAAGCGTTGCATCGGCAACCAATTCGGAGGCACTGTGATTGATAATTGCAGTGACGATTGCAAATAATCGACCTCTACACCCGATATTGATGTTATGTCTAACTTCTCTTGCGTCCCAGGTAATACATCCGCGACCACGCCAGCAGAAAGTAAATCGTCTCTATACACGAAGTAACGCTCGCCTTTACGTTCAACATCCGAGATTAAACCAGTCGGTCGTTGATTAATGACTAGTTCTAACGACAAATGAATATTTTCAAAGTTCTCATAAGAAAAGTTTTCAGGACTAGGTAACTGCGATAAATGGGTCACTACGTTATCGCACCAACCCACGCCAGGCGTCATACTGGTAAATAAACAAGATAGATATAAAATCTTATTCATTTTGTTCGAGTGGAATAACGTAACGCTTACCTTCAATATCCGCCTTTACTTTTATATTTTTCATATTGGAGTAAGAAATAGGCCACGTTTTATATTGCTCAGGTAATATATACCCTGCTAACCCTTTCGAAACGATAAAAGGCGATTGGTTTGGTTCGGTCACTGCTAGGTTGACTAATCTGACATAGTGATTACTGGTGTTTTCTATATGAATAAGGTTCTTATCTTTACTCTTTATAATCTTTGCCTGTAGTCCGCTCCAAACTTCATTTGTTCCTTGGGATTGTCTTTTCATCCCTTTACCGTACATAAACAATGGTATGGAATATCTCATTCTCACTTTTACTGCCAGATCATTTTCTTTATTTTCATCTTGAGGCCCTTTAGCTGGCGGGAGTTCATCGATGATAATACGATATGCGTACTCTTTATTCGAAAGCGCCCCATCTTGATTTAATATACGAATAAGTTGCTTGGCACCAGGTGCAATTTTCACAAAAGGAGGCGTAGCTATCAGTTGTCGTTGCTGCGCATATGTATCCTGCCCATCCTTCTGCCCCCACTGAAAAATACGAACCTGCAAATAAAAATCTTCAGCGCCTTGATTAACCATCCAAATTGATGTCGCATTCGATTCAGAAGATATTTTAGGGTAAATAGGCCAAATAAGGAGAGAATTAGCATAGGCCTGTGAAGTTAACGTTGATAAGAAAATAGTGACGAAAACCAGTCTTTTTATTATTAAATCCATTTAATTTCTCCGAAGGTTATCATTTCTTCGAAACAGCGCTTACCACTCAAGCGTTAAGGTAAGAGTATCTGTATAAATACCAGCGATTTCATTTCCATTTAATATCGCCTTTGCCCAAATTGGCACCTGAATGTTGTCAGGGTCTTCATTAGTTCCAACAGAATAGGGGGTATCAATGTCTAATACTTGAGAGTGTTCTGCATCTTCAAATAATAAATAATCCACCGTACTCGACTGTTCTGTGTGCTTCAGCTTGCGTACCCCTACCGAAGCGTTCAAACCACCGTCAATCTTAATATTCATGGCTATGCCTGGAGTACAACTTAACGTAAGCCCACCGTTGTAGGTGATGCTGCCTTCTACTTCCGCAGCATAAATAGCAGAATGTTCACCAAAGTTTAACTCTCCTATTGTTCCAATTTGAGTGTTACTCTCTTCTGTCAGCGCACCATTGATCAGACATCCCGTATCAATGGTCGCTGACACTTGGAAAGTTTCACTCTGCGCTGCAAAAATAGGATTGGAAAAAGTGGCACACGCGGTGAATAAAAATACTTTGAGTAATATAGAGTTCACTTACCAACTCAGAGTTACGTTTAGTGTATCAACATAACTCCCTGCGACGCTGCTGGTACCGTATGCCGTGGCGTACAAATTAATGGTCTCTGAATCAACACCATTAAATGTAGAGAGTGCTATAGGGTTACTCGAGGTAAACTGGGTAGAACGATCTGAATCAGTGAAGAGAGTGTAATCCACAAACTCGGATCCGTTGGTCATTGCGTGATTACCTGTCGTCGAACTGGGATCGTTGGCACCACTGACTAAAGAGAAAGTAGGCGTGACTCCATTGCTGCAAAGTATTTCGATCCCCGTACCACCTTCCCCAGTCAAGACTGCTTCTTGCTCAGTAAAAATGGCCGGAACGTCACCAAAATTTAATGAGCCAAAACCAATATTACTGGAACCGTTCACCGCATTGTTGCCATTAATGACACAGCCTTCCACTAAATTGATCGAAACGTCTATCGTACCGCTAATTGTCTCTGCCCTCGTTTGTAAGCTCAACACTGTAAATAACAAGGGAATAATCAAAAAAAATTTTTTCATATGAAGCTCCATTTCTATCTCTGTGAACTCTATACAGATGATTGTATTATTAGTTATAGCTCAACAAATAAAACAAAGTGCATATCAAGATTAAAAAGATAAAAAGAAGCCAGTTCATTGTAGTTGTCAAAAGAAAAGCAGTGCTTTACACCGAGATATTCTTTTAGGTTGGAATATAAAACCACCAATTAACCATACTAAACAAAAGGTCTTTGGTGTATTCTGCATACGTTGAAACACGAAGAAGGCAGTTTTTTCTGAGTTAGACAGCTTTTAGAAACGAAAAGAGATAGGGTGTGAGCTAAATAATAAAAAATCTAAGCGTTTAAAAAACGAAAAAAACGCCCCTTTCGGAGCGCTTTCTTATTTGAGCAGATTATTCCCAGTCAAGGATCACTTTGCCAGACATGCCTGAACGCATGACATCGAAGCCTTCTTGGAAGTCATCAATCTTGTAGTGATGCGTAATAATTGGTGATAGATCCAAACCAGATTGAATCAGTGAAGCCATCTTGTACCATGTTTCGAACATTTCGCGACCATAGATGCCTTTGATAACTAGGCCTTTGAAGATCACTTGGTTCCAATCAATGCCCATATCTGATGGTGGAATACCGAGTAATGCAATACGGCCACCGTGGTTCATTGTGGTTAGCATTGAGTTGAATGCCGCTGGGTTACCAGACATTTCTAGGCCTACGTCAAAACCTTCTGTCATGCCTAGTTCAGCCATTACATCTTCAAGCTTCTCTTCAGCAACATTTACTGCGCGTGTTACACCCATTTTACGAGCTAGCTCTAAACGGTACTCGTTTACGTCTGTGATAACCACATGACGAGCGCCGACGTGTTTCGCAACTGCGGCGGCCATGATGCCGATTGGGCCAGCACCAGTGATGAGCACGTCTTCACCAACTAGATCGAAAGAAAGCGCAGTGTGTACCGCGTTACCGAACGGGTCGAAGATCGATGCTAGATCGTCAGAAATCTCGTCAGGGATCTTAAACGCGTTAAATGCAGGAATCACTAGGTATTCTGCAAATGCGCCTTCACGGTTTACACCCACACCGATCGTGTTGCGACACAAGTGAGTACGACCGCCACGACAGTTACGGCAGTGACCACAAGTGATGTGACCTTCACCAGATACGCGGTCACCGATTTCAAAGCCACGAACTTCCTGACCAATCGCAACCACTTCACCCAAGTATTCGTGACCGACAACCATAGGCACTGGAATTATCTTTTGTGACCATTCGTCCCAGTTGTAGATGTGTACGTCAGTACCACAGATAGCGGTTTTCTTAATTTTGATCAGAATATCGTTATGGCCAACTTCAGGTTTATCAACCTCAGTCATCCAGATGCCTTCTTCAGGCTTTAGCTTTGATAATGCTTTAATTTTCATAATGTAACCTTAATTAAAGGCCCTATTATCTAGGACCTAGAGTCTTAAATAAGACCCATGTCCTTACCAACTTCGATGAACGCATCAATTGCACGATCTAGCTGCTCACGAGAATGCGCTGCTGACATTTGAGTACGGATACGCGCTTGGCCTTTTGGTACCACAGGGAATGAGAAGCCGATTACGTAGATGCCTTTCTCTAGTGCTCGTTCAGCAAATTCTGCTGCCACTTTCGCATCACCTAACATGATTGGAATGATCGCATGGTCAGCGCCGCCCATTGTGAAACCAGCAGCTTCCATACGTGCGCGGAAGTGTGCTGCGTTTTCCCATAGACGGTCACGTAGGTCACCGCTCTCTTCTAGTAGATCTAGAACGCGGATAGAAGCGCTTACGATTGCTGGTGCAACAGAGTTAGAGAATAGGTATGGACGAGAACGCTGACGTAGCCAGTCGATCACTTCCGCTTTACCTGATGTGTAACCGCCTGAAGCGCCACCCATTGCTTTACCTAGCGTACCTGTAATGATGTCGATACGGTCAACCACATTGTGGTATTCGTGCGTACCTGCACCCGTTTTACCCATGAAGCCAACCGCGTGAGAGTCATCAACCATGGTCAGTGCGCCGTATTTTTCAGCTAGGTCACAAATAGCCGGAAGGTTCGCCACTACGCCATCCATTGAAAACACACCGTCAGTAACGATAAGAATGTGGCGTGCGCCCGCTTCTTTCGCAGCAATCAGTTGTTGCTCTAGCTCTTCCATGTTGTTATTTGAGTAACGGAAGCGCATTGCTTTACATAGACGAACACCGTCGATGATTGACGCGTGGTTTAGTGCGTCTGAAATAATTGCGTCTTCTTTACCGAGAATGGTTTCAAACAGACCTGCGTTTGCATCGAAGCAAGAGGTGTAAAGAATCGTATCTTCTTTACCTAGGAACTTAGACAGCTTCTGCTCAAGCTCTTTGTGGATGTCTTGAGTACCACAGATGAAACGTACTGAAGCCATACCAAAGCCGTGTTCGTCCATACCCGCTTTACCCGCTTCAATTAGCGCAGGATGGTTAGCAAGACCAAGGTAGTTGTTTGCACAGAAGTTTAATACTTCTTCACCGGTAGAGATTTTAACAGCCGCTTGCTGCTGAGACGTGATTACGCGCTCTGATTTGTAAAGACCTTCAGCCTTCACTTCTTCAATTTGCTGCTGAATCTGTTGGTAGAATGCAGAAGACATTTGAAATTCCTTCCTGGTTATTTTGGCGAGTATTTACTCGTTTAGAATTAGGTTGAGCCTTTATGTGACGGGCATCACAGGCTATCACTCATCAATTAATTGTAGTGTAATTCAAGGAAGGAAGAAGGATTATCCCTTAAGGTGGAAAAGCATTAATGAATTCAAGGCACGAATTCAATTAATGCTTTCCTATAATATTGTAATAAAAGGAGTTATCGCCCAGTTGGTTGTTTAAGTAGTGCTTCAAAGTCTTTGGCTGGTAACGGGCGGCTATAGTGGAAACCTTGCCCGAACTCACAGTTTAAGTCTTTTAGATAATCGACATGACGCTGTTCTTCAATGCCTTCAGCGACAATCTTAAGGTTCAGCGCTTTCGCCATTGCAATGATCACGTTGACGAGCTCACGATCGGAGTCGTTTTCGAACATATTTTGCATAAAGCTGCGATCAATCTTAAGGCGATCGAACGGAAATTTCTGTAAGTAACTCAACGCAGAATAGCCAGTACCAAAGTCATCGATGGTAAGCTTAGTGCCTAACGCTCTTAAGTTATTGAGCATGTCTAATAGCTCTGAGTCGTGGTTAAAGAGAAGGCTCTCTGTCACCTCAATATCGAACTTATCTGATGGAAGACCAGACTCCTCAAGGCTCTTCTTAATAAACGCAAGTAAGCGATCACAATACCTAAATTGAACACTGGAGAAATTCACAGAAACAAACAGCGGCGTCAGATTTTGCCATTGCGCCGCTTGGCGGCACGCTTGCTGGATAGCGAATTCACCAATTTGATGAATCAAGCCATTTTTCTCAGCAATAGAGATAAATTCTTCAGGATTTACGAATCCGTACTTCTCATCATTCCAACGCATTAACGCTTCTGCGCCAACAATTTTACCACTGCGCAGCTCAATAATAGGTTGATAATACAACTCTAGTAATTGGCTGGAGATGGCATTTCTTAGTCGATTTTCCAAATCCAAATAGCGTTGCAAGTCTTGGTTCATATTGTGGTTATAAAAACAGAAGGCATCGCGTCCATCTTGCTTCACGCGATACATCGCCATGTCAGCACAGGCGAGTAGCTGCTCGGCGTTATCTCCATCATCCGGAAATACGGACATTCCGACGCTGCTACTCAAGAAGAATTCATGGTTGTTCCATACAAATGGATCGTTAAACGCCGAAAGCACGCTTGAAGCAACGCGCTTCGCGGTGTCGTTGTCAGGCAAGTCAGGAATCACTAATAAAAACTCATCCCCACCAATTCTCGCCAGTAAGTCTGTTTTTCTCGCGACTTGATGCAGTCGTTGAGCACTAAGTTTAAGGATCTCGTCGCCAACAAAGTGACCCATTGAATCGTTAATCTGCTTAAAGTGGTCTAAATCAATAAACATGACCAATACTTTTGAACCACTACGTGACGCTCTAATCAACTCCAAAGCCAGTCTCTCAGAACCGTAGCTGCGATTAGGCAAGTTAGTCAACGTATCGTATTTAGCTTGGAAGGCGAGTTCTTTTTCAGACGCTTTTCGGCGTTCAATTTCGTTAGTTAGTTTTTGGTTCTGTTGAGAAAGAATGTCTTTTCGCTTTTTCTCTTCTTCAAGTTTAATTTTCAATTCAATTCTATTATTGTTTGTAATGAACGCATAACACAGCGCAATAACAACCATAACAGCAAGAATACTCAAACCGAGAATGAAGATCCGTGATGTGAAAATATCTCGCTCACTCAAAGGCTCAAACCAAGCCATAAGTTTGAAGTGATGTTTTTCAACAGGCACTTCAAAATATATCTTTCCATCAACGGCTTCAGATATTAAATAATTCTCATCTTTATTATGAGAAGACGTTTTATTTATTGTATCCCATACGACCATCTCAACGTCTTTTATTTTGAGCACCATCCGGCTATAACTGTCTTCGTGCTCTTGATTAGTGAGCTGATCAATAACAATGTTTTTATTGAGATCTGCAATTAGAAAGGCAACTGGCTTTCCAGAGAACTTGACCTGCTTAATGACTTGAATACGCACGTCGTCGTTATATCGAGTTGCACAAACCTCTTCGGGATGCCCATGTTGAGTCATTAAAGTTTGGATATCCACCTTCTGCTCTGTGTTGTCTTCAGAGCCCGTCGTGACAATCGTTGTGCCATCACTACCTACCAGTGTGAGCTTTTTATAGATTTGGCTGCTATTAATTAACTTACCATCTATCTTTTCATCGAAACGACGCTTCAAGTTAATTAAACTCGCTCCTAATCCGTACTCCATTGACATGCCAGAGGCTAAATTAGCAAAGAATGTTTGTACTGTTTTATCTGTAGATAAATTATCAACATCCTCACTGGCAATGGTAAATAAATTATCGAGTGTGCTTGCGTAGCTTTTTACTTTTAAACCGAGTTCCCTATGTTGGGATTCTTTTAATTTATTTTGCCCCAAACTTGTCACAACAATAAGCATAGCTAAATAAATAGAGACTAATATTGCGCTTATTGCAATAAATTTTTTACTGGATATTTTTTTAACGGCCTTTTTCATCGGGTTTTCTTACTATCTTCTATGAAGTAATCGTTATAAAAGTAGTAAATAGATGGATAGTATTTTTTTACTAATTTTTCGTAGGTTCCATCTTTCTTTATTGAATCTAAATAACGATCAAATGCTTTGCGTAATTCCGGCGAGTTTTTCCGGAATGCAACAGCCATTTTCTGATTTTCGGATACTGGACCAATGACTTTTATTTCACCTGGCCATTTTTCTAATGCAATTAACGTATCGGCGACGTCTAGTAATGTGCTTTCCGCATCATTTTTCATTATCGCTGGCACCATCTCATTCAGAAGACGAGCCCCATCAGGCAGTATAACTTTTGCGCCTGTGTCATATAAGTCATAAAGGTTAGGGTCCAAGCAAGAGTGCTCCAACGCCAACACTTCGCGACCATGAATAAGCTGCTTGACGGTTTTTACATCTTCATCAACCGACCCACTGGGTTTAATCGGACTCAGCGTGGAATCTGTTCTGGAAACTAACCAAACGCCTGACGGGAAGTAATCTTGTGAAAAGTCTAAAACTTCAGAACGCCAGTCAAGAATGGTAACGCCATTTGCGATCAAGTCCCCCTCGATTGGAACACTTTCTCCCACGACGGCTTGCTTATTATGGTATTGAACATCTTGGCCCGTCAGCTTACCGACCATATCGCTCCACTGAGCTGGAACATATTGGTACTTAACGCCCAACGACTTGGCAAAGCCTTTTACTATCTCTACATCTAAGCCAGTCAAGGTTTCCACTTCACCTTGTTCAATATAAGAAACGAAGTTAGCGTACGGCACACCAATATGGCGCAACACTCCGCGATCACGGATCTGTTGTAAGTCGTCTGACCAAGCGGAAGAGGACATAACAGAGGCCGCCATAAGCGCCATCGCCGCTAAAGTTCTTTTGAATGTTTTGACTGACATAATAATATCCTTACCTTTCACAAAGCGCCCAATCATGGGCGCTTGAGTGATAAACAACGATGTTAGAACGACGAGTAATACAAATTCGTCATCGCCACCACGAGCCCTTCAACATCCTGCTCGTCATGGAACAAGTGCGTGGAGATACGGAGTGCGTAAGTATCAAAGTCATCATCTTTATGCAGCTTAAAGCTGGTTGTTCGAATGATGTAGCCATATTCTTCACGTAGACGATCTCTGAATTCAGTCAATATGTCTTCATTCGTCACATCAGAGAATGGGTTAACTGTGGTTAAGCCACTCGTTAAACCTTCCACGTTTGGTGAGTACATTTGGGCTTGTGGCAAGTACTCTTGAAGTAAGGTTTTACACAAACTACCAAGACTTAGAACACGTTCCTCAATGCGGTCACGGCCAATCTCATCCCACATTTTACAGCTATCAACTAACGCTTGTTTAGCAGGATAGTTGTCGTTCCCGATGTACTGCATCTGTAATTGTTTGCCTAAGTAATCCGCATGAGAAAGTGAAGAGTTGATCAACCACAACGGGTTTTCACGATCACTCCAATACTCATTCAAGCGATTGGCGTTATCACGTACGTACAAAATACCGGTTGCGCCAGGACCACACTGCCATTTGTGGCCAGAACCTGCATAGAAATCACAGTCCATATCATGGAAATCGAGGTCAAACATACCGACAGTATGCGCTCCATCTACAAGCGTAGGCACACCATATTCTTTCGCTAGAGCACAAATGGCTTTGGCTGGTAACGCCGTTCCCGTTTTATAGGTGATATGAGAGAACATGATGAGGCGAACGTTTTGATGCGCATCAAGCGCGTCGCGGAAAGCTTGGATGTAATCTTGTTCAGAAACGTCTTCAGTACCGGTAAATACTGGTAGTTGAATTTCAACAACATCGACGCCAAAACGATGTTTTGCGACATTCATCGGTGATGTTGCAGCCATATGCTCATGGTGCGTCGTTAAAATCACATCACCTGGTTCAAAGTGTAAGCCGTTAATGATCGAACATAGACCATCAGTAGTATTGCGGCTGAGAATGATTTCTTCTGGGTTAGCACCAAAGCCAGGCGCTACTTCTTGAACCATCTCAGAGACATAAGGCCAAGAGCCAAATTTGCCCTTCATATCCCAAGGATATTTAGCCACCAACTTGTTGTTATGCTCGTAATCTTGAAGAACTTGTCTTGGCATAGAACCCGTTGTGCCAATGTTCATGTAAGTCGTACGTTTATCCAAAACGAACTGTCGTTGCACTTTACGCCAAAAGCGCTTATCGTGTTTTCTACCTAGCCCGCGGCTGCTCCAATCAATTTTCTGTCCTCGTGCTTGAACTGCGCCCGAGAAAGCGGAAGCACTCACACCAGCAACAACAGCTCCTGTTGCGCCTTTCAGAAAATTACGGCGGCTGCTATTAGTCTGAATAGATTCCTTGTCTTTCATCTTTTTCAATCCTTGTCGGAAATTAGCCATATTATTAATTTTAAGTGCGTAACTATCTGTTACTAAAACATTATTACCCATTAAAACCAGAGTTTAATTTTTTCCTCTGCCATTAAGTGACTTTAGTTCCAATTTTTTATCTTATTTGATGATATAAGCAACAGTTTGACCACAAACCTATAAACAACCATATTCACATTAAAATATTCATTAAATTGATTATTTTTTATAGAAGACAATTCCGACAACTTCTTTATAAAACAATTATGAGCTTTGTTATAAAGTCATTAAAAATTTAACTTTGCGTTAATTTAAAAATATTCAGGCTATTTTTTGATTGACGTCTATTCTTTTTATATCTGAACAAACTCAATATGTTAAGTCTTAATAATGGAGAGCTGATTTCGCAGATAGATACCAGTTTAAGACCATAGAGTGAGACACATCACTCTCTGACATAAACCCACCGCTCAACAGACATAAGGAAGAGAAGTTTTCACTAATATGTGCTTGAGCGTACAACCAAAAAGAAGGAAGTCCCATGTTAAAAGGATTGCTATGCATTTCAGTTGCTGCCACTCTCGTAGCCGCTCCTAACGTACTTGCGCAGACTGTAGCGATGACCGATCTCAACAGCAAGAAGAGCGCTGGCACCATTGAGATTTCACAAAGTGACTATGGCGTGGTATTTATGCCTCAGTTATCAGGTTTGTCATCAGGGGTACACGGTTTCCATGTTCACACCAATCCATCGTGCGATAGCGCGGAGAAGAATGGCAAAACCGTCCTTGGCGGTGCAGCAGGTGGTCATTATGACCCCAGCAACACAGGGAAACATGGCTACCCTTGGACCGATGACAATCACTTAGGCGACCTGCCTCCACTCTACGTGGACATGGATGGCAATGCTAATCAGCCCGTTGTCGCGCCTCGCCTAAAATTATCAGATTTAAAAGGCCGAGCATTAATGATTCATGCTGGTGGTGACAATCATTCCGACCATCCTGCTAAATTAGGCGGCGGCGGTGCGCGCGTTGTATGTGGCGTTATTAAGTAGTCATTCGATAAGCCAAATTCGCGCTTCTCCTCAAGTAGCGAGAAGTGCGAATTTTTGTTGATACTCAGTGTCAGTCTCACACGTCTCTAAGTAGCTGTGGTGCAACATTAAAATTGACTGCACTATCTTTGTACCAATTCCTAATGCGCCCCCGACGGCATCTTTATCAATTCGATTGACAAAAGTGAACAGGATTCGCGACTTATCTTCACTCAAATGCGCTTGGCAATGCACTTCCGAACCGAGTGGGCTGTGGCGCAACGCATTTTCAAGCAGGTTCAATACCAACCGCTCTAAGAGTCCTTTGTCACCCACAGTTTGGATCTCGCTATCCATATCCACTTTCAACACCACTTCTTTACGAGAAAGCTGGCTCTGCATCATCTCGGCACATTCTGCCATCAACGCGCCAAGATCCACGGGGCGGTACTCGTAGTTTGGCATTGGGGCTTCTTTACGGGCAGCGTCTAATAAAGAATGCAATTGAGTTGAGAGCTTCTCACAATTTCGGAACGCGACATCAATCAAAGGATCAGATTCCGGATGTTTCAAACGCCACGTTTCCAAATAACCAAGCACACTCGATAACGGCGTTTTTAAATCATGACTGAGCTGCAACAAGCTCTGACGACGATGAGAAGACTGATACTCCAACTGTAAAAACTGCTGCTGAATGTGCTTCGCCATCATCTGATAAGAGTGCGCAATCGGCACGAGCTCCGGCACTTGGTGAGTAAAGTCAGGTTGCAGGTGAAAATCATGTTCGGCTTGCTGTTGAAGTTGCTTGGTCACACGCTCAATCGGGTTCAATAGGCTACGTTTGACCAGCACATAAGCCCCGAGAGCAAAGCCTAAAATGGACACTAAGACCAATCCTGCCAGCGCGATGTAAGGGGTATCGACTTGCGCATTGGCAATGGCGTCATGTCGGGTACTGCCAATCACCACATAGAGATAACCGACCGTAGAGCCTAATTCCTTTATCGCCGCAACAGAAAACACTTTGTGTTCACCGCGATTACGAGGATCTTCGCCTAAGATGGGAAGCGGTTCGTTGTTTAAGAATTGCTGAATGGGGTTCAGATCCACCGAATCCATAAGCTTTGCCCCATCTGGCGCAGCATGAGTGGTGATATTGCCTTGGCTATCGAGGAAATAGATTTCAAAATCAGGGCCGATCAACATAAGGGTATGAAAGATCGACTTGAGCGCTTTAGGGTTGTAATCCGTACCAATCATCAGCGGATTATCATCGCGCATGTGGCTGGCTAGCTCTTTATGCAGGCTTTGCTTAGTGCGTAACTCGATGGTTTCTTTTTGCCAATTGTAAGTCAGTGCAATCACCACCGCCGCGAGGCAGAACCACAAGCTGGTAAATACTACCAAGCGAGATTTGAAGCTCATCCTATCGCCTCCTTAAACAGCGGTGTTTTTGAAACACCCGTGATGATTGAAAAATGACGGTGAAAACAACTGCCGACTTACTGTCTTGGCTTGATATTTTGACTTGCTTTTTTGCATTAGTGTCTTGGTTGAAACTTATACCCAACGCCCCACACGGTTTGGATGAAGTGATGATCTGAATCAGACAAAGACAATTTGCTGCGTAAACGGTTAATGGTGCTACACACCGTGTGGTGATAACCAGAATGACTGGTGTTCCATACGTGATCGAGCAATTCATCTTTACTGTAGACTCTGCCCGGACGAGTCGCGAGAAACTGCAGCAAAGTAAACTCTGTCGCGGTAAGAGTGACATCCTTGTCGTTTAGGGATACTTGGTGCAACTCCGGAATGATTCTTAGCGGACCAAAATCCATCGCTTCGTCGAGGGCTTCATTTGCTACTTTGGCCTCTGCGGTTTGACTGACTCGGCGCAGCACGTTACGTACTCGCGCTTGGAACTCTAATACGCTAAATGGCTTAGTGATGTAGTCATCCACTCCCGCTTCTAAACCGTCAACCTTGTCCATTTCACCGTCTCTTGCTGTCAACATAAGCACTGGGATCCAATCTTGTTGCTGACGCAAATAATGGCAGATGTCTAGGCCATCACCATCTGGTAAACCTCGGTCAAGGATCAATAAATCAAAGGGGTGTTGCTGATATTGCGCTTTAGCATCGGCGACATTTGTTGCTCGCGACACTTGGTGTCCTTGAAACTTAAGATGCATCTGAACCAGTTCTGCCAAATCATCGTCGTCTTCCACCAGTAAAATCTTCGCCGATAAATAGCTAGCTTGTCGTTCCATGATCCTTTCCCTAACTTACGTAAAACCACTCTGCACATGACCGGAACAAACTAACATTTCTTTCATATCACCAAGTGCTCCCTTACTGCTATATTCAGCGAGTATCACCTTAGGTAATAAAAAGGTTCCGATGACGCCATGAGGGATAAAGCGCTCGGCTACAAGCGCTTTGGAAAGGAGACGTCATCGGAGCCTGTGTTACTCGACTCGAGTGATGGTGACTTTCGCACCTGGATTCAAGAAACGATGGTTCGCAGAAAGTGCTGAGTTTGCTAATCCATCATCGTGGCTAACAACACCGGCATGGAATGCAACAACGTCACTGCTGTCATTACGAGCGGCATTGAAGCCCTCACCGCCACCTGCTGGGCCCGGAATGGTTGCGGCAAGTTCATCGTTCAGTTCCGTGCCAGAATCCCAAACGTTCATGCTCATTTCATAGCTTTCACCCACTGCGAGCGATTTGAGCGATAGCCCCGTTTCGCCAACAAAGGCATCGTTGGTATTCACGAACATAGACGCCACAGACAAGTAACCGTAACGACTTGGGTCAACCGTGATAGTGACTTCGTCCGATGCACCCGGCAACACCAATCCATTGCCCGAAATACCTTGGTAAACACTGTCATTGCTGTTCATCAACTCAATCAGCTCAGCGTTACTACCGCCTTCGGCAAGGTGCTCAAGTTCAACAGATGCGGCTTGTCCAATTTCAAACAATTGGTAGTCACCATTGTGAGTGAGTACAGCGAGCGGAGACATTGGTTGATTCGCAGTCAAGTTCGCCACGTTGACGGTGTAGCGGTACGATTTCACTACGTCGTTATCATCATCGCTTGGACAACCGGCGAGTAAGCCGACTGAAGCTGCTACTAGTAAGATTCTGACTTTCATACATCCCCCTTACTTCACAACGATTGTGATGGTTGCGACTGGGTTTAACCAACGATGGCTGCTGCTGTCTAGGTCACTGATGCCGCCAGTTGGGTCGCTATCACCAAGGTTACCCGGATGCACGTGGACTTTATCGTTAGTTACCGTTGCTTCAACGCCTGTGCCGCCAGTACCAAAGGTAATGAAAGGTGGGTTTGGCATGCTAGACGCAAGCTCATCGTTCGCTTCTGTACCAGCATCGTAACTTCTTAGCGTTGCTCGGTATGTACCCGCTTCCGTTGGAATCTTCCAGCTATCTAGACCGACGAAACCGTCATTGGTTGGCAGCAGCATCGCGCTCAAAGAAAGATAACCGTGGTCGCCACTGTCCAAGGTGAAGGTGGTTGCAACACCCGGATTCAAAATGCCACCAGCAGGATTCTCAACCACCGCACCACCAGCGTTACCAATCACACTAGCAAGACCAGAGATATCACCGCCTTCTGCCATTGCTTCTAGTTCTGGCGTTGCTGCTTGACCCGTTCTGAACATTTGAAGCTCAGAACCATGTGCGGCAACAATAAGAGGCGTAAAGTAGATGCCTTTGGTTGCGTTTGTCACGGTGATTTCCAATTCCGCCGCATTCACTGATGCAGAGCCTAGCGCCATAGCGACTGAAGTCATGACGAGTCCGAGTTGGGTACGTTTTTTCATTGTGATTCCATCCTTTAATGAGGGTTGAACTACCCAAGCCCATGTGTACGGCTTTACTTCTTTGTTCGTGACTTGAGTAGGTTAAGCATTACGTTTCGAACGTTTTGCGTTCTTGCCTCTAAGAATGACGAGCAAATCTATCAGCAACTTCATCGAATTCTCATAAAATTCTCACAAGTTCTGTACGAATTCTGTCAGCAGCACTTTTTTACTCTTAATCAGCTATTTACACTTCGCGCTTTCCCCTCCTACAATGCGGTATTCCCTGTTTAAATCACGATTCTCACCATGATTCATAACGTTCTGTCTGCCTACTATGGCGAAATCTACGGCATCGCTTTTTTCAACCACTACTTGAACCATTACGCCCAAAGTGAACAACAAACGCTGTGGCAAACCTTGATTGAAGTGGAAAAGCTCACCGCAGAAAAGCTCAAACCTGTACTGCTGACAAATGGCATGGATATCGAAAGTCGACACCAAGAGATGCTGGATAAAGGCTTGGCAGATGCAACCAAGTGGATTGGTTTGCCATGGCAAGAGTTGATGGCGACTCTTCTGAAATGGGTAGAACCTTATGAGGTCAAGTATCGAGAGTGGCATGAAGAAGTGAAAGCTTCACAGCAGTATTCAATCGCTGAACGAGAAGCTATCGAGTTGATTGCAGACCACGAAACGGCCATTTATCACTGTTGGCAGCAATACCATACTGGTGAATCTGGCTTGCCTGCACTCAATGCATTTTTGGCAAAATATCGTTAAAGCGAGACGGTGACACTTGAACCTCGTGAAACCGTACCAGACAATATCGTTATTCCGCTGCGCAGAACTGAACAATTATGGTTAATCCAAAACTCATTGCCCTACTTCCTGATCTTGCTTCGTTTATCTTAGTGGTAAACGAAGGCAGTTTTACCGCTGCAGCCAAACAACTCGGCGTGACGCCATCGGCTTTAAGTAAGTTGATCACCCGACTAGAGCAAGCGCTCTCGGTCAAATTGTTTGAGCGTACGACTCGTAAGTTGATCATCACTCAAGCTGGACAAAAGGTTTACGACCAAAGCATCGCAATGGTGAATGCCGCGCAGCAAGCCGTTGAGCTATCTGCGGAAGATCATGCCGAGCCAACAGGCGCACTCACAGTGGCCGCCCCTGAAGCGTTTCTTAATTCGGTGCTTCAGCCATTTGTGTTGCCATTCCTAGAGCGTTATCCAAATATTCAGCTTAAGCTGCGTGCAGCAGATGGTGAGATTGATCTTTTCCGCCAAGGTATTGATGTCGCCTTTAAGCTCACCGACAAACCCGATGAGAATCTGGTACTCAAAGAGATCAGCAAGACCAATCTCGTTTTATGTGCTTCTCCAGATTACCTCACCAAACACGGTATGCCTGAGCATCCGACTGAACTTGAGCAGCACGACTGCATTTACCTTGCCGAGAACGACAAAGACAACATCTGGTCGTTCTTTAAAGAGGAAGCGTTCCACTCCATTGCAGTGAGTGGCCGTTATGCCGTCAACCATTCACAAATGCGCTTAAATGGCGTTAAGTCTGGCTTGGGAATTGGGATCTTCCATGACTTCGTGATCAAAGACGCGTTAGAGCAAGGAGAAGTGGTAGAGGTGCTACCGGACTGGATGATCAAGAGTAACTACCACGGCGCTATCGCGATGCAGTATGCGCAAACCAAATACATGCCTGCTCGTCTGCGCGTGTTTATCGACTTCGTTAAGGAGCATTTAGTCTCCGAGGACACTAACCATGTTTGAAGAGGCTAACCATGTTTAATGCCATTCATCACGTCGCGATCATTTGCAGTGATTATCCAAGGTCAAAACGCTTTTACACCGAATTGTTAGGGCTAAAAGTCATTGCTGAAAATTATCGTAAAGCCAGAGACTCGTACAAACTTGACCTTGCTCTGCCTGACGGTAGCCAAGTTGAATTGTTTAGCTTTCCGGACGCACCAGAGAGACCGAGCTTTCCTGAAGCTCAGGGGTTACGCCACCTTGCTTTTCAAGTGGATGATGTCGAGCATGTTAAAGAATATTTAGAGGCGAGAGAAATTGAGGTAGAGCCCATTCGCATCGATGAATTTACAGGCAAAGCGTTTACCTTTTTCAAAGATCCAGATGGCTTGCCGCTAGAAGTTTATCAACGCTAACTTTGGTGGAGCACGAGGAACTGGCGTTTCAAATCGTACACTTAGAGCCAAAAAAGTGTAGCTTTCAGAAATGACCAAGCTCAGTTGTGGAAGTATTGGTGTAGTTGGAAGTGAATCATGATGAAAGGTCGAGAAGTGGCTAAAAGGACAAGGTTTGCCTTTATGGCTGACGGCATTGTCACTTTCTTCGATTTGAACCAATTCAAAACCGTTAAGCGTACATAGCGTCGCCCACACACCCATGCTGTTACCATGAGCATTGATAACAGGCATCAGGGTCACTAGCACCCAACTTAGAGCACTAGCAAATAGCATGGAGCGATAAAAAGGAATTAATCTACGCATAACGGTGACTTAACAAATTTAATTCAGCGTAACTAATTCTGAGTGCTAGCTCAAAAACAGGATCAATAAGTGGTTGCCACCTCACAGCTTTTCTTCAATAACGCAATTGACAGACACAAAAAAGCCCACCAAAACGGCAGGCTATTTTCATATTCTATTGTCAGCTTTTATCGCGATTAGCCGAACAGCTTACTCCAAATACTTGGGTTACGCTTGTCGTGGTATTCTTCACGTAGGCTATCAATTTCACGTAATTGTGCTTTCGCGTCTTGCAGGTTACCAGCGTCTAAGTCTGCTTCAATCTTGTCTAACGTTACCGTTAGTTTATTAAAGCCTTCTAAGTAGGTATCGAATTTCTCTGGTGGATAGTTACCGCGCTTAGATTGCTCGACGATTGCTTGCAAGCTATCAATTGCAGACTTCATGGTTTCAACATCCGACGCTTCTGCCGCCTGTTTGAATTCCATCTTCATCTGCTTCATGTTTTGTTTTAAATCAACCGCTTCCGCCATTGCGTATGTTGAGCCAAACGCAATCGCACACCCTAGGACTAAAGGACGTAACATTTTCACTTCTCCATTTATAGTGCCGAATTCTGTGTCGGCTTTATTTACCCAAATAACCCTCGCCATAAAAGGCGACAAACTAGCTTAGTTGAGTAGTTCCGGGTCGCAGTGTAAAGCAATCTTACGCCAGGTGCATACCTAAAATGTAATCAAGTTTATGCGTTGCGAATGTCGTCATACTCTGGAATTGGCTTACGGCCTCTCAAAGCTAAGAAAGACAAAAACTGCTGAGCGGTGTGAGTAATCACTTTTTTGCTATCGATACCCACTTTATCCATTAGCTCTCCAACCAAATCCAGATTACCAACATCATGACAGAAATGCGCATCACTTCCCGTTGTGAAGAAGACACCGAGATCTTTACCGATTTGTGCAATCTCGTGGCAACGGTCTACGCTACCCACTCGGCTATTCCCTTTTAGCGTGGTGTTATTGATTTCAATCGCAACATTATGCTCTTTCGCGCACGTTAAAACGGCCTGAAAATCAAAGTCGAAATTTGGATTCCCAAGATGGCCAAGCGCATCAATACGACCGCTTTGAATCACATTAATGAGCGCTTCCGTATGAGTTTCTTTGTTTGCAGGACGAAAAACAGGTTCATGGAAACTTGCAATAACCCAATCTAGGTTACGATCGACACTCAGCGGAATATCGATGTCGCCTTCGGTATTAAGAATGTTGGATTCCACACCCCGAATGATCGCGATACCGTCTAAAAATCGAGGCAGGATTTTTTGGTTGGAGAAAAACCAGTAATGCGGCGCGCCCGGCATTGATTCCGCGTGATCAGTCGTACAGAACATATCCAAGCCGTTCTCTTTCGCCAATTTTGCATTTTCAATCAAGGTGCTGTACGCATGACCACTGGCGTACGTATGTGTATGGGTATCAACTTTAAATTCCATCATCCACTCTCTTAGGTGCGCTATCTTGCGTGCTATTGTATACCTACACGTGACGTACCGTCAGCCCAAGATGAGTATCAGACTTAAGCTTGCTCCTCACTGATGGCTTTTATTAGGGGCAACGCTTTTTCCCATCCGTGATTAAACATAGAAACAAAGTCGCTGTGCGTATGAATGGTGACATTGAGTAACAAACGATCACTGTTGGTGTCGATCTGATAGATCTCTCGTGATCCAATCCATTTAGATGCTAAATCTCCATCCAATTGCTGCCTATTATCCGGATTAAAAATGGCAATGTGATGAAATTCAAGATGCTGTTGCGGTTGCACGATATCGATAGTCGCTCGCGTTCCGCCCATATCGGGATCAAAAAAAGTGATGTCTTGCCCTTCTTCCCATATCCCATCAAATTGAGACTGGGGTGAGAAAGCCTGTGCCCAGCGTTTGTATAACTCAGCATCGGTTAGCACTTCCCACACCCGTTGCGGTGTAGCTGAAATCTCAACGTAATAATTTAGCGTAAGCATTATTTCTCTCCCTGAACCTTTCTTGACGCTAGTTCATTGTCAGAAAAAATCAAACCTCACCTCTGATTTGCCTTACTTAATCCTCTATTTTCCGACAGGCTAAGAAGTTCTCGCTTGTAACCTACCACCACGATGCGCCGTAAAGCGAACCCAACATGTGTTCAGTATGGTTGCGAGCACAATTAAACTCATCCCGATAATTTGGCTTTGACTCATTCGGTCATCGAAAAACACACTCTGCCAAACCGCGGTGAACAGTAGGTTAGTAAAAATAAGTGGTGCAAGTTGAGAGCCGCTGCTTGCCAGTTGATACGCTTTGGAGCGGAAAACTTGGGTGTTAATGATCATCAGGGACATCACACCGAGCCACAGCATATTAGAAGAAACAGTAGATTCCATCACATTGGCTTTGAGGAAAACATCGATGTCGTTAAACAACGTTAGCGGTAACAGAAATACGGCAGCAAACCCAAACGCCCAAAAGTTGATTTCTAATGGCGACATATCAGTTTTACTCACTTTATATAGCGTAAGCTGAGAGCCGGAATTGAAGAGTCCACCAGCTAGACCGAGTAATAAATCCGAACGCCAAGTAAACTCCCCACCAACTCCCGCCAACATAACCACTCCAGTAAACGCCATTGCTAAAGCCGCCAATGTTGAAACGCGAATGTGGCCTCCCATAAACAGCTTTTCAACCAAAGGAATAAATAATGGGCCAGTGGCAAACAATACCACCCCTTCTACCAGCGTTAACGTTTGTAGTGACGCGATGAAACACAACTGTGACAAGCCGATACAGAAGGCGCGAAGCAAAATCGGTTTTAACGTCCCAGCTTTAGGAAAGGTAAGATTTTTGAAACGAAGTAAGACAAGCAAAATAAGTGCAGGAGCCAAAAAGCGTAAGAAACTAAACAGTGTGACGGAAAGTTCACCTGTCAACTGCTTTGCTAACAACCCAGTAACAGATAAGCTTAACGTAGACATCAGCATGAAAAGGATAGATTTATTTACTGCATTCATTCGATACTCCTTAATATATGGAGTATTTTATGAGATATCACTTATTGTAAATAGCGAGTAATATTAACCATTAATGTAAGAAAAACTTACAGGTTAACTTATCTCTCATCATGTTACGGTTTCTAAAATATGCGTAAATTAGTCCCTCTAAAATCCATCTATGCATTTGTCGCTGTAGCGGAATCTGGCAGCATGACAGAAGCAGCGCAGATATTAAGTGTGAGTCATTCGGCGGTGAGTCAGGCGATAAAATCACTGGAGACTCAGGTAAACAAACCTCTGTTTGATCGCGTAGGCAGACAAGTTCAACTTAATGCTGACGGTAAAAAATATTATCGAAAGGTTGCGCCAGCTTTAGAACAAATTGTCGATGCCACAGAAGCGTTAATCCAAGACCAAAACTTGCAACGTATTACGCTTAATATGGTGAATTCCTTGGCGCTGCATTGGTGGATTCCGCGAATGTCGAGTTTGCAGGACTTTGCTCCGCAATTAGACGTTCGTTTATCAAACCTGTCTGGCAGGTTTAATCTAGAGCAAGAAGGTATCGACGCTGCCCTCGTGCATGGAAACACCGAGGAATGGCAAGATTATTACTGTGAAAAGCTCAGTGAAGATGAACTGGTTTTGGTGTGTAGCCCTGAATTGATAGCTAAGACGAATGACTCAAATATCGCTCAACTGTTAAAGCAGTATCCCATCATTGAAGTCACTAACGAACGAAGAAAAAATGACTGGAACGTGTGGCAGAATGCGACTGGCATCCTGCGACCTAAAAGCAAAAAACCAATCACTTTTAATATGTCGATACAAGCCGTGCAGGCGACGACTCGTCGTTTAGGCTTATTGGTGACTCATCGCTTGTTTGTGAAAGATGACATCAAATATGGCCAGTTAATCGAGCTGGGTAAACCCGTCATTAATCCTAACCAACAGTTTTACTTTGTTTGCCCACCACACAAGCTAAAGCTGGAATCGTTTCACCTTCTGCGCTCGTGGTTGCAACAATCATTCAATTAAAGAAACCTTTTGTTAAGCACATTCATTGAAAAATTAGTATAAAGTTAGAAAGAGCACTTTTCATCCAAGGATGGTTTATGAAGCGGTATCAAATATGGTTAAGCGTACTCTGCCTCACAGTACCCATGAGTGCAGTCGCTGAAAGTGAAGACGCTCATTCAGAGCAAGGCATCTCAACGGCAATCATAGGCGGCCAGCAAGCCACTCAAAATCAATTGCCCTTTTTCGCACGACTCATTCTACACAAAACTGGCGCGAATCAATTTGCCAACATCTGTGGCGGCACGATTGTTAATGACCGCTTCATTTTAACCGCCGCTCATTGTGTAGAGCCGAGTGTTTTTTCTGATGGATGGACAATCAATGATCTGCGAGTCTTAGTAAAAAACCCGACAATGAACGATGTGTTTGTTGAGGAATTCAAAGATGTTCGCTCTATCACTATTCATCCAAATTACGAGCCTAGTGATTTATGGATTAATGATATCGCCGTACTTGAACTTACCCATCCGATCACCGACAACGTTCAATCCATTACGTTGCCGCAAGATTTTGGTGATTACAGCAGCAAATCGGTTTATCAGATATTCGGTTTAGGGCAAACCTCGACCAACGATGAAAATGGACCAAATTATTTGCGATGGGCGGAAGTAAAACCACTCACTGATGCGCAATGTGCTTCTTTAGTGACGGGGTTTAATGCTCAAGAAAGCTTATGTGCCAATGGGTTTCCTGAGCGCAGTTATACCGGTATTTGCAGCGGTGACTCTGGTGGCCCTCTCACCTATCAAGACAACAACGGAATGTATCAACAAATCGGTATTGTAAGCTATGGTTCTTCTGTTTGTGAATCCGCTGCGATTCCGAGTGTGTTTACTGAGGTTCTAAATTACACAACATGGATTGAATCCCAAACCAGTTCGGGAGTGAAGACTCGTTACAATGCCCTCTTAGCAAGCACAGAAGATTATCATAGTGAAGGTGATTCCGGCTTTGAATCAGAAGATACCAACACATCTGGCTTTGAGGATAATGGCAGTAGTGGTGGCGCACTTGGCGCAGGGATGATCATGCTTGGAGGCTGGTTTGGTTGGCTAAGACGCCGCGGAACTTATTCGCGCTCCTAATAGCTTCGATAAGACATCATAATATCTTGCGCTTAACACGAGAGTTGATGATGTCTTCTATTATTTTTTGCTCTTTTTTCGCTTTTTCATAATTTTGCTTAGTACGCCATCGTTCGAGCACTTTTTCTAACCCTTGAACACGAGCGTGTTTGTGCTCCAGCGTTTTTTGTACAGACGCGCATTCCGCTTGCATGACGGCTTGTTCATGCTCATGGTGGCGAAGCATTTTTTGCAGCATTTGATCGACACGATTAAAGTTCATCAGTGCTGCGCTTGTCAGTGTTGGAACAGTTCTGGTTGATTGTCCCGCATGACCTTTCAATGCTGACAATTGTTCCAACTGCATTGAAAGATGGGAGTGACGTTGACGCATGGCATCAAGTTGTTGACCCACACGATCACGTTGCTTTTCTTCCATTTGTTGCAGCTTACCCACTGCTTTTAACTTGGATTTCATCTCAACGATGCCACTCCCATTTGGTTAAGCACTTTGAAAAAGCTGCGCGAGCTCGGTCAAACTGGTTGGGTAATCCACTGACTCATTGGCGGCTTGTTGTAAATACGCACGTAAGTTTGGATACATAGCAACAGATTGATCTAATTCAGGATCTTGCCCCGGTTGATAGCCTCCTAACGGCAGCAATTCTTTCACCTGAAGATAGTTGGAGTACATCTGGCGGAAATTATTCGCGATCGTGCTATGCGCCTCCTGTGTACAGGTACTCATACAACGGCTGATAGACGCATTAATATCAATGGCAGGATAGTGCCCTTGCTCGGCAAGTTGACGCGATAATACGACATGTCCATCTAAGATAGCACGCGCAGAATCCACGACAGGATCTTGCTGGTCGTCCCCTTCCGCCAACACGGTATAAATTGCGGTTAGGCTACCGTGCTGATTTTCACTGTTGCCCGCACGCTCAAGGAGTTGCGGTAACACGCTGAAGACAGAGGGCGGATAACCGCGAGATGCCGGAGGCTCGCCAAGCGAAAGAGCGATTTCACGCTGTGCCATGGCGTATCGAGTGAGAGAGTCCATCAACAACAAAACATCTTTGCCTTGATCTCGAAAATACTCGGAAACGCGATGACAAAGCAGTGTGGCTCTTAACCTCATCAGCGGGGATTCATCAGCAGGAGCTGCGATGATAATCGCCTTCTTGCGCGCCTCTGGGGTTAAGTTTCGTTCGATGAACTCGCGTACCTCTCGGCCTCGCTCACCAATAAGACCGACCACAATCACATCGGCTTCGGTGTTTTTGGTGATCATCCCCATTAAAACACTTTTACCGACACCACTGCCCGCCATTAAGCCAATGCGTTGACCTTTTCCGACGGTCAAGAGTCCATTGATTGCGCGCACCCCAACGTTGAGTGGGGTATCAACAGGACGTCGCTTCAATGGGTTAATCGGTTTTGGTTCAAGTGAAACACGATCTCCCCCTTTAAGCGGTGCCCCGTCGTCCAACGGCTCACCTAAACCATTCAGCACTCGCCCTAACCACTGAGCACTTAACTGCACGGTACTGTCACCGTCCAGAGGAATGACTTTCGCACCAGCAAATAAGCCACCTAAGCGCCGAATAGGCATTAGGTAAGCAATAGTGTGCTCAAAGCCCACCACTTGCGCTTCGATCATGTCGCCTTCTGCGGTTTCTACGAGACAGCGCTGCTCCAGTTTAAACCGGCACCCAACGGCTTGTAACATTAAGCCGTTTACTTTAATCAAGCGCCCTGTCACGCGAGCAACAGGGATTGAATCGAGCGAAGCCAATGCTTCGCTCAAACGCTCACTCAATAGCTCATGGCTTAAGGTATTACTCATGCTCTGATTCTACCTGCGGAATACTAACTTCATCCAAAAGGTGTTGTTTTACATTGTCCATACAGGCTTCTAAACGAGAGTCGCAACTTGCATCCGCCTCTGCATCATCGGTCACTAGTTGACAGCCACCAATCGGAAGTTCCGTATTAGCCACCAGTTTCCAAGATTGTGGCAGATCAGCATTAATGTGAGTAATTCGTTCTAAATCCTGCGGATTTAAATGCACGGTTACGGTTTCCGCTTTACCAGGCATGGCAGACAATGTCTCATCCACCAAAGCAAGGATCTGTTGAGGCATTAAAGTGAGCTCAGCACGAATCACTTGCTGAGCCACTTTTTGTACCAGCTCACAAATCATATGACGTTGCTGTTGCTCTTTTTCGTCTTGCCAACGAGACAGCGCATGAAAGAGCTCGTTCACGGGTTTCGCCGCCTCTAGAAAACTCTGTTTTCCCGACTGCTCACCAGACACAAAGCCTTTTTGGAAGCCTTCTTTTTGCCCATCTAACAGGCCTTGTTGCTTACCCTGCTCGATACCTTGACGTAAGCCTTCTTCATGCCCTTGTTGTAAACCTTGTTGAAAACCGGCTTCAAGCTGCTGTTGAATATCAACTTGCGGCTCTTGCCAACCTTGGTTATCTAGCCCGAACTCGTCTTCTATAGCCTTAGGCTGCGCCAAAGGCGGAAAACGGTGCAAACGGTATCCACTCGGCGGCAGTCGCATCGTACTTGATTTTGTCTCTACCATGACGTTACTCCACCGTTGGCTCTTCATAAAGAAGCAACTGAACTTCACCAGATTCATCCAACTCACGCACCATTTGCATGATGTCTTGACGCGCTTTTTGAACACGACTTAGCGCAACAGCCCCGCGCGCTTCCATATCGTCTTCCAGTGCTTTCACCATACGCTGAGGCATAGAACGTTTAATGGCTTGCTGTAACGTAATTTCTGAACCTTTGAGTGCAACTGCCCACAATTCTAGTGGGATCTGCTGCACCAGCATGTCCATGGTTTCTTCACGCTGACGACCAAGAACCATAAAGTCGAACATATTCTCTTCAATGGCATTAACGACATCTTCATCATGCAACTTCAGCATTTCCATCAACGACCCGCGATCACCTTCAAAGCGGTTAATGATGTCAGCAGCTTGCTTGACACCAGATAGCGGTGTGCTTTGGCTTGCAGATACTTTTTCAATGCAGCGCTCAACGAGCTCATGCAAATCAATAGCAACTTGATGATCGATGTCTTGCAGCTGAGCAATTCGGAACAAGATTTCGTCATGGTAATCTTGTGGCAGGTGCTTCAACACCGCTGAAGAGCTATCGGCTGGCAAATAGGCAAGAAAAATCGCTTGCATTTGCGGGTGCTCATTCACAATGAAACGAGCAAGCGTTTCTGCTTCTACCCACTGTAAGCGCTGCATATTGTTGCGAATTTCATCACCATACAGCGTATTCAGCAGCCCTTTTGCCAAATCATTACCCAATGCTTTACGTAGCGTATTAGACAAATATTCTTTAGAAGCTCCACGAATGCCACTGTGCTCACGAAAGTCTTCAAAGAAAGTTTGAATAACGCCGCGAGCGGAATCGCTCTTAATGCCATTCAACTTCGCCATTGCACGAGTCACCCGCTGGGTTTCATCACGGCTAAAGTGCTGTAAAACCTTCGCAGCGGCATCCTCGCCCATGCCTAATAGCACGAGCGCGGTTTGTTCTACATAACTAAGCGTCTGCTTTGATGGAACTGTGTTCATTGATGTTTACCCATTGTTTCAGTATTTCGGCTACGCGCTCTGGCTCTTCATTGGCAATAAGCTGTAGGTGTTTCAATTGAATCTCTAGTGGCGAACCGGCTGGAGGCAGCATGTCGCTGTTTACATCTAAGCCGGAAGAGGCTGAGATACCTTTTTCTGATAGACGACGATCAAGCACTTCTTCATGCTCACGCTCTTCACGCGTTTGCAGGTTGTCGTAATCAGGCTCTTCTTGCGGCTCTGCAAAGTCTAACTCTGGTACTGGCTTATCAACGCCAGTGAGGTGCATGATCAATGGGCGTAGTACGAAGAAGATCATCGCCAAGCCTAACAAACCACCGATAACGTAACGTATTGGCTGCTGTACTGTAGGGTCTTGCCACCACGGCAGCGCAGGAGGCGCATCAATTTCAATTGGAGTGAAGTTGAAACTCATCAAGCTTAAGCTGTCACCTCGTGCCGCAGAAATACCGACAGCATCCATGATCATATTTGAAATCTGCTCTTTATCTGCTTCACTCCAAGCAACACCATCCGGAGAGGCTTTCGAGTTCAACAGTACCGACACGCTCATTTTCTCAATTTGACCTTGTTGGTATTGAGTACGACGAACACTACTCCCCACTGCATACTGACGGTTTACTTCAGAGCGTGCGTTGGTGTTTTGGCTATCGTTCGTTTCTACTTCTTCACCAGTTACTGGCGGTTGGTTGCTTAGAGAACCTGGTACGCCTAGCGCGATTTGGTCAACTGAGTTGTTGTGAATGGTGTGCTCGTTACGTACGACAGGTGCGTTATCCAAAATCTCTTGCGTTTCTTCAACTTGGCTAAAGTCCATATCGGCAGCAACTTGCACACGGAAGTTACTCGGACCCACAATTGGCGTAAGCATGTCTGCTGCGCGTTGAATGATCTGCTTCTCAACGTTCTTTTGATATTCAAGGTATTTTGCATTGACTTTACCTGCTTCCGCCGAAGCAACATCTGCACTGAGTAAACGGCCATATTGGTCGATAACAGATACAAATTCAGGCTTCATCGCCGTCACGCTACCAACCACTAGGTTGATGATTGCTTCAACTTGCTCAGACTTGAGGTCTTCGCCAGGTTTCAGCTCAAGCATCACTGACGCTGAAGGGTTCTCGCTGTTTTGACGAACAAATAAGGTTTGACGAGGAATAGCTAAGTGAACACGCGCATTCGCCACTGAATTCAGAGACATGATAGTGCGTACTAACTCACCTTCTAAACCATGACGGTAACGCGCCGTTTCCATAAATTGGCTTGTACCGAGAGAGCTGTCTTCTTTAAGCGAATCCAAACCTGTCGGCAGTTTGGCTTTAACACCTTTTGACGCAAGCAACATGCGAACTTTCGCAACTTCGCCTTCTGGCACAAGAACTTGGCCATTTTGCTCTTGCATACGGTAGCTCACACCTTCACTTTCTAATACCGAGACAATCTCTCCGATATCAAAACGTTCTTGTTGGCTATACAGTGGACGGAAGCTTTGTGAGGAACTCCAAAGAGCGACCACAATGATTGCCGCAACAATCGCAGCGAGTACGGCAGATAACACTAGGTTTCTCTGGCTACTCGACCAGATTTGCTTCAGCTTCGTTGTTACATCGTCCATGCTATTCGCAGTAGAAAATGTCTGTGCTGAGCCGGAGGTCATGGCTGTATTTCCGGCGACTTGGGGGGTTAGTTCTGACATGAATTACACCGGCATCTTCATAATATCTTCAAATGAGGTCACGACTTTGTTGCGCACTTGCATCAAAGCATTAAATGATAAGCTGGCTTTTTGGCTAGCGACCATCGCACCAACTAGGTCATCACTTTTTCCTGTTTCTACGGCCGTCATTTTTTGACTAGCCACTGATTGATGTTGATTCACTGTATCCAACACATTTGTCATCGCTTGTGAGAACGATAATGGTGCGTTTAGTGATTGTTGATCTAAAGGATTTGCACTCACGATAAACTCTGGCGGCTGCACTTGTGCCTGCATCGCCTGCATTTTTGACAACATAAGTTGCTCTGCCGAGACCGCATGAGTAGGTTGACTTGCCATCTATTTTTTCTCCTATTAGGCAGCCGAGCCTAGTGCCGACTGTAAATCAATACCATGTTCTCGCATGGCTGCGAGTTTGTAGCGTAGCGCTCGAGTTGATACTCCAAGCGCGTTTGCGGTTTTCGTTCGGTTTCCACCAAACTGACGTAATTTTTCTAAAATAAATTGATATTCGGCCTGCTTCTTCGCTTCTACATGACCAAAGCTTGAAGCTGGCTCAGCGGATGGAACTGGCGCAACAAGTTCAATAGGCAGCATCAGATCATGGGCAGTAATGTAGTCACCATGACGCATGACCAATGCACGCTGAATGACATTTTCCAACTCGCGAATATTGCCTGGCCAGTGATACTGACTCAGCGCACTGATCGCATCTTGGGATAGATGACAGCGACTGCTATCTTGATACTTTTCAATAAAGAATTGGCTGATCGGTAAAATGTCTTCTTTTCTTTCACGCAAAGGCGGCCAGTGCAGAGGCAAAACATCCAATCGGTAATAAAGGTCTTCACGGAATGTGCCTTTTTGAACTTCTTCACGTAAGTCTTTATTGGTTGCCGCAATAACACGAATATCAAGCTTCACCGCCTTGTGGCTGCCTACGCGTTCCACTTCACGCTCTTGAAGAACGCGTAATAACTTGGCTTGAACTGCAGGGGACATTTCACCGATTTCATCTAGCAAAATCGTCCCGCCATTCGCTTCTTCAAACTTACCGCTTTGAGAGTTAGTCGCTCCTGTGAAGGCACCTTTTACATGACCAAATAGAACCGCTTCTAGCATCGACTCTGGAATGGCGGCGCAGTTAACCGCCACAAATGGACCATCAATACGTGGAGAGTGCTCATGCACATATCGAGCCAGCACTTCTTTACCCGTTCCCGATTCGCCTGTAATTAACACACTGGCGCTGGTGCAAGCGGCACGATGCGCCAATTGCAGTACCTGCTTGCTTCGCCAAGATTCCGCAACAATATTGGCCATTGGCTTACCTAACGCTTCAACGCGCTTCAGTAAATTAAGCAGCTGATTCGCTTCAAATGGGCGTAATAGATAATCGGTTGCTCCCGATTTCATCGTCTCAGCCGCCAAGATTCCCTGCTCTTGATCGACAATAGCGATAACAACACCAGAGTTACGTTGCTTTTGGTGGCAAGCAACAAACTCGCGGACACACATGTCCGGTAAAGTAGAGCTCACAAGAGTGATTTCTGCTCGCTCTTCAAGTAATGCGCCTCGGCCAGTACGAGTGTGTTTTGCGGTGTAACCTGCATTTTGCAACACATCCAATACTGGTTGAGCAAGAGCTTCATTCGGCTCAACCAACAAAATTTTCGTTTTCGTCATCATTGAACCTTAACTTTCGTTTGTTGATTTTGTTGTTGTACATCAGGGTGGTGTTTCACTGCCGTTCGCTCGTTATCTCTCACTAGGCGCAACGTTACGCGTCGATTTTTCGCTTGGCCCTTCGTCGAACTATTGCTGGCAATTGGGTAACGAGAACCATGCGCTCTTGTTTCGATCATCGATTTATCAATACCAAGTTCAACTAAGGCCTCGGCAACTTGCTCTGCTCTAGTACGTGATACTGAAAGGTTCGCCAAGCTAGAACCAACGTTATCGGTATGGCCATCAATTAAGATCTTGGTCACACGATCATCAACAGATACATAGCTATTTAGCGCTACGAGCGTTTCTTGCTGCTTACGACTTAGCGCCTTCTGACCAAAGTCAAAAGACAGAACAAGATTTCGTGCCTCTGAAAACGAAAGCTTAGGCAAACGCGCTCGACAGGCATTAAATGACTTGAGCGCGTTTTGAATTTGAATAGTCGGAATCACAATCTCCGACAAAGAGGAAGCATTACTTCCCTTTAGTGACAACGTCACCCAATTACCAGTAGCAATTGAATCCATGAGTTCATCAGCACCTTTGCTGAAGACAAATCGTTGGGATGGCTTAGTAAAATCAAGGGTGGCAAACTCTTTTCTATAAAGCTCACTTGACCATGGGGCACTTTGACTTATTAGAGCAATCGTTTTCCATTTATTATTTTCATAATGTATATCGGAAATAAAATAAGTTTTATTGTTAGGTTCCGAACGGAAATAAAACTTCCCATACGGCGTGCTTGAGTGCAATAAGTTGCATTCAAAGTTGTTTCCTTTATATGTCCACTTTGAAAGATCCATGGGGATGGTCACAACCTCACCTGAATATGTCACCTTAGACACTAGCAAACTGACAAAAATAAATATTTTACAATTTATTAAACCGTTAGGGTTCATGTATATCTTACAATTCCATGACCTTATCAATTTAATTAAATATGCCACTAAGCCGTGATAACTGGCATAGCTAATCATGTTAATTACCTATTCTGAATATTGAAACTGGTTACAAAATACTCACAAGAGCATAGCCAAACCTTTAAAACCAAGATTTAAGCTTTAAAAACAATGTCTTATATTTTAATTATCTAAATTAGCCGTTACACCATGAAGATGGTTTTAAAAAGTTAATAACAACTAAAAACGCTTAATATTTTTATATTTTCTTATTAAGCAATTTATAAAGGAAACTAACCCTTTTTAAATTTTATTAAAAGATTAAGACTATATGCTCAAGGCAACATGTGAACTAAAGTCACAATCTTAGAGTTTGAAACTAAAAGATCATTAAAATTTCTGTGTAGACTACACGCCATTAAGTTAAAACAGTTTCGATTGTTAACGCACGGTAAAATATAAATGGAAAATAGAGTTAGCGAGCCTATTTCTGATATTCAACTACTTGATGTAGAATTATTAGGCAAACCTATTCATATCATTCGTGAAAAGCTTGAAGGCTTGATTTCAGAGTCTTGTTCCAGCCTTACGATTGAATTACAAAATTGGCTCAGTACGAGTAAAGTGGAAGCTAGCTTAACCTCTGTAGACTTGCATCGCTTTATACCGATAAAAATGGATAAAGACCAAACGTCAACCTATCAACACCAAGAGGGCGGCATGGTATTTGTTCATGGAGATGCTCACACGTTAATAAAACTGGCAGATCGGTTCTATGGCGCCAGCACTGAGCGTTCAGCAACAACACTGACAGCAAGTGACCTCCGCCTACAAGAGCGAATCAGTCGTATCATTATTGGTTGGCTTGCACCAGGTGAGATGTGGGAAATGGGTGAGTACGAAGCGCCCCGAGGGATTGGGATTAACGTGCAGTTAAACATCGCGTTTGACGATCACCAAGGCTCAATTCATCTCAAACTAGATAGCCACCTTATTCAAACACTGATCGAGCAGCTTGAACTGCAGCCCGATACGGATTTGTACCAACCATTCTGTCGCTCTTTAGAGGCAACGCCTGTTCGACTGAATGTTGTTTTAAGTAAAAAGAAGATGCCGTTGAGCGACGTTGTTGGCTTACAACCTAACGATATTTTACCAATTGAGCTTCTTAATACGGTTCCAGTCAGCATTGGTAACCAATCTTTATTTACAGGTCGTATTGCTGAGCAAGACGGCCAACTTGTTTTGATCTTTAACCCTGATAAGGAACCGCAGCGATGAGCGAAGCGCCAGAAACGAATGCATTCGACGCAGAAGAATTGAACTTTGACGACTTTCAATTAGAAGACTTTGAAGCTGAAAGTACGCTCCAACAAGAACCAGCAACTGCGGAACGTGATCTTAGCTTTTTCAAAAGTATTCCCGTCACTGTCACGCTGGAAGTTGCAAGCAAAGAAATCCCACTTGGGGACTTAATGAAAGCCGGAGAAGGCACGGTTATCGAACTTGAAAAGCTCAATGGTGAGCCTTTAGACGTAAAGGTAAACGGCTCTCTAATGGGTCACGCTGAAGTCGTCGTCGTTAATGATAAGTACGGACTTCGTCTGATCGATGTACATGACTCTGCATTGAGTGGCGTTGGTCAATAATCTTAGGTAGGCATCACAATGAAAAATCTGAGCGCTTGGCACCGTTGGTTACCTCTTTTGGTACTGGTGTCACTTTTGTTTGCTTTCCCAACCATGGCGGCAGACAACGGCTTAACTATCTTGTCCGTTTCTGATGGCGACACACAGCAAGAATACAGCGTTAAATTGCAAATTCTGTTGTTGATGACGGCGCTCAGTTTTCTTCCAGCATTCATTCTGATGGCAACGAGCTTTACTCGGATTATCGTCGTCCTCGCGATTTTGCGCCAAGCCCTTGGTCTTCAACAAAGTCCTCCTAACCGCGTATTGGTTGGGATTGCTTTGGCATTGACCTTGCTGATCATGCGACCTGTTTGGAGCGATATTCATGAAAATGCATTTCAACCGTATGACAATGGTGAAATCACGCTAATACAAGCATTCTCTATAGCAGAGAAACCAGTGAGAGAGTTCATGCTGGCACAAACTCATCAAAGCTCTCTTGAGCAAATGCTGCGTATTGCCAATGAACCGCTCGACCAAAAGGTTGAAGATATTTCGTTTGCGGTTGTCTTGCCTGCGTTTGTCATCAGTGAACTAAAAACCGCCTTTCAAATTGGCTTTATGCTCTTCATCCCCTTCTTGGTTATCGACTTAGTTGTCGCCAGTGTGCTCATGGCAATGGGTATGATGATGCTATCACCTTTGATTGTTTCACTCCCTTTTAAACTGGTGGTGTTTGTACTCGTGGATGGCTGGGCAATGACGGTTGGCACGTTATCTGCCAGTTTCGGTTAAATAGGAGCATGCTATGACCCCTGAACTAACCGTAACGTTATTTTCCGATGCAGTATGGCTGATCATTCTGATGGTTGCGGTACTGGTTGTTCCTGGCCTAATTGTCGGTTTGTGTATCGCCGTTTTCCAGGCCGCCACACAAATCAACGAGCAAACACTCAGCTTTTTACCACGTTTGCTCGTTACGCTATTGATGGTGATTTTTGCGGGTCATTGGATGCTCCGAAAAATCATGGAACTGTTTGATTTCTTATTCCACAACATACCAGGGATGATTGGCTAATGGCCATCACATTTGCAGAGCTCTCAGCGATACTCGGTCAACTCTGGTGGCCGTTTTTTCGTGTGGGAGCCGTATTTATTTCGATGCCCTTCTTTGGTGATGCAATCATTCCCGTTTGGATCCGTACCTTACTGGCACTTTCGATCGTCGTGATTACCGCACCATTGATGCCACCAATGCCACAAGTCGAATTATTCTCCATGACATCTCTATTCCTTGCTTTTGAGCAAGCGATTTGGGGCGTGATGTTTGGGCTAATTTTGCACATGCTCTTTAACGTTTTCACCATGCTTGGTCAGGTCGTTTCTCTGCAAATGGGATTGGGTATGGCAATGATGAATGATCCTATCAACGGACTTTCTGTCGCCATTTTGGGTCGCATATTTCTTATATTTTCAACCTTGTTATTTCTCGCGCTAGAAGGACACTTGCTCGTCATTGATATCGTGATTCAAAGTTTTGTCGTGTGGCCGGTCGGTTCTGGCATCACATCGCTTTCTCTGCAAGGCGTTGTAAATATTTTCGGTTGGATGTTTGCCTCTGCTTTAGCACTAGCGTTGCCTGCTATTGTTTCAATGCTCTTAGCCAACATCAGTTTTGGTGTGATGAATCGCGCCGCCCCCTCACTCAACGTGTATGCGTTAGGTTTTCCAATGACGATGCTTCTTGGCCTGTTCAGCGTATTAATTTCAGTATCTGGTGTGCCGGGTCGCTACACCGCGCTTGTGCACGACACCATCAGACACTTGAGTAACTTTATGTTGGGGGGCGCATGAGCGATCAATCGTCTCAGGACAAAACTGAAAAAGCCTCGCCACAGAAAGTAAAAAAAGCACGTCAGGAAGGACAAATTCCTCGTGCAAAAGAGTTTACTACTGCGGTGATATTTCTAGCGGTAGCGCTCTACTTTTACTCTCAGCTCAATAGCATTTGGGAAAGTATGTCAGGTATTTTTCGCTACAACATGATGCTGACGCGAGCCGACCTAGAAAACCCGAAACAGCTTGTCGAGCAATTGGGACAAAGTTTAGCGGTAATCATCGACATGTTATTACCGTTGTTTACCGTCATTATTATCGTGACCTGTGGTAGCAGCCTTGTACTAGGCGGTTGGATGTTCCGTCCGGCGAACGTTATGCCAAAGCTGAGCAAAATTAATCCTTTAAGTGGGATAAAGCGCATTTTTTCGACACGCTCAGTGGTTGAGCTCTTAAAGTCCACATTCAAAGTAGCCGTTATTTTCGGCATCTTATATGGCTATTTAGACAACCACTTACAGCCTCTGCTAGGTATGCAAAACTTACCTTTAAGCCAAGGCTTTTCCCTGGTGATGTCTATTCTCTTTGAAGGCTTATTGTTGATGGGGTTTGCGTTGTTGTTATTTGGTGTTGTAGACATTCCCTACCAACGTTGGGAGCACCTAAAAGAGCTGCGTATGACCAAACAAGAGCTGAAGGAGGAATTCAAGAACAACGAAGGCCGCCCTGAAGTAAAGCAGCGAATCCGTCAAATTCAACAGCAGTTTGCACGCCGTAAAATCGATAAGATGGTACCAACGGCTGACGTAATCATCACTAACCCAACTCACTACGCTGTCGCTCTGAAGTACGAACCTTCACTTTCTGATGCTCCATTTGTGGTTGCAAAAGGCGTAGACGAAACAGCCATGCACATTCAACGAATCGCCCGAGAAAACAAGGTGGAGATCATCAACTCACCACCGTTGACTCGTTCGATCTATCACACCACGGCGATTGAACAAGCAATCCCAAGCCAACTGTACATTGCCGTGGCACATATTCTTACTTACGTTTTGCAATTGAAAGCCTTCCGTAAAGGTGAAGGAAAAGAGCCAACTCCTTTGCCTCATTTTTCGATTCCAAAGCATTTGCAGCACTGATTAACCCGCGTTTATCCAAGGACACGAAAGTATGCTTAACCGGTTAAAACAACTTCAAACATCAACCAAAGGCTACATTGGCATTCCAATTGTCTTGCTAATGATTTTGGCAATGGTGATTTTACCTTTGCCTCCCCTGCTATTGGATGCGTTGTTTACCTTCAATATCGTCTTGGCAATCCTAGTATTGCTGGTCAGCACTACCGCAAAGCGACCATTAGACTTCTCAGTTTTTCCAACGATTTTGTTAGTCGCGACATTATTGCGTCTTACACTAAACGTCGCTTCCACACGAATCGTACTCCTAGAAGGGCATAATGGGGGGGATGCGGCAGGTAAAGTCATCCAAGCGTTCGGTGAAGTCGTTATTGGCGGTAACTACGTCGTTGGTATGGTGGTGTTTGTTATCTTGATGATCATCAACTTCGTCGTAATTACCAAAGGTGGCGAACGTATCTCTGAGGTGTCTGCGCGCTTTACTTTGGATGCCTTACCGGGCAAACAGATGGCGATTGATGCCGACTTAAATGCCGGTCTTATCGATCAGGAAACCGCTCGATTGCGTCGTAAAGAAGTCGCTAACGAAGCCGATTTCCACGGCTCGATGGACGGCGCCTCAAAGTTTGTGCGAGGCGATGCTATCGCTGGTTTGCTGATTCTGTTTATCAACATCATTGGTGGTATCAGCATCGGCGTCTTTGAGCATGGACTCGCAGCATCTGACGCCTTTAAAACCTACGCACTACTTACAATCGGTGATGGCTTAGTAGCTCAAATTCCATCACTTCTATTGGCAACGGCTGCAGCGATTATCGTTACGCGAATTAATGATAGCGATAATGGCATGTCGGAAACCATGCAAAAACAATTGCTGGCAACCCCGGCGACACTGTTTACCGTCGCAGGCATCATGGCTGTGATAGGCATGGTGCCAGGCATGCCACATTTGGCCTTTTTTGCTTTCGCGGGTGCTTTAGCTTTCGCGGGTTGGCGTCAAACGAAAAAGCCCGTGCAAGACTCCCAAATCGAGGAGGTCGAAGCACTTTCACAAGCCATGCAAGAGGACGATACACCGCTTACATGGGAAGATATTCCTCATGTTCAAACGTTGTCGCTTTCCCTGGGTTACCGTCTCGTTCACCTAGTCAACAAAGAACAAGGTGCACCTTTATCACAGCGTATTCGCGGTGTGCGCCGTAACCTATCTGAACAAGTCGGCTTTTTATTACCAGAGGTGCGTATTCGAGACAACCTAAGCCTTAAACCGAATCAGTATACAATCTCTCTCAATGGCGAAGTGATCGAACAAGGCTTTATCGAGCCAGAACGTTTGATGGCGATTGCAGTCGGAGAAACGTACGGTGAAGTAGATGGTATTTTGGGCAGTGATCCTGCTTACCAATTACCAGCAGTGTGGATTGAACATCAAGACAAAGCGAAAGCGCTGAACATGGGTTATCAAGTGGTCGATGATGGCACGGTCATCGCGACTCATATTAGCAAGATAATGAAAACAAACCTTGCTGAGTTGTTTACGCACGACGATGTTGAAGCTATGACGCAACGTTTGACACAGCAAGCACCGAAGTTAGCCGAAGCCCTAGCCGCGGCACTTAACCCTGCGCAGCAACTCAAAGTATATCGCCAGTTGTTACTAGACCAAGTGCCACTAAAAGATATTCGTACGATTGCTAACACGATGCTGGAGTCCGCGGAAAACACTAAAGACCCGATTTTACTGGCATCTGATGTGCGTTGCGCACTAAAACGCACGCTCGTAAACCTGATTGCGGGACAGAAAAACGAATTAAATGTCTATGCTCTCTCTGATGAACTAGAACAAATGCTACTGACTTCGCTACAACAAGCACAATCTTCTGGTACAGTAATGTTAGACAGCTTCCCAATTGAGCCAAATATTCTTGGTCAGTTCCAACAAAACTTGCCACTGATAAGACAACAGCTCAAACAACAGGGATTACCTCCGATTCTTCTCGTTATGCCTCAGTTACGTCCACTTCTGGCTCGTTACGCACGCACATTTACGCAAGGACTGGCAGTATTGTCTTACAACGAAATTCCAGAAAACAAACAAATCAATGTGGTAGGAAACCTTGGTTAATCTTATTTCAACACATGCGATGTACGAACATTTGGTTGGTCTCGCAGTACAACATATCGTCACGGATGACGATCAATTAGTATTTGATGCTTTAAAGCACAATGACATTCAACACGCGTGCCAAGCCATTCGCGAGACTCAATCAGGCGAGGTAGAATTCCAACACCTGACGTTGAGATTTGGCACGCGTGGCGAACAAAGCGTCTATCAATTCGAACTCTCTGAACAAATGCAGTACTGCCTAGATTTGTTCAGCCTTTATCTCGCATTGCGACAAACACAGTTTCAGCTAGAAGCCTTTCACCCCGACTTAATCAGTAACGTCGTCGTGCCGATAAGAATTGACGCATTACTATGGGAACCAGGCATATACTTTCTCGAACAGATGATTCAGTTTCACTCTTCCGCTTTTCAACATGTGATTCCTTCTCTTCAAGCAGACAAAACGCTATGCGCCTATGATAAAGTCTCAGCGCTGATAGAGAAGTTAAGAGAAAACGCCTACTCACTTTGGTTTGAAGTCGCGACATCACAAGTGAACTTCGAACGAGTCGCTGACTTTAGTCCCGATATGATCAAACTATCAGTCACGTTAGAGGATAAAGAAGAAAGACATGCTTTCCTACCGATTGCTAAGTTCTTAAGAAAGCACAAATACCCTTGGGTAGCCGGGCGGGTAGCGAGCCAAACAGAGCTAAACCGCTATCGCTTGTTAGGGGCCAATTATTACTTTGGTTATTTCAGTGACATCCCGACCTCCCTCTCTTTTCAATCTTTTGGTGAGGAATGACAGAATCCTAACTATTAATCTTTATAAAACAGCGCGAATTATTCGCGCTGTTTTTTTATTTATAACGAAGAACGACAATATTGATAGATGACTGCTTCCCTGATTAAGTCAGGCTTATTCAGGTTATTTGATGTTATATCTGTATTTTCATGGAATACAAGTCACTAAAAATCATCAATTTTGATCTTTTTTAGGAATTTTTTAATTTTCAAATTAATCATTAAAGCTGACCGACCGCCTCTAGTTAGTGACTAGGGAATATCCCGAGGCCTGAAAGATATAGTGACTAACTAAGGAGACTAAGATGGCTTTATCAATGCACACTAACTACGCATCGCTTGTAACTCAAAACACTCTGAACAACACAAGCGGTCTTCTAAACACCGCAATGGAACGTCTAAGCACAGGCTACCGTGTAAACTCAGCTGCAGATGACGCTGCTGGTCTTCAAATTGCTAACCGTCTAGAAGCACAAACGCGTGGTATGTCAGTAGCAATGCGTAACGCTCAAGACGGCATCTCTATGATGCAAACAGCTGAAGGCGCAATGGATGAGATGACTAACATCACATACCGTATGAACGACCTAGCAACACAGTCTTTGAACGGTTCAAACAGCGATAAAGACCGCGCGGCAATGGACGCAGAATTTAAACAGCTTACAGCTGAACTAAAGAACATCGTGGACAACACCTCTTTTGGTGGCCAAAAACTACTAGCAACTGGTGGTGGTTTTGAAGCTGGTGCAGTTACCTTCCAAATCGGTGCTTCTTCTGCTGAAACTCTAGATGTTGACGCATCTGCAAGCATCCAGAAAGTTGCAGCGACTCTTGCTGACGCAGCAATCACAGACGGTATCGGTGATACAACTAAAGCGAAAGCAGCTCTTGATAAAATCAGTGGCGCAGCTGGTCTAGTGGAAGATATCGGTGCTACTCGTGCTCAATTTGGTGCGAACATCAACCGTCTTGAGCACACTATGACTAACCTGGGTAACATGGTTGAGAATACTTCTGCTGCTAAAGGCCGTATCATGGACGCAGATTTCGCTGTAGAATCTTCAAACATGACTAAGAACCAAATGCTAATGCAAGCTGGTACGACAGTTCTGTCTCAAACTAACCAGCTACCTGGTATGGCAATGTCTCTACTTCGTTAATAACGAACTAGAAATAAAATATACCAAAATAAAAAGCCTCCCTATGGGAGGCTTTTTTATCACCTGCGAATATAAATATAGCTTTTATTCCCACGTTGCTCTTCCGGTACTCTAAAACCTATTTTCCGCATTATATTATGAAGCACTTTATTAAATAGCTCCAACTCAACTGTCTCGCTTCCCTGTCCTTGCTGATATGTTTTCAACTCAGGGAACTTGGATATCGCTTCTTGTAGGATACTTGCTAGTTCATCTGAATTAATATTTTGTTTGCTCAGTAACTTAGCACTAATAAACGTTTCGTAAGATCGAGCACATTTCATCAGTCGCAAAACAAATTCATTCATTTCTGCCGTTCTTATCTAAGTGTTAAACTAACGTTGGAAAAATATCTTCAAACACCAAATACATACCAAGTTAAAGATACCAAAAAGCGACATCCCACTATGTAGGAATAGTCCCAATAAAATAGCAGGAAGAACCTAAAATACCGCACTATTGATAGTTTACTTAAACTCCCTCCCCCCTAAAGTGGATTAAATAATTTAGTTTTTTAGTCGCCTTGTCTTATAAGGAAACACTAGATGTTTTCTAGAGGAAGGCGGAACACACTAGGTGGAAAATCTACTTCCTCTCAAATCCAGATAACATCGTAAGCTTATGTTTTAAAAGCTCATTTCAATTGGGCACGTATCTTGCGATAAGACATATATTCCAGGCATAGAGTTACGCCAATTACCGATGAGAGAGGGAATAAGCTCGTGAGTTCATTAGATCCAATATCCATGGCAACTAAGTTGGCTACGTACGACGTTCAACCATTTAAACAGCGATATCAGCTACAAGCCGATAAATACCAATCTCAGTTATCTGCCTTGGGCAAAGTTGAAAGTGCAATGCGTGAGTTCCGAACTGCTCTCAAAGAGATGAACAGCAGTACTAGCAGCATCATTAAAAACTCAACAAGCATTTCTCAAGAAGGTTACTTTACAGCTAATGCTGACGCAAAAGCGCTATCCGGTAGCTACCAGATTTTCGTTGAACAAGTTGCAACATCACATCAAGTCTCTACAGGCATGCCTGCAGACCTTGACGCCACTACAGAGGTTCCGACTTCAGGAACTCTCGAATTCACCATCAACGGTGAAACGATGACACTTGATCTATCAACAGTCGATACCGACGGTGATGGTACAGCAACAATAAGTGACTTAGCGACTGCAATTAATAACGACAGCGATAACCCAGGTGTAAATGCAACCTTAGTGCGCTCAAACGGCCAGACTCACTTTATGCTTTCAAGCACTGAAACTGGTGTTGCTAACCAAATCAACGTATCGGCGTCTGGTACTGGCCAAGCCTGGTTTGAAGATGCATTCACAAACCTCAATCAGATAAGTGCTCCACAGGATGCTGTGATTTGGTTAGGAGCAGAAGGAACTGGGCTAAAACTAACAAACTCAAGCAATACGTTTGAAGGTGTTATCGATGGCGTAGATATTACCGTTACCAAGGCTCAAACCTCAGGAGAAACCGCTATTGGTTTAGGTATCGGAGCTGACGACGAAGCAACAAAAGAGCAGCTCAATAAGTTCGTAGAAGCCTACAACACATTGATATCTGCGATTGATGAGCACACGCAAATCGGCGGCGAAGATAAAAAGCGAGGCGCTCTGGCAAGCGATCCAACTATGCGTTCGATTGAAAGCCAGTTAACCAGCCTGGTTCGAGGTGAGCACGGCGGCATGCGCTTGAGCGAAATCGGTGTGACATTGGACCGCAATGGCAAAATGAAAGTGGACCAAGAAAAGTTTGCCGAGGCACAAAAAAACAACGGTGCGGGCTTGGAAGCGATGTTCAATGGCGACGGCGCTTTACTCGACTCTATTGATGCTATGGTCGAACCATTCCTCAAATTCTCTTCTGGAGCGTTCAAATCTCGTAAAGAATCGCTACAAGCAAACATTGATCGCATCTCAGATAAACAAACTACTTTAGAGCGTAAATACGACATGTCGTACAAGCGTTACCTAAAACAGTTCACTCAAATGAATACATTAATGACCCAAATGAACCAAACCATGTCAATGTTTGGCTAAGGCTTTAGGAGAATATCTCATGCTTATGGACTCTGGCTATGACTCGTACCAACAAGTCGATCTCGACGCGCAAGCGGCAGCAGCAAACCCACACCAATTAGTCATTATGTTGATCGATGGCTTACTTGATGAAGTTGAACGTATTCGTGGCCATTTGGCTGCGAATCGCTTGGCTGAGAAAGGTAACGGAATCAACAAATGCATGAACATCTTGATTGGGCTCACAAGCGCTCTAGATGATGAGAATGGTGGCGAAATTGCTGAAAACTTACGCCAGCTGTATGACTTCTGCCAAGTTGAGCTTTATTACGCCAGCGTGCAGAACGATGCGAATCGCTTGGTTAATGTCGAGCGTGTAATGGGTAACATTCGTGAAGGTTGGATGAATTTTGGACAACAAGCATAAAGTGTCGCCAGAGCGATTTCGTCATTTATCTCAGCTCATCCAATTCGCTACAAAAACAGCGGATTGGCATGCGCTTAAGCGTTATGACTTGCAGTTGCGAGAGCTATTGATCAGTCACAAACCTTTTTTGAAGGATCCTAAGCTTGCACCTGAAATTCAACGTGCCAAAACCGTTCATGCTGATGCATTCGCTAGATTAGAAAAATCAAAGAACGAGTTAGAAAAAGAGATGAATATGGTCAATGACCATCAAGAGCGCGCTATGGCCTATCAATTAGCGATGACCATGGAGCTAACTCAATGATCGTATCTCCTTCAACTCAAATATCCGGCAATGCATCACCTAGACATGAAGGCAACATAAAACAAGCAAGAGCTGTACACGGTTTTTCTCATAACCCTATGTCTGAGCATCGCCAGTATGACGGCCAAGGTTTCGCCTCAGCTTCAACCGTGCCGAGTTTTCATCTTACCGCTCCAGCTTTGGACAGCGAAGAAAAGGCGCATGCTCGTGGTTTGGATACTGACGAACACTCGGCTTCTGAAGCAGATGCTCACCTGACAAGTACACTGGGTTCAACAGAATCACCTGATCTTGCTATGCAAGCTCAGGCTCTAACCCAGAGTATGCTCACTATGGCCGAAAAGCAGCCGGGTCAGTTCGGAAAAACTCCGCCTTTAGCGGTAGCTAACGACGTTAAGTCTACAACACAAGACTCAAATAACGCCTTGCTAAACACCTCTCCAAAGCAACAAGAGGTGCAACAAAGCCAACCGATATCATCGAACTCGCGTCTATCAATCTCCAGTGCCGACTTTCAGACCCTATTGAGTCAACCAGCTCAAGGGCAACCAACGGCCTCACCACTCCAAGGACAAACACCAACGCCACAAGCCCCGAACACCGCCGTTGCCACGAGTCATATTCAAACTCAAGGCTCTGAGTGGGCGGCTGTGCGCGTTGACACCAGTGCTGGGAAATGGGGAGAGCAAATGATGCAAGTTCTGCATGACCGTGTGACTCTTCAAGCGCAACAAAATGTACAAGAAGCCAAAATCCGCCTCGACCCACCGGATTTAGGTAAGCTGGATTTACTTGTACGTGTTGAAGGCGACCGACTAAGCGTGCACATCAATGCCAATGCAGCCGCAACACGAGAAGCTTTAATGCAAGTGTCTGAGCGTCTACGCACAGAACTGCAAGAGCAGAACTTCGTCCATGTCGATGTCAACGTGGGCTCTGATCAAAGCCAGAGTCGCAATGACCAACATACAAATGAAGAAGACGCCACTATTTTCGCAGCACGAGAATCTGGTGCATTCCAAACCACAACAACAAACTATTCAGAACACTGGCTGAACACTCAAGCCTAGTTAATCCTCGAGGAAAAAGGTTATGACCAAACAACAAATGATCGCCCTGTTTATCGCCATGATCATCACCAGCGCCCTCGTTTCGGCCGCCACGATTATGGGCGGAATCTGGTACTTAAACAAACACGCTCAAGAGTCACCTGACTCTGGTTCCTTGATCGATGATTCTCCATTGTCATTTTTAGTCACAGAAGAACCGACAAGCAAAGGTCCTAGCTTCCATCCTTTAGACAAAGTCGTTTTAACCGTGAAAGGTAAAAAACAGACTCACTTTGTCATGCTAGAACTAGCAATTGAAACACGCCGTCCTGAGCGTATCAAAGACATTGATGAATACATGCCAATGGTACAAAACTCATTATTAAAATTGTTTAGCGACAAAACATTTGATGAGTTACAGCAAGCGGGTGCCATCGATATTCTGCAAAACGAAGTAAAACAAACGCTTTTACTGGCTTTTGCTAAGACAGACATCGTTCGCGAAATCGACGATGTTTTGTTGACTAAATATGTTGTGCAATAACGGAGCACAACCATGTTAGACATGAATATACAAGACACCTATACCACAGAAGAGGAAGTGACGACGCCATCACGTCCAATTGACGAAAATGCACTGCTGCAACGTCATCAAGTTATGGTGAAACGCGTCGTTAACCAGCTACGTGTTCATGCCACTTCTCACTGTAGTATTGAAGATATGCAGCAAATTGGCCTTATCGCTCTAGTTGAAGCTGGACGCCGATACGGCGATGTTGACGATCCTCACTTCCCTGCCTTTGCCGTGTGTCGCGTTCGAGGTGCAATTTTAGACGAATTACGCCGGTTAGATTGGCGCTCACGTAAAACTCGCCAACAGGCTCACGAACTCAACGACGTGACTCGAGATCTCACACGCTCTTTAGGTCGGATGCCTACGGATGCAGAAATCATCCAAGCCTTGGGGACGAATGAGCAGGACTATTACAACCGCCAAAATGCCGCCCTTGCGGGAGAGATGCAAAGCCTTGACCAACTGATGGAAAGCAGTGGTGATAGTTATATTGGCGGGCAATATGATGGCATGGAACATGAGCATATTCGTCGCAGTTTAGATAGCGCTTTAGGCAAATTGCCGAAGCGTGATCAATTGCTGCTTACTCTGTTCTATCAACATGAACTCAACTTACACGAAATAGCTCTGGTATTGGATCTGACACCACCTCGTATATGTCAGCTTCACAAACAAGCGCTGAAACAACTCAACCAATTAATGTCCTCTTAGGAGTCACAAGATGCAAAAGTTTTTTGGAGTCCTCACTATCCTGGTGTGCGTCTTCGGTGGATACATGTGGGCCGGCGGTAACTTAGGCGCTATCTGGCAACCAGCCGAATTCCTTATCATCATTGGCGCTGCTGCTGGTTCTTTGATCATCGGTAACCCACCTCACGTACTGAAAGAAATGCGTCGCCAAGTGCCTGCGACCATCAAAGGCCCGACAGAAGAGCATGAGTACTACATGGAATTAATGGCGCTACTCAATAACTTGCTTGAGACAGCGCGCAACCGTGGTTATAAGTTTCTCGACTCTCACATTGAGTCGCCAGAACAGAGCTCTATGTTTCTCGCTTACCCGACGATTGCTGAGGATCATCGCCTAATTTCTTTCATTACTGATAATTTACGTTTAATGGCAATGGGACAAATGTCGCCTCATGAATTAGAGGGACTGCTAGAGCAAGAAATTGAAGCTATCCAAAACGAAATGCTTTTGCCTTCACGCTCACTACAGCGTACAGCAGAAGCACTACCTGGCTTCGGTATTCTTGCAGCAGTTGGTGGCATCATTATCACCATGCAGGCCATTGATGGCTCAATCGCTATGATTGGTTATCACGTTGCAGCAGCTCTCGTAGGTACATTCATTGGTATTTTCGGTTGTTACTGTGGTTTAGACCCACTAAGTAACGCCATGGCTCAGCGAGTAAAACGTAATATGACTGCTTTTGAATGCGTACGCGCAACCTTGGTTGCCTACGTAGCGAAGAAGCCGACATTGCTCGCCATTGACGCTGGTCGTAAACATATTCAGCTAGACATCAAACCAACATTCAACCAAATGGAGAAGTGGTTAGCTGAACAGGAGGGATAATGCAAAAACAAGAGCATGTAGTGTTCAAACGTGCCAAAGCACACAGCCATGATGAACCTCATGGCGGCGCGTGGAAAGTCGCGTTTGCTGACTTCATGATCGCCCTAATGGCGCTGTTTCTTGTGCTTTGGGTTATGCAGGTGGTAGACAAAGAAGAGCGTAAAGCAATTGTCGCCCACTTACATAGCTCAAGCGTATTCGACAAGAGTTACGGTAATCCATTTGATACTTCACAAAGTATCTCTCCTATTGACTTGGCACAGGACTCTTCTGTGCCAAGTAAACACAATTCCAACCACGTGGTAAGCTCATACTTTCGAGGTGACGGCGATGGGCCAGAAATCGACTCGTTGATTCCTGGTAACTTCGATACTCAGGAGCAACTTGCAGCGTTGGCGAAAGTCATTGAACGAATGACCGCTCAGATTAACGCACAAGGAAATGTCAACGTCACCGTGACCCCACAAGGCCTACGAATCGTCCTTCAAGATGATTACAAACAGCATATGTTCAGTCGTGGTGGCGCAGAGCTGACCCCTTTCTTCGAAGACTTATTACTTGCACTTGCGCCTGTATTTCAGCGTGTGAACAACCCACTGATCATCAGCGGACATACGGATGCGATTCCATTTAAAAAACGCTTTGGTCGTCAATCAAACTGGGCGCTATCTGCATCTCGAGCTGATGTCGCAAGAAATACGCTGGTTGAAGGTGGCATGCCGGATGATCGAGTCATGCAGGTCACAGGCATGTCGGATAGAGCACTGCTTAACCCTGATGAACCAGATTCAAGCGAAAACCGCCGTATCGAGCTGTTCATTTTAACGACGCCAGCAGCCAAAGTACTCGAAACTCTTTTTGGTAACCACCAAGAAAGTGAACTGCAAAAAGCGAAAGATAAAGCCGAATTTAACCAACCAGTCATTCGACAAGAAGTCATCAATTACTCGGGTGATACGGCCACCAACGAAGTAAATATTCAAGAATTATAACCTCAAAAGGTCACCTCGCCTGATGGTGACCTTTCTAACTGAAACCTCTGTTACTGTGACTTTTTAGTTGAGTTCTATATGCACATAACACCTTCCGAAAACAAAAAACGCGATCTGTTGAAGAAAGCCTTTTTATGGTTAATTGTCTTCGACTACCTTTTATTGGCGTTTTTCTTAACTCAGCTGTCCAGTTTAACGCTTAACAGTGGGACCATGATCAGTATGCTGCTCGTCGTCTACAACGTCTTACTCGTTTCTCTGTGCTTTCAAAGAACCAATAAACAGGACTCTTATATTATCTACCCTGTTTTATCCGCGACGTTGTTGGCATTTGTCTGCTTTCTTTATTTCTTTTTTTTAATTTAGATACCAGACTCCACCATTGATTTGATTTTTAATGCTTTTTCGAAGTGGTCGAGCCGATGGGTCTGAATCCACCACGTAGCCGCCTCCATCAACTGTTCAGGATCATCATTTTTGTTGGCGAAAAACGCATAAAATGAGAGCCCAACCTGCTCACCTTTGCTTTCGATCTTTTTGTCACAGACCTCTATTATTTTGTCTCTCAATGAAGCTCTCATTTCTATTCCCTTACGCTAGTACATACTCACTAACCATACGGTTGAAAGAAATCAGATCAAACGAACCTTTAATTTCAAAACGTACTCTTCCCACCTCACTCATGAAGAACTCAATTTCACAATCTAAGTCAAAGGTACCAGACGTCTCGATAGAAAATGCATTGATCTTGCTATAAGGCAGCGACGTGTAATCCACTTTTGAGCCCGTAATCCCTTGCACATTCGCCGCAATCACTCGCTTGTTGGTAAACACCACTTGGTCGCGAACCGTTTTAAAGCCCGCAAATACCGACTCGCCATCAATAAGAAACTTGTGAAAATCTTCCCTAACTTTTGATACCTCAATGGGTTTAAGCTTAAACACTGATGAATTGTCGAAATCGATCATAGTCATTCCTTTTTAGTTGATAGCGAACAAACTCAACGTAGCAGATACACAGACCGTTGCCTATCAGCTAAGTACCATCTTTCGATTTCAAACCTAGGAAAAAATTCAACAAAGTGCATTACTTCCAGCCCTGCCGCCATAGCTCTGGGTCTTTCAGCTCTTGCCAGTTCATCTCTTGCTCACGTTTACTCATAACCGCCTCAATGACACATTTCACAACATTGCCGTCTTCATCCAGTTCCATTTCAGTTACGACAAAGTGCTTCTCTTTATTTTTAGGTGACGTCGCCGTCCATTTGCTGTGCAATAGCTTCTTGGGGTGAATTTTATTCATAGTGGTATACCAATTTAACTAGCATCTTTATATATACGACTGAATACCAAGAGAGAATCAGATTTTATTTTTAAGCATCCACGAAAAGAAAAAGCCGCAAAAGAGGTCATCCCCTAATGCGGCCTTACTTGCAACCCAATTAGGTCTTTTGACCGTTCAAACGAGGGTTTAAGTACTGACTCTGTAGCAACTGCAACGCCTTACCAACCAGCACAATCACCACCGCGCCAATCAATACGGGCGTGAACAGAAAACTCCACCCCTGCCCAGATGCCATGATCAAGATTGGATTTGCGCCCGCAGGTGGATGCGTTGTCTTCGTAATCAGCATTGCTGACACTCCTAACCCAGTCGCAATCGCCAGCGTGATTGGCGTGATCTCAACGTATTGACTAAACGCAATACCGATAGATGCCGTAATGCAGTGACCAATGATCACATTTTTTGGTTGAGCGAGAGGGCTGCTAGGCACCCCAAACACCAACACCGCCGTAGCACCAAATGGCGCCATGAGAAGTACAACCTCAGTAAGAGACACCTCGGCGTAAGACAACACACCAATAGCCAATGTCGCACCAAGCCCCGCGACCAACGATAAAATTAAATTATTCATAAACACCTCAAAGTAGACCGAATTGTCTACAAATTAAAATAGACAAACCTGTCTACCTTTGTCAATATGTGTTTGTAGAACTTTTTGAGGACGTAGTTATGAACAAAAAGAAACAGTTATTGATCGACACCGCGTTGTCGCTGTTTTACAAACAGGGCATCAACTCCATTGGCATCAATGAAGTCCTTAAAGTATCTGGCGTGGCTAAACGCACGCTGTACAGCCATTTTGAAAGCAAAGAAGCGCTCATCCTCGCCGCACTAGAACAACGCCACCAAATCTTCATGGCGTGGCTAGAGGAGAAACTATCACCAGCACAATCGAGCACAGACGTGATCGACCAGTTGTTTACCGCGCTAAACGGCTGGTTTCATGGTTCTGAGGAAAAGTTGGGCGAGTTTCGCGGCTGTTTCTTCATCAACACGTCCGCCGAATTCAGTGACGACAGCGGCGAGATTGCAACGTATTGCCGCCACCATAAACAACAGGTTCGAGAGCTAATTCAACGCTATCTCAAATCAGACAACACATCATTACTCGATGCCATTTGCATCATGAAAGAAGGTGCCATTACCACCGCTTACATGACAAAAGAGTACGACGACGTCACAAAGAAATGCGTGGAAATTTTGCGCAAACTGTAACCGCAACTGTAAGAAAGCAAGCAACGAATCGACCGAGCTCCAAACTGGCAAGAATGTTCAGAAATGGTAAGGTTATTTTATCCACCTAATGAGACACGCTTGATATGAAAATTGGCGAACTGGCACAAAAAACGGGCCTTGCTCCCTCGCGTATTCGATTTTACGAGCGCATCGGACTGCTAAAAACCGTGACCCGTAAAGCCAACGGGTACCGCGAGTATCCGCAAGAAGCATTAATGATTCTGGATATGATCACAACGGGTCAGCAAGCTGGATTCAGTTTGGATGAACTAAGTGCGTTACTGCCATCCGACCTTTCTAACTGGGATCATCACCAGTTATTGACGACCTTGCAGCAAAAAGTCCAAGAGCTCGACGAGCTTGAGCGAAAAATCGCGCAGAGTAAAAGCAAGTTAAAAGAAGTACTTAAAGAGATTGAAGCTAAGCCAGATGACATGGACTGTGCAATGAATGCAAAACGCGTCATGTCTCAACTTGGTCAAACGATTCTGACCAAAGAAAATCCCTCAAATAAAAAATAAGACCGTCACCAAATCAAAGCAATGTTAACAAGCGAAGCCTTACTCTTGATGTTGGGTTAAAGATTCGCCAATTCCCCTGCCCGCCACTAAATTGAGTCTGTCAAAACCATTCGCCCTTAGCTCAGGTGTGCCATCTCCTTGTTTCTATACTCAATAAAAAATCAATCCTATTTATCTTCAAAATGCGGGTTGACCTTAAACCTAACTTTAACGTTAGGGTGAATATCAAAGTAACACAGCAGGAGATTGGTGAATGCAAACGATATTGGGTGCAAGTGGGCAAATTGGCCGTGAGCTGGCATTAAGCCTAAAACGAAACTTTACGAGCGACATACGTTTGGTGAGCCGCAATCCGCATCGAGTCAACGAGACGGATCAACTGGTAAAAGCGGACTTGCTGGACGCGAAACAAACATCAGATGCCGTAAAAGGTTCTAGTATCGTTTACCTTACTGCAGGGCTACCAATGGATACCCAACTGTGGGTGGAACAGTGGCCAACAATGATGCGTAATGTCATCGCCGCATGTAAAACTCATCAAGCAAAGCTTGTTTACTTTGATAATACCTACATGTACCCGCAAACGGATACGCCTCAACAAGAAGATGCACCATTTCAACCCAATGGAGAAAAAGGTCGAATTCGTGCGGTCATTACTGACATGCTGCTAGAATCGATGAATCAAGGAGAAATCGAAGCCGTTATCTGTCGTGCTCCGGAGTTTTACGGCCCGGGGAAAACGCAAAGCATCACTAATTCCGCCATTATCGATAATCTACTTAACCAAAAGAGCGCAAAAGTGTTTTTACGTGATGACACCAAACGCAGCTTAATTTATACGCCAGACGCAAGCCGAGCCATGGCGCTAATTGGGAATACGCCCGATGCTTACGGACAAACTTGGCATTTGCCTTGCGATGATTGTCGACTGACGTATCGGGAGTTTATCGCTGTTGCAGCAAAGGTTTTTAACGTTCAACCGAAATACAAAGTCATCAAGCGCTGGCAATTGTGGCTAGCTGGGCGATTTAATCAAACCATTCGAGATGCAGCCGAGCTTTTGCCCCGCTACGAATCTGACAACCTTTTCGTTTCGGATAAGTTTCAGACTCGTTTTCCAGATTTTAAAATCACCACATTCGAACAAGGCTTGACCACAATTCAACAAGAAAAAGCCAATGACCAGAAACTTCTTTAAGCAGGCATTGATAGGAGCTTTTTGATGAAAGATAACACACCGGCATCATCCCCAGAGCGTTGGATCATATACGGAGCCAATGGTTATACCGGCGAGCTGATTGCGAGAGAGGCCGTAAAACGGGGTCACCACCCAATCCTTGCAGGTAGAAGTTTAGAGAAAGTACAAAGCCTAGCGGCTGAACTAGGGCTGCGAAGTCTTGCTTTTTCTCTTGAGGATAAAAACAGCGCGGTCCAACATATTTCGGGTTCCTCACTGGTATTAAACTGCGCAGGCCCCTTTTCTTCGACGGCAAAACCGATGATGAAAGCGTGCCTAGAAGCAGGCGCACATTATCTCGATATTACAGGTGAGATCTCTGTGTTTGAGTTTGCACAAACGCTGCAATCACAAGCAAAGGAAGCTGGTGTCGTATTGTGCTCCGGTGTTGGTTTTGATGTTATTCCAACGGATTGTATTGCAGCCACATTGAAAGCTGAGCTACCAGATGCAACACACTTGTCTCTCGGTTTTGACTCTCGCTCTGGTTTTTCTCCGGGCACAGCGAAAACGTCTGTCGAAGGTTTGGCTCAAGGCGGAAAAGTGAGACTTAACGGAAAAATCACCACCGTTCCGCTAGCGTATAAAGTTCGCAACATTGATTTTGGTGACAGCGAAAAACTTGCTATGACCATTCCGTGGGGCGATGTTTCAACCGCCTATTACACCACGGGGATTGAGAATATTGATGTTTTTGTTCCCGGATCGCCGAACATGATAAAAAACGCTAAACGAGCGAATTGGGTTCGCCCCCTTCTCGGCATAACCTGGGTACAAAGCCTCATAAAAAGCCGTATTGAAAGAACCGTAAAAGGACCGAATGAGGAGAAAAGAAACCAATTACCCACATATGTGTGGGGTAAAGCAAGCAACAAACTCGGACAAAGCAAAACAGCACGAGTACAAACGGCCAATGGCTACAGCTTAACCGTAACGGGATCTCTGGCGATTGTAGAACACCTGCTACATACGAAGCCTGAAGCCGGTGTATACACCCCCTCTAAGCTCATGGGCTCCAATTTTGTGTCGCAGCTTCCCGGCTCTAGTGGCATAACCATTGAAGAGTAAACAAAAAGGCACCAATCGGTGCCTTCTGCATTAACAGGGGGTGAGGCCATCACAACTCGTGTTCGGTACGAGCGATGATGTCATCCTGCGCGTCTGGTGACAGCGCGGTAAAGAAGGCTGAATAGCCCGCAACTCGTACGACAAGGTCACGATATTGCTCAGGGTTCTTCTTCGCTGCCAGCAAGGTTTTACGAGAGACGATGTTGTACTGCACGTGCCAACCTTTATGGTGATTAAAGAAGGTACGAATCAGCATCGATAGCTTGAGCTTATCCCCTTCTGAAGCGACAGCCGCTGGGCTTAACTTCTGGTTAAGCAGCACACCACCCAAGATTTTATTAGCTTGAATTTTACCGACTGAGTTGTACACCGCCGTTGGTCCCAAACGGTCAGAGCCCGATGCTGGACTTGCGCCTTCTGCCAGTGGCGTTTTCGCTTTTCGACCATCTGGTGTTGCCATCGTGGATGCGCCAAATGGCACGTTAGCAGAGATGCTCGATGTTCCTGCGTAGTAGCCACCGCCAATTGGTCCGCGCCCATGACGTGTGTTGACAAATTGCGCCAACTCATCGATATAAACTTGGTAAGCATCAGCCAGCAGTTGGTCGACATAATCGTCGTCATTGCCGTATTTTGGCGCGAAGTTGATTAAGCGTTGGCGAAGTTGTTCGTTCTCAATACCATCGAAGTCTTCTTCTAATGCTTTTGCCAGTTCCGTTTGGCTGATTTGCGCTTCTTCAAACACCAAATGTTTGATCGCCGCCAAACTGTTACCTAAATTGGCGATGCCCACTTGCAGGCCAGATACCCAATCGTATTTCGCTCCGCCTTCTTTTACTGTTTTACCACGCGCCAAACAGTCATCCACCAGCGATGAGCAAAAAATATCTTGCGCTTGCTGCTCAAGCACGCTGTCGACTACGGTATCGATCTCAATCGATTTACGTGTGTAGTAGCGAATTTGCTCCGCCCAAGAAGCGGTGACTTGCTCAAAGCTCTCGAAGTTACCTTTTGCTAGCGACTTATCATGCGGCAAGAAGGCTTTGCCCGTCGTTGCATCCACACCTTCGTTAAGCGCAGCCAGTAAAATACGCGCAAAGTTAATGAAGCTCATGCCCGTGCAACGGTAACCCCATTTGCCTGGAACAGCGGTTTCAATACAGCCAATAGACGCGTAGTTGTAAGCGTCTTCTTTCTCGACACCTAGCTTGATGAATTCTGGAATGACGATTTCATCGTTGTTGAATGCAGGCATACCGAATCCGCATTTGATCACTTCTATACAGCCCATCAAGAACTCTTGATTCAGACCTTCATGATAGCGAACACTCAAGTTCGGTTGCGTGGAACGTAGCTGACCACAAGACTCTAAAATCGCCCAAGATAGCGGATTTACGGCGTCTTCAGGTTCTCCATTCTCATTCAGCTTTTGTCCACCGATACAGACGTTTTGATACAGAGGAGAACCTGCCGATGCTTTTGAGTGCGCACCAGAGCGAATCTTGTTTACTTCAAGCAATTTCAACCAACAGCTTTGCAATAACTCAAGGGCGAACGCTTTGTTCATCGTGCCACTTTCAAGATCACGCACGTAGTAGTCGTTTAGGAACTGGTCCATCCGACCGAATGAAACAGAGTGGCCATTCGATTCTATTTGCAGCATCAACTGCACAAAATAACTCAGTTGCAGAGCTTGCCAGAAGTTGGTTGGCGCATGGAAAGCCACATGACGACAGTTTTCTGCGATTGTCTCCAGTTCTGCTTTCCTCTCTGGTCGAGTTTCGTTTTGTGCCATTTCCAGAGCGAGATCGGCGTAACTCACCATGTGCTCCTGAATCGCAAGCAAGACAATTTCGACGGACTTATAAAACTGCTCTTTCTTCAACCCTTCATACGTCGACACGTCGTTATTAGCGCGATGCTGGCGAACCTCATCCAGCAAACCGTTCATACCGATCTTCAGGATTTTTTCGTTATCCACTGCAAGGTGCGCGTCGCCCGAAGTCATGTTGCCCTCGGCTTTAATGATAGTGCTGGCTAGGATCTCTTGTTGCTCGTCGGTAAAAAGTCCATAGCAGCGATCTTGAACCGTTTTACCGCGCCAGTATGGCGTAATGGCGTGAATGCTTTGTTTGTCTTCTTCACTTACCGCAAAACCAGCCCCAGGTCGGTCGGCCAGTTCGTCGATTTCCGCTTCAATCCAACGCACCGTGTATTCAGGGAAGATCGGCGCAGCGCGTACTTTGCTCGCTTGGTTGCCTACAATCAGCTCGTCGTGCTTAATCCAAATGGTGCGAGTGCGTAAGTGCTCTTGTAACGCCAACGCTCGTTGCACAATCACAGGTTTGTCTTCATTTGCCAGATACGCTCGGGTATAAGCCTCTGCGCGCTCAGTACAGATAGGCGGCGTTACGATGTTGACCAGTGCCGATTTGTGGGCTTTGATCCGCTCAGGAAGGGTATGTAGGTCCATGGTTAACCTCTAACAATCACGTTAAGTTGAGTATGTTCGCTTGCGTATTGCATTGCGTTTTCTAGCAGTTCTGGATTATTTAATGGTTTGTCAGAACACTCGTAAGGCATATCGAGCAAACGGTATTTATTGATGCCGAGGGTGTGATACGGCAGCAAGTGAAGTTCTTGACAGCTTTCTAAAGAAGCAGCGAAATCAATGATCGCTTTGAGCTCATCAATGGTGTCATTGAAGCCCGGCACAACCGGCACGCGAATCACAATGCGTTTGGCAATCGGTGCCAATTTTCTAAAATTGTCTTTGACGCGTTTTAACGATCCCTTCGCCCAGCGGAGAAACTTTTCTTCGTCGGTATGTTTAAGATCCGCTAACCAGCAATCAATATACGGCGCGACTTTTTCTACGTTTTTCCACGGAACATGCATGCACGACTCCACCGCCGTAGACACATGGTTTTGATGCAAACGTTCGGCGAGTTCAGCCACAAGACTTGGCTGCATCAGCGGCTCGCCACCAGAAAACGTCACGCCACCTTGGCTTTGATCGTAGAAAGGCTTATCTTTCATCAACACTTCAAACAGGTCGTCCGATTTCGCCGCTTCTCCACATATGCTGAGCGCTTGTGTTGGACATACGTTTCGCAGCGCAATGATCTGCGCTTCGCTCATGGCTTTTCGATTGATGATGATTTGATCGTCAATGCGTCGGATACCATCGCTCGCCATGTCGCCGTTTACGGTTTGTTTATAAGCCGATATACAAAGCTGGCAGTCCGCCATACAACTGCGCTCATCAAACAGCAGAGAGTGCTTTTCACTGCGGCTTTCTGGGTTTTGGCACCAAGGACAGGACAGACTGCATCCCTTCAGAAACAGAATGGTGCGAATACCATCACCATCGTGGGTCGAGAACCTCTGAATATTGAAATACATTGCTGTCCGCCTCTTGGTTTGCTCTTCTACTTTTTCACGCTTTTCTTTTTCTGAAAGCTTCATTTGATAATGAAATATTGGCACTTAACTTTCGTTTTGTGAAATTATTATAGTTTCAATTGAAATTACAATTGATCAAAATCAAGATCTCAGCGGATTGTCAGATCTATAGTGATCCCATCATCAAAACGAAGATTTTGTATAAGGTAGAACCCATGATCGAACTCTATTTAGATACTGCTGACGTGGCAGAAGTAAAACGCTTTAACCAATGCCTACCTCTGAAAGGGGTAACCACAAATCCAAGTATTTTGGCGAAATCAAAACAAGGCTTGAACCAAACCTTAGCTGGCATGCAAGAAGCGTTAGGGGGCACACCCCGTTTCCATGCTCAAGTGGTGAGCACAACTGTAGAAGGCATGGTGGAAGAAGCACGCCAAATCCATGAATTACCCTATGATATGGTCGTCAAAGTGCCAGCAACCGAAACGGGCTTAGCGACAATTAAGTTAATGAAAAAAGAGGGAATTCAGGTGCTCGCCACTGCTATTTACTCTGCTCAGCAAGGTTTCCTTGCGGCATTGTGCGGCGCTGACTATCTTGCGCCTTATGTGAACCGTATTGATGCGATGAACGGAAACGGTGTAGAAGTGGTCGCAGACCTGCAATTGCTACTGGATCAAAACCAACTGCCTACTAAAATTTTGGCAGCGAGTTTTAAAAATACCCAACAAGCGATGGAAGTGATGAAGTTAGGCATTGAAGCGATCACCTTGCCTGTCGATGTGGCCGCGCAGATGTTTTCTCATCCATCAGTTCAGCCGGCTGTCGATCAATTTGATAAAGACTGGAAATCCGCATTTGGCAACAAACTTTCATTTGAAAGTTAAGCATAAAATTATCGAAAGTCCCGTTCCTCCTCGATCGAGGGGCTTTTGATATGGGAATCTCTGAGAAAAAGTAACATTCGCGCAGGCAACTGTTTATAGATGCGGCTTACGAAGAGATTCCCACCCCACTAATCTCGCCTCAACCTTCACGCAAACTACTCTATTCGTAACATCACTACTGACGAACAACGCTCGTTCCACGAGCAAAAAATTTTGCTTCAAGCCGACAAACTCACAAGCGCAACGCATCAATAAGTCGGTAATTATTAATTTTATCTATTGGAAATGAACACTGTTCATTTATAATCAGCGAACCTAACGCAGTAACAAGGAATCCACTTCATGAAACGCATTGCGCTTCTCTTTGCCATGTTTGCATTACTTTCTGGTTGTAGCAGCATGTCGCCAGAACAATGCCAAACCGCAGATTGGTATCGCGTCGGCTACCAAGATGGCCGCTCAGGCAACAACCCAAACATTTTGTACGAATACATTAAAGACTGTCGCGAAGCAGGCGTAACGCCAAATCACGTTGAGTGGCAAGACGGTTTTGATAAAGGCACTATTCTTTACTGTTCGCCAGACAATGGTTACACGGTGGGTGTAGAAGGAAAAACCTACTATGGCGTTTGCTCTAACGATCTTTTCCTTAAAAACTATCAGTTAGGCCATCAAGAATATCAGCGTCAACAGCGCATTAACGCGTTAGATGCGGAGATATCACGCCTTGATCATCAATTGGATGCAAACTTAGATAAAGACAACGCGAAGCGTATTAGAGAGAGAAGAAAACAACTGGCGCGTGAGCGTGCATCACTCATCTCGCCAGGAGCTAATTACTACTTTAACTTTTAGTCGCGACGGGCTACAACGCTAGGGTCATAAAGCGGCTATTTGGATCAGGTTGATAGTCGCCAAACGGCTCGCAGTACGCGAAGCCATGTTTTTCATATAGGCGATGCGCGGGTTCAAAAAATGCCATCGACCCAGTTTCCAAACTTAAACGTTGTATCCCCTGATGTTTCGCTTGCTCAATCACGTGATTGAGTAAGCGGGATGCCACGCCCTGTTTTCTCGCCGACGGCGTCGTACGCATCGATTTCAACTCTGCGTGACCATCTTCTAGTTGGCTCATTGCCACACATCCCAATAGCTGCTCACCATCCCAGCCCGTCCAAAATGTGATTGAAGGCAGCTTCAACTTGCTTACATCTAACGCATGCACGCTCTCTGGTGGCGATGTAGCGTACATGTCCTGTAAATGCTCTTCCAACAACGCAAGCACCTGCGGCCGTTCTAAATCGTCAATTTCAATTCTCATATTTCCATCCTTGGTGTTTTCCTAGTTAAAGCGGTTGTCTCATAATGTGCTGCGGTCCAACGGGGCCGCCGTGGTAAAGCTCATTGGTATCTTCAAACCCTGATTTTAAATAGCACTGATAAGCAGGTATGTTGCGGCAATTCACGGTGAGATAAAGCGCATCAAACTCGGGATAATGGCGTTTGGCGAAATCGGCAAACTGTTGAATGGCTTGCTTGGCGATGCCTTTGCCTTGATGACGGTGATCCACCAGCAAAGCACGTACGCCTAAGCTGTTTTTCGGGCAAAAATCGTATTTCTCGCTGTAAGCAGCATCGAACAGAAAAAAACCAACAACGTCATCGTCTGCCAAAATCAGATGCGGAAGTTCTGTAGGTTTAAGACGTGTCAGCATTTCACCCACATCCGCGACCGTAAACTGCGATTGCTCTTCTAGCACGCTAAGTTCGCAAGTTTGTTCATGTCGCTCAGGCGAATACTTTTCAATGGTAATCATAATCTTCCTTGTTGTTTTTATGCTCAATTCATACAGGGTATGTCGTAAATAGAAATACCTAGTGTCGTATTTCCCACTCGCAGGCAAACGTTTAGCACTCTATTATCCTCGCCATTCGATAGAGAGGTTTCCATGTCCCGTTTTTTACTTTGTAGTTTTGCACTCGTTTTACTCTACCCTACTGCCATTGATTTGTATCTTGTTGGTTTGCCTCAAATTGCGTCAGATCTCAACGCCAGTGAATCTCAGTTGCATATTGCGTTTTCGATCTATTTAGCTGGCATGGCTACCACCATGTTATTCGCGGGGAAAGTTGCAGACTCTGTGGGACGAAAGCCTGTTGCCGTCGTCGGCGCGATGATCTTCGTGCTCGCGTCTTTTCTCGGCGGGATGGCTGAGCAACCAAACACTTTCTTGATTGCTCGCTTTTGCCAAGGCATCGGAGCTGGATCTTGCTATGTCGTCGCATTCGCGATTTTACGCGACACGTTAGACGATGAACGCCGCGCGAAAGTATTGTCGATGCTCAATGGCATCACCTGTATCATTCCAGTGATCGCACCCGTGATTGGTCACTTGATTATGCTGAAATTTCCTTGGCCAAGTTTGTTTACCACGATGGCAGGAATGGGCATTCTCGTCAGTGTATTGGCCATTTTTGTGCTCAAGGAATCACTACCCAGCCAACAAGGTGAAGAACAGACAGCGCCAGAGATCCATCAAGAGACTTTCTTCGAGCGATTTTTTATCAGTAGGCTGATCATTACTGCACTTGGAGTGACCACCATTCTGACCTTTGTTAACGCTTCACCAATTGTCGTGATGAGCATGCTTGGTTTTGATCGCGGTGGCTATTCTTCCATCATGGCCGGGACTGCGACGATCAGTATGTTGATTTCGTTCTCGGCGCCATTGGCATTGGGGATTTTCAAGCAGCGAACCTTAATGATGACCTCTCAAGTATTGCTCGCTTGTGCAGGCATCCTGCTCAGTGCTGCCCATTTCCATGATGGACAATCTCATTACTATGTGTTCGGACTTGGGCTGATTTGCGCTGGCTTCGCTTGTGGCTTTGGCGTGGCCATGAGCCAAGCGCTCAGCCCATTCTCTCAACAAGCTGGCGTGGCGAGCTCACTACTGGGCATTGCTCAAGTTTGTAGTTCCGCGTTCTATATTTGGTTTATGGGTTTCATCGGCGTTAGTGCACTGAATATGTTGGTGTTTATCTTAGTGTTAGGTAGCGTAATCAGCCTTGCTCTAATACTATTGATTCCAAAGCCTGTTCACGATACCCATTATGAAGAAATCCCTAGCGCGACTTGATTTAAACTTATTGTTCACTCTGCAATTATTGCTGCAAGAGCAAAGCGTCTCGAAAGCCTCGAAAAAGCTGAACGTTACGCCCTCTACCGTAAGTAAGTCGCTCAACAAACTTCGTCATTGGTTCGATGATCCTTTGTTTGTCAAAACACCTAAAGGTCTTGCGCCAACGCCTTTGGCGCAAAGCATGGAGCAAGATCTTGCAGAATGGCTGCAAATTGGCAGCCAGATTGCAGAAAAACGCAGCGATATTACGCCTAAAGGAGTGCGTTTTGATATCACGATTGAGTCGCCATTAGTACTCACGGTGCTGGACAGACTCATCGTCGCTATCCACCAGCGATACCCTGAAGCGAAAGTAAAAACCAGTAACTGGGATTACGATTCACTCGACGCCATCATTCGAGGCGAGGCAGATATCGGTTTTACCGGCCGAGAAAGTCACCCGAGATCGAAAGAGTCGTTGGATCTTCTGCCGTATTTCTTGGATTTTGAGATTCTATTTTATGACCTGCCGATGGTGTATTTACATAAAGATCATCCGGCATTACAGCAAGAGTGGAATCTCGAGACCTTTCTGAGCTACCAACACATCAATATTGTTTGGGAAAAAAGTGAAACTTGGGCGTTGGATGAAGTGTTAACGGAACTAGGGCTACAGCGCTCTATCGGGCTGACGATGTCCAACTTTGAGCAATCCCTTTTTATGGCAGCGCAGCCGACGCATGACATGATCACCACCGCGCCGCACTATTGCAAAAGCTACACAGAAAAGCTGCATCTCGATTTGGTGTGCTTGCCAATTCCGTTAGACCAAACTCAACAAGACAAGTTACTGATTCCATTTACCATGATTTGGCATAAACGCAATGCGTACAATCCCAAATTGCTATGGTTGAAAAACACCATCAAGTCATTGTACAAACAACAATCCCTACCACAGTAACACTCAGGCTAAGGTCAGGTTTTCTTTGGTGATTTTTGATGGTTTTCTCGCTCTGACAGCTATAACTAATCACTTTATCAACTAATGAAAAAGGCCGTTTGACGCTACACTCAATCCATATTTCTGCGTTAAGGGCCAAGGATGTCGACCTTTTTACTCACTGCTATTACGATGCTGGCGTTCGCCGCCAATTCATTATTGTGCCGACTTGCATTGGCCGAAGGGTTGATTGATGCAGGAAGCTTCACTCTCGTTCGATTGATATCTGGCGCGATTACCTTAATCGCATTGCTTGTCGTGAGAGGTCAGTGGAAAACCGATCGGCCAACTTCTCGCTTTCGCTTTTTTGCTGGCGTGGCGTTATTTGGTTACGCTGCCCTTTTCTCTTTCGCGTACTTACAACTGGCGACAGGAACCGGTGCTTTGCTTTTGTTTGGTGCCGTGCAACTGACGTTACTGGCCATCTATTGGTGGCAAGGTGAGCGCTTTCAGTTTCTCGAAATCATCGGTATCGGCCTTTCGATTGTTGGCTTTGTTTGGTTAATGTTGCCATCTGCCACTCGCCCCGACATCAGTTCTGCACTTCTCATGTTGATTTCTGGCGTTTGTTGGGCTGCGTTTACTGCGCTCGGCAAACAAGCACCTTCTCCAAGTAGTGGCATCACGTGGGGATTTATCGCTGCATCTATAATTGGCATACTGCTATCACCATTGATGCTGTCCTCAATCCATCTCTCTCTGAGCGGAATTTTGCTCGCTATCACGTCTGGCGCCATTGCATCTGGCCTTGGTTATACACTTTGGTATCAAGTCATGCGTAAGCTCTCTTTGCTTCAAGCCGCCGTCAGCCAACTTTCCGTGCCAGCCATTGCTTTGCTGTTAGGTACCGTCGTACTCCACGAGTCTCTTTCACTGCATACACTTTTAACCAGTGGCATCATTCTTGGTGGTATCGCTTTGGTTTTTTTATCTCGATCCAAAAAAACAAGCGAACAATCGGCAAGCCGATAAAAAATAATAACTTTCCCTCTCAAATACCCATTCATCATCTATGCTTTTTAAAGCAGCAAAGCTCATTGCAGATGGTACGAGTGGCCTGCTTTAGTATCAGGCGAAGGATATAAGGTGAGAATTGGCTCACACAACACGACGGTTTTGTTTCAAAAGTGAGAATCGTCACAGATCGCGATTTTGCTCGTTTTAGGCGTTTCGTCAATAACGCCAAGGGCTAGCGCGAGATCGAGCCAAATACGCACTTTGTGTTTTGACAAAGGGTTTACAAAGCACACTTTTTCACCCGCTATATTCCGCCCCCCGAATTTATTCAGAACAAGATTCTGAATATTCACATAAGAAATTCATCAACTTATAACGATAAGCCTGAGCAAACTTTGACACTATGAACGACAAAATAAAATTCGCTATTAAAGTATCGCTTAGCCTGACTCTGGCTTATCTGATCCCGTTTGCCATGGGTTGGCCGCAAGCATCGACGGCCGCAACCACAGTGATGCTGATTGCATCCACAGGCAGTCGTCGTGAATCCCTCGCCAAAGGTACCTTACGCGTGTTCGGTACGTTGGTTGGCGCCGTCGTTGGCTTGTTACTGGTGGGATTGTTTGCTCAAGACCGCTTGCTGTACATGCTGAGCGTGTCGGTTGTGGTCTCTTTCATTTTTTACTTCCGTAATGCCTACCAAAAAGATCCAACGCTACTCATGCTGACCGGCGTCATGACGCTGATGATGTCCAATGGAGGTGACGCAGAAGGTGCGTTTCTTTATGGCGTTGACCGCGCTTATATGACGGTGTTTGGGGTGGTGGTTTACACACTCGTGGGGACTTTCTTATTCCCGACCAAAACAGAACAAAACCTAAGACAACTCATCGAACAACTCAACCAAGCACAACGCGCGCTGTTCACCGCTGTCTTGCAAAATTTCGAGCAAAAATCGGCAGGGCAAGTTTCTCCTCAAGAAGAGGGAGTCGAAAATCCAGAAGCTGAAGAGCCACAACCTAGCGTGGATTCTCTTATCGAACAGATGTTTGCCGCCCAAAATGCGCTCGAACAGCGTTTTGCCACAGTCAGTGTGGAATGCAGCGACGTGTCGGCCTACATGAAAGAGTGGCGCTTGGCGGTTCATTTGAACAAGCAGGTAACGCAACAATTGACCGTCGCGGCGCACAGCCACTTTAGCCACCAGCAAGACCGTGAAAGCATCAGCAACTTTGATCAAGCCGTTGCGGAAATTGACGCGCTATTTGATACCTGCCAACAAGTCTGGGACGAAAAAGAGCCCGCTTTTCGTGCTCAAGAGTTCAAAGTCGAATACAACCAGGCGTTGCTTGAAGACGCGGCGCACCTAGAGAAAGGCTCTGCGCTTATGCTGGGGCACCTCTTGGGGCTCATGCATCAAAACTTGTCGCGTTTAGCGGAGAGCATTAGCTGCATTGACTCTGTAACGAACAATGTCTCCTTTGACGTGCCACTGCCGAAACCGAAAGGCAAGTTTCTATGGTGGGACGCAGAAAACTTTAAAACCGCGGTCAAAACCTTTGTCACTTATTGGGTTGCAGGACTGATTTGGATTTATTTCAATCCACCAGGCGGCTACTCGTTCGTAGTCTTCTCGACCATGTTTATGTCTTTGCTGTCGTTCGTGCCTGTGCACCCGATTTTGTTGCTTGTGCTGTTCACTTTCGGCTTCTTGTTCGCGGTGCCTTCTTACGTCTTCATTCTTCCGCAATTGGATCTCGGGTTAGAACTTGGTCTGTTCATCTTTATCTACACCTTTATCGGCTTTTATCTGTTTAACGGGCCAGTGACGATTTTCTACATGGTGGGCTTGTTTGTTCTCGGTTTAGACAACAACATGTTCTATCACTTCGGAATCCTCATGACGATCATGCTGCTGTTCTACATGGTGGTGTTCATGATCATTTTCGCGCACTACTTCCCGTTTAGCTCACGACCAGAACACCTCTTTTTGACCATAAAAGAGCGCTATTTTAGGCACACTCGGGATCTGTTTGACTCCTATCAGAAGCAGTCTAGCTCGATTATTACGCCGCTCAAACGGGCCTTGCATTTGGTGACGCTCAACGTCTCATCGAAAAAGCTCAAGGTGTGGGGTTCGAAAATCAACCACAAACACTTTGACAAAACCACGCCAGAAGCGATTGGCGCGTTTAGCAAAGCGTGTGATGTACTCAGTAATCACATCAACATCTTAATGGCCGCCGAGAAAAAGTTGCTGACCAATCCGCTGATTACTCAACTTCGCCAACAACACCGCGATTCCATCATTCCTTTGATGGCGGGCGCTTTAGCCAGCCATCAAGCAACACAAGAACTCGATTCCGTATTCGACCAATACAGTCAGGATTACCAATCATTCGAAGATAAACTGGAAGATTTTTTTAGTGAGTTAGATTTATCTGACTACGCTTATTCAGAGATAGCCGGTTTTTATATCTTGCTGAATTTAAAACGGAACGTGTTCGAAGCAATCAAGCATTGCAAGCAAACCTACGAGGATATCGATTGGGTGAACTTACAACAGAAGCGTTTTTAAAGGTGGGGATATGATGCTTCCAAAACTAACTAAACCAAGCCTCGCCATACTTTCTCTGCTCGGGCTCAGTGCGTGTACCACTGTGGGGCCAGACTATGTCCACCCACCGCAAACGCCATTACCAAGCGATTGGTCGGTGCAAAAAGCAGCCAAAGATACGCAGCAATCCGAGCAACAATTACAACAGTGGTGGCAGCAGTTTAACGACCCGACGCTCAATCAATTAGTCGAGTTGGCGAATGAGCAAAACCTAGACATAGAAGCCGCGGGGCTGCGCATTGTTCAAGCGCGTTCATTGCTCGGCATTTCGACCGGCTTGCAATACCCGCAAGTTCAAACCGTGTCAGGAAATCTAGCGCGTGCCTACGTGAATGATCAGGGTGTAAACAACGCCGCTCTGTCGTTTGATGCGGCGTGGGAAATGGATATTTGGGGCAAATACGCTCGTGGCATCGAATCAGCAGAAGCCGGTTATTACGCATCCATCGCGTCGTATCACGACATCATGGTCACCATCACCGCAGAAGTGGCGCGTAATTACATCAACTATCGCACATTCCAAGAACGTATTTTGCTGTCTCGTCGCAATATCGAGATTCAAGAGCGTGTCGTCCGCATTACACAGGTGCAGTTCGACTCTGGTAACGTTACAGAATTGGACGTTCAACAGGCGAAAAACCAACTCTATACCACCAAAGCGGCATTACCGAGTCTCGAAGTCGCGATGAAACAATCACGTACCGCGTTGGCGTTATTATTAGGTGCATTACCGGAAGAAGTAGACGAGCTGCTGCAATCAGATGGAATGCATAAGCAAATTGCTGACTACGAAAAACAGTTCAAATCGACAGGCAGAAAATCGGCTTTATCGGGCACCGACGAGCGCTCCATTGTGCCGCGTCCACCGCTGTTGGATACCCAAGTGGACGCAAACTTAGTGATGCGACGTCCGGATTTGCAAGTCTCTGAGATGCAAGCTCGCGCACAAAGCGCACAAATTGGCGTGGCGGAAACCGCTCTTTACCCAAGCTTTTCATTGTTCGGTTCCATCGGTATCGACAGTACGGTTCCCGATGGCAGCAGTTTCAGTTTTAGCGATTCGCTCACCATGGTGGTCGGCCCAACGTTCAGTTGGAATATTTTCCAATACGGACGCGTGAAAAATAACATTCGTTTCGAAGATGCTCGCTTCCAAGAAACGCTGACGAACTACAACAAAAAAGTGCTGCAAGCCGTTAATGAAGTGACCAATGCAATCGAAGCGTATGACCTGTATTTGCAGCAAAAAGATTTACGTTTGCAATCAGTCAACTCTTCCATTCGTGCATTCAACATCTCCATGACGCAGTACGAAAATGGCCAAATCTCTTTTGAACGTCTGCTCAACTCGGTAGAGAAAATGACCCGTGCAGAAGACAGCTACGCAACGATCAAAGGGAACGTCGCGAACCAAGTTGTAGCGCTCTACAAAGCCCTAGGTGGAGGCTGGCAAACCCAAACAGGCAAACCCTTCCTCAGTGAATCTATTGCCAAGCAAATGACAGAACGAACTGACTGGGATGGTTATTTAAATGAAGAAAACCGCGTATTGCCGCCTTTGCGCCTCGAAACTCCGGATGAGACCAGTGATGAGAACAAAACGGAGGATCTCTAATGCCTCATGAACTCTCTTGGGGAGACATTTACTTTTCTCCCACGTTACTGGTGCTCTTTCTCGCCGTCACGGCAACGTGGATAACGGTGATGATATTGAACAAGACACGTCTGTCTCGCTTCATTGCTTTTCCGTCTCTGACGTTTATTGCCATCATGGTCGGTTATGTGGTGGCCATCGACAGCTTTTATATTCAATTTTAGGTGCCAAACAAGATGAAAAAACTATTCGTAATCGCACTCAATCTTGTCATTCTTGGTGGCGCAGCTTGGCTCGGCTATCAAAAATTTGAAGAGTATTTTAATAACCCTTGGACACGCGACGGCCAAGTGCGCGCGAACGTCATCAAAGTAGCTCCTCGTGTATCAGGCCCAATTGTAAATGTCGCGGTGCAAGACAACCAAGAAGTGAAAACAGGCGATTTACTGTTTGAAATCGACCCTGCGACTTACGAAGTTGCTTTGTCTCAAGCCGAAGTGGCACTAGAACGCGCCATTGTTAGCTCTCGCGGTAAAAAAATCGAATACGACCGCCTTAAAGATATTCGCGCCAAAGACCGCGGCGCGGTTTCTCACAAGGATCTGATTCGTCGTGAAATCGCTTACGAAGAATCGCTACTGCAAATCAAATCTGCAGAAGAGCAATTAAAATCAGCGCGCCTTAACCTCAGCTTTACCAAAGTTTATGCGACCGTCGATGGTTTTGTGTCTAACCTCGATATTCGAAACGGTACGCAAGCGGTCGCAAACCAGCCACTGCTGGCGCTGATCGACAAGAACAGTTTCTGGGTGTTTGGTTTCTTCCGTGAAAACCAACTCGCGCAAATCGAACCGGGTAGCCAAGCACGTGTCACTTTGATGTCTCACCCAGACACGCCAATTGACGCAACGGTTGACTCTATCGGTTGGGGTATTGCGCCGAAAGACGGCACGGTCGGCTACAACCTTCTTCCAAACGTGAACCCTGTATTTCAGTGGATTCGCTTAGCACAACGTATTCCGGTGCGAATCTCAATCCAAGAACTTCCAGAAGATGTTGATCTTCGATTCGGGCTTTCTGCGTCCATCATGGTGATGAAAGATTCATCGGCAGAAAATGAACAGTAACTAAGTGAGAAGAACCATGGTCATTGGTAAAAAACTCAAAAACATTAATGAAGAAAACAACTTCTTCTATCTAACTTTAGCGCTGGTGATTTTGTTGCTAGGGAGTGCGATGGCACAAGTGGTAGGTGAAGGTACGATTGAACACATACTGCAGGCGTTCACGGTTCTCACGTTCATTGTCTGTTTTGCCAGCCTTCGCTTCGACAAAATGTGGTCTCGTTTCCTCTATACCCTGTTTGGCGTTTGGGTTCTTGTGATTGTTATCAAGACCGTTTTCAACATCCGAGAGATGAATGTAGTGATGCTTGCCCTCACCTTCGCATTCTTTTTCGGCACTTTTAAATCCATCGCAAGGCAGATTCTTTTCACTGGCCACGTCAATAGCAACAAAGTCATTGGCTCAGTCGCGCTTTTCTTACTGCTTGGTCTGATGTGGGCAATTGCCTATCTCATTCTTCTAGAGTTCTCGCCAACCTCATTCACTGGGATGGAAGCCATTTCTTGGGGGCAGAATTTCTCTAATGCGGCGTATTTTAGTTTCGTCACCTTAACCACGCTTGGTTATGGCGATATCAGCCCTCTAACGCCATTGGCTCAAGTCGTGGTGTATTTAGAGGCCATTACAGGTGTGTTCTATATGGCGATTGTTGTTTCAAGTCTCGTCAGCTCTAACATTGATCATCAGGTAAACAAAAATGGATAAACAATCGGTAAAAATCGACAGTAAGCTTTTCATCAGTAATATGGTGGAATCAGCAATACGCATTGGCTTGATCTTCGTCTTGCTGATGTTTACATACGACATCATCAAACCCTTCATTCTTCCCGTTATTTGGGGTGCAATTATAGCCGTCGCTTTAATGCCACTTACAAAAAAGCTGGAGCGTGCATATGGCGGTCGTAGAGGCCTGGCAGCCACAACGATTGCTTTACTTGGTATTGCACTCTTAGTCACACCACTTGTTATGGTGTCAGGCTCCATTGTGGATGGTGCAACGCATGCGCTTGAAGTATTGCAAAACGGACAAGTGAAGATCCCAGGTCCAAAACCTTCCGTTGCGGATTGGCCTGTCGTAGGTGATAAGCTCTATGAGGTGTGGACCCTATTCGCGACTAACCTTGAACAAGCGATTCAAACCTTTATGCCGCAGATAAAGTCCGCGCTCACTTCTTTGCTAGGCACACTTGGCGGTGTATTGGGCAGTTTACTGCTTTCAATCTTGTCACTTGCGATTGCAGCAGGTTTTATGACGTACTCTGAATCTGCAGCATCAGGGCTAAGAACCATCGCTATTCGTACCGCTGGTGAAAACGCTAAAAGCTGGACCACGCTTATCGCAGCAACCATTAAAAGCGTACTGCTTGGCGTAGTCGGTGTGGCGGCGATTCAAGCCCTATTGATCGGTGCTGGTTTCTTTGTATTTGGCGTTCCAGCAGCTGGTTTGCTCACTCTGATTCTGATGATCTTGTGTATCGCTCAGCTACCAGCGCTGCTTGCCGTACTACCAGTGATCGGCTTTATGTACATGACTCAAGATACAACGACAGCCACCATGTTTACTGTCTGGGTAGTAGTTGCAGCTCTTTCTGAAAACCTGTTCAAACCAATGTTAATGGGACGTGGTGTCGACGTACCAATGCCTGTGATTCTGCTCGGTGCCATCGGTGGTATGCTTTTCTACGGCATCGTTGGTCTGTTCTTAGGTGCTGTTATCCTGGCGATTTGGTATGAGTTATTTGTTTGGTGGTTGAGCATTGAGAAAGCACAACAGCAAGAAGAAATGGCAGAACAACAAGACGCTTCTGATGACCAATCAGAGCCTGGACACGGTGCAGGCATTTAATAAATCAATAAGTTAGAAAGAAATTTAATCTATAATTTATGATATCAAACCGCTCTATTGCAGCGGTTTGATTCTATTTGGATCACAGTTTCCCCGTAATAAATGCGATAAAAATGACGTTCTTGTTAAATTTTCATACTTCTTACACTTGGGAGTTGCAATCGGGCAATGAACGATGCACTCTCGATGACCACTAATTTGCTTAGGATAAAAACAATGAAATTGATCAAGCCTTTAACTTGTGCGCTTGCTCTCGCAATGAGTGGCATGGCATTCGCAGATGTAACCGTGAGTGTTCCTGACAACGTTTCAGTATTAGCGGCTAACGGTGAAAAAGCAGACCTTTCGGGTGGTTTTTTCGCCTCGGAAAGAACACTAACGTTACCTGATGGCGTTAACCAAGTCGTATTTCGCTTCGCCCCTTACTTTAACCAAGGTAATGACCGTTTAAGTGTTGAAAGCGATGTTATCGTTACACGATTTGACGCTGCCAATGCCGAGCTGACGCTACAAATGCCAGAATACCGCAACCTTCGCGATGCGGAAGAAAAGATCAAGGACTTAGATTGGAAACTGGTTGATGATTCAGGCAACACCGTCGCCGTTGAGCAAGACAAATTGATCAAACCGGGTATGCAAATCGGTCGTGATTACGTACGTGAAGTGGAAAGCTACAACAAAACAGGCGGCGTTGCTGCTATCGCTGTTGCTGGTGCAGCCGTTGCTCAACCAGTCACACTGCCAGCAAAGATTCCTGAAGATATGAAACAAGCGAGAGCGACTGCGGCTAAATCAGATTCGACAGCAGAAGAGATGCTGCACTTCTGGTACCAAAAAGCAGACGCAGAAACCAAAGCTCGCTTTAAAGCGTACGTTAATCAACAATAAGTCTGATTAACTCTATCGATATTAAAAAAGCCACTTCATGTGGCTTTTTTGATCGAACAAGCTAGGAAGCTTGAGCGACTTTGGTATTGGTGATCATCATGTCTTCAATATGGTTATATCAATTTAACCAAACGCTACCAGTAACGCTCATAGATGATATTGCCTCCTGTTTTAGGACGATACTTTTCCAACCCAAGCCCTTGTAAGACTGGCAAGGTATCTTTGATCATCTGCGGGTTCCCACACATCATGACAAAACTACTTTGAGCAGAGAATGGCACATCAGCAGCGTTGGACAGTCTACCCGATTCGATGAGTTCGGGAATTCGACCTTGTAACTGGCCATCCACCACTTCCCTACTGACTATCGGGATGTACTTTAATCTGCCTTCATATCGTTGCTGTAGTTGCTCAATCAGATATTTGTAGACCAGATCTTTTTCGTAGCGAACCGCATGAACAAGCACAATTCGCTCATTATGGGGTGGTAAGTTTATATCATCCAGTAGCGATAAAAACGGTCCAATACCTGTACCTGTAGATAGCAGCCACAGATCATGAGCCTGTTTAGGAATAGAGTCGTGGATTAAGTCACCATGTGCGGTCTCACCAACATAAATACTATCACCAGATTTAAGCTTTTGGAGCCTTGGGGAAAGTTGTCCTTGAGGGTCCGCTACTATTAGGAACTCCAACCAATCGAACTGTTCGCTTGGTGCATTAACCACAGAGTAAGCACGACTGATCGGCTTGCCCTCATCATCTAGCAAAGCAAGCTTGGTGAACTGGCCGGCTTTAAAGGTAAGAGGCGCGCCTGAGACCCTTAAACTGAACAGCTCGCCAGTCCAGTCAATGCGTTTTTCCACCTTGGCTAGATTGAAACCTTTCAGCTCAGTCATGAGACACCTCCTATTTGGTTACTCTTAGTTAAACTTACGCCTTCAACTCGATTATGTAAAGTTTCTAGTTTACATAATAAGATTGCCATTTCATTTCACATTTTAAAAACAATTTTATTACATATTAAATGATTACATCTAGAATAAATGCTCAAAGTGATAAGTCGCGTCGCAATTTGTGGCAATGCAGATGAAAAAGGAGCACTAAAAATGGACACACTGTTAAAGGACTTTCCCGTTATCACAGAGATCAAAGTCGCATGGGGTGAAATGGATGCTCTGCAACACGTCAATAACGTTGTCTATTTTCGCTACTTTGAGACGGCGCGTTTAGATTACTTCAACAAAATTAATCTGCTAGTCGACCTGCAAACCTCGCAAATTGGGCCAGTACTGAGCGAGACGCAATGCCGCTACAAGCTTCCTGTCACTTACCCAGACACGTTATTAGTCGGCTCGCGCGTGATCGACATGCAAGAAGATCGCATCACGATGGAATACCAAGTGCTGAGTAAGAAGTGGGGTAAGATTGCGACCATCGCGACCGCTACTGGTGTGATGTTTGATTTTAAGAACAACGTAAAAGCGGCGATTCCTGACCACGTTCGCCAGTCGATTTTAGACTTGGAAGGAACTGTGGGTAGCACGCATCATTTAGAGTAGCAAGAAACAAGAGATTAAAGGCGAGGTTACCGACAGCGATTCTTCATCGCTGTCGGGAATAACGTATGGCTAATCTTCCAACCTACGCGATAAGAGAACTAGCGTCATTCTAGCGAGCCAAGGCGAGACTAAGAATCTACTTACCGCTTGCTGCAGGCCATAGAGCTATGAATAAACTCAATACAATCTGAGGGTAGATTCTGAATCACGCTTTAGACATAACAGCAGAGCTACTCTTCCAGCCTACGCGATAAGAAAAGCTGCGTCATTCTAGCGAGCCAAGGCGAGACTAAGAATCTACTTACCGCTTGCTGCAGGCCATAGAGTGATTAGCAGAACGTCTCGATGTACAGCGCTTCCACCTTATCTCTTGCCCATTGCGTTTTACGCAAAAACTTCAGAGAAGATTTGATCGACGGATCTTTCTTAAAACAGTTCACTCGAACGCGCTCATACATGCCATTCCAACCAAAGTGTTCAACTAGTCGGGTGACGATTTTTTCTAAACTCAACCCGTGAAGTGGGTTGTTCGGCTGCTGTTGGCTCATGCTATTGATCCGGTAAAGTGAAGTTGCACGCTAATCTAACTCAAACTCGCCGTGCAACCTAATGTTTTAACCTTGAATTGGCCTACGACTCTCCCCTATAGTAACCCAAACTTCTTAAAAGCCCTTTTCATTATGAAAGCCCTCAACGACCTCAATATTTTTGTCGAAACCGCGCGCCAAGGCAGCTTTTCAAAAGCCGCTAACAGCATGGACATGACACCTGCCGCCATTAGCGCATCGATTAAGCGTCTTGAAGGGCAAATCGGTTTCCCGCTGTTTGTGCGTTCTACCCGAAGCCTGCGTTTAACCTCAGAGGGCGAACTATTTTTAGACAAAACCACGCAAGCGTTGGCAACATTGCAAGAGGGGTTGGATCAGATCTCAAGTGCGCGTGGTGAGTTATCTGGTCAACTGCACATTACTGCGCCCTCCGATTTTGGTCGCAATATGTTGCTCGATTGGGTGGATGAGTTCATCGATCTCTACCCAAATGTTTCCATCAAACTAGAGCTGTCCGATAGCTTGACGGATATGTACACCAAGCCTGTCGATATTGCGATTCGCTACGGCGAGCCGGCCGACTCTAATCTGGTCGTGTTGGCATTGTGTGGGGCAAACGAGCGGATCTTATGTGCATCGCCAGAGTACGTAGCTACACATCCAGAACTCACCTCTCCTGCCGATTTAACGCAACACAACTGTTTGTGCTATATGGTCGCGGATTCGGTCTACAACAAATGGACGCTCACGCGTGACGGCGAGAAAGAACAAGTCGTGGTCAGCGGTAACTTGATGAGCAACGATAGTGACTTGCCACATCGGTTAGCGATCAAAGGCAAAGGCATTGCGAATAAATCGTTGATGGACATCAGCCGAGACTTAATCGAAGGAAGATTGGTGCGAGTGTTACCAGAGTGGGATTGCGGCCCAGTACCGCTCTACATGGTGTGCGCCGATCGTCGGTTACTAACGCCAACGATTCGGACTTTCCGCGACTTTATCCAACAAAAATGCTGCCAGCAACGCGCCAACGTGCTGGCAACCTTCTGTCATTAGGCGATAAATCGTAGAGGACGAATCTGGGTATACTCAACCCAATCGTTCTCTTCCAATGTTTCAAGAAACATCGCCATGTGTGGGCTTTGCAAATGCTTATCCAAGGCCTCTTGCGATGCCCAAATCTCTTGGAACATAAATAGGCCTTCAACTTTCTCATCAAGATACAACTCGTATTGGCAACAGCCTTCTTCTTGACGAGTTGGCTCTAGTAAACCAGCAAGCAAATTCACCACCTGATCCTTGCTGTCTGGGTAGGCTTTCACTTCTGCAACTAAGTGGATCATCGTTTTATCACTCTTTTGCGATTTATATATTGGTTACAGGGTTCTACGTAACCAGCAAGTAAGCTCGAATTAGATCTCGGTGAATACGGTTTCTGCGTCCCAGCGAGACTTTGGCGTTTTCGCGTTGAAGTCATCTTCCGCGTGGTAGCCAAGCGGCACGATCACAACGCTGGTGTAACCTTTTTCGCGCAAGCCAAATTCTTCATCCAGCACTTTGGGATCAAACCCTTCAATTGGCACTGCATCGATTTCTAGCGTCGAAGCACCCAGCAGCAACGTACCCACGTTGAGGTAAACTTGTTTCTCCATCCAATGGTTCGCATCTTTCAGATCAAAACGGTGCATGTTCACAAAGTAGCTACGACCACCGCGCACAGCCGCTTTCGCTTCTTCGGTTGGGAATCGGCCATCTTTTTCTTCTTGCGCCATTAGCGCTTCAATGTAGTCGTTATCAATGCCTGTTTTCGCACAAAACACCAATACGTGAGAAGCGTTGAGAATCTTCGCCGCGTTAAACGCGTAGTTCTCTTGTGCCGCTTTAGCGATGCGCTGTTTACCTTCTTCTGTGCTTGCCAGAATGAAATGCCAAGGTTGAGAGTTCACACTCGATGGACTAAAACGAACCAGCTCTTTAACTGCATCGATTTTTTCTTGAGGTAGCTTGCGTGTTGGGTCAAACACTTTCGTTGAGTAACGAGATTTTGCAGCTTGTACGATATCCATGAGGTTCTCCAATTAATGAGTTTAAGCTGAGTAACAGCATAACCTCATGAGATAAAGGGAAAAACCGATTTCGATTAAAAACATTTTCAAAATAAATTTGAAAATAAAACGATAAGAAAGGCTTTGAGCGTTCTCACTGAACTTCTTCATCTTTTCGGCAATAATGCATGTTTGCTCGCAACCAAACTCAACTCATGCTGCCTCAAGATAACGTTATTACATCCTTTCTGTGCAAAAAGCTCGGTCACAATCACCTTCGAATTGCCGGCGAATATTGGCACATTGAGAAGTTGGTGGCCTTGCAATGCATGATGTTGAAAGAAGCGCCTAACCTCCAAGAAGGGCTGCTTTGGTGGAGTAAAAGTGTCTCATTATTCGACCGCCGTTTGTACGTCACATTTCAACATGGTGATGCCCAAATCCATCTGCAAGTCGAATGTAGAACGGCCGATATGCCAAATTGGGCGGAGTCGGTGTTTGGCTTGCTCAAAATGCAGTTGGAAATGCTTGAGCTAAGCGAATCAATACAGGTACAAGTTCACGCCAACAATCCACTCGCGGCCGATATTTTTCTAGAGGAAACGCGAGATTCTAAAACGAGTTCAAGCGTGTTTGAACTGGTGAAACATGTTTATTTGCTGCTTTCTCACCAGCCCATTGAGCAACCCGAATTGCTGAGTGTTTTGAACGCCTTGTTCATCAAAAACAGTAATTACGCGCTCAAATTAGAGCAAGCGGCAAGGCAACTGGGCGTCTCCAAACGCACCTTGCAACGTCGACTGCAAGAAAAGCAAATGAGCTACTCTCAATGCGTTGATTTCGCTAAAAGAAAGCAAGCACTCACTTTGCTTGCCGACACCCAACTCACAACGCAGCAAATCGCCTATCAACTCGGTTATGAAGAACCATCGAACTTTCACCGCACTTTTCGTCGTTGGTATCCGTTTTCACCCATGCAGTATCGCCAACAATGTTTGGATAACCGAACTCAGCTAAATCAGCAACCGATCCGCTTGTACTACGCCAAAGCCAATACCTTCGACGATAATCACATCGACCAACCTGTCGGCAAAATCTGGATGGAAGTGGACAATATTGCGTTTGAAAAAGTGGTCTCAGTAGAATGCCGTGACCGTGATGGCGCATGGCGGCGCTACCCCGCCTTCTTCGAGCGTTTTTTAAGTCATGGCACCGAACTCTGGGCAACGACCGAACTTCCGGTGGCGCATCCCCTGACCTTTCGCCTGTGTTATGAAGTCGATGGGGAGCGTTACATTGAGAATAACCACCAGCGTGATTATGTGGTTTCTAAGGGGCTTTTAATTGGCGCAACGGAATACATTGTCCCGACTCGGCAGCTGATTAATATCGGGGCGCAATACACGCTCTTTGTCGAACTGGCATGCCGACTTGAAAACGTTGTGAGGATTGACTGTTACGTCGATGATGACCCCACACCTCACGCAATGCGCTTAACCAAACACTCGCTACATTATGCTTGTTGGGTGCTGCAATTATCGCTCACTCAAACTGCAAAGCAGTGCCGTTTCCGCCTTTATGATGAATCCGGCAACGAGCTCGCGAAAGAGCATTACCCGATACAATATCCTATTGTGCAACCGCTCAATTAAAACTGTCGGTCAGATCAAAATCGTCTCTTCGTGACATCATTTCACGTCTTTTTTGACGTGAAATGACACTCTCAATTTCAAACCTTTGCTTTATCGTTTCTGCATTACTGCATAACGGAGGCAGAAACTGTGTTTGAAACTCTACCTAACCCAATGAATAAAATAAAAATACTTCCTTTAGCGATCGCTCTTGCTCTCTCTGGCTGTGGAAGCGACGAAACCACACCAATCGATACAGGCAGCCACGTGGCATCCCCTGATTGGCAAGATCAAATCATTTACTTCCTGATGATCGACCGTTTTAACGACGGCGACAGCGCTCTCAATGATCAAGGGCAAAACGAATTCGATCCGACGTCGGATAAAAAATTCAGCGGCGGCGACCTCGTTGGCGTGAGTGATAAGTTAAGCTACATCGAAGATCTCGGTGCCACATCGATCTGGATTACTCCGCCAGTTGCTAACCAATGGTGGGATGCTGAGCAAAACTACGGCGGCTACCATGGGTACTGGGCGCGCGATTTTCAAAAAGTGGATGAACACTTTGGTGACATGGAAAGCTACCAAGCGTTAGCACGCGAAGTGCATGCACGTAACATGTTCTTAATTCAGGACATCGTGACCAACCATGTAGGCAACTTCTTCACCTACGATGATCCTTACAGTTATGATCCAAGCCTACCTTGCCAAGGCTTCCGTTTGATTAAAAATGCACTACCCGCCGGGCAAGAACTGCCGTACCCACTCAACATGAGCGAGTGTAAAACAGACGGCACAGGCAGCTACCACTGGACGCCAACCATCACCGACCACAACGATCCGGTACAAGAAAAAACCTGGCAACTCTCTGATTTGGATGACCTTAATACGTCCGATCCTGAAGTACGCGCTTATCTAAAAGAGAGCTACCGAAAATGGATTCGCGAAGTCGGCGTCGACGGATTCCGTATCGATACGGTGAAGTTTGTTGAACACGATTTCTGGAACGACTTCCTACACGCCAACGATGGTGTGATGACGCAAGCGGTTGATACCGGTCGTGACAACTTCCTCACTTTTGGTGAAGTATTCGAAACATCTACGCCATACAACACCGAAGGCGAAGAGAAGATGCTGACTTACATCGGTGAAAGTGGCTCACCGAAACAGCTAACCTCGGTACTGAACTTCCCATTGCAAGCGACCATGACGCGCGTATTTGCATCAGGACAACCGACCGACTATTTACGTTTCCGTCTTGAGAAAATGATGGAGATGTTCCCAAATCCATACATCATGCCGAACTTCATTGATAATCACGACATGCCGCGTTTTCTGTCGCAAGGTAGCGTGAATGACATGAAACAAGCACTGATCACCATGATGAGCGTGCCGGGTATTCCTGTGATTTACCAAGGTACAGAACAGGCGATGTCAGCAGCGCGCGATGCGATGTTCGCCGGAGGGTACCGTGAAGATGGCAACTACGTAGACTCATTCGACCAAAACAGTGAGATGTACTTGTTTATTCAAGAACTTGCCAAGCTACGCACTGAAAACAAAGTCATGACACGTGGCGAAATAAAAGTGATTGGCAGCGATAAAGCGGGCGCGGGCGTCTTCGCCTTTACCCGAACGTTGGATAACGACGAAGTCTTGGTTGTGATGAATACATCCAACTCGCCGATGTTGATGAACCAACTCGATGTAGAACAAGTTGGCGGCACCGTCTTCAAACAACAAATCATGTCGAACTGGGCACACGCTCCAGAACAGTTAGTCGCAGATGAAAATGGCCATGTGACGTTGGAACTGCCAGCTAAATCAGCAGTAATTTACTCAAAAACAAGCAGCAACCAATCTGTAGATACCCCAGACCTCAACATCCAACTAGCGCAGGATTGGGAAGGACAAACCATCACTGGTGATATTGTTATCGCGGGTAGTGCGAACGCCAACGAGAAGTTGAACCTCGTCGTCGATGGTAACTTGGAAACAGCGCAAGCCATTACTGTAGGCGCTGATGGTCAGTTTAGCGTCACGCTGTCGACTCGTCACTTTGCTATTGGCGAACAACAGCACCGCTTCGCGATTTATTCCACCGAGAAAAAAGCAGGCATCGAGGACGTGAATTTTGTCTCGAACCTAAGCTGGTCAAACACGCCGGATGACACCATTGATGATGCAGGCGATGCACAAGACGGCATGGGCGGTCCTAACGGTAACTACTCGCTACCAACCGATCCAACATTCGACAAAGACAGCAGCCAACTCGCAATCAACAAAGCAGAAGTGTTTACCGTTGGCAGTAACGTACGCTTGACCTTCACCATGAACAAAATCACCGACACTTGGTTGCCACCAAACGGCTTCGACCACGTGGGTTTCACCATCTTTATTGATTTACCGGAAGAAGCCGCAACCAACTTGTCTGAGCTACCGAAGGTCAACGCTTCTATGCCAAGCGGAACCTGGAGTCGCAATGTGGTTGTTTTTGGCTGGCAAAGCTCGATTTACAACACCAAAGGAGCAAATGCGACGACATGGGGAGAAGCCGTAACGCCAGCACCAATGGTCACGGTAGACAAAGCCAACAACACCATTTCGATGGACTTTGCTAGCGATGCACTAGGCCGCCCAGATTCGCTCGATGGTATCCGCTTCTATGTCACGACTTGGGACTTAGACGGTCTTTCAGCAACTTACCGTCCGCTAGAGCAAGACAAAGGCCCTTGGAACTTCTCCGGTGGCGCATCGGATGAAAGTAAGATTTGGGACGATTTACCAATCATCACCTTGTCGGAATAAACCGTTAAATAAAACACCGCCCAGCGTTTAGCTGGGCGGCTATCAACAAAAGAATGCAGAAAGACACTTCTGCTCGTTTTTATTCTAGTTAAAGAACGATTTCACCCACAGCACCAGACTGTCCCAAAGCTGACCGAACCACGAGCCCTCTTCTACCGCTTGGCTGCTGACCAAGGGATAACTCGCCACGGTACTGTCATCGCTTTTCCAAACGACCTTACCAATCTCATCCCCTTGCGCGAGCGGTGCAATCAATGGTTCATTTAACACCACACTCTTATCAAGCCCAGCCGTCATTGAACGAGGCAGAGTGAGATAGGCATCATTAGCGAAGATCGCCTCAACTTGATTGGCATTTCCCTTCCAAACGCGAACTTTAGACTCAACCTGCCCTTGTTTGGCAACTTGTTTGGTGTCATAAAAACGAAAACCATAACTGAGCAAATTCTTGGATTGGCTCGTTCGAGCCTGTTTACTTGGCGTGCCCATCACTACCGAAATCAACCGCATTTTCCCTTCTTTGGCGGAGCTCACCAAACTGTATCCCGCATTGCTGGTGTAACCGGTTTTGCCCCCGTCGACGTCAATGGAATTGTCCCACAGTAATTTATTGCGGTTGTACTGCGTAATGTCGTTCCACTTGAAGACTTTCTCACTATATAGCGCATACACAGCGGGAACGTCGTTGATGATCGACTGCATGAGTTTTGCCATATCGGTGGGTGAGGTTTGGATGCCTTCACTATCGAGACCATGGGAGTTTACAAAATAAGTGTCTTGCAGCCCTAACTTCTCAGCCCAACCATTCATCAAGGCGACAAAGCCGCGTTCACTGCCAGCTACGTGCTCAGCCAGTGCAACGCACGCGTCATTACCCGATTGGATGATCACGCCGCGCATTAAGTTCGCAACACTAATTTCATCTTTCGGTTTGATGAACATTTTAGAAGATCCGGGAAACTTGGCCGACCACGCGTTTTCGCTCACGGTGACAACATCATCCCATTTCAAACGCCCCGCTTTGATTTCTTGTCCAACGACGTAAGCGGTCATCAACTTGGTTAAACTCGCCGGAGCAAGGCCTGCTCGCCCGTTATGCTCAGCAATAATGGCACCGGATTGAAAGTCCATTAATACGTAGCCTTTTGCCTGTAACTGAGGTGGGTTGGGCGTAACAACGGCAAAAGTAGGTACGCTTATTAAACAAGTCACAATTGTCCATCGAGCCAGTGACACTTTCATCCGACTTCCTCCATGCTCTTACTTTGTCGCAACTCTATTGAGCATAGCTCACTCAACCAGTTGCACCAGTCGCTAATCGTTTCATTTTCTTGAACTTACATTGATTTGACCAAGGTATAGAACTGACGAAGCGATTTGGAAATAGCATTGGTTCTTCACGCCATTCGCAGTAAAGTAGCGCTACCCCTCAATAAGGAAATAAAGATAACAATGAACGCTCAATCATTTATCGACGCAGGATTGCATTACACTCCCCACAGCTTTACCGTTCCTCTGGATTACCAAGACGTGAGTAAAGGCACCATTGAAGTCTTCGCTCGTGCGGTTTGCCTAGTTGGCGATGAAGAATCGACCAAACCTTGGTTGGTTTACTTTCAGGGCGGGCCAGGCTTTCCCTCTCCGCGTCAAAACGGCAATAACGGCTGGGTAAAACGCGCGCTCCAAGAGTACCGAGTGTTGCTTCTCGACCAGCGCGGTACGGGCAACAGCAGCGTAATTAATCACCAGACGCTTGCTCACCTCACGCCAGAGCAACAAGCAGACTACTTGAGCCACTTCCGAGCGGATAACATCGTGCGCGACGCGGAATACATTCGTGAGCAATTTGGCGTAGAAAAATGGGCGATCTTAGGTCAAAGCTTTGGTGGTTTTTGCTCCCTCACCTATGTGTCTTTGTTCCCAGACAGCTTGCTGCAAAGCTACATCACAGGTGGCGTGCCATCAGTCTCGCGTCATGCCGACGATGTGTATGAAGCCACTTTCAAACGCACCATGGAGAAAAACCAAGCGTTCTTCCAACAATTTCCCAATGCACAGAAACTTTGCCAAAACATTGCGAATCACTTGCTAGAAAATGAAGAGTACCTACCAAATGGTCAACGCTTCACGGTGGAACAATTTCAACAAATCGGCATCAACTTTGGTGTGAGTGATACTTTCTTACCAACTTACTATTGGTTAGAAAGCGCGTTGATTGAAGTGAACGGCAAACAACAACTTCGCTATGAGTTCTTGAACGATATGTTGGCGCAACAAAACTTCCAAACCAACCCGATTTACGCCATTTTGCATGAATCGATTTATTGCCAAGGTTTTGCGTCAAATTGGAGTGCACACCGTGTTCGCCAAACCCGACCAGAGTTTAATTATGAACCTGGCAAGCCATTTTACTTTACGGGGGAAATGGTCTTCCCATGGATGTTCGATCAATACGTCAACCTCAAGCCACTAAAAGATGCCGCTGAAATATTGGCCGCGAAAGAAGATTGGACTGCGCTGTACGATCAAACACAACTGGCTCAAAACAAAGTGCCTGTCAGTTGCGCCGTTTACGCTGATGATATGTTTGTGGAAATGGATATCAGCCGAGAAACGCTCGCGTTAATCCCAAACTCAAAAGCGTGGATCACTAACGAGTACGAGCACAACGGTTTACGTGCCGACGGTGAGCGCGTTTTAGATAAGTTAATTGCGATGGGGAATCAAACCGCCGCTAATTTGAAATAAATACTATAAAAACGCCTCTTCTAGAGGTAAGAGGCGTTTCATTCCTACCATCTTGTTTTTACGAATCTCTTACGCGCTTGGTCATACGTTTCGTCATCACCCGGTAGCCCATTTTATGATAGAAATCCTCACCTTCATGGTTAAATGACGCCACGGTTAAGCCGATTTCTTCTATTCCTTGAGCACACAAATCACTTTCCATCTTATCCATCAGCGATAAACCTATTCCTAAGTTTCGATGGTTCTCTGCAACAATAAGCTCATTAATAAAACCAACGCGTTTTTCTGGTGAAATCAGCGACTGAACGTTACGAACCGAACCAGAGATAAAACCGACGACTTTTCTTTGCGAACAAGCAATAAAAGCGCTCACGCTCCCATCAAAATACTTTTCGAAGGTGCAATATGATTCTCTTAGTTGTGCCAATTCCTTGGGTGGACGATAGAAGTTCGGTTCAGCTTCATAGTGCGATGTATCGAGTTCAACGAGTAATTGTTTGAGCAAGGGAGCATCTTCTTCCCTCAGCCGCCTGATATAAAACTGCTGCATGTCCTTTCCTTGCCAACTGATCCGATTATTATTTTGTAGCTCTTGCGCACAACTTTAATGAAGAGCCGAAGAAGGAATCACAGTACAAATTTAAACCAAAAGTGTCGAGTTCAACTTACCTTGTTCTCTACAATTTATGCTTATAATTTGAACACATAGCGATTTTACCCGCGTGACGCTTTGCCGTATCAAAACACCGCTACATCCCGCCTAGCCATAATATCCGCATAATTTGTCCGTATTTCCGACTAATTTAGTCAGGTATACTTCGTGCCGCTAAAATTTTAAGGTCGTTGACCACCTGTATTTTTAAAGGAAACCTCATGAGTCAGTATGTAGTTTGTGCGCTGTACAAGTTTGTTGAGCTGAATAACTATCAAGAACTACGCGAGCCATTACTTGCGTTGATGGAAAAACACCATATTCGCGGAACATTACTGCTGGCAAGTGAGGGCATCAACGGCACTGTTGCCTCTGATCGTGCAGGTATTGATACGCTACTGGAGTGGCTAAACAACGAGCCTCGTTTGACAGGCACCGTATACAAAGAGTCGTACTCTGAGACCCAGCCATTCAATCGCACCAAAGTGAAATTGAAAAAAGAGATCGTAACATTAGGTGTTGAAGGCATAGACCCTCGCCACGTAGTGGGTACTTACGTGAAACCTCAAGAGTGGAACGATCTTATTGCTGATCCTGAAGTGTTTGTTGTCGATACACGTAATGATTACGAAATCGAGATCGGCACATTCAAAGGCGCTGTAAACCCAAATACTGAAACCTTTCGTGAATTCCCAGACTATGTAAAAGAAAACATGGACCCGGAAAAGCATAAGAAAGTGGCGATGTTCTGTACCGGTGGTATCCGCTGCGAAAAATCAACTGCTTACATGAAAGAACAGGGCTTTGATGAGGTCTACCACTTAGAAGGCGGCATTCTTAAATATCTTGAAGAAGTTCCTCAAGAAGAGAGCATGTGGGAAGGTGACTGCTACGTTTTTGATGGCCGTGTTGCAGTAAACCACCAGCTAGAAAAAGCAGATTACGACTTATGTAACGCTTGTCGTCTACCGATCACTGAAGAAGACAAACAGTCAGAATTGTTCGAGCAAGGCGTGAGCTGCCCGAAATGTCACGGCACACACTCAGAAGAACAAATTGCTCGATTCCGCGAACGTGAAAAACAAATTGTTCTTGCAGAACAACGAGGCGAGCAGCATGTTGGTGGCGAAAGTGCCAAGCAAAGAGAAGCTCGACGTGCCGCTAAGTACGCACAAAAAGAAGCTCAGCGTAAACAAGACTAAGCTCGACTCTAATTCTATTTTAAGCGAGCTGCCGTAAGGTGGCTCGCTTTTACTATGCACCAACACTCTTTCAATACAATTTTGTATCCCTCACCAAAACCTCTAGTTGATTGTCTCTTTTGCCTTCGGGTAGCCCCACCATCTCATCATAAGCACTTTTATGTACTAAAACCTGCTTATTTGCTTTGATATTCTTGCACTTCTTTTGCATCTCGATAAGGGAATGAGCCCTCAAAAAAATACCGTTGTCATCAGTGATGAATTGCGCTTTTCCATCAACTACGACAGATGCTTGATACAATGCTAGATCAAGCGAGTGAATGATCAATTTATCTACGTAGAAGAACTTTTCTAACTTACTCAGTGGTATCGACATGTCTCACCTCCTTGTGAGCAACCTCTACGTTTTAATGAACAAAACCGATCATTAGGTGAGATCTCTTCGGGTCATTTGCGTACAACATCGGAAACAAAGAGGATTCCGATGAAAACAATCAATGTCGTGTGGTTAAAACGAGATTTAAGACTGACTGACCACCAGCCCCTAACACAAGCATTGTCGTCAAAGCACCCAACGGTACTTTTATATATTGTTGAACCGTTGCTGTTAAACAACCCTCACTATTCTGAGCGTCACTGGCGATTTGTTTGGCAATCATTGCAAGACATGAATGAGACGCTCAAAGCCTATGGACACCGCATCACGGTTCTGTTTGGCGATGCCTTAGCATGTTTTCAATCAATTCAAATGCAGTATCAAATCAACGCTGTGTTTTCTCATCAGGAAATAGGGCTCAATTGCACCTTTGAGCGAGATAAGCAAGTTGCCGCTTGGCTGCATGAGCAGAACATCACGTGGTTTGAGTTCGAGCACGGTGCTGTTATTAGAGGAGCAAAAGACCGGCAGGGTTGGGACAAACATTGGGATTTGGTCATGAGAGCCTCCATAAGCCCTCTTGATCTGCAAACCAACTTGTTGCATTCATTGGATGCAGAATCACTCGGCTGCGCGTTTTCGCCACCTTCATCCTGGCTATCAAAATGCAAAGGAATGCAAACGGGAGGAAGCCAACTCGCTTGGAAAACACTGGAGGACTTTTTCAATCGTCGAGGTCGTGATTACTATCGAAGCATTTCTAGTCCCACAGCCTCACGTACAGCCTGTACTCGCCTTTCTCCATACCTCGCTTGGGGTAATATATCCTTGCGTGAAGTTTATCAGTACCTATTGAAACACTGGCAAGTTGTTGGGTTTCGTCGCAGCTTAATTGCGTTGTCTTCACGGCTGCATTGGCACTGCCATTTCATACAGAAATTCGAGTCGGAATACGACATGGAGTTTTACTGTGTTAACCGGGCTTACGAATCGTTGATTAAACAAAGTAGCACTTTCGATGAAGAAAAGTTAGCAGCATGGAAATCTGGATATACTGGCATACCTTTGATCGATGCCTGTATGCGCTGTTTGCATCAGACTGGCTATATAAACTTTCGCATGCGCGCCATGCTGGTTAGTTTTCTCACTCATCACATGAACATGGATTGGCGAACTGGCGTGACGCATTTAGCGCAACTATTCCTCGACTTTGAGCCTGGTATTCATTACACACAATTCCAAATGCAAGCCGGGGTAACTGGGACCAATACAATCCGGATTTACAACCCGGTTAAGCAAGCCCAAGAACATGACCCTGATGGCGCGTTCATCTATAAATGGGTGCCTGAATTGCAAATGGTCCCCACCCCACTATTGTTCGAGCCCTGGAAAATGACACAGATGGAAACCGTCATGTACCACTTGAAACCGGATAGCCGTTACCTAGTGCCTATTGTCGACCTAAATAGCGCAGCTAAAGATGCAAGGGAGCGTCTATGGGCATGGCGGAAACGGGCCGATGTAAAACAAGAAGGCAAACGGATTTTAACGCGACACGTGAGGCCATCGAAAGAAAGCAGGGCTCGTTGATCATCTTTTCATTTAGATGCGTACAAACGAAGACATTCTCTAGGGAAACCGTTGTACCCCCAACTCGTAAGGAACACATTATGTTTAAACGTATCTTGGTTATCACGGCTACATTGATGGCGACTTTATCTTTTATGCTTCCCGTCAAGGCTCATGAGCATGGCATGATGAAGGCTGATATTGTCGACGTTGCCACTGAAAACGGCTCTTTCAATACACTTGTCGCTGCAGTGAAAGCGGCTGATCTAGTCGATACACTCAAAGGAGAAGGCCCATTTACTGTTTTTGCACCAACGGATGACGCTTTTGCAAAACTGCCTGACGGTACAATCGATATGCTCTTAATGCCGGAAAACAAAGACAAGTTAGTATCCATTTTGACTTATCACGTCGTCCCAGGGAAAGTAATGGCTGCCGATGTTGTTAAGCTGGACAAAGCGACTACGGTTCAGGGCCAAGATGTGATGATTAAAACCATGGGCGACAAAGTCATGGTCAATGGTGCAAATGTAATGGCAACCGATGTGAAAGCTAAAAACGGCGTCATTCATGTTATTGATACCGTCATTATGCCTAAATAAAATGATTCAGAGGGCGGTATATTCCGCCCTTTAAACGGTGCTTCTTCTATCCTTAATACTGCCCCTCCCACCTTCGACCCAACAACCAATCACTCATTCACTCCAGCTATCAAAAAGACAAAAACAACAACAAAACCAATACCTTAGAAACAAAAAAGCACAATATCAATGAGGTTGGCGTACCGTTACCTTTCAATTTGAGAACATGATTCCATGTCAGTGTCGTTTACTTTTCCACATGTAAATTCTTGAGCTAAATTTTGGCTGCTCAATCACATTTCGGCAAACCACTCGAAAGGGTGGGACGCAAAGCTTCCGGTCTGTCAGCATTCCATCATCAAAAGTAATGCTCATGATAGCGGGGTTGCCATGTTGCAACACTACATTATCCAAAGTATGGATTCATACAGCGTTGCTTCATGCTCAGCATGCGCCGAGGTGTGACATTAATTTGTCAGCCATAACAGAGGACATGTGATGAAATCCTTCCCAACCAAATCCGTACTTACATTAGCACTTGCAAGCATTAGCTCAAGTGCTGCGGCTCACGGCTACGTATCAGAAACCAATGATGGTGTCGCTGCAAGTCGCGCGGCACTATGTAAGTATCCAACACCTGATACTAACGAAAAAAATAATAACTGCGGTGCCATTCAATACGAGCCACAAAGTGTTGAAGGTCCTGATGGTTTTCCACAATCAGGGCCTCGCGATGGAAAAATAGCAAGTGCTGAAACCGCTCTAGCTGCCGCTCTTGATGAACAAACTGCCGACCGCTGGGTGAAACGTCCTATTCAATCAGGTACACAGACTTTTGAATGGACATTTACAGCCAACCATGTGACGCGTGACTGGAAATATTACATCACCAAACCTGATTGGAACCCAAATGCCTCACTATTACGCGACTCGTTTGATCTGACTCCTTTCTGTGTAGTCGATGGCAATATGGTTCAACCTCCAAAACAGGTGAGCCATCAATGTAATGTGCCTACGCGAGAGGGGTATCACGTCATTCTGGCGGTATGGGATGTTGGCGACACAGCGGCTTCATTTTATAACGTGATCGATGTGAAATTTGATGGTGACAGTCCAGTCATTCCAGATTGGACGCAAGGCGGTCAAATTATTCCGACGATGGATTTAAATGTTGGAGATTCGGTTTATACACGCGTATTTGATCAGGCGGGTGAAAACATAGCTTATCGAACCGAGCTAGAAATTACCGATGCAGTCATGGGCAAAGCGAAAAATTGGTCTTACGCTCTAGCAACGAAGATCAACCAAGAGCAAACTAAACTGCAAGCTGGACAGTATGCCGAGGATAAATTCACTCCTGTTTATGGTACTAACCCGGTGTACCTGCAAGCTAATAGCGGCCTTGAGCGTGTAGAAATCGGCTACAAGATAGAAACTCCCGCTCCAGAGTACTCACTCACAGTAGATGGCTTAGCAGACGAGTATATCATTGAGTCAACACCGACAACGTTGGATCTGACACTAACTGCTGAAGGCGATTTAAACGCAGAACTCACCGTGTACAATCACCACCGTGAGCCACTTGCAAGCTGGGCAGACGAAATGAAAGACGGCTCGGTGGAGGCTGTATCGCTCGCTTTAACCAAATCAGAGCCTGGTCACCATATGCTCGTGACTCGTATTAAAGACAAAGATGGCAACTTGGTGGATCAGCAAACGCTCGACTTTCACTTAAAAGAAGAGTCAGTAACGCCACCACCATCTGGCGAGTACGATTTTGTCTTCCCTGAAGGGCTATCTAGCTACACAGCGGGCACAAAAGTGCTTGCAAGCGACGGTGCCATTTACCAATGTAAACCTTTCCCATACTCTGGTTACTGTGTACAGTGGAAAGAAAGCGCAAACCAATACGAACCAGGAACTGGTTCACACTGGGAAATGGCTTGGGATAAAGTCAACTAAATCGCCCTTTGAACGTTAAGTAAAAAGAGCCTCGCTATGAGGCTCTTTCATTATCAAACGCAAAAATGGCAGTTTTCTCGATCTAAACCATGAACACCTGACAAATTAGCCAAATGAGCCCGCCCTTCAATCAGCCCCATTTCATAACCTTCCAATAGAACGGTTTGTCGCATTGATAAGCGCTGAACAGGAAAATTATCTGGTGGTGCAATCACTCTGACATGCGTTCCCGGTGGAGGATTACGAATAAATTCCAACGATTGATTGTAGTTATCTGCACGTCTTAACATCGCGTCCGCCATTTTAGGATGTTCGGCAAATAACTTCTTCATCAGCCATGTGGTTTTTACTGGCTTCTTGGCATAATTTAGCGGGTGAGAAAGCACAACGGTTATGTCTCGAGCCCCGCGACGATAAGCCTCACGCACCGGGATAGAATCTGCAACCCCGCCATCGGTATAGCAGCCTCCAGAAAAGCAAGGGGTATGCTTGTATGCAATGGGTAACGCTGTTGTCGCTTCAATCGCATGGTGAAAATTATCACGCGTCACGCGATAATAATCTGCCTGTCCTGTATCTACATTCGTCGTCGCTGCCAGAAAAGGAATGCCATTAAACAGTTTATTTTCATCGACGGGATACAAACGATTAGACTCTTCAAACAGCCACTTCACATCAATGAGGTCCCCACCTTTAACGAATCGAGTCGGATCAAAAAAGCGTTTACTCGTTGCCAGCTTAGTAATGACATTAATGCTGCGATGCGGATAGTCGGTCAAATAACCAATCAAGTTTGATGCGCCAGCAGATACACCAATGGCAAAATCAAACGGTTTATAACTCTGCTCTAAAAACGCATCTAGCACTCCGCTTGCGAAGACACCTCGCATCGCGCCACCTTCCACTACAATTGCTTTTGTTGCCATATTTCCCCCATTATTCTTGCCAAAAGAGTAATGAAATTCGTGCAATCAAAACAATTGAATATTCTTATTATTGAAATAGGTGAAGTCTATTTATTTCTTTCTTAGAAAGTGAAAACTAAAGTTCAAAAAATCCACACCAGCTAGAAATGTAGGTGTGGATTTAGACGAGATGGAAACGCCTAAGAGAAAACAGTTTTATAGGCTTCGCCCGCGCCATCAATAAACATTTGAGTACCGATAACCGCTAGGATTAAGCCCATCATTTTCGTCACGACGTTCAGAGCACTCGGTCCAACTGCTTTGACCAATTTGTCTCCAAATAAAAACAGTATATAGGTAATAACACACAACACAGCAAAAGAAACGATGGTAATAATGGTTTGATCAAAACCACCCGCCGTAGCAAAGTTCATCGCGGTAGCAATCGTTCCAGGCCCTGCTAATATCGGCATTGCAAGTGGAGAAACGGCAATGCTCAACGCCGCCTGCTGCTGCGCTGGAGAATACGCTTTCTCTTTAGTTTTCTGATGCGTCGAATCACCTTGAAGCATATTAAAACCGATCAAAAACACCAAGATACCGCCCGTTATTCGCAAGGCGTACAGCGTGATACCAAACAAATCAAAAATTAATTTACCGGCGATCGAAAATATCGCAATGATGACAAATGCAATAAAAACCGAACGAAGCGCCATGGAACGTACGGTTTCCCTGTCCTCATCAGCCGTTAAACTCAAAAAGATAGGAATATTGGCGATGGGGTTCATGATCGCAAAGAAGCCCATAAACACCGTGACTGTATGAACGATGAGTTCTTTCATATTTTCCACTGCAGTTAAATTGTTGATTCTAAAAACAGTATATACGCTCTCAAGCAGAACGAGTGATGTATTCTCTATTCATCTTCACACTTATGCGCTAAGCATTGTTTTTCTTTTGAGATAGTTTACCGACTCATCAAATATCGCTAAGGTGAGGCTTCAGCCTTTACATGTACAGGGGATGTTAAGTCACCATGAACAATACGATACAAACAATTCTCAATCACCGATCAATTCGAAAGTTCACCTCGCAACCTATTGAGAGCGAACAATTAGAAACGATTCTACAAGCTGGCCTTGCGGCGTCTTCATCAAGTATGTTGCAAGTCGTCTCAATTATCCGCGTGACTGATAAAGAAAAGCGTACGCTATTGGCACAATATGCGGGGAATCAAGGGTACGTTGAAAGCGCTACTGAGTTTTTGGTGTTTTGCATTGATTACCAGCGCCACGCCAGTATCAATCCTGATGTGCAAGCTGATTTCACCGAGTTAACACTTATCGGTGCTGTTGATTCTGGCATCATGGCACAAAACTGCTTACTTGCGGCAGAGTCTATGGGACTAGGAGGCGTGTATATTGGTGGCTTACGAAACAATGCTCAAAAAGTCGACGAGTTACTAGGCTTACCTAAAAATACAGCCATTTTATTTGGTATGTGTCTTGGTCATCCAGATCAAGCCCCTGAAGTTAAGCCACGTCTACCTGCTCATGTCGTGGTGCATGAGAATCAATATCAAGACCTAAATTTGGATGATATTCAGGCTTATGACCAAACCATGCAAAACTACTATGCAAACCGCTCGAGCAATCAAAAACAAAGCACTTGGTCACAAGAAGTCACCAGTAAACTAGCTGGCGAATCACGTCCGCACATCCTTCCGTATTTGAATGGGAAGGGGTTAGCGAAGAAGTGACCATGTCGAAAGACAACAAAACAAAAACGAGACATGAGTCACATTATTGATAATCCTATTTAATACAACGAGGTAATTAGTCGGTAGATTTTCTTGGTTGTATTTTAGAAAGAAAACACTACATATAGAGCTAATAAACAAAATTTGAGCTAATTGAACAAGTTTTTTATCCGCAATATGAAATCTTGTAAGTGAAAACATAAAAATACGATATTTATCTGGACACTTGCTGCATTACTGTCTATTGCTCTAATCATTGAAATTCATTAGAGTTCATGCCTCCAGATGCAATCAATCCCTTATTGAGCACTTTATAAATAGAAGAAAGTGGTGCTTATAAGGTTATGTTGTGAAGTCTTTTCTGGAAAAGAATGTTGCTACCAGCAACTCGCTCTTTACGTCAGATGAATGAAAAAACATGAATTTCAAACATAAAAAGCTAGCTAGTTTAGTGCTCTCCTCAGTACTTCTTTCTGGATGTACTGTACCCGGTAGTCACCTTTCCACAGATGGAAAAAACTTCGTCGAAGACAGCAATGTTAGTCGCACTTCTGATTTCAATGTTTTTCCACTTACACTTGATAAAGTATCTCAACTTAAAAGTTTGGAGATAGAAGCCAAATCCAACCCTGATCTAGATCGCCAACTTAGCGCTTATGAGTATGAGGTTGGCCCTGGAGATATACTAAACATTACTATTTGGGATCACCCAGAACTAACTATTCCTGCTGGTTCTTATCGCAGCTCTGCTGAAGCGGGTAACTGGGTACATGCTGATGGTACTATCTTCTATCCATATATAGGTATTGTTGAAGTTGCGGGTAAAAACGTTCGTCAAATTCGTGCAGATATTTCTCGCCGATTAGCAAAGTACATAGAAAGTCCTCAAGTGGATGTCAGCGTCGCCGCTTTTCGTTCGAAAAAATCCTACATAACTGGTGAGGTAAATAATCCGGGACAACAACCAATCACCAATATCCCACTCACCTTGTTAGATGCAATTAACCGTGCAGGTGGATTAGCCGAAAACGCCGACTGGAAAAATGTAACACTGACAAGAAACGGCATAGTTGAAAACATATCTCTTTATGCGCTGATGCAAGAAGGCGACCTCACTGAAAATAGGCTACTCCAACCAGGTGATATCATCCATGTGCCAAGAAATGATTCACAAAAGGTTTTCGTTATGGGTGAAGTTAACGACCCTAAACTACTGAAAATAGATCGCGCTGGCATGAGCCTTACGGAAGCTCTGAGCAACGTTGGCGGTATTAACCAAATATCAGCGGATGCGACAGGTGTATTCGTGATTAGGAGGTCACAAGACGCTAGTTCACTGGGCGACATATATCAACTTGATGTCTCCGATGCGGCAGCGCTCGTTATTGGTACTGAATTTGCTCTCAAACCGTATGACATTGTTTATGTCACTGCGGCGCCTATCAGTCGTTGGAATCGCGTTATTGCACAGCTAGTACCTACCATCTCAGGCTTCAATGAACTTACAGAAGGCGTCCTTCGAGTCAGGACTTGGCCATAGAAAAAGCATTCTGAAGGGCTTGTTTGAACACAAACAAGTCCTTCAAACGTTGTCTATAAGGAGCAAAACATGTTTTCGAACATTCTTGTCGTGTGTGTAGGTAATATTTGTCGCTCCCCCACAGGAGAGCGGTTACTACAGCAACTACTCCCGGATAAACAGATTTCTTCGGCGGGTATTGCCGTAGAAAAAAGTCGCCTAACCGGAAAGCAAGCAGATGAAACCGCCAGACTTGTCGCGTTAGAACGTGGTATCTACCTGCTAGACCACAAAGCACAGCAGCTAACCGCTCAGTTGTGCGCAAAGCAAGACCTAATATTGGTGATGGAACAAGGTCATATCGATGCTTTGACGGAGCTGGTACCGGAGGCTAGAGGTAAAGCAATGTTATTTGGTCACTGGATAGGTTCCGTGGATATTCCAGATCCATACAGACAGAGTAGAGAAGCCTTTGAGCATACATTATCTCTGATTGAAAATGCTGCTCATGCATGGGCAAAAAAAATATAAATTCAGATCACTTGGCGAAATAAAAAATAATGGCTAACCAAACAATACAATCATCTGCTCTTGCTGATGGTGAGATCGACCTAGGCAAGCTCTTCGGCATATTGATAGACGCGAAATGGTTTATCATCAGCATTACACTCTTTTTTGCAACATTAGGTATCGCGGTCGCGTTGCTATCAACTCCGATTTACAAAGCCGACGCGTTAATACAAATCGAAAAGAAGAGTTCAGGTGGTATCTCGGCGATGGTCGGTGACATGGGAGAACTCTTTTCTGCCGAATCATCTGCAACTACAGAAATTGAAATAATTAAATCGAGAATGATTCTTGGCGATACCGTTGATAAGTTTAACTTAACAACCATTGCCACTCCTGATTACTTACCTTTTGTGGGTAAAGGTCTAGCACGAATCAACGGTACCCAAAACTACATTTCTTTGACTACGTTTGAAGTACCTCGAACGGCTAGAGGGTTATCTCATCAACTGATTGCTACAAACGTCGAGAAAGGTCAATTCAGCCTAATGCTTGAAGACCAAATAGTACTTTCTGGTTCAGTTGGTCAACTGATTGAGATGAATGGCTATCGTGTAAAAGTGAACCAGCTCAATGCTCAAAATGAAGATACTTTTACAATAAGTAAAATAAGCAAGTTAGGTGCTATCAACAAGTTAGCCTCACAACTTGCTATTTCAGAGAGAGGTAACCAAACAGGTATTGTATCTCTAAGTATTGAAGGTGAATACCCAGACCATAATCAGCTTGTTTTAAATGATGTTGTTCAAAACTATTTTTTGCAGAATGTTAGAAGAAACTCAGCTGAAGCTGAGCAAAGCCTCAACTTCCTTAAAGGTCATTTACCCGAGATTAAGGACAAGCTAACTATTTCAGAAGATACACTGAACAGTTTTAGACAAGAAAACGAGTCTATCGATTTAAATCTCGAAGCACAATCTACTCTAAAAGTGATGGTGGCACTTGAAGCCCAACTTAATGAGTTAACATTTAAAGAAAGTGAAATCAGTCAAAAATTCACCCAAGACCACCCAGCTTATAAATCACTGTTAGACAAACGTCAGACATTACTGCAAGAGAAAGAGCGTCTTAACAAACAAGTTCAAAAACTGCCAAAAACACAGCGCGAAGTCTTGCGTATGACTCGTGATGTCGAAGTAAACCAGCAAATCTACATCCAACTTTTGAATAAAGTTCAAGAGCTAAATATCATAAAAGCTGGCACCGTAGGTAATGTGCGTATTATTGACAACGCACAATCTTACGCAATTCCTATTAAACCGAAAAAACCTTTGATTGTAGTTTTGGCTACTCTTCTTGGAGGCATGGTAGCTGTCGTATTTGTTCTGGTAAAAACCGCGTTTCATCGTGGAGTGACTTCTCCTGATGAAATTGAGCAAACTGGAATATCTGTATATGCAAGTGTTCCAAAATCGGCACAACAATTGGAAGTCGCGAACAAGCTAAAACGTAAAAACAACAAAGATTTACTTCTTTTAGCAAATGCCAATCCAGCAGATCTTTCAATTGAAGCACTACGTGGACTTCGAACCAGCTTACACTTCGCAATGTTGGAAGCCAAAAACAATGTCTTAATGATTTCAGGCCCAGCTCCTTCCATTGGTAAGACGTTCGTATCAACCAACTTTGCTGCCGTTGCAGCTAAAACGGGTCAAAAAGTCCTTTTGGTGGATGCTGACATGCGAAAAGGTTATTTACAGCAATGTTTTGGCCTCACAGCAGAGCAAGGATTATCTGACTTACTAAGTGGAAAAATTGATCGAGCAACCGCAATCAAACCAAGTCAAGTTGAAAACTTGGATGTGGTTACTCGTGGTCAAGTACCACCAAATCCATCAGAGCTTTTGATGCATCCACGATTTGTTGAATTTGTAGAACAAGTATCAAATGAATACGATCTAGTCATCATCGATACACCGCCTGTACTTGCAGTAACGGATCCAAGCATCGTTGGTGCACTTGCTGGCACCACGTTGATGGTAGCTCGCTTCGACCAAACGACATTGAAAGAAATTGAGGTAGCACGTGGTCGCTTCGAGCAATCAGGTGTAGAAGTTAAAGGTGTGATTCTCAATGCGGTTGAGAAAAAAGCATCTAACTCATACGGCTATGGATACGGCTACTACAACTACGCGTACAAAAGCGAATCATGAGTTAATCTAGATCGCTAATTTGACCAAATATGACAAAGCCCTGCTAGAAACAGCAGGGCTTTTTCTATTGCACTCTTAATTGCTTGTACGTCAACAAACTGAGCGAGACAAAGAATATTGGGTCACTCCAACCAAAACCGACAAATACTCCTGTAATGCCGGCATAGGTAGTAATCACTGCCCCTAACCCATTAGTAATCAATAATGCTTTAAACAGCTGTTTCGCAGTCTTACCAGATTCCACATCACGTAACATCAAACTCACCGCAGCGATTCCACCTAAAAAGATCGACGTATGTTGCGATAAAAACAGCGCGTATTGGTTGTTAATTTGTACGCCATACATCGGCCACATCATGGTTGGTACAAAAAACAACGCAAAAGCGAATACCGTATATATGACACCATGAACGGTTAGAAAAGTGCGGTTGGTCATCATCTCCTTATCCTCCAATAGGCCCTTGATTGATCGTCGTTAACGGCACATTGATATCGAAGATTTGACCTCGTACTTCGACTACGCCCATTTTTCGTAAGCGTGCGGCATGCATTTCGAGATAAGCTTGCGCCGTGGCTTCATCTTCAAAAAGATAGATACCACCACCGAGTTTGTCTTTTTCGCTTTCCGTCCAAATTTTCCAAATCATGCCCGGCTCTTGGTTAATCGACTTAGCTAAGTCGACCAAAGCATTCGACATCTCTTCACCAAACGGACCATGAAATTCAAAATCAACTTGCAATAATTTCGCCATCTTGAGTCTCCTCTTCTTACTGACTCGCTTTTGATGACAAGATTATTACCTTTATAAAACTGACAAAAAAGTTCATAATTTTGCCATTAACTGTCTAAAAAATTGACTCATGAGACTAAAAACGACCTTAGAACAATGGCAAACGCTACAAGCGATTGATCAAGAAGGCAGCATTCAATCCGCAGCTTTGCTGCTCAACAAGAGCCATACCACATTGATCTACTCGGTGAGGAAGCTAGAAGACCAACTTGGTATTCAACTTATCGAAGTACGAGGGCGCAAAGCAGGTTTGACTGAGCACGGTAAAACAATACTGCGTCGTGCACAATCCATGCTTGAACAAGCGCGGGAACTGGAAGTCATCAGCGAGCAGTTAAAAAGTGGTGTGGAATCTCAAATCACGGTCGCAGTAGATCATCTTTGTGACCCTTGTTGGCTTTATGCACCACTCAGTCAATTTTTGGAGGACAACAACACGACCTCCGTTCAAGTGGTTGAAACGTCACTAAGCAAAACAACCGAAATGGTCGTAAATGAGCTCGCTGACATCGCAATCATCAACTTACCGATAACCAACTACCCTGCCGAAGCATTTGGCGTAACAACCATGCTGCCTGTAATCGCAGCACACCATCCACTCGCTAAAAAGCCGCATGTTTCCATCGACGATTTTGCAACCACCAGCCAAATTGTCATCCGTGACTTAGGCAATTCAGACAAAACGAAAAGAGATGTGGGTTGGTTACGCGCACGTCAGCGTGTTACCGTCGATAACTTCGACCACGCTTTTCACGCCATAGAGCAAGGCGCTGGATTTTGTCGGCTACCAGCGCACTTAGTCGCAGCCCGCAAGAGCGATAAAATTAAAGTATTGGAGATCGAACACTCCCATCAATATCAAGTTGCGCTGCACCTCACTTTGCCCAAAGGAGCCAAAAGTGGTCCTGCGACTCAAGCGCTTTATCGTACTTTACTCAAAAGTGTAGAAACTCGAGTCTAACGACAGTGGTATTGAGTTGAATCGCTAGTGTTATCGCCTATTGATTCTCCCTAAATATAGAGAAATGGCCATTTTGTGACGCTACACTCTCACAAAAGGTTGCACGGAGTATAGCGACCACCTACTATCAGTCTGCTCACGCCTAAAGCCCCCAACACTCGCGGAAAGAACTTGGTTCACGGCAACTCTTCCACCCTGCTCTGTATAGCAGGAACAATCTGTTTTTACCTTCTTTTTAGCTTCTATTTAGGCGAGTGTGGAAGAGATAAGAAAGGTGAAAAATGAACTCTACAAATAGCTTCTTAATCAACATTAACCAACAAAAATCCGTTGCTAAAAAAAGGCTCAAAGCTATACGTCAACACGATGATGAGATGTTGGATCGAGTTAAGCGATTTCATTCCAAACCAGAATCATTAGCTACCAATACAATTCAATTAGCTGACGTTCAACATTCACTAGCCAGAGAATTAGGCTTACCCAGTTGGAGTGAATTAAAAGCGCATGTCCAAGAGTTAGAAGCTCACAAAGACGCCATCAAAAATCACTCCCCTCCTCTTGATAGCGAGCTAAAAACGCTCCATGTCCGCTGTGGGCATGATATTCAGCAACGGCTTAAAGACAGCGGATTCGAGGGAACATTTTTAACCCTAATAGATCCGCTTTGTATGGGTCCAATCCCAGCAACACCACAAAACTTCCTTGCCATTCGTGCCCAATATGTCGTAGAGACTCTGCTGCCCGTGATGAAGCGTGAAGATTCAGTGCAAGATATTGTCAAGTTTGAGCAAGCTAATATTGATACGCTGCTCAGTGATACATTTGAACGAATCGTCTTTTGGGTCGAACATGACAGCTATGACCAATTAATGCTGCTTCGTGCCCTAACGTTGTTAGAGAATGTAGAAAACAAGGTGATAGAGATCATTGAGTTGAACCAGTTCCCTGGCACTGAGCGATTCATCGGTTTAGGGCAGTTGCCTAAAGAGGCTATTCGCGCATGTTGGCAATACCGTAAACCCGTGACAGCCAAATTATTCAGTCAGGCTAAACATTCCTGGCACGCTGTCACATCACCGACACCCATCTCTATGGTTAATTTGATCGAGCAGCATGATCTAGATTGCTTACCCAATATGCTCAACGTGCTAATACGCCATATGCAAGAGTTACCTCATTCACAAACAGGATTAAGCTTGACTCAGCAGATTGCATTAAAGGTCCTAAGTTCTCAAAATCGTTCAATTCTCATCAAAGATTGGTTTGAGCAATATCAACAATGTGAACCTCTACCTTACCTGGGCGATGTGATGTTTTACGCCTTACTCCTCCCTCTAGCACAATGTCAAAAGCCTTTAATCACGATTGAGTCACGTGAAAGGGACTGGTGGGAACAGAGCGTCCATATCACTGAGGCTGGTCAGCATTGTTTGGAAGGCTTCATGCTAGCGAAGCAATGCTATTGGGTTGGGGGTGTTAGCAATACTAATCAGAATTATTGGAGTTGGGATCACCTCCAATTATCTACATTGACCAACCATCATTGATTCAGCGGATAGGTAACATAAGCAGGGGCATAGACGGCTCGTTAGCCCCTTGTGTTCAGCCCAATACAAAAACTGTCAAAAAGAGACGACTTCTAGCCTGAATAAAATCTAGATAGTTATGCACGAGTAACATTTCTTAGAAAGAATATGCACTCCATTTACTACCAAAATAAATGTAAATACTCTTTCTTATCGGTTGTATATTCGATAAAAGTGTTAAAATACAAACTTTTCGACCAGTCAAATAGTTAAGATTTAGTTAAAGCTCCATTTTTATTAGTGATAAAGTTCACATCTATTAACCATTTAGAGGATTATTCTTTCGTATTTTCTCACTCCACTGCTACTCTGCTCGCCGCTTTGAAGTGAACTCAAGGTGCATAACTATAAGGAGTGTTCTCATGAATACCAAGAAACCGATGTCGCTAACCAGCCGCGTAATTTTGGGTATGGTAGCGGGTATCTTGACAGGATTTGCAATTCGCACACTTTTTGCCGGCAACGGATTTGTCGACGCATACATTGTTAATGGATTATTTGAAGTTGGTGGACAGATCTTCGTCGCCAGCTTAAAAATGCTCGTAGTCCCTCTAGTGTTTGTTTCACTAGTTTGTGGTACTAGCTCCCTCAAAGACCTTTCTACACTGGGTCGCATGGGTGGTAAAACCCTCGCTTTCTACGTTACAACAACGGCTATCGCGATTACGCTTGCTCTAACTATGGGTACTCTGTTCCAGCCAGGTGCTGGCGCTGACCTAACCGCAGCAAGTTCATTCAAATCAGCAGAAGCACCATCTTTGGGTCAGGTGATCATCGATATGTTCCCAACCAACCCTATCAGTGCAATGGCTGAAGGTAAAACCCTGCAAGTTATTGTTTTCGCAGTGCTATTTGGTATTGCGATCAGCGCAGCAGGCAAACCTGGTGAACGTATTGCAGCGTTCTTCTCTGATCTGAATGAAGTGATCATGAAACTGGTAGCGATTTTGATGAACTTAGCGCCTTATGGTGTGTTCTTCTTAATGGCGAAGCTATTTACTGGTCTTGGTCTGGGCGCGATCGTCAATCTGGCAGAGTACTTCTTAGTACTGGCGGGTACGCTTGTCCTGCACGGCCTAGTCACTTACAGCTTAATGTTAAAAGGTTTCACTGGTCTAAATCCAATTACGTTCCTACGTAAGATGGAAGACGCGATCATGTTTGCTTTCTCGACCGCATCATCAAACGCGACGATTCCAGTGACAATGGAAACGGCTAAGCAGCGTATGGGGGTTGAGAACCGCGTATCATCGTTCACAGTACCACTTGGTGCAACCGTGAACATGGACGGTACGGCGATCATGCAAGGTGTAGCAACCGCCTTTATTGCTCAAGCCTTCAATATTGATTTAACTATGGGCGATTACCTAATGGTAATCATGACAGCGACATTGGCATCTATCGGTACTGCGGGTGTCCCTGGTGTTGGCCTTGTAATGCTAGCCATGGTATTGAACCAAGTTGGTCTGCCGCTTGAAGGTATTGCGCTCATCATGGGTGTTGACCGTCTACTTGATATGATTCGTACTGCGGTAAACATCACTGGTGACAGTGCAGTTACCGTCATTGTCGCAAAATCAGAAGGCGCATTGGATGAAGCTCGCTTCAACGATCCAATGGCAGGCGTAGCCGAAGAAGAAGTGCATCTTAAACGCGCTGACGCCTAAATCGTTCTACGATTACCATTCTGAAATTATATAGTCCTGTCTAAAAGAAAGCCCCGATGGAAACATCGGGGCTTTTGTTTTCTCCGCGTCTAGAAATGCTCTTTCTAATCCGCCATCGAATTCAGTTTTTCTCTAGCTTGCTCTTCGTGTTCTTTAGTTATGGCATTGCCGACTGAGTTAGCGGCTAAGGTAAGCGCTGCCATGTCATCGGTAAAGCCGACGCCTGCTAGTACGTCAGGCACCATATCGGTGGGCAATACAAAGTAAGCCAACGCGCCACCTAAAATCGCCTTATGGCGAACGGCGGTGTTGGAATCTGTCATCGCGAGCCATGATTTTATGCCCATTACGGCAATTTCTTCACCCGCTTTCTTGACCGACCCTTTCATTTTGCGCCAGAATGTTTGCTCATCTGGCGCTTGCATCGTTTGATCTTTGGCGTCTTTCGGCGCCGATTTTACAGACATTGTTGTACTCATCGTTGCCTCCGAAATTTATGACTGTGGCCAACATATTAATAAATCGAACCTGAACGCAAGATTAATAACAAGAAATGATAGTAAAGTGAAACAAAAACACAGATAGAAAAATCCCCAAACCGAAGTCTGGGGATCGTGATGTTGGGAACTAAGTTGTCGAGTGCGCTACTGAGCTATCTTCTCCAGTACACGCATCAGCATTTTGATACGTGGTTCGATAGACTCAAGCAACAAGTACTCTTGGTCACTGTGAAAACCTGCACCGATAGGTCCTAGACCATCCAAAGTTGGAATGCCAAGAATTGCCGTATTGTTTGCATCAGAGCCGCCACCCACTTCTTTCCAGTTGATGTCGATAGACAGTTCACTTGCCGCTTCTTCAACTAATGCCATCAGACTTTCAGTTTGCACGCTTGGCACCATAGAAGGTTTGTAAGCTTCACGAACCAACTCGATGCTAACGCCATCAACGAATGGTGTTTCCAGCATGCCGTTTAGCTTGCTATCGACATCATCGTATTCTTCATTACTCCAGAAACGCACATCCACGATCGCTTCAGCATGCTCAGGGACGATGTTTGCGCCGTTACCGCCAGACACAATACCCACGTTTAATGTGGTGCCAGATTCGAAGTTCGTCATGGCATTGATTGCGAGAATCCAGTTCGCCATCTCGGTAATTGCACTGCGGCCATTTTCTGGCTCGTTGCCAGCGTGGGCTGCAATGCCATTAAACGTGATTTTGTAACGCGCCATACCTTTGCGCGCTTTGACTAAACCGCCGTCTGCACGTGCTGCTTCTGCCACCAATACGTTCTTCGCATTTTTTGCAACAGATTGAATCCAGTCGACCGAATCTAACGAACCGGTTTCTTCGTCTGGGTTCATGCAGATACAAATAGACAGTTTATCCAACACCGCTTGGTCGAGGTTACGCATCGCGTACACAATATTCAGCAAGCCAGATTTCATGTCCGAGACACCCGGACCGTACGCTTTGTCAGCGTCTTGAGACATAGGACGTAACTCTGCGGTGCCGACAGGGAACACTGTATCCATGTGACCAATCAGCATCACGTCAACTTGCTCAGCCTCAGGCTTGTTTCGAACTTCAAGACCGATACCCGCTCTGCCACAGTCGATGCGTTTTACGCTCCAACCTGACATCGCTTGGTACTTCTCTTCAAATTGAGAAGCGATGAACTCAATGCCATCAGTGGTGTACGTACCACAATCGACATTAATGAGAGGACGAAGTTCTTCGAGATATTCATTGAGAGAAAACTGCATGATTGCTCCTTAAACAAACAAGTTCATGACTAGCATTGCGCCAAATGCGTTCAATACGGAAATCGCAATCATGACTGGGATGTAACGACCTTCAGTACCGATAGGTCCCATAATTCGACCCATGTACTGAACCTGTGAGCCCATTAGGTAAATTGCAGGTGCAAGAATCGCGATGTGCGTACCATTCAAGATGCCTTGGTCAAACAATGTGATAACCACGCCAACTGCGCCGCCCATCGACATCCAAGCACCAATCAGCACCGCAGCTGCTTCACCTGGCAAACCAAAAACCGCCATTACTGGAGAAAATACCGAGCCCATCAAATCCAACGCGCCAGTAATCTGTAACGCTTTAATGATGACAAACGCCATAAGAACGTTAGGCACGGTTGATGTTGTCGCAATAACCCAGCCTTTTTTAGCGCCTTCAACGAAAATATCCGTCACCATCGGCTTACTTGCTTTTACGTCACTCATTACGCCGTCTCCTCTTTTAAGTTCTCAGATTTGTTTTGATCTTGCTTGTCTTCTTTACCTTCTGTGATGTTTAGGTAGATACGGAATAAGTTCGCGCCCACAATTTTAAATAAGAACATCACCACAACCGCCAAACCAATAGAAGACGTTACGGCAAGCGAACCATCCGCCATCGTCAGCGTAAACAGCACCGCCCCTGAGGAAAAAAAGTTAACAATGGTGGCACCAGCGGTGAACTGGAACATAGTGAACACATCGGTTTCGCATTTGGTAAGATGGCCTTCATCTTTAAGCTGACGAGTCATCGCCGCACCTGCGTCGGTACTTTGCAGCGAAGCGATAAGAGCCAAACCAGAATTACCCGGAATACCCATAATTGGACGAAGAAGCGGCGTTAACAGTTTGCGTGCTGCTTCTAGTGCGCCATAGTGCTCAAGTACATTGATCATACCCAGTGCGAACATAACGGTAGGAATCAAAGTAAGTGCAAAAATGAAACCGTCACGTGCACCGCTACCACCAGTACCACGAAGCGACGTTGTTGCAACTTGCACACCGTCAGCCGTTTCGGTGACACCATAAGCCACCTTGCCGAAAGAGCCATTCAACGTGGTGAAATCAAATACGCCATACCATTCGTTCGATTGCATGAGACCAGAAAAGAAGACGACCGCAAACGCCAGTGCAACGTAGCACCCCAGCGTAACCTTGCGCTCGGTTTGAACAGGATTTTTCATAACATTACCTACACATGTGGGACAGGACACATATGTTCACTCGAATAATGTGCTAGAGAGATGATCAAAATCAATCCGCCTGCCGAACATTCTAGCGACTCAGTTATGAAGTTTTGTTTTATGATTTTAATCACATTTGAAAGATAATAAAAATTTGTGCTAACAATTAGGTATATTAATCTATATCGATACCTCAGGACTTCTTCATCAACCCGACCAATGATTCTGACGAATATTGCTTTCTACAACATTCATGACGTACTTCATACTTTGGCATTGAGGCAATATCGATTAACTCGAAAGTAACATTCCATAATGAAATTTAGGTTAGGATTGTCCGGTCATATGCAAACGGCATAAACCAGAATCAACAGGACTAGGCAGCCCATTGTTACGCTCACAACCTAAAATAGCCAAGTGGACACTCGCCCTCGTGTTTTGGGTGGTGATGGTATGTTTAAGCCAAAATTCCGGCTTCTCGAAAAGCTGCCCTAAGGCTCACCAAATACAGAGTCAGCAAGATGAAAGCGTGAATTTATCACCATCTTGCGACCTTTCAGAGAAGCTGGTTCAAGCGTACCAACACCAGTTGGACCATATTCTTATTCCATTTTTTCTGTTTGCTTTGATTGTGGCGCTGCCGATGGCATCCACAGCAATTCATTACCTGGAATACACAGAACCGATACCGGAAAAGTGTCGGGTTCACCTAAAACTTTGTGTGTTTAGAGAATAAACCTAGCAAGGCGAGAGACCTTCTCGCCCGACTTTTGTACGTATTTTATTCACTTCACATAACAAACAACGAAATCTAAAAGTTTTAGGAAATATTATGACATTCACTCGTACACTTTTGACGTTAATGATGGCTATCGTACCTGCCGTATCTTTCGCATCAGAAAAGACCGCAGAACAAAAGCTAGAGGAAGTTACTCAGATACTAAAAGAGAATCCTCAAATTCTTGATTCATTGCACCAAAACCTTCAAGAGTACATTGCGTATCAACAGTCATTTGGAGACACCTTGAAGGAGGTTCGTCACTATCTAAGTGATGGCAAACATTCCTCTTTTGGAGCTGAAAACCCTGAGTTAACCATTATTAACGTAACGGACTACAGTTGCCCTTTTTGTAAACGTTTAGAAGGAGAACTGGTCAAAGTTGGCAAAGAATATCCGCAGATAAAAGTGCTTAACCTCAATGTCTCTTTTAAAGAACAATACGAGAAAAACGGCTACAACTCGGCAAGTTACGCATTAAATGTTTGGCAAAACCAGCGAGATAAGTACGAACAAGTGCATGAGTTATTGGTGAAAAAACCGGGCGCACATGATGCACGCTCGTTAAAGCAAATCGCGAAGAAAACAGGGACAGAAGCGCAGCTTGTCGACGACAAAGAGACCAAAGCGCTGCTTGATAAGAACTATCAGTATTTCACGCAACTTGGTTTACGCGGCACGCCTGCGTTGATCATTAATGATCAAGTCATTCCTGGCTATGTGCCGTTTGACGAGCTAGAAAAAGTCATCGACCAAGAACTGGCGAACTAAAACAACAAAGCCCTTCCTTGATAACTCAAGGAAGGGCTTTTTATTTATCGACATAAAGAGCGTTTAGTTACTTATCACGTCCTACAAACGCCACGACGACTTTGTCATTGCCAAGCGAACGAGAGAAAACGTACGCGCCTTCCTGTTCAATCACTTCGTGCTGACCCGCACCAATCGCTGGGTGCGCTTTACGAAACTGACCAAGGGTTTGCCAGTGTTTCAGCAAAGCTTGTTTATCATCAGATAGCTTCCAAACCATGTCTGAACGTGTGCCTTGGTGGAAATCATCCGCGTAAGGACCAATGTTACGACCTACTTCATCACCATAATAAACCTGAACCGCTCCTGGGCTCAGAAGCAGTGCATTCGCAGCGTTACGTTGCATGCCGTAATCTTTAAAACGTGAGAAAAACAACTCCGTATCGTGAGAAGACATGTAACTGACTGGGTTGAAGTCTTTCTCGTTCGCGATAGTTTCCGCATAGCTTTGGTAAGTGTCTGCCATTTGGCTAAAGCACGCCGCGCCTTTGTCTAGCTTCTTCTGCATATCGAAGTTGATCAACGCGTCAAAACCATCATCGAAATAAGGGCTGCGATACGCGGTGTGTCCCCAGACTTCGCCCATCATCCAGAACGGCTGACCTGATTTGCCATTTTCTTTACGCCACTGTTCTAGGCTGTTCGATGCTTCCTCTTTTAGACGCTTCCAAACTTCACCTTCGACGTGTTTCACCGTATCGACGCGATAACCATCAATGCCGAAGCGTTTCACCCAGTCAGTTTGCCACTCAATCAAGTAATCCGAGACGGTGTAATTGTCACGAGCTTCTACGCGAGTGCCAGGGTTATCCAATAGCCATTGCGCTGGTTTTACAGCTTTGTCTGATTCGGTGAGAAAGTCAGGCAGCCCCGCCAATGACATGGTGATGTCGCTACTGCCCGGAGCTGGGTAACCTGGCAAGCCGGTTCTTACCCAATCGCCGCCCCACCATTTCGCCCAGTTCGGACTCTGATAATCAATATTCTGGTGATAGCTATGCCAATTTTCACCCGCTTTTGGTTGCCAGTCGCCCCATTTCTTGGGCAGCTCGGCATTAGGTTTTAACACCTCAATACCGTCAAATTGCAAATCGGCTAACGTTGAGTAACCAGTGTGGTTGATTACTGCGTCCATCAAGACTTTAAGGCCGCGCTTGTGCGCCTCTTCCACCAGCGTTTTTAAATCTTGTTCATTACCGAAGTTCTCATCAATCTTGGTGAAATCGCGCGTCCAGTAGCCGTGGTATGCATAAAACGGAAATGAACCACTATCGCCACCACCGACAAAGCCGTGCACTTGCTCAACGATTGGCGACAACCAAATCGCGTCTGTACCTAGGCTTTTGATGTAATCAAGTTTCTCAATCACGCCTTTAAGGTCACCGCCGTGGAACGTGCCAATTTCGTCTTTGCCGTCTTTTTTGCGACCATAACTGTTGTCATTGCTCGTATCAGCATTGTTGAAACGGTCAACCATCACGAAGTAAATGTTCGCGTTTCGGTAATCAAATGGCACCGCTTCTTTGGTTTTCTGTACAGGCTCTAGCAGCACTAGGCCGCCAGAGTCTTTACTTGGCGTCAGTGATACTTTCTGTTCTTTCACTTCAACCATTTGACCTGAATAAGCATCTCGTAACTTGGTGCCTTCAGGAAAGCTATCCCCCAGATCGATCGTCACTTCACCGCCTTGGTAAACCTCACATTGCACTTGTGGGATTGGGCGTTTGAATTCAGTTTTGGCGGCTTTCTTAGGTTCACGCTTAAAACGCAGTGTTTTGGCTTCCGCATCAAAAGCGAAAGAGTAATCGCCGGTAAAGCGGATTTTTAACGGCAGTTCCGTTGGTTTTCCGCAGTTCAGCGCAAGAGGTTTGTTGAACTTCACTTTCTGACCATCGGGTGCAACGCAATCACCTTCAACGCCCGTGATTTTAAGCGTGTATCCGTCTTTGGTTAGAGGCACAACCAAAGGCTGCTCTGCACTTAGCGGGAAGTCACGGCTGTTGGTCGTGGTAGAAATGGTGATGTTAGGCTCGGCGATGGCACTTGCCGACGCAAGCAGTAAAGTAGTGGTAATCAGGTTCAGTTTCATCGTTCAGTCCATTGGCAGCACATGGTAACCATGCACATTTATTAGTTTTATTCACACTAATTGTGCCTAGATAAGAAACTGAACACATCATTCTAATTGCCTACGCCCCAAAGGTTGTGACGCTTCACATTTTATTGATATAGGGGCGTAGTTCTATTTAAGCGCAATGGATTGAGGGACTTAAAGTTGCACGCTGCCAAGATTGCTCATTTGGTTCATCGCCCATCTTGTGCGGCGAGCAGTGTAATCACTTTGCGGATAGACTTTGATTCGATATGGGTTTGGCAACACCACGGCTAAACGCGCTGCTTGCCACTTCGAGAGTTCCTTTGCACTGACACCAAAATAATTCTGCGCCGCTGCTTCAGCACCGTAAATACCGGGACCAAATTCAACCACATTTAGATACACTTCGAGAATGCGCTCTTTGCTCCACATCAGCTCCATTAGCAAGGCAAAGTAAAGCTCGTAAGCCTTGCGAACGTAGGAGCGAGAAGGAAACAAAAACACATTTTTCGCAGCTTGTTGGGTAATGGTGCTCGCGCCTCTCGACGGACCATTACCATCTGCCTCGGAAATCACGTCGAATAGCGATTCGAAATCGACACCATAATGATGAGGGAATTTTTGGTCTTCGGTCGCAATCACCGCTAACTGCATATTTTTTGAAATACGCGACAAGGATACCCACTCGTGTTGGCTGCTATCTGGATAGTTCTTTGGTGGCACAACAATGCGGCTTAACTTCCATCCCCATATTGGCGGATCGACATATTTCACCACACCAACCAAAACGACTGGGGCGATCAGCAATATCAACACCATTTTAAATAGAAATGACTTAAGCCTTTTCAACATGTGTGGTTCCCCAATGCATCAGCGATTGATGATAAACAAACCAGCGAGCTTGCCTGATTCAATCAGGAACAACAAGTTTTTGAGGTAAAAAACAGGTCAAAAAAAGCCCGATTTACAATGTAAAACGGGCTTAGAATTTGATTAGACTGAATTATTTATTCAGCTTGTAGAACACGGTTGAAAGTGGAGGCAAACGAAGCTCAAGTGATTGAGGCAGTGATTCACTTTCGACTTTTTCCGTTTTCACACTGGTCTGCACTTTAAAATCGCTGCCGCCGTATTTGCTGTCGTCCGTGTTCAGCAGTAGTTCGTATTGACCTGCATTTGGAACACCTAAACGGAAACGCTCGTGTGGTACGGGCGTAAAGTTGGTGATGATGAGAATACGCTCACCCTCTTTACTGATACGCTCGTGCGCTAGGATACTCGCATCCGCTTCGTCTTGTAGACGCCACTCAAAACCAGCAGGAACACAATCTTGATCGTGCATCGCCGCTTCATTTCGGTACAAGTGGTTCAAATCTCGCATCAGCTTTTGAACGCCTTGATGACGCTCATATTCCAGCAAGAACCATTGCAACTGATCATCGTGGTTCCACTCCGCCGTTTGGCCGATTTCCGCGCCCATGAAGTTCAGCTTTTTGCCCGGTTGACCATACATGTAACCGTAGTATGCACGTAGGTTTGCGGTTTGCTGCCATTCATCGCCCGGCATCTTGTTATGGATAGAGCCTTTGCCGTACACCACCTCATCGTGAGAGAGAGACAAGACGTAGTTTTCGCTGTGCGCATAAACCAACGGGAATGTGATGGTATTGTGGTGGTATTTGCGGTGAACAGGATCTTCTTTGATGTATGAAAGACTGTCGTGCATCCACCCCATATTCCACTTGAAGCCAAAACCTAAACCACCCATAAAGGTTGGCGCAGACACCCCCGGAAACGCCGTTGACTCTTCCGCAATCGTCATAGCATTCGGGAAGTGCTTGTACACTTCTTCGTTCATCCATTTTAAGGTTGCGATTGCGTCGTAGTTTTCGTTGCCACCGTCGACGTTCGGTACCCACTGATCGTGGCTACGTGAATAATCGAGATAGAGCATCGACGCGACTGCGTCCACGCGAATGCCATCAATATGGAATTGTTCAAACCAGTACAGCGCATTCGATACAAGGAAGCGACGCACATGTTCACGACCGAGATCGTAGATGTATGAGTTCCAATCTTGGTGCCAACCGCGACGTGGGTCCGGGTCGTGGAACAGCGGTGTGCCGTCAAAGTTTGCTAAACCGTGGTCATCCGATGGGAAATGCGCCGGAACCCAATCCAGCACCACACCGATACCAGCTTGGTGACATGCATCCACGAAGAATTTGAAATCATCAGGAGAGCCGTAACGGCTAGTTGGCGCAAATAAGCCAACGGGTTGATAGCCCCATGAACCGTAGAATGGATGCTCAGAAACAGGCATCAGCTCAACGTGGGTGTAGCCCATATCCACAAGGTATGGCACCAACTGCTCCGCGAGTTCGCGGTAGTTGAGGAAATCACCTTTCTCGTCGCGCTTCCATGATCCAGCATGCAGCTCATAAAACGATAACGCTTCATCACGCTTTTGTGTCACTGCGCGGTTTTGCCATTTTGCATCTTGCCATTGGTAACGCTTGTGATCGTAAGTAATGGACGCGAACGATGGGTACTGCTCAGAGTAAAAACCCCAAGGGTCTTGTTTGTGTGGCAGCCCTTCCCCATTTGGCCCTTTGAGCTCAAATTTGTACTGAACGCCTTCTTCTAAGCCAGGAATGAACAAACCCCAAATGCCATAATCTAAACGTTGCATTGGGTGACGACGACCGTCCCATTGGTTGAAGCAACCCACAAGGCTAACAGCCGATGCATGCGGTGCGTAGACAAGGAAGCGAACACCGGAGATGTTTTCACCGCCACGTTCTAGCGTGACAAAGTGTGCGCCCATATAGTGATACATGTCTTTGGGCGTATGCAGATGCTCGTACTCTTGGTAAATATTGTGGTACTGGTACGGGTCATCAATAATTTGTTCAACACCATTCCAATCGACCGCCAAACGGTAGTGGGTCAGGTGTAAATCGCGTTGTTCTTTTAAGATAAAACCGCTGTCACCATCACGCTCAAGCGCCACGCGAGGTTCGCCATTAACAAGCAGTTCAACCTTGTTTGCGCCCGGCATCCACACTCGCAGCGATCCTTCGCCATCATCAATGAATGGCCCCAACGCCGAAAATGGGTCTGAGTAAGCCGCCTCAGCAAGCAGTTCATATGCGCGTTCGTGTTGTTTCTTTATTTTCTTGGTTTTGGTGGTTTTCAAATCTTTCTCCCTAGAGCCAATATCCTTTTCAAGACCAGAAATCTGAATCAAACATCGGTTTCTCCACAGCCAACGTTGTGAACTCACAAAAGACTTCGCTTAAAACATGTATGCATCAAGCGATGTCAAAAACAAAAAATGCCCGCTATTGTCGCGGGCATAATAACGGTACTTCATCCTAACGGATTGTGTTTTCGGAATGAGTGACCTAGACGGAACTTTCGTACCTCTGAGCTAACAAAATTGGTAATCCGCTCATTCATCTACGTCACTCTACGCATCTTATTTGCTCGCCTGTGCGCGAACTTCAGTGAGGCGTTTGGAAATGCGATTCACATCTTCACGGCTGAAGATTTCATCTAGGTTCATCGACAACTTACGACGCCAGTTTGGATACTCATCCACCGTGCCAGGAATGTTGACCGGTTGATCCATTTCTAGCCAGTCTTCAAGCTGAACGCTAAGCAGTGCAGAGTCACCCGCAGCTACGTGCAGTTGCAGCGCTTCGCTTAGGTACGAGTCCATCGGTACGTACTGAGCATCATGACCAATGCCTTCTGGCAAATAGCCGTGCCAGCGAACGCTGTCTAAGATACCTTGCTTGCACTTCAAGCGATCAGCAAATAAGCCTTCCAACTGTTTTTCATCTGGGTAAAGGCCAATCTCACGACCCATTTTCAAATCATCGCAGTGCCAGAAACCACGCAGGGTTGGCATGTCATGCGTACACAGTGCCGCCATCGATTGCTCTGCGTAGTGCTTCGGAGAAATGAACCCACCGTCTTCTTTCGAAGTTTCGAAGAAGAACACTTTGTATGAGTGCACACCTGCATCGCGTAGGATATCGACGATTTCATCTGGCACAGTACCTAAGTCTTCACCAATCACAGAGCACTGATGACGGTGCGACTCAAGCGCTAGGATTGCGAGCATATCTTCCACTGGGTAGTACAAGTAAGCGCCTTCTGTCGCTTTCTCGCCTTTTGGAATCCACCAAAGGCGAAGTAGGCCAAGTACGTGGTCGATACGCAATGCACCACAGTGCTTCATGTTGGCACGTAGCAACTTGATGTACGCGTCGTAGCCAGTCGCTTCTAAAACTTGAGGGTTAAGCGGAGGCAGACCCCAGTTTTGACCCAGAGGACCAAGTACATCCGGCGGCGCACCGATGCTGGCGTCTAACACTAAGTTACCGTCGTCGGCCCAAGTTTCACTACCTGAGTCGGCAACACCGACAGCAAGGTCACGGTACAAGCCCACAGCCATGCCTTTTTCTTCTGCCAGTGACTGCGCTTCTTTGATTTGATCGTCTGCGATCCACTGTAGGTACATGTACAAGTGAACGCGGTCTTGATTGTCTTTGATGTATTTCTGAGTGCCGGCTGCGTCGAATGTGCGGTATTTCTCAGGGAATACAGGCCAACCCCACATGTTTGAATCTTCTGCGTGTAAATCCGCATGAAGCGCATCGAATGCAGCTTGGTGTAACAAGCTATCGCCGCCTTTTTCTACAAAATCCAAGAATGCACGAGCGCGGTCGGTGTTTTTGTCTAAATGGCGAGCTTTAAACTCACTAAACAGCAGCGGAAGAACGCTCATTTTCAGTTGCGAAACTTCTGTGTAGTTCACCCAATGAGAATCACGTGCTTTTTGTAGACGCTGTTGAAACTCTGCACTGCCAACACGTTGCTGAGCTTCAGCACTCAGTGCGAATTCAGGTACAGAACTTACGTCGATGTACATGATATTCAACCAACGACGAGAAGACGGGCTGTATGGGCTCGCGCCTTCTGGGTTCGCTGGGAACAGTGAGTGAATCGGGTTCAAACCAATGAAGTCACCGCCACGAGAAGCGATATCGCTCACCAACTGTTTTAGGTCACCAAAATCACCGATACCCCAGTTGTGCTGAGTACGCAATGTGTAAAGCTGGATACTAGGACCCCATAGCTTTTTATGTTGGTTTAGATCGTCTTGTTTGAAACACGCTTTCGGCGTGATGATCAGTGACATCTCGTATGGCGTTTTACGACGCTTACGGCTGACAATCAATTTGTGATAACCCCAAGCCAAGTTCTTTGGCAATGCAAACACTAGAGGGCCACCCTCAGCACGCTCATCACGAACAATTTGGGACTGAAGATAGCCTTCAAGTACCTCTCCTTGTTCTGTTTCTAAACGCCAGCTGAATTCACTCTCACGAGCACTCGTACCTAGGTTTAGTTCCACTTCGACTGGTTCGCCGTCGCGTAAAACAAGAACAGGGGCTAGTACGTCTTTTTTATGTTTCTTTTCAGCAGAAGCCAATAGTTTTTCATCGCTGCTAGTATCGTAGCCAAGCGAAGCGAGCAAGCGGCGTAGCGTCTCCTCAGACACTTTTGCCTCATCTCCCCAAGCACTGACATAGCTATCAGCCAATCTCGCCATTTCCGCGACTTTCTTTAATGCTGTTTGTTCTTTCATCGCTTTCTCCGAAGGTAATACCAACACCTTCCATGTAGGGTTTTATTGTTATCAATAACTTCTTTTGGAAAATGACCAAAGGTAGCGCTTGGCTACCTTGGTCTTAACTCTGTTCTATTAACGGTGAACCGCTTTTAGTTTCCAGATGTTGTTCACATAGTCGCGAATTGAGCGATCTGAGGTGAACTTGCCGACAAGGGCGGTATTCAAAATGGCTTTCTTCGCCCAGCCAGCTTGGTCTTTGTATTGTTCGCTCATGTCTTCGTGCGCTTTCACGTAAGATGCGAAGTCCGCAAGACATAAGTACGGGTCACCACCATCTAGTAGGCTGTCGTACGTTGCACGCAGTAAGCCTGGTTGACCTGGAGTGAATTCTTCACCCAGTAGTAGGTCCATAGACGCTTTGAGTAGATGATCCGCATTGTAGTAATCAAATGGGTTGTAACCTTGAGCTTTCAGCGCTTTCACACCTTCAACGTCTAGACCGAAGATGTAGATGTTCTCATCGCCTACTTCTTCACGAATCTCAACGTTAGCACCATCCATCGTACCGATCGTTAGGGCACCGTTAAGCGCCATCTTCATGTTACCAGTACCTGATGCTTCTTTACCCGCAAGTGAAATTTGTTGTGATACGTCCGCCGCAGGAATAATAATTTCAGCCATGCTCACGCGGTAATCAGGAATGAAGACCACTTTCAGCTTGTTGCCGATGCGAGGGTCGCTGTTCACTTTCTCAGCAATTTTGTTAATAGCGAAAATGATTTCTTTCGCTAGGTGGTAACCCGGTGCCGCTTTCGCTGCGAAGAACACAACGCGAGGCACACATTCGAAGCCTGGTTCGTTAATAATGCGATGGTACAGAGACAGTACGTGTAGAAGGTCTAAGTGCTGACGCTTGTACTCGTGCAGACGCTTGATTTGAACATCGAAGATCGCATTAGTATCGAGTTCGATACCCATGTTCTCTTTCACCCAGTTAGCTAGGCGTTCTTTGTTCTCTTTCTTCACTGCCATGAATTCTTTCTGGAATTTCTCGTCAGTGGCGTACTTAGCGATGCCTTCTAGTTGCTCTAGTTTCGCTGGCCATTCTGGACCGACTTTCTCTGTGATTAGCTTAGAAAGACCTGGGTTACAGAACTTCAACCAACGACGTGGCGTAATACCGTTCGTTACGTTGTGTAGACGTGTTGGGTACATTTCGTGGAACTCTGGGAATAGGTCTTTCTTAACCAATTCAGAGTGAAGCGCCGCTACACCGTTTACTGCGTAAGAGCCAATTACACATAGGTTTGCCATGCGAACCATGCGGTGGAAACCTTCTTCGATGATAGAAAGCTTCTGTTGTTTCGCGACATCACCCGGCCACATTGCACGTACGTCTTGTAGGAAGCGGTGGTTGATCTCGTAAATGATCTCCATGTGACGTGGTAGTAGGTGCTGAATTAGCGACTCTGGCCATGTCTCTAGTGCTTCTGGAAGTAGCGTGTGGTTGGTGTACGCGAATGTTTGAGAGCTGATTTCCCAAGCCGCTTCCCAAGTTAGACCTTTTTCGTCCATCAGGATGCGCATTAGCTCAGGAATCGCAATCGTTGGGTGCGTATCGTTAAGCTGAATAGTCTCTTGCTTCGGTAGATCCGCTAGCGAGTAACCAGCTGCTTCGTGGCGACGTAGGATGTCACGTACAGATGCAGCTGAGTGGAAGTACTGTTGCATTAGACGCAGTGTTTTACCTTTCTCGTGGTTGTCGTTCGGGTAAAGCACTTTAGTGATGTTGCCCGCGTCGATCAGTGCGTGCTGCGCTTCGAAGTAGTCACCGTTGTTAAAACTTGCTAGCGAGAATGGTGCAATTGCCTGACATTCCCAAAGACGTAGCGGGTAAACCGTGTCTGATTCGTAACCTACGATTGGTAGATCCCAAGGCATTGCTCTTACAGACATGCCAGGAACCCATTTGCGAACTTCTTTACCGTTCTCGTTCACCACTTCAACGTGACCGTAGAAACCGATCTCTTGAGCAAGTTCTGGACGAGCAATTTCCCAAGGGTAGCCTTCTACACCACGCCATGCATCAGGTGCTTCTTGCTGGCGACCATCTTTAAAAGACTGTTTGAACAAACCGTATTCGTAGTGCAAGCCGTAACCGACGGTTGGGAATTCTTGCGCCGCACATGAATCCATGAAACATGCCGCTAGACGACCAAGACCACCGTTACCCAATGATGGGTCACGTTCTTCTTCTAGCAGGTCAGTTAGGTTGTAACCCAGTTCAGCCATTGCTTCTGTTACTTGTTCGTACAGACCCATGCTGATTAGGTTGTTACCCGTCAAACGACCGATAAGGAACTCTAGCGAAAGGTAGTTAACGCTCTTCGCACTTTTAATGCGTGGATCTTCTTCAGTAGCAAGCAAATCTAAAGTAGTGAACTCAGCCAGTGCATGACCCATTGCTAGGTACCAAGCGCGGCTGTCTGCGTTTTCAATCGTGTGAGCGTAAGTTACAGATAGGTGTTTCTTTACGCTTTCTTGGAACGACTTCTTGTCAAATTGTTTTTGTTGAGTAGGTTTCATTACGAAATTCTCACGTCTTTTGGTAATTCATCTGCCATACATCGTGCATTTACCTCTGTGAATAAACATCCTCCTAATTCTCCTCCTTTGAAGGAGGAGGGCTGAGGGCGTAGAGGGGGTACCATTGCTAGGTTAGTGATCCAAATCTCAACAAAGTGAGCTTTGCTCCAGTTCTTAGTGATTTTGATCACAATGAAATATGAGAAAGGTTAAAACCCGTTCATGACGCTTTTTATAGCCCACTCATCTGATGATGTGAAAATTGTAATATTGGTCACATTAACTTGGTTAACATGGAAAGATTTTTCATAATCGATGTGCAACGAGATCTTAATACACTCGACACAAAAGATATTTAAGTGACAAGAATCACAAATAAAGGGCGTAGTTGATGGTAAATCCATCAACCCTTGAGAATTAGGAAGTGGATCAAAGTAACGGACATTTCTGATGTCGTACCATCCCACACGGCTCACAGGATTGTACGCTTTTTATACAAACTAGAATTAGGCGGTGTGAGTTATTTCTAGTTTTCGCTAGCTTTTATATCTAAGTGACCGTATGGAATGCTTTTTCAGACGGATGCAAGCCCCAACAAAAGGCGACATTAACCGGCATTCAAACCGTTTTTGATGCTGATGACATCATTCAGTAAGACGAAGCTTTCGAGGGGGCCTTACTGAAATGATCACGTCGCAATCACTTGGGTATACATAAATAAGGACATAATTACTAATGTGGATTCCATCTAAGCTTACTCGACCAGGACGCCTGCACAATGCCATCGTGCGCCCACGAGTGTTGGACTTACTACAGCAAGCGCCTTACTACAAATTGGTTTTATTCCGCTCCCCAGCAGGTTACGGAAAAACCACCATGGCAGCGCAGTGGCTATCCGATAAACCAAACGTCGGTTGGTACAGCATTGATGACAGCGATAACGACGGCTTTCGCTTTGTAAATTACCTGCTTCAAGCATTAAACAAAGCCACCAACTTCAGTTGCGCTAACGCACAAAAACTGGCGGAAAAACGCCAGATCTCTTCTCTACGTTCTTTATTCAGCGAAGTGTTCGCGGAAATGGCTGATTTTCATCAAGAGTGCTACGTGGTGCTGGATGACTATCACTTGATCACCAACGATGAAATCCATGAATCCATGCGTTTCTTCTTAAAACACATGCCAGACAACCTCACCGTTGTGGTAACAAGTCGTGCAGCGCCGCCTCTGGGTACTGCAAACTTACGTGTTCGTGATTTAATGATCGAAATCGGTAACGAGATGTTGGCGTTCGATACCGAAGAAACAACTCGCTTCTTTAATCAGCGTATTGCCGATGGCATCGACGAAGACATGGCAAACAGCCTCAGAACCTATGTGGAAGGTTGGCCATCGGCGATGCAGTTGATCGCGTTACAAGCGCAACATCAAAACCGTACATTGGCACAAACCGTAGAGTCGGTATCGCAGTTCAATCACGCGCATTTGTGGGATTATCTAGTCGAAGAAGTATTCGACTTGCTCGATCACGAAACTCGTCACTTCTTGATGCAAGTGTCCGTGCTTGACCACTTCAATGATGAGTTGGTGTTTGCCCTCACCCAACGCGAAGATGCGCTTGGTTTGATCGAATCATTAAACCGCTACGGCTTATTCATTTACCCGCTCGAAGGGGAGCAAAACTGGTTCCGATTCCATAACTTATTTGGTGAGTTTTTGTCTCATGAGCGCCAAGCGCGTATTCCTCAGCAAGAAAAAGATCTCCACCGCAATGCAGCTGTTGCCTGGTTACAACAAAAAGCACCGCACCAAGCGATTCACCATGCACAAAAGTCGAACGATAAAGACTTGGTGGTAGAAATTCTAAACGAATTCGGCTGGAAGATGTTTAACCAAGGCGAGCTCAGCACACTGGAAAGCTCAATTAATAAGTTGGATGCTGAGCTTCTGTTCAGCCACCCAAAACTTACAATGCTCCGAGCTTGGTTGGCTCAAAGTCAACACCGTTATAACCAAGTAGGCCACTTGCTTGAAGAAGCGGAAGAGGAGCATAAAAAGCGTAACATTGAGTTAGATATTCATTATCAAGGTCAAGCAAACGCGCTGCTTGCTCAAGTAGCTATCAACAGCAACCAGCCAGAGAAAGCACTCGAATTAGCGGAGCTAGCACTTAGCCAACTTGATAACACGATTTACCGTAGCCGCATTGTGGCAACTTCGGTTGTTGGCGAAGTTAACCACGTGCTAGGTAAACTCGACCGCGCGTTACCGATGATGCAACAAACCGAGAAGCTGGCTCGTCAGTACCAAGTTTACCACCAAGCGTTATGGGCGATATTGCAACAAAGCGAAATTTTGATTGCGCAAGGTTACGTACAAGCCGCCTTTGAGCTGCAAGATTCCGCATTCCGTTTGATTGAAGATCAGCAACTTCAACATGTTCCTCTGCACGAGTTTTTGCTGCGTATTCGAGCGCAAGTGCTTTGGTGCTGGAACCGACTTGATGAAGCAGAAGAATGTGCCTACCGAGGTCTACAAATTCTCGAAAACCATTCGCCAAGTAAGCACTTACACAGCTACTCGATGCTGGCGCGTATTGCGGTTGGCCGTGGCGAGCTAGACAAAGCCGGTAAATTCATTGAGCATATCCAACACTTGATGAAACAGTCGACTTACCATGTAGACTGGACAGCAAACGCTTCACTATCGTTGATCCTATTTTGGCAAGCGCGCGGTAACACCGATGCAATGCAAGAATGGCTCAACACTGCGGTTCGTCCTGAATCGGCATGCAACCACTTTTCACAATTGCAATGGCGTAACATTGCACGCGCACACATCAACTTAGGTCAATATACCGAAGCGCGCGCAGCATTGGATTTCCTCCAAAGTGAAGCTCGTCGAACCAACCTGATCACAGATACTAATCGCAACTTAGTGGTCGAAGCGGTGTTTGCTGCTCGTCAAAAAGACGAAGAGCAAGCAAAAGCTTTGCTAAAAGAAGCGTTAGTGATGACAAACCAGACGGGGATGGTAGGTAATTTCCTCATTGATGGTGCCACCATTGGCGGGCTACTGGAGAAGTTAAGCCTCCGCCATGAGTTAGGCGATCTAGAACGTCACCGCGCTCAACAATTGATGAAGGATATTTCCTCCAATCAGCGCAGCCGCTCTATTCACTTTGATGAAGACTTCATTGAGAAGCTGGTAAACCACCCTAACGTACCGGAACTGGTTCGCACAAGCCCACTGACTCAACGTGAGTGGCAGGTGCTTGGTTTGATTTATTCTGGTTTCAGTAATGAGCAAATCGCGCAAGAGCTTGATGTGGCAGGCACCACGATTAAAACCCACATTCGCAACTTGTACCAAAAGCTCAATATCGCCAATCGTAAAGAGGCCATTGTGACAGCTGAAAATTTACTCCAGTTGATGGGGTACTGATCAGCTCAAGAAAACAGATTAAAACCTAAAGTGAAATACAAGGGGTTGGCGTGATGCGTCAGCCCTTTTTTATGAGTCTAGAACGAGGGAAGTGCAATTTGCAAAGCACGTAAGTAACGTTGTTCATATAAAAAAATAGCCAACCGCAATAATCGCGATTGGCTTATATTTAGTGTGAACAAATTGTATTCACTAACAACGTCAGTTGGCTAGGTGACCCTCGGCTTAAGAAGGGTCGAGCAGTATTATGCATTAATCATGCCAAAATGCAAAGACTTATTTTTGGGCACAGGATCTCATATAAAGTGAATTTGTCTATATAAAATATAGCAAAACGCAAATCCAATTATCAAATTGCATTTGCATAATGCAACAGGCGTAGCCATTGATAGTACAGTTAATCATCTCAATAATGTAAACCAAATATTAAGATATCGTTGTATTTGAATCACCTCATAACCTGTAACAAAAATAAGCAATTGCTTGGATATAAAACCCAGTAGCTACAGCACTATTTCATACTTTTTTCGTCGCAATGTTTGTATACTCTGTGCCATCGAAACGACTTAGCATTAGAGCAATGAACTACTTAATTACTTTCTTCAAAGGAATCGCCATGGGCGCAGCAGATGTTGTTCCTGGCGTATCAGGCGGCACCATCGCGTTTATCACCGGCATTTACGATACGCTGCTTGAGAGCATTCGACGCATTAACCCATCACTTTTCTCTATTTGGCGAAAAAAAGGGGTTAAAGCCGCCTTTAATCACATCAACGGTTTCTTCCTTATCGCTCTGTTTGCCGGTATTTTCACCAGCATTGCTACGCTAGCAAAGTTGATCACTTGGCTTCTTGACACACACCCCATCCCACTTTGGTCATTTTTCTTTGGTCTGATTTTGGTATCGGTCTATCACATTATTCGTCAGGTTGAACAACGTGATCTTATCCGCTTTGTGACTCTACTTGTTGGTGTCGGGTTTGCTTACAGCATCACCGTGCTTAAACCTTTACACATGGAACCAACGGCCATTAACACATTGTTCGCTGGTGCTATCGCGATTTGCGCGATGATCTTACCGGGCATCTCTGGCAGTTTTATCTTGTTATTGATTGGGATGTATGCGCCAGTATTAGCCGCCGTGAAAGGCTTCCAAGTCGATACATTAGCGCTGTTTTTGTCAGGTTGTGTGATTGGTTTGCTGTCCTTTTCGCATCTATTGTCGTGGTTACTACGCAAGTTCCGCGATTTCACTCTGATGTTTTTGACAGGCTTAATGATTGGTACGTTACCAAAGATTTGGCCTTGGAAAGAAACCATTACTTGGCGCACCAATTCAAAGGGTGAGCAAGTGCCCTTGCTACAGCACAACCTATCACCATTTGAATTTGAACACGTAACATCACAACCTTCTCAGTTAGTGCTTGCCGTTGTGATGATGCTTGCTGCCATTGCGCTGGTTTTGAGCCTCGAAAAATTTGCAGATTCAGACAAGTAACTGCGGTATCAAATCAATACGGAATCAACAAACAAGAACGGAGCCAATTGGCTTCGTTCTTGTTTGTTGGCAAAGAGAAAATCATCGCAATTGAAAATCTTTATGGGCTTGATTCAACAGCCCCTAAGCCGCGCGGTTATTTTGATCTCTGTCATCGAGGCACAACGCACAATTTATTTAGGCCACGAGTTGGCGAATGACGCTTCTGTGCTACGATGCAGATAATGTTAAGTGATAAATGCTGAACCTTAATGAAAGTGTTACAAATCGCCGCTGTTTCAGCCGCACTGGTTGCGGGATTTTATGCCCCGACGTTACTAAAAAGCTTTTCTTCATCCACTCCGATCAAACCGATAGATGAGTATTGCTTTCTCTCTACTGCCTCGTGCGTTCAAGAGAATGTTACGATGACGCTCAACGCAGATACTGCTCAACCCTTGGTCCCTACTACTCTGAATGTTGAGTGGCGCACAAGCGATGCTGAGCAACTCGTCCTAAGCCTTTCAGGAAGAGAAATGGAGATGGGAGAACCCAAGTTTTTACTGAAGCAAGTCGCTCCCGGTCGATATCAAGGTGACATCATTCTGCCGGTTTGCACTCAAGACGCCATGACCTGGGTTGGTGAACTCAGTGATGGAGAGAGTACCGTTTACCCTGCTATAAAAATGCAAAGATAAGGAATCGTTATGAGCCGCAATTGGTCCCTATTTCTCGTAGTTGCTTTCGCCCTCGGGTTTGGCGTAAAAAGCTATTTAGATAATCAGAAAACGAAGCCAGAGCAAGTGGATAGTTCCACGTCTCAACAAACGGTATTGTTTGGGGAAAATAACCAAGCCGTCAATATCTTCGATGTAAATGACCCTCGCATTCGAGTCGTCTATTTTGGTTTTACTCGCTGCCCGGATGTTTGCCCAACTTCGCTTGCTATGCTAGCAGGAGCCCTGAATCAAATCGATGAAGCGCAAAAAGCGCAACTGCGCCCAATGTTCATCTCTTTAGATCCAGAGCGTGATGAGGCCGATGCCTCGGCGAAATATGCCCATTACTTCCATCCAATGATTGAAGGCCTATCGGCACCGCTTGATGTAACCACACCTCTGGCACACAACTATGGTGTTATTTTCCGCAAAACCGAATTGGAAGGCTCGGAGCTCAAATACACACTTGATCACAGCTCTTACTTTTACTTCTTGAAGCCGGATGGCACGTTAATCACCAAGGTACCGCATACACTCTCGCCGGCACCGATTGTTGAAGCCATTTCAAAACTGACGACTGAAGGCTCCTCAAATGACAGTTAAGTCAGTGCTGAAACAGTTTTTCAGTTTCCTAACTCAAACCAACCCCAATGTCGAACAAGACGTCGATACGATCATTGACGCCATTGGGGGGATAGAAAACCTGCTAGAAACTGGGGCATGCGCGACTCGGCTGCGTCTTACCCTTAGAACGACGTCCATCATCGATAAAAATGCACTCAAAAATCATGGCGCGCATGGCGTCGTGATACTGAATGAGCGTCATGTCCAAATCATATACGGCTTAAAAGCCAACACGTATTCGCAGATAATGGAAGAGCGCATCAACAAACAAAGCTAATATTTTCGCAGTATAGCTACCCTCTAAGAAAAAGGGCGGCTATACTCTCTTGGCTTAATTAATTCACTTATTTATTAACCAACGAAGAGGACACATGATGATTGTATTGAATAACACTAACTGGGCATCGCAAGGGTAACCCTAACCGCACCAATTGCGTGGCATAGCCACAACTCCCCTTCTCTGCCCGGTCTTCACCGGGGTCAACTCTATCCGAATTAGACCCTAATGCGATTTGTATTAAGGCGCTTTTTTGCGTCTGGGATAATTCAACAATGAATCAAACACATACTTTTTGTGACACATTAATTTCAACTTCAAACCCACTAAAACGATTGGGTTGGAAACCATTTTTTCAGCAACAACTGACACTAGACGATTACGACGACACTATCTTTGCACGTGTGATTGCACATCACCGAAGTGGTTACCTATTGGCGACAGAAACGGGGCAAGTCCACCTCAATGCCCACCACTCTCTACCCAATATGACCGTCGGAGACTGGGTTATCTTAAATGACGATCAGCAATTTGTTCGCTTACTGGATCGCTTGAGCCTCTTTAGCCGCAAAGCAGCAGGTAGCAAAGTGGCAGAGCAACTCATCGCCGCAAATGTGGATACCGTTTTTATCGTCTGTTCCCTTAACGACGACTTCAATTTAAGTCGTATTGAACGCTATCTCGCCTTGGCCCATGAAGCCGAAGTCGAACCCGTCATCGTGCTTTCCAAAGCCGATTTGTGTGACAATACTGATGAACTAAAAAGCCAAGTACAGAAGCTCGACCCTCTATTAGTCATAGAGACAGTCAACGGCTTAGAAACAGAGAGTGCTTCTAAACTCATGAGCTGGTGTAATGAGGGGCAAACCGTCGCTTTTATCGGTTCTTCAGGCGTTGGCAAATCAACTCTTGTGAATGCATTACTCGGGCAGCAAGAACAGGCGACTGGGCATATTCGTGAAGACGATAGCAAAGGGCGACATACAACCACATCGCGTTCTATCCATCTATTACCTGATGGCGGCATCTTGATTGATACTCCGGGAATGCGCGAGCTTCAACTAGCAGACTGCGAACTGGGCGTCAGTGAGGCATTTTCTGACATTGAGGGTCTCGCTCAACGTTGTCGCTTTGGTGATTGCCAGCATCAAACTGAGCCGGGTTGTGCAGTTCAAGCTGCGATTGAAAATGGCACACTGGAGGTTCGTCGTTTCAATAACTATCAAAAACTATTGCGAGAACAAGCCTTTAACGGCGCGACTTTGGCAGAGCAACGAGCTCAAAGTCGACAGTTCGGGAAACTCACTCGAAATGCCATGAGTGATAAGCGCAGGCGCCAACAAAGTTATTGATTTGTTACGTTTGAGTTGTCAATAAAATCAAAGGAGACGAAAGTCTCCTTTTTAACAACTTTATTAAAAACCATTACTCATAACTAATGATAATTTTCAACATAAAAATCTTATTTAAATAACATTGAGCAAACATTTAATCCAAAAACAAACTAAAACTAGACACAAAATATTACCAAGCTAAGATATGTGATATTCAGCAAGAAAATGGCTGAATTTATAAAAACAGGATAATTGATAATCATGTGTCTTAGTGACCAGAAGCAATGCTCACCCCTTGCAATACAAGGGCATTATCGCCGTGTAATGATGGACTATTGCCCTGCTCGCTCTGCCATAAAATTGCAGGAATGATGTATGCAACACAACAGCCTCGTTGCCCGATTTGCTCGTGGTAACCTCGTCGTCCAGATCCTTGTCGGTATTGTCTTTGGTATTTTGCTCGCCACAATTTCCCCAAGCCATGCCGAAAGTGCAGGATTAATTGGTAGCCTTTTTGTTGGTGCTCTTAAAGCGATCGCGCCAATCCTTGTGTTTATTTTGGTTGCCGCTTCAATTGCGAACCAAAAGAAAAACCAGCACACGTACATGCGTCCAATCGTTGTACTGTACCTGATGGGTACGTTCTTCGCAGCGCTATCAGCAGTGGTTCTAAGCTTCCTTTTCCCGACCAATTTAACGCTTGTCACCGGCGCTGAAGGTGCAACGCCGCCTCAAGGTATTGCTGAAATTCTACGCACACTGTTGTTTAAACTGGTCGACAACCCAGTAAATGCACTAGTAGAAGCAAACTACATCGGCATTCTTGCTTGGGGTGTGGGTCTGGGTCTTGCTCTACACCACGCATCTGCAACAACGAAAGCCGTGTTTGAAGATCTCAGCCACAGCGTGTCTCACATTGTTCGCTTTATCATTCGTCTTGCACCATTTGGTATCTTTGGCCTAGTTGCTTCAACGTTCGCAACAACAGGCTTTAGCGCACTAGCAAGCTACGCACACCTTCTGGCGGTTCTTCTTGGCGCTATGATGATAATCGCACTTGTTGTAAACCCGGCGATCGTGTTCGTTAAAACTAAGCAAAACCCTTACCCACTTGTATTCCGTTGCCTACGTGAAAGTGGTGTAACCGCGTTCTTCACTCGTTCAAGTGCGGCGAATATCCCAGTAAACATGGCACTATGTGAGAAGCTAAAACTGGACGAAGATACATACTCAGTATCTATCCCACTAGGTGCGACCATTAACATGGCTGGTGCTGCAATCACTATCACAACGCTAACGCTTGCAGCTGTGCACACTATGGGTATTGAAGTTGATCTACTGACTGCACTACTGCTAAGTATTGTGGCTGCGGTTTCTGCATGTGGCGCATCAGGTGTTGCAGGTGGCTCGCTACTACTTATCCCACTTGCGTGTGGTCTGTTTGGTATCTCAAACGACGTAGCAATGCAGGTTGTAGCGGTTGGCTTCATCATCGGCGTGATTCAAGACTCTGCTGAAACTGCACTAAACAGTTCAACAGACGTTGTCTTCACAGCAGCAGTTTGTAAATCAGAACAGCAAAAAGCTCAGTAAGACTGACAGAATAAATAGAAAGGGGAGCCGATGATGGCTCCCCTTTTTTATATACTAATTATTTGCGCTCAATTACGCGGTGGCCAGAGCCACCTCTTCAATTGAGAAATGCTTACTTGGCTCAACAAACTCTTGCTGTGCCGCGATAGTTTGCAGCTCCCACTCCCCTGCATGGTAAGTGGCGCTTAATACCCCGTAACACGCGTCATGGCAGTGTTGGAAAGCTTGTTTAGGAGACCAACCCTTCAATAATCCAGCGGTGAAGATAGCCGAAATAAGGTCGCCTACACCCACAGGTTGTTTGACAAACTCAAACTGAGGGCGCTTCGCTAAGTAAATGCCTTCTTGCGTTGCCAGTAACATGTTGAAGCTGCCATTCTCTAGGCAGTAAAGGTGCTTAACTAGCACAACTTTTGGACCTTTCGCTAGTGCACGTTGGCATGCCGTGATCGCATCGTCTAACGAGTGGATTTCCATCTCTGCAAATTGGCTTAGCTCGAACTGGTTAGGCACGATCACATCTGCCATTGGCATCAGACGGTTTAACAAGTTTTCTGCAATACCCGGCGCCACAATACAGCCTTTGTCTGGCGCGCCCATCACAGGGTCGCAAACATAAAGTGCCTTCGGGTTCGCTTGCTTCACCTTCGTCACAGTTTCTTCAACAGCAAGGCACTGCTCTGCGCTGCCTTGGTAGCCCGTCAACACCGCTTGGCACTTTTCCAATGCACCGATGTTACTAAGACCACGAACTAACTCGCTGATGTCTTCAGCCGCAAACGCTCGCCCAGTCCAGCCTTCTTGATACTGCGTGTGGTTAGAAAATTGAACGGTATGAATCGGCCATACTTCGAAGCCCATGCGTTGCATTGGGAAAACGGCACTGCTGTTACCAGCATGACCAAAAGAAACATGAGATTGTATAGAGAGGATACCTTGCATAGTACCTTACCTCTTATTGTTGTTATCGATAGTTCAAAGACAGCGGCAAGCGCCAGTTTTGCGAAACCAGTAGTGTATCCGACAAACCAAGATTCTCTAACTCAATTCTCGTTAACTTCTTCAGAGTAAGTTGGAGCGCTGGTTTTCAACACCATCTTCTTGATTTCCATTTTGTCTTTATTCAGTGCGATTTCTAGGGTATCTCCTTCCCTTATCCCGAGTTGAGTCAGGATTACGCTTGGAATGACTACGGCGGTATCGTCACCGATTTTAACAGGTTGACTTATCATCTTTCGTCCTCCAAATGTCGAAAATGAGTTTTCACATCATTGGATATTTATTCCCAAGAGCCTTGTTCTGACTTGGGCTTGGCATAAGCGCCTAAAAACAAAGAGCCTTCCACACCGCGTTTGGGAAGGCTCTTTCATTATTATTTTTTAATTTGCTAAAGGCTCATGCTTGGCAGCAATCAGACCGTAAGCACTCCAGCCTAGGAAGGTGACGATTGAGCCCCACATCATCGCTTCGTAGCCAGAACCATATAGCGCGTAGAAGCTGTATAGAGAACCAATCAGAGCGATAATGTTGGTGGTTTTCATCTCTCGCTCTGGCACGTGCGCCACTTGCTGCATGATGAAAATTGCGCCCATACATAGGATGTAAGGAATAACGTTCGTTACTACCGCTAGGTTAACCAGCGCTTCGAACTGCTCGTTCAGCGTTGGAGAAATAGTCATTAAAGACAGCACCGATTGGATAACCGTGATGGCCACCATACCTTTGATTGGCGTACCACGTTTGTCCACTTGAGAGAACAATTTAGGGAAGAAGCCCGCATCAGAAGATGATTTGAACACTGACGCGATAGTGAACTGCCAACCTAATAGAGAACCCGCACAAGCCAATACCGCCATACCAGCAACCGCTTTACCTGCTGCTGAGCCAAGCATCACAGACCATACGGTTGAGAATGGCGCGGTAGAAGCGGCAAGCTCAGAGTTTGCAACGATACCAGAACAGATGTTTGTCGATACAATGTAAACCACCGCAGCAATCAACGTACCGCCCAATACTGCGATTGGTACGTTCTTCTCTGGGTTTTCTACCGCTTCTGAGTTCGCACAGGCCGATTCAAGACCAAGAAACGCCCATAGTGTCATGGCAATAGAAGCACTCACAGCTTCACCAAATGGTAGGTGGTGTGGGTTCCAAGCTTCTATGTACATGGTTGGGTTAAACCAGAACCAACCAACAATACCTAGCGAACATACCGGTAGGATCACACCCCATACCGTGAAGGTACCGATTTGACCTGTGATTTTCGCACCACCGAAGTTAGCGAAAGTACAAATCCAAAGAATGGCGATGGTGTACAAACAGGTTTCGACCGGAGATAGGGTCACTTCAAAAAATGCGGAGCCGTAACCCACACAGGTAATCGCGATCGCAATATTCGCAATAAGGAGCGACAAACCGTAAGTCCAGCCCGCCATAAACGCACCCGATTTACCGAATGCGTAAGACGCGTAACCGTTCATACCGCCGTCACGTTTACTAAAGCGACCACATTTTGCAAACACATAAGCCAACGCCAAAGAGCCCGCTGCCGTGATCAGCCAAGACAACACAGAAATGGTGCCCACTTGCGCCAGTTTACTTGGCAGCATGATAATACCGGAGCCAGCCATATTGATGAACGTCAGAATGGTTAACTGCACCACCGACATTTTTTTAGTTTCAGTACTCATAAATTATTCTCCACGAATAAGCGGTTCGCACCGACGCCGGAGCGTGGTGCGAACGGGTAGATTAATCTTTTAGGACATAGCAATGTGCGGTAGTGCGACCGTCGACATCTTCAAGGTACACACCTTGAATTTCTGGCGCGAAGCCTGGGAATCGGTTGATGCCTTCTTCTAGAGATAAGAAGTAATCAACCACCTGTTGAGTCCAGATTTCACCAGTGATCACACAGATAATGCCTGGAGGGTAAGGCAGCGCACCTTCGGCGGCTACGCGGCCGACGGCCTCTTTAAGTGGTAGGTAATCGCATTCACCGCGGAAGTATTTACGTGTTGCCACGTCTGGTTTGTGAACCATTTGTGGGAAGTATTCACTGCGGAACATCGCTTTTTGTAGCTGTTTCACGTTCAGCTCTTTGTACATGTCATGCATTTCCTGACATAGCTGACGGATGGTGTAACCACGGTAGCGCTCTTTGTTCGCTTCGTAGACGCCTGGTAGCACGATACTGAGAGGTGCATCATCACGAATGAATTTTTCAAATCGGTTGATTTGCGCAACAAGGTGACGGATCTTACCCATATCTTCCGCTGGAGTGAGTAGGAACAAGATGGAGTTCAAGTCACACTTCTCAGGGATGATGCCGTTTTCGCGAAGGAAGTTCGCCAATAGCGTTGCCGGAATACCGAAATCTGCGTAGCTGCCGTCTTCGGCAATGCCTGCCGTGGTTAGCAACAATTTACATGGGTCAACAAAGTATTGACCTTCACCATAACCTTCAAACTTGTGCCAGTTTGCATCTGGCTCAAACATGAAGAACTTCTTGTTGGTCGCGATCACATCAGTGTCATAACTGCCCCAAGGTTGACCTTCAATTTCATTTGGAATGAACGGACGAATTAACTCACAACTTTTGAGAATTTCTTTACGCGCTTCGATACCTGTCTTAACTGCGTCGCTCCATAAACGTAAGCCTGCTTCACCATCGTGGATCTTCGCGTTCACATCCAATGCAGCAAACAACGCATAGAAAGGAGATGTCGATGCGTGCATCATAAACGCGTTGTTAAAGCGTTTGTGATTGCAGTAACGAGCTTGGCCTTTGATATGGCGGTCTTTTTTGTGGATTTGCGACGTTTGAGAGAAACCAGCTTGTTGTTTGTGAACAGACTGAGTCACGATCACACCCGCATCTTCTGGTTTCAGATCCAGTAGCAGTGGCGAACAGTCTTTCATCATAGGGATGAACTGTTCATAGCCTACCCATGCCGAGTCAAACAAGATGTAGTCACAAAGGTGGCCAATCTTATCCATGACGTAACGAGCGTTATAAATTGTACCGTCGTAAGTACCCAACTGGATGATGGCCAGGCGGAACGGACGTTCATCTCGTGCACGCTCTGGAGATACTTTCGCGATTTGAGCACGAATGTACTCTTCATCGAAACAGTGCTCATCCATACCACCAATGAAGCCCCAAGGGTTACGCGCCGTTTCTAGATAAACTGGCATACCACCCGCTTGGATTAACGCGCCGTGGTGATTCGACTTGTGGTTATTGCGGTCGAACAATACCAAATCACCTTCAGTTACTAGCGCGTTACACACCACTTTATTTGAAGCAGAAGTACCGTTAAGTACGAAGTAAGTTTTGTCAGCGTTAAATACTTTTGCAGCATGTGCTTGCGCTTGGTGTGCAGAACCTTCGTGGATCAGTAAGTCACCTAAGTCCACGTCCGCGTTACACAAGTCGCTACGGAATAGGTTTTCGCCAAAGAAATCGTAGAATTGTTTACCAGCAGGGTGTTTTTTGAAGAACTGACCACCTTGGTGCCCTGGACAGTCAAACGCCGAGTTACCCATCTCAACGTAGTGCGTTAATTGCTTGAAGAAAGGAGGGAGCAGACGACACTCATATTTAGTCACAGCTTCATTAATTTGACGGCAGTAGTAATCGATAGATTGTCTTTCTAAATCAATAACACCCGTTAACCAAACGTAATCTTCTGCCGAAACTGGAGTTTCATCGGTCACTAAGAAAACAGGAATTCCGTACCCTGTTTCCGAAATCATTCTGTGCAGACCCGCTTTAATGTCTGCTGACGTAATAATAGCCGCACCAACGTCGGTTAATTCAACTTGTTCTAAAGGCAGTAAGTGACGATTAAATTGTTCATCTAAAGATTCAGCTAATAAGCTAAAGTCTTCAGTCATGTAATTACTAACACCTATAATTAAACGTTTCATTTGAAATATCTCTTTTTGTTCTTTAAAAATGACAAGGACAGATATTACAAACGAAATATTTATTTAAAATTCAAATTACAAATTTCGTGATTAAATTTTCATATTTAAAAGACTTATTTTATCGAATTAAAATTTAGAGACTTTCATCACTTTCCAGCTTCTATCTCAATGATATTGAAACGCACCTAAAAGGAAAGAACCTTCAATAATTATGTGACAACGCCCATTATTAAAAAGAAGGTTATTATAAGAAAATAAAGTTTTGAGATTTCCATCACTATATAATAAGTTAAATTATATTATTGCAGTTTAAAACACTCCACTTTTAACCAAATTTAAACACATAATAAAAGAGCCATCAACACATGTATTGATGGCTCTTTACTTTGGATATAAAGAAAAAACAACTTAATTGAATAAATGACTATCTAGCTTGACTCCACCATTCGACCATTGCTGATAACGCTTTACAGACATGCCTGACGAGTACATGGTATGTTTACAATCCATACACTCAACAAAATACAACCCACTCATTCCTGCCATAACGTGCAGCCTTCGGCTATCGCAGCGCTTGCAGGACAGGCGCTTTACTTTGGTGTTGACGTCAATACGCCGAGCAAAGTTTAACGTTTCGTGAGAGCATAAAGCGTCAACTGCACTATCTTTAAAAGGATGCTCACTAAGTAAATAATTAATGGCGTAATCGTACACCGGGGGGATTGAAGATTTTCCACTTTCAATATTACTTATCTTAGCAACGGAAACGCCTAATAAAGAAGCGAACTCAGCCTTACTGTACTCTAAGATAAATCTTGAAGAGATGAATTTATCTGCACTAATGATTCTCAACATACACAAATCTCTAATAGAAATAAAAACAGAGCAAACTAATTCGCTCCATTTCTGCTGAAACATGTAATGAAAAAGTTACTTCCTAGTGTAATTCTGCATATTATCTATGCTATTTTATTTTGTACGTCATCTTGCCCCTAATTAATTATAAAATCAATAATCCATGCCTAAATATAAAAACACAATTTAAGATTTATAATACAATTTTTAATTTACATTATTAGATAAAGTAATGAATACTATTCACCTATTACTCTGGGCATCAAGTATTGCTCTTCAATCATTATTACTATCAATTGAAGAGAGTTGATTTGAGCCCAACAGGAGAAGTAGATAAAGAGGGAAAACCCTCTATTTGAAGATAAACATATCCCACCTTAGCGAAGTACTAAAAATGTGTTGAAAAATCGAATAAATAGTATGCAATCCAGTAAATAAATCGCTTAGATAAGTTTACAGTCTGTAGTTGTAACCGACAGAGATACTGAGACAGAAAGGCAAAAGAAAAGCCTCAATTATGAGGCTTATGGATAAGATAAATTATGGTTGAAGGAAATTCTGCGTGAAATCGAGCGCCTCTTTAGAGAGCTTTTTTTCGGTAGACGATGTGGTTGTCTGTCCTTCCGTCGTTGCTGTGGTCATGTCTGGCTGGAAGTTCGGCGCCGATGCTTCATCCCATGCGTTAGCATCGTCTTTATTTTCGTCACTCAACACCACGTTAAGTTCCTCCTCTGCAGGAAAATACGCTTCGCGTTTGTACACCTTGTTCAGCGCCCGAATAATGGAATGCTTTCTTACCATCCCTGACGCCAGCTTTCTTTGCAACGGTTTCGCTATAGATTGCAATCCAACGACGACGTCAACACCAATATTGGTCGCCACTTCGTCACGCAACGTACGCGCTGGCTGATACCCCATATTGGCAGCAAGAAACAGCCAAACATAAGCAATCGCATTGCCTGTTTTACCTTTGTCCTTCCACGCTTCGCCAGCATGATACATCGCCTCGGCGCTGCCACCTTCTGCGGCCCTTTCAAGCCAATAGCAGCCTTTGACCATGCTTTTTTCTGTACCAACACCATTTAGGTAACATAAGCCAACTTGGATTTTTCCGTCCGCACTGTCTTTTTCAGCCGCTTTCATAAACCAATAAAGTGCATCTGCACTGCGTCCTGCACTATTGTCTGGTGAAAGTTGCCACTCACCCATGTAAAGCATGGCATCAATGCAGCCTTCCTCGGCTGCGGTTTCAATCAGTTGGTTACCTTTGGGAATATTTTTTTCCGTTCCGCGACCAAAAACCAACGCTTTGCCTGTCGCAAATTTTGCTTCGGTATCCCCTTCCATTCCGGCAATGGCGGTACGCCAAAAGTTTGCCTGCTCTTTTAAAATCACATCTTCACGCATGCGCTCACTCAAGCGAACAATACCGTACATTCCCGTCACATTGTCCAACTTAGCGGCTTTATCATACCAATACAGCGCTTGACGAATGTTGTCCTTCTCAGCTTCTTTCGCTAGAAATAAAATGGTGGGGATATGTCCGGTTTCTGCTTTGAACTCACGCTCTTTACGCTCTTGCTCTCGCGCTTTTTGCATCGCCTTTCGATAAGCGGCTTCGCGAGCTTTCCTCTCTGCCTCGAGTCTCTGTTTCCGCATCGACAACGAGATCATCCACACAAATATCAGGACGAGTGAAAGGCCAGTTGCCGCAATGGCAATGCCCATACTACTCATAAATAGCCTCTTTTGGTTTCAGGGCCCAATTCATCTCCCTCTCAGGGAAATATTAAGATTACGCGCCGACATAACGCCGACTACCTTCATTATATAACGACCACTTAGCGAAAATCTGAAGCTTGCCAAGACTTAATGGCGGTATTTTATGCAATATCACTGCAACTTATTTTTAATTGAAAAATATCACTGTGATTTTTATAGAACTTAGTCACGGTTTTGGGGCTGAGATATTCTCCTCCCCTATCATCCCCCCTTGCTCCTCCTATAAAAATTTACATTTTAATGATGTGCAGAAGCTCTCACTATGCGTCTGTTTTATTATTTAATTTGTGAACAAAATCGACTGTGACAGAAAATTTTCACTTGTAAAAAACTTAACTGCCTGCTCTCACATTTTGCTGATGATTCAGTGTATTAGCATCTAGTTGAACATTTCCTTTTTCGGCATCTGCCTTTCTAGCGTGTGCGAAACCTTCTTGATGACTGAGTCAGCGAAGGCAGCGCGCAGCTCAATATCAATTCAATAACAATGGATTTGTAAACGTGGACAATAAGACATTTAAATTATCAACAATTGCCAAAACCGTACTGCCTTTGATTTCCGTCGCAGTCATCAGCGGTTGTGGTAGTGATAGCACGAACGAAGATACGACGAACCCAGGCTCAGGCTTGTACCCTGCGGGAGAGAACGAGGTCGTCATTTATTACAAACGCGATGTGGCGTCCGCTTCAACGGCCAGCGACTACGAAGGTTGGGGCTTGCACCTGTGGAACGGTGAAGGCTGTACCAGCACAGATTTAGACGCAATGGGCATTCCTGGCACAGGAACGGATTGGTCGGCACCGCATCCATTCGATGGCATCAACGACACCTACGGTGCTTATTACGTACTGAAAGTGAACCCAGATGCCTCTGACCCACACGAATGCATGAACTTCATTCTGCACAAAGGCGATGAGAAAGCATTCGGCAGTGCAAATTCAAAAGTAGAGCTGACGAAAATCGGCGAATCTAAAGGGTTGTTTGGCTTCCACGGCAGCAGTGAGCTTTACTACGAGCCAATCGAAGAACGCCCTGTTGATATTGATGGTCAAAAAGCGCATTGGCTAGATGCCAACACCATCGCGTGGGAAGCGGCGACCAATGCGGATTCCATGAAGCTGTTCTACAGCCTCAGCAACGACATTAAAATGGATGAAGACAAGCAAATCTCCGGTGGCACGGCGGTTGAGTTGACGAAAGCAGGTGATTTATCTGATGGTCTGAAATCACGCTTCCGTCACCTTGCTAGCCTTCAAGCTGCGGGTATTGATGTCGATGACGCGACCCTACGCACGATCCTGAAGTCACAAATCGTTATGGTAGCTTACAACGCAAATGGTGACGTCATTTCTGCAACTGAAGTGCAAAAGCCGGGCGTTTTGGATGCGGTGTTTGCCGATTCCAAGGCAGGTAACGCGATTGGTCAAGAACTCGGCGCGATTGTGGAAGGCGGTGCCGCAACCTTCAAACTATGGGCACCAACTGCCCAAGATGTTGATCTGATAATCTACGATGAAAACTTAGCAGAAGAAGCGACCGTTGCCATGACGGAAGACCCAGCAACAGGTATCTGGGTTTCTGAGGCACAAAGCAACGTTGTCAACAAATACTATCGCTACCAAGTTAAGGTATACCACCCAACAACTGGCGTCGTTGAAACGCGTTTGGTAACAGACCCATATTCAATGAGCTTGTCTAAGAACTCACGATACTCGCAAGTGGTTGATTTAGATGATCCAAGCTTAATGCCTCAAGATTGGAAAAACTACGCACGCCCAACGGTTAAAAAAGACGAAGACCACGTCCTTTACGAGTCACACATTCGTGATTTCAGCTTTAACGACAGCAAAGGCACACCAAGTCTTGATGGCAAATATCTGGCGCTTACAGAACCTGAGCGTGAGTCCGTATCTCACTTACAAGCTTTAAAAGATGCTGGCCTAACAACGCTACATATCCTGCCAGCATTTGATATTGCAACCGTGGATGAAGACGCTGACCAGCGAGTCGATATCACCGACACCGTGGGTAAACTTTGTGGCATCAAGCCAGAAGCGTCCATTTGTGAGACCGAAGATGACGGCAAAGTGATTGAAGAGGTATTAAACAGCTACGACCCAACAACGGGCAAAGCACAAGCGTTGATGAACGATCTTCGCATGCTAGACAGCTTCAACTGGGGTTACGACCCATATCACTACACCGTGCCAGAAGGCAGTTATGCGACCGATCCTAACGGGTCTAAGCGTATTCTTGAGTTCCGAGAAATGGTTCAAGCGACGCATAAAATGGATCTGAAACTGGTCATGGACGTGGTGTACAACCACACAAATGCATCTGGTGTGAACGAAAAATCAGTACTGGATAAGATTGTCCCTGGGTACTACCACCGCCTAAACGTCAACACTGGCGGCGTAGAAAACTCAACCTGTTGTGATAACACCGCCACCGAGAACTTGATGATGGGTAAACTGATGGTTGACTCATTGATGGTGTGGGCGGATGACTATAAAGTCGATGGTTTCCGTTTTGACCTTATGGGCCACCAGCCGAAAGATGTCATGGTCTACGCACTTGAAAAAGTCCGTGAAATTGATCCGAATACTTTGTTCTACGGCGAAGGCTGGGACTTCGGTGAAGTTGCGCAAAACGCTCGCTTCGATCAAGCAACACAAGTCAACATGGCGGGGACAGAAATCGGTACTTTCTCTGATCGTCTGCGTGACGCAGTTCGTGGCGGAAGCCCGTTTGATGGCGGTGTAGATTCTGAAGGTAAGCACCCACTTCGCTTCAACCAAGGCTTTGGTAACGCTGCTTACCCGAACGAAGAAACCAAAACTGACGCAGAATCTGTGAATGGCCGTCTACACAACCAAGATCTGGTTCGTCTAGGTATGGCTGGTAACTTAGCTGACTACGTCCTTCTGGATTACAAAGGCGAAACCAAACTTGGTAAAAATGTTGATTACAATGGTGCTCCAGCAGGCTACACAAAAGTGCCATCAGAGAACATTTCCTACGTGTCTAAGCACGATAACCAAACGCTGTGGGACAACAACGCTTACAAGATTGCGACAGGTACTTCATCTGCTGAACGCGCACGAATGCAGTCTGTATCACTATCAACGGTGATGCTAGGTCAAGGTATTCCGTTCATTCACATGGGTTCTGAGCTATTGCGCTCTAAGTCAATGCAGCGTGACTCGTACGATTCTGGTGACTGGTTCAACCGTGTATTCTTCGATGGAAGCGACAATAACTGGAACGTTGGTCTACCACGTGAAGACAAAGACGGCGCAAACTGGGAGTTGATCAAAACCATCGTCGGTGACAGCACGGCGAAACCAGACTCAACGGACATCGAGCTGACGAAGCAACAATTCCTAGAGCTACTAAAAATCCGCAGTACAAGCGAACTGTTCCGCTTAGACACCGCGCAAGAAGTGATGAATCGCGTTGATTTCCGCAACGTGGGCCAAGACCAAGTAGAAGGCTTGATTGTGATGTCTATCGACGATGGCACATCAGCAGGTGCCGATTTGGATTCGAACTACGATGCGATCGTGGCCGTTGTGAACTCAACATCAACTGAGAAATCTTTCAAAGTTGCTGGCGCAACTGGTTTCGAGCTGCATGAAGTTCAACAAAACTCTGCGGATGACATCGTGAAAGGTGCAAGCTTCGCCAATGAAACGTTCACAGTACCAGCACTGACAACAGCGGTATTCGTACAGCCACAAGACGGCGCGCAAGGTGCAGGCCTACCAGTAAACACGGACAATAAAGACGTATCGAGCATTCCTCCTTACGGCGAAACTGTGGTTTACGTCAAAGGCACCATGAACGAGTGGTCAGATAGCAGTGACTGGGCGATGACCTTTATTGGCAATGGCATGTACTCTGTAACTGGCGTTCTTGAAGCTGGTGAACACGAGTTCAAATTTGCGGATTCAGGATGGGCAAATCCAAACATCGGTTGTGATGCTGCGGATTTGGCTTCTGGCTCACTAGACTTAGGCTCTGCGGGAAACTGTACGTTGTCTGTCGCTGAAACTGGTAAGTACAACTTCACTCTGAACGCGTTACATGTTCAAGATGAAAGCGTAGAAAAACCTGTCGTTTCAGTGACGAAGTCAGCAGATGCACCAACGTTCGGTGAAACAGCACTTTACCTACGTGGCACTATCACCACATGGGATACTCCAGCGCAAGACTCCACTGCGAAGTTCAGCTATGTAGCAAATGACGTTTACTCGCTAGACATTGACCTAGCGGCGGGCAACTACGAGATGAAAGTTGCGAGCGCAGACTGGGCAGCAGACACCAACTTCGGTGGCGAAGGCAGTGTTGAGCTTGGTAAAGCGCTAACGATGGAAGTCGGTGGCGGTAGTGCAAACCTCAAAATTGCGATTGCAGAAGCGGGAAATTACAACTTCCACTTCAACGCGGCTGACAAGTCGGCGCCAATCGTGACGGTAACGAAAAACTAGTTTCATTTAAAAACATCCATAATGAAAAAGGGGAAGCATCACGCTTCCCCTTTGTTTTTTTGGCGTCACTAAATGGTGGATACCAAAATCAAGAAGGTGTTAGTTTCCCCAAATCTGTTCAACAAACTCAGGGTGATCAATGAATGGATTGCGATTGCCCTGAAACTCAAACACTTGTTGATTGCGGTTTTGTTCTTTTTCACTAACCGGATCATTTTTGTGCCAACGTTTCAGCATATTTAACATCCAAGGTTCAAAAACCGTTGAACTTGAACCATCAAGGACAGCATCCGCATTGCTTGAATTGCCTTCCCAGTTACCTACAACATTTTCATAGCGGGTTGCTATGTAGAAATAGGCACGAGCAAAGTCGCCTTTGAACTCATCGATCGGCTCAAACACCGTACCGGAATAACCTAGGCTAGTACTTGCTTGACCAAGTTTAGAACCATTACTAGACACGTACGTCGCGGTGGCAACTTCACCAAATGGCCAGTTACTGCGCTTCGCATTCACATAGCCATCGGTCGCAAACAAATGGTGACCATCTGAGTTCATCGGTTCAACTTTACCGCCAAACCAGCTTTTCGGGAACGAGTGTTCACGGTTGTAGCAATCCCCTTCTTGGCTATATTGACCACATTGGTCTGTCACTTTCGTGAAGCTGATAGCATCACTGCCCGCAGGTTTCTCTGAATACATATCGAGAATAGAGCCATCATTTTCGTAATAGCGATCAATATCAGCATCTTTTACCAAGGTCCACACCGCAGAATAACCTCGGCTAGTGTGGTTGTTGATGATGTTAAACAGCGCCGTTTTTAGAGCGTAGCCCGTCTTGCCAGACGCCGCTTGGTAGTAACCATCAACCACTGGTGGGGTCGTGGTTGAGTCACCTAACGTAAAGTCAGTGGTTTCGCTTTTCGCAAATTCAGCGCCAGAGGCAAGTGTATTATCCCCCACCTTCAACGCGTAAGACCCCGAACCATTGCCACAGCAAATGCCGTCGCCATAGCTGTCTTGAATCGTAAATTGGTAGTTACCATCGGCCAAACACATGGTCTTTTCAACAGAGGTTGACGACTCATACCCCTGACCAGAGAAAAGCACTTGCGCTTGGCTATTTTTCAACTCCCAGCTAGTTTCTGAGCCATAGTTGTCCGTCGTGAGTGTAAGAACCACTTCATGATCACTACAGCTTTCTACAGGAGGTTGTGTACTTGTCTCGGTCGGTTGAAAATTATCGACGTAGACAACTTCTGAGCCATCAAACCCGGCCTCATCATAAAAACGCAACCCGACATTGATGGTCTTGTTCGAACTCGCAGTATAGTTATGCGCCAGCTCTTGCCACTGGTTTACCTGCTGCGGATCTGAGTAATTGTGATAACCATCAACCACCAGACGTGCTTTTACATTTCCTTCGGTGTGATAAACCGAGACAGAAAACGGATAGGTTTTCCCTTGCTCCACATTAATGGTTTGCAAAAGGTCAGTGTTGCTTTGGGTACCTGTATTCACGACGACTTGAGCAGCCAGGCCGCCCGATTTGATTTGTTCGCTGCTTGGCGACACCGCGATGCCAGCGTCAATCACTGACCACTGCGTAGGCGCACTGCCATTCCACTGTTCAAAGTCACTATTGAGAATTTGGCTATATGCAAGCGGAGAGCTAATAACAGCAAGAAGACAGAGGGGTTTCGTTATGGATTTCATTATACTTTTCCATTAGTTATGTAAATCCCAAACACGATAAACATATTAGTAAGGCATAAGTAATCCTTCGGTCACACTTTTACGTTGCACAAGTGTTAATTTACTTTTTAATGTGCAGCTTATCTCACAAATATCTACCTGCCGAAAACAAACGCCAATGCAAAAAGCGAAGCAACCTGTTGGCTACATCGTTGGAAAACCATTAAGGGAAAAGTAAAACGGACGGAAAAAAGCCAAGTGTGCGCCTATGGGAGTCAGCAACAACACTTGGCTTGTGTATGAGAAAAGCTTCTGGTCAGCTCAACTGATGAGCGGTGATTCTGGGTACTTCCTAGGGTGTAACCGCAAAGAATCGACCTTGTAATGGCGACATCGGAATTTGATATTGACCATTGCTTGGCGTAATTTTTTCATTCGTGAGCAGATCCACCAACTCACCAGTACTAACACTTTCCTGATTAAGAATAATTGTTCTCGCGCTTTTCGAAGTGTTTAGCGCAAACAGTACTTTGTCTGTACCAGATTGTTTCAAGTCCACATAACTGCCGTTACTCGCAACTAAATTCGTGCGTGACCCCTGATACAATGCTGGGTGCGCACTGCGCATCGTCATCAGCGATTTCACGTAAGCTTTGAGATCGGCTTGGTTTGCATCAAGCGTCGCCGTCACACCTTCAATTTTCGCACTGCTGCGCGCAACGTGATCATCGCACAAACCTTGAATGGCGCAGGTATTGTTGTCTTCTTTTGCGGCAAAACCATCCACTTGATCCCCGATTTCATCACCGTAGTACAACGTGATTGGCCCGGTGTACGCCGCTTGGAAAGCAAACGCGGCTTTATGGCGTAACCAATATTCTGCATCATTTACATCCGCTAAGTTTCCGCGCTGCAACAAGTCACCAAAGCGTACTAAATCATGGTTGCCGATCATCAAATTCGGTTGCGCATGCGTTGGATATTGGTTGTGTGTGCTGTAGCCGTTGTTTAGCCAATCCACACCGCGACCACCCACGCCGCTCTCATTCACGGCCAAAGTTTCTACGATGCGATAGCGCATCGGGAAGTCAAATGCAGAGCACAATGCTGGATCGCTGTTCGATCCATACGCCTCATTCGCGATCTCAGACTCCCCTTTCCAAATCTCTGCCACCATGTAACCCAACGGATTCACTTGTTCGCCTTTGCTATTGGTGTACGTGACACCTTGCGAGGCTTCATCGACGGCTTTACGAAGTTGTGTCCAAGCGTCTGTCGGAACTTGATAGGCTTGATCTAAACGCCAGCCGTCAATCTTGAGTTCTTTGATCCAATACGTTGCTACCTCTTTGTAGAAGTCGAGACTGGCCGGGTAATCAACGGGGTTACTCGATCCCGTTGGCAACAAGCCGGAGGGAGATGGTTTGATCAAACCATCTTTGTGATGACCAAATACGCCATCAAAAAACACGTATAAACCGCGCTTGTGTGCTTCTTCGACTAGAGTTTTCGCGGTCGCTAAATCACCAAATTTTGGGTCGATCTTAAAGTAATCTGTCGCAAAATAGCCCGTGGCGTCCAAACGATCGGCCCAGTGATCTTGTCCTGCTATCGCTTCAGACTCAAAAATCGGCGTCAACCAAATCGCGTTCATCCCTAAATCTTGGATGTAATCAAGTGAATCAATCACCCCTTGCAAATCGCCATTATGGTGACTGGTGCCATAGCCCGTACCGTGACCAATGCTTGCATCACCATCCACAAAACTCTCGACCATGATTTGATAAGTACGAAGTTGGTTACTTTGCGCCATGACATTGGCTTGGCAAGCATAACTGGTATCCGGTAGCGGAGTGCTGCTATTAGTATCGCCACCACCAGAAGAATTACACGCAGATAAAGCACCAATCACACTTAACGCAAGCAGCGATCGATACAGGCGATGGTTACGTCGGACGTTACGCATTTTACTCTCCCTAACTTACTCAAATTAAGTAAAAACATTTGAGTAATAAAATTAACCCCAACATGCTTCCCATGTAGGGGTTAATAAATAAAAACAGATTTTAAATAACTGAATGGAATATTATTGACACTTATTTACCATAATTGAATAAGGTGAGCCATCATCTTTAAATTCTAAACTCCAAAGATATTTACCAGGCTCTTTAATTTCTAGTTTTGTATCTGTACCGTAACCACCGTAAGTCAGTTCATTTAATTGTCCTACCGATAGTTTTTTACCTTTGGCAGTGAACTGCGGTTTCCATTGTTCAGCGGCATACTGCATTTTGTAATTACCTGAAACCTCATCGGTAATCACTTGATATACATTATTCCCCTTATAGGTCAGCTTGCGCTCGGCAGTGTGCTTCCAATCTGCATTTGGGAAACTACCTACAACAAAAATGTCTTTAGACAATGGGCCTGATTCTGCCGAATCCGGCAAACTACAATTTGTCATCATATCAATCTGAGTGCTCGTAAATGCAACCGCATTATGTACTTCATCTTGGGTTGTATTTTCTGATGATGTGGACGAGCAAGCAGACAAGATAGACACAGCAGCTAACGTATATGCTGTATTTATAATTAATTTTTTCACGTTATATCCTTATTTTTATTATACCAAGTACTAATTAAATTAGAACATATATATTATGACTCTAAGTAAAATAAACTTTAAATAGAAATAATATAATGTGTGAAAAAGATAACTAAATGCGCAATAAAAAAGCCGACTATCTTAGCCGGCTTTTTGAAATTACCTATTTGCTATTCACTGCTTTTACAAATACTTCTTGCGCACCTTCAATTCCTAACGCTTTTGCTTCATCAAGTAAGCTCAGAGCTTTAGGGATATCATCTGCTTTTACCGCCGCTTTAATTGCGTTGTGGTAGTAAGTTTGTGTTTCAGGCTGTACTGATTCAACCGCCTTGACCGCAACTGGAGCCGCTGTTGGTCCACTACTTGATGTTCCGATTGAGAAGAAACTCACACGGTCAATCGAGACTTCAATCTTACCTGTATCACTGTTTGGAATTGGAATATCTTTTACTTCTGGCAAGTAATTGCCTCGTCCCTCTGCATCCAATCGCGCAGGGTGAATCACATCCGTAAATCTACCTAGATCCGATTGATCAGTGTAAACAATTAGGTAAACAGAATCTAAACCCACTGGTGGGAAGAAGTCTTTTTCAGCGACTAGACGGTTTCCAAGATGAAGACGAGGTTTTGTGTACTCAAACTCCGCTTTGCCGTAGTTTTCAATTTCTTTACCGTTTTTATCTACGATAATCGCTCTTGGTACGAAAGCAGTGTCTTCGATAAAACTAGTGATTTTAATGGCAAACTCGCCACGGTCAGCAGGCAACTCAAACACCGCAACACGGCTGTCGATATCTTTGTATTTCAGCACTTGGCTCTGAGTAGTGATATCTACAATTGCAGAACTAGGAAGCTTCATTTTTACAGCTTGAAGCTCAGAGATAACATCAACTTGCTGTGCTTGAGCAACTTGAACTTGTTCGATTACTTCAGTGGATTGACAGCCAGCAAGCGCGACACATCCACTTAACATAAGGGCACGGAAGTACATACTTTTTCCTTCTAGTTATTTTTCTAAAGGTTTTTTGCACTAAAGCATCTTAGAGTGACTTTGGTGAAACGTCTAACTTTTCGAAAACCCTTAGAAAAATAGCCGACAGATGTCGGCTATTTGACTAGGACTGCTAGATAACTAAGAGATTACTCGATTACCACCAAGCTTCAGCTTGGATACCGAATACGAAGTCTGAGTCACCTTTATCACCGAAAGTAGTGCCTTCTTCATCAGTGATGTAAGAACCGTATACGCGTAGCTCTGGACGTGCCCAGAAGCTGTCACCCATTGCCCAAGCTTGAGCAACTGTAAATTTATGACCGCCAAAGTCTTCGCCTTTCTCGTTTTCACCAGCATTGTAACCTGCTTCGAAAACAGTACGCATTGTGTCGTTCCACTTGTACATTGGACGAACTACAACAGAGAACTGATCTGAATCACCTTGACCACCACTGTAACCGATGTCAGAACCTGCTAGGTAAGCTAGTTGGTGACCCATTTCCCAGCTTTCGCCCAAGTTCATTACACCCCAGTTGATCAAGCGATAACCTGTTGCGTCGTTTTGAAGGCCAGAACGGTCGTAGTATGCACCAGCACCCCAGAAGTTAGCAGCTTGAACACCGTAACCTGCTGTACCGTATTGAAGAACAGTTTGGTTGAAACCGTTGATTAGACCTTGGTGAACGATTGCTGTAGCAAGAATGCCGTCATCACCATCAACTGATTTGTCATCTTTTTCAGTAGAAAAGTTGTACGCAGCTGCTAGTTCAAGTGTTGCGTTTTCCCACAGACCGATATTTGCTAGACGAGCATCAAAAATGTAGCCGCTACCGTTGTCATCTTCCCCATCTTGGATAAGAGCAAGAGATAGTTTTTGGTTACCTACTGAAAGATTTTCGATACCACCACCAGTACCAGAAGTGTTTAAGAAGTAGAAGTCAGTGATGTGGATATCTTTACGTTGGTAGTAAGTTTTACCAGCCCACATGGTTGCGTCTTTATCAGAAGCAATCAGACCTTTCGCTTTAACTGCGAATTGCGCAACGTTGAAATCGCCATCTTCCCAGCCAGCTGCTCCGTCGTTACCTTGAGCAATCATAGACTCAATACGCCAAGTTTGGTCGCCAGTTTTAAGGTCTTCAGCAAGGCCGATCTCGTAGTAGTTGTCGTTTTCGTTACCTAGACGACCAATACCATTCTTCATGAAAGACACATCAGCTTCACCGTTGCCACTAATACCAGTACCAGCGCGCATGTAACCATTAAAGTCCACTGCGAACGCAGAACCAGCAGCTAAAGTTGCAGCCACAGCAGCAGCAATTGCACTTACTTTTTTCATTCTTAACTCCATTAAGGGTATTTATAATTCTGTCTTCCCTGCTCACTCTTTTAGGTGAATATAGGCAGTAAAAACACACCTAAAGAAAGAGAGGTAAGATGGGAACGAATCCCCGTTTGTTTCAACAGTTATGAGATTACCCGAGGCGTACAAGGATGACTTCCTCCGCCCCAAACTAATTTAGGGGGGATGAGAAGGGAGTAGAAAATTTACCGAATGGTGTTTTTTCGAGTCAGATCACCAATCTAGGGAGGAATTAGTAAGTTTATTCGGTTTTGAGCCGCTACAAAGTGATAGCCATTTCATATTTTTGACTCTAAGCCGTCACATAAAGTAATTAAATTACATGAATATTTTTATATTTAGGGTGGTTGACCTTAGTAAGACAAAGTTTTTAACTTATAGTTTCCTAAAGGTAGCAATAAATATTAAATAAAGTATCTCCGATGACACGACTTCTCTCTCGCCCTTACCCCTTGGGTGCAACTGTAAATAAAGAAGGTTGTAACTTCTCTATTCACGCTCCGGGGAATAAAGACATAAAACTCGCCCTGTTTGCAGGCGATGGCAGTTACGCGCTTCATGATTTACCGAATGAATACGCTGGCATACGTCATACTTTTATTCCGGATATTAAGCCGGGGCAAAAATACGGTTACCTTGTCTCCCACAAGGAAGAGCCACTATTAATTTCTGACCCTTACGCAAAGTCAATTGATAAAGCCCTCCACTACCACCCTCCCTACTCTCCAGCCAAAAGTTTCGATATGCCGAAGTGCATCGTTATCGAAGATAATTTTGACTGGCAAGATACGGATCATCCGCGTATACCCAGAGAAGAGATGGTGTTGTTTGAGACACACGTCAAAGGGCTTACCCAACTTCACCCAGAAGTTGAGGACAACCTGAAAGGGCGCTATTTAGGTCTTGCATCACCTAAAATGCTGGCCTTTTATGAACAGCAAAACATCAACACGCTGCAATTGCTACCTGTCGCAGCGTGTATGCATGAGCCTCACCTACTAGAGATGGAAAAGGTCAATTATTGGGGATACAACCCTTATCTCTTTATGGTACCCGATCCGCGCTACGCAGAAAAAGACGCCGTCACAGAGCTCAAAACAACGATTCGAGAACTGCACAAAAACGGCATCGAAGTGATTCTCGACGTAGTTTACAACCACACCGCAGAGGGGGGGGAAGGGCCTACAATTTTCAACCTGAAAGCGCTCGACTCCCGTTTTTACATCAAACATGGCAACCACTTCGCAAATTACACTGGCTGCGGAAACACGGTCGATCTCACCTATCAACCCGCTTTAAACCTTGTAATGGATACATTGCGCTACTGGGTTAGCGAATTTAAAATCGATGGCTTCCGTTTTGACTTGGCTGCAACGTTAGGTCGACAGGGCGATGATTACAACCCAGAAGCAGCTTTCTTTAAAGCCGTCGCGCAAGACCCAATTTTGCGTGAAACCAAATTGATTGCCGAACCTTGGGACATTGGTCCAAATGGCTACCAAGTGGGTAACTTTCCATTTGGTTGGAACGAGTGTAATGACAAACTGCGTGATATTTCCCGCAGTTTTTGGCGCGGTGATCAAGGCTATTTAAAAGAGTTTGCCACTCGATTAATGGGCTCTCGTGACATTTATAGTGCAGCGAACTGGCCATACAAACTCACGGTGAATTACATCACGTATCACGATGGCTTCACACTGCAAGATTTAGTGTCTTACAAGCACAAACACAATGAAGCTAATGGCGAAGAAAATCGCGACGGCCACGGTGACAATCGCTCAGAAAACTACGGTGTCGAAGGCGAGACAGAAAATCTGATGATCATCGCCACGCGTGAGAAGCAAAAACGCAACCTTATTGCCAGCTTGCTGTTTGCTTTTGGAATCCCACACATCCTCACTGCTGACGTGCTGTCTCACACCCAAGGCGGTAACAATAATGCCTATTGCCAAGATAACGAAACCAGTTGGCTTAACTGGGGAGAAACGGAGCGTAAGCAACATTTCAAAACGTGGATGTCACAAATGGTCGCCAACCGAAATCAATACATGGTGCCATTTATCCGAGCTTTCAGTGGCGAAAACCGCAATAACAACCGTATTTTCTGGCGCCGTACAGACGGTCGCTTAATGGAGCACGATGATTGGAACCGTTTAAGCTCTGTCGCACTTCACCTTGGCATCGGTAAAGAAGGACAAGAGCTGGTCTATCTCATCAACCAAACTAACGCCACAGCGCGCTTTAAGCTCCCTAATGAGCGAAAGCAAGAATGGGTAACGATCTGCGACACAAACGTACGTAACCTTAACCCAGGGCATGCTGAAGGCGAGGTTTTGCTATCACCTACTTCGATGGTAATTTTGCATTACCAGCCGAAATTGGAGCAATCATAGAGCAATAGCCCTGAAAGCTTATATACACGACTTTAATAGTAAAAGACCCGAAGTCCGTTAACGACTTCGGGTCCATTTAGTGTTGTAAGCATTAATGAACCTCTGTATATTTATGAGCTATTACAGTATATGAACCAAATTAAAAAGGCGTATAGTCCATATGGCTACTTATCTTTACACACGTTATTCGCCAAAAAATCGAGCTTACCAAGAGCACCTTAATACTCTAAAAGCTTTTGCGCCCGAAGCTCAGCATTTTGAGGATAAGGTTCGTGGTTGCATGCCTCCAACCGAGAGAGAGGCATTCTTACAACTGCTCGATTCCGTCAGAGCAGGTGATACGATTGTGCTCTGGTGGCTAACGGCATTTGGTCGAGATTTTAGTCAGGCGTTAAATACAATAAAAGTATTACTAGCAAAAGGGGTCACACTGAAAACCGTTTGTGAACCACTCACATTTGAACCGGATTCTGTTCAAACTCAAACGCTACTCACCGTGCTATCTGGATATGGAAAAGTGCAGACTGAACATCGCCTGTTTGCAGCAGAGCAAGGACGGCAAGCCATTAAAGATCAACCAGATTTGTGGAAACAGAAATTTCGCGGACGCCCAGCAGACAAAACTAAACACCAACAGATCGCAACGTTGCTGTTAGAAGGCTATACGTTGAAGAGTGTTTCGGAGCAGTGTGATGTCAGCCTATCTACCGTAAAACGCGTCAAATCTAAGTTAAATGAAGTGGATGATGAAGGCTGCCTCAGAACACGAAAGCAAAGAGGTTATTCTGATGGTGATCCATCATGAGTCGCCCAATCAACTTTCGCACTATCTTACTCGCCTGTCTTATTATCAGTGTTGGCCAATTGAGCATGGGGCTTGTTATGCCCTCTTTGCCATGGATCGCAAAAGACTTTTCTATCTCCCTTGATCAAGCCCAACTGCTTGTGAGTATTTACTTACTCGGTTTTGGTCCCTCTCAGTTCATTTACGGTCCGGTATCGGATGCTTTGGGTCGAAAAAAAGTACTATTGACGGGTTTGCTCATCGCGATGTCTGGTCTATTAATGATCATTTTCCTCAGTGACACCTTCACAGGCATGGTGATGGGGCGTTTTCTACAAGGCTTAGGAACTGGGTGCTGCGCGGTACTCGCGAGAGCATCGACTCGAGATAGATTTAGTGGCGATGAGCTCCCTGTCGCCATGTCTTATATCGCTATGGCAGCTTCGATCACGCCACTCATTGCGCCTGTGATTGGCGGCTTTATCAACTTCCATTTTGGTTGGAGCATGGTGTTCATTTCACTGCTAGGTTATGTCTCACTCGCTTGGGTAATCATCGCCTTTAAGTTTACAGAAACCATTGCAAAACGATCTGTTATTCCGTCACCACGCAACATGCTTTTCCAGTATCGAGACTTGGTGACGTCACGTTACTTTATGAGTTTTGCCAGCATCAGTTGGTTAAACTTCAGCCTGATGATAACGACCGTGTCCGTGATGCCATTTATCATGCAAGACCAAATTGGCATGACATCCGATCAATACGCAATGTGGGCACTCATTCCCGCTTTAGGTATGTTAGGCGGCACCACGATTTGTAACCGAGTAAGGCCAATTATCGGCAACAAAAGAATGCTACTTTGTAGTCCATTCCTGCATCTCAGTGCTGCAATATGGTTGTTCTTCTGCCCGGTAGAACCGCTGTATTTAATGTTGGGGCAACTATTAATGATCTTAGGTAACGGCATTGCCCTACCTTGCGCGCAAGCCATGGTAATGCAACCCTACAAAAAGCAGGCTGGTGCTGCAGCAGCCATGTCTGGAGGTGGACAAATGATCGTATCCTCATTGGTCAGCTTAACATTGGTACAGCTTGGTTTAAGCCAAGCCTGGCATCTATCAATCGTTATTGTGGTGTTTGCAGCAATAACGCTCACCAATATTCAACGAGGTTTTGGAGCAGATCAACCTTCAGAACAGTAACGAAAAGACTTACTATTGTCCTTATAATTAAGAACACATCGTATAAGCTTTAACTAAGGATAAGTTGGCGGGTACTAACATGATGTTGCATTTACGAATTGGCGCGCTACTACTCGCCACTTTTATATCCGCTGGCACCGCCGCAAAAGCCAACGAGTACTGGCAATTTGATAGTGACGATAACGGAATCACTATCTACTCTCGAGAGCATACCGACGGTTTAGTTGAGATTCGTGCTCGGATGTTCACACCCACCAGCTATGGCGCATTTTTAACGCTATTGGAAGATAGTGACAATATCCCGAACTGGATTGACAATGCCAGTCATAGCCGGGTTTTAAATCAAATATCAGCCACCGAAAACATCGTTTATACCCAATTTACGGCGCCATGGCCTGCAAAAAATCGTGATATGCTCACCTACTCTAAATATTGGGTCGATGAACTTGGGTTCACGATAAAAATCAAAAGCGCACCAGACTCATATCTTGCTGAACAAAAGGGCTATGTTCGCATTCGTTCGGTTGATGCAACTTGGGAATTACAAAAGCTCACTAATGGCACGACACTCATTGACTACAAAGCGTTTGCTGACCCCGGAGGCCTTTTGCCAATCTGGCTAATCAACAAACTATCAAAACAAAGTGCACGAGCAACATTTAGTAACCTAAGAAAAGAGTTACCAAAATATCAGCAATACTCCCATCCTCAGATAAAGGAGTAAACTTCACGTTTGCTCTTTAATTACGATTACGGTGTTTGAAAAAAGTGCCCACAAAAGAGGCGAAGGCTAACCCCAAAAAGAGCCAAAACAAAGGGATAAACCCAAATGACTCTACTAATAAGCCATTTTCATCTACGTAAGAGCCCTGAGCGTGGTACGCAATTAAACATGCCACACCACTCAAAAACAAAACTATGCTCAGTTTATATTTACGAATAAACCCCATCTAAACCTCAAGCAATCAATTGATATGTCTTCGACATATTGCCACCGTATATAGTTCACTCAAAAAACATAGTGTCTCTATGTTTGCTCCAATCTTTATTAGAGGTCTTTTAGTCAGAGACAAGATAAAAACCCAAAAATAAAGAATAAAAAGTCAAATTTAACTCAAAATATTATATGCGTTCTCAGAACTATCTTGACCTTTTTTCTCACATATACAGTGTAATTGTTATCATTTTGTTTGCTCAATGCTGCCAAAAATCGTTCACATCTCTCCCAAAATAATTAGTGTTCTAAATATTTTTATTACTCTACGCAAAAACAAACCAAACAACAAAAAACTTTTAAAATCAAAACATAAGGTTTAAAAGTCAATTGTAAAACAATAATAGCAACGAGTTAACCTCTTCATCTCTTTCGCTTTTTTAATTGAACGTCTAATCAAGTTAACGCACAATGCCATCGACAACTCACATAATAAATCATGAAAAAAAGGAAGTGTCTTCATGCATAATTTTTCAAAAAGTGCAGTGGCAACTTTAATCTCTGGCCTTTTGCTTGGAACTTCAGCGCATGCGGGAGTGAGTATCACACAAGGAAAGACCACGATCCCCGATGGCGAAGCAACACACGCTCAAGACATTACCGTTCAAAACGAACATGTCGCCTTCGCTCTCGCTGTTGAATCAGCACCACCATGGGGCGTACCGCGAGGAACATTGGTCGATTTGGCAGCAGTAAAGGATGGTAAAGTAGATCTTGACCGAGTTGCCTTTGCTGACTTCATTCCTAACAGCTGGTCCGCATGGCCGAATGATCGCAAATCCATTGAGATTATCGAAGACAGCGACAATAAAGCGGTCATTAAAGTGAGCCGCAACTTCGATAACGTTGATATCACAACGTGGTATACACTCGCTTCTGGATCTGACTCAATTGCGCTTAAAACGGTCATGACCAACCAAGGTAAAAAAGATCTCACGTTAGAATCAGGGCACACCATTTGGCCAGACACTGGCTACCAATTTGCCGTGCCGGGGTTGGAAGGGAAAGAAGAATCCATGGCCGACAATGCCCTTGCCGATCGCATGGTCGCTTATGATCGAGACTGGGCCTTTGCACTTCATGCTCCTTATTTTGATCGCGTCAAATACAATGGTCGTGACATGTACCTGGGGCATACCTTGAAAGCAGGTGAAAGCCGCACTTTCCAATCCCGACTACAAGTGGTTCCGAATGGAGACATGGCTCCCATTGTTAAGGCAGAAGCTGACAGACTAGGACAAGCGACAGGCACCATCAACGGCCAATTACGCGCGGATAATGGTCGTATTCCTGAAGATGCCATCGTGATGATCGAAAAAGAAGGACAACCCTATGCCTGGACATTGGCCAAAGATGGCCAGTACAGCATGGCGCTGCCTGAGGGTGAGTACCAAATCTACGGCACAGCGACTGGTCACGCAAACAGCAAGCTGCAATCGATTAAAGTGGCGAGAAATAACGAGCAAACACTCGATTTTACGTCTCTAAAACGCCCTGCAACTCTCTCACTTCAAGTTGAAGAGGCAACATCAGGTCTGGCCAAAGATGCGAGAATCACCATCCTTGAAGGTCAAGCGCCACCGGTTGAATTTTTAGGTAAACGCACCTTCTTTACCGATCTGCTGCCTGCAGGTCATGCGGAGCTAAAACTGGCACCCGGTCAATACAAATTAGGTATCAACTCTGGTGGAGGCTTTACAGCTAAAACCCAAACATTAGACGTAACCCTAACGTCAGGTAAAACGACGAAGCAACGAGTAGAAGTGCCTCAAGTCACGTTTCCTAACCGTCAGCATTGGTATGGCGCAGATTTACACCATCATGGCAACGTGTTGGAAGGCGTTACCCCGCCAGAAATTGTTGTGCGTGCTCAATTGGCAACGGATCTTGACCTGACTTTCATTAGCGATCATGACTCAACCATTAACCACCAAACGTTTGCAGAACTATCTGCGAAACGTGGCGTGCCTTTTATTCCGTCAATCGAAGTTTCGCCATCATGGGGACATATGAATCCATTTCCTATCGATAATGGCGCCGAGCTAACGGTCGATCCTGGCACTGCTGACGTTCACACGTTACTTGACGCCGTACATGAGATGGGGGCTGAAGTCGTACCGATGAACCATCCATACAACGACTATGGCTACTTTACGAATATCGCTAAAAATGCAGTCCCTGGTGGTAAAACGGATCGCTTCGACCTTATGGAGCTTAATGCGCGCGTAGACAATGAACCAACGCTGAAGAAAGCGCATAAACTCTGGGACCTGGGTGAAGCAATGTACTTTACAGCGGGAACCGACACCCACGATGCGTGGAACCAACTCACGGGGCAGATTCGAATGATGGCAAGAGTCGATGGAGAGCTAACGCCGTCGAAGTTTGCGCAAGCACTTAAAGCCGGCCATGGCTACGCAACACAAGGCCCTATTCTTTATCCGCAAAACATTATGTTTGGTGAAACAGCAACAGCTGGCGATACGTGGGATATCCACGTCGTTGCAGCCGATGGTCTAAAAGAAATTCGATTGATCGGTAAAGGCGGCAAAGTGCTGAATACCCTGACGATTAACCCGAAAGTTGATACTCAACGCATAGAGCTGTCGCTACCTATACCTAGCGACGCAGAGGGATGGATAAGTTTAGAAGTCGAAGATAAAGACGGCAGCACGGCCTGGAGTAACCCTGTTTGGTTGCAGTCATAGTCTTGATGAATGTCCGACTCGATGGTAAACAAACCTGAGTTCGACGATGAAATAAAGGCGGCACAGTGCCGCCTTTTTCTACTCGATGTTTTACTGCTGTGCAACCGTCACGGGTTTGGTCGCACCACGGTAATCAAACTCAAAACCAATACCTTGATCTGTTACATCCATCGTCATACCACCAACAAGCTCGCCTTGTAAGCTTTTCATAACATCATCAGGTAACGGCTCACCAGTCACGGCTGACGCACTTTCCAACACTTCCAAAATGCGTTCTGAATCGAAGTCAAAACTGAACAAGCCATTTGGAGAAAGTGGTTGTGCCATCACTTCTTTGCTCGCGTCTTCGGCATTCTCACCACTGTAGAGCGTAAAATGGTTTTCGTTTAAGCGAGCAAACACATCCATCTTCAAGCCTGTGTGCATTTCTAGCAGGTCACTGACATTAACTGGCTGGTTATCCGGCTGAATTTGTAATTGAGCAAGTTCAGGGACAAACATTTGCGCGGTTTGAATCAGCATCATTGGATCATTGGCAGATAGAGACAACATACCATCTAGCTGGCTAAATACTTCACCGTGCTGAGCATTAGTGTCAACGTGGATATCAAACATTTGCAGGCTTAATCCTTTCAGGCCGTTAACCATGCCGGAGCCCATGCTCACAGCTGCGGCTGGGTTTTGGCCACCCATCTCTTGCTGCATTTGTGTCAATAAAGAACATTGGTACTGAGGCTGAGTCAAGTCGCTCCAAATCTGACCAATCGATGGCGCTAGCGTATTAATGTCTAAACCAAGCGCCATGCTAAAGAAGCTCTTATCATTGTTCGATTCTGCCAAAACGCCACGAATCGACTTAAGCGCATCTAGAATCACTTTATTTTTCGATTCAACAACAAAAGCACCTTTAATGAATGCCTGCTCGCCTTTCAGCTTGTATTCCGCAAATGCGACGGATTGAGGCCAGTTTTCTGCAACTTGAGTAAGTTCAGTATGACAAGCTGGTGAGCGCATCTCCTGAATAGTCGGCTCAGGATCAATGGCATCCAGCATGCTGACTTGACGCGCAAAGATATTGCCATCTTTCGTCGTCAAACCTTTAACCAATTCACGGTGATCAAAGTAACCGAAAGAGTTATTGTTTTCGCCGTATTTAGCCTGCAACGCCGCTAGGCGTCCACTCTCCGCAATGCTTTGACTTGGCGACTCAAGTCCCAATGCCATTTTAAGCGGGTTTTGAACACCCAATTGCGGAACATCAACCGTTAACGTAAGTACGTTGTCAACCACGGCAACAACCAAGCCAATGCCATCTTGAGGGTCAACCGAATCTGTCATCTCGTAACGACGAAACTCAACTTCACCGAGTTTAACCAGCTCGTGCTTAGCACCGCTCATCTGCTCTTCGTGATCCAATGTTTTCCATAACGCGGCAGGGTCTTCAATCTTCAATTTGTACACTGGTACCATACCGATTGTGTACAACACAGGATTAATGTTTTCTCCGGTACCTAAGTAGGCTTTTAACGTTTCTGGCGATGCTGCGCTCTCCAGATATCCATCAAACAAGTTAACGGCAAACTGTTGCTGTGGAGAAAGTGGTTCATCGGCAAAAAGTTCAGCAATCGAGCCTTGGTTAGCCGTGCCAAATGCATTCATGTATTTATAATGATTAAAAGGTTCCGTCTGATACGTCACCATGAGCGAATCCGCAGGAACTTGCGAAAGTAGTGATACTGAATCACTCGGGGTAGTATTGTTTTGGTACAGGTAGCCAGCGCCCCCTGCAGCTGCGACCACTGCTGTAGCCAATAGTAGTTTTTTCACGACCAACTCCGTTGTCATAGTTATGTGTTCCTAAGCGAAAGATCACGCTTAGGTTTAAAGCCTTTGAATAGCACTTTTATATCGACCGCTATCATAAACAAGTTATCGATATAATGAATGTCGGTTTGATAAATTATCCAACATTTATAAGGTAAACCGTGAAGTAAGTTGAATTGCGTGAGGATGCTATTGGCAATATTCACAATCTAATTTCTCGGATGACCACCTTACAAATCAAAATCTTCAGTTCAATAAAGCGATTTGGAGTAACTACGACCAAAAGCGCTAGGATATTAAATCTTTATTGAGTCTTTTATCTAATATCTGAAAACGCCTCACGGCCTGACACTTCTTTCCAATTTGCCTCTAGCGGTCCCCGTTCGTTTTCCTTACATTCCCATTAACTCAGTGACGAGACGTATACCAGATACGAGCAGTAGAAGACGATGAAAGACCAGTTGACGATCTCTATATCAACCATCAATGGCTCCAGACATTGGTACTTCAGTAAAAGGATGCAACGCAATCTAAAAACGTTTTTATGCTTTTTTGTCATTGCTCTGGCCGCAACCGCGATCTTAATTCATCACTTGTACACTCGCGTCGATAATGCCGCGTTAAAACAAGCTGAATTGACAGAACATTCGCGCACTATGGGTGAAGAGCTCAGCACACTGAAAGCATTAAAATCCGAGCTGGAAAGTGATCTCTCAGAGCGAGAAGAGCGAGTACAACTTGTTTCGGAGCGTTTGGGAGAGTTAGAGAAAGTCCTTGGAGTTGGAGAACATACTACCACGGATAATTTGGATGCCCGACTTGATGCGGCGGCGATTACGTCGAACGTTCGCATGGTGTTGTTAAACCAAATACCAAGCGGGTCTCCGGTCGGTAAAGCGCGGCTCTCTTCTCGCTTCGGTAAGCGCATTCATCCGGTGACAAAAGTCGCTAAGATGCATCGCGGGCTCGATTTTGCCGTGAATACCGGTACTAAGGTTTATGCCCCAGCAGATGGGGTTGTGGAAGTCACCCGCCGCAGCAATAAAGGCTCTGGTAACTTCCTCAGGCTGCAACATTCTTTCGGTTTTTCGAGTTCTTATTCGCACTTGAAAAAGTTCAAAGTAAAAAGCGGTCAGTTCGTCAAAAAAGGGCAACTGATTGCAATTTCCGGCAACAGTGGGCTCTCTTCTGGCCCTCACCTTCACTACGAGGTGCGTTTTGTTGGGCGAGCACTGAATCCGAAGCCATTTGTCGATTGGAGCCTCAATGATTTCGAAGACATTTTTACTAAGGAGCGAAGAATACGATGGGAATCTTTAATCAAAACCGTGGAACAACGAGTAGCTCAGCAGCTTCAACTCTCATCGCCAAAGGCTGTGCTGTTAGCGGAGAACTCAAAGTAGAAAACGATGTCCAGATTGATGGCATCGTCGATGGTCAAATTAATGTAGAAGGCACTCTCGTCGTTGCAGAAAGCGGCCGAGTAAACGGTGAGATCTACGCTAAACAACTGATCATCAATGGCATGATGGATGGTAACTGTCACGCAGAACACATTCAAGTACTTGCCAAGGGACGTGTAAGTGGGAGGATCTGGAGTAATAACCTCAGCATCGAACCTGGTGGTAAATTCTTTGGTGAGGCGGCCGAATTACCTGAAAAAGAAGTGGTGACACTGAAAGGGAAGACTCAAGAAAACGCCAGCACGAAAGAAAACAATACCAACAATGAAAAGCGACCTGCGCGTAAATCAGCGTAAACTCTTTGGTTAAAGTGCATAAAAAAGACGGCTTTCACGCCGTCTTTTTTATTACTAGAGACACGAGCTTCGTCAGAAACTACAGTGATTATTCGGCCGGGTTTAAAATCATCACCGAGCGCTTTGCTTGCGGACCAAAAGCCGCTTTCGCATGCGCTTTCACTTCGTCTAACGTCACACTCTTAGCCGCTTTCTCAACGTCAAGCAACACATCGACGCCGTAATCATGCACTAAGTAGCGAGTATACGACCATGCGCGCTGAGCAGGGTTATCATCTAATCCTTGCATCGCTACCGCCAATTGCTTCGCTGCCGTATCCACCTCTTTTTGCGTGATGTTCGAAGCCAAGTCATCAAACATTTTGCCTAACTTGCTATCTAAAACTGCCACGTCTTCGGGCTCAACTTGAGATTCCAAGAGCCAATCAGAGATTGGTTCGCGATCTTGCGTCACGGTGTAAATATTTGGGCTGTAATCGAGACTAGACTCTTCTCGCACAATATCCAAGACACGCGCATTACTGATACGTTGCAAAATATCTTCGATAACCGTATCCCTTGCCGTACGTTGGTAATCGTTCGTGTTAGTCAAACGCATTACATACAAGGATGAAGGTTCATGACCATCCGCAACGACTGTTCGCGCCGGCACGTCGGTGTTGAACGCAACATGGTAATCAATCGAACGACTCGGTTGCATCTCGATGGAGGCCACATACTTACGCAAGAGTGGCGTAATTTCTTCCGGCTCGACATTGGCCACAATGACCATCTTAAAACCATCGTTGGTTTTGAAAAGTTGCTCATGCACCGCTAGTATCTGCTCGGAAGTCACTTGTTCAACATCATCACTGGACACTATACGATGACGACTACCCGGCAAATAAGAATTGCCGTTTGCTTTTTGAATCAGTTTTCCCATCGGTGATTCAAAAAAAGCACCGCTCTGCTGCTTAAACTCTTGCTTCGCTGCCGCCATCTGGCGCTCGTCGACTTTAATCTCCGTCGCTAGATTGTATAGTCCATTCAACGCGTAAGTTAAATGCGTTGTTGGCGCGGTAATTTGTGAACCGTGACTGGTCGCATCAAGAATCGCGCTAAGCGCAATGTTATTTTTGCGTAAGTAACTGTCTAACTCTGAACCAGAAAATGCCCCTAACCCACTGCGTATCGCCGTCGTTGCAGCGATTTCATACGCAGCATATAACGCTGGATCAACGGCGGCTTTACCACCTTGGCTCGCATAGTAAATATAAGCTCGACCACCCGCTTTGGCATCTTTTTGGAACCACACTTCGACACCGTTTGATAGCGTATAAACTTGAAAGCCACCCGCTTCCTGACGCATGCTGGTGATGGTACCTTCTTGAGTAGGCTGTAAGAATCCATCCACTTTGTCATACATCTCTAACGGTTTTTCGCCAGTTTGGAGGTAGGCACTGTATAGATCGGTAAATACATCATTGAACTGAGCTGACGTTTCACTTTTCCCCAACCCAATCACAAAGATTGGTTGCTCAGACAACAAGGCATTCAATTGCGTGTTAATGCTCTCTAGATTCTCGTTGTTGATGAATTCAGACAAACTCTGGGCGTAACTCTCTTTTGATTGACTCACACTGCCTTGGTCAATTTGGAAAACGCGCGCTTCTGCATAACTGTTTGGCTTACGTTGGTCCCAGTCTGAATCAATATTTGCGAGCTCACCTTGCCAATTTGACATGATGCTCTCTAACTCAGATTGGGTCGCACCATAATCTCTCAGTGACGCCAACGTGCTGATGAAAGTTTGATGCATTTGTTCACGACGCTCAGGCCCAAACGAAATACCTGCCGACATCATGCGCTGGTAGTTGGAATAGTAAGGCTGGGCATAAGCATACTGAAAAGGTTCAGCGGCATCATTAAGTACACGAATCAGACGTTGTTGAATTAGCTGTGTTGCGACTTCATCACGCCACACTTGATGCTGTTGTTCAATCGTAGTGCTGCCACTTAGACCACGCTCAATCACTAAATGAAGGCTTGGTGATTCCATCGTGTTACTTGGCAAGATTCGGTTTTGGTTATTCACTCGAATATCGCGGCGCTTCTCTATTACGGTATCCGAGGTGCTTTCCCAGTTCGAGAATTTGTTTTTGATAATATTGGACAGTGAATCTACGTCGATATTACCGGTCACAACCAACTCGGCATTTTGTGGTTGGTACCACTTGTCGTAAAACGCTTTTAGCTTGCTTGATGAGGCATTTTGAATCGCTTCGCGAGTACCAATTGGGTCGTGTTCACCATACATAGTGCCTTCAATCGACGCTTGATAAGCATGCATAGAAAAGGACTTATCATCCGGGTTAGCACGTCGCCATTCACCAAGGATCACCCCTTTTTCTTTCTCTACTTGTTCAGGAGCAAACTGAAGTCCGTTTCCGATATCTCTCATCCACTTCAGGGCATCTTCCAGCTTTGTATTATTGGCAAGATCAAGTTGGTAAGAAGTTTGCTGATAAGTGGTAAAGGCGTTGATATCGGCACCAAAGCTACCACCAGATTGCTCGAAAAGTTTAACAACGTCGTTGCCGGTAAAATGCGTGCTGCCATTAAACGCCATGTGCTCAACAAAGTGAGCGTAACCTTTTTGATTGGTTTCTTCTTGGAATGAGCCGACATTCAGAACCAAACGGACCGATACTTCTTGGTCTTTTGTTGGGTAAAGATGGTATTTCATACCGTTCGATAACTGGTCGACATGCCAGTTGGCGTCAGGCTGAATCGGCGTCGATTGTTGTGTCAGAGCACACCCTGACAGTAATAACGCGGGGACTAACAATATACTGCGCATAACTATTGCCCATAACAATGATTAAGCCGAACAATATAATCCTCGTTCTATGACCTTCACATTTTTAATGGATTATTCACTACTCAAATGTGACGTAAATCACCTTTTAATGAAATCAATTATCATTTACAAAAATAGACAAATCCTTACTTTACAAATAGATAAATAACACAGCTTAAAAGCCTTTTTCTTATTTGATGTAAAACTCAAAATCGCGACATGGAGTCAGTATTTATTTTGAGCAATAAAATATAATTATTGAACAGATTCGAATCTGACTTTCTGCTGCATATTCAACGGCTCGGTGAGTCCTGATGAGAATAAAAACACAACAACTATTATTCAAAGATCTATTATTCGCTTTATGTTCAAAAATCTATCATTAAAAAACAAACTGGCGATCTCTGCCAGTGCTGCCATCATTCTCGGGGGAGTGCTGGTAGAAGGGCTGTCTTTTCGAGATTCATTAAACAGACTGGATGTCGAAGTCGCGCAACGACTAGAAAGCACCAGCGCATCTTACAATCAATACGTAAAGGACTGGTTACTCTCAAAAGAGCGAGCACTGACGTCACTCTCTTCCGATTCAGAGAAGCGTTCTCTAGTTACGCACTTGAAACAAGTCCGAGACTCTGGCGCGTTTGATAACGTCTTTCTCGCTTACCCAGACGGCTCACAAGACAACGCCAATGGGGTGGTTTTGCCACCAGGTAATAACGACCCACGCAAATGGGGTTGGTACACCAACGCCATTGCCAATCCATCGAAAGTCTTTATGGATAACCCAACCGTCGCAGCGGCCACGGGGGCCAACGTCGTGTCGCTCGGTAAAGCCCTGCAACTACATGGTCAAACCGTCGTTCTGGGTGCAGATGTCGAGATCGGTGATATCCTAAACAGCCTCAACCAAGTGATCCTGCCGGGTGAAGGCTATATGTTTATTGCCAATGAACAGGGCAATATTTTCACCCATAACGACGGTAAGCTGCTGAATCAACCTGTTAGCAAGCTGGGCCTAAACAATAGCGATATTACCTCTGCCGCACGTTCCGGCACAGAGCGTCGTGTCTCGATTAACAACACCGAATATGTGGTTTACGCGCGCCATATTGAGGGCACCAAACTCACAACGGTCACAGTGTTAGATCAAAACTCGTTGGTTGCCCCTCTCTACGAAGCCGTTTGGGATCAAATCATCGCAACCACTATCGTCGTCGTCATCTGTGTGGCTTTGTTTAACCTGCTATGTAACATCTTGTTCCGTCCGCTCTACAATGTTTCGAATGCGCTCGCGCAAATCGCCAACGGTAGCGGTGACCTAACTCAACGCATCAAAGTAGAAAACCGTGACGAAGTTGGTGAACTGGCTGAAAACTTCAACCAGTTCGTTGAAAGTTTGCAGCAACTTATTGGTCACATTCGTCACCAAGCGGAAGAACTGAGCCAACAATCGGAGCTGAGCACGACTCGCGCGAATCAGTCGGTTTCTGATCTGAACCATCAGCAACAAGAAATTACTATGGTGGCGACCGCTGTGACCGAAATGGCATCGGCAACGCAAGAGATTGCAGCGCATGCAGAGCAGACGGCCAAAGCCGCTCAAGACTCTTCAGCAAGCACACAAAACGGTCATGAGTTGGTGATCAATTCCAAATCGTCCATCAATAATTTGTCTTCTGAAGTCAACCAAGCGAGCGTTGTCATCGGTGAGCTCAACCAGCACGCGCAAGACATCTCAACCGTGCTATCAACGATTCGAGACATCGCGGAGCAAACCAACTTGCTGGCTCTGAATGCGGCGATTGAAGCGGCGCGTGCAGGTGAACAAGGCCGCGGTTTTGCCGTTGTTGCAGACGAGGTTCGCGTGCTATCACAACGCACACACACCTCAACCGAAGAGATTCGCTCGACGATCGAGACTTTGCAACAGACCACACAACGCGCTGTGACCATCATGGATACAAGCTCTCAGCTCGCGCAAGGTTCGGTGGAAGATGCCGATCGCGCAGCACTGGCTCTGGATGAAATCAACGCGGCCGTTGCGTTGATCAGCGATATGGCAACGCAAATCGCGACCGCAGCCGAAGAGCAAACGCACGTAACCAATGAAATCACACAAAACGTCACGTCAATTAAAGATGTGACTGATCACTTGGTGGTTGGTGCCGAAGAATCGATGAATCAATCTGCTGAGCTGAAATCACAAGCCGAGGATCTCAACTCGAAAGTAGCGACGTTTAAACTGGCTTAAACGCCACGCTAGGAACGCACTTAAAAACAACAAACCCCGCTAGCAAATGTATAACTAGCGGGGTTATTTTTATGGCTCAGCGTTTTAATTGCAGATAGCTTTCGAAAGACGTAAGACCTACACCGCCACACACATCGGCGTGCCTGAGATTGGATCGTTAAATACTCTCGCTTGTAAATCAAACACCGATGCCAACATGCCTTCTGTCAGTACCTCTTGCGGCGTACCCTGCGTGACTAACTGACCTTTTTCCAACACCACCAAATGATCGCAGTAACGGCACGCTTGGTTTAGATCGTGCAACACTACGACCACTGTTTTGCCTTTGTCGTTCATCTGCCTCATGAGTTTCATCAGCTCAACTTGGTGAGAGAGATCCAAGTAAGTGGTTGGCTCATCAAGCATCACTACGTCGGTATCTTGCGCCATTACCATCGCAATCCACGCCCTTTGTCTTTGACCACCAGACAACGATTCAACTGGCTTGTCAGCAAACTCTATCACGCCAGTATCTTGCATTGCTTGCTCGACTAAGGCTTTGTCTTGTTGACTTAACCTGCCCCAATGAGAGAGGTAAGGCGAGCGGCCATATTCGACCAGTTTTCTGACGGTAATACCTTCAGGGCTGACAAGAATTTGCGGCAGCAAAGACAACGAACGCGCCAAGCGTTTATCGCCGTAGTTGCTTAGTGGTTTTTCGTCATACAACACTTGGCCGGAAGCTGGCTTGTTAATGCGTACCAAGGTTTTTAATAATGTCGATTTACCGCAACCATTTGGGCCAACTAGTGCGGTAATTTTACCTTGAGGAATCGACAAAGAGAGATCTGGAATGATGGTCTGTTTGCCGTACGCGACGGATAAGTTCTGCGTTCGTAACATGCTTACCAACCTCTATAACGATACAAAAGAAAAATGAAATATGGTGCGCCAATAACAGATGTCAGCACTCCCGCTGGTAGCTCAATTGGCGGCTGTAAGCCTCTCGCTAAACCATCGGCACAAATCACCAACAAAGCGCCAAGGGTTGCCGCGGCAGGAATCAACAACTTGTGGTTGTGGCCAAACAGCAAACGCGCAAGATGCGGCGCAAGAAGGCCAACAAAGCTTATTGTACCTGCCACAGACACGCTGATGCTCGCCAATAGCACGGCAGCAATCAGCGCAAGAATTTGGATCTGTCTTGGTTTCGTGCCAAGCGTAGTGGCGCTTTCTTCTCCCAGTCCCATCACATCTAACCGCCATGCCAGCCAAAACGCCAATGGCAGTAGCAGCAATAGAGCACTCCAAATTAACGGTACTTGTTGCCAGTTTCGTCCCCACAAACTGCCCGTTAGCCAGACCATCGCCGTGTTGATTTCAATAGGGTGCACAATCAGAAGAAAGTCGATACCGCTGGCTAAAAATGCGCTGACAGCAACACCAATCAGCGCCAAACGTGCTGGTGTTGGTTTCGACCAGTAAGCCAGCACAGCAATAAAGCCAGCAGCAAGCAAGCCTCCCGCCATGGCGACCATCGGCAACATTGCCACTGGCGCATTCGGATACAGCACCAAACAAGCGGTAGCCGCCAGTCCTGCTCCGGCGCTTATCCCCATTAAATCTGGTGAGGCAAGTGGATTACGGATGACGCCTTGAACTAAAACGCCTGACAGCCCCAACCCAGCGCCCACGCCAATGGCGAGCAACATTCTCGGCAGTCGATATTGGTGAATCACAAAGTCCGAGCCAGAGAAAGAAAACAGTAATGCAAAAACCTGTTGAGCCGACATGTTCGCCGCGCCAACAAACAGCGTGAGAGAAGCCGCAATCAGCAACAATCCAACTAATGCAAACAGTTTGGTTTGATTCATCATGATGATTTCCTCATTGCAATCGCGATAAAGCAAGGTGTGCCCAACAGCGCGGTAATCACGCCCACTGGCGTTTCAGCCGGAAAGGCAATCGCTCGTGATAAAGCATCTGACCACGTCACCAATGCCGCGCCACACAAGGCGGAAACCGGAATGAGAATGTGATAGTTGTGACCAACAATCGGGCGTACCAAGTGCGGCACTAACAACCCGACAAAGCCAATTGGCCCAGCAATCGCTACGCTAGTTCCTGCCAACAGCACAACCGCTAAACCACTGATAAATCGCGTAAGACGAATGTTACCACCTAGCCCAACAGCAACTTCGTCCCCCAACGCGAGTAAATTTAAGTTTCGCGCTAAGCCCATGGCGAGCACCAAACCTAAAGTCGCAAAAGGCCACAGTTGCTGCCACTGCTCAGAATCTACCGCAGAGAGTGAACCCGTTAACCAATGCAACACGCTGTAAGCCATGTCATCTGCCAAAATTACCGACGCACGAGTTAACCCTATCAGCAGTGCACTGATGGCAATGCCCGCTAGCACTAAACGTAATGGGTGAGAACGCGCGGAGAAAAAACCGCCCAACAACATGACCGCACCACCACTTAGTAGCGCGCCGAGTACTGCGTTGATGATTGGGTTCAATTGACTAAAGAATGGTACGCCGATGGACGCCAAGGCCATAAAACACGCCGCACCGGCATTAATGCCGAGAATGGATGGCGACGCCAAAGGGTTACGAGTTAATCCTTGCATCAGCACTCCGGATACCGCAAGCGAAGCGCCAATTAATAACCCAGCATAGGCACGAGGCGCACGCAGCGTCGCGAGGATTTGATGCAGCATATTGCCCTCATCAAACGCAAACCAATAGCTTGTCAGATCATTAACGCTCAAAGAAAAGTTGGACCAGCCAATCATTGAGGCTGCATAGCCTGAGAGCGTACACAACGCCATAGCACAGACAAACAAGCTCGCTTTCCAATGCGATTTGCTAACCGAAGACGGGCTTTCTGAGATTATCGACGCACTCATGAGCGCCCCAATAACGCTTCAAGGTTGCGGGCAATTTCTTCCGCCGCCAACATGCCGCGATTTAATGACCACAGTTCCGGAGAGACTTCTACCAGTTGCTGCTTTTTCGCCGCAGTTAACAGCTTAAATAATGGATTTTTTCGCCATTCATCCACGATATTTGGTTGAGAGTAAAGTCCAACGAGTAACCAATCAGGGTTGGTTTTTAGTAAAAGTTCGAAGCTGGTTGGGATATACGCATTGCGCTCAGATGGAGCCAGCGGGCTTTGGATGCCTAGAGTGCTCAAAACGCCGCCAGCGTAAGAAACCGGGCTATGCAGCCACATCCCTTTGTCGGAAACCACACCAAACTGAATGGTTTCTTGTGTCGAAAAATGCTGTTTGAACTCTGCCATGTTCTGTTTGTGCTGCTCAATGCGTTGCGTCATTTGCTCTTGCTTGCCAATCGCAACCCCGATTTTCTGTGCAGATTCGAGGTTTTCTTTATACGTCTCACCACGGCTTTTTAACAGCAAAGTTGGCGCAATTCGCTGCAAATCTTGATAAATCGCGCGATGACGTTCTGCATCAGCAATGATCAAATCCGGCTTGAGCACCGCAATCGCCTCTAAACTCGGTTGCGAGCGCATGCCGACCGATTGCCATGGCTCAACCTTGGCACGAACAGCAGGAATGACTCGTGTGGCATCGTTGTCATCGGCGACGCCTACCGGTGAGACATCGACGGCCGCCAGAGCGTCCACAAACGAAAACTCCAAAACCACAATACGTTGAGGTATCGCTTCTAGCTCAAAAGTGCCTTGCTCATCTTGCACGCTACGCACCTGAGCACTTGCGGAAAATGACATAAAAACTGAGCTCAGTAGCATCAGCAAAACGGTTGAAAAGTGTTTGATCGTAAATTGTTTTTTATTTTTCATCTTGCTTTTTTCCAGTGCTAAGAGTTTTCCAGTACCTAAGATCGGCAAAGTCGCCAAGGTAAATTGGCGACTTTTCTTTTCAAACTCGGTGAACGAAACGCTTAAAACTGATAGTTCAGATCCAGTGTGTAAGAGCGTCCCGGAGCTGGGTACCGACCAACTGGGCTTGTATCAATCCCGCGGAAGTAATACTCCTCGTCAAACAAGTTGTTCACCGCAACATTCATGCGTAACTTGCCTTTGTCGTCTTTGTATAAATCCGTCCCCAAGTTGAAATTCCACACCATGTAAGATGGTACTTTACCCGTTGCGCCTGTTGCATCTTCGGCACTGGTGTTGGCGTTATCGGTATACGAGTCACTGAAGTAGAAGCCCGATAGCGTGGTGTCCATGCCGTAAAATGCGTAGGTTGCATCCCAACCAAGCTGATGCTTAGAGGTGTAAGGCAGTTGATTACCTTTATTCGCGCCTTCTTCTTCAAGCGTAGCGTCTAGATAGTTGTAGCTTGCGCCTAAACTCAGTGCAGGTAGTGCTTCAGGTACGTAACGAGCAGAAAGCTCTAAACCTTGGTGAAGTGTTTTTCCGATGTTATCGAAGGTCTGCGTTGAGCTTTGCCATTGCAGTTGGTCTTCAAAATCGATGCGATAAAGTGCAGCGTTAAAACTGGTCGCATCTTGGGTGTAACGCGCGCCAACTTCGTAGTTCCAAGCCAGTTCGCTCCCTTCTTCACCCAAGCCTCGGATGTAGGCAATTTGTGGCGCACGAAGTGATTTTTGCGCGTTCGCATACGTTACCCACTGGTCAGTCACGTTGTATGCCACCGTCAAACCCGGCAGCCATTCGGTCACCTTGTTGTCTGCCGTTTGCTTTTTACCGCGATCGGTAAACGTCATGAGAACCGATTCAACACGCAGCCCTGGCGTTACCTTCAACGTATCATTGAACAAGCCAATCTCGTTACTGACGTAACCAGCAAACGCATCCGTATCTAAATGCCAATCACGCGGCACTTTGGTTGCGCCACCAGCGATTGGAGTCTGAGTGAGTTTGTAGTCAATGTCTTCGTTAACATAACGAGTACCCACGATCCAGTTTTGGGTAACGGATTTGCCTTCACCAAAATACATCGCCATTTTCGGCTCTATGCCGTACACGGTAAATTCACGTGGAGAGGTACGAACGTCCGTCGCAGGCAGAGCCGGATCCGCCCAATGGCCACCCGCACTGTTAAAGCCCCACTTGAAAAGACGCTCTGACTTGTGACCAAACGTTAGCACTTCTAGCTCGGCACTGTCGGCAAATGGCAAATCGTGGATGTACTTAACACTCCAGCGCGTCGACTTACCTTCATAATCATCGTAAGGACGTTTCGATTGATGACGATCTTGCTCGTAATCTTGTGGCGAAAGTGCGCCCGGCATTTGCGTTTCAGCATCGTAACGTTGCAGGAATGCTTGAATCTCTTGAGTATCACTCAGTAGCCATTGTGCTTTAGCTTGAAAGTTCTTCACGTCCGTATCGGAATGTTCACGGAAGCTTTCACCTTTTAGGAAGTTACCTTCCAACTGCAGTGCAAACGTGTCGCTTAACCAGCCGCCCGTGCGCAGGTAAAAATCATTCAGCGGCGCATCACCGCCATCAAACACGGTAAGGCGGTTACTGATTTCAGTTTGCCACGTGTGTGGAATCGGTTTGGTCACTAAGTTGATCACACCACCGACGTTGTTTGGGCCGTACTGTACTGCGGCACCACCGCGTACAATGTCAATACGATCAAGCATCGACAGTGTTGCTGGGAAGATAGACTGACCAGTGTGACCATATGGCGCAAGTGTTAGCGGTACACCATCCATCAAAAACTGAGCATGACCACTACGGCTTGCTTTCAAACCACGTACGGAAATGTTAGGCAATACGCCCGTTCCGCTTTCATCCTGAACTTTAATACCCGGCACGCGCTGCAGCGCGTTATCAATCGAACCTGCGGCGGTTTTCTCAATTTGATCACGGGTAATGACGGTACGAGCACCAGGGTACTCTTTGACGTCTTCAATTTCAGATTTACCAATCACGCTACCAGTGACAACGACAGTTTCCATCGCGGTAGTTTGTTCTTTTTTAGCAGGAGCGGCAACCGCGCTCATGGATGTGGCAGAAGCGATTGCAATCGCAAGCACACTGTAAGTGGTAGACAAACCAGCACGTACACGCACTTTACCATCCAAATTCTGGTAAGACATTAAGATCTCCTTTGCGAGAAATTGAGCCTCGGACAGAATACATCCCGTAGGCTCTCGGGGCTAAACATCCTCAATATGAGGTAAAAATTGGCTAACAGGCGCTAACTACGCACAAAAAGCCTAGAACTGATATCCGTAGCTGAGCATGAACTCGGCCGGTGCGCCGTAGCCAATCTGGTTTAAGCCAGACGTGCCGTTTGTTGCGCCAAGAATGTATTTCTCATCCAAAATGTTGTAAGCGTTCGCTTGGATTTTGTGACGACCAGTGGTGTACGCCGCCATCAAATCCACCGTTGTGTAATCGCCAAGTGCGACGGCTTCGTCGTTACCTGCGTAACGGTCGCCCACGTACTTCACACCACCGCCTAAACGCCAGTTGTCATCCAATTGGTAAGTGCTCCAAAGAGAGAACAAGTGGTCTGATACATCGTTAGGCTTTTTGCCTGTGGCTTTGTCTTCCGCATCCAAATAGCTGTAACCCACAGAGATGTCCCACTGTTTGGTGATTTGGCCGCGAGCCTCTAATTCAATGCCTTGGTGACGCACTTCAATTTTATCGATCACATCGCCGTCCACGTTAGTTTGTGGTTGCTCTTGATCAATCTGGAACAGTGCCGCATTCAACATTAATGCGTTATCCAAGAGGTACGCTTTCGCACCCACCTCTTTTAAGTCGGTGTGGAAGAATTCCGCCAATTTTGGATTGATGTAGATACCAGCGTACGGTAACTGCCAAGAGCGCGCTAAACTGGCGTATACGGATGTGTCGGAATTGATGCGGTATACCAAACCAGCACGGTAGCTGACTTTGTCATCATCCAATTTTTCCTTATCTGAGCCCGCTTTTTGTTGTTCGAGCTCCATCGAGTCGTAACGCACGTTACCGATCAAAGAAAGGTCGCCCCACGTATAGACGTCTTGCACATACAAACCTGTCGTGGTGGTGGTATTGTCACGAAATGGCTTAAAGCCCGGATCGGGTGTTGGGCCCACAACTGGGTTGTAGATATTTTGCGGGGGAAGCGTTTTGTCACTTGCCAACGTCAGGTCAATATCAATTTGGTTGAAATCCGCGCCCAACATCAATTGGTTGTCGTTGGTTTCCCAAATCAGCTCAGATTGTAAAGTGGTCGTAGTACGTGGATCGTAACCAAAGTTGTTAACGGTTTGAGACACTTCATTACCCGTCACTTTGCCCTGACGCGTGCCTTTTTGCTCAAGTTCGATATGGTTGAACGCCGCTCGGTTGTTCCATACCCATTGATCAGTCAGACGCCATTCGTAATCCACCGCAATACGGAGACTGTCTGACTCCTGATAGTCGTTTGTGCCGCCAAAGTAAGTGCTTACTGGCAAATCAACTGGCTTGCCATTTTTTGATGGCACACCACGATATGGCACTAGTTCTTGATGGGCGTATTCCACGTCAATATCAATGGTGTGACCATCCGCTGGTAGCACACGAATGGTCGGTGCAATGAAGAAATCGTTTGAATCAACATGATCAACGTACGAGTCGGCTTGACGGTACTCCAAGTTAATCCGCCCGTTGACCTTATCTGAAAACGCCATTGAGCTGTCGACCTGACCGACATACTGGTTGTTGCTACCTACACTGCCGTTTACGTGAGTAAAATTCTCACCGTTAGCGCGTTTCGTCACCAAGTTGATGATGCCCCCAGCCGAACCACGGCCATACAAAGCACCCGCAGGACCTTTCACAATTTCAACGCGTTCAACATTCGCTAAGCTGCGGTAAGACTGCAACGTACCGTCATCTCGCAAGCCATCACGGTACATATCGTTGAGTGAATCAAAACCGCGAATCATGAACTGGTCACGGCTGCCTTCGCCCAAGGTGTTATTGACCCCGGCTACCCCATCTAGCGCATCCACTAAACGCACCGCGCCTCGGTCTTGCATTTCTGTTTTCGTTACTACGGATACCGCTTGTGGCACATCAAGCCATTCCACATCGGTTTTGGTGCCTGATTGAGGCATGTGTTCAGCATAACCTTCGTACTGATGCCCGAAGACTTGAATCGTTTCAGTTGCTGATGAGGTTGAGTTCGTCTCTTCTGAAGCCACTGCGCTTGGTGCTACTAGTGAAGAACCAATCGCGACCGCCAAGGGGGTCAGGGTCAATAATTTATTCATTCCATAATTCCGTTTAGTTGTTATAAAGCCAACGGATGGAAATAAGAACAAATATTATTTCTATTTGCAATATTAATTTTATGCTCTATATTTATTTACCCTAAAAACACAACTAACAACAAAAAAAACCAAACATAATAACAATAAACACTAAAACTTCTGCCCTCCGTCTCGCGAGAGGCACATTGGAAGACGACCGTGAGCGACTTTATCAACGTTAGAAGAAAATGTTAGAAAATTAGGAAAGCTCATGAAATCTACGATGATTATCGTAAGTCATGTCGTTAACGATGCAGTCACTCACGGCTTCGTGCCTGCAGCTAAAGCGATGGACCTTCACGTCGTTCTTATCACCGACCATAAGCTCAGCCATTTAGAGCTGGCGAGTCGTGATAGTCACTTTAATCCGGATACCATTCTAGAATGTGATGTCTTCAACCCATTAGAACTCATCGAAACCATCACGGAGCATGAACTAAAGCCAGACGCTATTTTCAGCAATAGTGATCACTTACAAACTTCCACCGCCATCTGCGCGCAATTTTTTGGTCTACCAGCCAAAGATTGGTCTGTCACGTTAAAGGCCAAAAACAAACACTTAACTCGACAAGTGTTGAATGAAAAAGCCCTACCCAACACACAAAGCTGTTTGCTGCACCGCCATTCGAATGTGGCATTAGGCATGGCCTTTCCTGTCGTAGCGAAACCCAAAGAAGGCGTGGCGAGTTTAGATGTGCAACGCTGTGACACCCAAAGCGAGCTCGATGCTTACTGCGAGGCGTTTTGGCAAAAACACCCAAACGCCGCCATTCTGGTGGAGCAGTTCCTTCAAGGGCCGTTGGTTACGCTCGAAACTCTGGGAGATGGTAACCAACTTATCACCGTGGGCGGTTTTGATGTGTCGCTCTCAGAGCCGCCTTACTTTATCGAAACCGCCGCAGACTGGAACGGACCAAACGGCATTGCTCACCGAGAAGCTTGCTTGGCTCAGCTGAAAGCGTTCGGCGTTGGTTTTGGAGTTTGCCACAGCGAATTTATCATTACGGAAAATGGCCCGGTTCTGGTGGAAATTAACTACCGCAGTATTGGAGATGGCCGCGAATTCTTGCTCAACAATCTCGCTCACTTCGGCTGGTTTAGCACGATTTTGGGTCTGCATCTGGGTCGAAGATTGGACGGCGATTACCAAATTCATGGTTCAGCGCACGTGCACTACGTGGTTGCCGAACACAGTGGTGTGATCGACGGAGGTTCGACGTCGTTCACCCAACACGATGACGATATCATCACCCAACAACAGGTACTAAAAAACGCGGGAGAACACTTCCAACAGAGTTATTCCAATAAGGATTATCTCGCCCGAATTTCGATTGTCTCACCATCAGGGCGAAACCTCGACCAAGCGCTGCAGAACGCGCTTAGCAATTTCGATCTAGCTCCGACTCGTGAGGTGGCAGCATGAACGACAACGCTTTGTATCTAACGCAACGATTGATCGACACTTGCTTACGCGAAGACATGTTTGGCATTTTGTCAAAAGCCAAGTTCAGTAGCGATGCGCAAAAAGGGGTAATTGTTCCTCAAGGCGAGCAAGTCTGGCTGATATTTGCCAACTCTGATTTCACGTTGTATTTACCCGTTGCGCCAACGTATTACATGCAGCACTGGCGCTACGGTCACGCCAATGACGAAACACCACAAGGTTGGTGGGTGGAGAAAAATGGCCAAGTCGAGCATCAACAACATTACAAAGAGTGGATTGCACTACTAACGACATTGGCGCATGAGAGCTCTCACGAATTATTGGCGGGATACCTTCAAGAACTGGAATGTGCAGAGAAACACAAAGCGCTGTGTGACCAAGCGTTTCATCATCACGCAGACCACATTTCTCAACCAATATCTGAGCTTGGTTCTTGGCATCAAAAACTGCTGCTAGCCGACCAGATCGCTTCTTACCTTGACCACCCATACTATCCAACTGCGCGGGCGAAGTTTGGCCTGAGCGATGAAGACCTTGCTAAGTACGCGCCCGAGTTCGCACAAAGCTTTGCTCTGCATTGGATTGCGATTGAAAAATCACTGGTGACATTAACCAGCGAACAACCTGATTGCTGGCCGACGATGGAGCAAGTGGGGCTTCCTGCTGATTTTGCACTGAGCCACGTACTGTTCCCTGCGCATCCGCTCACCCTTCGCTCTTTAGAAGCCTTCCCCGAAGGCATGATAGAAGCGCCGTTTACGTACCTAGACGTGACGCCAACGCTTTCCGTTCGTACTGTGGTAGTCAACGACGCGCCGCATATTCACATCAAAGTTCCGCTGATCATGCGCTCGCTAGGCACGAAAAATATTCGCTTAATCAAGCCTTCAACACTGTATGACGGCCACTGGTTTGAACGCCTACTCAGCCACCTTGAACAAACGGACGCCGACTTAAACAGTCGCTTGTTCCATTGCAACGAAAAACACGGTGGACACGTCGGCGAGGATAAAACCTTCGCGTACATCGTACGTGAGTACCCACTTACCCATTGCGAAGACAAAGCGTTAGTTCCGGTTGCCGCACTGGCAAGCCCAATGCCTGACGACCGCTTGTTCTTAGAACATTTGGCAGAGCAGTACTATCAACAAGATACGCTGGCGTGGTTCCAAGATTACGTCGACCTATTATGCCAAGTACACCTTACCTTGTGGCTTCGTTATGGCATCGCATTGGAGTCCAACCAGCAAAACGCCATCGTTGCATTTGATCAACAGGGCAAAATGACGCTCGCGATGAAAGACAACGACGCAGCGCGAATTTGGCCAGAGCGCTTCCACTTTGCAACAGATCATGCCGCCCAAAAACAGGGCGCAGGAACAATTCCAGTGGATTGCGATGAACTGCTCGACCAACGCATCAAAGTCGACAATGAATTGGCGCTCGGTCAGATGTTTACCACCATCACATTACAACTGGATATTGCAGCGATTGTAGAAGCCATGGCAGCGAAGGGCATTGCCTCTTCAGCATCGCTTTACGCTATCGTGGCCAAAAGCATTGCAGAGCAACTCAACCGATTAGAAGGCGAAGGGTTAGAGACAAAACTGGCACGCGAGTTACTGCAAGAGGCACCTGATTTGTACGCCAAGTACTTGTTGAGCTCTGGCAGTTTGCTCTCGAAAGAAGCCTCCGGCGCGAGTGACATCAACAAGTTCTATGGTTTGTCGGCTCCGAACTTCTTACTGCTTTCTAGCGAAGAAGCACAGCGAGCCTACTTAGAAGCCATCAAAAAAAGCGTACGTTAAACGATTATGACCAAACTCATCTACAGTGTGTTGTTGTGCCACTTTATCGCTGCGTTTGCCGCGTTAGGTATGCCGCTATTTCTACCCGTCGTATTGCCAACGTTAGGCGCAAGCATTGATGCGGACTGGGCAGGGGTATTGTTTATCCTACCCACGTTTTGTACTGCGTTGGCGGCGCGATTTTGGGGCAACTTTGCCGATCGCTACGGTCGCCGCCGCTCACTCTTGCGTGCGCAACTTGGCCTTGCAGCAGGGTTTGCGCTGTGCGGCTTGGCAGACAACCTCGCCATGTTTGTGTTTGGTCTAATTGTTCAAGGAACCTTTGGCGGCACCATGGCCGCCTCGAACAGCTACTTATCTAGTCAAATTAAAGAAGCCAAAACACTCGGCAAGTCACTCAATAAAACCCAACTATCTGCTCGCTTGGCGCTGATCGTTGCGCCCATTGGGCTCGGCTGGAGCTTGTCAGAGACCAACCCGCTCAACGCGTACCTTTGGTTATGCGTTTTGCCTTTAATTGCGATGGGCATCACGCTAGCACTGCCAGTGGATACACCTGCCGAACAAAACCTCGAAAAGCCAAACTCAGAATCTCAGCAAGAACAACCCATTGCACAGAAAAACGCAATGCATGCCATTCGTTGGATCTTCTTTGCTCAGTTCGGGTTTGCGTTTTCTATGGTGGTGACCTTTCCTTATTTCTCGCCGTTTGTGCAGCAATATGGCATCACTAACCACGCATGGATCGGTTTTTTGTACGCACTGCCGCATGGCGTCTATCTGTTGCTGGCAGGCAAAATCCACGTGTTGTCAGATGGGTTGAATCGCCATCAACCGCTGCGCACGTTGTGGCTTGGGTTTGCATTGCTTGCCGTGAGCTCTGCCTTGCATTTGATTGCGTCCGAAACCGCACTCATTGCTGCGAGAATTATCTTCGGCATCGCGATGGTGTGTTGTTATCACGGATTGCATCAGCATCTTGCGAGCAATCTGGATCGCAAACTCAGTGGCAAAGTATTTTCTCGCTTTGATGCCATGTCCAAATGGGGTGGCGTGGCAGCGGGATTTTGCGCTTCTTTCATTTCTAGCTTGGGGCTACTTGAGGTTCCTTTCCTACTTTCTGCGATAGTCAGCGTAATCACCTTGATCGCGCTGGTTCTCCACTCAAAATTTGGAAATCAACATGTTACAAACTCAATCCTCTCAGACTAGCGAGTTGCGCGCGCATGATGTGCAGCTCAATCGTGAGAAAGCCCAACTCAACACGATAATGGGTGTTCTTAATTGTTACTTACGTGAATTTGCACTGCCGAATCAACAAGTGGAATGGCACTACCAATCGACATCGCTACCCCAAACGTTAAAACGCAACTATTCCGCCAAGCAGCGGGTAGCCGTTCATCTGTCTCAACAAAATGGTCTGTTGGTTTTGCCGATTCACTACGCGAGCAAACTGGGCAAAATCAAATTGGCAGAACTGCCTTGGGCGAAAATGCCGGGTTCTGGTTGGGCGAAATTGGATGCCACGCAAACTCTTACGCTTTTGCTTAACTATCTAAAGCAGGTATTGGCGATCCCATTTAACCATGAGCTGATCGAACAACTGGAAAATAGCGTGCTGGTTACCGAGCAGTTTCTCAACGTCGCGCCCAAATCGCATCACAACGAATTTATCGCTTCGGAACAATCTCTGATTTGGGGGCATACTTTCCATCCGACCCCGAAAAGTCGTTCGGGCGTCACCATGGATGATCTCTTGGCGTTTTCTCCAGAAGTCGGCGCGCAAGTCCCGTTGTACTGGTTTGAAGTGGATACGTCCTTACTTGATGTGCTGAGTTCCGACGGAGAAGCTAACCCTGCTCAGCACATGCTACAACAGCTCGCGCCACAACACGCCACCAGCAATGGGAAGACCCTCTACCCTTGCCATCCTTGGGAAAGCTACACCATTTTGAGCAACCCAAGCGTGAAGCGTGCCATTGAACAAGGCAAGATCACGCCACTGGGTTTAGATGGTGAAAAGATGCAGCCGACCTCTTCAGTTCGTACCCTCTACCACCCAGATATGGATTGGTTTGCGAAATTCTCCATCAACGTACGATTAACCAATTGCGTGCGCAAAAACGCGTGGTACGAACTCGACAGCGCCGTGCAGCTCACGTCGATTCTCAAACCAATTAGAGAAAACGAACAGCTGCACAACCCCGTATTTAAAGTGATGACAGAGCCTTACGCCACCACGTTGAATCTAGAAAGTGTCGCTGAGCACAACTGGGACGACAACACCAAAGCGCGCGAATCGTTTGGGATTTTGTATCGCGAAAATTTCTCGCTGAGCGAAGTCGACATCTTGAAACCAACCCTCGCTGGCGCTCTGTTTGCTTACGACAAAAACGGCAACAGTTGCATTGCTCAACGCCTTAAAAACAAAGCGCGTACTACGCAAAATCGCTATTCCGACATCGCGACACTTTGGTTTGAACGCTATTTGCATTGCCTGATCCCGGGCGTATTTAATTACTACTTCAAACACGGGGTGGCGTTTGAGCCGCATTTGCAAAACACCCTGATTGGCTTTGAGCAAGAGATGCCGTGTTGTGTTTGGATTCGTGATTTGGAAGGCACTAAATTACTGCCGGAGTTCTGGCCAGCAGAAACATTAACTGACTTGTCTGAACGCGCACGACAATCGGTTTACTACAGTCGCGAACAAGGCTGGAATCGCATCGGATACTGCACCTTTATCAACAACATCAGCGAAGCGATTTTCTTCATCGCAGAAGGTGATGAGCCACTAGAGCAAACGCTGTGGAATGCGGTGCAAAGTGCCATTGTGCATTGGCAATCAGTGAATGGAAAACAACCGGAACTAGAAACGTTGCTAAATGGCGGTCACTTCCCAAGCAAAAATAATTTCACCACGCGTTTGATGCAAAAAGCCGATAAGGAGTCGGGCTATACCCAAGTCGCCGCGCCTTGGCAGCAACACGAAAAAGGAGCGCAACATGTCTAATTCACTCTCTCTACCGACACGCGTTAGCCAGCAAATTCACACGCTCGCACAGCAGCAAAGTCAACCCTTGTGCGCGTACGTGTATGACCTAAGCGCCTTAGAAGAACACATCAAACAACTGCGTCACGTTTTGCCGAGAAATGTCGAGCTATTTTACGCAGCCAAAGCCAATCCATCGGGCCCGATTCTCAACACGCTCGCGCCGTATGTCGATGGTATTGAAGCGGCATCTGGCGGGGAGTTGACACACCTCCACCAGCAACAACTCGATAAGCCATTGATCTTCGGCGGCCCAGGAAAAATGCCAAATGAATTGCAACAAGCGATTGAACTTGATGTCGATGCGATTCACGTCGAAAGCCTCACTGAGCTACAACGCATTGGAGCACTAACCGAGCGCCTCAATCGCCCGACTTCGATCTTTTTACGTATGAACATTGATATCGGCGACATCACGCTCAGCAAGTTGGCGATGGGCGGCAAGCCGACTCCTTTTGGTTTGGACGAGTCCGAACTGAGTAATGCTTTGATGTTGCTGCGCGATTTCCCGCAAGTGTCACTCAAAGGCTTCCATTTTCACTTGATGTCGCATCAGCTCGATGTTGAACGTCACTTAGCGTTGATGCAGCGCTATTTCCAAGTCGTGAAAGCGTGGCAACAAGAGTTTGAACTCGGTGAGCTGATGATCAACTTGGGCGGCGGCATGGGTATTAACTACCAAAAGCCTGAGCAACACTTTCCGTGGATGGAGTTTTGCGACAAGTTGGAATTCCTGATCGCCAAAGAGCAAGTGCAAGATTGGACACTGCGTTTTGAATGCGGACGGTTCATCACGGCGGCATGTGGTTATTACGTGATGGAAGTGCTGGATATTAAGCAAAATCTTGGCGAAAACTTTGTCATCGCGCGAGGAGGAACCCACCATTTCCGCACGCCAGCAGCACAGAGCCATGATCATCCATTTGTCATCCTGAAAAGCGAGCAACACCATGAGATTTCTCATCCAATTCAGCATGCACAAGCGACCTTTGTCGGCCAGCTTTGTACGCCCAAAGATGTGCTGGCACGCAATCAACACGTCGCCCACGCCGATATTGGTGATTATGTTGTGTTTACCTTAGCGGGCGCCTATGCGTGGAACATCTCCCATCAAAACTTCTTGATGCATGAACCGCCGATCTTCCACTATTTCTAAACGGCATACTTCGCTTCACTCAAGCCCCAATCATTGGGGCTTTTTTATTCCATCTCGGCACAGATTCATTGCCATTAACCGCTTTTCGAAATCGCAATAATGCGTTTTATCAGCTCGTCGGGTTCCATCTTGGGGTTGCGGTAAAAACGGAAAATTTCCGAGTTTATCGCTTGCTGGGCAACCGGATTGACCGCCATCGAATCAATCATACTCGGCACAGCGAGGTTGTGTTTAACGCCGTAGTGAAAGTCTTGATATGACTGGACCTGACACGGATTAAAATCGCTGATGTCGATATCGGTACGTACCGGAATCGAGCCCTTTACCTTATTGAACTTAGCTTGAAACTCGACATCTGCCAGCGCGCTTGCGGTTTGCTGAGCCGCCTCGGCAGAAAACGACTTGCTCGACATAAACACCAAGCTGTCCATGTTGTAGAGGAATACACCATCGCTGTCAGGCGTTGGGTAACAGCCGACCTCTTGCGGGACTGAGACTTGATTGGCGAGCAGCTCACCTAAAATCCAATCTCCACCGATTTGAAACAGCGCTTGACCGTCGGCTAGCGCTTGGGTCGCCGTATCCCACTTACTGTCGGGTAATTGGTTGTCGATCAACAAACTGAGGCGGCGAAATTGCGTCAACGCTTGGCGCAGGGTATCACTGTCGATGCTGTCTCGCTCAAGTTTAACCATTGCATTGGTGTAGAACTCAACGCCGCCAGTGGAGATCACTAAGTTCTCGAAAAGTTGGGCGACTTGCCACGGCTGCTCACCGACCGCGATCGGTACAATGCCATTTTGCTTAGCAAGCTCCATGGCGGTGAACATCTCTTGCCAATTTTTCGGCGCGGACAGATTCAGTTGTTTAAGCAGCTTGTGGTTGACCCACAACCAGTTCAAACGGTGCAGCGTAAGTGGCAGGGCGATATAGCCGTTTTGTGTTTTATTGATTTCGATAGACAGCGGGTAGAGCACCTCGTCCCAGCGCTGCTCATCCGCTACCGCGTTGACGTTGTGCAAAATACCGATGGCATCCCACGCTTTAATACTTGGCCCTTCGATTTGCGCGAAGCTCGGTGGATTGCCCGCCAGCGCGCGAGCTTGCAGTACCGTCATCGCGCTGTCACCACCACCGCCTAACACCGGGCTTTGCAGCAGCTCAATATCGTGCCGTTTTAGCTGAGCTTTAAGTGTTTGCAGCGCTTGCTGCTCGCCGTCAGAAGTCCACCAATGTAAAAACTCTACCCCTTGTGGCGACTCAGCGTGAGCGACGCAAGGGGCGAGCAACAGTGGGAACAAGAATGCCAGTTTGTTCATAGTCAGTCTCTCGGGAAAGTCAGCGTGGCGCAGAGGCCGCCAAACTGAGAATGGCTCAGCAACAAGTTGCCGCCATGAGCCTTTGCAATACTCTGTGAAATGGTTAACCCCAGCCCACTGCCTTCTTTATCGTTGCTAGCGCGGAAGTATGGCTGGCAGAGCTTTTCAAGTAATAAATCGTCAACACCATCACCGTGATCTTCAATTTCAATCTGGATCGACTCTGGGCTTTCACTCAGCGTAATATCCGCTTGATGGCCGTATTTGAGCGCGTTGTCGACCAGATTCTGAATGCAGCGCTTAATCGCTAACGGTTTACCAGCAAAGTGGGTGCGGATTTCACCGTGGATGCGAATCGCGTCCGGCGCATCGGCGATATTGGCGGAAATGTGCTGAATCAGTTGGGTGAAATTGATCGGCTCGATTTCCTCGTGGATATCGGTCTCTTTAATGCATTGCAATGCGCCTTTGACCATCAAGTCTAGGTCGTTACTCAGGCGGATAAAGCGTTCTCGGTCGGCGTCATCATCCAGCATTTCCGCTCGTAGTTTTAGGCAGGCAATTGGTGTTTTCAGATCGTGGGAGATGGCGCTGAACAGCATTTCGCGGTCTTTAATGTGGCTGTCGATGCGTCGGTTCATTTTGTTAAACGCACGTACTGCCGCTTTCAGTTCGTTACTGCCTCGCTCAGAGACTTCGGGCACGTCTAATCGGCTCGACATCAGGGTTGCGGCTTTTGCCAGCTCTCGAATGGGTTGAATTTCTTTGCGAACGATAAACCAGGTACACAGCAACAACATTAGCGCGGACAGCAATAGCGTCAGCCATTGGCGCAGCTCAAAATAGTTAGTCTCTAGGTTGATGTAAGGCGCGGGTAGCACCGCCGCGAGATAAAACCATTCGTTCTGTGCGACTTCGACCTGCATCACCAGAATAGGCGGATTGAGGTCACCAAACGAAAGCGAATAATGCGCCCACAATAGTGGCAGTTCATCGATAGGTAGCTCGTTGTTGAACACTTTGAGTTTGTCGCGCTGGGTGAATTCCACCTCGATATTAGGAATGCCGCTCAGCTCGCTTTCCAAAACCTCGCGAACTTGGTTGATGACCAACGTTTTGCGTTCGCTCTCTGGCAGTGGGTCGACGTCAATCTGGTGATTGTTGAGTGAGACGAAGAAGCGCGTACCGCCCATGTTGCGCAGTTGATTGAGTACCAAGTGGCGGTATTCCGAAGGGAGGGTTTGAAAGAAAGCGATGGTGGAAGAAGCGCTCAGTGCTAAGCTTTTGACCGTGGTGGTCAGGCCTTCTTTATCGCGTTCGCTGGCGTGTTGATACCAGATAATCCCAGATAATACCTGCGCCAGAATGATCACCAGCAACAGGAACACACTGGTGCGAACGACCAGTGAGCCTGTCCAGCGTTTAATTCTCATAATGCACGTCCGTGGTCAGCATGTAGCCTTTATTGCGCACCGTTAGGATCAGCGAGCGGTCTTTATCTTCAAGGTGATGACGCAAGCGGCTGATCTGCACGTCAATGCCGCGTTCAAACGGGTCGGCATCGCGTCCCCAGATCTCGCGCGCAATGTCATCGCGAGACAATATTGATTGCGCGTGGTTGACGAACAAACCGAGCAGCGACAAATCCGCGCCACTAAGTTGCTTAACTTCGCGGCTAGCGACGTGGGTCAGTTGCCGGGTTACGGTATCTAACAACCAATCATCAAAACGCACTTTACGCGTCAGTTTGCTATTGGCGGTCGATTGGCTGCGTCTCAGAATCGTTTTGATGCGTGCGAGCAGTTCACGCGGACTGAATGACTTGGTGATGTAGTCGTCAGCGCCCATTTCTAGCCCTGCGACTCGGTCGGCTTCTTCAGTGACGGCGGTCAGCATGATGATCGGGATATCGGAGTTTTTGCGCAGTTTCTGGCACAGGGTAAAGCCGTCTTCACCGGGCATCATAATATCGAGGATGATTAAATCAGGATGGTGATCGTTGAGCAGTTGCCACATCACGCCGCCGTTTTCTGCGCAAAGCACTTCAAACCCAGCGCGGCCAAGGTAATCTGACAACGCTTCGCGAAGGTCTAGGTTGTCATCGACGACCAGTATCTGCTTGTTTTCCATCCTACTTTCCCTGTGTCCGTCCCTGTGCCTGCCCCTGAGTTTGGCGCTGGCCAATATGATGCATTCTTAAACGCACATTCACAATCGAGCCGATTGCAATTTTCACTTCTCGGTGTAAGAGATTTGTAAGCGGCCACTTACAAACTGATTGCCTTTTGTAACCTTAGGCGCCGCCTTGCTCGCTATGATCATCCTGACCTTACGTGAAACAACATGACCTGAAGGAATCAGGTCCTACAACACTGGCATTCGTCAGGAGGAAACCATGTTTGCAAGTATATTTGGACAACTACAAAAAATAGGGCGGTCGTTGATGCTGCCTGTGGCGGTGTTACCGGTGGCTGGCTTGATGCTGGGTATTGGTAACGCGGGCTTTGCGTTTATTCCAGACGCGGTCAACAAAGTGATGCTCGCCGCCGGTGAAGGCGTGTTCGGCAACATGCAGTTGATGTTTGCGGTCGGTGTAGCGCTCGGGTTATCAAAAGGCAATGACGGTGCGGCTGCGCTCGCTGGCTTAGTTGGCCTAATTATTATGAACGCATCGCTCGGTATCGTGACTGGCTTGCGCGGCTTAGAAACTGACGCCACCATCATGGGCGTTGAGACGCTGCAAACCGGGGTGTTTGGCGGCATCTTTATCGGTGCGGTCGCAGCAATCATGTACAACCGCTTCTACAACATCAAACTGCCGGAATATTTGGGCTTCTTCGCGGGTAAGCGATTTGTGCCCATTGTCACCGGTCTATCGGCGATCGTCGTTGGTGCGATTCTCGCGTTTGCATGGCCACCTGTCGGACAACTTCTTGATGCATTCTCTCATTGGGCAGCGTACCAAAACCCTGTACTCGCGTGGGCAGTTTACGGCGCAGGCGAACGTTCTTTACTCCCGGTTGGTTTGCACCACATCTGGAATGCGCCGTTCTTCTTTGAAGTTGGCAGCTATGTAGACCCAGAAACCGGCAAAGAGTTTACCGGTGAGCTCACTCGCTTCTTCGCGGGCGATAAAACCGCAGGATATCTGTCTGGTGGCTTTATGTACTCCATGTGGGCGCTACCCGCAGCGGCACTGGCGATTTACCACTGCGCGTCTCCAGAGCGCAAGAAAATCGTCAGCGGTTTGATGATGTCTGCGGCGTTGACCTCGTGGTTAACTGGTATCACTGAGCCAATCGAATTTACTTTCCTATTCGTCGCGCCAGTGCTGTACGTAATCCATATTTTCCTCACCGGTATTGCGTTTGCGATCACCGCATTTTTGGAAATCAAACACAGTACGGACTTTGCGCACGGTGCGATTCAGTTCTTCCTTTACTACCCAATGTCGACCAACGCGTGGATGTTCATCATCATCGGTCCAATCTGGGCGACGCTGTACTACGGCTTGTTCCGCTTCCTAATTGTGAAGTTGGATCTGAAAACGCCGGGCCGTGAAACCGAGATTGCAGAAGTGAAGATTGCCGGACAACCTGATGAAATTGCGGTGGATGTAGTCGCTGCATTGGGCGGCAAAGCCAATATTAAGTCAGTCGATGCGTGTATCACCCGTCTGCGTGTCTCGGTAAAAGACATTGCCAACGTTGATGTTGCTAAGCTAAAAGCGCTCGGCGCGCGAGATGTGTTAGTGATTGGCGACAGTTTACAGGCGATTTTCGGTACGCAGTCTGACTCAATTAAGTCAGAAGTGCACAGCGTACTCGCCACCTCCTGATCTTACCTCCCCCAATCTAGGTAAGATTTGCCAACCTCCTTGTGAGGTTGGCTTTTTCGTTTTTGGGGTAAAAAAAGCGAAGCCAATAACCAGCCCTACTTCGCCGCCGCGTTGGTTAAATTGCCCAGCACGCCGCTGATTTTGTTCAATACCTCGTCGCAGCCTTCAATATGATGGCGCTGTTTTAAATACATCGGATCGTTGTAAGCTAACCACGTTTTGCCTTCAGCATCTTCATACACCAACACTTTTTGGGGTAAATCGAGCGCCACCTCCTGCGTACAGATCATCAGTGGTGTGCCCACTTTAGGGTTTCCAAACACGATAACTTCAGTTGGTCGCAACGTCATATCGACTTTCGTGGCATTCTCTTGATGGTTAATGCGCGCAAAGACGTTCAACCCTTTTTCTTGCGCGATAGCGACAAATTTATCCGCCGTATCTTTTGCTGAATGCGTGCTCGCAACGGTTACCACGCCCTCACCAGCCAACGCACTCAATGACGTCAACGCCACGACCAACCCGATGATTACTTTTTTCATTTGTCGTCCCTTCCTCTCTATCTGAGTCGAAAACTGTAAATATAGAAAAACCAAGTGTAGGAAAACTATAGAAGTCAGATTCCGCTATCGCGAATTGCACTCTACCCACTCAAGAGTCGACCGTGTAACACGGATTAATTGATTCAGATTAATAAAGCATTAACTAGCCGAGCATCAAAAGCGTGAAATACGTAACATTTGCCGCCTATTTTAGTAAGAAAGAGAAAAGTAGTGACACGCGATCAATTTGAGTTATTAGCACCCGGTGGTGATTTAGATTCCATCAAAGCCGCCATTGCCGCTGGCGCCGATGCAATTTACTGTGGGCTCGACCGCTTCAATGCTCGTAACCGAGCGACCAACCTCACCTTAGATAACTTAAATGGCGTGTTAACGTTGGCCCATCAGCACAGCTGTAAGATTTTCCTAACGTTGAATGTACTGATTTTAGAAAGTGAAATTCCGGCGATTGTTCGCTTACTCAGCCAACTGAACACCACCAAAATCGATGGCGTGATCGTGCAAGATCTCGGTCTGGCCTACATTCTCAAACATCACTTCCCCGATGTGGATGTGCACGCTTCAACGCAACTGAACACGCATAACGAAGACCAGATCCTCTTTCTCAACCAGCTCACCGCAAGCCGAGTAAACTTATCTCGCGAACTTAACATCGATGAAATAAAACATCTGGCGCAATTTGGTCGCGAGCACAACGTAATGATGGAAGTGTTTGTCCACGGCTCATACTGCATCGGATTCTCCGGAATTTGCTACATCAGTTCCGCTCGCAATGGCGCATCAGGAAACCGTGGACGCTGCAGTCAACCTTGTCGCGAACAGTACGAAACGACCAAAACGGGCAACAACTACCCACTCAATATGAAAGACAATTCCGCCTTTGGGGACTTGAAAGCGCTTGCCGATGCTGGCGTGTATTCATTAAAAGTGGAAGGACGAATCAAGAAGTCGCACTATGTCTATACCGTGGTCGACAATTGGCGTCAGCAAATCGATCGCTTGTGCGAGGGTTTGGAACTCTCTGAAGACACCACCGAGTTATACACGGTGTTCAACCGCGATTTCTCCAACGCATTTTTGCAAGGTGATTTCGGCAAGGCGATGTACATCGACAACCCGCGCGACCACGCTGTAAAGCATTTTTCGAAGGTTTATCAATGCCAGTCTGCTGATGATGTGCAAGCGGTGAAAAAGAAACTCTACGACGACAAAACCGCGATCATTGAGAAAGTGGCAGAGCAAACTAAGTCGTTCGATGTCACTTCGACACAAGTATCCAGCAGCAGCTTGAAAGGGTCGATTGATGTGCCAACTCTGCCAGCGTTACCTCAACCAGAACCTCGCCAAGGAGCGCCAAAACTATCGGTTCTGATCTCGTCAGCACAAGAAGCCATGCTGTGCGAATACCACGACATTGATGTTTACTATCAATTGCCAATGGGATTGTCTGGTGAACTGAGCGCGATGATTGAATTGTTCCAAGCCAACCCAATGCTCAAACCTTGGTTCCCTGCCATTTTGATTGGCGAAGACTACCACGCCGCGCGCGTATTTTTGGACACAATCCAACCTGAATTGTTGATCACCAACAACTCAGGCGTCGGCATGATCGCAAAAGAGCTCGGCTTAGGCTGGGTGGCAGGCCCACAAATGAACACGGTGAACTCATACGCGTTTAAATGCCTTCAAGACGAGTTCGCGGCAAGTGGCGCGTTTGTTTCTAACGAGCTGAATATGAAGCAGATGCGCCATATCAAGCGTCCGAAAAACATGCGCAGCTTCTACAGCATTTATAATCCAAATACCCTACTCACGAGCCGCCAATGTTTGTTCCAACAAACCGAAGGATGCCGTAAGGTGAAGGTCAACAAAGGTTGTTTGAAACGCTGTGATAAACGCACGTCTATCATCAACTTAAAAGACAATCCTTACGTGGTGCAAAAACAGAAAGGCAGCCACAATTCGATCTACAGCGAGCACAACGTCTTAAACCTGCAAGTACTGCACGATCTGCCGCAATTGTTTACCGATGTGTTGATCGATCTGCGTGATATCCAGACCGAAACGACAGTCTCAGCAAGCAAACCTGAGTTGATTGACGCGTTCTTAGCTCTACTTGAAGAACACAGCGAACAAACCATCCAAACGCTGAATGCCATGATTCAACCAACAGCCAACGCGCAGTATTTAAAGGGGCTGTAGAATTTTTCTAACGAGGCAAACAAAACAATAAATTATCCTACACTCTACTAGAGGGAAGCGTAACGCTTTGTAAGTCAGATGCTTGGCTGAAGAACATAGTTCATCAATAGAAGAACTTCCTGGCCATTTGAGATAATTTATTTGAGTACGCCATGAAAATATCTAAAGGTATCGAAGAGCAGGGAATCCCTGTCGGAAACTATTACGACAAATACAATACTCAGAACCCCATCGCCAGAAAAATGATGAGCAATTTCGATCATCATTTATCGCAACTGGTTGATATGGTAACACCAAAGTCGATACACGAAATCGGCTGCGGAGAAGGAGTCTGGGCACTTAAATGGCATCAGCAAGGGATCCGTGTGAAAGGGAGTGACTTCTCCCAACAAGTGATTCAACTAGCAAGAGACAATGCCCAAGCACACAACTTGGAAGACATTTTGTTTGAACAAAAAAGTGTGTATGACGTTGCTAGAAAGACTGATTCTGCTGACCTTGTTGTTTGTTGTGAGGTCTTGGAACACTTGGATCATCCCGAGCAAGCACTAACAACATTGCAAGATCTCGATACTGACTATTACATTTTTAGTGTGCCAAGAGAGCCGTTGTGGTGTGCGTTAAACATGGCAAGAGGTAAATATTTAAACAGTTGGGGCAATACTCCCGGACATATCCAACACTGGTCCAAGAATGCCTTTCTGACTTTGCTCAAGCAGCACTTTGAGATTCTCGAAGTACGCTCTCCCATTCCTTGGACCATGGTTTTATGCCAGCGTGTGAATCATGAAACATAATAAGAGTAAATTCATATTACGCTGGGTTGGGCGAATCATTACTATTTTTTCCATCGCCTTTGTATTAATCAAGCTCTCTACATACTCGCAGCAACTAAATATTCAGGATATTCCCTCTTACTCCTATCTGGTATTTGTTTTTTGTATAGGTCTCTACGCTTTGGGCAATTATATTCTTTCTATGGCATGGCGACTTTTAGTCGCGAACAGTGAATATACTCTGTCTGCATCAACTGCCATTTGGATGTTTGGCGGGTCTCAAATTGCTAAGTACTTACCTGGAAACATTTTCCAATTCGCTAGCCGACAAGTAATTGGCGTGCAACACGGAATTAAAAATAATGTATTACTGAAATCGACCTTATGGGAAATAGGGTTGATGGGCATTGCGGCTGGTTCGTTTGGCGTCTTTCTGCTGAATGAGTACTTCCCTAATTTAATGGGGTACGAGATGACTTTATTCGCTGGACTTATCGTGATCACCGGATCAATATTAAGCTTGATAGCCAGTCGCAATTACCTAAAAGCTTGTGGGCTGTATCTCTGCTTTTTTTTGGTATCGGGCGGTATTTTCTCACTCATATTTTTTACGCTAAACGACAATCTAACTCCAACTTTAGAGACATTTTTACAAACATCTTGTTACTTCATCATCGCATGGTTAATAGGGTTTGCCACCCCAGGTTCTCCTGCAGGGTTGGGTGTCCGAGAGGCTGTTTTAATCACACTTCTAGATTCGCCGAGTATTGAAGATACACTCTTAGTTGCCGTCCTTGTTTCCAGAATCGTCACGGTTCTAGGGGATATGTTGTTCTTCGCTATCTCGAGTGTATTTAGGCCTAAGCAAGCCGTATCAAATAACTCACTTCTTTAAAGTATCGAGGTAACTCGCTATTACTCTCCAGATCGTTTTCGCTTGGTTTCAAACTGATAAGTGGGCAACTTTTCCTGATGCTCCAGCTTTTCTTCCAATACCTCAATTCGGTGCAATACTTTTTCGGTCAGCTTTCGATTGAACCCTATTAGATCGGCCACCAACCCCATCAATAAAGTGATGAAACCCAAGATAAGTAGCGTTGACCCCAAGACCAATGACTGAATATGGCCATCTCCCACTCCATTTAAAAAGAAATACAGGAATCGCATAATGGGAATCACACCACAAATCATCGCCACCGAGCCAATAAACAAAAACACTTGCAGAGGTCGATACATGGTATAAACCCTGACCAAGGTAGAGAGCGACATTTTTAGAAACTGCGGAATGCTCTTAAACAGACGGGACTCTCGCGTTTTTTCATTAGTTCGGATTGGCACCGAAACCACACCAATCCTTTTTGCACTTGCTTGAATCAACATTTCTATTGTGTAGCTAAAATCCGATACGATATTAAGTTGTTGTGCCGCACTTCTCGATATTGCGCGAAAACCACTCACAGCATCTTTAACATCCAATCCCGTCGCTTTGGCAATAATAAAGCTCCCCGACACTTGTAAACATCGTTTAAATACAGAGAAATGTGTATTGCTATACCCTCCTCGGTCACCAACAACAATTTCTGCTTTGTGCTCGATAATAGGCTTAACCAAGTGCGGAATATCGGCCCCATTATATTGATTATCGCCATCGGTGTTCACAATGATATCAGCATGAAGACGAAGGCACTCCTCAATCCCTCTTCGAAATGAGTAAGCAAGCCCCTTATTGCCCTGGTTAGTAATAATGTGCTCAACACCACACTTGCGTGCGACTTCTGAAGTACCATCCGTAGAACCATCATCGATGATTAGAATCTCTATCTTAGCGATACCATCAACGCGCTTTGGTATTGAGCGAATAACATCAGCAATATTGTCCGCTTCGTTAAAGCACGGAATTTGAACAATTAACTTCATGCTTGCTCCTCATGTTCTGAATCAACATTACTGTGCGTATTAGAAGCCGGTAAATAACCTCTGCTTCTCTTCAAGGTTGCGAGGTCGGTACAGGTTATCTCCCCAACGCAGAACGACTTTACCTGGCTCTTTCGACGCTAATTCATAGACACCCCGCGCCAAGTACCGAGCTTGACCAGCCAACCAAACCTTGCCATTAATCAGAAGACTATTGCTAGCTTCAAGCGTATATACGCCCTCGATGTTGACCTTAACTTCCCGACTAAGAGAGTTGGGCGTCAGTTCAAACGTCTTTCCTGCAACATACAGATGCGACCAATGATGAATGTAGTTCTGCCTTAACGCTTGAATATCTTGCCTTAATAGCCCTTTATCGGTTTTGTCAGGGCCAAACACATCTAAATAGTGCGAATTAACCAGTACAAAAGCCGGATTGTCTTGCTCTATAGCATTGCGAATAACGGGGATGTTTCTCGCAATATAATCTTCGTAACCCCACGTACTCATGAAAAAACCTTGTTTTGAAAAAGTCGGAACCATGGAGCATCGATCAATATAAGCAACAGGCTGAGGAAAGATTTTATGTACTTCATCAAGAAACTGACGCTGGTAGGCCAAGTTGCTTTTTATCGGTAAAACAAAACCATTCACCACAATGGATACCGCAAACAAGCAAGGAACAATAAAATTAAAAAATTGTGCAACTCTTGCGTTAGTGAAATTCTGGATACCAACCCAAGCCACAGCAAATAAAGCACTCACTGGAGCAAGCATAAAAGCGTAATAGTATGGGAAAGCGTTGCGATAAAAGAGCAAAGTGAAGAGTAATAAACTTAGGCACAAAAACTTAATCGATGACTCCCGGCTTAATAGCTTTTGCGAAAAACACGCATAAACAGCAGTACCAATACCAATGAAAAGAGCTAACCAATACCATGAGTTCGTCGAAACTGAATCAACAAAGTAAAACAATCGAGGAAAAAGCTCGCGCTGGTTTAGTGTCTTATCCGCAGCACCGAACATCGTTCCTGCATCATTAACCGAACTCGCTCCATGTATAGAGAAGTAATGCCAACTGTATAGCATCGCAAAGGCAACCAGTATTGCGACTCCATACATGAGAACTTGCCTAAAATAACGCTTACGATTTCGCGACCAATAAAGCGAGGTTAAAACTATGCCTATAAAAGTCGGGATATACAGAGCGGTCTTTAAAGTGACGAGCAAGGCGACAGCCGTAAGGACACCAGCAAGAATGGATACACGCCAAGAAAATGTTGTACTAAACACATAATACAGCGCCGCCATGATCATACATGTCGCGATAGGATCAGTACGAAAACTGGCCCCCATACGAACATTATAAACAAAAGAAAAATAGGCAAGCACCGCAAAAAGTGCCGCCGATTTGCTGCAGTACAATCGACATAACTTGTATAGATAAAATCCCGTGAGTAATTGAAAGAACACCATAACGACTCTCGCCACAATGATCTGGTCAACATCGTTATCTGATACACCACTCAGCCAAGTAAAGAAGTGAATGTGAAAGGTTTGGAAACTATTAATCACCTCGCCGTTAATAAACCGATGCACAAAAGATAGGTAATAAAACTCGTCCCAATTTACTTCGTAATTAAACGCAACAAAAAACCGAGCGATTACAGCCACTACGATTAGAATACAAAGAAAAATAGAAGTGCTAGAGGTAGTATATCTATCCGATAAATGACGTTTATTAACCTGTTCAACAGTCTCCATTCACCCTTCCTTGTTAATCGTTTCTCGACTAGTGGCATGCTCTGAGACATTAAGTTGTATGAATAAGGTTAGAACCGCCAGTAATGAGTATAGTCATGATTCAAAACCAAATAAGGGGTGGCAGGAGAAGTTTCGAGAGCAAAACACCTTTGAGCAACGAGACCGTGTTTTTATTCCACACTTTGAAAGCGGGAAACTTTGCATTATTTCAAAAGGCTTTAGTATTAAGTCTCTCAACATATCTTGAACACACACAGTGCACTGACTACAATGGCGCACTTTTTACGGAATTTAGGTCACAAACATGACAGATACAGCTAAACCAGCTCTACCAGATCGCCTAGCAGGTAACCCACGTAGCCCATTCTTCATCAAAGAATGCTTCGAGCACCAAATCGGCATTCGTATCAACGGCCAAGAGCGTACTGACGTAGAAGAATACTGCATCAGCGAAGGTTGGGTAAAAATTGCTTCTCCTAAAGCAAAAGACCGTTTCGGTAACCCAATGCTGATCAAACTTAAAGGCGAAGTTGAAGCGTACTACGTGTAAGCTGACCACGCTGAATTTCTTTAAAAGCTCGAGTCTGACTCGGGCTTTTTTAATGCCTGTCATATCCCTTCCTCATTTAATCTCTTCCCTCTTCTTTTCAGTACAAGTTATTAAGAAATCGATGTAAATCGCTGTTTTTATCTGATTGTTGTCTAAAGTTTCTAAAGGACTAACTGCAATAGCGATTGCCAAAAGAAACGACACCTTTTGATTGTAGGGAGAGGAAATGGAAAGCCCACTTGTCACACTCAAACACGCCAGCAAAAGCTTTGTTGATGGCAAAGAGACACATCGCGTGTTGGAAGGAGTCGATTTCACCCTGAATTCAGGAGCGAGTGTCGCACTGACGGGGGCGAGTGGCAGCGGCAAAAGTACCTTACTCAATATCATCGCTGGCTTTGAGCCGCTTTCCGAAGGTGAGTTGTGGTTAGATGGCGATAACACGGTGGCTTGGAAAGACCCACAATGGAGCCGCTTCCGCCATCAAAAACTCGGGGTTATTTTTCAGCAATTCAACCTCTTAACACCTCTTAACGTAAAGAAAAACATCGCCTTTCCTCTCAATTTGAATCAACAGAAATGGAATGACTGGTGCGATTATCTGGTCAAAACGTTAGGCATCAGCCAGCTTCTCGACAGGCATATTTCTGCTCTTTCAGGCGGTCAACAACAACGCGTCGCGATTGCACGAGCATTGGCACACAAACCCAAACTTCTGCTTGCCGATGAACCCACAGGAAACCTTGACCAAAAAGCGGGCTTAGAAGTGATGAAACTGTTGAATGAAATCACCACCCAAGGCAATACCGCTGTGCTCTTGGTGACCCACAGCCCTGAGTGTGCCGAGTTCATGCAAACCCAATTACGTTTAAAAGATGGGCGTTTGAAGGATGGTCGTTTGCAAAGCGGACTGACGCAAAATCAGAGTGATGTAAATGAGCAACATCATGAAGCAAGCTAAGCAACCAAACACCAGATTCACTCATACTCGACTCGCCCTGAATCTGTTTGCGGCGCACTATCGGCAGGCCCCACTGCAAGCCGCCGCGATTCTGATCGGTATTGTGCTGGCTGTGACCTTGTTTGTTGCGGTGCAAGCCATCAACCTCAATGCCAAGCGCAGTTATGCTGAGTCTACCGAGCAGCTTAGCGCACAAGCTCAGAACTTAATTATTCCACCAGCAGGGCAAAACTATCTGCCCGAATCGCTCTACTTCACCCTTAGACAAAACGGACTCAGTGCAGCGCTACCTATAATCGAAGGGAGAGTGAGAGACAAACAAGGGCGTCGCTGGTCAGTACAAGGTAGCGAGTTAATTGCCGCCATCTCTTCACGTTCGCGCTATTCATCAGAAAACCAACCGAACGTGTCTTTGTTCGACAGTGCTTTACCTTTACCAGAGCTTTTAGCTGGCAAGCCGATCGTGATGATGAGCCAATCTCAGCATCAAAACTTAGGAGAGGTAGAAACCCTAACTCTGGACGACATCCCAACCCAAGTGGTGGTGCTACCTGACGAATGGCAGTTAGGTAGCCGAATGTTGATGGACATTGGCTTCGCCCAGCAACTGCTCAATAAACAAGGTCAGCTCAGTTACATTGCGGTTTTCCATTCCGGCGATAAAGGGAATAAAGACACGCAAGCAAAATGGCAGAACCTGATTGGCGACCAAGGACAATGGATTTCCAATAATCAAAGTGCAGACCTTGGCTCGCTGACCGACAGCTTTCACCTCAATCTCACGGCAATGAGCTTACTTGCCTTTTTAGTCGGGCTGTTCATTGCCTACAACGGCGTAAAGTACAGCTTGCTTAAACGCAATCGGCTATTAGTGCAGATTCAACAGGCGGGTGTCGCGCCGAGCATTGTGTTCTCTGCGCTGTTAGTTGAACTCACTATTCTCGTTACCATCGGCGCTTCCCTCGGTTTTGTATTGGGCATGCAGCTCAGCCATTGGTTGCATCCGACCGTGGCACTGACTTTAGAACAACTTTACGGTGCGACACTGCTGCCCGGCACTTGGCAGTGGCAATGGTGGGCGCAAGCCCTGCTGCTCACGCTAGCCGCAACCCTGTTGGCGTGTTGGCAGCACTTTAAACAACGAGTGCGCCAACCGCTCTCTTCTCATGGCGGATTTTATCAAGCACCTGAAGCTTCTAACGAAAATCAATTGTTCGGAATGGGTATTGCGTTGACGACTCTCGCGCTTGCAGGTTTGTGGCTGAGTGAGCATCATCGCTTTACCATGGCGTGGCTCGGCGTGCTTGTGGTGTCGATTCCTTTGTATCTACCCAAAACATTCAGCGTCTTAGCAAATTGGTGTGAGAAGCGCACCAGTTCTGGTTTGATGCAGTATCTGTTTGCAGAGCTGCGTGAGCTGATTTCTCCGCTTTCTCTCGCCATGATGGCACTGCTACTCGCCGTTACTGCCAATATGGGGATGAATACCTTAGTGGGCAGCTTCGAATCCACCCTAAAACAGTGGCTAGAACAGAGGCTACATGCCGATATTTACGTCAGCCCTGCGCAAGGAGAAATCGCAGATGTGGAGCGCGCGTTAGGGCAGTTCGACAAGGTTGAGACAGTCTACAAGCAATACTACGTCGACGATAACCTGCAAGGTTTACCGATTTTGCTTGGCACCAAAGACAAAGATACCTTAGAACAAACCATGGTGTTCAAATCGCATTTGGAGAACTTCTGGCAGCGTTTTTACCAAGGTGAGTTAGTCGCCATCAGTGAACCAACCGCGATCAAACTGGGTTTATCACTGGGTAGCGAACTTAAGCTTGATGCCATTCCAAATAAGAACCTGCTTGTGGGTGCGATATTCCACGATTACGGCTCACCCAATGGTGAAGTGTTATTAGCACCAAAGTTATGGAAAGAGAGCGGATTTACCGACCTGCCGACAAGCCTTGGCATAAAAGTCTCGGGGGACCCACAAATCGTCTACGAGCAACTGCGCGATCAATTGAATCTGCATCCAAGTCAGCTCTACGATCAGGCGCAAATCAAATCCATCGCTTTGGATATATTCTCGCAGACCTTCGCCATTACGCGCGCGCTCAACGGCGTGACGTTGATGGTCGCGGTGATTGGTTTGTTCAGTGCTTGTTTTATGTTGCTCGACGCGCGCAAAGCCGCTATTGCAAGGCTGTATGCACTTGGCGTCAGCCGTCGTAAATTAATGACCATGGTGGTCGGACAGATCGTCGCTTTAGTCAGTTTTACTCTGGTTATCGCCCTACCTTTAGGAGCCATGGTGGGATATGTGCTGACAGATATTGTCACCTTGCGCGCTTTTGGTTGGAGCTTAAATTATCTGTGGAATTGGAGTGATGCCCTCAGCATTGCGGCAATCACCATCTTGGTGGCGGTGATTGCAACTTTGATTCCGCTGTGGCGATTGGTCAGTAAGCCTGTCGTGTCCAGTTTGCAAAGCGAGGTGTTGTGATGGTTCGATTAGCAAGCAAACTTACTCTGCTCATAAGCAGCTTGATCCTATTTGGATGTGAAGATGCCCAACAAAAAAATATGAGCACACAAAATATGGGCACGTTGCTGGGCAGTGGAGATATACAAAGCGAGAGCAACCGATTCACACCCGTAGAAAAAGGGATTGAACTCACCTTTCCTACCGATCATCAAGCACACCCAAACTTTCGTCATGAATGGTGGTACTTAACCGCTAACTTAATTGATGAAGACGGCAATCCAATTGGCGTTCAATGGACACAATTTCGCTTTGCTGCTGCGCCGCCAACAGGCGAAGATGACGTGAAGAAAACCGAATGGCAAACTCAGCAAATCTACATGGCGCACAGCGCGGTTACAACGCAAGACAAACATTATGCTGATGAAAAATGGTCACGTGACCAAGCCTCTCTAGCTGGCGTCGACACTTCACCATTTCGAGTTTACCTCGATGATTGGCAGTGGACTTCTTCAACCAACGACCTCTTCCCTGCAACTGTGAAGGCTAACTCCGAACAGTTTGGCTATTCGCTGACGCTTACCAGCAGCGCACCTTATCAAAAGCAAGGCGAGCAAGGGTACAGCACCAAAAGCGCCGATGGCCGTGTGGCTTCCTATTACTACAGCCAACCGTTTATTGATGTCTCCGGTGAAGTCACGATCGATGGCAAAACCCATCAAGTATCCGGCAAAGGCTGGATAGATCGAGAGTGGAGCTCGCAATTCTTACTCGACTCACAACAAGGCTGGGACTGGTTTGCTCTAAGGTTGAGTGATGAAACCAGCTTGGTAGTGTTCCAATTGCGGGATTCCAAAACAGGACAAGCCAGTTACGCCAGCGCAAGGCTGATGCAGCAAGATGGTTCTGGCATCGCTATCCCACAAAAAGACATTCAGTTAGAGGCAACCAATCAAACAGAAATCCAAGGGCGAAAGTATCCAACCCAGTGGCAAGTGTCGATTCCAAATCAGCAAATTGAGCTTACCGTTTCTGCACTCAACCCGAACGCGAAAATGCCCCTTTCTGTGCCTTATTGGGAAGGCCCTGTGCGTATTGAGGGCTCTCATTCAGGGACAGGTTATATGGAGCTGACGGGATATTAAGCGCTCTTAACGGATTTCAATTACCGTTGAGAAGCCATCTTAAGAACCATCTCCTACCCGCAACAGAATGCATCACAATCAGAAATAAATGACTACGACGCATTTATTCGATACTAGCCTTGAATCCTTGCTTCATTGCGGTACGCTTTGAGCAAATCAAACAAGGGTGGCCCCTCTCATGCGTGTCGATTATCACCAACGACTCGTTCCTGTTATTCGCTATCTGGAACAGCACTTTAACGCTCCTCTCAATTTGCTCGAAGTGGCAGCGCTAGCCAACCTCTCTCCCTATCACTTTCACCGTACCTTCAAGGCGGTACAAGGCGAAACATTAGCCGACTTCATTCGACGTTTACGGCTAGAGGCGGCAGCAGACGATCTTTTCAAATCAAAGCAACCAGTGCTGAACATCGCGTTAGAGTACGGTTTTTCTAGTTCGCAAAGCCTAGCTAAAGCGTTTAAGCAGCATTATGGCGTAACACCAACCGCCTTTCGCGACTGTAAAAACTACCAGCAATTTTCTGAACTCGCGCGAAACAGCAAGATTGGACACGCACTGCGCAAGAATGGAAACGAACGAACCCTAAGCGATTCATATACTGACTCTGAACTCACAACATGGAGCAACAATATGGAAACGCAAAACTTTGATAAAGCAAAATTGGCTTACATTCGCGTTAACGGCCCTTATGGCCAAGGTTATGAAGAACCATCAGGTCGCTTGTATCAATGGGCAGGAATGAAAGGTTTGGCGGGCAATACCTGTATCTTCATTTATCACGATAACCCAGAAATCACGCCAGACGAGAAGTGTCGTACTGACATCTGTCTAATGGTGCCAGAAGATACCGAAGTACCAAAAGGCATTGAGCTGCAAGACTTCCCCGGCGGTCAATATGCGGTGATGCGCCAGCAAATTACCGAATTCAGCCAATACCCTAAAGCATGGGATGATTTGATGAGCAAAGTGGTTGAATCTGGTATTGAGAACGACTGTCGACCTTGCTTCGAACTTTATCATAGCTACGATCCACAAACGCACCATGCAGACGTCAGCTTCTGCACTGCCATCAAATAATCGAAAAAAGCCTGCACGTTCGCAGGCTTTCCTTCTATTAGAAATAATGTCTAAATCGATTAGATCGCTTCGCCGTTTACTGTAACAGCAACATCAATATTGCCCCGAACGGCGTTTGAGTATGGGCAAACTTGGTGTGCAATGCGCGTTAGCTCTAATGCTTGTTCTTGTGGCATATCTAGCTCTACCGCTAAGCTCACTGTTAGTGCAAAGCCGCCGTTATCGTTCGGACCAATGCCCACTTCCGCTGTTACGGGTGCACTTTTCAGGTTTACTTTACCTTCACGTGCTACGTGCAGAATCGCGTTAGAAAAACATGCTGAATAGCCCGCTGCGAAAAGCTGCTCAGGGTTAGTTGCCGCACCTGTGCCGCCCATTTCCTTCGGGTATGACAGCTCTAGATCGAGAAGACCGTCATCTGTTTTTACTTGACCATTACGACCAGCCAAAGCAGTAGCTTGAGTTTTGTATAGAGTAGTCATGCGATTGTCCTTCTTAATTTAAGTTGTGCGCAATTTAATTGCTTGCAATCTTATATCGAAGTAAAGATCGCTTGCAACTATATTGTGCACAATTTATTTTGTTACTCTCTTTCTCTGTGAGCAGGTAGGCAACGCCAATGAGCCAGTGTTACACCGACAACACCATGACCAACGACGATAAACTCTTACTCGAAAACCAAGTTTGCTTCCCGCTCTATAGTGCAGCAAATGCGGTGATCCGAGCTTACCGCCCTTTGCTGGACGAACTTGATCTGACTTATTCGCAATACTTAGTGATGATGGTGTTGTGGGAGAAAGACGGCGCCAGCGTTAAAGAATTGGGCTCGCAACTGCATTTGGATTCAGGCACGCTCACGCCGCTGCTTAAACGATTAGAAACAAAAGGCTATGTAGAACGTGGTCGCAGTGACACCGATGAGCGCGTACGCGTACTCAACCTCACAAAGCAAGGTCGTGACCTCAAAGAGCAAGCCAAGTCAGTGCCAAACGCCATGATGTGTAAAATCACGTTAGAGCTGGATGAAATGATCATGCTGAAGAAGTTGTGCGGCAAGGTGCTCGACAATCTGAACTAAAAAATAAAAGCATCAGCTTCCCCACTTCCTATTAGAAAGAGCCTGCCGAGATGCAGGTTCTTTCGATCTTAGCCAGACGATATCTTAAAGGTCATCATCAGTATTCTCTATTACCACTTGGCCTTCCTCTTCAATAAAACCTATCAAAGCAAACTCACTTACATCGGGTTTCCCTATTAAGAAAGATAGGAAATGACTATCAATAGGATAGTTACAAGCGATTTTCCTTAAACACGTTCCAATGCGAATATACTTTCCGAAAGCAAGAACTGCTCACCCTAAAACATTCTGAGGAAAGTAAAAATGATTAATACAAAGATCAAACCATTTGCAGCTACAGCATACAAAAACGGCGAATTCGTTGAAGTAACAGAACAAGATGTTCTAGGCAAATGGGCTGTATTCTTCTTCTACCCAGCAGACTTCACATTCGTATGTCCGACAGAACTAGGTGACCTAGCAGACCACTACGAAGAGCTACAAAAACGCGGCGTTGAAGTGTACTCAGTATCAACAGACACACACTTCACTCACAAAGCTTGGCACGATAGCTCAGAAACAATCGGCAAGATCCAGTACTACATGCTTGGCGACCAAACAGGCAACATCACAAACAACTTCGGTGTGATGCGTGAAGGTCAAGGTCTTGCAGACCGTGCAACGTTCCTAATCGACCCAGAAGGTACTATCCAAGCAATGGAAATCACTGCTGAAGGTATCGGTCGTGACGCAGAAGACCTACTACGCAAAGTGAAAGCAGCTCAGTACGTAGCAGCACACCCAGGTGAAGTTTGCCCAGCGAAATGGAAAGAAGGCGAAGAGACGCTAGCTCCTTCTCTAGACCTAGTAGGCAAAATCTAAGCCACTGAATTTAAGCTCAATTTGACATGCTAATTGACGCTTAACTTAGAGAGCATTCCAGGTTAGATACCTTGACGACCTTCTGCCTGGTTTGCTCTCTCCCTACTGATTTTATCCAGAGTAACCACTCTTTTGTTTATTGAAGGTAACAACAACTATGTTAGACCAAGCGATCCAACAACAACTCAAACAATATCTGGCTAATGTAAAAGAAGACGTTCGTCTAGTGGTTAGTCTAGATGAAAGCAAAGCATCGAATGACATTCTGTCTCTGGCGAACCAAATCGCAGAGATGAGCGACTTTATCACCGTTGAACGTGACGACAACGCAAGCACACGTAAACCAGTGATGACGGTGACCAACCCAGTAAAAGGCACAGCACTTCGCTTTGCTGGCCTACCAATGGGTCACGAATTTACCTCTCTGGTATTGGCATTGCTGCACTCTGGTGGTCACCCAATCAAACTAGAGCCGGAAGTGATTGAACAAATCGCAGCGCTAGATAAAGAGTTGGAAGTTGAAGTGTTCATTTCACTGTCGTGCCAAAACTGTCCAGACGTCGTTCAAGCGTTCAACATGATGGCGGCGATCAACCCGAAAGTGAAAGCAACCATGATCGACGGTGCACTCTTCCAAGATGAAGTGAAACAACGCGACATCATGGCCGTACCAAGCGTATTCGTGAACGGAGAGCTATTCGGTCAAGGCCGTATGTCTCTAACTGAAATCCTAAACAAAGTGGATGATGGCGCGAGCGAGAAAGCAGCCAAAGCACTGAGCGAAAAAGACCCATACGACGTGCTAGTTGTCGGCGGTGGCCCTGGTGGTAGTGCAGCAGCATTATACGCAGCGCGTAAAGGCATTCGCACTGGCGTTGTCGCTAAACGCTTCGGTGGTCAGGTGATGGACACCATGGCAATCGAGAACTTCATCTCGGTAAAACGTACTGAAGGTCCAAAACTGGCGACTGACCTAGCCGAGCACCTAAAAGAATATGACGTAGACGTTGTGACTGAGCAACAAGCGCAAAAACTGATGGGCGCAGCGCACACAGATGATGGCTTGATTCACATCCAACTTGAAAGCGGTGCAACGCTGAAAAGTAAGAGTGTCATCCTAAGCCCTGGTGCACGCTGGCGTGAAATGAACGTTCCGGGTGAGCAAGAGTACCGCAACAAAGGCGTCGCGTACTGCCCACACTGTGACGGCCCGTTGTTCAAAGGCAAGAAAACCGCAGTTATCGGTGGTGGTAACTCAGGCATCGAAGCGGCTATCGACCTAGCAGGTATTGTTGAGCACGTAACCGTTCTTGAATTTGCAGACGTACTTCGCGCAGACCAGGTACTTATCGACAAAGCAAACTCATTACCAAACATCGACATCATCACGATGGCGCAAACCACAGAAGTAGTGGGTGACGGTACTCGCGTAACAAGCTTGAAGTACAAAGACCGTAACACAGATGAAATCAAAGAGATTGAACTGTCAGGTATCTTTGTCCAAATCGGACTAGTACCAAACACAGAATGGCTGAAAGATTCAGAAGTAGCGCTTTCTGAGCGCGGCGAAATTGAAGTTGGTAGCCGTGGTGAAACCAGCCTAGAAGGTGTCTTCGCAGCGGGTGACGCAACGACGGTTCCTTACAAACAGATCATCATTGCTATGGGTGAAGGTGCAAAAGCAAGCTTAGGCGCGTTTGACTACCTAATCCGTAAGCAAGGTTAATCTCCAATTTCTTGAGCACAAAGCGCACGGTGCGGTGTTTTCTTCCCCTGAAAACCAATCGGGGCACCGTGACAGCGATGAGTAACAAGAAATAAAAGCAAAAAACCTAGAAGCCCAAAGACTTTGCCAGCAGGTACTAACTGCTGGCTTTTTTGGTTTTGGGGAGGGGTGTAAGCACATCCTCCAGCACTCCGAGTTCAAACTGGAGGGAATGGCTCTACAATCACGGATAATTCAATTCACACCGCCAGCATCACAAAGCGCTGCAAATAGATTCTGAATACTCGCTTAGGCTCCTTCAGAATGACACCGTTCGTTTAGCGCTCTCTTCACGTCATTCCCGCGAACCTAGGTGAGACTGGGAATCTATCCATCGCAAGCTTGAACGAAAGAAATTCACACACATACACGTGACGCATCAACGGTTAGAGGGTTCTGAACATAATCCTCCTCTCAACCTCAAACCACCAACCCCACCTAACCTTCGCTTGTATCAAACTCTAAAGATCTCAGCACTCCGAGCTCAAGGTGGCAAGTTCTACAATCGCGGATAATTCAATTCACACCACCAGCATCGAAACGCGCTGCAAATAGATTCTGAATACTCGCTTAGGCTCCTTCAGAATGACGCTGTTCGTTAAGCGCTCTCTTCACGTCATTCCCGCGAACCTAGGTGAGACTGGGAATCTACTCATCACAAACTCGCTCGAAAATGATTAGCACGAACAAACAAAAGATGAAAGAGGGTTGCAAGCACCTAACCCAACTCGCAGATTCAAGTACCACCCCACCGAATCTCTCCATGTACCAAGCTCCAAAGACATCTACCCTAAAAAATTTAAAAAAAGCCCTTTACCTCGACTTAACTTGAGGTTTTAGCATGTTCATCGTTGGCTAGGAAATGACAAAAAGGAGCACATCATGATCCAACTAGAACATATTAATTTAGTCGTGAAAAACATCCCTGAAATGCTGAAGTTTTATCAAACTGCATTTCCACATTGGTACGTGCGTGATGAGGGGAAAGGCGAATGGAGTGGCAAGCCAAGAAACTGGCTACATTTTGGCGACGAGTATCAATATATTGCGATGAGTGACCACGGTGAAGGTGAGAACCGCGAGTTGGGCGGCCACCAAGTAGGGCTAGCGCATTTTGCTTATGTGACCAACAACGTCGATGCCATCATAAAAAGACTGACCGATGCAGGTTATCCGATTGCCCAACCTGGGGCTGATGAGCCATATCGCAAGAATGTGTATTTTGTTGACCCTGCAGGTTTTGAGATCGAATTCGTTGAATACCTGACGGATGATCCAAAATTTCGTAACCTGACAAGCTAAAAGAGACGTAAATAATAAAACGCCAGCAGATAGTGACTACTGGCGTTTTAGTTTATCTATCAGGTTTCTTTATCGCATTAGCGCTGTTTGGCAAAAACCTGAGTCCAGTAATACCCGTAGCTTGCCGAGTGATTTTCGACAAGCGACGCGCCCATCTGATCAAAATCCGCACTCATGATATTGAGGCAGTGACCCTCGCTCGATAACCAAGCATTAACGACGGCGTTAATGGAACTTTGCCCTACGGCGACATTCTCACCAATAGCGCTCCAAGCATAGCCCGTTGCGTTGACTCGATCTGACATATTGCTGCCATCGGAGCCTGTGTGACTCATGAAATCGCTGTTCGCCATGTCGCTTGAGTGTCGATAAGCGGCGCTTTCCAAAGCGTAGCTCCAAGTCAGGGCCCCAACAGGTGGCATGGTGGTTGCGCCACACTGTTGTGTAGTAGAGCGAGCACTGTTGACCGCTGCGAGCATCTGCTCGGCAAATGTGCCTTGTGACGATGTGGAACCTGTGTTTTGAGAGCCGCTGTCTACAGGTGCTGACGACTCCCCGTCGCCGCCACATGCGCTGAGAAGTAGAGCCAAAACTGGCACTAAGATCTTAGTTGGCATTGTCTTTCCTTTATGAGTGACGAAGAGCAAACTGCGCTTGTCGATAATAACGCCCAATAACCTAACAAAAACCCATAAAAGCACCATATGGCTTGGAGTGTTTTAACCAAAGACTCACATGAAGTTTTCAATCGCCTTGGTTCGGTTGGTAAATCGGCAACGTTTCAGCCCACGTATGGAATGGCGTTTCATCCATATCCTGTATCGCTTGGGTGATAAAATCGATGAACACCCTCACTCGAGCAGGCACATATTCCCGGTTGGCATAGAGAAGATACACGCCATTTCCTGCTTGGCGCATACTCGGAAATATCGGCACTAAACGCCCCGCTTTGAGCCAATCTCTCGCGATAAAGTGAGGAATCTGAGTTAACCCTAAGCCTTCTGCGCAAAGCTCTGCCATGGATTCGCCGTCGTTTACAATAAAATTTCTCTCGGGGTTATACTCACTTGCACCGTCTGGTTCTGGCATCCGAATCGGCAACAGTTTCCCCGTTTGTTTAAAACGAAAACGAACCCAAGAATGGTCATTGAATACATCCGGGCCACTCGGAACACCATGCCGCGCTAAGTAATCCTGACTGCCACAAATAATAAAATCGATAGGACTCAGCTGGCGCACAATCAACTGGCTGTCCTGAACGACACCAGATCTAATCGACACATCAATCCCTTGCTCAATAATATCAACGTAGGCGTCATCGTAATGAATATCGATCGTGATGCTGGGGTAGCGGCGACAAAACTCTTTTAATAAAGGGCGAATGTAAAGGCGACCGTAAGAGACCGGCACATTAATCTTAAGCAGTCCTGAAAGCGCATCATTGTGGCTTTTCAATGAATCCTCACACGCTGTCAGTTCGTCCAGTACAAACCTAGCGGTATTTGCGTATCGACGACCGGCATCTGTCAGACGGATCTGTCGCGTAGAACGCTGGAAAAGCTGTATTCCCAAGTCGCTTTCAAGACGATGGATGGCCTTACTCACCGTAGAAGGGTCTGTGCCATACGCTTTGGCGGCCGCAGCAAAACTGCCACCTTCTAAAGTGGCAATAAAAAATCGTAGGGACCGTATCTTATCCATAAAACTCGTGCATTCAATTCGTGAACTTTATTCACTTTAGTAAAGACAAAGTGGCTCTTCAATCACCAATCAGCCCAAATATAATGAATCTCAATAACTTGATGCTCTGTTAGCGAGGAAAAAACAATGGGTAAAAATGGATTAAAGAATGCACTACAACTATTGATAGCGACCTTAGTCCTATTCTTTGGGATGCTTCAAACGGCACATGCGGCGGATAAACGCATTGGCATTCTGGTTTACGACGGCGTACTGACCTCTGATGTCACTGCGCCTTTAGAGGTCTTTGGCGTTGCAAGTCGTCTGACTTGGTTTAGCGATTATGAAGTAGTCACTATTTCTGTCTCTGATCAGAAAACCATCACCACTGAAGAGGGATTAAAAATTGGTGTGGATGCTTGGATTGGCGATCAGCCGGAACTCGACGTGCTGGTTTTAACATCCAGCTACGACATGGATGCGCTAATCGAAAACAAGGATCTCATTCACTTTATTCAAACCACATCAAAGGCGGCAGATTGGATGGCAAGTAATTGCTCTGGTGCGTATCTATTGGCCGAGGCTGGCCTGTTAAACGGTAAGAAAGCGACGACGTGGGCAGGAGGTGAAAACGGATTACAAAAAGACTATCCAGCAGTTGATGTACAGGTCGACCAGAATTTTGTTGTTGATGAGGGCGTCATCACCTCAAACGGCAGCCTAGTTAGCTATCAAGCCGCCCTTAAATTGCTGCATCTCATGACTTCAGAATCTAAAGCTCAAGAAGTCGCAGACGCCCTTCAATACTCACGTTTTTCTACCCAGCCATTTTAAGCGGGCAAGAACGAAACCGCAGGTAACCTTTGAAGCTTCAGAGGTTACCTTGCTACTCAGCTCTACACTTCTGATCTTAATCCTATGGAAAAACACAAACGATACGAAGCACTGACGAAGGAGCGATACCAAGATATCTATCGTCTCGCATATTGGCTATGCAAAGATCATCACCTTGCTCAAGATTTGGCGCAAGACACCTTCCTGAAAGCGTGGCGATTCTTTGATAACTTAAATGATCCCAATGCCGCGAAGCCTTGGCTCATCACCATTTTGCGTCGTGAGAATGCTCGGCGCTTTGATAAAAAGCAGTACGATTTTGTCGATATTGATGAGTGTGTAATACAGGCAAAAACCTACTCTGGCAGTGACCACGACATGGCACAAGATTGGCTTAAAAAACAAATGATGATTCTTGAACCCAAATACCGTGAACCATTGGTCTTAAAACTCGTAGTCGGGTTTAATCATAATGAAATTGCTCAAGTATTAGAGCTTAATCACAACACCGTGGCGACTCGATTATTCAGAGCACGCAATCAGATCATTGCGCAGAGGGAGCGCGATTAAGACACAAAAAAAGTAGTCAATCATGTCAACTAACTGGCTATGCTCCGGTCTATTTCATAAGTCGTTACACAACTCGGCGCTTTAACGCTTTACATCAAGCGCGACTAGATGAACACTTCTCGTCAAAGTACAATAACAGCCGACATAGAGTAGAGTCAGTAAAACATTATGAGTAACACAACGGCGAAAAAGCCGAATCCCCTATTCGAGATTCTTTTTAACGTATTCATCCCTTCCTTTATCTTGATGAAGTTTAGCGGCGATGAAAACCTAGGAACAGCAATGGCGCTGGTTGTCGCTTTGCTATTTCCTATCATTTACGGCGGTATGGACCTTGTCCGGAACAAGAAATTTAACTTTATTTCTGCACTTGGCTTTATCAGTGTTTTATTAACTGGCGGCATTGGCTTGTTAGAGCTTGATACACGTTGGTTAGCCTTGAAAGAAGCCCTGATCCCTGGCCTGATCGGTTTAGCGGTTTTGGGCTCAACGTTTACCCGCTACCCACTGATGCAGAAGTTAGTACTGAATGACACGGTATTGAATTTATCGCTGATTAACGAACGCTTGAAAGAGAACGGTCAATCAGAGGCATTTGAACGTTGTCTAATGTCATCAAACTATCTGTTTGCGAGTACTTTTGCGTTCTCATCCGCGATGAACTACTTCCTTGCGACCTGGATCGTGACCAGTCCTTCGGGCACGGCTGCTTTTAATGAAGAGTTGGGTAAGATGACGCTTTACAGCTACCCGATGATTGCAATTCCAAGCATGTTAATGATGTTCGGTATTTTTTATTACATTTGGCGTCAAGTACGTACGATGACATCGCTCGAAACAGAACAAATTTTCCATCTAAAATAGTCCCATCATTACAAATAACCCATCAAAAAAGGGAGGATTTATCCTCCCTTTTCTCAACAGACTCACTGTAATTCATAGCGTCAAAATGATTTTTCCTGACACCGCCGATGAGCGTTGCTCAACCATTTCAATCGCAGTTTGAAAATCCTCTAGCGGCAGCTCAGACGCTACATTTAACTTTATATCGTTGGCAATAAAGTGGTCTAACATTTCAGCGAATACCGCTTTTCTCCCGCCTTTACCTACCGATTCTTCCCAATATCGCAAAAAGAAGGTGCTAAAGTCGATGTTGTTGGTCTTCATCGATTCAAAAAACGCAGGCGTATAAGGCGCTAACGACAACGTCCCGTAGTTGATGTATTGGCCATTTTCTTTCAAGGTACGAATGAGATACGTGCCAGCCTCACCGCCTATCGCATCCAAAGCGGCCGTTGGTTGTGGCAGTTTGCGCGTTTGCAGTTGCGCGTGTAAGTCTTTCTTCGCGTCCAACACTGGAATCGTATCGTACGGATACTCTTCTGGCTTTGAAGTCACAGCAATCAGTGTAAAACCCAGTGAATGAGCAAGCTGGGCAAATATCTTACCGATCGCTGACCCTGCCGCATTGATGATCACCACATCACTTTTGTTCAACTTAGCCACTTTAGTGGTGATCACCCACGCGGTTAACGCGTTGATGTACAACTGGCAGGCATAGCCGTTATCCAAACTCTCAGGTAGCGGAAAAAGATTCTCAGGCGAAGTATCTATGTAGTATTGCCAAGTACCACTCATCGCCACCAACACTTTTTGCCCAACTTGAAGGTCAGTGTGACCGACTGCACTGACTTCCACCACACGCCCAACCGCTTCAAATCCCGGCACGCGAGGTGGTACGTGAACGCGGCGGTATTGCCCAACACCATGAATAGAAAGCAAGTCACTTGGGTTAATGTTTGTAGCTTCGAGCCTCACCCGAATCTTGCCCTGAACAAGCGGTTTGAGGGGCTCTTTTTCCAACGACAGCGACGTTTTGGACTGACCAAAACAGAATTGATTCACTCGAGTATTTATCGTTGGTGCCATTGTTATTCATACCATGTAATTGAAATTCAAAAAGGAAGTTTCGCGACTTCTTCTCAAACGCATTAAGTGAAGTCGAAACTCTGTATTTCTACCTGCGCGATGCGCCGTTCACTCTAAACTGTTGTGGCGTCATATCAAAATAGGCTTTAAATGCTTTGATGTAGGATGAGTCGTTTTGATAACCCACTAGGTCTGCAATGGCTTGGATTGGCAACGTTTCATCTAACAAAGAAAGCGAGTAAATCAGCCGAATTTGTTGCCGCCAAAGCAGAAATGAAGTGTTGAATTCCTTGGCAAACAACCGTGATAAAGTGCGCTCAGACGCCCCAATTTTCTCCCCCCACTCTTTTAGCGAACAGCTCAACGCGGGCTCGTCAGTCAGTTGCTCGAAAATCAGTTTTAGTCGTCTGTCTTGTGGCAGCAACAACTGAAATGTCTGCACGTTGCTTTTCAAAATTTGATCATGCAACACCGCCAGCAAATGCAGCACTTCTTCGTGGCTTGTCTCACCTTCACACTGTCTACGGATCTCTTGTAAAAGCTCATTTAAAAACGGCGTTAAAGCAATGGTTCTCACTTGTGGCTCGTACGTCGCACCAAACTCAGGGTTGAGGTAAATGCCAACAAATATCGTGTTGCTTAGAGCAATCGACTCGTGTTGAACACCCGCAGGAACAAATAACGCAGAAGTGTGCGGAACCAAATGCTGATAATGCTCCGTTTGTGTTTGCAATAACCCTTTGATAGGAAAGATGATTTGATGCCAAATGTGTTGATGCAGCGCATCAATGTAACCTTTTGGCATGTCGATGGTTTTCACCAAAACAGGAGAATGGGGATTCGCGGCCATCATCTCATTGGAGGTGATGACGCCTGACTTCGAATCAATTTGGCGAGTTAGCATTGTTGATTGTCTTTTCATCCCTATTCCGACACAAGTTCACTAGGCTATCATGCTCCGCATCGCGAATGAAGGTGAACACTTTATCTCTCATTCAAATAATAAGGAGGTTACATGAAGAAAATCGGCGTCGTAAAAGCTGTGCTAGCAGGGAAAACTGTCCCTTATGCTCATGGAGCGCAAAGCGCAATCAACAAACAAGTGTTGCCCGAGCGCCAACACGCAACAGAGCTTGGTTTTACCAGTGATGAGCAAGGCGATCCACGCTTTCATGGTGGAATTCAAAAAGCGCTTCATATTTACCCAAGCGAGCACTACCCAATCTGGCAACAAGAATTAGGCGAAAGAACAATTTTCCAATCCGCTGGCGGCTTTGGCGAAAACATCAGCTCCGAGGGCGTCAACGAATCCACGATTTGCTTGAAAGATAAAATCCGTATCGGCTCAACACTACTGGAAGTGTCGCAAGGTCGTATGCCTTGTTGGAAGCTTAACGTACGATTTGACCAACACGACATGGCGAGAAGACTGCAAGATACGCTTCGAACAGGCTGGTATTTCCGAGTGTTGGAAGAAGGCGATATCGGTGCAGGTGACGAGATTATTCTGTGCGAAAGACCTTATCCAGAATGGCCATTGGCTCGCATCATGGGTGCGGTTTTCACTGGCTGTTTAGATAGAGAAGAACTCACTAAGCTGTCTGAACTGCCGTTAGTCGAGTCTTGGGGCAAGTTGGTCGAGCTCCGCCTAGAAACTGGCGAAGTCGAGGATTGGGAAATTCGCTTGGTTGGCCCAACAAGACAATAAAAAACGCAGAGTAAAAGCTCTGCGCTCACTATAAAAACGTGGCCTTGGTTATTACTGTCCTGCTGCATACTGACCATCGGTGACTTGCTCTTTCCAGATAACGTTTTCACCGTCTTTTGACGCCGTAACCACTAGGTGAGTCATTGGCGCATTTGGTGTAGCACCGTGCCAATGGTCGATACCAGGCGGACACCAAACACTATCACCAGCAGCAAATCGAATTACATGCCCATCACGCGTTCCTGTAAGTGCGGTACCGGAAGTGACGATCATGTGTTGTCCTGCAGGGTGAGTATGCCAAGCGGTTCGAGCTCCTGCATCAAAAGTGACATAGGCGGCGCTGTAGTTTGCAACTTCGTTTTCAGGAAACAACATCTCGACGTTAACTTTCCCGGTAAATAGGTTTTCAGGTCCTTGAAACGATTTCTGATCAGCAGAGCGATAAACTTGCTGCGAAGATGAGTTACCATCGGCTGCTTGAGCAATTGGAAGCATAAATCCCGTCGACAACAGCACAGACCAAATAAACAATGATGATTTATTTTTCATAAAACGAATTCCTTTCTAATTGATATGATTGGCCAAATAATATTTATTTTCCCAAAACTGTTTTTAGGACCGAGTGGGCATTATTAGACACACTGTCACCACAGTACTCACTTAATACAACAATAAATTCCTCTAACTCTTGAATAGAAACATTGTTATTCATACTGATATTATAGTGAGCTGCTAATTGGCTATTAACACCGTTCATATTTGCTAATGCTGCAATCGTAGCAATTTCACGCTCTTTCCAAGTGAGCACATCGCGTTCAAAAATATCACCAAACAAATGTGCTTTTAGGTATTCATCAATTTGCGGAGAAAAATCGAATAGCGCGCCTTTTACTTCTGCACCAACAAGTTGTGTTTGGTTTTCAGCGCCAAATTCTAAGCTGGTTTTATCGTTAGGTAACGCGCTTGATTCTCGCCCTAAGGTATCAGTAATACCTTGGCTTTTACGTTCCTCCAACACCGTCATAAATGTTGCTAGTCCATTCAAACTGCGCGGAAATCCAGCATACGCGTACAACTGAGCCAGCACTTCTTTTGTCTCGTTGACCGTTAGGCCTGCGTCTAACCCATCATTAAGGCTTTGTGTTAGTTTTTCTATTTCACCACTCGCAGTAAAAGCAGAAATAGGAATAATAGCTCGCTCTTTATCACTGAATATTTCTGATGCTGAAGCGATATTCGTTGTGCATAGTGTTGCCATAGTGAGCACCAATATTAATATTGATTTAACAGATTTGTTTAATGCTTTCATATCAAAATTCCATTATGTAACGGTGTTCTAATCCATAGAAGTTCTAGAAATATATTTATTAGCTTTCTGATTTCTACATTAATAATTCACATTGTTAACTAGGTCATTAATTTACTTTTTCGATCGTGACACGGTTTGTTTCTTTCGAAATAAAGCAATGAATCCCATCATCGATTTGACCTAATTTAATTAACCCAGACGCGTAACCAAAGTCCTTATAAAAGATAACTAAATTTCCCCAAGGGGCGTAATAAGAGATGTCACCCGTTTTTGATTGAGTTCCAGAAGGTGCGCCTTCGCGAGTTAACTTATTCGGTAAGTAAGCAATTTTCTCTGTATTTGCGTAGTCTTGTAGATCTAATGTTAGAGGCAATTGACGAACAAAATCGTCTGTACTCGCACTGCTCTTCAATGTACCTAAAACACTGCAATCATCGAAAATAAAACGAATTTTCACCATATTTTCCTCCAATCCAGCGCTATTAACTTCTGCGTTTACAATGCAGGGGAGCATCCAGGCACTACTCACCAAAACGCATCTCACCCACTGATTGAAACGGTACGCTTGTCTCATCGAGATTCCCTTTTCTCACTGAAAACTTAGCTCGGGCTACTTTAGTTGCATGTACTCTTGATCAAAGACTGGTTCGCACCATTCATTACTTGCGCCTTCAGCCGGTATTTCTATTGCAACATGTGAGAACCAACTGTCTTTAGCTGCGCCATGCCAATGCTTAGTACCTGGCGCGATATGCACGACATCGCCAACATTCAACTCTTGTGCTGGTTGGCCAAATTCTTGATACCAACCTCGCCCTCCTGTCGCTAACAGAATCTGCCCACCTTCATGATGAATATGCCAAAAATTGCGACACCCTGGTTCAAACGTTACGTTCGCCACGATAAGACCAGGCTGATTGAGCAACGCCAGATAACTCGTACCGGTAAAGTAATCCGCATACGCTTCATTCTTTTCACCAAACTCGAAAATGCCTCGACCTTGAAATACACTGGCTTGCAGTACGTCAGGGATTTGAGTATTGCTTTTGTTATTCATCATGACTCCAAATAGTGTTCTTGAGTGCTTACAACTCACCAAACCATGGGTTCACTGTATTGCGCTTTGATAGATGACCGTTAGCCTATTCTTTGCTAATACTTGCCCAATATTCCAAATCAATACAAAAGACAACCATACTTGAGACCGGTTAGAAAAAACGGAATAAAAACTCATCTATACATAAGCATTTGACTATTAAATAATAAAATTCATGACAGACAATTAACCCGCTCAAAAACCAACCAGAAAGATCACTCTCTGATCGCTTAACCTCGAAATAGATACTTGCCCAATATTCTTTACTTAAAGAAATGAACTGTTATAACTATGCTTAATGAAGTCGCTTAATTGACTCCGAAGAGGCGTTAACTACAAAGGCAGAAATCGCATGCCGTTAACCCCGAACCTGAGGCCAACCAGAGGAGAGCACTGACTTATGCAAGAGGTACCGTCAAACACTTCGTCAACCCTGGCCAGTGCAATAGAAAAGCTTGCCAAGCACATAGAGAAATGGGCAAATGGCGCGAACCAATATGACACAGAAATTCCAGGATTAAGGTTCAGTCGCTGGGCAACCCCAACACCACCGACAAGCTACACCCACAACCCAAGTATTTGCTTAATTGCTCAAGGGAGAAAGCGCGTGTTGTTGGGTGAAGATAGCTTTGTTTACGATGCGAACCACTTTTTGATCTCCTCTGTCGACTTACCGATTATCGCCAATATCATTGAAGCCAGTGAAGATAAACCTTATTTAGGGGTGATTATGGAGCTGGATCTAACTGAAATATCTCAACTTATTGTCGATAGTGAACTGACGTTTAATCAAAGCAAAGAAGCGCAAAAAGGCATAGCGGTTGGAGAATTATCGGAGCCATTACTTGACGCCTTTCTGCGTTTAATAGAGCTGCTGGATGAAGGACAAAGCATCAAAATTTTAGCGCCGATCATTAAACGAGAGATTTTTTATCGACTGTTAATCACCGAACAGGGCGCTCGTCTTAATCAAATCGTAACTGCAGGAAGTCACAGCCATCAAATCGCGAAGGCCATTGATTGGTTGAAGAATAATTTCGTAAAGCCGTTAAGTGTCAGTGAGTTAGCTTCCTACAGTGGCATGAGTAAATCGGCGTTTTATACCCACTTTCGTTCTATGACATCTATGACGCCACTGCAATTTCAAAAGAAATTAAGACTCAGCGAAGCTCGGCGTTTAATGCTGACAGAAAACCTCGATGCCATGGCGACTACGTTTAAAGTGGGTTACGAAAGCCCTTCTCAATTTAGCCGTGAATACAGCCGTTTATTTGGTGCGCCACCATCCAAAGACATCAAGTCTTTGCGCGAGAGTATGGGTTAAGCTCGGAATATCCTAGGAAGAAGCTAGAAAGTGAAACCGTCAGCCTCGTACTGCCTCGAGGCTAACGGTTTTATTATTTGGGATAGAATGAACGTCACCTGCATGTGCAAGCAAAACTGCACAATATGTTTATAACACCGCTTGTCGACTAGGCAAAAATACCTCACCCAACATACAGCGAACCGAGCCACCACCAATAGATTCTATGGTAGAAACATCGAATGGCAGCAATTTACCGTGCGTCGCAAGTTGATTTCTTTGTGCAGGAGAGAAAGCATCGAATGCCGATTGCGACATCGCAATGACTTTGTCTCCATTGATGGTTTCCAACTGAAGAATGTTGCCGCAGAAGTGGTTCATTTGCTCAATCGAAATAGAGATCACTTGCTTATCTTTGGCGAGTGATTTCATCACAAAACGACGCTCAAATTCTGGGATCACTTCGTCACAAATCACGCAGAACTGCTCACCCACAGCCATCATCACGTTGGTATGGTAAATAGGCGCACCAGACGGCAAACGGGTTTGGAAAGAGATCACTCGTTCATAGCCAATGCGATCGGCGTAATCTTCTAAAACCAGACGATCACAACGTTGTGAAAGTGCGGCGTAGACCGTTTTATTTAAGTGGTCAAAGACCATCACACCCGTGCTTTCTAAATACGCTTGCTCATCAAGATATTCAGTTAGGCTGCTACGTCGATGAACTTCTCGCCCAGCTTGCGCTAGTGCCGCCACAAGCGCATCAGGACGCACTTCTTTTTGACGGTTTTCACAGGCCATTGGAAAGGTGTACAACGTGCCATCTGGCGTAGTACTAAACCAGTTGTTTGGAAATACCGCGTCTGGCGTCGAAACATCTGAAGCCGGATAATCAAACTCAACAACTTGAACGCCCTCTTGACGCAGCGTTGCTACCATACTCGCGAACTCGGCCATCACTCTACGCGAGACTTCTTCTTGGCTGAGTGACACTTTATGTTGGAACTCATTATCTTGTGCGGTTTCTTCATTAAAACGAAACTCTTTCGGTGGCACCATCACTACGCAGTTTGCGGTTTGGCGCTGAGCACTTTGCGTGCTTTCTTCTTTCCCATTAGCAAATTGGGTCACTGATTCGTGTAATAGCATCCAATACATTCCTTATCACTAGAATGAGGAGATTGTAAATTTATTGTTAACTTCAGTTTTGCTGTTTTCACAATTAATTTAATTATCTAGAAGTAATTTTCACTGCACTTAGCTTATTCCTCCCGAATTTTTATTGTCACTATGCAGGTTTAAGGTTTTATGGCATCGCGATAAACATTCGAAGAATTCATCATAAGAATCAGAACCATAGACAACCACACCCATAACCAACTAGTTACATTTAAAACACAATCGGTTAGACTATTTTTTCGCCCCTCTCGTCAATCCGTCTGCTTTCTCGAGAGCAGCCAAAAACTCTTATACACGCGGCTTCGTCCAAAGCAACGTGAATCGATGGATTTAGCCACCCCAAATGGCACTGTTTTAACTTTAGGATGAGTTATGTTTAAACGATTTGAAGGCTTTACAGAGCCGTTCCCCAAATCCACACCAGATCAGCCTCCTTCAGGGATGCTCGCTTTTTTACGTTATTACACCCGCGGCTACGAAAAGCCTTTGATCATCATGTCTTTGATGGCCACGATTGTTGCTGTCGTTGAAGTTATGTTGTTTGGCGCGATGGGACAATTGGTTGATTGGTTGTCCACCAGCAATCCAGAAACGTTCTTGCAAGACAATAAAGCAGATTTAATTTTCTACGGAACCTTATTGTTGGTTGTCATGCCCATTTTGGTGATCGTGTATTCGTTGCTCGTTCACCAAACATTATTGGGCAACTATCCAATGTCTATCCGCTGGCTTGCACACCGGTATTTGCTCAATCAAAGCTTAAACTTCTATCAAGATGATTTTGCAGGCCGAGTTGCAACTAAAGTCATGCAAACCTCATTAGCTGTGCGCGAAACCGTCATGAAAGCTATGGATGTGTTTGTTTATGTTACGGTTTACTTCACCAGCATGATCATTATGTTAGCGACGGCAGACTGGCGTTTGATGATCCCAATGATCGTCTGGCTGCTCGCTTACATCGCTATCCAAATCTATTTTGTCCCTAAGCTCAAAGATGTCGCTTCAGCGCAAGCCGATGCACGTTCGACAATGACCGGACGCATCGTCGACAGCTATACCAATATTCAAACGGTCAAACTGTTTTCTCATAGCCAGCGCGAAACCCAATATGCTGAGCAAGGCATGAAGGGATTTTTGAATACGGTCTATCGTCAAATGCGCCTAGTGACCGGCTTCGACGTTGCTGTAGAGATCTCAAACTATATTTTGGTGTTTTCCGTTGCTGCTTTATCGATTTACCTGTGGTTGGATAGTGCCATCAGCGTTGGCGCGATTGCGATTGCTGTTAGCCTTGCATTACGCGTAAATGGTATGTCGATGTGGATCATGTGGGAAGTTGGCGCCCTCTTTGAAAATATGGGAACCGTAGTCGATGGAATGAAAACGCTCTCTAAGCCTATTGATATTAAAGATAAACCAGGCGCAAAAGACTTAGTTGTCACTGAAGGTGGCATTCACTTTGATAACGTCAGCTTCCATTACGGTGAGAACAAAGGCGTGATTAGCCACCTCGATCTCAACATCAAACCAGGAGAGAAAGTCGGCTTGGTTGGGCGCTCCGGCGCCGGAAAATCAACTCTGGTGAACTTGTTACTTCGTTTCCACGATGTCGAAGACGGCAGCATTAAGATCGATGGACAGAACATCTCTGAAGTCACACAAGACTCTTTGCGTTCAAAGATCGGTATGGTGACCCAAGATACTTCTCTGCTACACCGTTCGATTCGAGACAATATTTTGTATGGCAACCCAGATGCGACAGAAGAAGATTTGTTGAAAGCCACTAAGCAAGCGCATGCCCATGAGTTTATTGAAACTCTGACCGACCCATTTGGCAACGTCGGATACGATGCGCAAGTTGGTGAACGTGGTGTGAAACTGTCTGGCGGCCAACGTCAGCGTATCGCAATATCTCGTGTGCTACTAAAAGATGCACCATTGCTGGTACTGGATGAAGCTACATCGGCTCTGGATTCAGAAGTCGAAGCAGCGATTCAGGAAAGCTTGAATGAATTAATGCAAGGAAAAACCGTTATTGCGATTGCGCACCGATTGTCGACCATCGCACAAATGGATCGCCTCATCGTGCTAGATAAAGGCAGTATTGTTGAACAAGGTTCTCACCAAGAGCTCATCGCGAACAACGGTATTTATGCCCAGCTTTGGGCCCATCAAACTGGCGGATTTATCGCTGAAGAGTTAGAAAATCAACACGTTTCTTAATTAGCGAGAAACCCAATAAAAACGGCGCATGAAGCGCCGTTTTTCATTTTTATTGATAACCCTATACTCATATAGCCATTATAGTTTCTCATATATGAAACACCCTCCATGATAAAGCTCACATTTTTTCTGCTAATATACCGCCTCGTTGCGTATCCATTGCAATGAACACAATACAGAGTTTTGAGCCGTCTTCATTTGTCATTTCACTTTTTGAGAAACAGCTATACTCAATAGATGGCTTAGTTATTAGATTAACAATAAGGTAATTAGCTTATGTGTAAATGTGGTTCAATGCAGATCGTACAACTCAAACCAAGTTGGGCTGACAAGCTATTCGGCTACTCAGAAAGATGGAAATGCCAACTTTGTTGTAAGATCTACCGCATCTAAAATTAAAAATAGAATCTCAGTTTTTCTAAGAAAAAGCAGTGGCCCGACAGTAATTGTCGGGTTTTGTTTCTCTGCACATCCATTTTTATCCCTTCGCAACACGGTCACTCATCGCGGCAAAACCTAGCATCTCAATGTGACTTAGGTATAGAATCAGGCCCACTTATTTATTCCGATATTCACATATAACTGGTCACTATGAACAAAAGTTTGCTAACGAATGTCCTCGCTATCGCTTTGATGGCTGGAGGTCATCAATTACAAAACGACTACCTTTGGTATGCGGGGCTGTTTGCGTTCTCAGGCGCCATCACTAACTGGCTTGCCATCCACATGCTGTTTGAAAAAGTGCCTGGATTATACGGTTCTGGCGTGATCCCCGCGCGATTTGAAGAGTTTAAACTGGCTATCAAAAACTTGATGATGGAGCAGTTCTTTACCGAAGCGAACATCGATCGATTCTTGAACAAAGAAATGGCGGGCGGTGTAAACATCGATCTTCAACCTGTGATTGAGAAAGTGGATTTAAACCCAGCGTTTGACTCTTTGGTAGAAGTGATCGAAGGCTCTCAATTTGGCGGCATGCTAGCAATGTTTGGCGGCGCGGAGGCATTACAACCTATGCGGCAGCCTTTCGTCGAAAAGATGCAAGAATCCATTATTGAGTTGAGCAAGAGCGATAACATCAAAGAAGCACTGAAAGAGCAGTTCGAATCTCCTGCTATGATGGATGAGATAAAGCAGAACATTGAAGGCATCATTGATCAGCGCTTGAGCGAATTAACACCCGCACTGGTCAAAGAAATGGTGCAAAAAATGATTAAAGAACACCTTGGCTGGCTAGTCGTTTGGGGCGGTGTTTTTGGCGGTTTAATTGGCGTTATCAGCACCTTTATCGGCGCATAGTCGCTCACCGATTTATCAAAAAGGAGCTTCGGCTCCTTTTTTGATCTTGAAAAAGTAATACGCCAAGCCACGCTAAATAATATGCTCAACGCATAAGCGCTGCAGTCATAGACATCAGCCTCGCCTAACCAAGGAGCTCCGGGTTCACGCCAAATCCTGTTTTATGTTCTTCAATTACCACTTCACTGCGAGTCTGGATCACGCCCGGAAGCGTGCCTAACTTACTCGACATAAACTCCTGATACGCTTTCATACTCTTAACACGAACCTTTATCATGGTATCGAAGTCCCCAGAGAGCGAATAACACTCTTCAATTTCCGGCATCAATTCGACGGCTTTCGCAAACTTTTCAAAAATGGAAAAACTGGTTTGGTCTAAGCGAATATGGATGAATACTTGCACATCCAACCCTAATTTTTCCGCATTCAGCTCAGCATGGTAGCCATTAATATACCCCTCTTTTTCTAGCCGCTTCACGCGGTCAGAACATGGCGAGGTCGTTAAGTTGATCTGCTTTGCGAGTTCAACAACTGGAATTCTGCCTCTTGAATGAAGCACTCTCAAAATGTGTAAATCAATCCGGTCCAATTGGTAACTCATTAACCACATCCTTGTAACCACTCAGGAAGCATCACATTAATCGTTGCTTAAACAATTGCAAACCATCAAATGCACAGCATGTGAAATTCAGCAGAGAATAATTAGAAAATAACTAAGGAAGGAAAGGGCTGCGATTACTGCCGCTCTCTCCATAACCGAGTATGAAGAACAAAAGTAATCTAGCGGCTCCCGTAGAGTCGCAAATTTGAAAGCGTGTGATACGCCTTTATAGATCTGGCGTGCGGGACAGGCCGCCCTGTTTAGCTATTAATCATAGCTATCGCTCTGAATTAGAGAGCTGCCGACGTATGCCTGGTAGGATGAGGAATCACTTCTCCAATTGCACGATGATTACAGCATCGGCAGTAGTATTGTGGTTCCATCTCGTAGTAGTGTTCACCTGATACAAATTTCGCCATCAGCTGTGTAAAACTCACCACTTTACCTGTCAACGAATCAACGGGCTGTGGCTCGCAACGCTTCATGATCACTTTATGTTGCGTTGATTTTCTACAAGCTGCGCAATATATATCCGGCATTTCTCTTCTCCCTGTTTTTCAGTACTACTGACAATTGACATATTTTGTTCAAAATAATTCCACAATAAAAAAGCCCCTTTAATTTTTTGTGTCCTATCTTCAAAAAATTGGACGAAAGTATCAAAAAATTGAGACATTGGTCAGACCTCAACTTTTGTACCATTATTATGAACGAACGCGCTTATGTGTGTAATAATACGACACATCACACATAACCAATTGTTGCTACTCGCTATTTCAATCTGCAATGATCAATTTTATGGCGTTTTAAATATGGCTTTCACTCACATTTTCGATTCAGGCATTACTTGGTTGTTTAAACACGCCTGATTTACAGTGTGAATCTGCAATTTCCACAATACTGACTCATCTCAAGGACGCACGATGACGCTTCAACCAACGCTCACTACAGAAAGGCTTATTCTTCGCCCATTTCATCCGACAGACAGCGAAAAAGTCGCACGACTCGCAGGAGACAAGAGCATTGCAGATATGACGGCAAATATTCCTCATCCCTATGAAGAGCCGATGGCACAAGTTTGGATTAAGAGCCATGTTGGCGTATATCACCAACGTAGTGGGGTCATATATGCCATTACTCAACGTCAAGACGAAGCGTTAATTGGTGCTGTTAGTCTGCTAAACATCTCGGAGGGAGTCGGCACATTAGGGTATTGGCTTGGCGTCGATTATTGGGGGAATGGGTTTGCTCAAGAAGCGTCAATGGCTTTAATTCAGTTTGCCAGACCACATTTTGAGTTATCGGGCCTAAAAGCGATGCACTTGGTCGAAAACAGACAATCCCAATCAGTCATTCAAAAGTTGGGCATGACGTATATCGACAATCACATCATCAAAATGCAGGGAAAAGAACGAGAAGTCTGCGTATACCAGCAAATATTTTCGCCTCAAGTAACCGTAGCGACCTCTCAAAATTAAGGCACTAAAAAACCAGCCTCTCAGCTGGTTTTATCTTTCACCTTGAAAGGCAAAAATACTAGTCTTGTGCGACTTTCACACGAATCTTGCTCTTGTGTACTGAAGACAGGTTTAGTGCCTCCAACGCCGCAACGGCTTCGGCTTCATCCGGCATGATCACAAAACCAAACCCTTTTGATAAACCCGTTTCTTGATCAAGCACGACGGTGCAAAGCTCAACTTTGCCGTAGTTTGAGAACAGAGTACGGATGTCTTGCTCTGTCGTCTCACGAGCTAAGTTTCTTACTAGAAGTTTCATATTAAACCATTTTATGTTTATAACGCCTCAATTCTCTCAGCTTCTCCCTTACAAACCAAGTGAATAATGTTCTTGCGAAGGCTAGATGTATCTAAGTGTTTCTGTTTAAATGATTTTTAGTGACAACGCTCTGAATCCTGCATTACGAAACGATTGGAGTATAAAAACCTAGGAGATTCGACATGGAAACCAAACGTTTAAAGCTCATCCCAGCTTGCTTGGAACGTGCAGAAGAAGCACATCAGGCCGTTGTTCGTAGCCAAAAAACGCTTGAAGTTTACCTGCCATGGGTACCTCACGTGCTCACTTTAGAAGCGATGATTGCAGGGACAGAGAAAGCCATCGCAAACTTTGAAAACTTCGAAGAAGAGTTGCGCTACTACCTAATCGACAAGGAAAGCGATCGTTTACTCGGCGCCATTGGGTTAATGATCCATGATCAAGAGATACCGGCATTTGAGATTGGCTATTGGCTTGATGATCGCGCGGTAGGCTACGGTTATATCTCTGAGGCGGTAGCGGCGATTGAAAACTATGCATTCGAAGCGTTGGACGCGAAAAGAATCGCGATTCTAGCCGATGCGAATAACCGCAAAAGTCGTGCGGTTGCTGAGCGCTGTGGGTATGAGTTTGAAGGTGAGCTACGCAATGCTCGGCGTGCGCCTTCTGGCGAGCTAAGTAACACCGTTATTTACGCCAAAGTTCGTCGTGACTAATACACTCACAAAGAATAAAGCGACGTGAAAATCTGGCCTCAAGCAATCACCATTAACGTTTATTAAGTTCAGATAACACAAAGCCCGCTGTATAAGCGGGCTTTGTGTTCGTAAAAGGAAGTAATTAGTCTAGTTCAACTAGTTTCTTCTCGTACGATTGATGTTGGTCTAATACGTCTTGCGCTGCACCGCCTGTCGCTTTGCTGATAACAACGATAGCAAGCGTAGAGAAGATGATGCCCGGTACGATTTCGTACACATCAAACCAACCGCCAGTTAGCTGCTTCCAAACAACGATAGTGATACCACCAACAAGGATACCTGCTAGTGCGCCGTTACGGTTCATACCGCTCCAGTAAAGGCTAAGTACAACCGCAGGACCAAATGCAGCACCGAAGCCAGCCCAAGCGTAAGAAACAAGACCAAGTACTGAACTATCTGGTGTCATTGCTAGGAATAGCGCAACAAGCGAAATCACGATAACGCCGATACGGCCAATCATTACGATTTCTTCAGAAGACGCTTCTGGCTTGAATACTTGCTTGTAGAAATCTTCTGCAAGCGCTGAAGATGAAACAAGAAGCTGTGAGTCTGCTGTACTCATTACCGCCGCTAGGATTGCTGCTAACAACATACCCGCAACGACAGGGTGGAATACTGCGTTAACCAATAACATGAAGATCTTCTCGCCATCTTCTAGTTGAGTGCCCGGATGACCCGTAACCCAAACCAGACCGACAAGACCAACAAGCATTGCACCAACCATAGATAGTGCAGTCCAAATCACAGCGATACGACGTGCAGTCGTTAGATCTTTGTTTGAACGAGACGCTTTAAAACGCGCTAGGATGTGTGGCTGACCAAAGTAACCAAGACCCCATGCCGCTAAAGAGATGATAGCAATCGCAGACAGTGGTTCGCCTTTGGCGTCATTCCATAGCGTTGCAAGTTCTGGGTTGATGTCATGCAGATCAGAAGTTAGCTGACCTAGACCACCGTCCATGACTGCGACAGGAACAATCATTAGCGCAGCGGCCATTAGCAGACCTTGCACTAAGTCAGTCCAAGATACCGCAAGGAAACCACCGAATAGTGTGTAAGAAACCACACACACCGTACCGATGATAACAGCGTAGGTGTAATCTAGACCGAATACCGTCTCAAACAGTTTGCCCCCTGCGACCAAACCTGAGCTGGTGTAGAAAAGGAAAAATAGAAGAATGAAAAACGCAGAGATTGTCTGGATCAGTTTCGACTTATCGTTGAAGCGACGTGACAGGAACTCTGGCAACGTTAACGCGTCAGTTTGGATACTGTAAGTACGTAGGCGTTTTGCACTGATGAGCCAGTTTGCCCATGTACCAAGAAGTAGACCGCCGGCTAACCAGAAGGCCTCGATACCCGCAGCGTACGCATAGCCAGGCAAGCCTAGCAGCAACCAGCCACTCATGTCTGAAGCACCTGCAGATAATGCAGCAGGCCACGGACCTAGGCTACGGCCACCTAGGAAGTAATCAGATGAATTGGAAGTCCTCTTATACGCGTAAACGCCAATAGCAACCATAATCAGTAAATACGCCACAAAAGTGGACGTGATAGCAAAGCTATTTTCTATCATTAGATAGTCCTCGTTATAATTATTTCCTTCCTTGCCTGCCCTGATATTTTACCGTCTCAGCAATACATCAGAGTATAAGAAACCAATCTGGACCGGCTCTCAGTCCAGTTACTCCAGATTGGTATCACAAGTCAGGTTAGTGAGTTTCGTTCCCCAACTCGAGTAGAGTCGCGTTACCACCCACCGCGGTAATATTTATCGTTCGAGTGCGCTCGGTAATGAAGCGCAACGAGAGATGAGGATCATGAGCCAATTTCGGTGACTCTAAATCCGTTTCAGAAACTAAGCCGACGATTGCACCGTCACGCTTAGCTAGTTGAAGATTGAGCGCATGCTCAACCTGTGAACGCCCAACATAACCCACACTACGTACATCGCTCTCAAGCAACGGGGCAGACGCATCGTACGCAACAACCTGGACTAAGTTAGATGGGAAGTTTGCCAACGCTACAGCTTGCTTAACCAGTTGGTTTAGCTCTGCATTGTCACTGCAAACGACCACGCTGTTGCCTGCAATTAAGGCACAGGTGATCATTGCAAAAGCACTGTATAACGCATTATCAGCAGGCTCGATGTTGTTTTCACAAATCACCAAAGCCACACCGCGTCCTGCGGCATACAGTTCGTTAGTTTCCCCTGTAGGGCCAACTAACTGGTGAGTTTCTGCAAGAAGAGTTGATGCTTGTTGCAAGTGGTAAGAAACCACTTTGGCAACGGTAGACTGCTGCCCTTCTAATGCAGATTTAAATGCCAGAACATGCTCGCATTTGTAATCAAAATCAGTCAGATTCCACTGCTCCCACGCAGAGAATGCATCTTTAAAATAGGTGATCTGATGAACCATAATGCGACTCCTTATGCGTTTTCTGCTTGAGCAAGAAGATGTTGAGTAAAGCGGAATAGGTAGTGTGGACCACCAGCTTTCGGGCCAGTACCCGACAAGCCTTGACCACCAAACGGCTGTACGCCAACCACAGCACCAACTTGGTCTCGGTTGATGTAGCAGTTACCCACTCGAGCGTGTTTCTCAATCCAACGGTACGTGGTTTCGTTACGGCTATGGATACCCATCGTCAAGCCAAAACCCGTCTTGTTGATCTGCGCAACCACGTTCGGTAATTCAGACGCTTTAAAGCGAACAATGTGCAAGATTGGACCAAATTGTTCTTCTTTCAGCACATCGATGCCCGAGATTTCAAACGCACTTGGCGAGACAAAATCACCATGCTGGCACGATTCGTCAAGTTGCAGCTGAGCGACTTTAGTCTGTGTTTTGCTCATTTGCTCAAGGTGAGCAAGGAGTTTTTGTTTTGCGTTGCTGTCGATAACCGGACCAACATCTGTTTTGTGTAGGTAAGGTAAACCAACATGCAGCTCATTCATCGCACCTTGAATCAGGTTGATCATACGGTCTGCTACATCTTCTTGTACAAATAGAACACGAAGGGCAGAACAACGCTGACCGGCAGATGCAAACGCCGAACGAATCACATCACGCACCACCTGCTCTGGCAATGCCGTACTGTCCACGATCATTGCGTTTTGACCACCTGTTTCCGCAATAAACGGAACCGGTTTCGCGCTGCGCTCCGCAAGCGTGACGTTAATGCGTTGCGCAGTTGCCGTTGAACCAGTGAATGCCACACCAGCAATAGCATCATGAGAAGTCAGTGCATGACCAATCTCAGCGCCGCGACCAGTAAGTAACTGAATCACACCAGCAGGGAAGCCCGCATCAAGCATTAGTTCAATAGCGCGAGCGGCAATTAGGCTTGTTTGCTCAGCAGGTTTGGCAACCACAGTGTTACCTGCAATCAGTGCTGCCGTTACCTGACCAAGGAAGATAGCCAGCGGGAAGTTCCAAGGGCTAATACACACAAACACACCAAGACCTTCACGGCTAGAAATGCGTTTCACACCGTCAAAACCTTCTAGCTCAAATGGCTGTAGGTTTTGCGCTTGTTTCGCGTAATAACGACAGAAATCCACTGCTTCACGAACTTCATCAATACTATCGTGAATCGTCTTGCCCGCTTCTTTGTGACAAATCGCCACCAGCTCAGCCAGATTTTCTTCCATTAAGTCAGCAAGCTTTTCTAAACAAGCCGCTTTTTGCTCAACAGGAACGCCTTTCCAATCAGAGAAAGCAGTTTGCGCCGCATCAATTGCAGCGGAAACATGATCAAGTGTTGCAAATGCCACCTTGCCGACTTCAATTCGGCGATCGTACGGTGCGGTGATGATCTCAGCCGCATTTTCCTTGATCATGCTTTCGGCAAAACGCTCACCATTGATCATCGGGCCTGCAACCCACTGATTGTCCATGAAGCTTTCTACTTGCGCTTCAAATGGCTTTGCCTCACTGTCGATATCAATGTTGACGCCGTATGAGTTCTTACGCTCAGGGAAGATGTCGGCAGGTAATGGGATCTTGTCGTTGTGTAGCGTGTCAAACCCCGTCAACACATCAACAGGGTGATGAGTCAACTCGTAAATCGGACAACGCGCATCAACCAGACGGTGTACAAACGAGCTGTTCGCGCCATTTTCAAGCAGACGACGAACCAAGTACGGAAGAAGATCAGCATGGCTACCGACAGGAGCGTAAATACGTACTGGCTGACCATACATTTCCATTACATGGTTATACAGAGAATCACCCATACCATGTAGACGCTGGAACTCGTACTCTTTGTGCTCAGCCATTACAGCGATTGCCGTCACCGTGTGGGCATTGTGGCTTGCAAATTGTGGGTAGATATTACCGCGAACACCTTCGCTAAGTAGGAAACGAGCACAAGCTAGGTACGCAACGTCCGTCGCTTCTTTGCGAGTGTATACCGGGTAATTAGCGTAACCCGCTTGTTGAGACCACTTGATTTCGCTGTCCCAGTACGCGCCTTTAACCAAACGCAGCGGAATAAGGTCACCCTGCTCTTTTGCGAGTGCGTTTAGCCACACCAAGACTGGTAGAGCACGTTTTGAATAGGCTTGAATAACCAAACCAAACTTGCCCCAACCTTTCACAAGATCGCTACGGTACACTTTCTCAAATAGCTTCAGAGAAAGCTCAAGACGATCCGCTTCTTCTGCATCGATTGTGATTGCAACGTCGACTTCAATTGCACGTTTCAATAGCTGCATTAGTGAGTCATACAACTCTGTCATTACACGTTCTTCATTTGCGACTTCGTAGCGCGGGTGTAATGCAGAAAGCTTGATGGAAATCGAAGGCGCAGGACTGGTGTCATTGCCGTAAGTCTCTCGACCTACCGCTTCGATCGCCATTAGGTAATCTTTGAAGTACTTGTTCGCGTCCGCTGTAGTTAACGCCGCCTCACCTAACATATCAAATGAGTAGGTGAAACCTTTGTCGCGCATTGGGCGACCGTTCTTTTGCGCTTCTTCGATCGTACGACCACGAACAAACTGATGACCCATGATCTTCATTGCCTGATACATGGCTTTACGAATCACAGGCTCAGAGAATTTATTTACCAGACGGTTTACAGCCTGACCTGGGCTCTGGGTGCCTTGCTCACCAAGGCCAACCACTTTACCTGTTAGCATAAGTCCCCATGTTGATGCGTTAACAAACACAGAGTCAGAGTTTTTCAGGTGAGATTTCCAGTCTGCGACGCTCAACTTATCTTTAATCAAAGAATCTGCTGTCGCGGCATCTGGGGTGCGCATTAATGCTTCTGCAAGACACATCAGCAAGATACCTTCTTGAGTATCTAAGCTGTATTCCAACAATAGAGCATCAATCATCTGGATTGACTTCTTATCGGCACGAATGGCTTCGATAAGTTGGGTCGTTTGGGTAGTGATCGCCGATTTTTCATCCTCTGTCGGCGTCGCTAGTGGCAATAGTTGCTCTAGCCATTGAGACTCGTCCACCATATACAATGGCGAGATCAGTGACCACAACTTATCAAGCGGCTGCCCGATAAATTCCGGTGTCAACACGTTCGTAGCTGTAAACATGTGTGTTCCTCAATCTCACTCCTCGAAAACCGCTTCGAGGATTATCAATGGCTGGCAGTGTATTTTGAGGCCGATAAGAATACTTGTCAAAAACTACGACATTTTTGCCAAAAACTCGCTTTTATAACAAAACATCCACATAGTCACATTCAAATAGGTAATATTTTGTATTGTAAATTTTAATTTTTTCATTGCATTCACAACAAAATGTCAGGAATATCAATAAGATTTTTGTGAAGCGCTCGTTCTAAGAGAAAATGTAGGATCAAGTGGCATATCAGTCACACCAAAGGACAGAGAATTTAACAAAACGAGAGATAGGTCACGTGAATAAAACACAAAAAACCATGCATATTGCATGGTTTTATTCTAATTGCTGCTAATTTGACCTAAAAATACGCGTTGTTATCCAACTTGTTTTTTATAGCGGGATGGCGATATTCCCTGTAAGCGAGTAAAAGTATGAGTAAACGTACTCTGGCTTGAGAAACCAGTGAATTCCGCAATTTGCCCTAAAGAAAGGTGGCCTTGCTCGATTAATTCACGAGCCATGTCGATACGCTTTCCGAGAACATATTGATGAGGTGTAATCCCCATCTGCTCCTTAAACAAGCAATGGAACTGACTTTCCCCAAGAAACACTCGTCCCGCTAACTGAGCCACACTGATCTTATGGCTAAGGTGCTGCTCGATGTAGCGATCAATCGCCTCCAAATCAAAGCGTGACTCTTTTCGGCTAGTCTCAAATGCAGAGATATGGCGCTGCATCAATGCAATCACGGTGTCATTACACGCGCGACTAAGCAGCAGATCATCAGGATGGTTACGCATTTCCTGGACCAACATCTGTATCAGCTTCTGAATTTGACCGTCTAACTGAAAGTAGACATGGTCTCTTTCTAGATTATTGATTTTCTGCAGCATTTCAGGATCATCATTTGTCGGTTTTGGCATATTCAGCACCAAAATATCCGATTGATTAATGACGCCACCGAAAGCATGATCAGAGCATGCGGTTACCACACAACCTTGGCCAGGACCGACAAGATTACCTCGTCCACGCACTTCAAATTCGGCTTGTCCTTTTAAACCAATCACGATCTGTGTGTAAGAATGATCATGGCAGTCCATATAAGACGGAAGTGTGATCAGTTCTGCTGGCTTAGGCAGCATAATCTCTTGATATGGCGGGGCTTTGGGGTTATCTGAATCACTCATTTTAAACAGTCGTCTTTACACGGTCAGCTTACGTCTTGGCATCATATACCTTCCTTGTTGGGTTGCAACTTTTCCCCAACTCAATCGCACAAGATCAAAACAGCATGATCAAGTTGGTTTACATGATCATAGTTCCGGAACGATGATCATGCGAGGTTAACTTACGGTCAATGAGCAACCAATTTTATTAACAAAAACGGATAGATAGAAGCACCTTACGTATACATAACCAATAGATATAAAGATCCTTGTTACCGAACAATCCGTTATTTGGTAGAACACTGCGGTTCAAAATAGATAAATCGCCTCATAAACAGATCAAAGCCACCTCTTGAAATCAACATAGAGGGATTTCCCCCCTTACTAATATGCTTCTGATTCAATACATTAGTCCTCGAGCTTTAAGATGCATACGATCTAAAGCTCTCGGTATCTCATTGATACCTCTAACTTACTTAGCAGACCCTCGCTAGGTAATTTAGAACCTCTTCTACACGTCGACAAGATTATATCTTGTGTTGCCAGCCCGTCTTCAGGCTGGCTTTTTTTTCGCTTCTCAACAATGAAAACAATGGCATAAGCTGATATTATAGCTTTCGTCTCACTGTCCCTCTCACATGACTTAGGCGCCGTTCTCCCTCTCGAGGAGTGATATGAACGCCAACTAAATTACAACTGAGTTGTAGGAAGCATGATCAAGGACGATACGAGTTGTAAGCCGAACATCAGGCGGACATCCGTGAGCGCACATATCTGTAATGAAACAGACCATTTTCCCAATTAAATTCTTCGTTCAATTTCGTTGTTGTTTATCACTGTGTGACGAAAATATCGAACACCATGAACTTAATTGGATTGAGCGCCAATCAACGAACGTGTTCTAGCAACATGACTGCCTACTTGGCAATGTCAATATTAACAACGCAACACGGACGTCTCTGTATTGGTAAAAGCAGTATGTAGTGAGTCCTTTTGTGAATATTTCAGTCGATACCATAGAACAATCCCTCCTTAAACAGCTACCAGGTTGTTGGGGATGCAAAGATAAAGATTCGGTATTCCGCTACGTAAACCAGGAATACGCAGAACTGTTGGGACACACGTCGCCCGAGGAGTGCGTCGGTAAAACTGATTTTGAGATGGCGAGCCCAACCACTGAATGTGCACAAGAATTTCAACGCCAAGATAAACACGTCATCGAAACTGGTGAGTCACTCAAAATTCTTGATATCCACCCTTATCCAGATGGCCGCTGGCGAGCCCATATCTTTACTAAAACACCGTGGCGAGATGACAATGGTAACATCGTAGGGACCATTTTCTACGGAAGAGAACTCACCGACACCGCCGTGATTGAAGTGGGGTATTGGGTTTGTCGTGCAATCAGCACCAACCCTAATCAGCAATCCATCTTTCGTTTCTCTGATTTACAACCAAAACCTGAGAAGCTCACATGTCGCGAGCAAGAAACGCTTTTCCTCTTGCTCTACGGCAAGAAGCCACAATTCATCTCTCAGGTCATGGGTATATCAACAAAAACCGTTGAAGGTCACGTCGCACGCTTACGTAATAAGTTTGCAGCGAACAGCAAGAACGAACTAATAGATAAAGCAATGGAAGCTGGCTACGGCTCTGTTGTACCCAAAACGCTGCTTAAGCATCAATTATCGGTAGTGTTGAATGGAGAACGATAATTCGCGCCACTTTCCACCTACAAAAACACCGCCCAAGTGGCGGTGTTTGTTTATTCATGAGGCAAGAGAGTTTATGGCGCTAGACGGTCAATGTCCCAACTTCCATCATGTTGGGAGAAAAGAAAGCGGTCATGAAGACGATGTTCACCACCCTGCCAAAACTCGATGCTCTGTGGTTTTACGCGAAAGCCACCCCAGAAGGTTGGAACCGGTATTTCACCCTTAGCAAATTTCTGTTTTAGCTCTAAAAACTTACCTTCTAATACGCCTCGAGCAGAAATACGGCTACTTTGCTTGCTCGCGATTGCGGCTAATTGGCTCTCTTTTGGACGAGAAGTAAAGTATTTCATATTTTCTACGGCGGTGAGCTTTTCCGCCACACCAGTAATATGAACCTGGCGCTCTAACGGATGCCAAGGGAAGTGCAAACTAATATTGCTGTTATGCTCAAGCTGCTGGGCCTTACGACTGCCTAGGTTGGTGTAAAATACGAAGCCATTTTTGTCGACGTTTTTCAATAGAACAATGCGTTGAAACGGCATGCCATTTTCATCAACCGTTGCAACTGTCATCGCAGTCGGGTCCGTTAACCCCGCTTCAACTGCTTGCTCTAGCCACAGATTAAATTGATCAATAGGATCAGCTTTCAAATCTTTACGACGTAGCCCACCTTTGGTGTACTCACGACGAATATCAGCAAGTTCCATCTTTACTCCTTCACTCGTTTTTGTCGATTGTGCTCCCGATACTGAGGAAATACAAGGACATCATTGTGCTTGTTATCGTTGCCGCTCACAGCATCACAGTGTGTCATTTGATACCATGACACAAAAAACCAGTGAGCTGATCGTGAACTTACTCAACCCTAAAGCCCTACGCCATTTTCTATTGCTACTGTGTGCCGTTGGCATTTCAGGGCTTGCGCTTACTCATCATTACGCAACTCAATACCAACATGATCAGTGGCAACAAAAGCTAGAGAGACAAGCAGCGCAAGTGTCGCAAGAAGTCGACTACGAGCTGGCAAAGTTTGAACAGATACCAAACCTATTAAGTCACGATCCGAGATTACTCAAAGCAGTAGAACGCGGAGCGCCCTCTCACGAGCTCAACCTATTGTTAGCAGATTGGTTGAAACAAAGTTTGGCCGATACGATTTACGTTCATGACCGCACAGGGTTGGTCATTGCCTCAAGTAACTTTCAGCAAGAAGATACGTTTGTTGGTTCCAGCTTTAGCTATCGTCCCTATTTTAAAAATGCGCGACGCGGTGAACCTGCTCAATATGTCGGGTTAGGCGTTCGTTCAAATAAACGTGGGTACTTCTTCTCATCTCCGCTTTGGGTAAATGATGAGGTCGTTGGCGTGATCACGGTAAAAGTGAATTTGGAGCAGTTGGAACAGCGTCTTTCGCAAACCACGACGGACGTACTCATCACGGATAAACACAATGTCGTGTTTATGAGCAATTTGCCTAACTGGCGCTATCGTGCACTTTTCCCGCTGTCACCGAGTGCGATAAACGAGCTTACCGAAACGCGTCAGTATGGCGATACCTTACCAGAGTATTTTGGTGAGCTTACCGCGCAAACTGGCGTCAGCGAGTTTGCTGATAATCAATTGCTCCTCTCACCCAATTACCTCGCATACGCGACACATGTATTGGATAAAGGATTTCGCGTCGTTGCCTTGATAAACCACAACACCGTCCTTGCCGCCGTTTTACAGGCTGATATCGTCTTCCTGATTCTATATGCGCTCATTGCGCTGATTGCGTTGGCGTGGTTCCAAACACTCGTGAACAAGGCACGCCTAGCCGACCTTAATGTGAGCCTAGAAGAAAAAGTGGTGCAACGGACACTAGTGCTGAGTGAAGCCAACCAAAAGCTACAACAGACCATCCGCCAATATGAGCAAAGCCAACAAGAGCTTAAACAAACACAACAAGAACTGACTCAAGCCGCGAAATTGGCACTGTTGGGCGAGCTGTCTGCCAGTATTAATCATGAGATAAATCAGCCACTTTCCGCACTAAGAACCTATACCGAAAACTCGCAGCGTTTGTTGGCAATGGAAAAATACCCAATGGTCGCCGACAATTTGGGCAAAATGCTGACACTCAATGACACCATTTCGGAAGTGATCGCTCGCTTAAAAGTCTTCACTCGGAAAGCCACGCACGATTCACACAATGAAATCGCGGTACTGCACGACGCAGTGCATACTGCCACCAGCATTTTGAGCAACAAACTCATTAAACAAGGGGTGACATTAAAAGTCCCAGCCATCGATTATAATGTGAAGCTAGCAATTCACAGCGTTGAGTTAGAGCAAGTTCTGATCAATCTCTTCCACAACGCTGCACAAGCGATGGAAAACTACTGCATTGATCCGCAAATATCTATTGCCGTTCAGTGTCATGATGACAACTGTGACATTCTTGTTTCCGACAACGGGCCCGGCATGTCGGACGAAGCCCTAGCAAAAGTCTTTGACCCGTTTTTTACGACTAAGCCTGAGGGCTTAGGATTAGGTTTGACCATCTCCAAACGCATTTTAGAAAGCTATCACGGCTCACTCAGTGCTTATAAACATCAGAACACGGAACAACAAGCAGGAGGCATGACCTTTATCGTGACGCTGCCAATCGCTATCCAAAACCAACGCAACCCAGAAGTGGAAAACAACCATGAATAATCCCGTTTTCTTTGTTGATGATGAACCACATATTCGTGATGCCGTCGCTCAAGCACTGCTTATTGAAGGGATAGACGTCACCTGCTTACCAAACGCCGTGGAAGCCTTACGCGTTATCGACCCAAATACGCCAGCGATCATCATCACCGATATCCATATGCCCGTGATGGATGGATTGGAGTTCATGCGAACCTTGCGAAGTAAAAACGATCACTTCCAATTTATCGTGCTCACAGGACACGGTGATGTCAAAACCGCGGTAGATGCGATGAAAAGCGGCGCGTACGACTTTCTCGAAAAGCCTTTTTCAACGGAACAACTTATGAAGTCGCTCAATAATGCTGGTGATAAGTTGAATCTATTGCAGGAAAACATCTGGCTTAAGAAAGAGCTCGACATGCAAACTCACGTTGGCCCGAAAATGATTGGTCACAGTAAAGCCATGGTGAGCATTCGTCGCGCTTTGATCTGCGCACCAACGAACCAGCCGATCATTTTTGTTGGTCAAGATGGCACAGGTCGCCGGCTCGCCGCGCAATTTGCCCACGACATACATGCAACGCCAGACAGCGAGTTAATCGCCGCTTCTGGTGAGGATCTCTATGAGCTTTCATTAGAAGCCCTCGATAAAGCCATACATCGCTTGATTGAAGGAAAAAGCCATTGCAGCTTGTACTTACATAGTGCTGAGCATGTCTCATATGAACAATGGCAATGCTTGTTTAACCACCCGAAACTTGAGCGTGTTTTTGGTGCGACAACCCAAGTTGATCCGTCTATCAAAGCCCTGGCTACTCTAATTCACTTGCCGACACTCGATGAAAGAAAGGAAGATATAGGGCCTTTATATAAGCACTTTGTACGCCACGCAGCGAGCCGTTATCAGCTTCAACCGCCACACATTAGCTTAGAAGAAGTCAAACATCTGACCGATTTAGAATGGCCAGAAAATATTAAGCAGTTGCGCCAATTTGCAGAACTTCGCGCGCTCAAGCCAGATACCTTCCGAATGGAAGATTGGAACAGTGAAAAAAGTATCGAAATTCAGAGTATGACTCAGCGCACAGAATACTTTGAATATTGCTTATTATTCGATGCACTACAAAGACACCGAGGCAGACTCAAAGAGGTTCAACTAGAATTACAGGTATCACGCAAAACCTTGTACGACAAACTAAAAAAACATCAGTTGGATAAAACCAAGTTCAAGGCGCAATAGCCATACTCTGACGATATCTTCACTTTTCTTTTGCTGGAGAAGCATTGAAAACGCTCATTCGGAGAGAGAATGGTCTTCGTCTCATATTTTTATTCGCCGAGCATACTGACATGATCGGTTAATAATAATAAGATCAAAAAGATAATCAGCATTTATATAAGCAGGGACTGTGATGAGCCGAGATAACTACAACAAACTCAACAATGAAGAGTTGGATTTTGTTGACGACAAAACTGCAGCATTGCTCCTCAACACCCCCAACAGCGCACGTTTGATGCTCTGGGTGATGGTGTTGTTTTTTATTGCTGCAATAGGCTGGGCGTCTTGGGCTGAAATCGACCAGGTCACTGTTGGTCAGGGAAAAGTCATTCCCTCTTCACAGATTCAAGTTGTACAAAACTTAGAAGGTGGCTTAGTCAAAGAAATTTTAGTCAAAGAAGGTCAGTTGGTTGAAAAAGGTCAGCAGTTACTTCTTATCGATGACACTCGCTTTCGCTCTGATTTTCGTGAGCGTGAACAACAAGTTGCCAACCTAACTGCGTCTGTGCTGCAACTCTCAGCTTCGATCAACAGTGTTGCCGTGAATCGTGATTTTGAAACGGAAAACTGGCGCCAAAGCGTAGTACTCGATTATGGCAAACTGACCTTTCCGCCAACTTTAGAAGAAACTCAGCCGAAACTCACTCAGCGCCAGAAAGCAGAGTACCGCGAAGATTTAGACAATTTACGCAACCAACTTTCGGTGATTGACCAACAAGTTCAGCAAAAGCAGCAGGACTTAGTAGAGATTGAAGCGCGAGTAAGGAACTTACGTCAAAGCTATCAATATGCAAAGAAAGAATTAGACATCACCAAACCGTTGGCTGATGAAGGTGTTGTACCTCGTATTGAATTACTCAAATTACAGCGCCAAGTCAACGACACCCGCCGCGAAATGACTTCCAGTGAGCTCAAAATCCCGGTACTAAAGTCAGCAATTCGAGAATCCATGCTTAATCGCATCGATGTTGCGCTCAAATTCCGCTCTGAACAGCAAGAGAAACTCAATAGCGCCCAAGACCAGTTATCTGCCTTGGTTGAATCAGCAGTGGGTTTAGAAGATAGAGTTAATCGAACTGTTGTGAACTCGCCAGTAACAGGCAAAATCAAAACGCTGAACATCAACACCGTTGGGGGTGTTATCCAGCCAGGCATGGATATCGTCGAAATTGTACCAACTGAAGATACGTTATTAGTAGAAGCGAAAATTGCGCCCAAAGACATTGCATTTTTGCGCCCGGACCTACACGCCATCGTGAAGTTTACGGCTTACGACTTCACTAAGTACGGCGGCTTAGAGGGTGAATTGGAGCACATCAGCGCAGATACAACCCAAGATGAAGAAGGAAATAGCTTTTACATCGTTCGTGTCCGCACCGATAAAACGAATTTTGGTCAAGATGCAGATTTACCAATCATTCCAGGAATGACGGCATCGGTCGATATCATCACAGGGAAGCGAACCGTTTTGGAATATCTACTTAAGCCGATTTTAAGTGCCAAAACGAACGCCTTGAAGGAGTAAATCACACCAAGGTACTCACAACGGCGAGTATTGAGCGATAAGTGACTAAATAAAAAGCACTTGTTTCTCACTGACGAACCCTTTAGAAGAGTATACTTGTGATATGAGTCGAATATGCGATCCAATTTGAAGCGTAAAGTTACATTATTAATCAGTTTAAGTTGTTTTTCGTTCCAAATTGGTGCGTTAAGCAGTAAAGAACAACAATGGGTCAATACGGTCACAGCGGTGTACGGCGAACGTGCGGGATTGCGCGTAAATACATGGCGAAAAAACCTCGACTTATTTAAACAATTAGAGACACATGAACAGCTCGCTGGCGTCAACGACTTTTTTAACCAGCTGTATTTTGTTGACGACATAAAACTGTGGGGAAAGACAGATTATTGGGCTACGCCACTCGAATTTTTAGGGAGTAATGCAGGGGATTGTGAGGATTTCACCATCGCCAAGTACTTCTCGTTACTCGAGCTAGGAATACCAGATTCTAAGATGCGTTTGATCTACGTAAAAGCCATCGAACTGAATCAGTTTCACATGGTATTAGCTTACTACCCAACCCCAAGCTCTGAGCCGCTCATTCTCGACAATATCAACCCTGATATTGTCCGAGCCTCTAAACGTAGCGACTTGCTACCGATATACAGTTTTAATGGTACAAACCTGTGGTTGATGAAGTCTTCTGCTAGCACTGGAGAGCTGGCAGGGAAAGCATCACGGTTGAGCCTTTGGAATGACTTACGCTCGCGCGAACGTAAGTTGCAGTTAAATAAACCTAAAATTAACTATGACGAGTGAGAAACATGACCCTATATAAGAAGCTTGTAGTGGGAATGGTTACGGTCTTTATACTCTTGTTGGCATCAGTATTCGTAATCCAATTCAACACGACTCGAGACAGCTTGGAACAACAGCAACGTTCAGAGGTCAACAACACCATTAACACCGTAGGTTTGGCATTGGCTCCTTACCTTAAAGACAAAGATAAAGTCGCGGTAGAATCCGTGATTAATGCTCTGTTTGACGGCAGCACCTACTCGGTTGTTCGCCTGACCGCTTTAGATTCTGACTACCAAATCGTGCGCACTTACCCGGTTAAACCAAGTACGGTGCCACAATGGTTTATCGACATGAATCTATTCAAAGCCATTCACGATAAGCGCGTAGTAACCAGTGGTTGGATGCAACTTGCTGAAGTGGAAATCATTAGCCACCCAGGAGCAGCTTACGAGCAGCTCTGGCAAGGCTTTATTGGTTTGTTATCTGCATTCAGTGTCATTTTCCTGGCTGGTTTAATTGCGATTTCGTACATCCTCCGTCGCTCACTAAAACCATTAGCGGCCATCGTGAAGAAAATGCATGAAATCGCTAATAACCAATTTGGTGAACCACTTGCTCGTCCAAGAACTAAAGATCTGATCGCGGTGGTAGATGGCATTAACATGATGTCTGCTCAAATTGAGCTGTCATTCAAAGAACAAGCGAAAGAGGCACAACGACTGCGTGCTCAAGCTTACCTCGACCCTATCTCCAAACTGGGTAATCGCTCGTTCTACATCAACCAAATAGACCAATGGTTGGCAGAGCAAACGCAAGGGGGTATCGCGCTACTCCATGCAGAATACATTGGTGACATTTACGAGACAAAAGACTACCAACGCGCCGATGCCCACGTAAAAGAGCTGTCTCAACGTCTGAAAAACACCATTGATGTGCCGGGAGCTACCATTGCACGCCTATCTAGTGATGAATTTGGCCTGCTTTTCCCACACATGGATGAAAGCGAACTACGCATTTTGGCGGACAGCATCGTGAACTGCGTTAACGGGTTGAACACTGATCCAACCGGCCTAGCCAAACCAAAAGCAGCCTTAGGTGTTGCGCATAGTAAAGACCAAAAAACGCGCTCTGAAATCTTATCTATGGTGGATAATGCGCTCTCGAAAGCCAAAGCTCAACCAGACAAAGCTTACGGCTTTATCGGCAGTGACACACCTTCTAACTTAATGGGTAAACAGCAGTGGAAAGCGCTGGTTGAAGAAGCGATTCATAGCGATTGGGTTAAATTCCGCTTCCAAGCAGCGAAGAACACTTGGGGTAAAGTGTTCCATAACGAAGTGTTCTCAAGCATCGAAAAAGAGGGCGAAACGTTCCGTGCCAACCAATATTTATTCGCACTAGAGCAGCTAGACGCCACCAATATTTTCGACCAATACGTTATTGAGTCGATGATTAAGATGCTGGAAAGTGGCGAGCTAACCGATCCTGTCGCGATCAATATTGCGCAAAGCAGCTTGTCTCAGCCATCGTTCATTCGCTGGACCACCAGCATGTTGGAAAAACACGCAAAAGTGGCCTCTAAGCTACACTTTGAAATTCCAGAGGAGTGTTTTATTGATCAGCCTCACCACACGGCGCTGTTATGTAATGCCATTCGCCAATCTGGGGCTGAGTTTGGCGTAGATAACTATGGACGTAACTTCCAGTCATTGGAGTACATCCAAGAGTTCCGCCCTAACTATGTGAAGCTCGATTACCTATTCACACACAACTTACACGACGAAAAACAGAAATTCACGCTAACGTCGATTTCTCGTACTGCTCATAACCTAGGCATTACGACTATCGCGTCGCGTATTGAAACTCAAATCCAGTTGGACTTTCTCACCGAGCATTTTGTTGAGGTATTCCAAGGATTCATCGTCGACAAGGAATAAAAAGGTTTACCACAGATGAAAGACCCTTTACTGAATTCGCTCATCTACGTTAGCCGTTACTATGGGTTAGCTAACTCGCCAGAAGCGCTGGTCAATGGCCTTCCGCTTTCAGACGGCAAGCTAACTCCATTTTTGCTACCAAGAGCAGCGGAAAGGGCCGGATTGGTTGCCAAGGAAAACCGTGCAGAGCTGGAGAACATCTCCAGCCTGATTCTGCCGGCAATCTTAGTTCTTAAAGGCGGTGACTCATGCGTTCTCAACAGCATTAACGCGGAGACACGCGAAGCCGAAGTCACCACCTTAGAAAGTGGAATGGTGCCAATCTCCATTCCATTAGAAGACCTACTTGAGCAGTACACTGGTCGCTACTTTTTAGTTAAAAAACAATTCCGTTTCGATGAGCGCTCTCCCGAGGTGCTCAAAACCAACGAAGGTCACTGGTTTTGGTCAACCTTGTGGCAGTCAAAACGTATCTACCGCGATGTTTTAATCGCCTCACTTCTCATCAACCTCTTTGCCGTTGCCGCCCCGCTGTTCACTCGTTTGGTGTACGACAAAGTGGTACCAAATCTCGCGTTTGAAACCTTATGGGTATTGGCAAGCGGCATCTTTGTTGTCTTTCTATTCGATTTCATACTCAAATCGTTGAGAAACTACTTTATTGATGTCGCAGGAAAGAAGTCTGACATTCTGATTTCCTCCAAGCTGTTCAGCAAAGTGATGGGCATCCGAATGGAGTCCAAGCCGCCTTCGGTCGGCGCATTCGCTCGCCATCTTCAAGAGTTTGAATCTATTCGAGAGTTTTTCACTTCAGCGACCGTCAGTGCCCTAATTGACCTGCCTTTTGCCATTCTTTTCTTAGTGATTATATGGCTAATGGCTGGCGATCTTGTATATGTCCCAATGGTCGGCGTGGTCATTTTGATTGTTCATTCTCTACTGATACAAGGACCGCTGCGTCGCTCTATAGAGGAAGGGTCACGCTTAGCATCGCAAAAATACGCCAACTTAATTGAGAGTCTAGCGGGGCTAGAAACCGTAAAAATGCTCAGCGCGCAAAGCCAATTCCAATACCGTTGGGAAGAAGCGGTGGCGCACATGGCGAACTGGAACATCAAAAGCCGCCGCATTACCGACAGCATCCAGAATGCGGCAGGCTTCGTGCAACAAAGTAGTAACGTTGGGATGATCATTCTCGGCGTTTATCTGATTGCAGAGGGCGAGCTCACTATGGGTGGCTTAATCGCCGCAACCATGTTGAGTGGTCGCGCCATAGGGCCTTTGGTTCAGTTGTCTTTGCTCTCAACGCGCTACAACCAAGCGAAGTCTTCTATGACGATTATCAATCAAGTCATGGAAATGCCGGACGAGCAAGAAGAAGGGAAACGCTACATCCATCGCCCAATCATCCAAGGTAAGATTGAAATTGATCGCGTAACGTTTCATTACCCAGACTCTCCTGTCGCGTCTATACGTAACATTTCTCTCACGATAAATCCTGGAGAAAAAGTTGCTATAATCGGTCGGATTGGTTCGGGTAAGACAACGTTAGAGCGCTTGATTATGGGCTTGTATAAGCCAACAGAGGGACACGTACGTATCGATGATACTGATATCGCACAGCTTCACCACGTTGATGTTCGACGTAACATCGGCTGTGTGCCTCAAGATTCGAATCTATTCTTCGGTTCGATTCGCGACAATATTACCTTAGGTCGTCCACTAACCGATGACCGAGACGTGCTTGATGCAGCAAACCGTGCAGGCGTGACCGCATTTACACAATCGGATCCAGCTGGTTTAGAACGTCAAGTAGGTGAAGGTGGTGCGATGCTTTCTGGTGGTCAACGTCAAGCCGTCACGATCGCTCGTGCATTTTTGGGCCGTCCTCCCGTCCTACTCATGGATGAACCGACCAGCGCGATGGATAACCGCTCTGAAATGCATATTAAGCACCAGCTATCTCAGCTCAAACCGAGCGAAACATTGATACTGATTACGCATAAAACGTCGATGCTCGACATTGTTGATCGAGTGATTGTGATGGAGAAAGGCAGCATCATTGCTGATGGTCCCAAAGCGCAAGTGCTGAATGACTTGAAGCAAGGCAAAGTACGTGCGGTTAGCTAACCGAAATTAGCATTTAGAAAAGAGAAAGGCCCCGTTTACACTCATGTTTAACGGGGCTTATTTTATTGAGAATCCAAGATAGTTAAGCTCTTCAAGCGCTATCCAAACGAGCACTAGCCCCACAATCACGACCAACATCATAATCGCCTTTTCATCTTCTTCCATTTGATAGATATCCTAGCAAGCCATTTCACTCAACACGTCTTAGGTTATCAGGACAAAAATCATATTCAGCACGTTTATACGCTCCTAGCCTCATACAATACCGGATATGAGATACAGCTCAAACATTAAACACTTTAAAACCGCATCAACTTTGGTTGAATATATGCGGTGAGCGCAAACAGAAGTAAAGCTCTGCACACTATTGATAAAACTCTACAACTCTCCGTAGGCTCTAGGGCTAAATTCCTAGGTAGAGAGACGAAAATGGAGAGAAAAATTTGTGATTACTTACATCAGAAAATCAGCTATAACAGCGGTTTTCTTAATATCGTCGAGTTGAAGACATGAATGATTGGATCCATCTAGATCAAGTGAGCCAGTATTTCACCGCTGGCTCTCTCGGGTACAAAGTCTTAATGGGCATTATTGTCCTGATTGCTTATCGCACTCTGAAGAGAATCGTCAATCGAGCCATTTTAAACTTAGCGACCTCAAAAGGTGTAAAAAAGGCCCGCCTGAGTTTTATTCAGCGTTGTTTTAACGTCGTGCTTTTATTTTTAACCGCGTCTGTTTTTGCCATTATCACCGGGATTGGCTATGGCGATGTGTCATTGTTCCTATCGTCCATTTTCGCCGTATTGGGTGTGGCGTTTATTGCGCAATGGTCAATTCTGAGCAACATCACTGCCAGCTTTTTGATCTTTTTTGTCTTCCCATACCGAGTGGGCGATCGCATTAAAGTCGTAGACAAAGACGAAGACATCAGCGGCGAGATTCAAGAAATCAGTATGTTTCACGTGTTAATTAAGCACGATAACGGTAACTTGATCACTTACCCAAACAACCAGATTTTGCAAAAAGCGGTACTAAAGCTGGCGAAAAATAAGCCAGAGCCAAGTAAAGCAAAATCTCGGATTTATACTCGCAGAAAGAAATAACCCACTAAAAAGCCGATGTATCTACATCGGCTTTTTTAATATCACTTGGTAGTCACAAATAACCCAAAGTTAATGGAGAACAACAGTGAAGAGACAAAACGTATAAACTGAAAGGTCACCGCTGTATTCTTTCATGATAAAAACATGACACATCGCCGAAACCAAAAGCGCCACTTTAACCAAAGGAAGCTTCTTAATTTACGAACCTTAAATAAATACAAAAAATAGAGATGGTGCAAGCAAAGAAAAAATCGTCACTAGTTCCATCTTCCTTAAAATACAAGGACATGGTTTTAGTTAAGCTTATATTTTTAGCTTCACTATGAGCCACCCACTAATATTTAGCGAGATAAGGGCATAAAAGAGGTAAAAAACAAGACTGACCGAAACAAAAAGTAGTGCATGCACTTTTTCTTCTAAGCTCTCTGGATGAACATTCATATCCACATCAAACACACCCGCTATAAAGTGTGCAAATACCGTGGAAGAGGCTGTAGAAAGGCCTCCTACCATAATGATAATAATCCCTCGCCTTAAGAAACGATGAAATGTACTTTTCCCGCCTTGGATCAGGTCTGAGTTTACATATTTTAATCTATTTTTCCGCCTATTAATCATCACTAGCATCGGTACCTTTATCATTGTTTCCAAGAGAGTTTTCTACATCTTTAAGATCTTCCTTTAACGCTTTTATACACGACATTCATCGTCGTTGCATTCACTGTAGTTATGCCGTCGACTTACCCTATAAGAAAGCTCTTTAGATACCAATTCGTACTTTATCTATCTCAAATCTCTTCTTGACCTCAACTTAGCTTGAGGTTTTAGCCTTAGTCGCACGATTAAAAATCAACAATGAAAAAAGGAACCATTGTGTCCAAAATTGCGATTATTTATTTCTCTAAAACCGACGTTACTGGTCAGCTTGCTCGCGCGATTGCCGCAGGTGTTGAACAACAAGGCATTAAGCAGCAAGATGAATGTGAAATCCTCTCTCACCGAATTGAAGGCAGTGAGATTATTGAGGGACGTTTTGTGAACCCTAAACTAATGGATGAACTTGCTGAGTGTGATGCGATTATCTTTGGCTCACCGACCTATATGGGCGGTGTAGCAGCGCAGTTTAAAGCATTTGCAGATGCAAGCAGTGAATCTTGGTATTACCAAAAATGGGCGAGCAAAATCGCGGCTGGCTTTACCAGTGGTGGGGCAATGAATGGCGACCAATCTTGCACATTACAATATCTACAAACGCTCGCTAACCAACACGGCATGATGTGGGTCGGGTTGGATAAGATCAGCAATTCTGGGGAGCAAAACCTGAATCGCTACGGTGTGCAAGGTGGTATTGTTGCACAAGGTGGTGAAGATGGTCGGCTGCATACCTCTGATGTTGCAACGGCGGAGTATCTTGGCAAACGAGTCGCAATGCTAGTGGACAAGCTCTCCGCTCGCTAACAATAAAAAGAAGCCCCTTAAGACACATCTTAGGGGCTTCGTATTTATCGCTTGTTTTGAGCGCTACTTCTTGATGTAGAGGTCTTTCGAGTAGATGCGCCCTTCTACGTTGTTTTTGGCAAAACCGCCAACCGTAGGGCGAACCAAACGTGCTTGCATGTAGTAATAGATTGGCGCGATAGGCATATCTGTCGCCAGCAACTGTTCAGCTTGATCGTAAAATCCTTGGCGCGCTTTCTCATTAGTTGCAGCCAATGCACTGTTCATCGCGTTGTCATACGCTTCACTGCTGTAACGTGCAAAGTTACCCGAAGAACCTGAGCGAAGTAAGCTCAGGAAAGTAGACGCTTCATTGTAATCACCACACCAGGAAGCGCGCATCACATCGAAATTGCCTTGTTTACGCGCCACTAAGTACGACTTCCACTCTTGGTTTTCTAACTCCACGTTTGCACCGAGATTTTTTTGTAGCATCGACGCTATCGCAACCGCGATCGATTTGTTTGCCTCACTGGTGTTGTACAGCAATTTAAAATCGAGCGGCTTGTCTTGGCTGTAACCCGCTTCTTTTAACAACTGACGCGCTTTCTCGTCACGTTGTTGCTGACTCCACTTACTGTATTCAGGCGGCGTCGCATCAAACCCTGCGGTGTACTGATGCGCAAAAGTATAAGCAGGAAGGTTGCCCACTTGCGTGACACCATTCGTAATCACATCGCGCATGATGGAGTACGACACCGCTTGACGCACTCGCACATCATCAAATGGCGGACGAGTGGTATTGAACGCGTAGTAATACGTACACAATAATGGCACCACCGTGTAAGCCTGCTTGTAATCTTGTTTAAGCTTCTGCGCCATATGAGTCGGCACATCTGACGTGATATCCAGCTCTCCTGCCGCATAACGATTGATCGACGCGTTTTGGTTTTCAAACGGAATGTAAGTCACTCTGTTTAAATGCGTATCTGCGCTGTCCCAGTAACTTGGATTCTTAACCAGTTCAATGCGCTCATTCACGACCCACTTATCCAATGTGAATGAACCATTGCCAACAAATTGGTCTGGATCGCTCCACGGCTTGTCGCGGTTTTCCACTGTCGCTTGATGCACTGGCATCATGGACGTGTGCCCAGTCATGGCAACAAAGTACGGCACTTGACTGTCCAACTCAAAACGTAGGGTGTATTTATCTACCGCCTTGATACCGAGCTCGTCCAAAGGCTTTTTGCCCTCTGCTACATCGGTGATGTTTTTGATCTTGGTGAGTTTGAGATACCAAACATTTGGAGAAGCGGTTTTCGGATCTACCGCTCGGCGCAGTGAATAGACAAAATCATCCGCCGTCACAGGCTCGCCATTCGACCATTTTGCGTCTTTGCGTAAGTGAAAAACAAAGGTTTGGTTGTCCTTGGTTTCCCATGATTCTGCCACACCGGGAATGATATTTCCGTCACGATCTTGAATCACAAGCCCTTCAAATAAGTCACGAATCACATGCATTTCTGGCAGACCTTCGGCTTTCGCTGGGTCAAGCGTCGCCGCCTCTGCGTCATTCGCACGTACTAAATGCTGTTCTGCGGCAAGTTGAATGCCTTTAGGTAAGGTCTCCGCAGCAACCGATGTAGCAAGAAAAGGGGTGAATAAAGAGGAAATCAGCAACGCCGTTGAATGTTTTTTAAAATCCATATCGTTTTTCGTTCTCCTAACGCGTCTTGTGAAGCAAGTGCCACAATTAACATTTCAACCGTTGACGAGTTTAAACGGTTCGGTTTAGCTAGGTTTAATTAGCTTAGATATTGATACTACTTCATCAATCAGGAGATTACGGTGAGTCTAATTCCAAGAACGGAAAGAGCGGCATTTTTAATTCGGCCAACAACATACGGTCATTCCGTGCTTGGTGCGCCATTACTGTATTTTCCGGCACAAGTCGAAAGTGCTTCGCGAGGTTTGATTTTGGCAGGCACTCACGGGGATGAGACGGCCTCGATTGCAGGTTTGTCCTGCGCGCTAAGAAGCTTGCCTGCTGAAAACTTACGACATGATGTGATTCTGTCAATGAATCCTGACGGCAACCAGCTAGGCACACGCGCAAATGCAAACCAAGTGGACCTCAATCGCGCGTTTCCAACCCAAAATTGGACTGAGCATGGCACCGTGTATCGATGGAGTTCTCACACACCCGTTCGAGACGTAAAAGTGAAAACTGGCACTAAAAACCAGCTAGAGCCAGAAGTTAGCGCATTAATTAACTTGATTGAACTGCGCAAGCCAAAGTTTGTGGTGTCGTTTCATGAACCGCTTGCGTTTGTAGATGATCCCAAACATTCCAACCTTGCCAAATGGCTCGGCGAGCAGTTTCAACTGCCAATCGTTGACGATGTCGACTACGAAACACCCGGCTCATTCGGCACTTGGTGTAGTGAACGTGATTTACCTTGCATCACGTTGGAGTTACCGGCAATTTCTGCCGATCTCACCATTGAAAAGCATCTCCCCGCCTTTATTGCTTTACTGATGCACGATCCGGATCTTTAGTTCGCTGTTGGTTAAGCGATCATGTGAGGATCTGTTTGATGTCGGTACTGATATCGCTGATCAACTGACGGGCACTGTCGTCTCTTTGCTGAACCAAGATGATAAACAGCAAATCGGTGATCACGTTTTGCGCGGTGCGTGAAGCAATGGATGAGCTGCGATGTTCCGTTTCATTGGCAATCGTATCAAACGTAATATCGGCAATACCGCGCAAGCGGCTTCTCCCAGGAGCAGATAACGCAATCACCTTCGCGCCCTGCTCTTTTGCCGCTTCTGCCGCGACGAGAATTTCTTTGCGCTCACCCGAAAACGAGATTGCGATCTGAACATCTTCTGGAGAGAGCGTGCGGGCAACAGCAATCTGCACGTGGCTGTCTTGTTCAGAAAGCGCCGTAATACCAAGTTTAAGCAGTTTAAAGCTTAAATCCTTCGCGGTCAGTGCAGAGCCCCCAATCCCGACCACTTGCACTCGACGCGCTTCACTCAACCATTTCACCGCTTGGTGACACGCTTCATAAGACAGCGCATTGGTGGTTTGAAACATAGCATCTGTTTTTGCTTTCACCAGTTTCTGTGAAATAACCGCGATGGGATCATCTGCCAAAATATCACTGTGCAACGGTGTCGACTGCATCGCATGCTTACGGCCAATCTCTTCATTCAGAGCTAACTTAAACTCGCTGTAGCCTTTAAAGCCAATACGCTGAGTAAATTTCACAATGCTCGATTGACTCACTTTTACTTGCGCCGCAAGTTCTTGGCTAGTGAGCAGCGCCGCCTTTTCTGCGTTTTCAACAATCCAATCGCCGACCAAACGACCACTTTGCGAAAGCTGAGTACGCCTCGCGACTATCTTATTGACAACTGACACAACAAAAACCTCAAAAAATTTAAATAAATTATTCCAGAACAAAAATAATTGGAGTTTGATTTAACCCCATGATTACTCTAACCAAGCCAGTTTATACCGGATGTAATGGACGTATGTTTTCTCTCATTATTCCAAATTTCTCCTGCACAAAGAATAACCTCAAGTGTGATTTTTATCACCAAAACAGAATATTTTATTCCATAGAATCGCCCTCAGATTGAACATTACGAAGAGTGTAAAACATGAAAATTGATTTAAGCCGATTGGTGACAGAAAGCCGTAATCCAGCCAGTGCAGAGATTGATACGCTTTCGACCATCGAGATGCTGCAAGTCATTAATGAAGAGGATCAAAAAGTCGCGCTCGCGGTCAAAGCAGTGCTACCACAAATTGCAAAGACGGTTGATGCAATTACTGCAGCGTTCGCCAATGGTGGCCGTTTGGTTTACATGGGAGCTGGCACATCAGGCCGCTTAGGAATTCTTGATGCGAGCGAGTGTCCTCCTACCTACGGCACGCATCCAGATATGGTGATTGGCTTAATTGCTGGTGGACACCAAGCGATTTTGAAAGCGGTAGAAAACGCAGAAGACGACGCGAAAATGGGTCAAGACGACTTAAAAGCGCTTCACCTCACCAAACATGACGTGGTTGTAGGCATTGCAGCGAGTGGCCGTACACCTTATGTACTAGGTGGTTTGGAGTACGCTAAATCCATCGGATCTACGACCGCATCTATCGCCTGTAATCCGGAATGTGCAATGGCAAAAGCGGCCGACATCGCGATTCTGCCGATTGTTGGCGCAGAGGTCGTTACTGGCTCTTCTCGCATGAAAGCCGGCACCGCACAAAAACTGGTGTTAAACATGCTCACGACAGGTGCAATGATTCGTAGCGGTAAGGTATTTGGCAACTTAATGGTGGATGTAGAGGCCACCAACGCCAAGCTCATCCAACGCCAAACCAACATTGTTGTAGAAGCAACTGGCGCATCAAAAGAAGAATCAGAGCGAGCATTAAATGCCTGCGATCGCCACTGCAAAACTGCCATCTTAATGATTTTGGCCGATTTGGATGCCGAACAAGCCAAATCACGCCTCGCCGCGCACAACGGTTTTATTCGCGCAGCACTAAATAATAACTAAATAATCCGAGTTCTGAAGGATAGACCCTATGGCAAAAATAACTTCAAACACAGTATCGCAGTTGCTGTCCGCAGTGGGTGGCAGCAGCAACGTAAGCAAATGTGGTAACTGTATGACGCGTTTGCGTTTATCGCTCGCCAACAATGGTTTGGCTGATCAGTCAGTTATCAAGCAAATTCCCGGCGTAATGGGTGTGGTGGAAAGCGATGAGCAGTTTCAGATCATTCTCGGTCCCGGAAAAGCTCAACAAGCGGCTGAGATGATGAATCAATTGATCGACAGCTTAACCTCTGGTGACAGTGAAGAAGCTGATATGCCGCAACAAGATCTTTCTGCCGTCGCGGCCGAGCAGAAAAAACAGATGAAGAGCAAACAAACCAGTGCGGTTCAGCGTTTTTTAAGCAAGTTTGCCACCATCTTTACGCCGTTGATCCCTGGCTTTATTGCCGCTGGTTTGTTGCTTGGTTTTGCGACGTTATTGGAACAGATGTTTGTTCTCGACCAGACACCAAGCCAGTTTATGTTGGATTTGATCGCCTACATGAAAGTCTTTGGTAAGGGTCTGTTTGCTTTCTTAAGTATTCTGATTGGTTACAACGCGCAGCAAGCGTTTGGCGGCTCTGGTGTTAATGGTGCCATTCTCGCCTCTTTGTTTGTACTGGGTTACAACCCAGAGGCTACATCCGGCATTTACTCTGGCATGAACGAGTTTTTCGGCTTTGCGATTGACCCGCGCGGCAACATTATCGGCGTACTTTTGGCGGCGATCATCGGTGCGCAAGTCGAGCGTAAGGTTCGTCAATACATGCCAGATGATCTGGACATGATCTTAACGTCCGTTATCACTCTATTGATCATGGGGGCGGTAACCTTCTTGATCATCATGCCAATCGGCGGCGAGCTGTTTAAAGGGATGTCTTGGTTGTTCCTCAACTTGAACGATAACCCATTAGGTGCTGCAATCTTGGCAGGTTTGTTCTTAATTTCTGTGGTATTTGGAATCCACCAGGGTTTCGTTCCTGTGTACTTCGCATTGATGGAAGCACAGGGTTTTAACTCACTGTTTCCTATCCTGGCGATGGCTGGTGGCGGTCAGGTTGGCGCGTCAATGGCGCTGTATTTCAAAGCCAAAAAAGGCGCTCTACTGCGCACTCAAGTTAAAGGCGCTATTATTCCTGGCCTTCTAGGTATTGGCGAACCATTGATTTACGGCGTGACATTACCACGCGTAAAACCATTCGTTACCGCTTGTATTGGTGGTGCTGCGGGCGGCTTCTTTATCGGCTTAGTTTCTTACCTTGGCTTGCCAGTTGGTCTTAATACGGTGTTTGGCCCGTCCGGTATCGTGGCGATTCCTCTCATGACATCAGAAAATGGCATCTTCCCGGGCATGATGGTGTTTGTTGCTGGCCTGCTTATCTCTTACATCGTTGGCTTCCTCGCGACTTACTTCTTTGGCAGCAAAGACGTCGATTTAAGCTAAATCATTCTTCCCCTATAGGAATGGACTAGCTCGCGCCCTTGGCAAACAAGGGCGCACCCTCTCTCTACTTCACGACAATTTTTCTTATTCCGTTACTCGGAAGGGGCTTTGTCGTACCTAAAACAATAGAAATGAAAGGTCGTTAATCATGAAAAAGCACATTTTGACTCTACTTATCCCAACATTGATGGCATCAAACGCAATGGCAGCGCAGCTGTATCAAGCGGAAGATGGGTCAGTTTTAAATATTTACTCTCGTCTTGGTTTCAATGTCACCAGTAAAAATGATGAGCACGGCGATGCAAATGGCGAGTTTGATGGCCGTATTGGTTTAAACGGTTCACAAACCATCAACGAGTACGCGTCGATCATCGGCCAAGCGCAATACCAAGTGGGTGCCGCTGAATACGCAAACCAAGTAAACGACAAACCGTCTCTGACCGCACGTTATGTATGGGCGGGTATTGATGCGAAAGATTATGGTCGCATTACTGGTGGTCGCGTGGCATCTGGATTGATTATGTTTACCGACATTGGTGATGTGTTCGCCTCTTCCGATGTTTCTATGGCGCGCCAAGCGAATAAAGTCGACAAAACCGCGACGCAAGTTTTCCGTCAAGATGGCACGCTGCAATATCAAAACAGCCTAGGTAATTTCGACTTTTCTGTCGCGTACATTTTAGGAAACAACACTTCTGAGCTCGACTACGGTTACAACACTGCACTGCGTTATACGCTAGATATGGGGAATTTGGGTACCTTGGCACCAGTGGTGGCGATGCAGAAAAATAAAGGTGATGCACGTGAAAGCAACGACACCGATTACACCTTCTGGGGCGCAGGTACGCGTTACTACCTAAGTGATTTGATGTTGGGTGCGTTGTACTCGGAAGATGAACTAGAGGGCTATTACTCACAAACCAGTACCGACAAAGTGATGGAACTGACGGCGGTTTACAGTGTAAATGACAAATGGGCACTGCGTGCTGGTTATCGTTCTTTAGAAAACAGTGAGGGTGACGAGCTAGAGCTGAAAGATACAACGCTAGAAGTGCAATACAAACTGACGCCTCGTTCTTCTATCTACACAAACTACGTTGATCGTAACGGCTCGCGTGGCTACAGCAATGGACAAGAAGTCTCGTTTGGCGGTGCGCACGCAGACGAAAGCTACTACCACTTAGGTCTGCGTTACGAGCTGTAAGCACGATACTTAATGTAAGTTAGCTGAATCCATGAGCTTCTTCTGTGTCCGGTCAGTAGTTATTGCCTTTAATGCTGATTTGAAGAAGCTCACCCTCGTAATATGTTTTCTTCGTTACCTGTTTTGACCAACACACCGGCATCAGGAAAACTGGTGACAGTGTTTTCGCATTCCTTTGCTTCCTCAATTGTTGCTAAGTTTGTTATCGATATTCGCCGACAGAATATATGTTCCTAAAGTGATCAATGAACGCTCGCGTTCTTCTTGGTAAGTGCTCACGTTTTGGGTAAAGCAGATAAAGCGGCAAAATCGCATCCGTTTGCCAATCTGGCAGCAAACTCACGAGTTGTTCTTTTTGTGCAGGTTCGAGTTCGGCCAGCGCAAATTCATCTAACATGGCAACACCACAACCAGCCAAAGTAGCATCCAACATGGACCGGACAAGATTAAAACTCAGCGTACTTTCTAACCCAATACTGCACTGCTGCTGAGTTTGCTTATGCGTAAACGTCCATTTATCTAACACCAAGTCGCGACTTTTATAAAGGATGTGCTCTAAGTCACCAAGATTCTCTGGCGTACTTACATTTGGTTTATCAGCTAAATACGAGCGATGAGCGATTGGTTTACAGTGTAAAGTGCGTAGCTGATGGCCGACGTATCCCTCTGGAGGATTATCGGTAAAGTAGAATGCGATATCAAACCCAGCCTCAATCAAGTCGAGAGGTGTCTCTGTGAAGATCACTTCGACGCTCACTTGTGGATGTTGCAATCGAAACTCGATCAATGTTTGGCTGAGTAACGCGGCTCCAAAAGAAGCAGACGCCGCTATTCTCAATTTTCCCGATACGATCTCGTTTGCCATGACTTGTTCATTAATCTGCTCAGCGCCTTCGAGCAGTTGCTTTACCTGCTGATAAAACCGCAAACCATCGTAGGTCAAATTAAACTGGCGCGTAGTTCGCTGAATAAGCTGCACCGACAATATCTCTTCAAGCTGTTTAAGTTGCCGACTTACATGCGCATTCGAACAATTCAGGCGCTTTGCCGCGCCAGCAATACTTCGCTCTTCGCACAAAGCGACGTAAAGTGGTACGTAGCTGAGCCATTTTATTTCCATACAGTAATTCTGAATCTCTAAAATCAAACTACTGGAAATAATAGAAAGCATCTAAACTCTGTACAACCTAAATTTGAAAGGATGAGTTATGAGTGTTTTCGACACGTGGTTAAAAGGTCAAGTCATTAAAGATCACATCACAAATCCCAATATCATCGTTGGCGATTACAGCTATTACTCGGGCTTCTATCATCAAAAAAGCTTCGAAGAGCAAGCGGTACGCTACTTGTTGGGTGACCCCGTCACACTTCAAGAATGGCAAAGTAGAGAACCCGATAGCATCGACAAATTAATCATTGGCAAGTTTTGTTCCATCGCTTCTGGAGCCACCTTTATGATGGCAGGAAACCAAGGTCATCGCATTGACTGGATTTCAACCTTCCCCTTCTCTCCTGAAGAATTTGGAGAGGGCGTACAAGACGGTTTCGAGCGTGCCGGAGACACGGTGGTGGGGAATGATGTTTGGATTGGCAGCGAGGCGATGATCATGCCCGGAGTAAACATCGGCGATGGAGCCGTCATCGGAGCACGCACCGTAGTGACGAAAGACGTCCAACCTTATTCGGTGGTGGTTGGAAACAACCAAGTCGTACGTCAACGATTTAGCGATAAAGAGATTGAAACTCTACTCAATATCCAATGGTGGAACTGGCCAATAGAACACATTAAACAAGCAATGAACGTAATGTGTAGCAGCCAAGTCGGTGCGCTTGCGGACTACTATCAAGAGCACATTGTCGATTTGTAGATAAACAAAAGCCCACACATCTTGTTGCGACGTGTGGGCTCAGTGAGTAAGAAAGCTTAAACCGCAGCGACGTCCTCTTCTTCCAAGTTCGCCGAGACTTTAATTTCGTATTGATTGAAACGGAACGAACAACCGCCATGAGTGCGCTTTGTCGTTACTTGCTCGTCGCCAAACTGCACCGTCACGCGAGTGAAGACACGCTCTTTGGCTTCGACAATATTTTCTTCTAACGCGACTTCAAAGTCATGTTCCGTTTGTTCTAGCTTTTGCTTTATCGCTTCAAGCTGCTCGTTGTTTTGTATTTTCATCACATCAATCTGAGCTTGTTCTTCGTCGGTACGTTCGGCTTTAGGACGTTTCTTAAATTCGAGCTCTTTACGAATCACATCCATCGTTCCTTCTTGAGCACGTTTGTATTGATCTTTGAGCTCTGCTAATCGCTCCTTAAATGCAGAATAGCGCGCGAACGCTTCTACCTTAGTGGCGGTGTCGCCTTCTACGCCCAATTGTAAGCACACCACTTTGTCACCGACTTTTGCATCTCCTCCGCTGAGCGTGCCGTTCCTACCGTTCGCATCCAGCACGGTCAGATTGCGCCCACAAACAATATCGTTATTCATGCTGTGCACCGCCAACTCAATATCTTCGCCGGCTTGCAAATCACAATATTGGGCGTAGCTGGCACGAATCGAACCTTTGGCTTTGACGTGACAACTCTTTGGCTGGCCATCACTCACGGTGTGGCCAATGATCCCTTTACCAACTTGAATGTCGTCTTGCGCTTGTACGTCAGCCGATTCAATGAAGCCGCCTACAGTAATAGAGCCCGTCGCTTTAACAATCATTCCGGATTCAATGTTGCCACCGATAATCACATTCCCTTTAAATTTCACGTGACCTGTATTCACGCCAACGCTATTGAGACAGAGTGCGTTATCAACTTCAATGGTTTTGTCTTTAATCAGAGGCGTACCGGATACCGATGCAATCAATAGGTTTGGGTCGTGCTTGCTTATCTCGGTGCCCTTGCCTGGCTTCATTGGGCTGTCTTTTCCAGCTTGTGGAGGAATCACTCGCCCTTGAACAGTAAAACCTGGCGTACCTTTGGTCGCAGGCGTGCGGCGCATCACCTCATCGCCTACGTCAACCGCGATAGTTTCACCGAGGTTACGTAAATCAATTTTGTCGCTAGCAGATTGGCCGTCTTTGGGTTTGAGGATGCGTTTGGTGATGTCTTTAACGAGAGGAGTAAAACGAGCGTCTTTGCCTTTGATAGGTTGCTTACCAACCGCTACAGGTTGAGAAAAAGTTTCGCCTGGTTTGAGCTGAGTGCTGACAACCAACACTTTCTTCAAAGCCAGTTTGTTGATGCCTTTCGAAACTCGCGCTTGAGCAAGGGCTTGAACAATCTCGGGGCCACGTAAACCTCGGCCTCCGTACGCGCCGACAACGTTCATACTGGCGAGCATGTCATTATTCGATAATTCAACCTCAACTTGCGCGTTGCGTTTTTCCGCAATGACGATGCCTTCGTAGGCCTCGGCTTTACGTTCTTTGGCGCAGTTAATGAATCTCACGACTTCCCCCTCAACAACAAACATCTTTTCAGCGTTCATTGCGACGAGCTGCTCGTTTAATTCATTTTGATTTAGTTCACCACCGAGGTCCACTTCTCCCGGAAGACGGGCTATCACCTTGGTCTTATCTTCAGATAACTCAAGACACAGCTTCCACATACCCTTACCACTTTGCTTCCCATCAACACTTTCAGTCTACCCAAATCCGTTTTCTGAACAAACCTCGCATTTCTTATTATAAGGCTCACGTCACTAAAGAAAGTAATCCATCAATAACGGTTAAACAGATATTAAGAGAGCATTTCGATTTAACCTAAAGCTCAATCAAAATACACACTGAAATAAAAAGGAGCTGGATTTACAGTGTAAAATCAGCTCCTAATAATTTCATTTACAGTGTAAATCTCACCTTATTGTTTACAGTGTAAATCGTTCCAACTGTGCTTTACTTCGTCCCTTAGCTGCTGCTCAACTTGCTTTCTTCCAGGTAGCCCAAATTGCTGAGCACATTCAGTCCAACTACGGTTAAGAAAAAGCTTACTGATCATCAAGTCGGAAGCGGAGTTCAAACCTAAGTTAAGTAACCACTGCTGAAGCCAAGCAGACACGGACTCATAACTGTTACCACCATCAGCATAGCATTCAATTAGTAATAACTTAGCGGGATGAAGTGGACTCATTCCCAAAGGTTGCGGTAATAGAGCTCGAAAAATTGAGGCTTCTAATTTTGGATAGACGTCAGCCACATTGTTAGACAACATTTCTTCAAATAGCGCCTGAGATTCATCGACCCAAGCCGTCTGTTTGGAATCACAAGCTTTGACCATCAAGACTGAATAACAACCGCTAGCAGCATCGCGCATTGACCCTAAGCGAATTGCACGGAAGTTCGATTGTCGCCAGAAATGGACCAACTCTTCCGTCGCACCGAAACTCGTGGATAAGTAAGCAATGTGTTTAGCCGACATTTGATCAAGTTGCTGCAGCATTTTTTGACCGATGCCTCTTCCTTGCAATTCCGGATGAACAGCAATTCTCATGACTCGCAGCGTCGATAGATTCGCGACATTCGGAAATCCTAATTGGTTTGCAATCGTAACTGGGGCTAAGTGTCCTTTAGGACGACGCTTACCAAGCTGAATTTCTTCAACCAATTCAGCGTCAAGCCCCCCCTCTTCGACCGCTAATATTACCCCCACAACCGCATTATCTTGCTTAGCAAAATAGAGCTGACTGTTGTCGTCTTGCAAAAGGTGAATCAAATCATTCGGCGAGGTCTGATAATGAGCATTCACCAAAAGAGCAAAGCACTCGCGCAGCAAACTAGGCTGCGATATCAAATCGTCCTTACCGGCTTTAGAAAGGGAAATTGAGTCGACCTGGTTAAGTTGATGGTGCGTTAACTCCGCATCCAACAAAAACGCGTCATAGAGCCATGATTCGAGCGCATCATTCATGCTCCAGCGGATGGGCTGTGTCATGTGCCACGTTTTCATTCCCGAACGCTGTTTCTGAAGCCAATCAACAAATTTAATCGTAAAGCCCCGGCCACAACCTTCATAACCGTGAATAGTCGTAGAAAAAACGAGTCGATGATAATGTTCGGTAATGCTTTTGAGCATAGGAACTGGAATTGCAGCCGCTTCATCGACAAGTAACAAATCACATTCAGGTCGGCTCGATAGAAGTTCGTCAGGAGCAATAAATTGAATGGCTCCCTGCCCTAATTCTAATCTGTCCTTCTTAATACGCTGCGCATTAGGAAGTAACCGCAAAGCATGTTGGTAAACAGGCTCAACAGCTTTTATAGATGGTGCCGTAATTAAGATTCTAAGTGGCTTCTGCTGTAATAAGTTCGCACACGCAATGCCGAGGGCACTTGTTTTCCCCCGCCCACGATCAGCGGTCAAAATTAATGGTCGCTTTCGATGTCCTGTCACCACCTTTTCAATTAGAGAAATGGCATGTTCTTGTTCCGTGTAGTGGCTTTCTTTTTCTGCTTGCTTGATGTCTGGAGCCGTTGGCAATGGTTTGTCTTGCTCAATAACAACGAGCTTCTCCCATTGTTTGTGCATCCATTGCTGAGCAAAGTTCGTAGGCTGTCGCGGCTCAGTAATGATAATAAGAAGGCCACCGCCAACCAATGAGCCAAGCGCGGCGGTAAAGCTATTTGCGTCAAAACCATTTCGAGCATCAAACAATAGAACGTCACACTCTCTGCCTAACAACATGTGCCCTTGTTTAGGCGAAACACTGTATGCGTTTTCCAAACCAAAATCGCCGACACAAAACCAACGTTGATACATCTGTGTTTTATGGAACTCTGACACCAATGCATCTTGCCAAGAAGACTCGCCTTGAATAACGATGCCGAATCTTTGGAAAGATTGGTGAGCTTGTTGTTGAAGTGATGAAAGGAAATCAGATTGTGTCTGCATTTTGTCTATCCAACGTTGAACTGACGCAATGGTATCACATCTTTAATTTGACGCTTCTCAGATATAAAAAAACCGCCCGGAGGCGGTTGATTCAATCATCTTTTGTTATTGCAGCTTGTTTTGCACAAAGGCAAGAATCTCTTCCATCAAGCTGTCGTCAACTTTCTTCAAGTTCAACGCCAGACTGCTACCTTTTCGGCTGTAGCTTGCTCGACCTTTTACTAAGTCGACTTTTTCGGTCTTCTTGCCAGGTTTTGCTGGTGCAAGCTCAGCAATCCAGTTTTCGATGCTTTCCGTGACTTCTTTTGTCAGACGAGCAACGCCTTGAGCTGTGCTTCGCTGCCATAAAAAGCCTTCGCTAGAGCGACACTTATCTAACAGCTCTTGCTGTTGCTCTGGCGTCAACGTTGAAAACTGTTTGTGCAGTTTCACGATAGTTGGACGACCAAGATCGCCGACATTGGGATACGCTTGAAGCAGTTCTAACGGTAATGCCGCCGCTTTTAAAGCGCCACTTACTAACGCTTCACTGCACTGGAACATTTTCGCCAATGCTTTCTGATCTTCAGCTTCACCACTATCTAGTTTAGCCTGCATCTCTTTACCTTTTTCGTACAAAGAGAGCGGCTTGTGAGCATTTGCCACATCAGACAAAAACTTTGCATGGTCAGTATTGATGTTGTCAGCAACATAAACCAAAAAATCTTGCTCCGCGAGGATACAAGACATGCGACGACGGCTACCGTCTAGCACTTCAATTTTGCCATCGTCAGTGCGACGACCCACCGCTGGATATTGTTGGCCACGCTCTTTGAGTGTGACTAAAACATCAGATAAAGCATGTTCGTTTAAGAACGATTGCTCACGAGCGTTATCAACAAACACCGTTGTTTCTGTCGCGACTTTCTCTGCAGGAATACGAACAAGTTCAAACTGAACAATGTTTTCACCTGCGACAGCTAGCTCAATCGTTTGAGCTTTTTCTTTTGCCGCGGTTTGCGCCTCTTGTGGAGTCACAACACGACGTTTATTCGTTTTGCCAAATAATTTCGCGTTTAATTCAGACGTTTTCAAAGCCATTTACTTATTACCCCTGATTCAATGACGGCCAATTAGAATGCAGCACACGCTCTAATTCCAGTGCGCTTTTATGAACAGCATCTTGTGCGGTGGCTAGCGTCTTCTTACCGCCTTCAAAATCGCTTACTGTCAGATCAAATACTGTGCTGTAGGTATCGGCACAGGTTTCAAACGCACGGCTACGAGGGATAGTAGCCATCATAACTTGGTCACCTAGAAGATAGTTCATTTCAGTTAAAACAGAAACTTGCTTCTTATTGTCGTCCTCAAACATGGTTGGCATCAAGCGAACAAACTCAAGACCATTCCAGTCTTCCGGAAACATTTCATATACCGTAGGCAAATGCTGGAAGAAGTTTACTGTTGAAGCCCAGTCCAGACGCTTAGCCGCACAAGGGATTAACAACGCATTTGATGCATACATCGCATTCCATACTAGTGGGTCAACGTGTGGGCCGGTATCAATCATGATGATATCGAAGTCATCAGCAATTTTATCAATCAGTTGCTCTTTTAGCAGACGAACGATATCGAGTGATGGATCTTCAGATAGCGTTTGCCATGCTTCAGCATTAAACATTGCGTCTTCTGGAAACGCTGAAATCGACTTTAAGTTCGGGTATTGCGTTGGCAGCAATACGTTTTTACGCAAAAATTCACTGTCAATTTCCACACCATCAGGCACGTTACCCAACATAATGTCTACCGCAGAATAGATATTATCATGCTCTGCCATGCTGATTTGCGGGTTGAGGAATAAACGTAGTGAGCCTTGTGGGTCTAAGTCGATTAAACAAATACGGTAGCGTTTATCCAAATTTAGCGCTAAACATGCCGCTAAATGGACCGCTGTCATTGATTTACCTGTACCACCCTTCTGGTTCTGCACGTTAATAATCCAAGGTTTGTTACCTGAATTCTTCTTACGCTCATGAAATTTAGGCACTTCAGCCGCATCCATAAGCATATGTGCTTCTTCTAACGTAATTGAATAATGATTCGCGTTATTTTTAGTAAATTGATGGCCAGCCGCTTCCATCTTACCAATCGCGTCATCGAGCTTACGACGAGTTAAACCTGAACGGGTTTCCATCATCGCCTTAGACATTGGTGGGAAGTAGTTATCGCTTCGCTCTTCTAAAACAATTTCAATACGGTCAGCTTGAACCTGCTGAGTCAGCTCCGCCAACTCAAGAAGGTTTTCAATCGTTTTTTCTCTTTTCATGCCAAATTCCGTTGGAAGGATTTATGCTTGCAATTGTACAGCAGTAAAGACCAAAAACAACAAAAAGGTGCACGAACATTTTGAATAACCATCACATAAAAAAACACTCAAATCGACGCTTTTATGATTTATGGTAAAAAACATAACTATTTTTAATTAAATAATCTTCGAATAAATGGACACCTTAAACTTAAAAATAAAAGTGTTACAGCGTCACTCATTTACAATGTAAATCAATTTTCTACCGGAACGATTATATTCTTAAGCTAAATTACGGATTATGTTAGGCCAACCTAATTTAAACAAAAAATAGAAAGCAATCTTTCAACATGAACGCTAATAACAACCTTGATCATGTATCCGAGCCAAAAAGGGCAGTTCAAGTGATGTTCCTATGGAAGTATGATCAAGGCATGCTTATGATCATGCTTCCATGATAAAACACAAATACGAAAGCATGATCAAGGAAAAATAGAGTAGACGAGGGTGTAAACACGCGGATTAAATAAGATCCATCAATCGGAAATATGATCAAGCTATAGAATCTCTCGGAAGCATGAGTTTTTGTCTCTAATTTACGGTTGAATGCAGTTAGAATGGGGGATGGAGAAGAAATTAGTGGATAGAGAAGCCGGAACAATGAAATTGTTCAAGTGACTATGATAAATCTTACTCTCATGATCATGCTTCCTAAGAATAGTCCGAAACTAGGTTTTACTGCGGAATAAGAGCTACTTGGATGCATTTTCATCACATGCGTAATTTATCATCAATATTGTCTCCAGAACGATAGCTATCTCAGCTCTTGATCATCGATCCGAGTATCAATAACATCGACAATGCTCAATAAAATCCTCATTAAGATCATTATTAAACACAGCATCTGTGGATAACCTGTAAAAACATCATGATCATCGTTTCAAGACTCTTTTGATCATCTTTTCATAAACTTAATGATCATGCTTACGAGCAAATGTGATCATGCTTTCAGGCTATTGTTGATCATAGTTTCAGAATTAACATGATCATAGTTCCGACATGCATGAAAATAATCACTTTATAGAACATGCACTTAGCGGGAAAACGATAGCCAGATCATTAGATCATATAATCAATTAAGATCAGATTAATCAAAAAGATCAGTTATTTAAAAAACAATCTTTTTTCTTTATTTATGATCTGTTTTTCTTTATTCTTCGGAACCATAGCACAACTACGGCTAGTGTGATCTGGATCTAAAATGACGGCTGATGAAAAAATTCTGATTAAAGCACCTAGAAGCCATAAGGATGGCCATCTTTTTGAGGTACATGAATCCTCTGCAGATTGGGTAGAGCAGTACCAACATTTCAAAGGGGTGACCAAAAGCATCTTAGAGTTGCTTAATCTGATCTCATTGCGAGGTTTCAGCAGCAAAGATGGATTGGTTTCAACCACAGAGATTGTGGAAGCGACGGACGGACAACTCACTCGTGCAGCTCTGCAACAACGCTTACGTGCAGCAGTAAACATTGGTTTGTTTACTCAAACTCCAGTGCGGTTTGAAGAAGGACTTGCTGGTAAGACGATGTTACATAAGTTTGTTAATCCTAATCAGCTTATTTCAGTGTTGGGTGCAACAAGTCTTGTTACAGACAAAGTACGCCAAAACGAAAAGCAAAAACGTTCAAAAGCATTGGCTCAAACCCAAGTCAACAAGCGTTTGTTGAATGAACATGGGTTGAATACCCCTCCAACGATGAAAGATGAAGCCGATCAATTTGTCGTGTCTCCAACGAATTGGGCTGGGATCATTGACCAAGCACTTGCACCACCAAGAACTCGAAAAAGTTATCAGAAATCCATGGTGTCGATCTCTGGTACCAAAGCGGTTATTGAAACGCGATCATCCAAAAATATCATGACCGTGGATGATCTGATGACCTTGTTTGCTCTGTTCACATTGACCGTGCAATACCATGATCATCACAAAGATCAGTATCAACTCGACGCAGCACACGTGCCGAACAAGACGCCGTTATACATTACTGATATTTTGTCGCTTCGAGGCAAAAAAGACAGTGGTCCAGCACGTGATTCTATTCGCGACAGCATTGATCGTATTGAGTTTACCGATTTCCAGCTGCATGAACTTACTGGTCGTTGGCTAAGTGAAAACATGCCAGAAGGATTCAAAAGTGATCGTTTTCGTTTTCTTGCTCGAACCATCACTGCATCTGAAGAAGCGCCTGTAGAGGGAAGCGATGGTGAAATTCGTATCAAACCAAACTTGTACATTTTGGTTTGGGAGCCTTCGTTTTATGAAGAACTATTAACGCGTGATTATTTCTTCTTGTTCCCACCAGAGATCTTGAAGCAGCATACTTTGGTATTCCAACTGTATTCTTTCTTCCGTAGCCGCATGGTGCGTCGTCATACTGACTGCATGCTGCTGAGTGAATTAAACCAGAAGCTGGCACGCAACATCGAATGGCGACGATTCTCGATGGATTTGATCCGAGAGCTGAAGCGTTTATCGGATGGTAAGGGAACGAATGAGCTGTTTGTGGTGAATTTGTGGGGTTATCACCTGACGATCGAAACTATGATCGAGAATGACAAAGTGATGGACTACCAGATCGATATTAAATGCGATGTGGAAGAAGTCTTACGTTATTCACGTGCGCGAACAACCAACGCAGGAAAGCGTAACATGGCGCCTACGCTGCCAAACCCACTTCGTAATGAGATGGTTACCCGACAACAGCTTGAAGAGCTCTCAGGCATCATAGACGGCGAATTTGAGCCTATCCAACGCAAAGCGCCATCTCCAAGAGGGAATTTAGGCCGCCGCGTGAAGCAAAGAAAACACCTGGTAGAGATCAATGCAGACGAGATCACCATTACTTTATCTAAATATACCTCACCAGAGGCTCTAGAACGCAGTATAACGGCTTTATCTGCGATGACAGGGCACTCGTATGCCTCAATCAAAGAAGAGTGTTCTGATTACATAGAGAAGCTTGATTGGCTAAGGGTAGGGGATGAGCCAATTCCTTATGAGACATTAAGCAAAACCGTCGAGCTGTTTAACACTCAAAATGATATCAAGCATCTTACCATTGAGCGCTTGATTGCTGGATTAGCGGTACGTCGGAAGGTGTGCCGTCAAATCTTCGATGGCCACATGGATGAAATGGTATTCCGCGCTCTGGATGAAATGGCGATTTAAAAGCGTTGCTTGATACACATCAAGCAATAGGCGTGGCGTATTGATTTGAAATGTAACAATGTCTTTCGATGATAAAAAACAGACTTAACTCTAACAAATCACTGACATTAGGAGCCAAGCCTGAGACTACTATTTATCACGAATAGACAACCTTTTGTCCTTTCTGATGATTAATAGATTGGCTCATATTGTTACATTCATTCTGAATAGACTTCGCGAGTTTCTCCTCAGGAAACTCGCTTTTTTTTACCTCAAATTCCTCAAAGTAAGCCTTGATCATTTTTCCAGATTAATGAGATAAACCTTGATCATGCTTCTTGGCTTCATTCCAGTGTAAAGAACGCATCAAAGCAACATGCGACTCGATCAAGTTATATGCTTGTTGTTGCCACTCATTTTGATCGCATTGCTGATTACAAAACTCTAACGCTAAAACGGTAAGGTGCTGAAGTCGCTTTAAACACCAATCTTTGATCAGAATATCGGTCGATACCTGACATGCCGCTTGCTCGAGCTTTGCGTTCGTGTAAAGCAAGGTTTGATACGCTTTTTGAGGATCTCGGTACCTAGCATGTTGAAACACACGTAAACAACCGTCTAGCCAGCAAGCAATCGCTTTGCTTTGAACTTCGTTCAGTTCTGGGCCAAACACGCCGTCGGGCGCTTGATATAAGATCGCTTCCAGTTTTTCAACTTGATCATGCTTCCGATGTTCATACCACATGGCGATTTGATCTTGCCAAGTCCTCAATTCCATTACGCAGCCTCAGTCCATTGTTTTACATAGTGATTGGGTCCTATTTGATCAAATTCGTCGACAATGATGCTGCTACGACTACGAATTTCATCGGCATCTATCGAATAGTTTGGCTCACTTTTCACTAAGTTACCAAAAGGAAGATCTGGATCGGGAACGGCTGAAATCAATAGTTTGGTGTACGGGTGCTGCGGATTCTTCAGTATTGAGTGTGTATCACCCCATTCAACGATTTGCCCTTTGTACATCACAGCTGTTTCTTCCGCGATGTAGTGTGCGGTCGCCAAATCATGAGTAATGTACAAAAAGCCGATTCCTAGCTCTTGCTTCATGCGCTGCATTAGATTCAGTACCCCGAGGCGAATGGAGACATCCAGCATCGATGTTGGCTCATCCGCAAGAATGATTTGCGAACCGACGGCGAGAGCACGTGCTAAGTTTACTCGTTGACGTTGTCCACCACTAAGCTCGTGAGGAAACTTATTTAATGTCTCTTCAGGTAGTTCCACCAGCTTTAAAAGCGCTTCCAAGCGGGCAGGAATGTCACGCTCGCTTTTGATTTGCTTATGAATCTTTAAAGGGCGTGTGAGATGATGGCGAATGGTATGAGTTGGATTGAGTGAACCAAACGGATCTTGAAACACCATTTGTACTTTACTGCGATACTCTTGGAGCGCTGAACGTGACGTAATCTCATTGATATTAGTGCCATTGAAAAGGATCTCGCCTTCTGTTGCCGGATAGACTTTAGTGATCAAGCGAGCACACGTACTTTTACCGCAGCCTGATTCTCCAACCAAAGCCAGCGTTTTTCCTGCATACAGATCAAAGCTCACGCCTTGGAGCGCACGGAAGGTTTCCTCTTTCGCTAAACCACCGCCTACTCTGAATTCTTTAATCACGTTTTTCATTTGGATGATAGGCTGATTCATGATTACGCTCCTGGTCGCTCTGGTTGTTTGTGGACGTCGTGGATGTTTGGAAAAGAAGCCCATAGCTTTTGTGTGTAGGGATGTTGAGGATTATTGCGAATTTCGTATGCCTGATTGACTTCGACGATTTCTCCATGCCGCATGATGGCAATGCGATCACACAATTGGCTCATCAGCGCCAAGTCGTGCGTAATAAAGAGTACTGAGAAGCCAAATTCATCTCTAAGCTGATAGATTTGCTGTAAAATCTCCCTTTGTACCACCACATCTAAAGCGGTTGTGGGCTCATCCATAATGATCAGCTTGGGGTTCAAAGACAAAGCAATAGCAATCACCAAGCGCTGACGCATTCCACCTGAAAATTGGTGAGGGTATTCCGTTAACCGTTCTCGTGGAATATTGACCAAGTCCAATAGTTTTTCTGCTCGATCTTTCGCTTGAGCGTTGGTGAGTCCTTGGTGATGACGCAATACATCTGCGAATTGCTCTTGGATTGTTAAGACAGGGTTGAGTGAGTTCATCGCGCTTTGAAACACCATGGCGATTTCACTCCACCTCAGAGCGGTTAGATCAGAATCTGAGAGGCTAAGAATGTCTTTGCCATCAAATAATATTTTACCGCCAGAAATGAACGCTGGCGGCTTATGGAGACGATTAATCGAGAATGCGATCGTGCTTTTGCCACATCCCGATTCACCAGCAAGCCCAAATACTTCCCCTTTGCCGATATCGAAGCTGACGGATTTTACCGCATTGAAATCACCATTATCGGTGATGTAATCGACGCATAAATCTCGGATCTGGATGACCGGATTATTGTGGTATGCATGATTTAAGTTAATACCATCCATATAAACACCTTACCAATGTAAAAGATAATTATTATCATTATCAGGTGTGATGGTTTTTAGAAAGTGGCAAGCGGCGAATCAGTGAAGTGACTCGAAAGTTAGGCGAAATAAAAAGTGGTATCCGGCGTTGTTAATGAGGTCAAGGAAGACGAGAATTGAGAGCTGGATCAGCACACTTTTCTTAGGGGGAATTACTCAAATCTAATCGTAAATTTGCCCCTTGGCAAAACTTAAATGATGGATCTATTAAGGAGTTAACGAAAGGGCGGGAGGGGTCACATTTCCCTACAGTTTTTCTTACCACCTCGTTCCTGTTTTGCTATAGATTACGCATCGAAAACATGGTGTGTTCGGAGGAAATATGTCCATTAATTCTATCGACCATGACGAGATGACCAACATCGCTCACAAATGGGAATTACCTGATGAAGAAGCCGTTGTGAAGCCTGAGAAAACAGTGAAATCAGCAGAAGCCAGAAGACGCATTGAAGCGCTACGTGAAATCCGTGAAAGTGGATTGACCATTGAAGAAGCAAGGGAGCTTGGCTTGATACACTGATTGCTCTAGTTTGGTATAGCAATCCATAGGGTAGTCGTCGGGCTGCCCTTTTTATTTTTCGCTCCATTTTAGCCATAGCGTCTCACTACAACATCTCACATCTCTTTATTTTTCTTATCCAAACGTTCTAATTCACCTCTCTTTCACCTAAAAAGTTCTAGATCCAAACTCATTTTCATCTGTGTAGAAGTTTGACAATCTTACCTAGCGTTACTAAAAGATATATCAATAGCGATATGCTTTTTGTTGATTATCGCGACCACAAAGCAAGGAGCGCGAGTATGGTTGACCAAATCCTTTTTTATGAGCCCGATGAGCCCCACGGTTTTCTTTCCAATTTTTGCCATGCCCCAGTCAATATATCCTCCCAAACTTGGCCCACCAGCGAACATTATTATCAAGCCCAAAAGTTCCTCGATGCGCAGTTACAAAGCAAAATTCAACACGCGAGCACTCCCGATGAAGCATTCGCCTTAAGCCGAAAATACGAACATTTCGTCAGAAATGACTGGGAGGATATGAAGCTGGCCGTTATGGCTTTCATCGTTAGAGAAAAGTTTCTGCAAAATCCACCTTTAGCGCAGCAGTTAATGAGAACGGGTAACGCTTGTCTTACAGAGCATTCTCACAAAGATGCCTTTTGGGGGGATGGGGGAGACGGTAAAGGAGAAAATCATTTAGGAGAAATTCTGATGAACGTTCGGGCTGAGCTGAGACATGTCGAGCCCTACAATCTCGTGAAGTTCATCGATAAAGCCAAATTGCCGACCCAATGGGGCACATTTATGATGTATGGCTTCGTTGAAACTGCCACGAACAAAGAGCATCTTGCCCTCGTGTATGGAGAGCCTGCAAACAGCGCTGCACCGCTTATTCGGTTGCATTCGGAGTGCCTTACTGGCGATGCCTTGTTTAGTACGCGTTGCGACTGTGGTTTTCAGCTCAACAGGGCGCTACAAAATATTGTCGAAGAGGGATGTGGTGTACTGCTTTATTTGCGTCAAGAAGGACGTGGTATTGGCTTGATTAATAAAATTCGAGCTTATCACCTCCAGGACGATGGCGCTGATACTGTAGAAGCCAATGAACGTTTGGGCTTTGCTGCCGATATGCGTGATTACGCATTCTGTAAAGGGATGTTAGAGCATTTGGGCATTGATGCGGTGCGACTAATGACGAACAACCCACGTAAGCTGGCTGCGTTAAAAGCGGTTGATATCAACGTCATTGAGCGTGTGCCCTTGCAAGAAGGTAATAATCCGAGCAATCAACACTACTTGCAAACTAAGGCGAGTAAATTAGGGCACATGTTTGATCCTAAGTTTGTCAATCACACCAAGTAAAGCATCATCTATGTCTCAATAGATGAAAACGCCAACGATACTATCGTTGGCGTTTTCATTCGTTAGGTCATTTATTGATACCTTTGAATGATCTCATCAATTTCGCCCGATGTTTTTAACTCAGCCAAACGTGTATTAATGTAGTCCTGAGTTTCTGGCTGCATTTGGGGCGAAAAGGCCAAATAGATTGAGTAGTCAGGGATAACTGAGTCGAAAGATTGGATCTGAAAATCTTCTAGCGACAAATTGAGGCGTTTTAAGTTGTACATAACGCGTGATTCCATTTCGACGAAGGCTGCATCTCCTGGTGTTCGGGTTATCACTCGATATGCGGCATCATAATCTTTAACGCGTATTTCATTCACACTACCACCCTCAAAGAATGGGATTAAATTCGGATAATCAAAACCGAGTAGTAATACGATAGATCGGCCATGCATGGTGTCCATATTCTTGAACTCTAACGGTTTCTCACTACTCGATACCAATACATGTTTTACAGTGTAAATGGGCTCTTCAGACAAGTTTTCTGATTGCACCTTGCCCCAGTTTGGGCTGCCGTAAGTTAGCCAGTTTGGTTCGCCACCTTCTTCTAATATGGAAATCATTCGTTTAAACGGATAAGTGTGATAATTCACCTGATAATCCGATTCAGCGAAAATGGCACTGACGATGTCAGTCACAATCCCGGAATGCATTTGCCCCTGTTGTTCTATTTGAAATGGCCTTGCTTGGTCGGCGATAACGTAATAGTTCACTTCAGCGGCAGTAGCATAAGTTCCTATCGCAATAAAACTAAAAGCCAATCTAAGTAGAAGTCTTTTCATCATATCCTCGATTATTATTTGCGCGTGGCTATATTTAGAGTAGCGCAAGTTTATCGGAGCGATTTCATATGGATGAAAAAGAGCGATCTCAACGTCGATTTAGTATCGGCAACCAACTTATGTTGGCGGTGCTAACGTTGAGTTTAATCTTTACTGTCATCATTTCCGCTGTGAGTTTATATCGAGTTTTTAATGAAGATTTAGCCCATTTGCACGTCGAGCTAAAGCAGGTCGAATCCAGTTACTTATCGAGCTTTTCTGCCAGCTTATGGGTGGAGGATAGGGAGCTGTTACTCACTCAAGCAGAGGGTGCAATGCGCATGCCCTCTGTGGATTATTTACGTATCGCTAATGAAGATGAAGTTATCGTCGAATTGGGCACCGCTCTTTCTGAGGATGTCGTAGAAAGAAGTTGGCCGATGCAATATCGTGTTGGTGATAAAACCTATGATCTGGCGACATTGACTGTTCAGGCGGATCTGAGCTCGATTTATGAAGATCTTTGGCAACAATTTTTTTTCTTGCTCACGACAGAAGCGATCAAGATCCTATTACTCATAATTGGCGTGCTTTGGGTCGCCTTCCGCCTCTTGGTCAATCCTCTCCAACTGCTTTCTGGCGCCGTGAGCGATTTTAGTGGCGGGAAGGTCCCAAGCAAAGTTACGCTCCCAAAGCGTTGGTGTTTTGACGAAGTGAGTGTGTTGGCGGAGAAATACAACCGAAGCGTTGAGAAAGTCCGTGAACATCAGACTGAACTTGAAGAAGAAAGAGATAGAGCGGAAGTCGCCAACCGCAAAAAAAGTGAATTTCTTGCAACCATGAGCCATGAAATTCGAACACCGATGAATGGCATTATTGGTGTCGCTTCATTACTGGGTGACACCAAACTCGATCCTCAGCAAAAAGAGTTTGTAGAGATCATCGATAGTTCTTCTCACTCTTTAATGACGATCATCGACGATATTCTCGACTTTTCTAAAGTCGAAGCAGGTAAAGTCGAATTAGAAAATGTAAGCTATGATCTGCGCCGTATTTTGGATGATGTGATCAGCTTACATACCGTCAAAGCCAAGCAGAAGAATCTGCAATTGCTTAGCGATATTGATCCTCACTTGCCAGCGGAAGTGCAAGGTGATGCTGCACGCTTAAAACAGGTATTGAACAATTTGTTGAGCAACGCGATCAAATTTACTGATCGTGGTCATGTGAAGCTTCTTGTTGAGTTAACGCGTCAAGAGCATGATGTCGCCATGATTCGATTTCGCGTCGTTGATTCTGGCATTGGTATTGCGAAAGAGAATCAACAAGCGATCTTCGAACGTTTCCAACAAGCCGATGGCAGTACAACCAGAAAGTACGGTGGTACCGGCCTTGGTTTGGCGATTGGTGCTCAGTTGGTGAACTTAATGGGAGGAGAAATCCAGCTGACAAGTGAGTTGGGGCTCGGTAGTTGTTTTGAGTTTTCGATTCCAGTTGTAGTAAAAGCACGGTCTACCTACTCGGAACTACCTAATGTTTTGACGTTTCCAAAAGTTGAAGATAATGAAACCAGCCTCCAGCATGACAATCAACCTTGGGTATTGATTGTTGAAGATACCATCGTAAACCAGAAAGTCGTGCGTATTATGTTGGAAAAGCTCGGCGTTCGAGTGAGCGTCGCAAATCATGGTGAAGAAGCGCTTCAGCTATGTGAGAAGCAAGCTTTTGACTTGGTGTTTATGGATTGCCAAATGCCAGTGATGGATGGCTTCATTACTACTGAGCGTATTCGACAAATGGGAGAGTGGGGGAAACACGTTCCTATTATTGCGTTGAGTGCCAATGTTATTAAAGAAGATCAACAACATTGCTTTGACGTCGGTATGAATGAGTTTGTCGCCAAACCTGTGACCAAAGATCGGTTGCATCAAATATTCGAGCAGTTTTTACCAAAAGCGCTGAAAATCAGTGCGGGTCCCAAATAGTTAACTTGAAATTGATCAAGTTAAGTGCGTTTCTATTCTGCAATTGTAACTCTGTATGCTATAGTGCGCGGCTAGTATTTAAAGTACCTTGAGGCTGTAAATGTCGTTCAATCTATCCCTATTGCCGCCTGATGAAAAAAACAAAATCGAACTGGATAAACAAGCGTCGTTTTTGGTTTGGAAGCTCAGAGAGGCCAAATCTGGTCCTGAAGCAATAGAAGAACAGTTGTCCAAGATTAACGATGCTGATGAAAAAGCGTTTTTTCAGCAATCGGTCGAAAAGTACAAACGAGTAATGGGTGTCGCTTAACGCGAATCGTGACAACGGTATAAAACTATGTGGCGAATGAGGTAACCTCCCCATTCCTTTGCTAAGCGAAATTGAAAAGGTTTCGCTTTTTGCTAAAATCCTTCGCATTAAATTTGAATTTAGAGAGACATCCCGATGGGAAGAAGTTTTGAAGTGCGCAAAGCCTCTATGGCGAAAACTGCAGGCGCGAAAATTAAAGTTTATTCCAAATACGGTAAAGAAATTTACATGTGCGCGAAAAACGGCGGTAGTGACCCAGACATGAACTTGTCTCTTCGCCACCTGATCGCGAAAGCGAAAAAAGATCAGGTACCAGCGCACGTTATCGACAAAGCACTAGACAAAGCGAGTGGCGGCGGTGGTGAAGATTACCAACCAGCGCGCTACGAAGGCTTCGGCCCTGGCGGTACTAGTGTTATCGTTGACTGTCTGACCGATAACGGCAACCGTACTTTCCAAGATGTACGCCAATGCTTTGTTAAAGTTGGTGCGAAAATTGGTGTTGAGGGCTCAGTTTCTCACATGTTTGATCACCAAGCGGTATTCCAGTTCAAAGGCGACGATGATGAAATCATCCTAGAAACGCTAATGATGGAAGATGTGGACGTAACTGACGTTGAGCTAGAAGACGGTGTGATCACTGTATTCGCTCCTCATACAGAGTTCTTCAAGACGAAAACAGCACTAAATGGTGCGTTCCCAGATCTAACGATCGATGTGGAAGAAATCACTTTCGTTCCTCAAACTCACACTCCAGTAGCGGGTGAAGATGCTGAGAAGTTCCAGAAATTCTTAGATCTTCTAGATGACTGTGACGACGTTCAGCAGGTTTACCACAACGCAGAGCTATAATTTCTTAGCTTCCACCGTTGTAAAAAGGCTTCCCGAGGGAAGCCTTTTTTGATCACACTCTTTGCTAGCAGCATTATGCGTTGCGATATTTGGAATAACACAGTGACATGATCACACCAAAGCAGATGCCTTGCGTCAGCATGGCCGTGCCGCCGTAACTAAAGAACGGCAAAGGGCTTCCCATTACTGGCAACAAGCCGCTCACCATACCTGTATTGATAAAAGCATACAGGAAAAAGCTCATCGCTAATGCGCCACTCACAAGCCGACTAAAAAAGTGGTCAGACTGACATGCAAGCAACATGACGCGCGCGGTAATAAACAAGTACAGTGCGAGCAAGACTAAACTACCAACAAAACCCCACTCCTCGGCATAAGTCGAAAAAATAAAGTCCGTATGACTTTCTGGAATAAAGCCAAGTGTTCCTTGCGTAGCATTCATCCAACCTTTGCCTTTCATTCCGCCGGAGCCTATCGCAATTAAAGATTGGATGATTTGGTAGCCCGAACCTAACGGATCCGACTCCGGGTGCAAGAACTGAGTAACGCGGCTTTTTTGATACGTTTCCATGACGAAGAACCACAAAATTGGCGCCAACGTTAATATACTCGCGACAAAGCCACCGATTATTTTCCAGCTCATGCCAGCTAAAAATAAAACGAATAAGGCGTAAATGACGGTAAAAACTGCACCGTCTAAATCCGGTTGTAGCGCGATTAACCCAGCAGGAATCATTGTGATGAGTAAGCAGAATGCGATTTTCCTACTATCTGGTCTGCCACCTTCAATATGTAGCATCCACGCGATCATGATTGGAATCGAGAGTTTGATTAGCTCCGAGGGTTGAAAGCGAAAAAAGCCAATATCGAGCCAACGTTGAGAGCCATTAGTACTATCGCCAAACAAAGCGACAGCAAGTAGCAGCGCAACCGCAATAATGTAGAGATATGGAGCTGAGCGTTGATAGCTAGCGGCGGGAATCGATGACATGACCAATATACAAACCAAGGTCAGTCCGCAGCGTGCTAAATGCTTGAAGAGCATGGCCTCATTAAAGCCACTGGCACTCCAAAGTGTTAGTGTACTCAATAGCATGATCGGAATGATCGCCATCAGCAGTGGCAAATCGACCCTGGGGAAAAAACGCTTATTCATTTTCTACGACCTAATAACGCACCCAGTTCGAGCGCGAAAACAACCAGAACTCGAGTGTTCGAACTATTCCGATGCTAAGAATCCTATTTGGAAATAACAGACACCATGCAAAGGTGTGTATGAGAGGAGCGTCGATGTCGTCTGTTATGGGTAAGCTGCTTGGAAAGCTGTGGAATGGATAAATACACTAGACGCAGGTTTTAAGCCAGTATTTTTATTCCTATTGTGGTGAAAGACAGATGCTTACAAACAAGCTGGGATAAATGTTCTCTTTAAGGATGGAATGTCATTCATCGCAGCAAACAACCGTTCACTCCACATAACTGCCATTGGTCGCATGCAAAAGCAGCGTGCGATCTTCTCCATTAATCTGAAACTATCAAATCACGTTCAACTAAGGACAGTACATGATGGTTTCTCAATCTCGCTCAATCAAAGCTCTTAAACTGGCAAGTACGTTTATCGCCGCATTTGCACTTAGCAGCAATTTGGCTCTGGCTAACCCAAGCGAGCGTACACTCAGTCAATTCAACCAAGCAGCGCAGGGTGATTCTGGTTTGGTTGATACCGTTTACGGCGAACTATCCAAACAACTCGAAGAGCAGGGCGCAACGCCGGTGACCTTGGTGTATTTAGGCAGTGCGGATACGTTGCAAGGTCGTGAGGCGTTTATGCCTTGGAACAAGATGAAGTTCACCGAGCGCGGTCTTGCCACAATCCAAAAGGGTTTGGATTTAATGGCGAATCAGCCAGTACCACTGCAAGAGCAACAACGTTTACAAGGCTTGCCGGAATACCAACTAGCCACCGCCATGGCAGCCACCACCTTTACTTCTCTACCTGACATGTTCAATCACTTTGAGCGTGGCTACGAGCTGTACCTTTCTCTGCTCGATGAACCGAGTTTTAGCCAGCAACCTTTCGCCGCAACGTCTTGGATTTATCGCTACGCCATTGAAGCAGCACTACGAGCTGAAGATGTTCAACAAGCCAAAACATGGTTGGCGCAAATGGAGCAGTTAGGTGATAGCAATCTAGAAACGCAAACCGCGAAAGCGTTGCTAGCGAAATATTAGGGAGGCGTCATGATCGTATTTAATCAACTTAGCCGTGATTACGCCCTTGGTAGCCAAACGGTACGTGCATTGCGAGACGTGTCTGGTGAAGTGTTTGCCGGCGAAATGGTGGCATTGTGCGGACCGTCTGGCTCAGGCAAAAGCACCTTACTTAACGTGCTTGGCATGCTGGATACTCAATACCAAGGTCAGGCGACATTTGCAGGCAGCCCATACCCAACCGGACAAATGCAAGCGGCGAAAATGCGTCGTGAGAAGCTTGGCTTTGTGTTCCAAAAATTCAACCTTGTTCCCGTGATGACGGCGTTAGAGAACGTGGCGTATCCGCTACACCTCAACGGCTTTTCAAAAGCAGAGCAAACCGAGCTCGCCACACAAATGCTAGAACACGTTGGCTTGGGCGAGTTTATTCATCACATGCCAGACAACCTATCAGGCGGTCAGCAACAACGCGTGGCAATTGCTCGTGCGTTAGTACATAAACCAGCGTTGGTGATTGCTGATGAGCCAACCGCAAGCCTTGATAGCCAAACTGCCAACAAGGTCATCGACATTATGAAAGGGCTCGGACACGAGCTTGGTACCACTTTTGTCGTCGCTACACACGACCCTCGTATGGCATCTCGCTGCGATCGAACCATTGAGTTAGTGGATGGCAAAATTACCCAAACGCACGCGAGTGTGGAGGAGGTTTCATGGGCAAGCTAATTCCCGTTTCGGTTCGCCTTGCTTGGTTGAACCTGCAACGCAATCGCCGCCGCAGTTTGTTGTCGATGCTGATCATCGCCATTGCCGTGTTTGCCTTAACCAGTGCGGGTGGTTTTGGTCTGTACACCTACGACAGTTTGAAAGAGTCAACAGCACGTGACACGGGGCATCTGACGTTAACCACGCCAGGTTACTTCGCTAAAGAAGAAGAGATGCCACTGAGTAACGGGTTAACTCATGCGGACGACATCACCAAGCAATTGATTGGCTTGAATGAAGTGCGAGGTGTGCAGCCTCGAGTTGAGTTCAGCGGTTTGATTTCCAACGGCAACAAGTCCTCGATCTTTATCGGCATTGGCGTTAACGAGCGCGAATTCGATATGAAAGGACCGTTTTTGGATGTGCGCGAAGGGCAGACGCTGTCCAACATTCATGCATCGCGTTATGACCCAGCAGAGCCAGAAGTGATGCTCGGCGTTGATTTAGCGAACAACCTAAGCGTGCACGTTGGCGATTGGATTACCTTGCTGGCGACCACAACCGACGGTGCTTTGAACGCATATGACTTCAAAGTTCGTGGCATCTATTCAACCGGCGTGCCTGAGCTTGATAAACGCCAGCTGTACGTACACATCAACAGCGCGCAATCGTTGCTAGGTTCAGACAAAGTCAGTGCACTATCTGTCTTCCTGTTTGATACCAGTTTAACGAGCCAAGTCGAGCAACAAGTGGCTTCGGTTCTGATTAAACAAAAGCAGAACTTTGGTGATCAAGATATTGAAATTACGCCTTGGCAAGAACGCGCGTTCTTCTATCTCAAAGTGAAAGATTTGTACGACCGTATTTTCGGCATCATGGGGGCAGTGATGGCGCTGGTGGTCTTTGTTGCGCTGTTCAACACCATGACCATGTCGGTCACCGAGCGTACCCGTGAAATTGGCACCTTGTCAGCACTTGGTAGCTACCCTCGCGAAATCATTGCTGGGTTCTTGCGCGAAGCAGGGTTACTTGCGGTGATTGGCAGCTTAATCGGCGCTTTGTTTACTGCGTTAGTTACCGTCTTACTGATGGTCGTGGATGTGCAAATGCCGCCACCGCCAGGGCGTACAGAAGGTTACCCATTAACGATTTACTTCTCTTGGGAACTGGTGGCTGTCGCAGGATTCGCAGTATTGATGATTTGTTTGATTGCGGCGTTTTTCTCGGCACGCAAAGGGGTGAACAAGCCAATTACGGAGGCACTGATTTATGTTTAATTTCAAATCACTATTACCAATTGCATTGCTGACGGTAACTTGCTTTGCAAGCATCAATGCCAGTGCGAATGAAACAGCGCTAGATGCACAGCAAGTTGCGCAATTGATTGAAAAAGCCGACAGCTACCGCTTGCAAGATGATTCCTCCAAAGTGGTGTCACTGGTGCGCTTATATCAAGACCAAGAATTAGATAAAACCCGCCTTTACCACGTGTACACGCGTCCAAATCGTGAATCGTTGGTGGTGTTCAAATCGGCAGTCGAAGCTGGACAAAAGATGCTGATGATGGGCGATAACTACTGGCTGCAAATGCCAAAGAGCCGCCGTCCGATTCGCATTACGCCAATGCAGAAGCTGCTTGGTGAAGCGTCTATCGGCGACATCTCAACCCTGACGTGGAGCCAAGATTATCAAGGTGAATGGAAAGCGACAGAAACCGTTTCGGTGAACGGAGAGAGTGTTGCGGCTTATCACCTTGCCTTAACCGCGAAAACCAAAGGGGCAAGCTATCAGAAGATCGATTTGTGGTTGTCTGAGCAAGATGCGTTTCCAATTAAAGCTGATCTCTACTTGCGCTCTGGCAAACTCGCCAAGCAAGCGCAATACGGACGTGCAAGCGACAACGGTGAAGACTACGTCAGTGAGATGACCTTGCTTGATAGCATTCAGCCGAGCAAAAAGACCGTTATCGAGTATCAAGAAATCGTGCCTTGGCAACTGGATAACAAGTTCTACAACCCAAGCTATTTGCCGAAAGCCAACACGACTCAGCTTTAGCCTGAGCTTTGTAAAGAGAACCATGAAAACGAGCAAGGAAGTCACATGAAATCGCACCAGCCTAACCTTAACAAAAGCACCAGTTTGTTGATTGCTGCCTCATTGTGTGTGGGCGCGTCAGCCCCTGCTTTTGCCAATGATGAACTGAGTTTTGAGTGGGATTGGGCTGTCAGTTACGAAACGGCCAAGCAGCGTGACAGCGCATTTATACAAGCGCAGAGCAGTTCTCGTGATTCACTTAATGCACTGTTGGATGTGCAGGTGAATTATCAGAACTTCAGTGGCTTGTTTGCTCTGTACAGCCAAGGTTTGTACCTAAATCAACAAGGAGAGAGTGAGTGGTGGAGTGAAGCTGATAACCAACTGCTGATTCGAGAGCTGGCTTGGCTAGGAGAGTGGCAAGTCGGTGATACCACTTTTGATGTGAGCTTAGGTAAGTTGCGCGTGGATTGGGGCGCGGGTTATGGCTACCGACCTTTGGATCTGTTTAAGCCTTATCGACAAAACCCGGTTGGCTTAGTCGCAGAAGAGGGCGCGGGCGTGTTTTCACTTTCACACTATGACATGGCAGGCGAGTGGACCGTCATTGCGACCGATTCAAGCTGGGGGCAACAAGACCAAAGTGCACTTGATCAAGCCGCAGAGCAACAAGGTGTTGGTATTCGTCGTTATGCGCTGGTGGGTGATACCGAGTATCAACTTATTGGTTATTACGATGATGTGCGCCGCGGTTTACTTGGCGCCAGTGCCATCGCCGTGTGGGATGAATCCATCGCCATGCACGGTTCCATGCTGTGGCAAAAGCAAAGTGTCGGCTATCAGTTTCAGCAAGACGATCTTTACCAACCTGTTTCGGTTGAGGAGCAGGGCAGTGCATTTCAAGCCTTAATTGGATTGAACTGGGCAAACCAAGCTGGACACAACGTGATTGCTGAATATTGGTACGACAGCAGAGCATGGTCGAAAAGCGAATGGCAACAAGCAATAGAGCGTGGTGAATTACTCTCTCAGATCCCTGATCCTAACAACTCTTTGTTGGCTAGCAGCGCTCTACTTGCGACAAGCTATGCCCAAGGGTTTCAGCATGCCAATATCGTTCAGCATAACGTAATGCTGCAGTGGAGTTGGGATGTGGAAGCGTGGGCTGCATGGAACGGTAAAGCGGATATGGGCTGGCTAAGTGATGTAACCCCTACGTTGGATGTGATGTTGTCGCCACAAGATGGTGGTGTGATTATCACGCAGTGGCTTAACTACCAATGGATTGATACTGGCGATCAAAGTGTAGAAGTGGAAGTTGCCGCACGCTTTTTAACCGGAGACGACCAATCTGCTTACGCACAAATCAATGATAAGCATATGATTGTATTTAACATCAAAGGGAAATTCTAAATGTATTCAGCTAAGTTAATGGTAGAAAGTGGATGGCTACGCAGTGTGGTTGTCACGACTTTATTCTGTTTGTTTATCTCGGTAATGACATTGTCTGTTTGGGGGGGGCCTTACTATGTGCATGTATTGGTGAGCTTTGGTTTTGGTTACTCCGCCTTGTTCTTCTCTTGGTTAGTCGACAAGTTGTTTCCTAGCATCCCTCGTAGACTAGAAATTGCTTTGTCACTGACCGCCTGTTTGTTGTTTGGCGTCATTAATGCGCAGTTTTGGCTCGGTGAATACTTCGGCATTTCGGGCATGCTGCCAGTGTTGCTGATGGGCTTGTTATTCAGCGGCATGTGTTACTTTTATTTCCACTCACGAGAGAAAGAAGCGATTGCTCAGCGTGAATTAGAGAGTATCAAGCGTGAAAAGGCAGAGCAAGAACGTGCACTGTTGTTAAGTCAGCTTAAGCAGATGCAAAGCCAGATTGAACCACATTTCCTATTTAATACCTTGGCAAATATCAGCGCGTTGATGTCCCAGGACGTTGATAAGGCCAAGCAGATGTTGGATCAACTTACCTCACTATTACGTACGACGCTAAAAAGCTCACGTGAAGAGCACACCACGATTGAGAATGAAATTGCCTTAATTGAAGCCTACTTGAGTATTCAGAAGATACGTCTGGATGGACGTCTAAGCTACAAAATTGAAGTAGAAGACGGTTTAGGAACAACAGAACTGCCACCGATGATGTTGCAACCTTTGGTGGAGAATGCCATTGTTCACGGTATTGAGCCAAAGCGAGAAGGCGGCGAAGTCAGTTTACTCATCAAGCGCGAACAACAGAACTTGCAGATTGAAGTCAGAGACACAGGTGTTGGCTTGAATCACGTGAGTGGACACATGGGCTCTGGCGTGGGTCTAAGTAATCTCAAGCAGCGAGTTGAAGCTTTGTTCGCAGGGCAAGGAGAGGTTTCTATCAGTGAGTCTGCTCAGGGTGGCGTTTGTGTTCGCCTGAGTTGGCCAATGGAATCGTAATCAAGGAAGAAAGGAATGAATACAGGGTTTACAGCCATTATTGCTGATGATGAACCGCTATTGAGGCGTCATCTTGATAAAAGCCTAGCTGAAGTGTGGCCAGAGCTAGAGGTGATAGCCAAAGTCGCAGATGGTGAACAAGCGTTGCAAGCCATTGAGCAAAACCAACCTGACATTGCGTTTCTTGATATTCGTATGCCAGTTTTGGATGGCATGACATTAGCACAAAAGCTCAATCAACTCGCCAATCCACCTTTGATTGTGTTTGTCACCGCGTACGATGATTACGCCATCAAAGCTTTTGAGCAAAATGCTGCCGATTATTTGCTTAAGCCTATCTCGGATGAGCGCCTCCTGACGACGTGTGAAAGAGTGAAAGCACGCCTTGCTAAGCGAACACAAGAGAGCAGCAATGTGCAGATGAGCAGCCTGTTAGAGCAGTTGCATCAATTATCCGCGCCACAAACGCCGCAGTATTTACAGTGGATTAAAGCGACGCAAGGGGAAGATATTCATCTGATCGCCACGTCTGATGTGTTGTATTTCAAAGCGGAAGAAAAATACGTTTCTGTGTATGCCCAACAAGGACAAGGCAAAGTGCAGGAGTATTTGATTCGTACATCGTTGAAAGAGTTGATAGGGCAGCTTAACCCAGAACAGTTCTGGCAAGTGCACCGTTCAAGCGTGGTGCAAGTGTGCAAAATTAACAAAGTAAACAAAGACTTTGCTGGAAGAATGTTTGTGCATGTTGGAGAAACTAAGCTCCCTGTGAGTCGTGCATCTCAAAGTTTGTTCAAAGGGATGTAATCGCTAGAACTGCTCACTCTTTACACTGTAAACTCGCTGCTCTTAACCTACATTATCAAGGAAGATAAATGAGTTATCGCGTAACCCTGTTAAATGCGACGGGAGAGTTGTCTCCAATCTCTGAGTATTTGCATCAGAAACTTGATGATCTGAGCTCACTACTTTCTAGTTACTTTGATCTAAGTAACAACGATTTAAGTAACATCGATTTAAGTAACGTCGACCTAACCGTTAGCCCGTTTGATCGCAATGACGTACCGCAGATGGGGATTGGTGGCTATTGCTTAAGCTCCTATCGTGTAGAGATTCTGCTTGATACGCAACGTGCTGATATTAAAAATGTTATTGAGAGAGAACTGGCTGCGGTGTTAGCGCATGAGTTGCATCACCTGTTCCGTATGCGAGCAGGAGAGAATGGCGTTGCACTTGGTGATGTGCTGATTATGGAAGGGTTAGCTTGTCATTTCGAACGTAAGGTGAATGGTGGCGTCACTCCGAGCTTGTTTGAGAACATCAAAGATCAAGATTGGCGTCCTTTCTATGCTGAGATGAAAGACAAGCTGACCAGTTTAGATTACAACTTCGATGCTTACTTTCTTGGCAGTGATGAAAGCCGCTGGCCGAAGTACATGGGGTATTGGGTCGGGTACAACCTTGTCGCGGAATATCTGGCTGATTTTCAGGGCTCTGAGCTGGATTTGGTTGGAGCAAAAGCCGAGCTTTTCTATCAATAACTCCGTTACTAAACTTAAACTAATAAGCTGAGCCTTCAAAACAAAAAGCGCCTAAGTCATAAGACGTTAGGCGCTTTTATCGTTTTATAGTGACGACTTCTTCGAAGAGGCGAGTGTGCTTATTCGCTGATCGTCACCTTCTCAATAATGATTGGATCGCATGGCACATCATCATGACCAAGCTTAGAAGTTGTTTTCACTTTCGCGATGCGATTTACGACATCCATACCCGCGGTCACTTTACCAAATACCGCGTAACCCCAGCCTAGGTTGGTGGTTGCGGTGTGGTCTAGGAAATCGTTGTCTTCCAAGTTAATGAAAAACTGTGCCGTTGCAGAGTGCGGTGCATCGGTACGCGCCATTGCGATAGTGCCAACAAGGTTCTTTAGACCACGGTTTGCTTCGTTTGCGATTGGGGCGCGTGTTGGCTTTTCTGCCATGTCTTCGGTGTGACCGCCACCTTGGATCATAAAGCCGTCGATAACGCGGTGGAAAATGGTGCCGTCGTAAAAGCCATCTTCACAGTATTTTTTGAAGTTCTTTGAGCTAACTGGCGCTCGTTCTAGATTCAATTCAATTTCGATGTCACCGAAATTGGTGGTCATGATAATCATCTGGTTTTGCCCTTATGGGTGCTTAGTTGGCGGCATTATAGCTAAGTCGCTTGAGGATAGCAGAAATAAAAACAGCGACGTTAAGGCGTCGCTGTTTCTACTATTAAGTATGGTTAAGGAAGTTAAACCGTGAAGCGTCCCACCAAGTCGTAAAGCTCGTTGGCTTTGTGATTGAGGTTTTGGCTGCCCGAGCGATTTTGATTGGCAAGGTGCGCCGATTGACTACTTTGCTGAGAAATGACTTCGATGCGTTGTGAAATCTCTTGTCCAACTTGGCTTTGCTCTTCGGTCGCGGTAGCGATCAGCGTGTTCATGTCCATGATATTCGCAATCGCTGCTTGAATATCTTGCAGCGCAACCGATGCAGCACGTGCTTCTTCTACTGTCGCTTCGCCACGTGCTTGGCTAGATTCCATCGCTTTTACTGCGGCATCCGATCCAGCTTTAAGTTGATCGATCATCTTGTGAATGTCACCTGTGCTGTCCTGAGTGCGGCTTGCAAGCTTACGCACTTCATCCGCGACAACTGCGAATCCGCGTCCTTGGTCGCCCGCTCGTGCCGCTTCAATGGCGGCATTTAGCGCAAGCAAGTTGGTTTGTTCAGCAATATCTTGGATGACTTCAAGTGAGGATGAGATGTTCTGCACGTCACTCTCTAGACGTGAAATTACAGTGCTTGCTTCAGATACCTCATTTGCTAGCGCTTCAACGGAGTTAGCGGCGGAGTCCACGATGTGCTTCGCTTGTTGTGCGTTGTCATCGGCGTTTTTAGCGGAATCGGCGGCTTGGTTTGCATTGCCAGAGATCTCGTGAGCGGTGGCCGTCATTTCTGTCATTGCGGTCGCGACTTGTTCCGTTTCCTCACGTTGACCTGAAGCCAATTCATCCACTTGTGAGGCGCGTTGAGACATGTTGTTAGTTTCTGATACTACCTCTTGTCCGACATGGCTGACGCTCTTAATAATTCCTTGCAAGCTCTCAACGAAGATATTGAAGTTATGCGCGAGCTGCTTAAATTCTGGCACGCTAGATTCTTCCATACGCGCGGTTAAGTCGGCGTCACCTTGCGCGAAAGATTGGATTGAGCTGTCAAACTGTTCGATAGGGCGCATAATGCTACGGTTGACGAGTACGGCAAAAATGGCCACGACAACGGCAATAGAGACACAAAACATAGCAATAGCGGCTAAGGTATTGTTTAGCTCATCGTTTGCTGTGTTTTCCATCTCTGTAATGATCGCATCGATATCATCAGTATAAAAACCTGTGCCAATCATAATATCCCACTTGGGAATGAAGATGGAGTAGCTGAGTTTTGGTAATGCTTCGGTTTGCCCTAACTTAGGGAAGTAGTAGGTTGTGAAGTCACCCGTTTTGGCGTTTTTCAACAGGTCTTGGATCAGGTAGTTGCCTTTTTTGTCTTGAAGGTTATAGAAGTTTTCTCCAACCCCTTTGTTGTTTTTTCCGACAACAACACGCACGCCTTTTGAGTCGTACGCAAAAATATAACCTGATTGGCCGAACTCTAGCTCTTTGAGCACTGGAATAGCTTCTTGCAATGAGGCATTACGATCCAATAACGGTTTGAGTGCGGAATGAGCCATCTGCACATAGTTTTTCAGTTCCGCTTTCTTCATCGCCATCATCGTCGTGTGCGTATGATTGATTTGTTGTTGGTTGTAGGTACTGGTTTGGAGGTAGGTAAACCACATCATACCCAAAGCAATCGTTAACACGGGAATGATGGAAAGAATATAAAGTCGCTTTCTTATCGTTAGATTCATAGGTACTTCCTTACGTCTCGGCGCAGCGTTACAAACTGGTAAACTTCAATAGCTTTACCAAATAAAAGTGTTAATAATTATTTTTGTACTGATTGCAGATTAACCGAGTTGGCGGGTGAGAAGTACAGGAAGTTGGTGATCGTGGACGAGAGAGACTCACATTTTTAAGCAGGATCACAATTAGCGAGAGCATTGGCCCGAGTTGCAGCGGGAGCTACCAGTAAGCCAGTATGAGACACGATACCTATTGTTGGCAAAGCGCAGGTAAAGCCAGTCTGCAATTGGCTTGAGTAATGGCCAACGTAGTGGAGCATATAGCCAACCTCGTCCTACCAACTGCCATGCTCGGTGAGTCACATCAAGACCAAGTATCAGTTCATTGTTGTCATTCAGCGCATGCAAAATCGTATTGGCTTTTTGCGCGTCTATCTGTGGGTAATCAGAAAATTCATCGCTGTAGATATCGACAATTTTTATCGCTTGTTTTACATCTCGTCGCTTAAGTGCGTGCATTTCTTTGGCGCACAGTGGGCAAGTTCCGTCATAAAATATGGTGAGTTTTGTCATTGCGATCGTCTTATTATTTGATTTGTCTTACTGAGTTCTACGTGGCGATTTTTCTTTTGGTTCATTATGTTGCAGGTAGTGGTTCCAATTCGCGCGTATGTTCTCGTAGTTGTATTGGCAAAAGTCTTTGCGATCACGTAGGTAGTCTTTTTCAACTTCATCGAGAAGCGACTTGTACTGTTCCGGATCACTGCCGTACACCAAACATAAGGTAGAGAAGTAGCGTTGCAAATCAAAACTGTGCTCATCAATGTACTCACCGAAGTCGTAGTAGTCCGGTCTGTCATCGGACTCAAATGCGAACATGTCGGCGGCGCTAATGGCCATCTCTGCGCCATCTTCTAGGAAGTCAATCATTAAGATCGTGGCAAAATTATCGACGGCATCTTCTTCTTTTCCGAGAATAGGGATGTTTTGATCTTCGATGTAAGCATGCCCGGCTTCATGAAGCAAGGTGTGTAATAACGTATCTAACGCCCCTGTTTTTGGGGATTTTCCAAGGCGTTCTTCATACTGGTTATTGGAGAAGTAATTGAGTGATTCCAAATAAAAAGTGTAGGGAATGTGTATCGTGTGCGTATCGGGATCGTACATTGGGCCATCTTCTCCGCCGTAAACCAGTGTGAGTGGTTTGCGAAATGGAAAGTGGATCTGAGATAGCTCAAGAAAAATTGGGTTTACATCGCTGTTTTGGATAGATTGCAGGGCGATTTTTTCATGGGTTGTTTCCACGGGAGAATATTCAATACGGATATTTTCCGCTGCAGTGGCAGATGAGATGGCACAGAGTAATAGCACAGGGAAAAGCGAATGAATTTTCATGTAGGGCTCTTGTTATTTGAATAACTTACATAAAAATTATACATGTTTTTGTGTGATGCATAATTGGGATTGTTTTTATCACCCAGAATCGGGTAGTTAGCCTCGAAAGACTACCATGACAACACCGTACATTTTGGTTGCTGGGCCCTCCAGAAAGCCTATCAAAACACGTTTTATTCAGGAGATGATAGATAAGTGATTGGCTTTTAAGGTTTATTTTTTGGGTGAGGCTAAGTTGAATTCGCTTCGCTCTTTTGTCTGTAAAAATGCTATTCAGCAGTTAATCATTATGGAACGAAACCATGGTATTGGTGAATGTCACTGAATTGAAGAAAATTATCAGCAATATGTTATAATCCGGCTCCGTTGTGACGAAAACGTTTGTTGCAGCTTGAGAGTTTCCTTGGATTCGGTTCGTTTACACACCATGAGCCAGAGTTAAAAAACTACGACAGGAACAAGCAAACCCAATTGTTTTGAACGCGATCTCGGCGTTTAGAGGTTACAACGGGAAGGAACTTTGTTTGATAGTAATTGACACATTCTGTTTAAGTAAGGGAGCCCAATGTGGTTCAGAAAGTGTCACCCAGAATTTACTCACAACACTATACCCCAAGCAGTAACGCACAGGTATTGCGAGGGGGCATTTGAAGGAGCTATATCGGCTCCTTTCACATTTAAGGGCTGGCTAACAGCGGAAAACTGACACATCGCTAAAGGAGCGTCCCTTAAACTAGCCTAAGGCGCATCTACACCAACTTTTGAGTATTTTCGAAACAGTAAAGCGAGAACATTTGCTATTGAATGAAGGTTAAATTAACACTCGATCATTACGGAGGATGAAGAGAACAATAATAAGAGGCGATATGAATCATTTAATATCTGTAGGTGCACTGGAGTCCTTCTTGGTCGCAATCAGTGTGCTTTTCCTGGGGCATTTTATTAATGCTAAGCTACCGATTTTAAAGAAGTTCAACATACCTGAGCCGATTGTAGGTGGCCTTATTGTGGCCTGCATGATTACTGCTCTTCATTTCAACGGCATCGACTTGGAGTTCGATTTGCCGTTACAAAATACGTTTATGTTAATGTTTTTTGCGACGGTTGGTTTGGCCGCAAATTACACTCAGTTGATGAAAGGAGGTGCGAAGGTTTTTATCTTCTTAGCTGTCGCATCGTTTTACATCATCATACAAAACGGCGTTGGCGTTTCACTCGCGGCGGCGCTCGGTTTAGATCCTTTGATGGGGTTAATTGCTGGCTCGATTACTCTGTCTGGTGGCCATGGTACAGGTGCTGCGTGGTCACAAACCTTCCAAGACGTGTATGGATTGGATAACGTTTTGGAAATAGCGATGGCATCAGCCACTTTTGGTTTGATCATCGGCGGTATCATTGGTAGCCCAGTGGCACAGCGCCTCGTAGAAAAAAACAGCATTGAATCGGAGTATGGTCGTGGTGGTCGAGATGCCAAAACTCACGAAAAATTCCCTGAGTTGGTGACCTACAACGAATACGAAGAAGATAAAGTAACGGCGAAAAAAGTGGTGGAGAAACTCTTCTTCCTACTGATCTGTGTTACGGGGGCGAAGTATGTTGAGCAATGGGTTAGCACGTATGAAATCTCATGGTTGATGATTCCAGACTTTGTATATGCGCTGTTCATTGGTGTGATCATCACGAACTTCTTAGAGGTGACCAAGCTTCGTAAGTTAGATGCAGAAACCGTCGATATGCTCGGTACCGTTTCTTTGTCATTGTTCTTGGCGATGGCATTAATGAGCTTGAAGTTATGGAATATCTTTGACTTAGCGATTCCATTCTTGGTCATTTTGGCTGTGCAGTCTGTGGTCTTAGCTATCTTCACTTACTACGTTACGTTCAAAGTGATGGGACGCAACTATGACGCTGCGGTTATTGCGGGTGGTCACTGTGGTTTTGGCTTGGGGGCAACCCCAACAGCCGTGATGAACATGGGCTCTATCGTTAACCGATTTGGCCCGTCGCCGCAGGCATTTATGGTGGTGCCAATTGTGGGGGCTTTCTTTATCGACATCGTTAACTTAATCATTTTACAAGGTTACATTTCATTCCTTGGTTAAATTTAAGTTCATGATCTCCTGAGGTCGAAATAAAAACGGTCACAACACAGGTTGTGACCGTTTTTTTATGGCTCGATTTTGGCCGTTTATCGAACGACGGATTATTGAATGGTTCGGCTGAACTTGAGACTAGCTGTCCAACCAAGAACGCCGACGAAAGCGTAAATGCCAACGTTTAACCAACCCGCTTGAGGAATTGCATTAAATGGGCTTGGTGCAACAATGGCGTGCAGTGGAAGGTAAAGCACTTCGGAGAAGAACTGATCTAGGCCGTAATAGCCAAATAGTGCGATTGGCATCCAGCGCAGCGCATAAATGGCGATAAACAAAATGACCAGTGGTGAGTTCACTTTCTGAGAAATAGCCATTGCGGTTAATGCCAGCGGTAACAGTAGAATACCGGCGAACAACATTCTGATTAAAAACTCTCCCCAATGCAGCAGCACGTAACCTAACGAGGCTTGGCGGTACAATAAAGCCAATTGGTGATCGGTAGAGATGTTCAGCAACCACAACATCAAATCTGCTGCGAGCACAAGCGCCGAGCAAACGAGCGGAATCACCAATAAGCCAAACCCTAGCTTCACTAAGTGAGTTTTTATGTCGCTGACCGGCATACTACGCCAAAACATAATACTGCCCTCCGCGCGTTCTTTGCGCAGTGTTCTCGGGAAGTATTGAACGGCTAATAAGATAGACAGCAGTCCCGCCCCGCCGGTAATCAACATGTTTACATCGTCACCAAGCTCTTTGTGAATGTCACTAACATCACCACCAAAGCTCATTTGAAAAAACATATTGTGTTGTAGAGTGTCGTTACTCATTAAACTGACAAAGAGGATAAGTCCACATGCCAACACAAATAGTGGAATACGTAAAACAAGAGGGTTTTCTAACCACTCTTTTTGCAACATCGCGACAACTGAACGCATTACGCTGCCTCCTTCTGCAATGCTAAAAATAGATCCGCTAACTTCACCCCATGGATGGTCCCCATTGTTTCTGCTTGTTGGGCATACTGGGCAGTGAGTAACCATTTCGTTGAACCGAGCCCTTTTTGTGACGACAGTGGGTTCATCGCTTCAATTTGTGTGCGGTATTCGTCGCTGGCCTCAAGGATAAAGTAGTCTTCACTGATACTGTCCATCGAGGTTTGTAGTACAGGGCGGCCATGCTTGAGAATCAGCACATCAGTCAGTAAGTGCTCAATCTCTGATACTTCATGACTGGCGATGATCAACACGCGCTCGCCGTCGTGAAACCATTCCAATAAGTGACGATAAAACGTATCACGATACACGAGATCTAACCCGAGTGTCGGCTCATCCAATATGAGGATTTGGGTGTTAGTCGCGATTACAATCGCGAGGTGCAATTGCACCTTCATCCCTTTGGATAAAGATTTGATGCGCGCACGAGGTTTGATGTCCGTTTGACGAAGCAGCGTATCTGCTTGAGCGCGGTTGAACCCTGGATGCACGCCTTCGGTATAGTTAAGCAGTTGAGCGACAGTCATCCAATCTGGCAGAACGTTCACATCCGAGATGTAGGACAAGCTCTGCATTATTTTGTCGCGTTGCATAATGGGTTCAAATCCGTTGATACGAACAGTGCCTTGATATTCATGTGCGCCGAGTAGGGCATTAATAAGCGTTGATTTACCTGCGCCATTATGGCCGAGTAAGCCAAGTACTTGTCCTGCATGTAGGTCGAAACTCACTTCATGCAGTGCTTCTCCTTGTTGCTGATATTGCTTGGAGACGTTGTTTACACTGACTAATGCGCTCATTGGTCACCTTTCAAGTGTGGTTTTAGTTGTTGAATGAATTCGTCGAGTGACATATCCAGACGCTGTATTGTGTCGGCTATCTGCGGAATTTGTTGTTGAAGAAAACGTGCCTTCTCGTCTGCAAGCAATTTGAGTTTTGCCCCTGAAGCGACAAACATACCTTGACCGCGTTTTTTCTCCACTAATCCCTCATCAACAAGCAATTGATAGCCTTTCATGACGGTGAGGTGGTTAATTTTCATATCCGCAGAGATGCTACGAACAGAGGGCAGAGCATCGCCTTCTTGCCAGATACCTTGCAGTATTTGTTGAGTGATCTGGTCAGCCAACTGTCGAAAAATCGGTTGGCGATCATGCCAATTGGTCATGAGTGAATCTCTTGGCTGAAATGGTGTTATATATAGGTATAACACCTGGTGTGCCGGAGAGAAAGTAATAATTTAAAATAAAGCGTATGTACCAGCCTTCGCTTTTCCTAAATATCTACCTATGTGATAGCTAATTTGAATACTTTGTTATGAGCATAAATTAAACACTTCTCATAAGTTGAGAAGTGTTATTTTTCTAATCCAATCAAGGCATTTACCACCAGCTTGGTATTGGTATTCTCATCTAATGATAATCAGTGAGATTTTGGGCGCATCCATTTCTTACTTGATGAGAATTGATGGCAAATACACCCTAGAAAACAAAAGGTTCGAGAGGCAATCTGATTGACTTAGGCACCTATCTCACGTTGGGCGCTTGCTCAATGAATGAGAAAGAGGAGAGTAAAGAGGTCTCATGAATCAGGTAATATCTATCGGCCCACAAGAGTCGTTTCTCGTCGCAATTTGCGTGTTATTTTTAGGGCAGTTCATTAACACCAAATTACCAACCTTAAAGAAATTCAATATCCCAGAGCCCATTGTTGGTGGTCTAGTTGTGGCTTGCGTGATCACGACGATGCACTTAAATGGTGTGGATGTATCATTTGATTTGCCACTGCAAAACACCTTTATGCTGATGTTTTTTGCGACGGTTGGCTTAGCCGCGAATTACACCCAACTGATTAAAGGCGGTGCGAAGGTTTTCATCTTCCTTGTTGTGGCATCGGTCTACATTCTTATCCAAAATGCGGTCGGCGTATCCTTAGCAACCGCATTGGGGTTAGATCCACTCATGGGGTTGATCGCCGGCTCTATTACGCTTTCTGGCGGACATGGAACTGGTGCGGCGTGGTCGCAAACTTTTCAAGAAATGTATGGTTTGCACAATGTCCTAGAAGTGGCGATGGCTTCTGCTACGTTTGGCTTGGTCATGGGCGGGATTATTGGCAGCCCTGTCGCGCAAAAGTTACTCAACAAGCACAACTTAGAATCGGAATACGGACGCACCAACCAAAGCCATCAGAGTTTCCCTGAATTGGTGACCTATAACGAACATGAAGAAGATCGTGTCACGGCGAAAAGAGTTGTAGAAAGCTTATCCATTATTTTGCTTTGCGTGACAGGCGCGAGCTATCTGGAGAGTTGGGTGAGCAGTTTTGGCATCAAGTGGTTGATGATCCCAGATTTTGTTTATGCGCTGTTTATTGGTGTTGTCATCACCAACATCATGGAAGTGACCAAGGTGCGCAAGGTTGATTTAGAAACCGTTGATATTCTTGGTACGGTTTCGCTATCGCTGTTCCTTGCCATGGCTCTGATGAGCTTGAAATTGTGGAATATCTTTGATCTTGCGATCCCATTCCTTATTATTCTTGCTATTCAGTCTGCCGTACTCGCGGTGTTCACTTATTACGTAACATTCCGCATGATGGGCAGTAATTACGATGCCGCGGTGATCGCCAGTGGACACTGTGGTTTCGGTTTAGGTGCCACACCGACTGCGGTCATGAATATGGGCTCTATCGTGAGTCGTTATGGTCCATCACCACAAGCATTTATGGTAGTACCAATTGTCGGTGCATTCTTCATCGACATTGTGAACTTAGTGATTTTGCAAGGCTGTATTGCTTTTATTAAATAGCCCCCGCTTCTTTCAACTTAACATAACAAAGCCAGTCCCTTGAGATTGGCTTTGTTATTTGTAAAACGAAATCTTGTTTCTCTGACTTCAAGCCGTGAAATCAATACGTTACTATGATGACATAGTGTTCAGTTTTACAGCAGCATGAGGTACCCACATGTCTGAAAAAATATCGACGTCGGCATTAGCGAAAATGCGTAAGGTTGAAGCCAAGCTGTTGTTTGCCGATCTCAAACGTGCTGGCTACATTGTTCGCCAAGACGAAAAATGGATTCTGACGGAAGAAGGCGCCAAGTTTGGCGGCGAGTATGTGGATCACCCTAAATTTGGCCAGTTCATCGTCTGGCCGACCAATTTACATATTGAGCTGACTTCCAGCTCAGGGAAAACATTAAGCGCCACGCAGCTGGGTGAAAAGCTGAAACTGAATGCGAAGCGCATGAACCAACTGTTGAGTGAGTTGGGGTGGATCGCCAAATCTGAAGAAGGTTGGAGTGTCACTGAAGCTGGTATACGCGCTGGTGGCCAGCAAAGAACCGATAAAGAGACACAAAATACCTTTGTCGTATGGCACGATGTGGTGCTGCGTAATAAGCGTCTTAAGCAGTCTGTCATTGAATTTCTAGGGCAAGATGCGGAGTCACACTCCACGGATAAATCTTACTCAAGCTTTCGCCAAAAGTTTGAAGCCAAACACCGAACATTAGATGGGCATTACGTGCGCTCTAAGGGGGAGTTGCTCATCGACAACTGGCTGTACTTGGCTGGTGTGGTGCACGCTTATGAACGTCAGCTGCCGATTGACCAAGATGTCACCAGTGATTTTTATTTGCCAGGCGGTAAAGTCTATTTACAGTTTTGGGGAAGTGATACTGGGGAGATGGCTGAGGCTGACCGTGAGACCATTCGTACTGTTTATGAGCAGCATCATTTTAACCTTATCGAAGTCGAACCGAGTGAACTAGACAAGTTAGATGAAGTGCTGCCTAAGCGTCTTCGTCAGTTTGGTATTAAAGCTTATTAACGACTTAAGCCCGCTGTTCAGATAAGAAAAAACCCGTGATCAATCACGGGTTTCGTATTTTTAGCGTGCATCTAGGCTGTCATCCTATGGATTAAAAACCTTTGATGTTTTCCGCTTCTAGCTCCGAGAAGTACTTCACAGTCTTCACTTTCAGTTCTTGTTGAGCTGGCTCGTCACATACGATCACTGCTTTAGGGTGAAGTTGAAGTGCAGAAACCGTCCATAGGTGGTTTACACAACCTTCTACTGCTGCTTCAAGTGCTTGAGCTTTGTTATGACCTGTTACCAGAATCATCACTTCTTCTGCGTCTAGCAGTGTACCCACACCGATAGTCAGTGCGTATTTAGGCACTTGGTTGATATCGCCGTCAAAGAAGCGAGAGTTCGCAATGCGAGTGTCTTCAGTCAGTGTTTTGATGCGAGTACGAGAAGATAGAGATGACGCTGGCTCGTTGAACGCGATGTGACCGTCGTTACCCACGCCGCCCATGAACAGGTTGATCTTGCCGTAAGACTTAATTTTGTCTTCGTAACGCTTACATTCTGCGTCGTGATCGTCAGTGTTACCGTTCAGTAGGTTGATGTTTTCTTCTTGGATATCAATGTGATTAAAGAAGTTGTTGTACATGAACGAGCGGTAAGACTCTGGGTGATCTGCAGGGATGCCAATGTACTCATCCATGTTGAAAGTCACGACGTTTTTGAAGCTCACTTCGCCGGCTTGGTAAAGCTCGATTAGGGCTTTGTAGGTTGCTAGAGGAGTGCCACCAGTTGGTAGACCCAGAACGAATGGACGCTCAGCAGTAGGTTTAAAGTCGTTGATACGCTTAGCGATATGCGCAGCTGCCCACTTACCTACTTGTGCTGCTCGAGTTAACGGGATAAGTCTCATTTTGTGCCCCTAGTTATTGGAATTTACGATGTACCGAAACATTAATTCGCATTATAAAATAAGTAATGACGAACTGCTATTGTTTTAGGTCAAAATTTTGCTTTTTCTTTAACCAGTGTTGATTTTATCGACTGTTTTTATATCTAAATGCTTTTATAAGCCGATTTTTTACAAAGAAATTGCATTATGAAACTGACGAATTGATAGATAAAATTTATGATCTAAATTAAGTTCTGTCTTCGCACTTAACCTTGTTTTTTAACAACCTACAGAGTGTGAAACCGCACACGAACTTCAAATATTATGGGATGGACATGGCACGACGCTCATTCCTTAACCATAATTGAAATGTGTAAACCAGTGAGGAATTCGGTATGAAAAATGAGTTAGATCCGAGCAAAGTACTACAGGCTTACGAATGTGTGATGAACAACGGTACACCAACCGAATTTGGCAAAATGTATGAAGGTGTAGAAGCGTTTTCCGATTACGACGGGTACAACGTTTTCTTACGAGGGAATGGTGTTGAGCTAAAGGTTGGCTTCCACAATACCTATCAATTGGAGTACGACCAAGAGCACTTGAAAGAGAGCTTTTTGAAAAAGATCGCGATGCTTGCCAAGTAGACTAGCACTAAATACTAAAAAAGCCCTTGGGAGAACGCGCCCTTGGGCTTTAGGAGAAGAAATGAGCTTGTTTTGCTCGCTCAGTCAAACCAAACGAGCTTTCGCCTATTACCTACTGCTAGAAAAAGGCGAGAATTAGTTTATTTGGTTATTAATCGTCTTCGACCAAACTCTCTTCAATGTAATCTTCTGTCGCGTCAGGCTTATTACGACCATTTAGCGTGTGGAAGCGCTTGCGACCACGAGCAAGTTGGGTGTACTTTAGCCACGTACGCTCAAGTTTTGTTTTTGCTTTGCCTGGGTTTTCTAGCACCTTGATGAAGTGTTTCTCTTCGCTATTTTCAGGTGTTAATTCGCCTGACTCTAAGCCAAGCATAGTATCCCCATAAATTGTTAGGATTTCCTCTTCCGAGAGAGTAAAATCGCCAGACTTTGCAAAGCCGCGTGGGAATTTTACGTTGTCGTAAAAACGTTTTTTGCCATGACGGAATTCAGTGTCAGACATGTCAACAGCCTCTGTAACCGTTATTGATGAATGTAGTGAACTACGGCGAAAATTAGGCGTAAAGCTAACAAAAGAAAAACAAAACTTTTTTGTCGTCATGATTTTAATTAGTTGTTAATCTGGTTTTATATTAACCAGGAGATGGTTTATGGATGTAAAAGTCTTTCGAACATTTTTAGAGCTGGCAAGGGTTCGTCACTTCGGACGCGCCGCTGAGAATCTTTATATTACCCAAGCTGCAGTGAGCGCACGTATCAAACAATTGGAAAGTTACTTCGATACGCAATTGTTTATTCGTGATCGAAATAACATAAAGTTGACCTCTGCAGGTGAGCGCTTAATCAGTTATGCAGAGGTGATGGTCACCACACTGCAACAAGCGAAGCTAGAGTTATCGCTTGAAGATGGCAAAGCGCTGCAATTAACGTTAGGCGGTACGCCAAATATTTGGGACGCCTACTTGCAGAACTGTTTAAGTGTCGTCACAGATTCATTTGGTGGTTATGGTTTTATGGCAGAAGTGATGGGGCGGGAAATGCTCAGTCGAAGCTTGCTAGAGCGCACGTTAGATATGGCATTTGCGTTCGACCAAATCAAAGCTGATGAGCTTAACTGCAAAAAAGTGGCTGATGTTGTTCTCGTTCTGGTATCGACTGAGAAAGACTCTTTAGACACCGTTTTTGAAAACAAATACGTGTATGTGGATTGGGGAACGCGCTTCTCATCAGAACATTCTGAACGTCACCCTAAGATCCCGGCTCCGTATCTGCGCACGTCAACAGCGCGTATAGCATTGGACTTTATTTTAGAGAAGGGCGGTGCCGCGTACTTACCCATCTCTCTGGTAGAGCCCTTTATCGCCAATGGACAGCTTCACAAGGTGTCTGGAGTAGAAGATTGGTGTCGCCCTATCTATTTGAGCTATCGTAAAGCTAGCTCGTCTGTAGACGCGATTAAGCAAGTGGAAGAAATTGTCAAAGAGATCGATCCACTGACCGCTTACAGTTTTCAGCAAATTGGTTCTGGCACTTCCGACGAATAGCTTTGAGTGAAAAGTCAGAGAAATTAAAAAGCCGCCTTGAGAAATTAAGGCGGCTTTGTTTTTATCTCGATGAATCGATAGTTATGGTAAGTCAAACAACAGGGCTGTTGTGCTCTCGTTCGATGTATTGCGTAAAACAACCTTACTTTGTTGTTCGATCTTCGCGCCGTCGCCCGCCGTCAAGGTGGTATTGTCTATGCTAAGGCTCCCCGTTACTTGGTGAACGAATAAGTTTCTACCCGATTCTATCTCAAAGTTAAGTTCGCTATTTGGTTCAAGAATTAACTGATGTAATGTGGCATCTTGCTTAATAAGTAGCGTACCGTTTTCTCCTGTTGGAGTCGCGATAGTTGTTAATCCAGGCGTGCGACCAAAGTCTTTTTGCTGATAACCTGGTTTGGTTCCAAATGTATTTGGCTGAATCCAAATTTGTAGAAAGCGCAGCGTGTCGCGGTTCGACGCATTGTACTCACTGTGGTAAATCCCTTTCCCTGCCGACATGAGTTGGAATTCCCCAGCAGGTAATGTTTTCACGTTACCTTCGCTGTCTTTGTGTGCGATAACACCTTCCAGCACATAGCTGATGATCTCCATATCACGATGGCCATGTGTATCAAAACCTGCGCCAGGTTGGACTACATCGTCATTGATGACTCTCAATTCAGAAAAGCCCATATGTTGTGGATCGTAATAGCTACCGAAAGAAAACGTATGTTTGCTATCAAGCCAGCCAAAGTTTGCTCGACCTCGGTCTGCTGCATGTCTTACCGTAATCATAGAGCCTCCTTAAGAGAGCTTTTTGTTTAAGAAGTTATCTAATGCTGCTTTACCTGCGCCAGAAAACGCCAGTGAAACACTTGCTGCCAGTAAAGCTAAGCCAAACTCGTAACCGTTGTTTGCCATGAACAAACCGTTTTCAAAGTGGACGGAGAATATCGCTACCACCATCGTGAACGCTAAAGCAACGGCTGCTGGGCGAGTTAGTAGGCCAAGCAAGATGAACAAGCCGCCAAAGAACTCTGCGCTGCCAGCAAGGAATGCCATTAGCACGCCAGGACCTAAACCGATGGATGCCATCCACTGACCTGTACCTTCTAACCCATAGCCACCAAACCAACCAAACAGTTTTTGTGCGCCGTGCGCCATAAAGATAATGCCGATTGGAATGCGAAGTGATAGTGCGCTGTAACCTGCGTTTGAAGTGGTGATTTTCTGTAATAGTGCTTTCATGATTCTGTCCTCTGACTCTTTTCAATGAGTGGGAAGCGTGTGCTCCCGTGCTGTTGAGAACAGTTTAGGTGGCGGTGAGAATAAAAATAACGGGAGTATTTTGATAAACTCGTTCTAAAAAATTGAATAATGGATTTTTGTTATTTTTAATCAGTTGCTTGAGTGTTTTTTATGAGTTTTTTTATGCCAGTTTTGTCGTGTTTTAAATCAGGTTCCATCATTATTTTCGATAAACATTTTTGCTGTTAAACAAAAAAAAAGAGCACAGGTTGCTGTGCTCTATTGCTTTCGCTATTAACAAGGGAGAAAGGTGTGTTAAAGAAAACCGTCAGAGGTTCATTAAGCTCTCTAGTGACTCCTCTACATTGTTGTAGTGATAGGTTCGAATATTACGCCCATCCGTGGCATTAATTTGAATTTCTGAGATCTCGTTATCTGAGTCTCGTTCGATAATTCCAATTGAATGATCTACGGATTTACTGGTAATAACCTTTTGGTTTCTTAGTACAATTACGCAAGTGTGTAAGTCCATGCCAATTCCCTTTAGCCGACGTTGTTGTGATGTTCTGAATCTAACTTTAGTGTACAAAAGCGCTAATGCCAATAAATCTCAATATTGAGTTCCGAAAATGGCTAATTGTAGACGCTTAAGCAAGCTACAATAACATTATATTGAACGATGCCTATGAACAATAAATGACAAAAGGCATGAGCAAGGAAAGCACTATGTTTATTCACCCCCATACCTCACTGACTTTCGAGCAGTGTCATAAGGCGCGAGTCGCGCGAGACAGCCGCTTTGATGGGCGATTTTATGTGGCTGTGAAAACAACGGGGATCTTTTGTCGCCCAATTTGTCCGGCTAATTTACCTAAAGAAGAAAATGTAGAGTACTTCACCGATAAAGCGCAAGCTCTCCAAGCGGGGTACCGTCCTTGTTTGCGCTGTCGACCTGATAGCGCGCCGGGTTCCTGGGCATGGAAAGGCGTAGAAACGACCTTTCAACGAGCGATTTCGTTAATTGATCGAGGGGAGTTGCATCACCACTCGGTGTCTGAGCTAGCAGGGCGTGTTGGGATTTCGGATCGCTACTTACGTATGTTGTTTGAGCAGTATCTAGGCATGTCACCCAAGCAGTATGCGCAATATCAACAATTAATGTTCGCCAAACAGTTACTTCATTCCAGTTCTATGTCGGTCACGGAAGTAGGCTTCGCCGCCGGTTTTAATAGTACACGCCGCTTTAACGATGCTTTCCAAAAGTTTCTCAAACTGACGCCTTCTCAAGTCCGTCGCAAAGAGTTTGACGGTATGGGTAGCAATCGAATTGCCTTGCCTTATCGAGGTGAATTGAATTGGCAGCACATGTTGGACTTCTACCGTTTACGAGCGATTGAGGGGGTTGAGCTGGTGAGTGATGAGAGTTATCAGCGCAACGTTTGTCTGGATACCAGTAAAGCGTGGTTTAAAGCAACCAAAGGTGAAGGGTACCTAGAGCTAGCGTTTGAAATTGAAGACGTAACGAAGCTGCAAAACTTGGTGTCTGACATTCGTCGTATGTTCGATCTTGACGCCGATATTTGTACTGTTGAGCAGCATTTGGATTATGTTGCACCGGGGCTTGTGTCGAGTAAAGGTATTCGGATTCCTGGTGTATGGAATGCATGGGAGGCTGGAGTTCGAGCGATTTTAGGCCAACAAGTGTCGGTCAAAGCGGCGATTGGTCAACTTAACTTATTGGTGGCCACACTTAGTGGAGAGTCAGAAAAACGCTTTTTCCCGACACCAGATGCGATAGCGAATACCGACGTGAGCTTTTTGCGCATGCCGCAGAGCCGTAAAGAGACGCTAGTGCGCTTCGCCCAGTTCATGCAGGACAACTCAGAAGCCGACCCCCAGCAGTGGCTAGCCTTGAAAGGCATTGGACCTTGGACAGTTAGTTATGCTCAACTGCGAGGGCAATCTCAACCCGATTGCTTTTTAGATAAAGACTTAGTGGTGAAAAAGGCGATGCAGCGTTACCCATCACTGAATACGCACACTGCGGCCCCTTGGGGAAGCTACGCAACGTTTCACTTATGGAATCAATCATGAAAACATTTTATACCGAAATGCCGAGCCTATTAGGAACGGTGACCATCCAATCTAACGCTGAGGGCTTGCTTGGCATTTGGTTTGAAACATGCACCACTAAGCCGAGTGAACTGGGAGCACGAGACGATCAAAACCCAGTTTTGCGCCAAGCTGTTACCCAGTTGAATGAATATTTTTCTGGCCTACGTAAGGAATTTGAGCTGCCTTTGGCGGCTACAGGCACGGATTTTCAAAATCAAGTTTGGCAGGCACTAACGACCATTCCATACGGTGAGACGTGGAGCTATCAAGATCTCGCCAACGCGATTGGCAACCCTAAAGCTGTGCGCGCTGTTGGGTTGGCAAACGGCAAAAATCCTATTTCTATCGTGGTACCTTGTCATCGCGTTATTGGCAAAAGCGGTAAATTGACAGGGTATGCTGGTGGAGTAGAGCGCAAGCAACGTTTACTTGCGTTGGAGCAAGGTACACCGCTTTAAGTGAGGCGATTCTCATATTGTGATTAAGCGTGCTGCACAGGGGAAATGATAGTGTAGAGTTTCATATTCGTTATACGAATAGAAAAAGGATAATAAGGACATGCCTTTCAAAACGGATTTTGATGCATTCATGAGTGAGTGTTGGCAGCATCACGAAACACAGCCCGAACAAACTTATGCTCAATTGGAAACGGCTCTGAGTGAGGTTGAAAACGTTAACCACATCGAGCGAATATTTGCATTGATGCTGCACACCGCGATTGGTCACCTCCAGTGCCCAGAACAGTTTCTTACCTGTTTAGAGCACTTTGATGAACGCAAGGTTGCCGAGAGTTCGGCATTGCAACGCAGTATTGCCGTTGCGCGCTTTTTCGTTGATGGCACTGACTGTGTGGGGTTGTTAGCAGAGCAAGACCAACGACGAGTTTACGCTTTGATTTCGAATGAACTTTCTGCGCTTGCTCAGCTTGAACTGGCGAGCCAGTGGCTGGCGAAAGCCGCGCTAGGTATGACACCACAAGATGCTGAAGGGCCGCTAGCACGCTCTATTGCAATCACAGCAAACAACTTGGCGTGTCAGTATGAAGCGCTGGCTGAGCGCACGGATGTGGAAAAATCGAGGATGCTAGAAGCGGCCAAGCTCGCGTTGGATTACTGGAAAGTGGCGGGTGGTTGGATGCAAGAAGAACGTGCAGAGTATCGCTTAGCGATGAGTTTACTCAAAGCGGGTGAAGCCGGACAAGCCAAGCAGCATGCCGAGCGCTGCGAAGCCATTTGTCAGCAAAATGGTGGCGACGCGTTTGAGCTGTTCCATGCGCATGATTTGCTGATGCAAGTACACTTCCATCTTAGCCAGAAATATAAAGCTCAAGTGGATGTGGGGATGCAGCAATACTGCGCAACGAGTTCGTTGACATGATCTCAACGTTGAATAAAAAAGCCCCGAGCGAATGGCTCGGGGCTCATATTTTGTAAGTTCACTCATTACACGATGTTGATTAGGCTATTTGCGCTTTTGCCTGGTATCGTCCTGGTTTATGGTTCATCGCCAAAATCAAGTTTGTCGCCACGGCACCTAGGACGGATAGAGCGATAAGGTGCACATCCACAATGAACAGCGACATCACTACGATGGCACAATCGAGCGCCATCTGAACTTTACCAGCTCGAATCCCAAAACGTTCCTGAAGGTACAACGCTAGAATGTTAAAACCACCTAAACTCATCTTGTGACGGAAAATCACCAACATACCTATTCCAATTAACCCACCACCTAGAAGTGCTGCATAGAAAGGTTCGATTCGCGAAATTTCAATCACATGGTGCAGATGATCGACCGCAAAAGAAACAATCGAGACCGCAATGAAGGTATTAATGGTGAAGCGCCATCCCATGCGCATTACAGACAAAATATAAAAAGGGAGGTTGAGAGCGAAAAATATCTGACCAAAGCTGAAGTCACTCACTTTGGTAAGGAAGATCGCCAAACCAGCCGTACCGCCGGTGAGCAATCCTACTTTGCTGAAAAATATTACCCCAAGCGACACTAACGCACTGCCGAGCGTCAGAGCCAAGAGGTTCTCTCTTAGGCTATGATCTTTATCCATAAAATTTTTTCCTTGGTTTAAAAACCGCGCCGGAGACAACACGTCCATCCAACGAGATAAACAGTTGCCAAAATAGCAACTAACAAATCGGCCAATAAAATGTCGCGAAAAGTGATGAATGTCGAGTTTTTGGACAAGATTGTGCTGATGCTAGCCTGTTTAACATAATGTACACAGGTAGAAAAACAACAAGGAAAAGTTATGATTAAGAAAGTCGGCACTACCCAAATCAACGCATTACATCGACTGAGTTGTCACTGCGGAAAAGTTGAGCTGGAACTTGCATTACCTAATGGTATTGAGAAGCCGAGACGATGTGATTGCTCCATGTGTCGACGTCGCGGCGCGATTGTGGCATCTGTGCCTCTGAATGGTATTCGTATCGTGCAAGGCGAAGACGTTTTGAAGCTGTATCAGTTTAACACTCGCACAGCGAAGCACTTTTTCTGTGGCGAATGTGGTATTTATACGCACCATCAGCGTCGCTCTGACCCGAGTGAGTACGGCTATAATGTCGGCTGTTTAGAGGGCGTCAACCCATATGAATTGGGAACTATCGAAGTGATGGATGGCGTTAACCACCCATCCGACAGTTAGGTTATATCGCAAGTTAAGCGCCTGACGCGCGGTGCTTTTAGGTAAATAAACCGCTATTCATCCACAAATGTACCGCAATACTGGCGGCATAACCCAAGGCGATGACGGGAGCCCATTTTAGGTGGCCAAAGAAGGTATATTGACCACGCGCGGCTCCCATTAATGCGACACCTGCCGCAGAGCCTATTGAAAGCAAGCTGCCCCCCACACCCGCAGTCAATGTGACAAGTAACCAGTTCCCCATCGACATGCTTGGTTCCATAGTCAGTACAGCAAACATCACCGGAATGTTATCGACGATGGCAGACAGAACGCCAACCATCACGTTGGCCCAGACAGGGTTCCATTGGTTGTACATGATGTTTGAAACCAGTTCGAGATAGCCAAGTAAGCTCAAACCGCCGACACACATCACTACGCCGTAGAAGAACAGCAAGGTGTCCCATTCTGCGCGAGATACACGGTGGAACACGTCAAACGGAACGACTGAACCTAAGCGTTTTAATGCGTGATCGTCGCCATTGGCAATTGCCATGGCCGCTTTTTTTGCCAAGGAATGTTTGAGTGTTTGGCGTAAGAAGTAGCCGAAAAATTGTAAGTAGGCCAAGCCCATCATCATGCCCATAACTGGTGGGAAGTGCAGCAAAGCGTGGAAAGAGACTGCGGTGGCAATCGTCAGAATGAATAGTGCGACAATACGTCTCGCGCCGCGTTTCAGTTCTACGTGTTGGTGAATCGTATTCGGTTTGGTGTTTGGAACAAAGAGTGACATCAAAAACGCAGGAACCAAATAGTTCACCAGTGACGGGACGAATAACGGGATGAATTCAGCAAAGCTGACATGCCCGGCTTGCCACACCATCAGGGTCGTAATGTCACCAAATGGGCTGAATGCACCGCCAGCGTTGGCAGCGATAACAATGTTGATACAGGCAAGATTCACGAATCTAGGATTATCACCAGAGACTTTCATCACCACAGCGCACATCAAGAGGGCTGTGGTTAAGTTATCGGCAATCGGTGAAATAATAAAGGCGAGAAACCCCGTCAGCCAAAACAGCTTTTTGAAGCCAAAGCCTTTGCCGACCATCCACGCCTGTAAGGCATCGAAGAGTTTGCGCTCTTCCATAGCATTGATGTAAGTCATCGCTACTAACAAAAACAGCAGCAGTTCCGCGTATTCCAACAAGTTGTGCTCTAGTGCGGATTTGGCGATTTCTGGCTGGTTGTGTTGAGCAAAGGTGTAGCCAATTAGAATCCAAATTAACCCTGCAGCGAGCAGCACAGGCTTGGATTTTCTCATTTTCAGATACTCTTCCAACATAACCAGTATGTAAGCAATCGAAAAGATAATGAGAGCCGCGTAACCGACACCAGAATTAACAAGGTTCAGTTCATTGGTGGGGGCAGCAAAGGTGGCGCTAGAGAACAACAAACAGCAGAAAGCTACAATTGGATAGATTGGCATAGACATTTCTCCTTTGTCTGGTTGGAGAAATATTAGCCACAAATTAATGAGTTAGTTGTGAGAGAGCTCGAATTAACAGTAGGAGTTAGGAAATGATAGTGTGCGCCACTATTTTCTGAGTGACGCAATGCTTGCTGCGCCAAATAAAACCACAGCGGCATACAAACCGTAAGTTAACCAATGGCTAATCTCTAAAAAAGGAACGAGTCCTTGACCTGCCCACATACAGCCTCCGTTTAATGAGCAATGTTGTAATAGTCGAGCCAATTTAAAGGAAATGAACAATGTTTTTTGTGAGTGACGGCAAATTCTGAAGGATTAGAAAGTCAAAAATTGGTCAGTGAGAGAGAAATCTCATTTTTAACTGGCTAGCTCTAACCCTTTTGAGCTAGAGCTAGCTATATCGAGCGCTGAATGGATTTAGCGCAGCAGCCATTTTCTCAACGGCGAAGCCTCAATTGCTTTCACAAGTATTATGGTTGCGACAATCGTTGCAGGATAAATAAATGCGTCTTTCGCGAGGTGTTGCAACCCGATAAATCCAGCGACATTCATCATAATAATTATCACAAGCAGATGGCTAACATAAATGCCTAACACGCTAGGAGATAGTTTGAATACCCAAGGCATATCGCCAAAATGTGGGTGGACTAAGAGCCACATGAAGACACCCACGGCCCAGATAACAGTACCAAACAGGAAGTCGTGAGAATTAAAAGCGACCTCGTGTTGCATTAGCCAATAAGCTTCACCAAAATGCAGCGCCATACCAAGAAGAATGCATCGAATCGTATTGTTTCGCGACCATCGCCACTGTTCTTCTCGTGCTAGATAACCCAGTGTTACCAGCAAAGTACTGAAAAACGGCCCATTACGAGTAAAGAAAGGCGCTGGCAGATCGGTAATGGTCGAATAACTGCCAGCAAACACGCCGTATATGTATAGCAATACGGCGGTTGGCAGTACCAATTGAGCCATATTGATATGCACGAGGAAGGCAATTAAGGCAACGGCAATGACCAGAGCTGGAATAAACCACAGGTGAACGAGCCCGCCTTCGACGAGTGAATTGAACGGGGTCGACATTAAGTAGCCCCAGTAGCCCTGCCTTTCGGCTAGATACCCCGCCTCAGCGACAGTTTGCCACTGGAATGGCATCAATAAACTGATCACGCTCCAAATGAGCCAAACCTTCATCAGTGGTTTGGCGTAGTTTTTTAGTGTTTCGATAGGTGCGCGGCTTAACTTGGGCTGGATAAGATAACCAGAAATGAGAAAAAACAGTGGCACAGCAAAACGAGCCAATTGGTTGAGCATATAACCAACCCACGGTATTCCATCCCATTGCCAGTATGTCAGGGCCATCTGGCAGTGCAATCCTATAATTGCAAACATCGCAATAATACGCGCAAACTCTAAGCTGGCTATTTTTTGTTTCTTTGCCATTACATTACTTACCTAAATAAAAAAAACTTAGGTGAAAGTAGCAGGTTGTGGCTGAATTAATGCGAGAAAAAGTCAACAGACTCGCGCTTACACTGAAGCTGTGTTTAAATTTAAGACTTACTTCAAACTTCTTAATTATTAACCCATTAACCAACTCAATACGTGATTAGCGAGTCGAAAATGACACTAATGTATGGTTAGACCAGTTAACTCTAGATTGCAAAAAAGAACGATCGTGCTAAAAATAAGATTATGCAAAAAGGAAAAGTGACAAAAGAGTTTATTCTGCAACGGGCTTTTGAGATCGCCAGCGAAGACGGATTAGAAAGTCTTACGATTGGTGAGTTAGCCAAGCAATGCGGTATGTCGAAAAGTGGTCTGTTTGCTCACTTCAATTCGAAGTTGAATTTACAACTATCGGTATTGGAGCACGCCAATAAAGTGTTCGCTGCTCGGGTTATTGAGCCTGTTCGTGAAGCAGGGGATGGCAATATCGAACGTAAAATTCGAGGGTTGCTCGACTCTTGGATGACTTGGAACCACGCATTTCAAGGAAGTTGTATGTTTCTAGACGCTTGGAATGACACGGCAGATAAAGATTGCCCACTTCAGGCCGGACTGCGTAAATCCATAGACACTTGGCTGAGCTATTTGGAGATCCAAATAGCGAAAGGCAAAGAGAAGCAAGAATTTGCAGCAGACTTAGATACACGCCAAGCAACGTTTGATTTATACGGTCTTTATTTGAGTGCGCATGTTTTTTACTCAATTAAAGGTGAGGAAGAAAGCTTGCGCCTGTTTTGGCAAGGGATCGACAACTTATTTTCTCGCTGGAAAGACTGATACCAGTTATTCGCTTTCCAGATTTGTAGGCATAAAATCATAAAGAGCGGCTGAGTTCGCTCTTTCTTATCAGCATAAAAAGCACGACCGTTCTATTTTTGTGCGTAGCTGATAGTTAAGGACATAATCATGAGTGAAAAAATTTACTTTAATACATCGCAACGTTTCAGTATTAAGCGCAGTTTGGTGAACATCAGTACGCGTTTACACCATACGCTGGCCCCTTCCCATGCAAAGAATACCGCGCGTAAGTTGCTCCTGACACCTGCTCGCACAGCACCTAAAAACACCGAACCTCAAGGACTTGCCAAAGGTGAAATTAAAGGACATGCAGGCATTATCAAAACCTACACTTTGGGCTCTGGACCTATTTGGGTGTTAACTCATGGTTGGTCTGGCACCGCAAGTCAGTTTTATCCGTTGATGGAACATATTGCGTCGAAAGGTTTCACCGCTTTGGCATACGATCATCCAGCACATGGTGAGAGTGAAGGGCAGTATGGGCACATTCCGGGTTTTGTCAAAGGGTTAGAAGATGTGTTAGATACGGTAGACGATATTGTTGGTCTAGTTGGGCACAGCATGGGCACCGCTTCTGCTCTTGAGTGCCGACATAGCAAATTAGAAAACAAGCCTTTACTGCTTATTGCACCGGTATTGAATTACGTAGAGAACCTATTCGGTAGCATTGCGCGTTCAGGTTATTCGATGAAGCTTTTTAATGCCGTAGTTTCTGAAGTTGAAGATCAATTTGGTTACCCATTACAGTCAATTGATCCGCTGAAGCGTTTGGCTGAGCGCTCGTCTCCAGCCATCATTGTTCATGATGAGCAGGATAAGTTCACTAAGTACAGTATCTCTGCACAAGCCGCTGAAGAGATTGAAAATGTTGAGTTAGTGACAACGCAAGGTCAAGGTCATGGCCGAGTGATGAAGTGTGGACAAGTCTTCAGTAGTTTTGACCGTTTACTCGATCGTTCTTGGTAATCTTCATTCTTACTAATCGGCTCGATCCGTTTTGGGCTAATTCGATTTGAAAGCAATACCTCGGACTGTTTTTCGTCAGTGGTATCTCTTCTCTCGTTATGAGATAAAAACAAAAAAGGACAGCCGAAGCTGTCCTTTGATCGTTAACTTTACAGAAAGTCTGCAAGGTTGGGCTTAGTTACAGTTAGCCACGCCAACTTCTTTCCAAACGCCCCATTCGCCAGATTGGCTAGGATCGTCACCCTGAGTCCACCATTTCGCTTCCCAAGTTTTACCTGCATGAGTGACTTGGTTGCCGCCTGTGTACACTGCGCTTGCATCCCATGCGTTGTCACAGGTACCAGGGTTTGGGTCGGTTGTATGCTGTGCAACAACAACAGTTGCGCTTGCCGTTGAAGACGCTTTGCCGTCGCTCACACTTACGGTAAAGCTTAGGCTAGTGTCTTGCGGGTATTCAGCAGCAGTGAAAGTTACTTTAGAACCTTCAACCGTTGCGTTCAAACCTTGAGGAAGCGTCCAGTTGAAAGTAAGAGTATCGTTGTCTGCATCGCTAGAGGCTGACGCATCTACAACCACAACGTCACCAGCGTTTGCTGTTGCTGGAGCAACAACTTGCGCTACTGGCGCATTGTTCGCTGGGTCAACCACACCTGCTGGCTTCACAGTTACTACAACAAGGTCAGATGCCGTTGCACTTTCGTTGTCAGTCACTGTCAGCTTGAAAGTTAATTGCTCCTCAACGGTAACTTCTGCTGCATCAAAGCTTGCTTTCGCAGTGTTGGCGCCTGCTAGTACCACTGCAGTACCAGAGACTTGCTCCCAAGCGTAGCTTGCGATAGTGCCGTCAGAGTCTTTCGATAGGCTACCATCTAGAACCACACTTGCAGGGCCAGTTACAGATTGATCTGCGCCAGCAGCTGCGGTTGGTTTACGGTTTGGTTGAGGAACCACACCGCCAGCCATACCTTCGTGCATTGCGTTGAGAATGTCACCGTTATCCGCGTCGATTTCCCAAGAGAATAGACCCGCTAGACCTAGAGACTTAGCGTAGCTACCTTTTGCTAGAACTGAGCGATGGTCATCAAATGTGATCAACTCGCCCGTAGTACGGTTCCATACCCATGGTGCTTCTGCTTGGGCATCGTAGCCGTACTCGAAGCCGTTGATGCCAGTGTTGTTTGCACCTAGCATGAATGACTTAATGCCTTTGTAGTCAATTACGCCATCTTCCCAAACACCTTGCGCTGTACTGCCCTTCAGTTTACCTGTAGCAGTACCTGTCATTGGGTCATTTGGATCGGTTAGCGTATCTGGAGTTACGCCTTCCCAGCCACGACCGTACATTGCTGTACCAAGTACTAGCTTGTTCGCAGGAACGCCTTGAGCAAGAAGAAGTTGGATGCCGTTATCTGCTGTGTAAGCAGGACCTTTGTACGGTTCGCCGTTCTCATCAACGCCACTACCGTCACACTGACCAGGGCGCATGAATGAACCACAGTAAAGCGCAGTTTGGTGACCAGGAACGTTGTTCCAACCGCCATAGAAGTCGTAAGTCATCGCGAAGATGTAGTCCATGTATTGAACCGCATCTGCATAGTCTACGTCTTCAATCTTATCGTAACCGACACCGATAGCTGACGTTAGCTCGTAAGTACGGCCTGTCTCAGCTTCTAATTCATCAAGCATTACGCGCAATTCACGCATCAGTGCGATGTAAGCTGGGCCATCGTTTACAGGGTCACCCTTATCCGCGGCTGCACCGCCGCCACCAGGGAATTCCCAGTCGATATCAACACCGTCGTAGAATTTCCAAGTTTTCAGGAACTTCTTAACCGATGCGACGAATGTGTCTCGGTTTTTCTTGTCTACGAAATCGAAGAATGGGTCAGACAGCGTCCAGCCACCGATAGATGGGATGATTTTTAGATCAGGGTTACGTTGTTTCAATGCCATTAGCATTGCGTAGTTACCCTTGATAGGTGTGCTGTATTCATGACCAGCTTGTGGGAAGCTCTTCTGATAAGCGGCCCAAGGGTCGTGAATCACGACTTCGTAGTCAGGCACGCCTGTACAAGCGGTTTGTAGTGCATTGAAACTGTTGCCGCCAACAGACTTCACAGACTCATTTGGGCCACAAATTGGGATAAAACCGTAAAGGATGTGAGTCAAGTTGTCGACTGGCATGTTATCGACCGTGTAGTCACGACCATAGATGCCCCACTCAACAAAATACGTACCCATCACGACGCTTGGATCGGTATTGTACGTTTTGTTGTTTGGATCAACATTCATCGTCAGTGGCTTCAAGTGAGAACCATCGGTATCTGCAATCGTGATTTCAGCTGGTGCGCTTTTCGCACAACCTGTCGCATCACACGCCTCGATTTCCATTTGGTATAGGCCGCCCTGACCATATTCAAATGTCGCTGTTGTTTGGCTACCAGTGATTGGGCCGGTTGCTACTTTTGCACCATCAAAATAGACGTTGTAAGTATCACCTGGCGTGCCACTCCACTGGTTAAACTTAACAGTGATCTTCGCTTGCTCATGGTATTTCACCATGTCGTAGTAGCCTGACGTGGTTTCCATCGCGAGTTCAATTTTAGAAAACTGAAGGTTGTTGGAACCGTACATATCGATACTTGGTGCGGTTGGAGCCGCAACTGCAGCACCTGATAGTGCTAAAGCAACGCCAGCTGCACATAGGTTAAATCGAATCATAACTTCTCTCTCAATCCTTGGATTCATGTTCTACCTAGAACATAGGCTGCTCTTGCACCAGATAAGATGATTGGATTTACTCCATGTGCAAAAGCATCACACTCAGCATTTCAGAGAGTTTTTTTTCGTCAAAAAAAATTAAGACGGTTTTCGAGGCACTTGAGAGAACTTAACTAAAACTCGCACTCTGTTACACAGAAAGTGTCAGACTGAGTCAATAATTTATAAAATCTCAGCAGAAACTAAAATTATTGTTTACTCAGTATCGGGTGGGATAAATGCGATGAATACCTTATTTCATTGTTTATTAAGGTTTTGTTTCATCGAAATAGAAAGAGAGTTGAAAGGAGAAATAGCCGTGAAGACGTGCTAGTCACGGCTGAAATGTTCACTTAATGCAGCGCGACGTTTTGAAGCCGCTCCGGTTTCTGAGCCTTGAACGGTATGCTCAAATCCCTTACGGATGAATCGTTGATCTGGAATAAGAGGCTCAATACGGCGAATCTGAGGTGAAAGGTGAGAACCCGAGATCTGGTACGCGGTTTTTCCTAATCCAGTGTTCAACGTGATGACCTTTCCATCGAATTCAAATTCTGTCGTGATGAGTCGATGGTTTCGATATACCCCATCCTCTGTGAAAGTCAGACGTTCTGTTTGGTAGGGTGGCGCGCCGATCTCAATCCACTCGCCGTAGACTTTTTTCGGGTCAATATGGTCTTGATAGGATAGGTGGATTTGATAGCTGAAAAACGTCAAAAGACCCACCCCGAAAACGGCAAATGCGCTTTTGAGGACTTTGGATTGGTGGCGAGCCCAAAATGAAAGTTTTGGTTCCTGTCTTGTTTTCCGCCTTCGGTGAGCTGAGTCCGTCATTGGTCTACTTTTCTTCCCTTTTTTAATATGGTGGAAACCTTCCTTCTCAAAAACAAACAATCCCGCGATTAAGACTAAGAAATTATGATCTAATGTCCACTTTTACATTCGGATACACTCTTATTGATGGTTTTATTGTTTGCTGGCGTTAACTAATTCACCGACTTTATCTCACTAATTACGTCGTCTGGTTAAGCCTAGAAAAAGGTGGCCTCGCTCAGTAGCAAAGGATGTGCTTTATAACGTTGAGCTTAATGGCTTTCAGAGCTTGAGTAACAGGAAGAAACAAGGTAAAAAAGAGCGGACTTTTGATAAGGAAACCAATAATGAGTATTAAGGAAAATAGCTATTTTGCAGGTAGTGTAAAATCACTAGGCTTTAACCAGAATGATCAGGACGTTAGCGTTGGTGTAATGCTTCCTGGTGAATACACGTTCGGCACTCAAGCGCCTGAGCGTATGACGGTTGTAAAAGGTGCACTTGTGGTCAAGCGTGTCGGCGAGAGTGATTGGACGACTTACCAAAGTGGTGAGTTTTTTGAAGTGGAAGGGAACTCCTCATTTGAGCTTCAAGTGAAAGACGCGACTGCGTATTTATGTGAGTACTTCTAAAGCGTCCTTTTTGCCTGTAACAAAGCCACCTTCGGGTGGTTTTTTCGTCTATGTCCTTCACTTATAACGCATCTTTTGGTTATTTGGGTATATACTTAATAAAAATGTACCCATCGACCAGGGAGGAAGTGATGGCAGTACAACGCAAGCATTCTGATCTCCCTCCTCGTTACGAGGACAAAGATCTCACCAATGAGCAAAGACATCGTTTTACCGAGGTCGCCAATGCAGCCCATAAGAGACGTGAATTCTATCGACGTGCTCTAGGAAAAGGCTTAATGGGCAAAGTGAAGGACCGTGCGTTTAAAGGCCAATTCGGTCGCCAGCAAGATAAGCCGAGCAGAGTGCTGCAAGCTGTGTGGCTAATCGTATTTCTGGTGCTGGGGCTATGGGTGATGCATGTATTCGCTTAACCGTTAGCAAGCTTCTGACACAGCCGGCGTTTCAGAGGCTGACTTCTCTTCGGTATTGCAGTGTTCGTAATACGCGTATTGGTTTTTCCCTGTGTGTTTAGCCGCATACATTGCTTTATCTGCGCACCGAGTCAATTCAGATAAATCCTTCGCATCTTGTTTGTAGATAGCAGCGCCCACACTCATTGTTAACTCGTTAATCATATCGTAGCTTCGGTAGCCTTTTGGGAATAGATTCACAATACGCTTCAAAATGCTGTCGAGGTCATCTTTACTGTTTATGTCGTACAGCATGAGCACAAACTCGTCGCCCGCAAATCGAGCGATGGAGTAGTCGTGTTTGTCGGTTTTTCTGTCTTTATGGCGAACATTGTTTTTTAATCGAGTTGCAAAGGCTTGAAGCACTTGGTCACCAATATCGTGTCCGTAGGTGTCGTTAATATGTTTGAAGTTATCAATATCTAGGAAGACCAGAGCAGTGATACTGTCATCAGATGAATGGTTGATCTCATCGAGCTTTGCACGTGCCCAAGTTTCAAAGCTCCAGCGGTTGGCAAGCCCTGTGAGTTGGTCAAAATACGCCAACTCTTCAATCCCTTCACGATAAAGTGTTTGAATGTAGTTGAGGACTTTTGTGTAGTAATACGAGAATGTGTGACACACAAATGCAGTTGCTATCAGGGTCAGCATAAATCGTCGTTCTATGATGTCACTGGCTGTTGGTAGCCGATCTAAAAAAACGACGCCAAAAAAGATCAGTAAGATATAGGTGCCACTAAACAGCAGACCGACTTTAAACTCATTGATCAGCACCAGAGTGGCGACAATGGGGTATAGCCATAGCAGTTTGCCTGAGGGGGCATCGTTATACAGAAGTAGCAATAACCCTTCGAACATCAAAACTGCACTCAGCCATAGGTCGGCATATTGATGATGTCGTTGAACCTTTATCACATAACTGATACCTAAACAGGCTAAGGCACACAGAGCATGGAAAAAGCTTAATCCCCAATTATCCTCAAACAATTGAGCAATGGAGCCATAAGTTAAACATGCCGCGGCAATACTGGAGCATAAAAAGACAATTTTCTTTTTTCTTGTTGAGCGGATATCCGCCATTTCCTCTAAGCGTGCTCCAGCCAATGTCGACATTACGTATCCTTGCTTAATTAACGTGTACGCTTATTCTAGGCGGTATTTTAGCGATAAATAGAACAACAAAGTTTCCAAATGTGATGTCAGTCATTTTTAGTATGGGCCTAGAAGTGTGGTTTGGTGAGAGTGCTCAAAGCACAACAAAGGCTTATAAAGTTTTCCATGGCGGAACTTTATGGTTTCAGATGGTTCAATTAATAATTCAAAGTAATGCATTTCCACCGCTGTATTTGCAGGATCTATCCTGACTCAACTCTGTTGGGACTAGCATGAACTGCGCCTTCTACCTATTGAGCTCATTGTTCGTCAATCGATGATCTCTAAGTTCCGTCAATGAGTTTTTCGTTGTGAAAAAGCATTAGAAATATTTTTCCGAAACAGAGCGAAATATTGTTGTCGTTGTGACCAATATGCGACTAGAATCCGCGCTAAATCACGACCTCATCTCGAGCTTCGTTCTAGTTACTCTTTTTCCAAACTGCCTCACACATTTTGTGAGGCAGTTTTTAGTTGTAGGAAAGGTTACAAACATGCCTAAAAGCCAGAACATCAACCAGCGAATGTCCATTGTGGCGTTAGCTTGGCCGATTCTTGTCGAAATTTTGCTACGGACGGCTTTAGGAACCAGTGACGTGTTCATGCTGAGTGGCTACTCGGACAAAGCCGTATCCGCTGTTGGTGTGATCACGCAGATTACCTTTTTCTTAATCATCGTTTCGACGTTTGTCAGCAGCGGAACGGGGATTTTGATTGCCCAATACAATGGCGCAGGGCGCGAGCAAGAGTCTGTGAACGTCGGCGTTGCAAGTATTGCGCTGTCTGTGATTGTCGGTGCGTTCTTGAGTGTGATTGCCGTGCTTGGCGCGATATATCTACTCCCGTATTACGGCTTGGAAGCGCAAGTCGAGCAGTACGCTCATGAATATCTGCTGATCAGCGGTGCGATGACGTTTAACGTTACGATTGGCGTTGTTTTTACAACTATTCTGCGTAGTCATGGTTATTCACGTTCTCCAATGGTGGTGAACTTGATCTCGGGTGTGTTCAACATCATTGGTAACTATATTGCGCTTTACCAGCCATTCGGTTTACCTGTGTATGGTGTGCAGGGTGTAGCAATAGCAACCGTCGTCAGCCAAGTCATCGGTACGTTAATGTTATGGTTTATTCTCGCACACAGTAGCATTGAACTACCAATGTCGACCATGAAACAAGTACCCGCAGAGATTTATAAAAAAATCTTAAAAATCGGCGGTATGAACGCGGGTGAAGTGCTGTCTTACAACGTGGCGCAAATCTGCATTGTGTACTTTGTGGTGCAAATGGGGACGGCATCGTTGGCGGCTTTCACTTATGCACAAAACATTGCCCGTTTCTCGTTTGCTTTCGCGTTGGCAATTGGTCAGGCTGCGCAAATTCAGACTGGTTACTACATCGGTAAAGGTTGGGTGAGCAGCATTTTAAAACGCGTACAAATCTACTTCTTAGTGGGATTTGTGGCATCAACGGCGGCAACCACACTGATTTACCTGTTTAGAGAAGAGATTCTGCGCGTATTTACCGATCAACCGGAAATACTCGCATTGGCAGGCTCGTTAGTCATGGGCTCAATTTTGCTCGAGGCCGGACGTGTGTTTAACCTGATTTTTATCGCGGGGCTCAAAGGCGCGGGTGACATCAAGTTCCCAGTGCAAATGGGGATTTTGAGTATGTGGGGACTAGGCGTGTTTTTCTCCTACATCTTTGGCATCCACATGGGTTATGGCGTTTTAGGGGCTTGGATGGCAATCGCTCTCGATGAATGGGTGCGTGGTATCATCATGGCAAGGCGTTGGCGCTCTCAGGTGTGGACCAAGTTTAAGGTGAGCTAACGGTTTTCGGTATCGCGCATCACGCTTATTCTGTTGTTAGAAACCCAAAAAGGCACTGTTAGTCAGTGCCTTTTTGTTATTTAAAATCTGGAAGAAGTTAGAACTCGCACTCAGCTCTGAACACCATGCGCTCTTTGCTGTATGGATGATCCAGCTCTAGCATCTCAGCATGCAGGTGTAAGCGATTCGCTTTTTCGCCGTATAAACCATCACCAACCATTGGCATGTTTAATCCCATGTGATGAGCACTGTGTACACGTAGTTGGTGAGTTCGCCCGGTTTTCGGATACATGTATACCTTGCTGCGTCCATCTTTGACGTCAATCAGCTGCCAGTAGGTTTCTGCATGTTTCCCGTGTTCAAAACACACCAGTTGACGTGGGCGGTCATCTGGGTCACCACGCATTGGCAGTGAAATTTCCCCTTCCGGCTCGTTCAATACGCCTTCGAGTAGTGCCATATAACGTTTTTGTACGCCGCGAGCCATAAACTGTTTTTGCAGACTTTTGTTCGCGCGTTTAGTTAAGGCAAACACCAAAATGCCAGAGGTCGCCATGTCGAGGCGATGAATCACAAACGGCCCTTCCACATCAGGGAACATCACTTGTATGCGCGTATAAGCAGAGTCTTTGATGGTTTTACCCGGCACTGAAAGTAAGCCCGAGGGCTTGTTGACGACGACCATAGCGTCGTCTTGGTAGATTATCTCTAGCTCTTTGTCTTCTGCCCAATTCTCCGCCAATGGGTTAGGTTCGACATCCAGCCCTTGCATCATATGGCCTAAAATCGGCTGACATTTGCTGTTGCACGATGGGTAGAATTTTTTGTGTTGGCGAACTTCAGACTTTGGCGAAACACCCCACCAAAACTCTGCCAGCGCCAGCGGTTTGAATCCGTATTTAAACGCGTATTGGAGCAGTTTGGGCGCAGCACATTCCCCTGCACCTGCTGGTGGTATTAGGTTTGTGGTGTCCGCAAAAATGTCCAACAAGTCGCGTGTTTCACCATGGCTGTTTAGGAAGCGGTATTGTTTATGCAGTTTGTGCTGTAAAGCGTTGGAGAGCGTCTTGCGCTGCTCTTTCAGGTGAGCAAGTTGCTGCTCTAACTCGGCCAATCGTGCTTCTTTGATTGCAAGCTTTTCATCCCACGCTTGCTTTAAGTATTTGAGAACGTTTTTCTCGGCGACACTTTGTTTACCCAACTCATCCAACAAGATTTTGAGGTCATCGGCATTGAGCGTTTGCTCGCCCTGTTGGCGCTGTCGTTTGCGTGCTGCGCGGCCGTTAATCATCACTTGGCGCTGTGTTTGCTCTTCTTGCTGATAAGCGGCTCGGTCGGCTTGGATTTGCGCTTTAAGCTCCTCCAATTCCGGATTCGCGGCACAGGTTTTGTACTCCGCATTGGCGGCGTTGATGGCATCCGTTTCTGCGCGGAAGAAGCCTTCATCGGTCAGCATGTCGTACACAGGAGGGACAAATCCTGGAATCAAGTTTTGGTCAGCAATTTTGCCAGAAAACGCACTTAAAAAGCCGAGCTCGCCTTGAGGGCTTTCTACCAGCAATACGCCAAACATTTTGCCTCGCCCCGTTTCTTCATTAACCAAACCAAAATCGTGTTCGAAGTCGGTTTGCGCTAATAAGTGCTGTTGCAATTGCTTTGCGGCCAAAACGCAAAGCGGATGCGGCGTGTAGTAGAACGGAAACGTAAACTGCGTTGGTAATTCATAGTCAGAAGTATCAGCAGTAAAACGAGTAAAGCAATGTTCAGGCGAGTGCATGGTGGGTATCCGCGCGAGTAAAAAATCGAGCGAGGATTGTACCTGTTTGAGTCAGGATTGCCATGTCGGTGTTGGCACTCGCTCTTGGATTAAGAACAAGAGCGAGTGGGGAAGAGCTTATTGCAGTTTTTGTAATGCAAGCTTCCACTGTGCCGGTTTGTCGTAGTAGGTCGAGTGCGGCAAGGTCAAGTACTCGCCATTTACTTCTGCAATCAGGGTTGGATAACCACCAACGTGTAACTGGCGCATCAACTGTCGGCTAGAGCGAATTCTCTCGTTTAGCTCGGCTTTGCTTAACGTCATGTTTTGCTCCCACGCATCGTTTGCTAAACCTAGCGATTCTGCAATGGCTTTGAGCGTCGATGCTTCATTCACTTTTAACCCGAGCTGATAATGCGCGGATTGGATGGCCTTTAACATGTGCCATGGATTCAGCCCCATTTTCTCCGCACTCAAGATCGCTTGTGTTGGTAGATAAGAATCAAGAACAAACGCACCTTCGCTTTTCACGCGTTGCAGATATGCCTCACCAAACGTTGCTCCCGTTTCGGTTGCGATACGAGCGTCACCGTTGATGATGTGCTGACGAAATTCAGGCTCAATCGCGCGTTTCTCGATCATGCCGCCGGGATGAAGCTCTACCTTAAATTGAGAGGTGTCCATCAAGGCTTCGATGAGTGGTGATGCCCCGTAGCACCAACCACACATGGGATCGAAGAAGTAATGCACGGTTACCATGTCATTTCACCAGTATGCACTTTCGCACCGATTTCTAACGCGATTGGCAATTGAGCTTCTGGGTATTTCGCTGACATGGTGTCAATGAGTTGAGTACTGTTATTGCTGTGTTTTTTCGCTTGCTGAAAATCCTGCAAGTATTGTTGCGAGTAGCGAATGGTGTCTGCGTTCAGCTTTGTGCCTGCTTTCATGTGACCAGGAATGACCACTTGAGGTTTAAGCGCAAGCATCTCGCTAAGCTGCTGCTCCCAAGCATTGATAGCGGTTTGGTCAGCGGCATCTGCCATCCATAAATGCACGTTTGAGTACACGGCTACGTTACCCAGAATCGCTTTGTTATCTGGAATCCATAGGTAAGGGCGGTGTGCTGATGTGCCATGGTTACCACGGATTTCAATCTTATGACCTTCTAGCTCTAATGATGCTTTGTCGTATGCGACAGGGATCACTGGTTTTACCGGTGCGTTTGCGCCAAGTTTTGGTCCCCAGTACGCCAGCTTTCCAGCCAACTTCTCTTTAATAATTTTTTGAACCGCTGGCGTTGTGATGATCTGCGCATCAGGGAACTGTTGGTGTAAGGCCTCTGCGCCAAAGTAGTAATCTGGGTCCGCTTGGCTGATGAAAATGGTTTTAAGCGTTTTGCCTGAGTCCAACACTTTGGCGGCAATGCGCATCGCGTCAGCTTTGGTGAAGCCAGTGTCGATGACCATGGCATCAGTCTCACCGTATACCAAGGTTGAGTTAACGTGGAAGCTGTTACCATCGGCGTTGTAAACCTCAAGAGTAAGGGGAGAGTGGTTTGCCGCTAGAACAGGGCTTGCCATTAAAATGGATGCAGCAATCAAAGTGAATTTTTTCATAATAAGCTCCTAAAGAATTTGGGGCCAAGCGACCATGGCTTGGGAACGAGAGCTATATTAGGAAATTGATACGCTCGGAAAAATACACAATAATGTGCATCACTATTTCTTATTTCGAGCAAATGTATGGACAGAGTAACGGCAGCAAAAGTATTTGTGGATGTGGTGTATTCTGGCAGTTTTACCGCTACCGCCGAGCGGTTAGACATGTCTCGGCCAATGGTGACTCGTTATGTAGAGGCGATGGAGAACTGGCTACAAACTCGTTTGTTGCACCGCACTACGCGCAAGGTGTCACTCACCACCGCAGGGGAGCGCAGCTTGCCTCAGATTGAGCGCTGGTTAAAACAGGCCGATACGTTGACGTCGAACATTGCCGTTGATGGTGAGCTGTCCGGAAAAATCCGTCTCGCGTCGAGCACTTCATTTGGATTCTCACAGTTGATCCCAGCCGTAAACAGTTTTATGCAAAAGCACCCCAAAGTGCATATCGACATAGATCTGCAAGATTCAGTGAGTGATCTAACCGAGCAACGCATCGATCTGGCAATCCGAATTGCGTCAGATCCCGATCCTTCTTTGATTGGTAAGCCGATTGCGGTGTGTGAATCGGTGTTGGTGGCATCGCCGCAATACTTGCAAACTCATCGCGCGATCGCGCATCCGCGAGATTTATCTTCACACGACTGTTTGGGTTACAAAAACTTTGAGCGTCACGTGTGGCATTTGTCTCAGGGCGAGCAGTTCGAATCGGTGGGAATTGAGTGTCGCCTAACCAGCAATGAGGCCACAGCGTTATTGCATGGCGCTTTGCAAGGCATGGGTATTTCGATGCTGCCAACCTATTTGAGCAATATCTATCTGCAATCGGGTCAGCTTGAGTCGGTGTTGCCGGATTGGAAGCCAAATGATCTCAACATTTACGCGCTATATTCATCGCGTAAACACTTGTCTCCTGCGGTGAGAGCCTTCATCGATCACAGTGAAGATTACTTTAAACAGCACCCTTGGTAATCGCGAAAGGCCTCGTCATCCCGGCTTGAGATTCATACAAGATCCTGTACCTTACATGGATATATTTTTCGCAGCGTCATTTAGAGTTTTAGTTAATGTCACAAGTTCGCATCAAATTTATTGCTTCCGATATGGACGGCACTTTGCTTGACCAATACGGTCGTTTGGATCCAGAGTTTTTCGATCTGTTTTTGCAATTGGAAGAGCAAGGTATTTTGTTCTCCGCTGCGTCTGGTCGTCAGTATTACAGCCTGCGTGACACGTTCGCGCCAATCAAAGATCGAGTGTTGTATGTGGCCGAAAACGGCACCTTGGTGATGTACCAAGACAAAGAGCTCTACAGTTGCACCATTCCTAAAGCGGAAGTGGCGGAGATTGTGAAAGCGGCTCGTGAAATTGACGGGGCGAACATCGTATTGTGTGGCAAGCGCTCGGCGTACATCGAAACGCATGATCGGCAATCGCTGGAAGAATTTCAAAAGTACTACCACCGCTGTGAATACGTGCCGGATTTGCTTGAGGTCGAAGACGAGTTTATTAAGGTGGCAATTTGTCACTTTGACGGTTCGGAAGAGCTCCTATTCCCGACCATGAACGCGAAGTTTGGCGCAACGCATAAAGTTGTGGTGAGCGCAAAAATTTGGCTGGATGTGATGAATGCCGAGGCGTCTAAAGGCGCGGCCATTCAGCACCTTCAAGAGACGATGAATTTTACTCCGGCAGAAACCATGACGTTTGGTGATTACCTCAACGACCTCGAAATGCTGCAAGTCAGTGAGCATTCGTACGCGGTTGCTAACGCGCATGAAGAGATTAAGAAAATCGCTCGTTATTCTGCGCCAAGCAACCAAGAGGCTGGGGTACTAAAAGTGATTAAAGAGAAAGTGTTAGCGAAGTAACGCTCATCCTTTCGATGTTCTTTTCTTGTTAACGTAAAAAGCCCCGCAGTGCATGCGGGGCTTTGTTTTTTTGTGTGTGTGGTGGGAGGGGGTAGTAATGTTCCCGTTTTTTAGCGCACGTACTTAGCGGTTGCGCTGACCAAAAAGTGCTGCAACTTTCCATTCGATTTTGGTACCCACAAGTCGTTGTGGTATTGGTAGATACGGCCATTGACGGTCACAGACAAGGTGTTATCACCCGTTTGTTCCATGCGAATAAACTGATCCGAAGTGACCAAAAACGGCTCTTGCTCTTCAATGCTCTGGCCAGTTGCCAATACGAAGTAGCCGAATCGGTTGCCAGCATCCGGATCGGTTGAGTAGATTCGATGCCCAACGAGGCTGTAGTCGTCGTTGAGTGCCTGCTCAAGCGTTTTTTGCCCGATGGTTTCGTGCGATGGAATAAATACCCAAGCCAACACACCTGCCGCAATGACTGCCAGTAGAAGCAGTACTTGCATGAACTTTCTCATCATAAATACCGTTTAACGTTGAAATTTCATTTTGTACATGCGCTTATCCGCTATGCTGATAAGAAAGTCAACATTGTTACTGTCTTTTGGGTATTGCGCTAAGCCCATGCTGGTTGATAGTGTTGCGACGTTGTCGGAATTTAGTATTGGCGCATCAAATACCGCATTGATATGCTCACGAACGCCTTCTTCATCAACATGCTCCCCTTCGAGGATGACGGCGAACTCATCGCCTCCCATGCGATAGACGGTAAAATCATTCAACGCCATAGATTTAAGCCGTCTAGCAATTTCACGCAGTACGGTGTCTCCCACTTGGTGACCGTGTGTATCGTTGACACTTTTAAAACCATTTAAATCTAAAATCCACAGAGAAAAAGGCCTTTTCTCTTGAGTGAGCTCATTCAGGTTGATAAATAGTGCATTGCGATTTCCAAGATGAGTAAGTGGGTCGCTGAGCGCCAGTTTTCTATGGAAATGGGATTCACGATAAAAGAAATAAGTCAGAGACAGGATCGACAAAACGAATGTAGCAAACAGCATATACTGCGCTTGCATTAACCGTTGCGTTTCTCCTTTCTGTGCCTCATAGACTTTGCTGCTTAGGCGAAAGTTCTGATTAACGAAATCGACCAAGCTTAAGTACAGTGTTTGAGTGGATCGATAAAATTGAGCCGCAGCTTGGCTATCGCCAGTTCTTGCTTCAACTAATTGCGCTTCCAGGCCCTGAAATTCCTCAAAAAGATCAATGAAATACTGATGCATATTATTTCGAGAGAAAAAAGTGTAGGCTTCATTACTACTAATTAATAAATCGAATCTACTCCAGGCCAATTCATATTGCAGCTCTGCACCTTCGATATTTAATACATTTTCATCGACTCGTCTCGCTTCTCCGACAAGTTCCGAAAGCTCTTTAGAGAGTTGGAATAAAAACCAGGTCGCTTGTTTTTGCTCATTATTAAAGTTTTGTGACAGTGCGCGTGTCTGCTGCAGAAGCAATACATTTGCGAGAAGCAAAGAAGTGGCAAACACCACAAGCAACATTTTACTGGTTGTAGAGTATTGTGGTGCTCTCTGCTTTTGATGGGTGGGTTCTGATAACTTCATTCTTATTATTTTGCTTTCATCTCATTTACTTGCCAGACCATTTGCGCGTGATATTTATTGTAGTTGAGCTCAGGATAGAGACTAAGAGAGTATATTACCCAAAATGGCCCCTTATTCCTGACTTTTATATAGTGTTGATCTTGTTGGTAAGCCAGTATTGGTTGGTATCTAAGAATGTCTTGTCGAGACAGTGTCGAGTGATAGTCATTCAAGCTACTGACATCAACTTGTTCTGGCACTTTGCCATAGACGTGGGTGAGGAGCGTGCTAAGTTTGACCCCAAGAAATTCAGAAGAAGCAGGGATCCAAGGCAGCGTGGTTGTGTAGCTGGTGGTTGGTAAAGATTGAATCTCTTCCAGTTTTAATGTGACACTAGGTTGTTGGCTACTGCTAAATACGATCGTACTTGCAGATAAGAATGGCGCAACAAAAAACAGACCTAGCGCGACTATCTTTTTCATCATATGCCCTTTGAGTTTTATTCTTTTTGCTGAGCTAGGACAAAGGTGCTAGCGGTACTTTATTTGTAATTGTAATAATAGAGCCAACCGGATGAGATTTTATAATATGTTATGTTTGAAAAGTAACTGTCGGTTTACTGTACGTCAAGGTTATTAAGTGACTTCTTAATTAAAAGGTCAGAAATATGCGTTATTATTTCGCTCTATAACGAATTCGTGTCAGTTCGCAGATTTTTAATGGAAATTAATCCTATTTTCAACCGATGAATTGTATTGTGAATGAGAATTAGAAGGGTTAATGATTGAGGTACAAGCAAATCCGATTTCATCCTTACATTGTTCTCTATCTTTATTCCAATGTTATTTAAGATTGGTATGTTAATGCGCACCAAAAATAAAGCCACCTAGGTAGGTGACTTTATTTTTTAATTCATCAAGTTACTTCTATGAATTAGGCAAACAAATACTTCGCATGGAAGTTGAGATGATCGTCAATAAAGCTTGAGATGAAATAATAGCTATGGTCATAACCAGATTGCATTCTTAAGTTCAGGTTTGAATCATGCACTTTTGCTGCAGCAACCAGCGCTTCTGGCCTAAGTTGCTCGTTGAGGAAGCCATCAGCATCACCTTGATCAACCAAAATAGGAAGTGGTGATTGTTTTTGCTTGAGAAGCTCACTTGCATCGTATTGTTTCCAGCTTTCAATATCTTTGCCTAAGTAAGCAGTAAAGGCTTTTTGTCCCCAAGGGCATTGGACTGGGTTACAGATAGGGCTAAACGCCGATATTGAGCGATATTGTTCTGCGTTTTTCAGACCAATGGTTAATGCTCCGTGACCTCCCATGCTGTGCCCAGAAATGGATTTTACTTCTGAGACAGGGAAATTGCTTTCAATGATCTCTGGTAACTCTTTAGTCACGTAATCGTACATGAAGTAATGCAGTGACCAAGGTGCTTGAGTCGCATTAAGGTAAAAGCCAGCTCCTTTACCCAGGTCATAGTTTTCATCGTCAGCGATACCTTCGCCTCTTGGACTCGTGTCTGGTGCAATGATCGCAATGCCAAGCTCTGCCGCCATACGAAATGCGCCGGCTTTCTGCATAAAGTTTTCATCGGTGCAGGTTAAGCCCGACAACCAGTACAAAGCGGGTACGGGGTTCGATTTAGTGGCATTCGGTGGTAAGAAAATCGCAAAGCGCATCGTGCAGTTTAGGGCTTTGGATTCGTGTGTATATTGTTTGTGCCAACCGCCAAACACTTTGGTTTGGCTTACATTTTCAATGGTCATGAATAAACTCTCTAACAACAGAATGAATTCAGGCTCCCCAAAAGGAGAGCCTGAGGCAGCATTATTGATCCATATGAATAACAGTACGGATGCTCTTACCTTCGTGCATCAGATCAAACGCTTTGTTTACGTCAGCCAATCCCATTGTATGAGTAATGAACTCTTGCAAGCCAAACTCACCAGCCATGTAACGGTTTACGATTTCTGGAAGCTCAGAGCGGCCTTTAACACCACCGAAAGCCGAGCCACGCCATACACGACCAGTTACTAGCTGGAATGGACGAGTAGAGATCTCTTGACCTGCACCCGCAACACCGATGATCACCGATTCCCCCCAGCCTTTATGACAACATTCAAGTGCTTGACGCATCACGTTTACGTTACCGATACACTCGAATGAGTAGTCAACACCACCGTCAGTCATTTCAACAATCACTTCTTGGATAGGCTTATCGAATTTCTGTGGGTTAATCACATCGGTTGCACCTAGCTGTTTTGCAAGATCGAATTTGCTTTCGTTGATGTCGATACCGATGATGCGGCTTGCACCCACCATGCGTGCACCGATGATCGCTGAAAGACCGATACCACCCAGACCGAATATCGCAACCGTGTCGCCTTTTTCAACTTTTGCCGTATTCATAACTGCGCCCATACCGGTTGTTACGCCACAACCGAGTAGACACACTTCTTCAAGAGGCGCTTGCTTGTTCACTTTGGCTAATGAAATTTCAGGCAGCACTGTGTACTCAGAGAAAGTAGAACAACCCATGTAGTGGAAGATGGTTTCACCGTTGATAGAAAAACGGCTTGTACCATCTGGCATCAGACCTTTACCTTGCGTTTCACGCACGGCCTGACAAAGGTTGGTTTTGCCCGATTTACAGAACTTACACTCGCCACATTCTGCGGTGTACAGTGGAATTACGTGGTCGCCTACCTTAACGCTAGTGACACCTTCGCCCACCATTTCAACAATGCCGCCACCTTCGTGACCAAGAATAGAAGGGAAGATGCCTTCTGGATCGTCGCCTGACAGAGTGAACGCATCAGTATGACAAACACCTGTTGCGACGATGCGCACTAGCACTTCACCCGCTTTAGGAAGCTGTACATCCACTTCTTCCATTTTCAGTGGTTCGCCAGCGGCCCATGCAACCATTGCCTTGGATTTGATGTGAGTTTGACCAGGTTTGATTTCAACAGTCATTGGATTTTCCTTTATATTCTCAGTATATGGAGTGACGTAATAAGCGTAGTTAAGGTTTGCTTACTGCGCTGCGTCGTTTTGTTGATATCTATTCTAGGTGTTTCAATAAAAATGATAATCCGTCCATTTTGAAAATGATTTTTACATATACGTAATAATGGTAAGGTAAGCAGATTATAAGAGTGTGATGCCTCCTCAACGCGGAAGGGAAAGCGGAAAAGGCAGTTGACCTGAAGTTAGGTAGAGGGGCTAGAGTAGAACGCAATCAACCCATCAGCGAAGTAAGAGTGATTATGAACAAGACGGATCTGAATGCCTATTTAACCAAGCTCGGTTTGCCAAGAGAGCTACCTGCCGATTTAGAAACATTACATAAAGTACACGTGGCACAGCACCGCAGCCTGCCGTTTGAGAACTTTGATATTGCGTTGCAGCGCGGCATCTCTGTTGAGATTGAAGACATCATTCAAAAAACGGTGTATCACTCTCGCGGTGGTTACTGTTTTGAATTGAATGGTTTAATGCTTGAGGTACTCAATACTCTCGGATTTGAAGCACGCAGTTTACTAGGGCGTGTGCATGTGTCGGGCACACCAACTGGCCGTAGTCATCAAATCACGTTGGTAACGCTGGATGAACAAGCATGGATTGTTGATGTGGGCTTTGGCTCCAATACGCCGCGCGCGCCATTGCCGTTTATCCTCAACCAAGTGATTCAGACGGATTTACAAACCTTCCGCTTTGTCGAAGATGCTCAGTTTGGTTACTTCCTTCAAGTGTTGTCAACGGATGGAACGGACACATGGAACAACCTTTATAGCTTCGATTTAGAGTTTGTGTTTGCGGGTGATATCGCGTGTGGCAACTTTTTTACTTCCACTTCTCCTCACTCGCGTTTTACCAGCGCAAGAGTCGCGGCGAAAGCAACAGAAAGTGGGTTGGTGACATTGCTTAACTACACACTCAAATACACCAGCCAAGGTGAGCAGACAGAATTGGAGTTAGAGCCAGGCCAAGCCTATCTGGATGCATTGAAAGAATACTTCGGCATTGAACTTGATGCGCAGTACGGCGATCTTCGTCCGTTGCCTGATGCGTAAAGTTCTCCCGTTTTCAAAGCGTAGCGCGACGAGAATATTTTCATCACTATTTGTCTAGAAGAGGTCGACAGGAATACAGCATGGCGAATTGGGAAGGAGTCAGCGAATTTGTTGCTGTGGCGGAAACCAACAGTTTTACCGGAGCAGCAGCTAAGCTGAAAACATCTGTGGCACAAATCAGTCGTCGGGTATCTGCACTTGAAGAACGACTTGCGGTGAAATTGCTGCATCGTACGACGCGGAAAGTCTCCCTGTCTGAAGCCGGACAACTCTATTACCAGCAGTGTAAACATTTGGTGGAAGGGTTAGAACTGGCCGAACTTGCCGTAACGCAAATGCAGACCGAACCGCGCGGTTTGCTGCGCGTGACGGCTCCTGTGACGTATGGGGAAATGAATCTCGCGCCGCTTTTGCATCAGTTTTTGGAAAAGTACCCGCGTGTGGATCTTGATTTAGTGCTGACCAACCAAAAGCTGGATTTGATTGAGCAAGGTGTGGACGTGGCGATTCGTCTTGGCCGCTTGCAAGATTCCAGCATGATTGCTAAACGTCTTTCGTCGCGCCAAAACTATGTGTGTGCCAGTCCGATGTATTTGGAGCGTTTTGGTGAGCCACATACGTTGTCGGAATTGGGACGGCATCAGTGCTTAGTTGGCTCTGTCGACTATTGGCACTTTAAGGAAAATAAACGCGATAAATCTTTACGCGTGTCGGGACGGATTAAATGCAACAGCGGTTTTGCTTTGGTGGACGCAGCGAAACGCGGTCTGGGTTTGGTGCAATTGCCGGACTACTACGTGCAAGAGGCGTTAGACAGTGGTGAGTTGGTCGAGGTGCTGACCGATTACCGCGACGATCGCGAAGGCATTTGGGCGCTGTATCCGCAAAGTCGTAATTTGTCGCCAAAAGTGAGGTTGTTGATCGACTTTTTGGCGCAAGAGCTTGTTGATTAGCGGCTTAAAGTGCTCATTACAAGGTATGTTGCTAAAACGCCCGGTAATGCCGGGCGTTTTTATTGGGATGAGAGCTGGAATCGAAAAGACATGAACCACTATTGATTGGATTCCGCGTCTTCACGTTTAATCACTTTGTGCCCGTCTTCCGACACGCCTTGTTTCCAATAGCTGCTGATGTAGATATTTTCACGATCAACTTCTTTCTCGTTGCGGAAGTATTGGCGTAGCGCGCGCATTGAATCGAACTCACAGGCACACCATACTGCGGCGTCCCCATCTAGCCATTTTTGTTCGCGTACCGCTTCTGCTAGGGTTTGACCTTCTGTAAGCCAAATTAGCTCCATACCACCTGGTGCGTGCAGAGGCTGGATGTCTGCCGCAGACATCACACTGATCACGGCATAGCCTTTTGCCTCTTCTGGTAGCGTACGAATTTTCGCTGAAAGAGCAGGAAGTGCTGTCATATCGGCGGCCATAAAGAACCAGTCAGCCTCGGTATTCAAATTAGAGATACTGCCTGGACCTACGATATTAATCGTATCGCCTTTTTGTGCGGCCATCGCCCAACGCGCGGCAAAGCCACACTGTAAATCTTGTGTGGTGTGGCGGACAAAATCTACTTCGATGGTGTGTGTTTCCGGATGGAAACGACGAATAGTATAGGTTCGCATTAATGGTCGGTCATCGTCGCTTAGCGTGCTCAAATCGGTACTGCCCATCTCATTGAACAATAGCTTGATGTAGCTACCTTCGCAGTCGCGTGGAAACTGGCTTAGCGCTTCACCTTGCAAAGTAATACGCTGCATATTTGGGGTAATTGTCTCTGTATCTGTGACAACAATCGTTTTAGGTTGAGGCTTCTTCTTCATTTTTGACTCTACTCGATAATTATTCTCTTTCTCATTTAAGGTTATCAAGATCTCTCATAAGAGGGTAGTGTCTTTATATAAATTTACACTGTGAATTGAGCTGGATTATTGGAGTATTGCAGTGGTACTGGGGACTGGGGCGAGCAAAATACGTAGAAAAAATAAGAAAGGGCACGCCAACATGCCCTTTCGAACTTAGCGATGTAAAGGCTTACTGAGTCTGCTCAAGTAAATGTGTTTTTAGGAATCTATCCATCGCTTGGTAACCATCAAGACGGTTCTCTAAAGAGCGGAATCCGTGCCCCTCATTTTCCTTCACGATGTATTCGACCTCGACGCCTCGTTCACGCAGTGCATTAACGATTTGGTCTGACTCGCTCTTCACCACGCGTGGATCTTGTGCTCCCTGTAGAACCAATAAGGGTGCCTTAATTTGGTCGACATGGAACACTGGTGAGTAGGCTTTCATCATTTTCGCGTCTTCAGGATCATTCGGATTGCCTACTTGCTCGTGTAACATTGCAAGGAATGGTGCCCAATAAGGTGGAATGGAGTCCATAAAGGTAAATAAGTTAGATACGCCAACGTAGTCGATTCCGCACTTATATAAATCAGGAGTGAATGTCACCCCCGCCAGAGTTGCGTAGCCGCCATAAGAGGCACCATAAATACATACGTTGCCATCTTGTGCGTAACCTTGTTCGGTAGCCCATTTGACACCGTCGGTAATGTCATCCTGCATGGATTGTCCCCATTGCTTAAACGACTTCTCCCAAAACTCGCGACCATAACCAGTTGAGCCCCTGAAGTTCATTTGCAGCACCGCGATACCGCGGTTAGCGAATAATTGCACCTCAGGCTGAAATCCCCAGTGATCACGAGCCCATGGACCGCCGTGTGGGAGCACAAGCAAAGGCAGATCTTTGGCTTCTCGACCCTTCGGCAGCGTTAGGTACCCATGAATGGTTTCTCCATCGCGAGCGGTGTATTGGATAGGCGTCATCTTCGCCATATGTTCTGGCTTATGCCATGGAGCGTTTTCTGCCAATTTCTCCAATTTGTCTGCTTTACGATCGTAGAAGTAGTAATTTGGTCGATCGACATCGCTGTAGGTGACGACAATCATTTTACTTTCATCTCGCGTCGCACTGGTTACAGAAATTTCTACATTTGGCAGTTTCTCTGAGAGGCGTTCGAAGGTTTGTTGGTAGGAATCATCTAAGAAGTGATAGTGGTTTTTATCTGTCACGTAAGAGATTGAAACCAGCTTATTAAGCGCTTCAGAGTAGTGAGCGCTATTCACGTCAACTTCCGGGTGAGAGAAGATTTCTCGTATTTCTTTATTGGCTTTTACATCGTATTCAACGATGGCTGATTTATCACGCGTAATTCGTGATGCCACATATAAGTTTTTGTTATCCGGCGTGAATGAAATGGGGCTAAAGCTCTCTTTGAAAGTGAGATTCTTTAGCGGCTTAAATTCATCTTCAACCGTATCGCGATATAAAACGGAGGTATTAACACCATCTGATGTGGTGATGACACGAATGTTGCCATCGTGATCGGTACCCCATGAGCGCACATTGCCCGGGTTTTGCGCGACGAGAGTATTTTCGCCTGTTTTTAGATTATGTCGATAAACATCAAAGACTTGTGGGTTACGCTCGTTACTCGAAATCAAAATGTCATCGGGTTGATTGTCTAGCGTGTCGATAACGTATGCCACAACACCGGATGTCGGTGTGATGGTTTTCTCTTCGCCTGTTTTGACATTAACCGTCACGAGATAAAAGTTCTCATCTCCTCCCGTATCACGAGAGTAAATTACGGTGTCTTCGCCAACCCAGTAGTAGTATGCGATGTCGCGCCCTGTTACGGATGTGACGCGTTTTATCTGATCGGGGTTATCTGTGGGATAAACAAAGACGTTCTTACGGTCTTGCCATGGCTTCATCATTGAGATGTAGTCACCAGCAGGAGAGATTTGATAGCTAGAAACTTCGCTGTTTTTAAAGAAATAATCCACTGGATACTCGGGTGGAATCATTTCAGCATTGGTTGTGGTGGATGTTTGACTGCAACCCGCCAATAATAATCCAAAAGTGGCAGCAAGAATAAGCTTGCGAGTGTGCATTGTGTAACGCTCCTTGTGTAAAGGGCCTTAAGCTCATGAGCTTTTGGCCAGGGTGATAGATTCATCGCAGTTACTGCGAGCAAGCAACGAACATTAAAATAGCTGTGGCTTATGATTAGTGTGCTTTTAATAAATAGCGCATTGCTTCGCTACTATGACCCTGGCATTGTCCAAAAGTGGCGTTAGATTGTGATTATTGATTCAGTATCTACCTGAACTTTGTATTAGATCACGGTTTTACGGCTATTTTGTCTTCTATATCATTGGGATAGTCGACAGCAGTAAAAGCGCTGCCATCCCATAGTTAAACCCTTTTACACGCCTAGATGTGGTCAACCAGCGTTGAAGTTGCATGCCTGCCGCGGTCCAAAATGTTACCGATGGCAAGTTAGCTAAGCAGAAGATACCCGCGATAAAAGTCAGCTCTAGCCATGCGCCACCGCTGCTGTACACGGTAATAGCCGTTAACGCCATCGACCAACCCTTCGGGTTCACCCATTGGAATGCCACCGCCCCTAAAAAAGACATCGGGCGAAAATCGTGTTTTGCTTCGGTTTTGCCGCTCGTGGCGATTTTGTACGTCAAGTACAGCAAATAACTCAAGCTCAATACTTTCAAAATGGAGTGAGTAATCGGGTAAGCGTTGAAGAGACTCATCAAACCAATGCCCACCAAAATTAACATGGCACCAAAGCCGAAGGTAATGCCCAACATGTGTGGGATAGTGCGTTTAAAGCCGACATTTGCCCCTGAGGTCATCAACATAATGTTATTGGGACCCGGCGTAAAAGTGGAGACAAAAGCGAACAACGCCAAAGCGCCCAGTTGATGATATTCCATAGATTGTTCCTTGAATCAGTTCTCGATAAGTTGAGAACAACTATAAGTAGAACTGAGGTCAATATTGTGCTTTTATTTGATGATTAGAAACTAAATAAGCAATGAAACATCATCATGGATAGATTTGACGAAAGAATATTGCAAGTGCTCAAACGAGACGGAAGAATCTCCAATGTGGAGCTGTCGGAACGCGTTGGTTTATCTCCGTCTGCAACCTTACGCCGAGTGCAAGATTTAGAGCGTAAAGGCGTGATCAAAGGCTACCGAGCGGTACTGGATAATCAGCAACTTGGCGTGGGTTTTGTCGCTTATGTGTCGATTGGTTTGGCCTCGCACTCTAAGCAGGCGCAGTTGGGTTTCGAAGAGCATGTGCGTTTTGTAAACGAGGTGGTGGAATGTCACAACATCACTGGTGCGAACGAGTATTTGCTGCGTGTGGAAACGCAAGATCTCGCCGCTTATAAAGCGTTTCACGCTGATGTGTTGGGTGAGTGCGAACACGTCAAGTCGATCACAACCATGGTGGTGATGGATACACCGAAAGACGAACGTTAGTCGGTCAAGCGTGGCATGGTTTTGTGGCGCGCGAATTTGAAGTGACTCGAAAGAGTCAGTCGAGTATGAGATAAGTACACAACAAATGCTGGAAAGCAGATGGCACTCTTACAATTTCCACCTTTATTCTCACCTTCGAAATAATCTCATCCTGCTAGTTTTGCTTAAACCGCTTGTGTTCATGAGCGGCGAGTCAGCAAATTTAAGGATGAACGATGAAATCACATGTAACACTTCCTCTTTTGAGCTTAAGCGCTGTTGCCGCATTGAGCTCATTTAACGTCAACGCCCACGGCTGGGTAGAATTTCCAAGTGCTCGTCAGAATACGTGTTATTTAGACGGTGGTTTTTGGACCAATGAGATCCCCAACCAAGCGTGTAAAGCGGCTTTTGAAGAATCTGGTGCTTACCCGTTTGTGCAACGCAGTGAAATTGCAGCAAACGTACCAAATTACCGAGATATGGAGCATGTTAAAGCCGTAGTCCGTGATGGCGAACTGTGTTCTGCTGGAGACGCGGCTAAAAAAGGTTTGAACATTCCTTCTCCAAACTGGCAGCGCACCAATGTTACGCCAGATGCAAATAACCAGATTGAATTGGTGTTTTACGGCAAGGCGCCGCACAACCCATCGTACTGGGAATTCTATCTCACCAAGCCGACTTATGATGATTCAAAACCGCTTACTTGGGGGGATTTAGAGCTGATTGACACCGCAGGTGACGTGTATGTTGATGCGGAAAAACGCTACCGTATTCAGGTGACTTTCCCAGCTGAGCGCTCGGGCGATGCGGTGCTTTATACTCGTTGGCAGCGCATTGATGTCGCTGGTGAAGGTTTCTACAACTGTAGTGACATTACGTTAAACGGAACAGGTACGACGCCGCCGACTGACCCCGTTGATCCAACCGAACCGGGTAATAATCTGACATCTCTGGGCTACTTTGTTCAGCAAGGTTTTGGACCAGTAGAAGCGGGTGACACCATCCGTTTCCGTACGTTTAATGCGACAGGCAATGAAATTGTTGATATTTCACTGCCAATCAGCGCAAACAATACGACGACTTGGGCGGCAGAAATTGCGGATCAATTTAACGCGCAGCAAACGGGCGATTGGTATGTGGGCATTTGGCATCAAGAGATGAACCACTACATGTTCGATAGTAAGAACGTGAATGCGAACCAAGTATTAGCGCCAAGCGCAGACTTCAGTTATGCGTTGTCACTGATCAAAGCGGATGTACCGCCACCAGTTGAACCAACCAACTTGTGGGACAAGACGGCTGTTTACGACCAAGGTGATGTGGTGACGCACAACGGTAAAGAATGGACCGCTCAGTGGTGGACGTCTGGTGAGGAACCAGGCACAACGGGTCAATGGGGTGTATGGCGTTAAGCCATTTATTCGGGCCCTGATCAATAAAACCCTTCTCATGTGAGAAGGGTTTGTTTTTTCAGTCTAAAACGACCACTTTGGTGGAGTGGTTGTCTTGAAAATCAGAGCACATATCGTTATTCGCTTGCTCTCCACTCGATCCAGTTGAGCATCGCGTAGTCTGCCAGTTTGAGCATCGGAATGTCTTCGTGTGTATCACCGTAGGCATAAATAGACTCAAACTCGTCGAGCGAAAACGCCGCCTTAACGCGCGAGACTTTTCTTTCTAAACTGCAATCACCTTGCTGGTAAAAGCCACTCAGTTTTGGCTGTTCTGAGATCAGTTCACTGCACAGCAAGCGGTAACCGTTCGCTTCACACCAAGGCTTGAGATACGCATTGAGTGATGCCGACACCACCACAATGGTATCGCCTCTGTGTTGGTGCCACGCCAACCTTTCCATCGCTTCTGGCCGTAAGTACAGCGGGATCACTTCATGGGCAAACTGAGCGCCAATCGCTTCAATTTGCTGCTTTTCTTTCCCTGAAAATGCAATAAAACTGCTGAGCGGACGCATAAGACGAGCGGGTAACACTCCGAGTTTGTACAGCGCATAAAATGGCATGATGGCGACCTTTCCTACTCGTTTGCGCAGGCCATAAGCAGAATAGTGGAGGAAAAGGCTAAACATATCCTCTCGGGTGATGGTGCCATCAAAATCAAACAGTGCCAGTGACGGCTTGGTAGTATCGAGCAAATTCAGCGCCTATTTTTCGATTTAAGATCGTTTTGTGTTTATTGATAAAACACCGCTAACCAGATGGTTTCTTGCGTTGGGTCAGTCCAGCTCACTTTGTGTTTAGTATGAGCTGGAATCGTAACGTGATCGCCTGCCTCAAGTCGTTTCACTACACCTGATTCAAAAGTCAGCTCTCCAGCTCCTTTAAGAACCAATACCCATTCATGTTCTTCTTGATCGTACCAGCCACTTTTGGGCGAGGTTTGCCCTGTTGAGACAATGCGTTCTATACGCAGGTTTTTGTGGGTCAGCAGGTCTTCGAACACTTCCTCGTCGAGGTTATTCGGTAAGTCTTTAAACAGGTTCATGGCCTTTCCTTAGATAATGATCAGTCCAAAAGGCGCAAGCAATTGCTCTTGTTGCCAATCACAAATTTTAACACCAAACAGAGAAACGCGGCGAACATCCAGCCCGTCTAGTTCGACATGAGTCAGATCACATTGCTCAACGTTAAAGGTTCCCCATTGTTCTGGCGAGAATTCGCAGCGAGATAAATCCGAGCCTTTAAGAGTTGCCCCTGCGAGGTTTGCACCGTTCCAACGGTTTTCAAAGAGGTCACATTTTTCTAGTAACGCTCGCTCGAAGTTACAGTAGGTAAGGTTGCAGCCAGTAATAAAAGCAGAACAGAAAAACATGGTGTTACTGACGCGATTAGCAAAGTTCGCACCTTGGAAGTTTGCCCCTTTGAGATCGCACTTACGCAGCTCCAAGCCCATACAATTTGCGCCGTTAAACAGGCTCATCGCCAACATACAGTTCGTAAAGCTGGCGTCTTTTAAGTTTGCGAAGCGAAAACTACACCCTTCTAGCGCTTTGGATTCGATAAAGCGACAGTCGATGAACTTAGCATCGCGCAGATCGGCATGGTCGAAACTGCACATATAAAAGTGGCAGTTTTTAAAGGTGGCATTCTGAAAATCGTGATGAGAAAAGTTTTCTCGTTCAAAAATGAGATCGGTTTTTAACATGTCTTCTCCTTAGCTGCGAGCAGACTAGCACTCCAAGCAACTGATTTTCCAGAAAAATAACGCCTTGTATTTCAATGTGTTACAAACCCCTCAAATCGCGATTTTAAGGGGTCAAACGAGCGTTTTAAGTGGGTTGTTTTTTGAAAATAGAAGACGTAGAGGAAGAAAAAAGTTTTTGCTGGCTACGAGCCCTAGCGAGAGGATTCGTGTTTTTGAGTAGGCATGGCTTCTCACACGCACAGTTTGCATTACAGAATTGTATCCGATTTGCATAATTTGTTGATCGGTATGGCGTTTCTCTATACAAAAAACCTATATTTTTCACAAATTGATTTCCATCAAAATAGTAGGGTTTCTATGTGCTAGATTGCGCGCAGCTCAAAAAAATATAGATGCCCGTGTGCTTCAAGGCACTGAGTTTACTTGAAATCTAAGGCCAGTCAGCAGGCACACCTTTGGGTACGACATAACGAAGCCCTATAAAAGGAAATAAAAAATGAAAAAAACAATCTGCAGTCTAGCAGTGGTTGCTGCACTCGTGTCACCAAGTGTTTTCGCTCATAAACAAGGTGACTTCGTTCTTCGTGTTGGTGCGGCGTCTGTCGTTCCAAATGACAGCAGCGATAAGATTCTTGGTTCTCAAGAAGAATTGAAAGTGGATTCAAATACGCAGCTTGGTTTGACGTTTGGCTACATGTTCACAGATAACATCAGCCTAGAGCTTCTAGCTGCAACGCCATTCAGCCACGATATCTCAACAGATTTGTTAGGTCTTGGTGATATCGCGGACACCAAACATCTTCCACCAACGCTTATGGTTCAGTACTACTTTGGCGAGCCACAAAGTAAGTTCCGTCCATACGTTGGTGCAGGTCTCAACTACACCATGTTCTTTGATGAGGGTTTCAATAGCACGGGTAAAGGCGCTGGCCTTTCAGATCTTAAGTTGGATGACTCATTCGGTCTAGCAGCGAATATTGGTGTGGACTACATGATCAACGATCAATGGTTCCTCAACGCTGCTGCGTGGTACGCAAACATTGAAACAGAAGCAACTTACAAAGCAGGTGGAGCGAAGCAAAAAACCGACGTCAAAATTAACCCTTGGGTATTTATGATCAGCGGCGGTTACAAGTTCTAAGAAAAACCAGTAGTTACACGCATATTACTATTATTGGCATGACTTTGGGGGCGGTTACGGGGACTGCCCCTCTTTTTTATCCTCGTTTTGCTTGCACATCATTTACTCAACTTAGCAACATGCAAAATTGGATCTTTACCTTGCAGATCATTTTATTGTCCGAAGATCGAAAAGTCCTACACTGATCACATAATTGAACAAGTGGACAATATAAATGAGCGGCGACATCGCGAAGCATTCTTCCTCCAGATCTAAGCTGGTAAAAACTCTTTTCTTTACTCTATGTGTTATCGCATTTGGTGCGATGTATTGGTCTTGGCAGTATTCAGATAGTCATCCAAGCACGGAAGATGCCTACGTTAGGGCAAAAATTTTATCGGTAGCCCCTCAAGTAAAAGGCCAAGTGGTTTCTGTGGATGTCAAAGACTTCCAATCTGTTAACAAAGGTGACCTACTGCTGAAGATTGATTCGCGCCCATATCTGTTGGCAGTGAAGCAGGCAAAAGCGGCATACCAATTGGCGGTCCAGCAACATGACGTTGCCGATAAGCAGGTAACTGAAGCCGTTGCGGGCTTAGATGCGGCGCGCTCTAACCTGACAGAAGCGCAAGTGGAGTACAAACGTACGGATTCCTTGGTGAAACGCAAACTGGCGTCGGACCAAGATTTAGATACGGAAAAAAACAAACTAGCCAATGCCCAAGCGAGCCTAGAGCAAGCGCGTGCGACGGTAGAAAAAGCCATTGCGAACCGTGGTGAAGAAGGCGTAGAGGCTGCGGTCGTTCAACAAGCGGCAGCGCAGTTAGCGCAAGCGGAGCTGAACTTGAGTTACACCGACATTACGTCACCAGTGGATGGCATTGCCGGTGAAATCAATACGCACGTGGGCTCGGTCGTTAGCGTGGGTCAAACGCTGTTCCCTGTAATTTTAAAAGACAGCTACTGGGTACGCGCGAATTTTAAAGAAACCGATCTTACGCATATCAAACCTGGCATGCATGCGGATGTGGTGATTGATATGTACCCAGACGTGGTGTGGAAAGCAACGGTAGAACAGCTGTCGCCTGCGAGTGGTACATCGTTCTCCTTGATGCCACCAGAAAACGCAACGGGTAACTGGGTTAAAATCAAACAGCGTTTCCCTGTACGTTTGGCATTAGAAGTACCAGCCGATGCGCCGCAACTTCGCGTGGGTGCGAGCTCAGAAGTCACCATTGATTTGCAAAGTAGCGTGCAATGAACCATCAAATTACGGCAGACAAACGGGGAATTGCCACCGTCGCCGTGATGCTTTCTGCCATCATGGTGTTAATCGATATGACCGTTGCGAACGTGTCGCTATCGCACATGATGGGCGCGTTGGGCGCAACAGCAGACCAAATTACGTGGGTGCTGACGGGTTACAGCATGGCGGAAGCGATCTTCATTCCGATGACCAGTTTCTGGGTGTCGCGCTTTGGTGAACGCAAAGTCATGCTGGTTGCCGTGATCGGTTTTGTGATTGCCAGTGCGCTTTGTGGGCAAGCACAGTCTCTTGAAGAGATGGTGCTATTTCGCATTATCCAAGGCGCTTTCGGCGCGTCGGTGATTCCATTGGCGCAGTCGACGTTAGTGCAGATTTATCCGTATGAGCAAAAAGGCAAAGCGATGGCGATTTTCTCCATCGGCATTTTGCTTGGTCCTATTTTGGGCCCAGTTGTGGGTGGCGTGATCACCGACAACATCAACTGGCGCTGGATTTTTTACATCAACTTGCCATTCGGTTTGATCTGTACCTCTTTGATTTATCGCTATATCCACATCGACAACAAATCCAAACCTAACTTTGACTGGTGGATCATCGGTTACATGGCGTTAGGTGTGGGCGCGTTGCAGTTTGTGTTGGATAAAGGGAACGAAGAAGACTGGCTCAACTCACGCATGATTCAGACGGCGATATTGCTCGCGGTCATGGGATTGGTTATGTGGATCCATCGCAGTTGGAAAACCAAAAGCCCAATAGCGCCATTATGGCTGCTTAAAGACCGAAACCTTATGGTCTCGTCATTGATGATTGCCGTGGTGTCGATGGCGATGTTTGGCCTGACGACTCAACAACCGATGTTGTTGGAAAGTTTGCTGGATTATCCGGTCTCAACCACTGGCTTATTAATGGCACCGCGTGGGTTGGCGTCAGCGGCGATGTTGATTTTGGTGATTAAGCTCAATCCGCAATTCGATCCCAGAATCAAAATAGTCTTTGGCTTGAGCTGTATCGGGATTGGTAGTTATTTGATGACGCAATACTCACTGCAGATCGATACATTTTGGATTGTGATGCCGAGTATGATTCAGGGCATGGGGCTTGGTTTAACCTTCTCGATGCTGTCCACCTTGGCGTATTTAACGATTCCGAAAGAGCAATCTGTCGCGGCGGCAAGTATTTACAATTTGTTCCGTACGATTGGTAGTTCGTTTGGTATCTCTATCGCCACCACTTTCCAATATCGTGATAGTCAGCAGCAATGGCATGCGCTGGGAGAGGGTATTAATCCTTATAATCCTAACTTGCATGACTGGGCGGCCAATCAGGGGATTTCCATTACCGACCCGGTTGCGTTAGACCAATACCAACAAATGTTGCAGCAGCAATCGCAAATGGTCGCGTTTGTGCACACCTTCCAGCTTGTGGGAGTGATGTTCGTGATCATGATGCCGATGCTGGTTTTCATCCGGTCGCGTGAATAACAACAAGTTCAGGTGAACCGTGTAAGAGAACGCCTCTCAAGTTGTGCCAGCTTGAGAGGCGTTTTTTATTGGACGGTATCAGTGAAAGAAGGACGTTTACTCAAACGTCACTTCATCAAAATGCGGATTGGCTTTGAGCGCGCGCATTGCGACTAATTGTTCAGTCGGGAAGGCGGTGTGCTCACCATCCATATCTAAAAACAAGCACTCTTGTCGCTGCATGTCGTAGCCTGTGTCGAACGCGTTGCCCTGATGAGTTTCACCATTTTTTAGTGTGATCTCGATCGGGAGCTTAAACATACAGGCGATTTCAATAAAATCGTATTGGCTGCAAGTCACCATAGTTTTCTCCTTTCAAACCGACGCAGTATTCAGAAGGTTTGAGAACCGTATCCTTAAATAGAAGACGTTTGATTGAAACTGAATCTTCATCTTACACCTCATTTTGGTCACGAAATAGACATACACGCACGTTTTAATAAACCTACTGTTGAGCGTTCGCAAGCGAGACAAAACAACGATATGTCTGAGACGATACTTAAGCGCACATACCTAACGAGTGAACAAAAGACACAAAAGCCAAGTTCACTGATTCCGCCTCAAACCTACCATGCGCAGTTGGCGCACCGTGTTCACCACTCGCCTCAATTTGAAAACGGCCGCGTTAAAAACGAGATGCCAAACGTCCCTAGTCCGCAATCATTCTGGCAGGTTTGTTGGAGTTATCTTGGTGGTAGAACACCGTTGAGTCCTAACGAACATCTGCCACATTCCCCAATTCAACCCACGCAGTTTGCGCAGCGAAGTGAATCGATGCGCCTTACTTGGCTGGGCCATTCCACTATGCTGGTGGAGGTCGATGGCATTCGAATTCTGACCGATCCGGTATTTGATTACGCTTCTCCGTTCATCGCAAAAGCGTGGTTTGAACGCAATATTCCCAATACTCACGCCAGAGATTGTTTGCCGATTCCTGAAATTATCGTGATTTCGCACGATCATTACGACCATTTAGAAGCGTCGACCATACGTTTCTACGCCGATAAACCCGTGACGTTTTATGTGCCCTTAGGGGTTGGTAAGCATCTGATAAAATGGGGCGTTTGCGCAGACAACATCGTGGAATTCGACTGGTGGGATAGCGTGCACTATGCCGGAATCGAACTGATTTGTACGCCCGCTAACCATAATTCGGGTCGTACTTATTTCGATAAAAACTCGACCTTGTGGGCATCTTGGGTCATCAAAGGCAAAGAAGAGACGCTCTATTTTAGTGGCGATTCAGCTTACGATTCGCACTTTTCTGAGATCGCACAGCGATGTGGGCCAATCGACATTGCCTGTTTGGAAGTGGCTGCCGATGTGAAAGACCAAGGTTATCCGGTCGAAAACTGGGGGCACATGCAGGCTCATCATACCGTGCAAGCGTTTCGCGATTTAAATGCGAAAAAACTGTTGCCAGTACATTGGGCTACATACGAACTGTTTACTCACCGCTGGGACGAACCGATTTTAGATTTGCTTGCCCATTGTCAAAAAGAACATATAACGCTGCTGACGCCAATGCCGGGGGAGAGTTTTTACGTTCATCAAGAATATATAAATAAACAATGGTGGCGAGAAAAAGAAATATGTGAGCCAGATATAATTTTGACTTAATAACATGATCTTACTTCAATAATTATTTTATAAATTAACCTTGTTATTTTCAGAATATAACAAGGTTTTTACTGGTCATTGAAATTCAAAATTTCCATAGGTTCACTTTCCAATTGTGATCTCACGCTTTTATAAATCGATTGGTGTCATTTTTTGATACTTTTCATCTGAAAATTTGCGCTCTTATCAGAAAAGTTTTAGTAAAAATCTTTGCCATCTTAATTTTACTCTTCAAAACAATTATACTGACTATTATCTTGATAAGCCCATAGAGCAATGGCCATAACTTGTTCTTGATGGGTAAAATGTATCCAGTTAAAGAAAAGTAAAAAAAAATCTAATGGATAAGACATGTTTTACGCCAACAAGATAGAATATTGAGACCAAAATCACAAGAGTAGGACTCTCTTGAATTTATCATCATGGATGCTGAATAAATAAAATACAGGCATTGTTAGATGAATAATTCTGCAACGTATTTACTTGCTGCTTTACGAGAAAAAATAAAAGAAAAAGGCATTGGATATTCTGAACTTTCTATTGGACTTGGAATCCCGCTTTCTACTATAAAAAGGCAGCTTCACAATACGTCTCTTGGTTTAGATAAAATCTTGTTGTACGCCAGGCACCTTGATACGGATTTGGTTGAGTTATCCATGCGAGGTAAGCAACTGCAGCAAGAGAGTGAACAGTTTATCACCGACACCAACAGTGAGATTTTTCATCAATATCCTCACTTATTTGATTTTCTTTATCTTTTGCGTCGACCTGAGTGGCCTTTAGAAGAGATCGCTCGGAGATACCAGCTGAGTGATACTTCCGTTGCGCTCTATTTACGTGCACTAGAAATGATGGATTACATTGAACTGAAAGGGGATAAACACTATCAATTTAAAGATACAGGCCGCTTTATTTTTGAAGAAGGTTCAAATTTAGACACGCTATTTGCACAGCGCTTTCGTGAAGAAGTGTTTAGCCACGATATTCGACCTCCAATTTGTGTTGGACGTATTGCGATTACCGAAGAACAAGAAGAAAAACTGGCAAATGAAGTGTACAACAAACTAATTGAGTTTGATGTTCAAAATAAAACCAGTGAAAACAGTCAACGACTAAAAAACGTTTTACTCACTTTCACACCTGGTAATCAGATATTTTTGGCTGACACAATTCCGAATATTAATGGCGATTTATTAAAAGCCATCACTATCGCTAAAGAAAAATAAAAGAATAATTATCGGAAGCTTGTGCTTATTTAGTGCGAGCCGGGCTTCTGCACACTAAAAACACTCATTTATATAAATGAGAATATAAAAATAACGCAAATAATAGGGAAAAAGTATGTTTAAAAAGAGCACACTTGCCATTCTGATCGGGGCTACTATTTCGCTTGTTGGATGTGGTTCCAATGATAAAACTGAAATCCGTTTACCACAGGCGCCAACTTCGGAATTTACTAACGTGATTGATCGTACTGGTAATCCAACTTACCTGCGTGATTACGACAGTTATTCGAACCTGAAGTACAACGCGTTGACGGATAACGGCGCGTGGCATGGCCATTTGCTACCTGAAGATGCGGCGGGTTATGGCGCTTTCGGCGGTATTATGCAAGTGACGCAAGAGTACGCGCATTTTATGTCTGGCCAAACGTTCGACAAGCTCACGTTGACTGACAAAGTGAGTGGCCAAACTTACGATTTATCGGACGCAGAAGCGAAAATCTATTCCATTCCAGGTGCGTTAGTGCAGGTGTTGGACTTGGACGATATTCACGTGCAAATGGTGCTGCGCTTCGTGACTGATCGTTCTTCGCTGGTGGAAACGCTCATCACTAACAAAACTGATCGTGATATGAACTTGGCGTTGGAGTGGGACGGCGAGTTAGTGAAATACGCGCTGTCGACGCGCAAAGACCAAACCGTGGCGCAGTACTACCCAGATTACAAGCGCCGGATTTCGACCATCGAGAACGGCATTAAAATTAACTTTAGCGAGATGAAAGACAACTGGGCGATTCGTAATGACCGCGATGCCGAGTTCCGCATTACTCGTTCTCTACCGACGAAGACGTTCACCAACGAAACCTCATTCAGTTCTACCGCGGAGATGAGCCTACCAGCTGAGCAAACATCGGCGGTTTATACGGCGTATTCTAACCTGCACAATGCGAAAGAAGTGCAGTCAGAATCGTTGAAATTGCAAGATGTATTGGCGAATCCAACTCAATACATGGAAGCGTCGAAAGCGCGTTGGGATGGCTACTTAGCGAATGGTCTCATTAACAAAGAAGCGACAGCAGACCAAGCTCGTGTGGCCGTAAAAGCGATGGAAACCCTAAACGGTAACTGGCGCTCTGCGGCGGGCGATATTGAACAAGCGACAGTCACGCCATCGGTCACTGCGCGTTGGTTCTCTGGTAACTTAACATGGCCGTGGGATTCGTGGAAACAAGCGTACGCGATGGCGCATTTCAACCCAGATGTTGCGATGGACAACATTCGCACGGTATTCCAAGAGCAAGTTCAAGCTGATGACAAGATTCGTCCGCAAGACAAAGGCTACTTGCTGGATGTGTTGACGTACACCAAACCTGTTAGTCGTGGTGGTGCTGGCTCTGAAAACTGGAACGAACGCAATACGAAACCATCGTTGGCGGCATGGTCTGTGATGGAGGTGTATCACGCTCTCGTGAACCAGTTTGATCGCCCAGAAGACGCGCAAAAATTCATTGATGAAATGTATCCGAAGTTGGTGGCATACCACGATTGGTGGCTATCAAACCGCGACCACAACCAAAATGGTGTGCCTGAATACGGCGCGGCAGTGGACCCAGCACACAACACGGAAGAAGGCGTGATGTACGTTTGGGTAGAAACGCGGGATCCTAACTTCACGACCATTATTCCGGCAGAAGACATCATCGAGCAAAACGGCAATTCTTATAAAGTAAAAGGCATGGCGTCTTACAATAAGATTCTTGATGAAGTGGATTACATGACGATTCACGTCGGCGCACAAGAAGCGGCTGGCTGGGAATCGGGCATGGATAACGCGGCTCGTTTTGGCTTTATCTACAACATCCACAACATGAATTCGCAAGCTGAAGACATCAGCAATCCAGACAAAAATGTGGATCAACTTGGTCGCTACGCGGCAAGTGCGTACGGCTTTGATAACAGCATCAAGCTGGAAGGCGAAGAGTGGGTGTACAGCAATACGTCAGCGGAAAACTTAGCGAAACTCGATCTTGCGAAGAAAGATTGGGAAGTTCGTTTTGCAGAAAATCGCACCAACAATAATGCTGCGGACGGCGAGCTGCTTGGCTTCTCTATGCTGCAAGAATCGGTGGATCAAGCCTCTTACATGTACTCAGACAACAAATACTTAGCGGAAATGGCGAAGTTGGTGTCCGATGGCGTAGAAGGTAAAGATCGTGCGCAAGAATTCCTTAACGGCGCAGAAAAAATCAAGACTTACATTAACCAATGTATGTTTGATGAAAGCACAGGATTCTTCTACGACATTCACTTAAATGTGGCTGAAGATGGCACTACTCCTGCGCCTCTTGCAAATGGCTGTGCGGGTTTGCCGATTGTAGAACGTGGAAAAGGCCCTGAAGGTTGGTCGCCGCTGTTTAATGGTGCAGCAACGCAAGAGCATGCCGATAAAGTGATCGCGGTGATGCGTGATCAAGACGAGTTTAACACGCCAGATAAATTCCAAGGAACGGGTGTGCCTTTGCCGACCGCATCGCAAACCAACCCTGCTTACGGTAAAGATGTGTACTGGCGTGGTCGTGTATGGCTAGACCAAGTGTACTTTGGCTTCCGTGCGATGGAAAACTACGGCTACAAAGAAGAAGCGATTGCAATGGCGAATGAGTTGTTTAACAACGCAGAAGGTATGACGGGTGACATGCCAATCCGTGAAAACTACAACCCTGAGACGGGCGCGGTACAAGGTGCGTCGAACTTCTCTTGGTCTGCGGCGCATTTGTACATGATGTACAACGGATTCTTCAAAAACTAGATCGCACACATTAGGCGCTTTGGATGACCCCTAGCATTTGTAGCGCTTAAAAAATGATAATTCATTGATAAATAAGACAAACCGGACTGTATTGGCAGTCCGGTTTTTTATGCCTCTTGTCACAAAGATTTTAGTGCTGGGTCAGGGCGTGTTGCCATATCGAAAGCATCTCTTCACTAAACAAGTAAAAGCGCATGTCGAGTACCGCGTACTCCGGTCTTTGACAAACGGCCATCGCGACTTCTGCTGCTTCTTGAGGTGGGTAACCATACACTCCGCAAGAAATCGCAGGCAGCGCCACACTTTGGCAGTGGTTGGTGAGCGCGAGATCCAGCGAGCGTTGATATGCAGATTCCAACACCGCTTTTGGATCGGCGAATTTATCGTAAATCGGGCCAACGGCATGAATGACGTAACGCGCGTTTAAATTGCCAGCCTCAGTAATGCGTGCGTCACCAAACGGGCATCGAATACCGTCGACATCATCAACGGCATAACACGCATTGATAAGCGCAGGCCCTGCTGCGCGATGAATGGCACCATCGACGCCACCTCCGCCGAGCATTCTCGGATTTGCTGCATTCACGATGGCATCGACATGTGCGGTGGTGATGTCGCCTTGGACTAACGAGATCGCGTTCATTTTTTTGAGCCTTCTACAATGATGAGAAACAAATGGTCAGTAACACAGTTAAGTGTAGCTTACTCATCAATGACTTGAGGTTTTAACTCGACAACATTTCCTTCCGGATCATGTATATAGAGTGATCTACCGAACCCTTGTGCGCCATACCGCTTCGCAAACTCTTCGGCTTCAATGCCGCGTGAACGCAGATATTCCAGCATTTCATTTTCTGAAAAAGGCGCTAGTTGCAGGCAAAAATGGTCAATATTACGACCATTTTGAACTGGTGGCTTTCCGCCAAGTTGCCCTAACTCGCTGTCCACCGTCACCACATCAATCAATGCGTTACCAGCCCTAAGCTGGGTTAAACCAAGCTCCATTACTTCGCGCTCGACAGGGCAGCCCAAAATATCTCGATAGAAATGCAACATGGCGTCGAGGTTGCACGTTCTTAACACGACATGATCAAGGGCTTGGATTGCGATTGGGTTGTTGGTGGGCATGTTTCACTCCTTTTGTGCGGTTATGAAAAAGTATACGACCTGAACGTCCATATTGATCGTTAAGCCATTTTTAACATATGCGCATTTAGTCATAAAGAGTGCGTTTAAGAAGAGAGAAAGAGTTTTTGGCGAAACGCCTTGATGTGCGACCGAGTCAGGCGTTTAGGCCTGTAGCAAATTGGTCACGCGCCCAAGCTCGCAAACATTGATGGGAAGTGTTGGATTCATCTCGTTTATGGAAAATCAGTTTATAGCTGACTGGCTCGGAAAGCATTGGAGTTTGAATGACTTGCAGATTCAAAGCCGATTGCCATTTCTGCGCCAAAGACAGGGGAAGCACGCCTAAGCAATCGTGTTTCGCTACATAGAGCATCATGCCAGAGAGCGATGTTGCCATCATTTCCACATCACGCTCTTGCAGCCCTGGCTGGTGAACTTCGGTGTCGCTAACTGGGAAGTCTTCGTCTCCGACAAACCGACAGTGCTTTTCAGAATAAAACTGTTCTTGTTCGATTTTTCCTGCGATACGGTGGATCAGCGCTTCATTACAGCTCAGGCGGAAAGTGCTTTGATCGGAAATGGCATCATTGATCATCGCAAACGCCTGATGAAATTTAGGTAGTAACTGATGCGCTACAGAAGTGAGTTTGATTTGTCGCCCATCCTTCACAAATAACGATTTGTTGGTTTCTTTTTCCAAACGCTTCATGGATGCGCTAATCGCTGGCTGAGTTAGCCCTAGGTGCTCTGCGGCGCGAGAGTAAGATTGATATTCAGCAACAATTAAAAAGGTTTGGATTAGATTAAAATCCATACGATACCTAAATAAAAATAATCACTAGATTGAGTGGGTGGCTCTTTGATTTTTGGGCTAGATGTTCGCCCTAGACACCCACCTTGAAATAAGCCCCCTTAACGCACTTACGAGCTAAGGAGGCGACAGAGCAGTGGTTCGTTAAAACGAATTACTTAACTACTTTGATTTCAGGCATTTGATACTCACCACTTTGGATTGCATCGTCAGCGCCGTAGAAACGCATGATGGCGTAGAACGGTTTTTCAGGTACTGGCAAGAAGTTTGGATCGTCTGCACGGCCTTTCTCGTTCGCACTCATGTAAATGGTGTAGTAACCGTCTTTGTCCGCTTTCATGGTTCGGTCGCCACGGCTGTGACGGTTTAGGTCGTTTTTCGCCATCAAACGGTTGTCGTTGCCGTAAATAGTAACAGACCAGAATTCGCTGACGTTCGGCGCTTTAAAGCGCATCACGTAATCATGCTTCGAACCATCCAGTTTTTGACCAGTGCTGTCGAAATCTGATTTACGGTAAGACGCTTCGATAGGTGGTAAGCCCCACTGACCAAGGTAAGTACCTTCTGCAAAAATATCGCGTGGCGCATCACCCAAGGTATCGCGTGTACCAAGCAACGTACGAGCATCTGTCATTTTAGGCGCAAGTTCGACGAGGTGTTCCATGCCTTTCTTCTCACCAATTTTTGCCAGTTTTAGCTGCTCAGGTGTGAAGTCAGTTTTGCATGGTTCAACGCCGATAGATTGGTATTTGTCCAACCACTGTTTGTCTGCATTACCCATCGAGCCATCACATAGCACGAAGTTCACGCGTTCAAGCCATGTTGAATTTTTTGGATCTGGGTACGTTCTTTGTACTGGTTTTGGCCCGTTCTTACCTAAATATTCCGATAGGGTACGAATGTTCCATTGGTCCATGTAGTTAAGCGCGACTTTTGCGTCTTCGTCATTCACTGCCATGATGCGACCCATCAGCTTCACAAGGTTGCTGTCTACGCGAACCACTTCGTCGACAGAAGCTGGCACTTCACCTTGCCAATCTTGTGCTGCAAACATGAACTGGCCGCCTTTTGTGCCGCGAGTACGAGAACTGAACGCTGCGTTGGTGTAGTGGCCCATGTCCATTGTATGCAAGATCCAGTAACGGCCTTCATCCATATCAGGCACGCTCACAATGACAGGTTCTGCAGCAACATCTAACCAGCCCATAAGGTGAAGCGTATCGTTATTAATGGTTGGGTGAGCGGTGTAAGAGTCATCAGCTAGAGCACGAATATTCTGAAAGCGGTTGAGCGGATAGTTGTTTTCTACCGCCGTGTGATAGAAAAACTTGTACGCTTCATCGATAGAGTAGCCGTAGATATAAGCATCTTCTGCAAGATCAACATTGGTGTTAGCCGCAAATACAGAGCTGGCTCCTAGCGCTGATAATCCCAATAGAGTAACGAGTAATTTTTGTTTCATGGCTGGTTTCATCCATTTGTTTGTGAGGATATGTTTCCAGCTAAGCTTAGTCGTTCACCCGTTTATTACAGAAATGAATTGTGAGTATTTAGTCTATATCAAAAGTGATATGCTGTGAGAAAAGCTAAAGAGATAACGTTGATGAACTTTGATTACAATTTGCTCAAGGTGCTTGCGGTGATTCTTGAAACACGCAACACCACAACGGCTGCGGAGCGTTTGTGCACCAGCCAGCCTGCTGTGAGTCGAAGCTTGCGTAAAATTCGGGATTTGTTTAACGACGACATTTTAGTGCGTAAGGGCACCAATATGGAGCTCACGCCGAAAGCCGAAGAGATCAAAGCGCAGCTGTCTGGGATCATCAACGACATCGACAAGCTAGTGAATGTTTCTCATAGTTTTGATCCCGCGATCGAAAGCTGTGTTCTGCGTGTTGCGATCAACTCGTCCATTGCGCAATGGTTTTCTGCCGCGTTTACTCAGCTGCTAGCCAAAGAAGCGCCGTTTATGAACTTGGTGATCGAAGACTGGACGGAAACCACGCCAGACAAAATCGATGCGGGTGAAATCGCTTTTGGCATCAACTATTTCCCTATGGAATTGCCGAAGCATCTGGTTCAGAAAAAAGGCGGGCGGGACGACTTTGCTCTGGCCTGTCGCGCGACGCATCCGCATGGTGGCAAACGCATGTATTTGGATGACATTTCAGAGTACGCGTACGCGGTTCACATCATCCAACATTGGAATGAAAAAGAAGATCACATCTCGCGCTTATTACAGCCTTTTTCAGTTGTCCCAAGAATTCAACTGCGTACCACGCACATTAACACCATTTTGAATTTGGTTGCGGATAGCGATGTGTTGTTTCCTTGTTCGCGTCACTTGATCAATCAGTTAGATAAGCGTTTTTCTTTTATTGAATTTGATGACGCGCTGCCGAAATTAGAAGGTAACTTCGGTTACGTTTACAGCGTAAAGCGCCGTAATGATCCGTTGATATTGTGGGTTAACAATACCGTTGAATCGTTGATGAAGTCGTTAGGCATTGAGTCGTAACAATGGTTGGTGAAACGGTTTGAACAACCGGGTTCGATAACGCACTGATCCCGGTTGTGTTGCTTGATGCAATTACTCGTATTCAGAAGCGTAAGTTTCTTCATAAGTGTGCGAGTAAAGTTCGAACAGGTTGCCGAATGGGTCTTCTAGATAGACCATTTTCGCAGGCTTGTTATCGTCTTCTGGGTGGTAACGCATGATGTCCATACGAACTTTGCCACCAAACGCTTCAGTGCGCTGGATTGCACCTTCAAAGTCGTCCGTCTGCAAACAGAAATGGAAGATTCCGATGCGAGAGAAATCCACTTCATGGCGCTCTTGACGCTCTTTCATTTCAAATAACTCAAGTCCGATGCCATCGCTTGTCACTAGATGCGCAATGTTGAAGCCTTTAAAGCCCTCACCAAAGACCGCAATACACATTCTGCCAATTGCGGTTTCGCGTTCTTCAATCACTTTCGTGTTACCCATAACGACTTTTAGACCAAGCGCTTGCGTGTAAAACTCAACCGCTTTATCCATATCTCCGACCATAATACCGACATGATTCATTTTCATTTGTTTGCTCCCAACATGTGTGCTTAAACGTTGTTTTGTTTCGATGTGGGAGAGTATATGGTGTGGTTTTAATTACATGAAATTATCATAAATTATAAAAATAATAATTTTGTGTAATCAACATGGGCGGGGTTCGAGCTAATTGGCTAATGCCTCAACAGCTTGCTGTACCGAGGTGAAGTGAATTTTGATGATGCATCTTTGTGCGAGACTAAACTCATGCGACTGGATGAGTGACGTAACTTCCTCGACGGACAGAGTGCGTTCTTCCGGTTGTAAAACGGTGGTGTTCGAATCGTTGTATTGCAACCCGAACGTGTTGCCATTTGAGTCAATTACGTAATCATCTGGCCCCCAAATGAGCGCTTCGCATTCGGAATCAAGATCGGCATGAGAACGCAAATAGATAAGTTCATCGTCGCCATCGAGTTTCAATAAACATGGCCATGTAACCATGGGGCCTCCGGTGTAGTGGCTAAAATTGTTTCAATGTCTGAAAGGGCAAGGTGAGCGCTGGCATTCAAGGTGTTGGCCTTAAACCGCAGTCAAAAATTACGTGTGTTGAGCAATAATCGAAAACAGCTCGTCAACCGTTCTTGCCACGTAATCTGGTTGCACGCTCCAATGCTCTGGCATCGCGCCGCTGTACGCTGCTGCAACGGCAATCACTTTACTTTGGCCACCCAACTGCTGTTCGATGTTGCGTGCGAATTGCGTGTCGGCTTCATGGTCACCGATGTACATCAGCTGTCGATTTTCTGCGTGACCAAAAATCGACTCAACGCATTTGATGCCACTGTACGCATCGGGCTTTTGGTGTCCGTTCGAGACGTCATCATACCCGACGATGGATTTAAACGGCGCACTGATGCCGTTGTCGGACAGCACTCGACGAATATTGCTTTGTGAGTTTTGAGAGCAAATGCCATGAGGCAACTGCGCAAACTCTTTAATAACGCCATTAATGCCTTCAAACAGGGTTACTGGTGTTTGGTTTTTCTCTTGATGCTCTGCCCATAAACCACCAGCTTTTAGCATTTCATCATGGGACATGCCGTAGTAATCCACGTAGAGCTCTTGCCAGTTTTTCGCCGCGTGGTTTGCGTAGTGATAGTTGGCTTCTGAATGGAGATATTTCGGTAAATTATCGCCAGTTAAATGCGGGGCTACGATGGCTAAGATCGCTTTGGTGATGTCGATGTTTTTCGGTACAGAGTTTACGAGTGTCCCATCGTAATCCCACAATATGGCGTCTAATTTCATTCAACGTTCTCGTTGTTATTGATGGTTAAAAGCTGGAACCGGGTTGCTGCAAAAATGCTAACTCTTCGGGTGTGCTTTCTCTACCCAAGATGGCGTTGCGATGTGGGTAACGTCCAAATTGGTCGATGATGGCTTTGTGTTTTAGCTCAAAATCGTAGTTATTTTCAAGCCCTGATGCGCGAAACAATTTCTCTGCTTCGACATGAATGAGGCGAGATTCGCTGTGCATAAAAGGCATGTACAAAAAGCTTAGCTGCTCAGGCACTAATTCTTGATCGTGTCCTAACCGAATTGCTTCTTGAGCCAATGCTAATGCGAGCGGGTCTTGCGCAAATGCTTTTGGGGTGTTGCGATACACATTCCGTGAAAACTGATCGAGGACGATGATTTCGGCCAATCGTCCTTGTGCGCTGTCACGCCAATTAAACAGTTCACAACGAGCGGCTTGTTTTAGTACCGAGGCAAATCGTGATGCAATATGTTTGTCCAGTTCTGGGTTGTTTTCAAACCAGTTTTGAGGCGTTAGCTCTTCGAACCAGAACTTGATGATTTGTTGATGCATGGCGCTTCCTTTTGTTGTGCCTTAATAGCAAAAAGCCAGAAGCGTGGCTTCTGGCTTTTGGCGTGTTATCGACCGTAAGTCTCTACGATGTAACGTTCAAAATCGTCACACATTTGTTCGTCAGAGATGACGTTGCTTGCCAGTTCTTTACTGCCGTCGACGACTTTAATTGTCGCGTTCAGTGAAGCAACTGGTGCTCGTTCTCGTGTTGCAAGTGAGTCGATTTTCTTCTGCTGTACTTCCCACGCTTGCTCTGGCGATAGATTACATACATCTGCCAAGTACTTAGCATTGAACCCCTCGCCAGTCAGGCTGAAAATGGTTTCGTTGTGCGACAAATGATTGCCTGCGTGCCAGTAGTGTTTTGCCAGCAGTGGGCCAATTTCTGGGTTATCCGTCAGATAGCCAAACTTCTCAAGGAAGTATGCACGGGTCTGGTACACCGCCATGTGCGCGAGTAGGTAACCTTGATACGCGCAAGCCGCTTCGTCGGATAGCAAATGTGGAATCGCCATCAGTGGGCGAGGGCTGCATTCCAAACCAAGGATCTGTTTTTCACAATCGCGAGCCAGCTTAGTGATGCGTTCTGGCGTTAACTCATCATCGCTCAGTTGATATAACGCGCGCTCAAAGTACGGCACAACCAAGATGCTACGTTCTTCATAAGCTTTGAATGGCTGACGACTGTTGATCATCGCTTGAATTGTCTCATCAGGAACCGAATTCCCTTCATCATCCAGTGCGTACTGTTTTAGCCAATCGGCATCGGTTAACAGGCTGTCACAGAACATCGACTGAGTTTCTGCATAAGCCATCGACGTCGGCGCAAACTCCTGCGAAAAACAAGGCGCGTTCATTTTTACGTTCGCAAAGTGTGCTGCGTGGCCACCTTCGTGGAACAGCGTGTTAATGCCATCGTAGCCGCTGCCCACTTGGTCTGGTTTGGCATTGCTGGTGAAGTTCACCTGTGCTGCGACCCATTCGCCTTGATTGTAGAAAGAAGGGATCGGGCCGTGGCAGAACCCATTCGGGTACTTACCTTTGCGGTCTAACAAATCCAGCGTTAGCGTCGCGCCAGAGTAATCAATATTTAGACGACCAAACGATTCTACCCAGCGTCTCAGAGATTTAGAGAACGGCACGTATGGGTCAAGGTCACGCATGACGTCACCCGCGAACGAGTATACAAAGTTGAAGCCAGTGAGTGCGCTTGCACCTTTCTCTTTCGCCAAGTTTTCTAAGCTGTTTAGGTGCGCATCTCGCGTGCGTTGTTCGAAATCTTCCAAAATCTCGAATAGCTGCTCAGAGCTCATCTTTTCCGTTTTTTGCACGGAGTAATCAAAGAAGGTCGCATAACCCAGTGAGCGAGCGAACTGGTTGCGCAGTTTGATCAGTTCTATAAAGCCGTTTTGCAGTAGCCATTGTTCAAGGTTCAGCAACGCTTGATGAGCCGATTGGCGAACTTCTTCATGATTGCTGGTGCGAATGGTTGAGCTCAATACTGGCAGTGAACCTTCTACTTGCTCGCCGTTTTCATCGGTAAACGTTTGTACGTGATTCTGTTTTTTCTCGAATAGCTCAGCTTCAAAGGCAATGAGCTGATTTTTCAACGCTTGTGCTTTTTCGCCCTCGATGGCGTGAGATTCAAACATCGCTAGCCAACCAGAAAGGCCCGTAATGGTTTGCTGTTTCTCTTGTGGGTCGGTAATTGAGTCCGCGGCTTCAAGCTGTTGTTTGATGGCAGTAATTTGCTCGGCGTTGCTCAAAAAGTTTGTCCACGCCGTTTGTGCTTGCGTTGAGCCATCATGGTCATCGCTGATCCCCATGTAAGTTTCCCAAAAGAAATCTTCTTTGGTGCGGTGAATCGCGAGGTAACGTTGATTGAGGTCGTTGAGATAATCCGTTGCGGTCATTTTGATCCTTCAAATGGTTTCGTTATGTAGACAGTTGATTATTGCACGCTTGGCCGCGAGAAAGGAGCGACAATCTCATTTGTCGATTTTGCATCGCGTAAACGTGATTTTACTATTTGTTTACATTTTAAATGGTTAGTGGGTTATTTGTTGTGGAGCACCTTACGTTTGGGCGCTGATGGTATACAATTTATAAAATTTCTTGTTGCAGTCGTACAAAGCGGAAACGAAATGATAAATAAAGCAAAAATAACGTTGCTGACGCTAGGAGTGGTTTTAGCAGGATGTTCGTCAGTGACGGCTCCTAAAAAGGATGCCATTGAGAGTATTCAGCAAAAATGTGCGGTCATTCTGAGTAGTGATGTCTCTGATGATCACCGTTGGCAGGTGTATAACGAGCTGATGCAAGAATATGCGGTACATGCCATTAAAACTCAGGCTCAACTTGACCGCTTTGAAGCGTTTGTTCAGCGAGTGCAAAGTGATGATTCAGGTCAGCTGATTACTGAGCTGATTGAAGTCACTGACTGGGGATGCTCAAACGGCAATTATCTTGAAGAGATGGATATGTTCATTCAAGAGGTTCAAAAGTAAAAAACCGAGCGTTAAGTCGCTCGGTTTTTTTGTTTTTGTAGCACTCTTTTTTGTAGACTCTAGTGCGCTGGCTCGTCGGGACGTTTATTCTTCTGGGTACTCGCCCATACCCTCAGTTTTGCCTTCTGCTTTCCAGTGCTCATTGGCATCATAAGCTTCATCGCATAAGTCCACGGTGTAGCCCATTTCAGTAATTTCCTTCAAAGTGAGGTTGTCAGCAATTTTGGCAATTTCGCCCGCTTTATTACGCAATTCCATCGTGTTTCCTCCGTTATCGCTCACTTGCAGCAACGTGACTACAACGCCTAGTAACAAGGCATCGAAGTCTCTTTGCTTTAAGTATATATCCCTCTGTTCAAAATGATGGATTAAACCATTTTTTATGTGTGGTTAAGGCGTAATGATTTGAGCTACGCCTGCAATTTGCATCGACAGCATCGCGATAGCACGCTATTTGTGATTTATTGAGTGATTCATTTATAAGTTTGGAAAATCGAAATGGTGATTCTCGACCACTCCTTAGCACAGCAAATTGTTGATCGAACCATGTCCATCATTGGTCACAATGTGAATGTGATGAACTCAGCAGGCATCATCATTGGCAGTGGCGATCCAAAACGCGTTGGGCAAGTGCATGATGGCGCGGTATTGGCGTTGAATCACGGCGATTCGCTAGAGCTGAATGAGCAGCAATGTTTGACGTTGCAGGGTGTCAAACCCGGAATCAATATGCTGTTGAAATTGCATGGAGACGTGGTCGGTATTGTTGGAGTCACAGGCGAGCCGGAGAAAATCCGAGATTTTGCCAAACTGGTTAAAATGACTGCTGAACTGACAATCGAGCAAGCCGCGCTAGTGGAAAAATTTCAGTGGGACAGACGTCATCGCGAAGAATTTATTCTGGCTTGGATCAATGGCAAATTGACCGATGAAGAGCTGAAAGATTGGGCGATGCGTCTTTCTATCGATGTGACTCAACCACGGGTGGCAACGGTGATTGAAGTCTCGACGCCGTCCGCTTCAAAAAGCATGAAGAGCGTGCGCAATATTGTTGAGTTGCTTGAATACCCAGAGCGTAACAACCTAGTTGCGATTGTCTCAGTGAATGAAATTGTGGTGCTGAAACCGTGTCATTCCGCCAAGCAGTGGGATAGCCAAATTGAAAGTGAGCGCATTGATAAGTTGATGTCGCGTTTAAGCGATCACGATTCGCATACGTTTCACATTGCGCTAGGGCAGCTGTTTAATGAGCCTAAAGATGTCGCGTTGTCATACCAAAGCGCGAAGCAGGTATTAGCTATTGGCGCCGTTGGCGGATATTTGGCAAGGTGAACAAATTATTGATGGCGTGAAACGGTTGAAAGAGAAAGACAAATCCGGGCAATTACTGAAAACCCTAGATGCATTGTTTGAATGCAATGGCAATGTGACGGAATGCTCTAAAATGCTGTTTATTCACCGGAACACTCTGCGTTATCGGTTAGAAAAAATCACCGAGATAACAGGGTTGCCAACCACTAATTTTGTGGGGTTAGCGGAGCTTTATATTGCGACTCGGCTCTCAAAAATGGCGTAATATTGTGCATTTGCACAATAAGAGTCATTTTTTGACCACATCATTTGTCACTCCGCCTAAAGGAATTCGAAAGCAAACGATTAATAATTCATGCGTCCCTACATGTTGAGTGAGCCAACACGGACTCGCTCAGCAAAATAAGAATAAATGGAGTTATCATGAACCTTATATTAATCCTGCTCGGGGTGATCGCATTTATTGTGCTCACGACCACCAAATTCAAATTACATCCCTTTTTAGCGCTGATCATCGCGGCGTTCCTTGCTGCATTTGCTTACGGCTTACCGGCAGATAGCATTGCCAAAACCATTGCTTCTGGCTTTGGCGGCATCCTTGGTTACATTGGCTTGGTTATCGTTTTAGGTACCATCATCGGTGTTATTTTGGAGAAAAGTGGTGCGGCGATCACCATGGCCGATACGGTTATTAAAGTGTTGGGTGAGCGTTTCCCAACATTGACTATGAGCATCATCGGTTACATCGTTTCTGTTCCGGTATTTTGTGATTCAGGCTTTGTCATTCTGAACTCGCTCAAAGAATCACTCGCGAAGCGTTTAAAAACCTCAAGCGTTGCGATGAGTGTAGCGTTGGCTACTGGCCTATACGCGACGCACACGTTTGTGCCGCCAACTCCTGGACCGATTGCCGCTGCGGGTAACTTAGGCCTGGAATCTAACCTTGGTTTAGTGATTGGTGTGGGTGTGTTTGTTGCAGCGGTTGCGGCGTTAGCGGGTATGCTGTGGGCGAACCGATTCCAACATGTTGAACCAGATGGCATTGAAGCCGTAGAAGAAATTCAGCAAGACTGGCAAGCACTCAAAGCGTCTTACGGCAAATTGCCAACGGCGAGCCAAGCATTCGCTCCTATTTTTGTTCCTATCTTATTGATCTGTTTTGGCTCTATCGCGAAATTCCCAAGCTTACCGTTGGGCGAAGGTTTTGTGTTTGATGTTCTGACTTTCTTAGGACAGCCACTAACGGCGTTGGTGATTGGTCTGTTCCTTTCTGTTCGCCTACTAAAATCAGACAACAAGATTGAAGAATTTGGCGAGCGAATCAGCCAAGGTATTACTGCTGCTGCGCCTATTCTTTTGATTACCGGTGCGGGTGGTGCATTTGGCGCGGTATTAAAAGCAACGCCGCTAGGTGAATACTTGGGTACGACGTTATCGGTGCTGGGCGTGGGTATTTTCATGCCATTTATCGTTGCGGCTGCGCTAAAATCGGCGCAAGGTTCGTCAACGGTTGCGCTGGTGACCACATCAGCTTTGGTTGCGCCTATGCTTACGCAATTGGGGCTCGATTCAGAAATGGGCCGCGTATTAACGGTGATGGCGATCGGTGCAGGTGCGATGACGGTTTCTCATGCAAACGACAGTTTCTTCTGGGTAGTTTCGCAGTTTAGTCGCATGTCGGTGGGCTTAGCGTACCGCGCGCAAACCATGGCTACGCTCGTTCAAGGTGTCACGGCAATGGCATTGGTGTACATTTTGAGCCTCGTTCTCTTATAAGTCTCTGGAAATACGTATGAAAGTGGTAATTGCACCTGATTCATTTAAAGAAAGCTTAACCGCCAAACAAGTGAGCGAGGCGATCAAAACGGGTATTGCTCGCGTATGGCATGATGCCGAGTTTGTTACGGTTCCGGTCGCAGACGGTGGCGAAGGCACGGTTCAATCTTTGATAGATGCAACTCAAGGCGAACAAGTCTTCACAACAGTGACTGCGCCATTAGGGAATGATGTTGAAGCGTTTTATGGCATCCTCGGCGACGGCGAAACCGCGGTTATTGAAATGGCGGAGGCCAGTGGGCTACACCTTGTACCGAGTGACGCTCGCGACCCAAAACTGACCAGTAGCATTGGTACTGGACAGCTGATCAAACACGCGCTAGACCGCGGCATTCAACGCTTAATCATTGGTTTGGGTGGCAGCGCTACCAATGATGGTGGCGTGGGCATGTTGACCGCGTTGGGGGTAACGTTTCTTGATAAATCTGGTCATGCAATTACCCCAAATGGAGGCGGGTTAGCGGCGCTTGCCTCCATCGATATTGCTGGTCTTGACCCACGTTTAGCAACTTGTGAAGTGTTGGTAGCATGCGATGTTGATAACCCACTCTGTGGCGACAAAGGCGCATCGGCTATCTTTGGCCCGCAAAAGGGAGCGACGGTGTTAGACGTCACACTGCTCGATAACGCATTGCGCAAGTTTGGCGAGTTGACGGAACAAGCGACGGGTAAGCATGTACTGACTCGTGAAGGGGCGGGCGCTGCTGGTGGGATGGGAGCGGCCTTGCTCGGATACACGCCAGCACGTTTGCAACCGGGAATTGAGATTGTGCTTGAAACGGTCAAGCTTGCTCAGCATGTTGCGGATGCGGATATTGTATTCACAGGCGAGGGTCGAATCGATCATCAAACCGCACATGGCAAAACGCCGATGGGAGTTGCTCAGGTGGCCAAGCAGTTTGATTTACCAGTCGTTGCATTGGCTGGTTGTGTGGGCGACAACTATCAGGCGGTCTATGAATGCGGTATTGATGCGGTGTTTGCTTGTGTACCAAGGGCAATGAGCTTATCTGAGGCCATGAAAGAGGCCGACGTCAACGTTGCCAATTTAGCCGAAAACGTCGCGAGAATGTGGCAAATTAAGTCGCACTGAGGGCGATAACGATACGAGAAAACTCCACCTTTGCGTGGAGTTTTTTGTTGTTACCAGTCTACGTATGCGGGCATAAGTTCATTTAGCAAGAGCGAGTTAACGAACATGCTTTGCTATCAACTTTGCCAGTGTTTGCATCGCGTGAATCCAATCGGTTTCACTACCAAAGTTTGCTACGCTGAGGCGCACGCAATGTCGATATTGTCCTTGAGTGCCAAATACGGTACCGGGAAGTAGGCTGATTCTGTGTTGATTACACGCTTGATACAACGCATAGCTGTCCGTTTCTTTGGGCAGGCGCAACCAAAGCAAGAACGAACCTTGCACGGCGTTGATCTGGTATCGATTTTTTAGAGATTCGTATTCATCTAAGTATTGATGAAGCATCTGGATGAATCGGCGCATGTTGTTTTGATAAACCCGACCCATTCGCGCAGTATGCGTTCGATACTTGCCTGACGTTAGAAACGTTGCCACGGCAGATTGCATCAGATTCAAACTGCCCATGTTCTCACACAGTAGATATTGCTCAATTTGATCTCGATATCGCCCCGCCAACATCCAACCAATTCTCAAACGCGAATCGAGCGTTTTGGATAACGAATTCACGTAAATTACGCGTTGCTTGTCATCGAGCAACCTCAAGCTTGGCAAAGGCTTGTTATAACTTAACCCGCCAAACACATCGTCTTCGATAATAGGAATATTGCCAGACGACAATAGCAATTGCTGGCGCTTTTCTAGCGGCATCATGGCACCAGTTGGGTTGGTGAAGTTTGGCGTTACGATGATCGCTTTTATGTCCCATGTCGCCATTGCTTTTGCTAAGGCTTCGGGGCACATACCGTCTCGTGGGCAACTCGGAATTTCCACCACTTTGAGGCCGAGTGATTCGAGCATCAATAAATTACCAAAATAGCAAGGGGACTCCACCGCGACGATATCGCCTTTTTGTGTCGTTGCGCGCAGCGCTAGGCTAATTGCTTGCTGCGCGCCGTGCGTCACCATGATCTCATCCAACTTGGTTGGCGTGCCCAAATCTTGTGTGATTTTCGCCAGTTGTTTGATTAAGAGGTGATCACCGGGTGGCAATTGGTAATGGCTCGGTACATGCGTTTGCTGGCGGCTGTGGCGGCCAATCTCGGCGTACAAGCTTTTGATCGCGGGGGAGTCAATGTTTGGGTGGGCAGAGCCTGCGGGCAAACGCTCTTGGTATTCAGGGTACGTGAGGATTTCTTTGCAGATCGAGAGCAAATCCACGCGAGTCGGATCCGGAATTGAGCGAGAGGTCGGCAAGGCGATTTTTACTCGATAACCCGACTTGGGAACCGAGTACACCAAGTTTTGCGCTTCCAGCTCTTGATACGCACGAATCACGGTGTTTTTACTGACGCTTAATTCTTGGCTCAATGAGCGAATGGAGGGCAGTCGATCATCCACTTGGTAAACGCCACCATTGATGGCTTGTTTAAGGTGCTTTTCCACCACGAGGTACTTATTCCCTTCACCGCTTTCCAATAAATCTGTGCCCATAAAAACACTTCCATCTGTCACTTTTTGAAAACACTGTACCTAATTACATTAACAGTATCTCAAAACATAAAACAAGCGTGAGTGAGGCGATCATGTTAATCCGAGCCATCCCTTTTGTATTTGTCATCCTTTGGGCTTCTGGGTTTGTTGGTGCGCGTTTTGGTTTGCAGTATGCCGAGCCAGCGACACTACTTTCTATCCGTATGGCATTCAATGTCTTACTGTTTTTGGTTCTTGTGGCGATGTTGCGTAGAAGGTTGCCAACAGGAAGCGATTTCTGGCACAGCTGTGTGGTGGGTGTGTTGATCCATGGCTTCTATTTAGGCGGCACTTATTTCGCTATTGATTTGGGTATGCCTGCCGGGCTGAGTTCGTTGTTGGTGGGCATTCAGCCGATTTTAACCGCGGCTTTGCTGGTGGTGTTTGTTCGTGAGGAATTTAAACCCTCGCAATGGCTGGGTTTGGCTCTAGGCTTTGTCGGCATCGCTATGGTGCTGATGGGAAACATGGAGTGGCAGTCTGAGCAACATAAGTTCTTAGCCATTGGAGTCTGTTTACTGTCTTTGGTTGGTATAACGTTAGGGACGCTGTATCAGAAGAAATATTGCCAACAGGTGGATATGGTTGGTGGTGCGACGGTGCAATATTTGGCCGCACTCATCATGTTTCTGCCTGTTGCGATGCAGTTTGAAACCATGCAAGTGCAGTGGGAACTGGAGTTTATTTTGACTGTGTTGTGGTTGGTCGTCGTGCTCTCTTGTGTAGCTATTCTACTGCTGCTGTACATGGTGAGAAATGGCGCGTCTTCGAGTGTGGCGTCTGTGTTTTACCTAGTGCCGCCAACAACAGCGATTCAAGCTTGGCTCGCGTTTGGTGAGTCGTTTGATTGGATGGGCATTTCTGGCTTTGTATTAGCGGCCACGGCGGTCTATCTAGTGGTTAAAAAGCCAGAGCTGACGATAAAAAAATCGGTTCAAACAGAATATACCTAAATTGGGTAGGGACATTCACGTGCCAGTGAGTACAATTCTGCTTCATCTTAATCCGTGGAGCAGAGTGATGACGTTAAAGCCAGATCGAATGACCGCGATGCGTAATATCATCGAGCAAGTAAAAGCTGAGCTACCGATTTACGAACCGGAAACTTTTGTGTGTGGGCCGGAAGGGCAGTGCATCGGTTGTCCAAAGAAATTATTAGAAATGGTCGATTCAGAGGTTACTTATTGGGAGTCGGCAATGGGGCGGGGTGTGATTCCGCAGTTTGATGAGATCCGTCGTTTCGGGAAGATGTGCACTAACGTACGTCGCGGACTTGTGCGTAATAACGTTCCACTACTCGGGTAATCTACTTCAGTAAATAAGTGATTGATAAATAAAGTCCTAAAATTGACACATAAATGTGTGCGTTTGCATAGTAACTTGGCGAGCGGTCTCAACTTTGGCCCATGACTCTTGTTTGTCATCTACTAGAGCTTTAAACCTTTTAAATCAGCGATATATTGGCAAGGTCTCACATGGATGTGAGGCAAACGACCATTCATTCTGCTGAGATAAAAAAGTGAGATTAAAGGGATTTACGCTGATGGAAATCACCATAGTGCTCGCCACTTTGGCTTTCATCGCTTTGGCTGCGTTGCCAACACTACTCCACATTCATCGCCAAGCCTATGCGTCGATGTTACACAGTTCCAATTCGTCATTGGGTACCGCGCTTAAATTTTTTAACGCCCGAGTGGCGATAGACAATGCCGCCGAGCAAAACCAAGTCCACTATATTGATAGGAACGTAAAAACCTTAAGCGGTATGCCAGAAGCGAGCGCCAATAGCATTGGCGCGTTATTAGAAATCGATTTGCCGCTGAGTGGCGTGTCCCAAATTGATGTTCCCTGCAAAGGCAGTGACTTTTGTATTATTGGTCAGCAACACCCAAACAGTACCCACTTTGTGTCTATTCCCGATTATCAATTTGTCGACCAGTCAGGTCTGGATCGGGTGGTGTACATTTGGCCGCAAGGGTATACCTTGGCAGAAGAGGCATGCTATTTCTATTATGTAAATCAAGCATCCACAGAGTCTATCGTCCGAGGGCACGTTACTGAGGGTTGTTAGGCGCGCTTAACATCATCTTCTGACTCATCAACACTTCGCCATTGGGGAGAGAGACTTCTCCTAGTTCACCATGGTGCTCAAATCCAAATCGTTCGTACAACGCTATCGCGGCAAGGTTTTCCTTATAAACATTAAGTACAATGGTGTCGTAACCATATTCCCAGGCACTTTTAAGTGCGACAGACAATAGCTGCTTACCTAGCCCTTTTCCTCTGAACGCTCTATCGATATGAATACCTAAAATGCCTGTGCTAGTGAGTTGACCGCCTTCATAACCGCACAGTTCGGCAGGAAAAACCTCTACACTACCAATCAGAGCGTGATTGTCCAAAGCAACAAATTGAGGAATCGATTCAAGTTCTACGCGACGTAAAATATTGGTCAGGGTGTCTTTATCTGGAGCCGGACTGCGCAGGTATTTACCTTCGGCATAGACTCGGTTCCACAGTTCGGTAAAGCGCTCGATATCGCTTACCTGGATGGGTCTGATTTGCATTCATCTTCCTTGATTAGTGCAGGTTAGTGATGGTTAAGGTACGAGTTCAGATAAACAGCGAATTTGATTCGGAATGGGATCGGCTGGCGCATTGGCTCCTGTTGGATTAAACCAAATCGTATTTACGCCAGCTTGCATTGCAGGGTAAATGTCTTTATGAGGCAAGTCGCCAACCATAGTTAACTCACTCACGTTAACCCCTAGTTGTTTTGCGATAGCAAGATAAAACTCAGGTTGTTTTTTAGCGATGCCGAGATTGGCAAAACAAAAGTAGCCATTTAAGTGCTGGTCTAAGTCGACGCGGACGAATGCACGCTGAACCTCTTCCATGTTGGAATCAGACGCACTGGTCGCGATGTAAATAGCATGATTTTGGGAAAGTGTTGCCAGTGTTTCTTTGGCCAGAGGAATCGTTTCTACGTGTTCCCAATCGCACATTTTTCCTTGTGCGTGAGGGAAATCCACCATTAAGGTGTTCCCCCAATCGAAAAGATAAATCATGTTCGAATCTCCTTTATCCGCACATCATATCGTCTTTTCTAAAATCAGGGGATAAATTGCATCGATAAATGCGACTTAGGTGGCTTTAGTCGTGAAAAGCGCTTAATTGTCGTTATCGTTACAAATGTTTCAGCATAATGCGTGAGTTAGTTTTAAAACCTTGCTTGTCGTAAAACCGCTGTGCTGGTTGATTGAATTCCATCACTTCTAATCGAACTTGTGTAGCATTGGCATCGCGCGCCCATTGCTCACAGCCCTCAAGCAGTTGGCGACCGATGCCTTGTTGCTTTTGCTCCTCATCGACAACAATCGTTCCTACTCGACAAATAGGATCTTTTATCAGAAAGCTGACGGTTTCATTCTGAGTTATCATCGCGGTTAAAAAGCCGACTACCTCCTTTTCATGTTCTGCGACTAAAAACAAGCGTTCATCATTCTCGAGAGCCTGAATGAGGAACGCTCGGTCATCTTCCGAAGGTGCTACAAAAGCTTCAGGCGCGTTGGCAAAATGCAGTGCGTTGATTTGTAGGTTTAATTCAAAAATTGCATCCAAATCGTCAGGAGTTGCTTGTCGAATGTTGACTTCCATTTTACTTACCGCCTGAAAGATCGATAAAAGAGCCTGTAACATAAGAAGCTTCACCACTGAGTAGCCAAGCGATCGCATTCGCCACTTCTTCTACCGTACCGCCCCGTTTCAGTGGAATTTGAGGGCTGAGCCTATCCACTCGGTTTGGTTCTCCACCATCTGCGTGCATATCGGTATAAATGAAACCAGGTCGAACGCCATTGACGCGAATATTTCGGTCTGCCAATTCAAGCGATAGCCCTTTGGTTAAGGTATCCATTGCGCCTTTTGATGTGGCGTAATCGACATATTCAAATGGCGCGCCTGAGCGTGATGCCCCAGAAGAAACATTCACAATTGCGCCACCAGTACTGAATCGCTTCGCCGCTTCTCTACAACAAAGAAAGCAGCTATTCACATTAGTGTTCATTACTTTCTGAAAGCGTTCCAAGCTGATTTCCGCCAACGGTGACTGAGTAAATAGAATGCCAACGTTGTTGACCAAATGGGTGACTGAGCCTAGTGCGTTTTCTGTTGCATCGAAAAGATTGAGCACTTGTTGCTCGTCCGATACATCTGCTTGAACGGCGATCGCTTTTCCGCCATTTGCTTGTATGTCTCTGACCACTTGGTGAGCTGCTTCACTTTGCGCACGGTAATTAACACACACGGCATAGCCTTGCTCGGCCAGTTTTTTCGCTGTTGCGGCTCCAATGCCTCGGCTTGCGCCAGTAACGATGACTACTTTATTCAAAATACATCCTTATTTTTGTAGCGAGTAGATTTTGTCGGCGTAACGCTTGTCGCCAATTTGGTATGCGTCAGGAATGACTTCAGATAGCTCGAATCCGCACTTCATGAGAACACGCTCTGAAGCAATATTCCCTTCAGTGACCGTAGCGGAAAAGCGGTCGATGTCATGTGTTGCTCTCGCCCAATTTAGAAGCGCTTGAAGGGTTTCTGTTCCAAACTGTCGGCCATGAAATTCAGGCAAAAGTAAGTAACCCACCTCTGCGTTACCTTCTTCAATGGCAAGGCCAGTGACGCCAATCGGTTGTTCAGATTGCTTATCGAGTATGACGAGGCAAAGCCAGTGCGGACTGTCTGGTGTCCATGGTAATAATCGCGAAGCAAATTTTTCTTTTATTTGTTTTTCGCTCGGGCGATCAAAACAGAGCTCAATGATCTCTGGTTCGGAATGTAATCGCTGAAATAGTTCCCAATCGCTGGCTTCGATAGGTCTTAATCGGCTTCGGTGAGTCTCAATATAAACTGACATGCGTGTCCTTACAGCATTTATGTAGAGAGCCAGTTTCTCATCCTCTTATCTCTTTAATCAAACGGTTGCACTTACAAAAGTGATTTGTGTGGTGAATGCCTGGTTGGGTAATGAATTCTTACTGAATATTCATTTATGGGATGAAAATAACGAAATTTCATACTTGAGACACTTAGAGCAACACGGAAATGATGTGGATCAAGAGAGAACTACCCATAAAGTAGTATTTTGCGATCTATAATTACATTTTATTTGGAAGTGTTGCTAATTATGTCAATAAAAAAACGATATGTTGCACTGCTGGTTGCTGCCGGCATTGGTGTGGGCTGGTTAACATTAGGTGGTACTGCAGCGGTAATGCATTACACCTCTGATACTGAGTTCTGTCTCTCGTGCCACTCTATGGAAATCCCTTACAAAGAGTACCAAGGCTCAGTGCACTTCAGTAATGCGAAAGGCATTCGTGCCGAGTGTTCTGATTGCCACATCCCACAAGAACCGATGGACTACCTGATCACGAAGATTCGTGCATCGAAAGACATCTACCATGAGTTCGTGACTGGCAAGATCGACACGCCAGAAAAATACGAAGCGCACCGCAAAGAGCTTGCGGAGATGGTGTGGGAGCAGTTCCGTGAAAACGACTCTGCAACGTGCCGTTCTTGCCACGACTTTGACGCGATGGAAGAATTTGAGCAATCTCGCGATGCAGCGAAAATGCACGAGTACGCAAAAGCGAACGATCAAACGTGTATCGATTGTCACAAAGGCGTTGCTCACTTTGCACCAGAAGCTGAGCTAGACAGCAAGGCATTTGAAACGTTGATGAGCTTCACCACAAAAACATCACCTGGTGCCGAAGTCGTTTACCCTGTGACTGAAATCGCAATGGGTGAGATGGGTAAAATTAACCCAACGACGAAGTTAGAAGTAATCAGCTCTGAAGGTGATGAGCGTACTGTTAAGTTGGACGCATTCCAAATGAAAGGCGCAGAGCAAGTGCTGTACATGGGTGAAGGTCAACGTGCCATCGTAGCAACGCTAACCGAGCAAGGTCAGCAATCTCTTGAGGGCGGTGAGTTTAAGGCCGACGTTTACGGCAACGAATGGCGCGCAGTGTCACTAACAGGCACGATCGATTCTCCTGTTGTGGATACACTTGACCCAGTTTGGTCATACGCAGAAGAGCTAGACAACGTTTATTGTGCAACTTGTCACGCGAAAATTCCTTCAAATCACTTCACAGTGAACGCTTGGGGACCAGTGGCGAAGAGTATGGGTGATCGAACAGACATCACTGCCGAAAACCTAGAAATTCTTACTAAGTTCTTCCAGCACCACGCGAAAGATGTGGTTGGTCACTAACGATAAATAGAAGGATAAGATTATGACTAATTTAACCCGTCGTGGATTTCTAAAAGGCACAGGTATGGCGGCTGGCGCCATGGCATTTACTTCTTTTGCACCTATGTCTGTTGCGTCTTCAAACCAGCGTGGCAAGGGCATTTTGACAGCGGGCCGCATGGGCCCAATGTTATGTGAAGTGAAAGATGGTAAGTTGGTTTCGACTACTAATGCTCTGCCACAAACTGTACCAAATAGTCTACAAACTACTGGGCCTGACCAAGTGCATACCAAGGCGCGAGTGAAGTACCCAATGGTACGTAAAGGCTACTTGGCAAACCCATCGTCGCCAGAAGGTGTGCGCGGTAGTGATGAGTTTGTGCGTGTGTCTTGGGATGAGGCTTACAAGCTGATCCACGAGCAGCACATGCGAATTCGCAAAGAATATGGCCCAGCTTCTGTGTTTGCTGGCTCTTACGGCTGGCGTTCAAGTGGCGTGCTGCACAAAGCACAAACCTTGCTGCAACGTTACATGAGCATGGCGGGCGGCTATTCAGGCCACTTGGGTGACTACTCAACGGGTGCTGCGCAGATCATCATGCCGCACGTTGTGGGCTCTATCGAAGTGTACGAGCAACAAACTACATACCCAGTGGTACTAGAGCACAGCGATGTGGTTGTGCTTTGGGGCTTAAACCCAATCAACACTCTAAAAATCGCGTGGAGCTCAACAGACTGTGCTGGTCTTGAATTCTTCCATCAATTGAAAAAATCAGGCAAGACGGTTATTGCGATTGACCCTATTCGTTCTGAAACCATCGAGTTCTTTGGTGAGAATGCGGAGTGGATTGCTCCTCACCCAATGACCGACGTAGCAATGATGATGGGTATCGCACACACCTTGGTGAAACAAGGTAAGCACGATAAAGCCTTCCTCGATAAATACACCGCAGGCTACGATAAGTTTGAAGCGTACCTGATGGGCGAAGAAGACGGCGTAGAAAAATCAGCAGAATGGGCATCACAAATCTGTGGCGTACCTGCGAAGCAACTTGAGCTACTGGCGGACATCTTCAGTAAAAACCGCACCATGTTGATGGCTGGTTGGGGTATGCAGCGCCAACAATACGGTGAGCAGCGTCACTGGATGCTGGTTACACTGGCAACGATGTTGGGTCAAATCGGTTTACCGGGCGGTGGTTTTGGTTTCTCTTACCACTACTCAAACGGTGGTAACCCTGCTCGTGACGCTGGCGTGCTTCCTGCGATTTCAGCATCACTGGGTGGCGGCTCTTCTGCGGGTAACGACTGGGCGGTATCTGGCGCGGTGCAAAGCTTCCCTGTGGCGCGTATTGTCGAGGCGTTGGAAAACCCAGGTCAATCCTACCATCACAACGGTCATGAACTGACGTTCCCAGATATCAAGATGATTTGGTGGGCAGGTGGTGCGAACTTTACTCACCACCAAGACACCAACCGCTTGATTAAAGCATGGCAAAAGCCTGAACTGATCGTGATTTCAGAACCTTACTGGACAGCGGCTGCGAAGCACGCGGACATCGTCCTACCAATCACCACATCGTTCGAGCGCAACGACTTAACGATGACGGGTGACTACAGTAACCAACACTTGGTGCCAATGAAGCAAGTGGTTGAGCCACAAGGTGAAGCGCGTAATGACTTCGATGTATTCGCGGACATGGCGGAGATGCTAGCACCGGGTGGACGTGATGTGTACACCGAAGGCAAAACCGAAATGGAATGGCTGTACGGCTTCTACAAGGTGGCGCAACAAGGTGGCCGTGGCTCTCGCGTAGCAATGCCGAACTTCAGCAAGTTCTGGGAGGATAACCAACTGATCGAGATGAAGTGGAACGAGAAGAACGCACAGTTTGTTCGTTACGCGGATTTCCGTGAAGACCCGATCATGAACCCGCTAGGTACGCCAAGTGGTAAGATTGAAATCTTCTCGAAAACCATTGAAGGTTACCAGTTGGAAGATTGTCCTCCACACCCTACGTGGATGGCACCAACCGAGTACACCGGCAATGCAAAAGATGGCGAGTTGCAGCTAATGACCGCGCACGCAGCGCATCGTCTACACAGCCAGTTTAACTACGCGAAGATTCGCGAAGAGTACGCAATTGCAAACCGTGAACCTATTTGGATTCACCCTGAAGATGCGAAAGCGCGTGGTATTAAAACGGGCGATCTAGTTCGTGCGTTTAACAACCGTGGCCAAGTATTGGTTGGCGCGGAAGTGACTGACCGAATCAAGCAAGGTTCAGTATGTATTCATGAAGGCGGTTGGCCGGATTTGGATCCGAAAACCGGCATTTGTAAGAACGGCGGTTGTAACGTGTTAACGTTGGATATTCCGACCTCTCGACTTGCAAACGGCTGTGCGGCGAACTCGGCACTGGTTCGTATTGAAAAATACACTGGCCCAGAATTAGAACTAACGGCGTTTGAACCACCAAAAAATGGCTAGAAAAAAGTAGCGCTTGAAAGCAAGAAGCCAGCGAATCGCTGGCTTCTTTTTTATCTAGTCATCGTTCGCATTAGCGCGAAGCGAGAGAAACAAACGGCATCTGTTTCTTAATCTGAAATGTCGGGAGTAAAGTAAATACAATCGCTACAAACAAGACCGAACCTATTAAATCTTCAGGGCGATGCATGCCCAGCCATAAGCGGCTATATGCGACGCTCATTCCCCACATCCACAATGACAGTGCAGAGATATAGCACTTGTTCTGTAAGACCAACCCACCAAAGAAAGCCAGACAAATCGAAACGAAAATCGTATGGCCGGATGGGAAAGAATAGTCTTTCTCGCCTTGCCAATGCCGCGTCCGCCAATCACTGACGTGTTCAGAAATCTGGTTAATTACGTTGGCTTGTTGCTTTGTATCCAACTGATAAAACGCTTCTGGTGTTTCAATTAATTGTTCTGCTGCGAGCAATTCCGTGTACGGGCGCGGGCTTTCTGTCATCAGTTTTAGTCCCGTTTTGCTGGCAAAGCCAATCACAAGTAACAGCCCTAACATTGAGAGTTTTTGCATCCACTCAATGCGACTTGGTTTAAAGCGACATAAAGAAAGCAGTAGCAGTGTTAACGTAATTAAAAAGCCTTTGCTACCAGCAGAATCTGTGAGCAAAGTAAAAGTAATACCCAGACTTTCTGGCACCTGTGAGGTGAGATCGTGATAAGAGCCAAACAGCGACATTGGGATGATGCCAAGAACAAACAAGGCGAGCATCATCAATCCATATTTTTTGGTTTTCATTGAGAGCGTTTTGTTTTTATTGAGGGTTATTCAACCACGTGAAAATAAGGGACTTATCTTACGTTATCTGGCGTGAAAAACTTATCAACGCTTTGTCAATTTGACGAGAGAATGAAGGTTGAGTGATGAATTGATGATATTTATCCGGAAGGTAAAGGCGCTCATCCTTAAGCGCTGGGGTCTTAATCCATCAGAGAAAGTAAGTATTCTGCTGCTTTGGTTGGGTTTTCTGCATGACAAATGGCAGAAACCAAAGCCAAACCATGCACACCTGTCGCACTCAGGGCAGGAATGTTGGTTTCGTTGATGCCACCAATAGCGACGATTGGTAAGGACGTGCTGTTCAGCGCCATCTTCAAACCTTCAATACCCCAGTGTTTTTTGGTGTTGTTTTTGGTTGGCGTCACGAAGATCGCGCTTAAACCGATGTAATCAATCGGAAGAGAGTCCGCTTCTGCAAGCTGCTCTTCATTTTCGATGGATAAACCGAGAATTTTGTTTGGTCCAATCAACTCGCGAGCGATAGTTGCGGGAATATCTGATTGCCCCAAGTGGACACCATCAGCATCAACAGCAAGGGCAACATCAACACGATCATTGATGATTAAAGGGACGCCAGTGCCTTCAAGGATCGTCTTGACGGCTTGAGCACGTTCGATAAACGCACGTACATCACCGTGCTTTTCGCGCACCTGTACCATGGTGACCCCACCTTCTACCGCCTTTATTACAACGTGTTTGAGAGTGGGTAAATCTTGTTGGTCGTCGGTGACCAAATACAAACGATAGGCGTTCATTGTGTTTCCTTTCGCCTCCCACTTTAGTTGGAGTGAGAGGCGTTTAAAGCATTGAGAAGCGATTTATCTCACTTGTAATTTAAGACGTGTTGCCAGTGTTTCTTCATCCAGTTGGTAAAGCTCATCCAAAAGATGCATTTGCAAGCTACCTGGCCCTCGCGCTTGCTCAGCCGCAATTTCACCCACAACGCCAAGCACCGCTGCCGCAGCAAGGCCTGTTTCCTCGCCGATTGCTGCGAAAGCGCCAGTCAGTGCCGTCAGTGTGCAGCCCATTCCGGTTACGTATGGCATCATCTCGTGACCATTATTCAGCTGTACGGTTTGCTCTTTTGTCACGATGTAGTCAGTTTCGCCGGAGATCACCACGCTCGCTCCGTATTCTTCAACTAAGAAGTGAGCCGCCCCAAGGGCCGCATCACTACTGTCGAGTGCATCTACACCTTTGCTTTGCGCTTGCTCACCAGCGAGAGCAATGATTTCGGAAGCATTACCACGAATGATTAACTTGTTTGCAAGGCGGGCGATTTCGCGCGAGGTTTCGGTGCGCAGTGAACTTGCGCCGCAACCGACAGGGTCGAGCACAACGATTTTACCGTTCGAGTTGGCTTGCTCTACGGCGTAGCTCATGCGCGGTGTCCAAACGCTGTCTAGGGTGCCGATGTTGATCACCAAAGCGCCAGCAAACGACATCATTTCTGCCATTTCTTGCTTTGAATGCGCCATGATAGGCGAAGCACCGATAGCCAATAAAGCGTTCGCCGTGTTGTTCATCACCACGTAGTTGGTAATGTTCACGACTAAAGGCTTTTGCTGACGCACTGCGGTTAATGCTTGAGTGATTTGTTCTATTAACATGAGATTCTCCAATTAACCTTATTGCGCGTTTAGACCTTGTTGCCAGAAAGCGACTTCCATACGCGTTGCGGTTTTGAATACCTGAATCAGGTTCTGGCCGCGCTGGCTGTTGATATCGATTTCAGCCAATAGCTCATTAAAGTGCGCTGCGCCCTCCGCAACACCTGACTGGAACTCTTCACCGCCATAGAGGGTGATCCAACTTGCGTACGGGTTACCTTCGATGAAGGTATTTTCATCGTCCATCAGCATTTTGCCAATCACAGCGTAGCCGATAGAGCAAGGTGCTAACGCGGCATACAGGTCAACCAAATCACCGGTCATACCTGCATCCAATACATAACGCGTGTAGGCAACGGTGCCGAAATCTTCCGGTTCGTTTTCCAGATCGGATTCAGTCAAGCCCCATTGACCACAGTAAGTAACATGGTGAGCGATTTCTGAATCCAACAACGCATGAACGCTCGGCAGTGCACGACGCATGTCATACAAAGTACGTGCTTTATAAATCGCTAATGCGTAAGCGCGCGCGTATTGCTTGAGAAATAAAAAGTCCTGTTTCAAATAATGCAGAAAACAAGGTTGAGCAAGCGTGCCTTGCGCTAATTGCTGAACGAATAGGTGCTCGGTGTATTCCTGCCAGTCTTGACGGCAAGCGTCGATCAAATCTTGGTATTTCATAATGGGATAACCTCAGAATTAGTCAAAGCTAGGCACGTAATCTTTCGCTTTTGGTAGCGTTTCGATAATTTTTTGTGAGTACATGAACTCGGCGTAATCGTCGTAGCGTTTTAGATCAACTGCGGATGGGCGAAGCGCGAAACGAGTCAAAGTGTCATTCCAGGCGCGTTGGTTCAGTTCATTGTTCAGCGTGTCTGGAGAGTAAGCAACAAACTCTTTCCAAGATTGTTTTGGATGGTTCACGATGTAAGTAGTGGCTTGCTCAAGCGCTTTGTTGAAGGCTTTGATGGCCTCTTTGTCGTATGTTTTTGCATTCGCGACAAACACAAGTTCGTCATATGCTGGCACGCCGTGTTCTTCCGGGAAGAAGGCTTTAGCTTGGTAACCCTCTAACGCAAGCTGGTTAGTTTCGAAGTTACGTAGTCCACCCCAAATCGCATCCACTTTACCTGATGCCAGAGAGGAAGATAGCGCCCAGCCAACGTTGATGATTTGTACGTCAGAAAACTTCACATTCTCTTGTGCCAACATTGTGCCGATGGTTGCTTCTTCATTACCCGCGATAGCAATACCGATCTTCTTGCCTTTTAGATCGGCAAGGCTGTCGTTTTTACCGTTGTCCAGCACCATCATGGTATTCAGTGGTGTTGCGATTAACGTTGCAGAGCGGATAAGCGGCAGGCCTGCGGCAACATCAATCGTCAGACTTGGTTGGTATGAAATCGCCATATCCACTTTGCCAGCGGCTACCAGTTTAGGTGGCGTGCTTGGATCGGCAGGCTCTTGAATGTTGATCTTCAAGCCTTGCTCTTTAAAGTAACCACGCTCTTTCGCAATAACGATAGGGCCGTGGTTCGGATTCACGAACCAATCCAACATCAAAGTCAGCTCTTTTTCGGCCGCCAGTGCGTTAGTTGAAACAATTGAAGCAAGCAGAGCTGCAGCGCTAATAAGTTTGTTTTTATTCACGGGTAATCTTCCTTTTGGTGATCTCTAGTTGTTTTATCTATTTGCTTTCCCAAGGGATGGCTTTTTTCAATAATTTGTCAGTGATGAAGTAGAGTGCGATGGACAGCACGGCGAGGATAAACAGTGCGGCAAACATCTCGTCGATGATCATGCGTGCGTTGGCTTGTAACATCAGATAACCCAAGCCTTCACTTGAACCGACCCACTCGCCCACGACCGCTCCAATTGGGGCGATAACGACTGCGACACGAATGCCTGAAGCCAATGTTGGCAGTGCCGCGGGCAACTGAATGTGACGCAGAAGTTGCCATTTCGAAGCGCTCATCGTTTTCGCCAAATCCAGGTATCCGGTTGGGGTATTGCGTAAACCGTCGTAACAACAAGTCGTAACAGGGAAAAAGATGATGATCGCTGCCATCACGACTTTTGATGCGATGCCGTAGCCAAGCCAAAGCATCAGAACAGGTGCAATGGCAAATACCGGAATCGCCTGGCTAGCAATCAGAATCGGTAGCAGCCAGCGTTTTAGTGGTTCGAACAGCAACATTTGCAGCGCAAACAGCAAACCCATCGACAAGCCGAGTCCAAGACCAAGCAGGATTTCCTGTGCGGTGACCCAGGTGTGTGCGAGCAACACGTCATAGCGGGAGATCAATCTATTCAGCACATCAACAGGCGCAGGCAAAATGAAGCTGGGCATATCGAACGCCACGACAATCAGTTGCCACAGACCTAAAATGACCGCAGTGCTGATCACCAAGCGCAGAGCTGGATGGGTTACTCGTTCTTTTTTGCTGATACGTTCTGAGACAGAGTTGTATTGAGTCATATCACTCATAATCTTTCTCCAGCTGATCCAAGATCGCTTGTTGCAAGGCGGCACATTCGCCATCAAGCACGCGAGGAGGCATCGTATCTGGCACCAGCAGATGTTTAGCTTGTGCAGGTGTGCCTTGCAGTACATACAACTGATTGGCAAGACGAACGGCTTCTTGCGGATCGTGAGTAATCAGCACGACCGTTTTTCCTTTGAGCAGCGTGGCCGATAAGGTTTGCAGCTTATGGCGCGTAACGGCATCGAGTGCAGAGAAAGGCTCGTCCATCAAGACCAGAGGTTTGTCCTGCATCAGTGTACGAGCAAGAGCAACACGCTGGCGCATACCTCCGGAAAGTTGCATTGGCTTAGCGTAGGCGTAGTCAGCTAATCCAACTTGTTCGAGCAATTGAATAGCGCGCTGTTTCTCACCTGCGTAATTTGAGTTAGCGTGAGAAAAGCGAGAACTCAAACAAACGTTGTCCAGCACGTTGAGCCACGGCAGTAACAAATCCTGTTGAGCCATGTAAGCGATACGCTCGTGCAAAGCTATTCCGTCAGTGGTCGTCAGTTCACCTTGCCATTTCACCTGTTCATCAAGTAAGCCGGCGAGATAGCGCAAAATGGTGGTTTTACCGCAGCCGCTTCGCCCCAGTAAAACCGTCCACTGACCTGCAGGAATGGTCATGTTCACTCCTGCCAGAGTGGGTGCCTGGCTGTCGTTGTATTGCAGACTAGCGTGACTAAACTGAATACCAATCGCGTTAGCGCACATACGTGTGGCCTGCGAAGAAGTGGTGGACCGGGCCGTGACCTTTACCGACTTCCAGCTCATCGGCATGGGCGATCGCTTGAGAGATGTACTGTTTACCTAAATGCACGGCTTTGTGCAGGTTATTGCCTTGTCCAAGGTAAGACGCAATAGCAGAAGAAAGCGTACATCCCGTACCGTGTGTATTCTTGGTTGGGAAGCGCGTCGCGCTAATGAGTTCTGAAGAGTCTTGCATGATCAGTAGGTCGCTACTGTTTTCACCTTTCTCCAAGTGACCGCCTTTCAACAAGACTGCTTTTGCGCCGAGTTCACGGAGATTTGCAATCATCTCATTCATTTCAGCTTCGGATTGCGGCGCTGCTTTTCCGGTTAACGCTGCGCCCTCAGGAAGATTAGGGGTGATGATGTCTGCGAGAGGGATGAGTTCTTGTTTTAAAGTGCTAATTGCGGAGTACTCCAGCAATAAATCACCGCTGGTGGCCACCATCACTGGGTCAATGACCAGGTGTTTCGGTTGGTACTGTTTAATTTTGTTAGCCACTACTTTGATGATGTTGGCATCGGCCAGCATGCCGACTTTAACGGCCACGATATTAAGGTCAGTAAACACCGCATCGAGTTGGCTTTCAACGTGCTCAAGTGGGATAGGAAAAATGGCGGAAACGCCTTGAGTATTTTGCGAGGTAATTGCAGTAATGACAGAGCATGCAAAACTGCCTGTTGCAGACATGGCTTTAATGTCTGCCTGAATACCGGCGCCGCCACCGCTATCTGAACCAGCGATCGTCAAAACGATTGGAGTTGTTGCAGATGGCGTCTTGTGGGAATTAGGCTGTGATTGCTGCGTCATGGTCGCTCCTATTACAAGACGTATAGGAACTGACTTTGACCACGGTAGGCAGATCGATTTTCGTATCCGCTGCAGCGTGCCTAGTAAGCTAGGCGAAAGGCAAAGTGCGCATAGTTCCCTACGTCAGTGCTAACTGAATCAGGTTCAACGGGTCTCGAATTTCGATCTCAGCCAACGCGTAATACGTGGCCCCCCGACTATTTCGCTCGGATGATAGCAGGACCCTTGTAGAAGGGATACGTTTTTTGAGAGTAATTATTATTGAGTATTCAATTATGCGAGGTGAGTGATAGAGTAAGCATCTAAATGGTTCGTCGTGTGGAATTTACTAGTGCAACGCTCTGGTGAAAGAGCTGAACCTGGAATATTTAATAAATAATCGTGGTCTCGCTAAGCAAGGATTAGCATAAAACAAGGTTAAAAAACTGTTAAAATTTAACGCGTTGCCAATTTAACTTTGTTGAACTTTTCGACAGTTAATTAGGAAGGCTAAGACGATCATCGAGCAAGGAGACTTCATGCTTAATTCTGCAACAGCGAAGTCAGTGATCGATCATGCTCTCTTTTTAGGGGCTGATTTCGCTGAACTATTCGTTGAACATCATCAAACTAACACCGTCCAGATCGCATCTGGTGAGGTGGACAAGGTCAATTCGGGGATTGATTTTGGTATCGGTATTCGCCTCTTCTTCGGTCACAAAGTGCTTTATGGATACACCAATAGCACGGACGAAGCCGAGCTAAAACGCGTAACCTCATTGCTTGCGGCAAAAGACAAGCGTGAACAAATCGCGTCAGCAGGTTCTTTAAATTTGAACCGCTACCCAATCCAACACGGTTGCCGCATGCCGTTAAGTCAGGATGCCAACTTAGATTCAAAAATCGCGTTTCTATTGAAAGTTGACCAAGCTGCGCGTGCAGAAAGTGAGTACATCAGCCAGTTCATTGGTAGTGTGCTTCAGCGCGAGCAGCAAGTGTCTATCTTCAACTCAGAAGGTTTGCATGTAGACGATACGCGTCACTACATTCGTGTGGCGGGTAACACCGTTGCTCAAAAAGGTAATGAGCAGTCTTCTGGTATGGAAGGTCCTGGCGCTCTTGCCGGTTGGGAGTTCAGTGAGCAGATAGATGCGAAAGAGCTGGGTCAAACTATCGCGCAGCAAGCGTTAGTGAAACTTGGCGCGGATGCTTGTCCATCGGGTGAAATGCCAGTGGTAATTGGTAACGGCTTTGGCGGCGTTATCTTCCATGAAGCGTGTGGTCACTTACTCGAAACCACTTCGGTTGCGAAGAAAGCGTCCGTATTCCACGAAAAAATGGGCGAAATGGTTGCTCACACTGCAGTGAATGCTGTCGATGATGGCACCATGACCAACGAATGGGGCTCGATTCATGTTGATGACGAAGGCATGAAGACTCAGCGAACTCAATTGATCAAAGACGGTAAGCTAACCAGCTTTATGGTCGATAAAATGGGTGGCATGAAGACTGGTTATGAGCCTACGGGTTCTGGTCGTCGTCAGAACTACAAGTTCGCACCAACCTCGCGGATGCGTAACACCTTTATCGAAGAAGGCGAGCATTCACTTGACGACATGCTGGCAGGTATCGAACGTGGTATCTATGCGAAGAAGATGGGCGGCGGCTCGGTTCAACCGGGAACGGGCGAGTTTAACTTTGCTGTTCGTGAAGCTTACCTCATTGAAAATGGCAAAATCACCAAACCTCTGAAAACAGCAACGCTTATCAGCACGGGTCCAAAAGTGTTGAAAGAAATCAGCATGGTCGGCAAAGACATGGCGCTTGCGCCGGGCATGTGTGGTTCAGTAAGTGGTTCAGTACCAACAACAGTCGGTCAGCCAACACTGAAAGTAGATAATATTCTGGTAGGAGGCGGTAACTAATGAGCCAAGAAAAACAACTTCTTAATGCGGTTGATTACGTCCTATCAGAAGCAAAGCGTCAAGGCGCAGAAGCGGACGTCATTGTAAACTGCAACAGCAGCTTTTCTCTGAAAGCAAACCAAGGCAAGCTGGATGAGTACAAAGTTAGCTCAAGCCAAGTGCTGGGTGTTCGAGTTATTAAAGATGCTCGTGTCGCGACAAGTTATTCTGAATCACTAGAGCAACCAAGTTTAGATTTGATGCTCACAAACGCGCTGCAAAGTGCTCGCTTTTCCAAGCAAGATGAACATCAGAGCATTAGTTGCGTGAACAGCCAAATCACCACTGATATTGCAGAAATTGCGCAAGACGATACCACATCGGTCGATGAGAAAATTGAACTGTCTCTTGCGCTTGAGCAAGGTGTTGTGGCTCTGCCTCACGCTTCAAGCTCACCATACAATGGTTACAGTGACGGTGAAACTCAGCTCATCATCGCGAATACTCAAGGTACGTTATGTCAACATTTCGAGCGATCGTTCACTTGTTACGCGTATACCCTGTTTGAAAAAGACGGCAAACAGTCGATGGCGGGAAGAATGTCGCTAGGTCGCCGTTTTGATGAGTTGGATCCAGCTTATTGTATAGAAGGCGGTTACAACCTTGCTCGTGATCTTCTTGAAGGTGTACCGGTTGCGACGGGTAACTACCCCGCTATTTTCCACATCAATGCGCTGGCAAGTTTATTCGGCGCTTTCGGCAGTGCTTTCTCTGGTGTAAGCGCGATGAAAGGCATTACGCCACTGGGTGATAAGCTTGGTCAACGTGTTGCGAGTGACTTGATTACCTTTACCGATGCGGCATACATGCCGAATGGTATGGCTATCGCAGGGTTTGATAGTGAAGGCTTCGCTACTCAAGATAATGTAATGATTGCTAATGGTGAGTTGAAAACCTTGCTACACAACAGCCAGACTGCAAGTTATTTGGGCGCAGTCTCGACAGCAAGTGCAGCTCGCGGTGCTAAATCGAGCTTAGACGTATCAGCCAATCACAAAGTGATTGCGACAGGAAACAGCAATGCGTCAGAAGTCAATGCAGGTGAATACCTAGAATTAGTGGAACTGCAAGGGGTTCACTCTGGTGCAGATGCTGTCAGTGGTGATTTCTCATTTGGTGCGAGTGGTTTCTTGTGCCGTGATGGTCAACGTGTTCAACCTGTGCGCGGAATTACAGTTGCAGGTAACTTCTATAAGATGCTGCAAGAAGTAGAAGCTGTGGGTGATACCCAGCTTATTAATGATAGCCGCACTTTCTTCGCGCCAGATGTGCGTTTTGCTCGCTTGAGTATTGGCGGCAAATAAGCGCGGCATAGAAAATCAGAAACAAAAAAGAGGACTCAATCGAGTCCTCTTTCATCATCTAGCAACGTGTACGCGAATAACTAGAATTCGCGGATATCCAGTTCGTTGTGGATCAATACCACACACTGAGAAGCGAAAAGCATCTTAGGACCCAAGCTGATCTTCTCTGTGCCAAGGCGCTTTAAGCTGTTAAAAGACTTCTTAGGCATCGGAATATGGTCAGTTAACAAGAAGCATGGGTTTTCACCAATTTCTGCATCACGAACAAATTCGCCTTTCTTGTCCAACATATAAAGTTGGTGATCTTCGGCTAGTTCTTGAACCAAGCGTTCGAAGCTTACTGTACGAACCGTAATACCCGGTTCAACTTCGCGAAGCTGCTCTTTACCCATACCAACAGATGCGTCCAACGCACGGGCAACGGCAGCGATCAACGTTGACTCGTGAAAACCGCCAATATTGGTAATGTCGTTTGAACGAATGGTAATCGTGCGCGAGTAATCCTTCGTGCTCTCTAATACTAAGTGGACAACCACATCTTCACGGTGAGATTGTGCAACGAACATGGTGTTCATCATGGTATGAGCAAGGATCTCGGTATGCGCCTCGTTACCAACACCTTCTAATAGTGCTTTGCTGGTGGTTGGCGCCGCGCGAGCTCGTAAAACAAAAGAGCGCATGAATTTAGCCTCTATATAGGAAGAGTGAATGCGCGGAAGTATATACCCAAGCAGGGAAGGGATGCGAGTTTAATAGTAAATGTGAACTTACTTACAAAGCTTCGATTGTCGTGCGGAGTGTGCTGGTTAGAATAGGAGGCAACCCTGTTAGGAGCGGTATATGGAAATCAAAAAGATAAATAAAGACATTTATAAAAAGAAAGTAAACCTGGTGATTGGCGGTTTTGTTGCGTTGCTCGCTATCTCATCTCTTGCCTTTAGTACCTTGCTTATTGTTTTGTTTGGCAACACTGAAGTCGTACCTGAACAATCAACGGGAAACTTTCATTGGAATTTGATTGGTGTCGTTCTCGCAGTCGCAACTTCCCTCTCTTTATTGAATCAAATTAAAACTCGACCATACATGGAAGAGGTGCTGTACGTTTGGAAGCTCAAGCAACTGCACAACAAAATATTTCGTAAACTAAAAAGCATTAAAGCAGCCGCGAGCAATGACGATGTAAAAGCGCTCACTACGCTTAAGTTCTATTACAAAACTCAACAACAAGTGTTTGAGTTAGACAACAACACATTGACGATGAATAGTGTAAATAAAGAATTAGAGGCAATTGAGCAAATCGAAGCGGCGCAATCACTGGATCTTGATATCACCAGCTTTAAAGAGAGCTGGGTAGACACATACTGATTGCCTATTTGCTACTTGAAGTTAACAACTGAGTGCTAAAATTAAGCGTTTGAGTGAGATTTAATCACTCGATGCTTTTTTTTAAGTTTTTTTCTAAAAAGGGGTTGCCAAGAAAAATCATCTCCCTATAATGCGCCTCCGTTGTCAGGGCAAAGCGGAAACGCAAAAGCAATTGGCAATAAGGCGAAAGAAAGCTTCTAAAAATTAATTTAAAAAAGTGTTTGACACTGAAAGTTAATTCCTTAGAATACGCCTCCGCTTCGATAGCAAAGCTTATGAAGCAAGCTCTTTAACAATATAGACCTATCAATCTGTGTGGGCACTCGTTGATGATAATCCAATTAGATACTTCGGTATCAAATTAGGTTTCAATGATACGAAGTGACCATTGAGTCGAAAGACTCAGCACAGTCAATTCAAACATTACTTATGTAATGTTCAGTATTCATTGAGCCGAACAAAATCTTAAATTGAAGAGTTTGATCATGGCTCAGATTGAACGCTGGCGGCAGGCCTAACACATGCAAGT
>NZ_WBOH01000006.1:0-398553 GCF_032648565.1 Vibrio sp. 2-1-2a
AGGCGATCTTCTATCTATAACGTACATCGCTTTTCAGTCTATATTTAGAGTTGATCGTCTCATTGTGTAGGATGGGCTTTTTTCGTTTTATCTTGAAAAAATCGGAGAATTATCTCGGCGCGCTACAGGCAGCACACAAACCAACGTCAACAACACCGTATACAACAGAATAGAAGTTTTGGTGTACTCGGTACCATGTGTCACAGGCAACATTGGAATATCCACCTTACGATAGTCCTCTACGCGATGAATTGCGAGTGCCCAAAAGTGTGGTGGCGTCCAGATAAAAATGATCATCACAAGCAGCCAAGCATTCGCATGCAACTGCCCTGTTACGGCAGTCCAACCGAGAAGAGGCGGCATCGCACCCGCAATACCTGCAATTACGATATTTTGCGGAGTAGCGCGTTTGAGGTACATGGTGTACACCATCGCATAGCCGAGTAAACTCATCAAAGTCAGCCATGCCGTCAGTGGGTTAACCAGCGCATACAAAAGAACAAACCCTATGACGCCTAAAGCCGTCGCAAAGGCTATCACCGATAACGGCTTAGCTTCACCCGATGGCAACGGACGTTTGTGTGTGCGAGCCATTCTCGCATCAATGCGGCGGTCAATCAGGTGATTAAACGCTGCCGCGGAGCCTGCCATCAAACCAATGCCTGTTAGGCCAACCGCCGCCTGCAACCAAGGAAACTCAGTAACAGGCGCTAAACTCATCCCTACAACGGCCGTCACCAGCATTAATGCGACTACTTTAGGCTTCGTTAACTTCAAATAAACGGAACTTAGTCGCTTTCGCTCATTTAACGACAGTGCGATTTCTTTACTCATAGCGAACTCCTTTCGCGGTGTAACTCCAAGCTTTTTTGCCCTGCCACAAATAAAACTGACTCACACAAACAAGACTCAACATAATGGCGGCACCCAAGTTATGTGCCACGGCGACATAAATAGGAAGTTGGAATACAACGTTGCTCACGCCCAACATAATTTGACACGCTAAAGTGAGTAGTAACCATCCTCCAATGCGCTGTGAATGATGGGAATCTTGCCTCATGAGCATAATGCTATAAGCCAATACGACGGTGGCGGTGACCATCGCACCGAGGCGATGCGTAACATGTATGGTCATTCTTGCCGGATACTCCAATACACCAAACTCGTAATTCTCGAATCCGGTTTGCCAGAAAGAAAACGCCTCTTTCCATGAGAGATAACTCATCCAATCTCCCTCACAAATAGGCAGTGAGGTGCACATGAGCGCGGCATAGTTTGACGAAGTCCACCCTCCGAGCAGCACCTGCATAAAAACAACCAGAAAAACCAATAATGAGAAGCCTCGTAGCGAGCTGGAAGATGGAGAAAAATAGAGATTATTTTGCGCTTTTAACTGGCAGTAAAAAATCGCCTGCAGAACCAGTAAAGTAAAGCCACCAAGCAGATGAAGCATTACGATGACTGGCATTAATTTGAGCGTCACGGTCCACATCCCCAAAAGTGCTTGCCCGCTCACCAGTACACTGAGAAGCATCGGAATAGTAGGATTCACGCGCTCAGACCTCATTGATATCACTGTCATGGCAAAAATGACCAAACCCAACGTTCCTGCAAAATAGCGATGAATCATTTCAAGCCATGCTTTCTCATGCTCGACAGCCCGTTCAGGGAAATTAAGATTGGCACGTATTACGTCTTCTTCTTGATGAGGCACACCAAGGTGCCCATAGCAGCCGGGCCAATCAGGGCAACCCAACCCTGCATCAGAAAGGCGAGTATACGCGCCTAACATGATCACCACGAAAGTTAGGAGCAAACTGAATTTAACCAACTGAATTAACTTCATATACGCCCCTTTCTAACCAACTCGTGACAATTTTAAGAGCTTGCGTAAATCCGCCAACATACCTTTGTTGAACGAGACTAAATCTTCATTCGGTTTCGGCGAGTAAGACATCACCAATTGCCCCAGAGGATCAACGATTAATATTTGTCCGGGTTTCACTTTGGCGGTAACCGATTGATTCATTTGCATTGTCGTCATCGATACATCTACGGTACCGGACAACTCTGTCTGCCAAAGCACCGGCACCACACGCTCTTGATATTTTCCTAAAGCGACATGGCTTTGCTGAAGCAGGTAAAGCTGCTGCCTGCATTGTTCTGTGCACTCATTAGGTAAAACATAAGCGAGTTGCCACCCGTGCTCCTTGAGTGGTGACTCTTGACCAAGTAGCTCTAACGTGGTGTATGGTTCAACTAACACACCTCTATTGGTCACACCGCTTTGATACCACCCTTGGGTGAGAATGACCTTAGCGATGACGGCAGGAAGCGCAAACGTACACACCAACGCAATCAACATTAGCCGCCCTTTGGTTACTTTAGATGTCATGCTTCACCTCCATGTGACGCAACTTTCTTTGCCAACGAACAAAAACAATTAAGGTCAATAATAAGAAAACGCCCCCCATCGAAAACCACTGAATCGAATAACCGAAATGCTTGGCGCTGTTGAGCGGCAATGGGTTCCAAGGAAAGTCGTAAGGCCAATTTTTTAGATTGTCTGGCTGCAAGACTGCGGGCATAAGTTCAATATTAAGTAGCTGATTCAGATGCACGATATTAAGGTTCTGCACACGAATGGCATCGCCAACTTCTGGCATTAATTCAGAGCTCAACGGGTTAGCAGATTTTCGGTACAGACGTCCCGAGATAAAGGTCGACACTTCGAGTGTTGTGACGGTTGGTAATATTGAACGATCTGCTATTCCCTCCACAAAACCAAGCTCTAATAATGCATAGGTTCCTGATTCATCACTCATAGAGACAATCTGAAATGCTAAATAGCCCACATTGCCCTGATGCGTTTGGTTATCCAGTAAAATCACGGGAAACGCCTGAGGAACAACATTAGCTTCCACTTTTTTCCCGAGAATGCTGCCTTCTCTCCAATCGTTTTCTTCAAGAACTTCGCCTAATGCTTGGTACGCACTATCCGCTCGCGCAAGAATGGCTTGTTCCAAAGCCTGTTTTTCTTGCCCTCTCTCAAGCTGCCAAAAACCCAGTTTGACCAAAAGAGAAAACACAACCACAGTTAAACCAACTGCAACCCAAAACCGTTTCGATAGCCATAATTGTCTCGATAACAACAACGATGAAACCGGAGGTGCTATGTCCACCGTATTTCTATTCAAACTGACGCTTGTCCTTTTGCTGCTTTTCATTATCTTCAACCTCGCAAAAGCGCTTATCGAAATGGTTCGTGAAGACCCCGATAATCCCGAAAAAAGAGACAAACCTATGAGTCATTACTTAGGCCGTCGAGTCATGTTCTCCGCTTTAGTAGTTATCCTTCTACTTATTGCGCTCAGTTCAGGCTGGCTGGCTCCGAATCCCCGTCCTTACTAATCGCCCAATGCACCTACAGCACGTACACAAACACAAACAGACATAACCAAACCACATCCACAAAGTGCCAATACCAACTACCTGCTTGGAAGGCAAAATGGTTGTTAGACGAAAAATGATCTTTAGCGATTCGGAGCAATAATACGATTAAGAAAATCGTCCCAAGACAGACGTGCAAACCGTGAAAACCAGTCAGCATAAAGAAGGTGTTTCCGTAGATACCAGATTGCAACGTGAGCCCCATTTCTTGATAAGCATGAGCATACTCGACCGCTTGGTAATATAGGAAAAAGCCCGCAAGCACGATGGTGATTTCCAACCAAACAATCAGTGCTGTTCTTTTGTCTTTTTCAAGGCTTATGTGCGCCATATGTAGCGTAATCGACGACAATAACAGCAAAATAGTATTAGTAAGGGGAATGCCCTGCCACGGCATAGCTTGTGTTGTTTCTCCACCCGGAGTCAGTGTGAGTGGCCACATCGCTTCGAAGGTTGGCCACAAAACCTCGTTGGTCATGAAGTTGTTATCTGCCCCACCTAACCAAGGCACAGAAATCATCCTGGCGTAAAATAACGCACCAAAAAAGGCACCAAAAAACATCACTTCAGAGAAGATGAACCAGCTCATCCCTTGGCGAAAAGAACGAGTAATTTGCGAGCTGTACTTTCCACTCAGAGACTCAGTAATCACATTACTAAACCAGCCCGCCAACATGTAAAGCAAGAAGAGAAAACCTACCGCTAGCACAATGCTACCAATGGTTCCCACAGCCCCTTCACTTTGTGTCCCCTGAACGGTCATTCCTGCACCAACGGCAACTAAAAATAGAGCAAATGCACCGATGATCGGCCAGCTACTTTGAGCGGGAACATAATATGTTCCTGGCTTGTTACTCATAATTTCTCTCCTTACTGACCAGCCTTGGTCTGTATCTCTCTCCTTGAGTGGCTAAGAACCTGTAGGAGGGGGAAGTTTATAGAGTGTGTATGACAGCGTTAACGTGTGTATCGACTCCGGTAAGTCCGGTTCGATATAAAAAATCAACGGCATTTGAGCTTGTTGTTTGCCATCCAAAGGCTGTTGGTTAAAACAAAAGCACTCAATCTTATTGAAATAAGCAGCGCCATTCCCGGGAGAAACAGAAGGAACGGCTTGCCCCACCAACTTCTGCCCGCTTTCATTAAATGCAAGGTATTCGGTTTGCACAACTTCACCGGGATGAACGTCCATCGAAATCACTTTGGGTTTAAACTCCCAAGGCATATCGGGGCTTACATGCGCCATAAACTCCACGCGAATGGTTCGGCTCATATCTGGCTGCATACCAGTTGGTTGAATGGCGGCCACTTCACTTGTTTTTCCATTGATACCCAGTGCGTCGCACATTACGTCATACAATGGGACAAGTGCGTAGCCAAACCCGAACATCAAAAGGGTCGCTAAAAGCAACTTCACTGTGAGCTTTTTGTTTGATGGATTCGGTTTCATCTCACTCACCCTATTCGTTTCTAATCGACTTTAGGCGGCGTAGTAAACGTATGATGGGGCGCCGGGCTTGGCACCGTCCATTCTAAGCCCTCCGCACGTTCCCACGGTTTTGCAGCAGCCTTTTCACCGCCACGAATACACTTAATCACCACCCATAAAAAGATCAATTGTGACAACCCAAACGCAAATCCACCAATGGAGACAATTTGATTGACATCAGCAAACTGAATAGCGTAATCCGGGATACGTCTTGGCATACCCGCTAAACCTAGAAAGTGCATCGGGAAAAACAAAACATTAACTGAAATAATCGAGCACCAGAAATGCCACAAACTCAGCTTGTGGTCGTACATATTGCCTGTCCACTTAGGTAGCCAATAGTACGCAGCCGCCATAATCGAGAATACAGCACCAGATACCAACACATAGTGGAAATGCGCAACCACGAAGTAAGTGTCATGATATTGGAAATCCGCCGGCACAATCGCCAGCATCAACCCTGAGAAACCGCCAATCGTAAAGAGTACAATAAAGGCAACGGCAAACAACATTGGCGTTTCAAATGTCAGAGCCCCACGCCACATGGTGGCGACCCAGTTAAAGACTTTCACCCCGGTTGGTACCGCAATCAGCATGGTGCAATACATAAAGAAAAGCTCTGCAAAAACTGGCATCCCCGTTGTAAACATGTGATGCGCCCACACAAGGAAAGACAACAACGCAATGCTGCACGTCGCGTAAACCATCGAATGATAACCAAACAGCTTCTTGCCACTGAAAGCAGGAAGGATGGCAGAAATGATGCCAAACGACGGTAAAATCATGATGTACACTTCTGGGTGACCAAAGAACCAAAAGATGTGTTGAAACATCACCGGATCGCCGCCACCAGCTGCATCAAAGAAGCTAGTCCCGAAATATTTGTCAGTAAGAACCATCGTCACCGCACCCGCTAATACCGGCATAACCGCGATCAATAAGAAAGCGGTGATTAACCAAGTCCAAACAAACATTGGTAACTTGAACCAAGTCATTCCCGGAGCTCGCATATTTACTATCGTCACGATAACGTTTATCGCGCCCATGATGGAGCTGATACCCATGATGTGAACAGAGAATACAAACAGCGCGGTGCTATCTGGGCCATAAGTCGTGGACAACGGAGCATAGAACGTCCAGCCAAAATCGGGGCCGCCGCCAGGTAAAAACAACGAGCTCAATAAAATAAGAAATGCAAAAGGTAGAATCCAAAAGCTCAAGTTGTTCATGCGAGGTAGCGCCATGTCTGGAGCACCGATCATCATTGGAATCATCCAGTTAGCAAGGCCCGTAAATGCTGGCATCACAGCACCAAACACCATCACCAAACCGTGTACCGTAGTCATTTGATTAAAAAACTGTGGATCAACCAGCTGAAGTCCAGGCTGGAATAATTCGGCACGAATGACCATCGCCATCGCACCACCAGTCAGAAACATCGCGAAACTAAACCAAAGGTACAGGGTGCCAATGTCTTTATGGTTTGTGGAATACAGCCAACGAGCAATACCTTGGGGAGCATGATGATCATGGCCATCATCAATCGCAATGGTACTGTTTGCACTGGCTTCCGCTGGCGCAGACTTCACTGCCTTATCTATTGGCTTACTCATATTTCCTCCTTAGCACTGCCTTGTGCCTTAAAGGCATTCACATCGGATGCTTGCACCCTATCACCAGTGTCGTTGCCCCATGCATTTCGCTGATATGTGATGACCGCAGCAATTTCTTTGTCACTTAACTGGTTCGAAAAAGACTGCATTGCAGTGCCCGGACGGCCATTCACAATCACATCAATGTGCTCTGAAATTGGGCCTGTTGCGATAGGGCTGCCCTTAATCGCGGGAAATGCACCCGGAATCCCCTCACCATTCGCCTGATGGCACACAGCACAACGCGCCGTGTATATCGATTCGCCCTGCGACATCAACTCATCCATGGATAAGTCTTGAGAGAGCGCTTCTTGTGCCGCCGCTTTTTGAAGTGCGATTTCTTCCTTCTTACTCGCTAACCATTCATCAAACTTTTCTTCTTCCATCGCATGCACCACCACCGGCATGAACCCGTGAGCACGACCACATAGCTCCGCACATTGACCGCGATATACACCTGGCTCATCAATTCTTGTCCATGCTTCATTAATAAAACCAGGAATGGTGTCTTTCTTGACAGCAAAATCTGGCACCCACCATGAGTGAATGACATCATCAGAAGTCATCAAAAAACGCACTTTGCGATTCACAGGCAACACCAAAGGGTTGTCTACTTCCAATAGATAATGCGCGCCTTTTGTCTCGATACCATCAATTTGCTTTTGGCTGGTAGCAAGCAAACTGAAGAACTCAACATCTTCACCAAAATAGCTGTAATGCCACTTCCATTGCGAGCCTGTGATCTTGACCGTGATATCTGATTGGCTTGTGTCTTCCATTGCGACTAAAGTTTTCGTTGCGGGAATCGCCATGGCGACAAGAATGATGATAGGTATGACCGTCCAAATAATTTCCACTTTTGTACTTTCGTGGAAATGTGCGGCAACTGCTCCTTTTGACTTGCGATGACGAAAGATGGAATAGAACATGACGCCAAATACAATCAAAGCAATTACGCAGCAGATATAGAAAATCAGCATATGTAATTCATACACTTGCCCACTTATCGCTGTGACCCCTTTGGTCATGTTGTAGTCACTTTCCTTTGACCAACTGAAAGAGGAGAATGTGATTAAAATCACATTCAGTGATAAGGCTAGAGTAGTCGTTAATCTTTTCAAAAGATCTCTCCTCTGCTCAGCCGCTACGCTTGCGCGAGCTTCCTTGCGTCCCGATGCAAATATCGAACAACTTTACGAAAAATCACAAAAACTACGATTTCGACACGGTTTGTTATATTTATGTTAAAAGGCTAGTTATAGTTCCAAGGTTCTTCAAGAAATTAAATATGATTAAATTTTGTTCGGATAAGAAAAATTAATTCGGTTTATCGATTGCCCTCTTTGAAATGTAATTGAGAACCATTTACATTAATTTAAAAGAAAACATTGAGATACTTACAAAACGAAGTGTCCAAGAAAGTAGGCGCCCCCTACTAAGGAATGATTGATATGACAGCACTAATTACTCAATGGCTAGAACGAGACCCTGATCCTAAGACTCGCGAAGAGCTACAACACCTCGTCGATACAAATAATGAACAAGAGCTTACTGATCGCTTTGGATCACGCCTTGCCTTTGGTACAGCAGGGTTACGCGGCAAAGTGGGCGCAGGTCCAAACCGAATGAACCGTTTGGTGATTCAAGAGACAGCCACTGGCCTAGGAAACTATTTGCTAGAGCAAGTCAAAGATGCCGCAAGTCGTGGGGTCGTTATTGGCTACGACGGTCGTCCTGATTCGAAACAATTCGCGCATGATACCGCTTCCGTACTGACTGCCCTTGGCATCAAGGTTTACCTAACGTATGACGTTGCAGCAACCCCAATTGTTGCATTTGGTGTCCGTACATTGAATGCTGCTGCCGCAGTTGTCGTTACCGCCAGCCACAATCCACCAGAGTACAATGGCTTTAAAGTATATTGGGAGAATGGCGCACAAATCATTCCTCCACACGACTCTGGAATCGCAGCGAAAATTGATGACGCAACAACGAAGCCATTACCTTTAATGTCTCTCGATGATGCAAAACAGCACGGTTTGTTAGTTTGGTTGGAAGACGACTACTACCAAACTTACCGTAAAACGATGAACGAAAACGCGCTGCTTACTCCTGACAACAACACCGATATTTCTATCGCTTACACTGCGATGCATGGCGTTGGGGCGAATATGGCGGAAACGCTCCTCGCAGACGCTGGCTTCAAAAAAGTGGCAAGTGTTAAGGAACAGCGCGAACCTGATGGTAGCTTCCCAACCGTCAACTTCCCAAACCCTGAAGAAGCGGGAGCAATGGATATGGTGATGGCGTTAGGTAAGTCCGTAGATGCTGATATCGCTTGTGCTAACGATCCAGATGCCGACCGTTTTGCAGTGGCGGTCAAACGCCCAGATGGCGAATACCAAATGTTAACCGGCGACCAAGTGGGGTCACTGTTTGGCGATTACTTGCTAGAACAGCAACCTAACGCTCTGGTTGGCAACACCATCGTATCATCAAGAATGCTGAGTAGCATTGCCAAAGCGCATGGCGCCCAATACTACCAAACGTTAACAGGCTTCAAATGGCTTACTAACGTTGCAATGGAGCAAGAGACAGAAGCCAATCCATTCTTGTTTGCTTATGAAGAAGCGCTCGGTTATACCGTGGGTAACAAGGTGTGGGATAAAGATGGTTTATCTGCAATCGTCGCATTTGCCCAGCTAACAGGAAAACTTAAAGCTCAAGGCAAAACACTATGGGATAAATTGGAAGAACTGTACCGCGAGCACGGTTTCTACTTTAACGCGCAGCGCAGTATCGCTCTCGACCCGAACTCTCCACCAATCGGCGACAAACTCCGTGCAAACCCACCAACAGAGATTGCTGGTAAAAAAGTCGCAGTAACTGAAGATCTAAAAACATCAGTTCGCATGTTTGATGACGGCTCAGAAGAATCCATTGACTTACCAGCAAGTGACGTATTGATTTATCACCTAGAAGATCAGTCTCGTGTGATTGTTCGCCCTTCGGGTACTGAGCCAAAACTAAAATGTTACTACGAAGTCATCAACCTTTTCCCTGCGGATATGAGCTATGCACAAGCACAGCAAGCGGCAGAGGCGAAGATGAACGAACTTATCGACGCGCATCAGACAAGTTTGTAAGTCAAAGAGAAGCAGAGACATCTGATATGATAAGAGGCGCAAATTCGCGCCTCTTTTTTTGATTTTGACTAGAACAAGTCAAGCTAACCAGTGCTTTTCCCTAGCTTACAATTTCCTTTTGTAGAAAGTACTTGTGGATGCCCTCTGCAGGATAGCCTGAGTACTGCCCTACTTTTTCAAAACCTAATTTAAGATAAAAATCAAGAGCTTGAAAGCTGTAGGTATCCAAATAAACATGGGTAACCCCGTGAGGCTTTACTTTGTCTTCTAGCATTGACATTAACTGGCTACCGAGACCGGAGGTTCGACTTTCAGCATCTACCCACAAAAACTCAACAAACACCGTGTTTTTAAACATTTCGCCAGTCAGACCACCCATGATCTTGCCATTCTCATCTTTTGCGAAACAGCCTACAGTATGCACTTCCCCTTCAGGCAAATGCATCCGGTTATAAGATCGAATACCTTGACGAACAGAATCAAGGTCTGTTTGATCTGGATTTAAACAAAATTCAAGCTTCATACATCCTCTCCTTAGGAAACACCAATATCCTAAAACAAAAAGCCAGCAATTGCTGGCTTTCTGATGGAATATGATAACTTTATAAGGCGAAACTGCTCAGCATCCACAACGCGAGAATAACGAACACTAAACCCATTAGTTTATGTTGATAAGTGCGGAATTTTTCGTTCTCGATCAGCCCCTTACCCAATGTACCTGCCAGCGCAACAAGCAATAAATTGAATGATAAGCCAAGGACGTTTAACAATAACCCTAGTGCTAGCATCTGCTCACCAGAAGACGCTGTGATATTGCTTGAGACAAACTGCGGCAAAAACATCACAAAAAATACCAACGCTTTAGGGTTAAGCAAATTACTCATCAAAGCACGTTGATAATAAGTTGACGCCATTTTGTTTTGACCATCAAGCTCTGGAGCCGAAGATGCCTCAGCTCGTAAGCAGTCCCAGCCCATTTTTAGCAAGTATGCGCCACCTAATAGATGAAGGACTTTAAGGGCGATTGGGCTCATTGCAATCAGGGTAGATACTCCCATTGCAGCAAGCAAAGTAAGAATAACACCAGACGTCGCATTGCCTAAGCTAGCAAACAGACCGACCTTCTTACCGTAACTCATACTAGAGCTCGCGATAAGCAACATATCGGGCCCTGGTAACAGCAACAAAGCCACTACTGCGGTGAGATAAACAGGAAGTACAGATAAATCAATCATGATGGAACCGCTTTTTCTACAACAAAGCGGCGAATGTTATACCAACAAAATAACAACAGCCAGCCCAAAATCACCAAGATAATTCAGAAAATAAAAATCATAGTTTGCTAGGACGAAAAATAACAATCAATTCGCCTATTTATAAAAATCGAATAGCAATTTTGTACAAAAATAAGCACGATGGATCCGTTACACTTCTAAGATGACTTTCTTGAGCAGACCGGATAAAGATGAAAGAAAAGAATAAGGAAATCGCTACCTTCAAGATAGCTCAAGAGCTCGGCGGTTTAGAGCTTCTCGATGCAAAGTACGAGAAGCAGAATTTTTCACGCCATAGCCACGAAGGTTACACTATTGGTGTCATCGAAAAAGGGGCACAACAATTTTTTAGGACGGGCGGGAATCATATCGCGCCACAGGACAGCATCATCCTTGTTAATGCAGATGAAGTACACAACGGGCATTCAGCCTCGGAAGGCGGCTGGGAATACAAAGCAATGTACCCCGTACCTCAGCAGTTTCAAACTTTAGGACAAGAGCTTGGTTCACCAAATGTCGCGCTGCCCTATTTTCCTCAACCTGTGGTTTACGATCCTGAGCTGGCTAGTCAGTTACGATTGGTGTTTGAAACACTAGAAAAATCAGACAACCGTTTATTGAGAGAAACTTTGATTTACGGCACGTTGATCAAACTAGCCAGCAAACACAGCACCCACCGGGCACCGCTCAAAGAATCAACCAGAGCTCAGCGACAAATACAGTTGGTCAAAGAGTTTTTGGAAGACTTCCCGCAAACGGACGTCTCGCTAGAAGAGCTCGCAAAACTGGCTGGGTTAAGCCCTTTTCATTTGCTAAGAGAGTTTCAAAAACAGTTTGGCTTCCCTCCCCATGCTTATCAAATTCAGCAACGTTTACGTATGGCGAAGAAGCTACTAAAAATGGGACAAAAAATTTCAGATGTGGCACAAGAATGTGGCTTCCATGATCAAAGCCATCTGCATCGACACTTTAAAAAAGCCATGGGCGTCACTCCCGGCCAATACGTCCGTCACAGCTAAAGCAGCAATATTGTACAAGGCGTTATGCGACTACCGAGCTATCTTGGTAGCCTGATTTAGGAATAACTAAGAAGAAACTATGGACCACACTTTGCCGTTACAAGAAGAATCAAAAGCCACGCTATTTTGGCAAGGCACACTTGCGATGATGCCACTGAGTATCGCGGTGTTACCTTGGGGTTTGCTCGCAGGCTCATTCGCGATTGATACTGGGCTTCACCCTTTGGAAGGACAAGCACTATCCGCCATTCTGTTCGCAGGTTCCGCGCAGCTCGTCGCGATGGGGATGATTAAATCGGGGGCAGGCCTAGTAACCATGTTACTAACAACGTTTTTTATCACCTCTCGACACTTCCTCTACAGTGTATCGATGCGCAGTAAAATTGCACCACTTCCTCTTAAATGGCGGTTATCACTCGGATTCTTACTCACTGATGAGCTGTTTGCGATTGTAGGTCATCATTCCGATAAACAATTTAATCGCTGGTATGCGCTTGGGGCTGGTTTGAGTTTTTACCTGTTTTGGAATATCGCGACATTGACGGGCATTATTGCGGGAAGCCTGATCCCTGAACTGAACGAAATGGGATTGGAATTTGCTGTGGCCGCGACTTTTATCGCAATTGTAGTTCCGACTATTAAAAATATGGCGGTGCTCGCGAGTGTTGTCGTGGCATTAGTGAGCTCGGTCGCCCTAACCTATTACCAAGTGGAAGGAAGTTTGATGATTTCGAGCATTTTAGCCATGCTTACAGGCTACTTTGTGGAACAAGTACAGGAGAAACACTAATGATCATGTTGTCTATTTTACTGATGACGGGACTTGTTTTCACCAGCCGCTACTTGTTTTTAGAACCCAAGCTACCACTGCGATTAGGGACGCGCACTCAAAAAGTGCTCAACTACGCCAGCCCTGCGGTACTCACTGCGATCTGGGCGCCTATCGTTTTCATTCCCGATGGAGCACTCAGCGTGAATGTGCACAACCCATTTTTATTGGCTGCCTTGCTGGCTGCGTTAATCGCGTACTTTACTAAAAATGTTCTTTTAACGACGGTGATCAGCATGGTGGTATTTCTCGTTCTGCGAATTTGGCTTTAATTCGCCACCCACTCAATCTCCAACAAGGTGACATCACCACACTTTAATCGTCCAAGGAAGATGTCACCTTTATGCACCTCACCAACTCCTTTTGGTGTGCCGGTCATTACCACATCGCCATCTTGAAGTGTTGTGTAACTCGTTAATTCATCCAAAATGGTTAGCGGCGGATAGAGCATCTGGTCAACGTGACCTTTTTGTACACGAACGCAGTTAATCAAGAGCTCTAGGTTAAGATCATTAATATCAATGTTATCCAAAGAGACAAATCGACTAAACACTGCGGAGCCATCAAACGCTTTAGCACGCTCCCAGGGCAACCCTTGTTGTTTAAGTGAAGACTGCAAACCGCGCTTGGTCAGATCCAATCCCAAACCGACCGCTGAATAACGTCCATCTTTGATCAGAAAACAGATTTCAGCCTCGTAATGAAGAGGCTCTTGATGAAATGAACGCAGAGTCGTCGATACGGAAGTCGCGGGTTTATTAAATACCACCATTTGCTCAGGTATCGCATTATCAAGCTCATGAATATGTTCAACGTAATTTCGCCCAACACAAAGCACTTTACCCACTTCTACTTTCTTTTCTTCAACTTGAATAACGCTCATCGCTCTTCCCTGCAAAACAAAAACCCCATCATAATCTAACCTATTGACTTAACGACACTAAATCCCATCCTCTAGTGTGAAAAATAAGACATTCACCCCGTTTTGAGTTTTGTATCATCTAATTGAAACATCACGGTATTTACAAAACAAATAGACAAAAAAGCCAGCACGAGGCTGGCTTTAAATCAATAAGGGTGAATGATTGTTCTCGCTAAATCCTATTATAGGTAGTAACGAGCACCTATCGCCCATTTGTCATCAGTTTCACGACCATGGTCATCATTTAGGTCAAACTGGTAACCCGCGTAACCAACAAATTTAGGCGTGAAGTTGTACTCTGCCTGCAGTGCCATTTCCTCACGAGCGGTTTCTGTTTTAGAATTTTTGAACTCTTTACCTTCAACCATCTCGTAGTTAACGCTCAAGTTTAAGCTGTTCGCTAGAGCGTATGCGATGATCGCTTCGTACGCATCACTTTCCGCCAAACGGTCGCCATTTACACTGAAGTTCATATTTTCATTTGAACCATATACCGCGGCAAGGAACAGACCTTGGCCGTAAGCGCCGTAAGATGCAGACACAACATGTGATTCTGCGGTGTGTTTACCTGTGTAAGCAGGGTGTTGGAAGTCACCACCGTTGTATGAGTAGCCAATTTTCGCGCCCATGATTGCGTAAGAAAGCGCAACTTGCATGCGGTCATCGTATTTAAGACCACCAGTGATAGTACCTGCGTCGTTACGCGTGTATTCATCATTTGCGCCTTGCCATCCAAGACCAACGTTAATCGCACCTGCTTCGCCTAAATCAAAGCCATTTCGATAAGACAGCATTTTATCCGCACGACCTGTGCCTAGGTTTCCGTGATCGTCGTAAATGAAGTCATTCGCAAACGCAATTGGCATATCCGCGATGCCTGCAACATCATAGTAAGGTGACCATTGCGTACCACCTACTGCACGACCGTAAACCTCATGTGTTAAACCTAAGTAACCTAGACGAGTTTTAAACGACTCTTCACCGCCATCTAAGTAGTTTAGAGCCCATTCACCACGTGCGTCTGCGGTGAAGCCATTGCCTAAATCTTGTGTCGCAGAGATATTGATACGAGGAGAGTTAGTACCAACATCCGTGTCACCTTGCTCTGAACCATTTAAGTTAACAGAAACGTGGCCGCCCATCGAAAATGTTGTGCCATCGTTATTATAAAGTTCCACTGCCACTGCTTGAGTGCCGAAAGTTGCTGCTGCGATTGCCGCTGCTAATAATTTTTTATTCATTTCTAAATCCATTACTTATTAGTTGGTTAGTCAGTTTTAGACCCAGCTCTGATTCACTTTCGTAAAACGAAATGATGAACACAGAAAGGAATACAAAGGCCCTCTGGGGCATCTTTTCCGCCAGAATGGATTTACCTTTGTGTAACAACTGCCGACACTTTATTTGATTAGTTCCTGATAACCGAGTGAAAAATTCTCAGCAAAAAACTAAAAAGCAAACGTTTACTTATCCGAAAAAAAATCCAGGCGTAAAAACCTTACAAAAAGAAATGCTTTAACGAGATAGTGCTCACAAATACTTGATGAACCCCAACTTTTGAAAATAACTTTCCCGTCAAAATGAAATATTTACTTACATTTTGGAACAAAAATAGGTTCAGGAACTTTTTGAAAAAAGCACGGTCTCCAATAGAAGGCAGAAAAACCTCAAAAAAGATAAAACCTTTCTTTTTATAAGAGATATAAGAAGGGGCACTTATTCTCGCCAGCAATAAAAGTGCAATCAAATCATAACTTAACAGAAATCTATCTTTCATTTTCAGCGTTTACCTTAGCGTCATCAACACATCGGGCAAGAAAGCCCATCGATTACAACTAGGGTAATAAGAAAATGAAAAAGGCAGCACTAACTACTGCAATTCTTACAGCATTGGTATCAGCACCATCATTCGCAGCAACAGTATACAAAAACGACGGTACTGAATTAAAAGTTGGCGGCCGCGTTGAGTTCCGTGGTGACTTCATCGGTTCAGGTGGTGCTGAAGTTGAAGGCTCAATGGAAGATAAAAGCCGCGCTCGTCTTAATCTAAAAGGTAAAACGGACATCGGCAATGGCCTTTCTGCATTCGGTGTTTACGAAGCCGAACAAAAAACGGGCAAGAGTGAATTCAAAAACCGCTACATGTATGCGGGTGTCGACTCTGATATCGGTGCTTTCTCTGTAGGTCGTCAAGACATGGCTGCAGTCATCATCTCTGACATGACGGATATCACTGAGTTCTCTGGTGTTCAGCAAGTTATCGATTCCTCTTCTGATAAGCAAGACAGCGTTTTCGCATACCGTGGTGCGTTTGATGCGCTACAACTGCAAGCAACCTACCAAGCAAACTCTAGTGATAACGAAGATAAATACGGCATCTCTGGAATGTACTCACTGCCAATGGGCCTAGACCTCGGTCTTGCATATTCTGGTGGTGACGTAGATAAAGACAACTCTGAAGATCAAATTCTAGGTGGTATCGCTTACTCGATGGATAACCTTTACCTAGCAGGTACTTACTCTCAAGGTTCATTGACTGACGCTGAAGACTTTACGGCTTACGAGCTAGTCGCAAGCTACAAAGTAGCGAGCAAAGTGACACTTGCTGCGCTATACACAGCTCAAGAGAATGATCCAGACAACGGTTCAAAGTACGACACCGTTGAAGGTATCGAGCTTGTTGGTTACTACAAACTAAACAGCAACTTCCGTACTTACCTGTCTTACTACATCAACCAACTTGATGAAGCAAAAGATGCAACAACAGGTCTAGTAACAGAAGGCGAAGATACACTGCGCCTAGGCGTACGTTACGATTTCTAATTCACTCTTGTCCTAAGAGCGAGTCCACTTGGCCAGCATGCTTGCTGGCCATTTTTTGTGTAACCCAACATAACTCAATAAGTTTTCACACTATCCAAACGTCGCTCTGCAATGAAAAACGAGCGTAGTGACTCCTGCCTCTGCCCTCTTTTAATGCGATTTGTCACTAAGTTAGTGCATTTCTCCTAATAGCCAACCGAACTAAAATAAAAAAGACAATTAAAATCAAATAGATAAAAACTGGCACGCGTTCTGCAATACCAATTATGCAAATGCATGGCAGCGTTTGTGCTTCTCGTTCTTTGTACCTGTTATAACAGGCACGTCCTTTGAATTGGTAATGTCGCCTCCCTCTGGGAGGCATTTTTTTATTGGCGCGAAAAACAATAGGACGTATGATCCCGCCACCTCTATCAAACTGGAATTTTTCAATTGAATCATCATCCTGTTCAAGGTGCGTCCTGGATGCTAACAGCTGGCTTGGCATTCGCCATAGTGAACAGCTTCGCCCAAATTGCTAGCATCAACTTTGGTGTCTCTTCCACCACATTCGCATTATTCCAATACGCTATTGCCTTATTTGTCATTCTGCCCTATCTGCGTACACTTGGAATTAGACGCTCACTAAGAACCCAACACTTTGGTTGGCATACCTTCCGTATTTTTCTCTCTGTTATCGGGATTCAGCTTTGGCTTTGGGCACTCGCTTATCCAGTTCCGATTTGGCAAGGCATTGCGCTGCTGATGACCTCTCCATTATTTGCAACGGTTGGATCTGGCTTGTTACTCAAAGAGAAAGTAGGTACTGCACGCTGGTTAGCGACATTAACAGGGTTCGTTGGTGCTATGATCATTCTTGAGCCGTGGGCAGATTCATTTACATGGGCGACCCTGCTTCCTGTTGGCGCCGCATTTTTCTGGGCAGCGTATTCTCTGATGGTAAAGAAAATGTCGGTCAACGATCCGCCCTCAACCATGGTTGTCTATTTATTACTGCTGATAACGCCGTTTAATATCTTATTGGCAATACCGACATTTACTATGCCAAATACCTGGACGATATGGGGCGTACTTTTAGCCGCAGGCGCGCTTACTGCACTCGCTCAATGGGCTATCGTTAAAGCATATGCAGTAGCAGACGCCTCGTTTGTGCAACCATTTGATCACGCAAAACTGCCCTTGAATGTCGTTGCTGGCTGGTTGGTGTTTGGCTGGGTACCACCTGGTCGTTTATGGCTAGGCGCCGCGATTATTATTGCCTCCATTGCGTTTATTACACACTGGGAAGCGAAAAAGACAAAGCTAGTTGAAAGAAAAGTCTAATTTCAAGGTTCTATATTTTCAGGAAAGGAAATGAGGAACACCATATGAGTCAACCAATCAAAATTACACTGTACCGCTGGGCTGGTAGTTGGGGTCCATTCAAAGTCAATATTCCTTGTGGTGAATGTACGTTAACTAAAGATATTTTGACGGATACTTTTAAAAACGAACTCGCTGATGTCCCCGTTGAACTGGAAGTAAAAGATTGGTTATCACATTGGTGGGAACCATTAAAAGCAGGGGCCTGGCATGCACCGATTCTTATTGTCGAAGGAAAAGTGGTCAGCCAAGGAGAAGCGCTAAACCGGGGCGTGCTTGTGCAATCAGTTATCGCTGAATGGGTCAAACGCGATGAGCTAAAAGGCAACATTGTTTATGGTAAAGCCACCTGCCCTTACTGTGTCAAAGCGAAACAACTACTTGACGATGCTGGTGTTCAATACGAGTATCATGACGTGGTTAAAGACAGCGCTGCTTTGTATCGCATGATCCCCGAAGTAAAGGCCATCATTGGAGAAAAAACGCCGGTAACAGTGCCGCAGATCTGGTTGGATGGAAAGTATGTTGGAGGCGCTGACGATTTAGAAAAGTGGTTAGCAGCAAAGGGGCTAGATAAAGTGCCTAATAATGTCGTGGAAATACCAAGCCAATCCGCTTAGCGTTTGATTCAAATGCCATCCGTCTTTGAGTAGTGGTTTACCAATGTTGTTCAATATGTAGGCTGCCACTAAAAACAAGACAGATAAAAGCAAAAAGCCCTGATTCTTCAATCAGGGCTTTTTAAATTATTTCGCCAGTTTTTTCATAACACGAGCAAAAACAGAAGCTTTTTTCTTCTTCGCTTTACCGTAAAGCGCTTTGTGCATCGCGTCTTTTGCAATCATCTGGCCAATATAAGCACCACCAAGTTCGTTACCCATGACCTTCTCCTGAATGTATTGACTTAACTATGTTGTAATTTTACATCACAATTAGATAAAAACAAGACTGGTGTCACATTTATTTTGTAATTAACTTTCAGGTTAGTTCTGATTACTTTTTCGAAACGGGCGCCTATCGCTTAGGTTGCTGGTATGTTTTACCCGCTGCGACGTACGTATCTTTCTGTTTGATTTCAAAGAATGTTTCAAAGAACCACGCAGCAAATTTGATCAAGTGATCGCCTTCATTCATGACGTGCTCCACGTATTCTTGCTCTTCTCCGGACTCGTCTTCTTGAGTGGTAATATGGTAAATACGTTTCTCGCCATCAACTTCTGCAAGACCAAACTGACCCGTTAGGGATTGTGCCGCTTGTGCAACTTCTTCTTCCTCACACGCCTTCAAGACTTCGAGTGCCTTTGGCATGCTTTCTTGCTGAGTAATTTCTTTTACCAGTGTTTCAAATTCGTTTTGTTGCATTCTTTCACCTAACGATTAGAGATCGGATAGTCATTTGGGCAGAAATGTATCCCCAAGCTTGAGAGGAGCATCAGGCATTGCCCTCTTCCTCTCAAACTGAGTCATTCAATATACACAATGATCCTGACTTAATTTAGCAGCGCATTTTAGAAAGCTGCCTCTTTCGTTGCAAGTATATTCAGGTGGAAGTTTCTGCTTGAATCGTCCCTTTGGGTACTTTACGAAATTGACTCAATGCAAGCACACAACAAGAAAGTAACGCAATAAACAAATAAAACACCCCGAGTTGGCTTTGATTCGTGACCCAAGAATCTACCAAGTATCCGCCAAACAAACCGGCTAAACACATTTGAATTGATCCAGATAGCGCAGAAACCGCTCCAGCCTGTTGCTTATGTGGCGACAGCAACAAACTAATTGATACCGGAAACGACATGCCTTGGGCAAAACTTAAACACGTAAATGCCACTAGTAATGAAAATACACTGAAGGGTGTAACCAACAACATGAAGCCAGCAATAGCAACAATCGCGAAACTCATCAGCAAGATTTGCTGAGCTTTGTAACGAGCGTTGATCAAATTAAGCACCAAGCTACCCGTCAGCAAACCAACTGACGGTATGATCATCAACGAGCCATAATCCGCCGCCGTTAATCCTAACTTTTGTTGCATTAAAAATGGATACAAGGAGAGCGTAACCAGAGCCGATAAATAACTAAGCCAGTTGTAGCTCGCACTACCAATCACTTGTGTATTCGTTAACAGACGCAAATAGTTCGCGCTGACTTGGCCTACTTTAAATTTTCGCTTCGGGTAAGGCAGCGTTTCTGGCAACACCAATAAACCAAGTGTAAAAATTGCCATTAAGTAAATCAGCACAAACACGAAGACAGCATGCCAACTCAGGTGAAAAGCAATCCAACCACCAAACAGCGGAGCAATAATTGGCATCACAGATGCCGTGACTGAAATATAAGATAGCGCTTTGGTTAATTGCATACCGTCATAACTGTCACGCAATACGGAGCGACCAAGCACCGAGGCACTGCCCGCTCCCAAACCTTGAAGTAACCGCCCCGCTTCAAGAGCAATAATGTTGTCCGAAAAGGCGATACAAATAACCGTACCAACTAGGTACACACTTTGGCCCAGAATAAATACTGGTCGACGACCAATCGCATCAGACAATGGGCCATAAAAAAGCTGAGAGATACCGAAACCAACGAGAAATAGTGTGACGAGATTCTGAATCGAATGTTGCGGCAAATTCAAGTCATGACCAATCAATGGCAAAGAAGGAAGATAAATACTAACGCCAACTTGGCCTGTGGCAATGATCATCATCGCTAATAACAATGGTGTTTTACGCAAACGTTCCTCCTACTTTGTGACAGATTGATGGCAAACAGTGTATATTTGATACTCAAAGATGATAATCAGCTAAGTTGGAAAGGAATTAATTCCCAAGGAGACATAATGGACTGGATTCAAAGCGTGAAGAGTTATATTCGTGTGGTCGAAGAAGGTAGCTTTAATGCAGCAGCGCGGAAACTCAATACCACCAGCTCAGCTATCAGTAAACGAGTTCAATGGCTAGAAGATAAAATTGGCGTTCAACTACTTAAACGCACGACCCGCTCTATTAGCCAAACTGAAGCTGGTGCGCTGTTTTATCAACGAGCAAAAAATCAGTTGGATTCATGGCAATCGGTATTAGATGAAACTCGCTCAGTCAATCAATCACCAGCGGGGTTATTGAAAATTGGCGCGACACTGGCGGTTGGTTCTAAGTTTTTGGTGCATTACCTAGATGATTTTCTTGAGAAATATCCAGACATCACGCTTCAATTAACGACAACGCTACCAGGCCAATTGCCAGAGCTAAGCTTAGACTTATTTATTAGCCGGGAATTAGAGCAACTGAACTCTCTGAGTTTCAAAGCCACCGCACTTTTCGAACATAAAGCCCAGTTTTACGCCGCGCCTAGTTACCTAAAAAAATATGGCACCCCACAATGCGTTGAGGATCTGACAGAGCATAATGTCCTGATTTGGGGTGAAAAGCCCTCACGAGAAATCAAAACCAATCGAGGCAAACGTATCAGCTTGTCCGGTAACTTTGCCACGACCAACCCAGAAGCGCTGTTTCATGGTGCCAAAAGAGGCATGGGTATTCTGATGACGAATAACGTCATGATCAAAGATGATCTCAAATCCGGAGCTTTAGTGCCTATCTTGCCCGATATCACAGCGGATAAAGCCACTGTATATGCCTACTATCCAAAGCTGGATTATCAGCATACCCGAACTAAGCTGTTCCTCGATTATCTCAAATCGCGATTAGAAGAGGAGAAGCGCGCCTAGCTTAGCGTTTTTATCGCTATACCTTTAAAAGCTTCAAGCATAAAAACATGAAAATAATGATTTGTTCGTTCACAAAATTTGAAAAATTCGCCTTAGTAACCGATAGTTTATTTGATGCATATCAAATAATAATTCTTCGTGTCTCACACGATATGGTAATCACAACGCTAGGTGAAATGCTCAATGGGTCAGGTACAAATCAGTTTCCACAAAATTGATGAAATATTGAAGCTAAACGGCACGGCTCAGCTAAACCGAGTCACGTTAGATATTCATCAACAATTGCAGAGCCATTGCACTTGCGTTGTAGAAGTTGCGCATCTTCAGCATTCGGCTCATACCATCTCCTTCGCTAGCAATGGAAAAATTACAGACAATCTAAGCTACCACCTTTCAGGCACACCCTGTGAAAAAGTGGCAAAAGACATTGGCGAACATATTTTCTATCAGGACCAGGTTTACAAACGCTTTCCAGAAGATCAGATGTTTCAAGAGGATGGTATTCAAGCTTACATTGGTCTGCCATTAAAGACACAAAATGGCGAGGTTCTGGGAATTTTATTGTCCACCTTTACCCGAAGCATCCACGCTAAGGAAGCGCAAGATATCCTCGACTTCCACCGCTTTTATGCCAATGTCATTATTCACAGCTTACGTGAAAAGTGGGTCAGTGAACGTTCAGATAAGCTTCTTAATCAGCTTAGCTATGAAGTATCGCATGATAACCTAACTGGACTGCTCAACCGTAGCTGTTTAGCTGATACCTTGGAGACATTGACGCAACAGGCCACTCGTCCATTCAGTTTGGCTTACCTAGACATCGATAACTTTAAATCGATCAATGATATCAACGGAAACTACATCGGCGACCAAATCATTAAGTTTACGGCGAACGCCATTCAACAAAGCTTGTCATCGCCAAACAACGCTTTTCGTGTCGCAGGAGATGAATTCGCCTTCATTACTTACGACGAAGATCCTGTCGCCGTGTGTCAGGAAGTACTCGACAAAATTGAAAGCGGCTACAGCGACAAATCTAACCGAATTTCTTTCACTGTTAGTATTGGTATCGCGCGCGCACCAGTACATATGTTGAACAGTGATGAGCTGATTTTGAATGCTAGCCTCGCTCTCAAAGACTGTAAAAAACATCGCGATACACGAATTCAGCATTACGACACACATCTTAGCGCCCTTTATCACCGTAGAACTCAGCTTATTGAAGCTATGCGCATTCAACTAAGCGCTGACATACATGATAGCGAAGAGTTGTATGTCGTTGTTCAGCCAATCGTAGATATCACAAGCGATCGCTGGAATTACTTTGAAATCCTAGCCCGCTGGAACAGCAATGTTTACGGAAACATCTCACCTGCGGAATTCATTGAAGCTGCCGAACAATCAGGCCTGATTATCGAGTTGGGTGAACGTATTATTGAACTCGCATGTATCGCAAAACAAGAGCTAGAAGCCAACTTAGGATACAAAGTCAAACTCTCTATCAATTGCTCTGCGTATGAGCTGGTCGACTCTAACCGCTATATTAACCACCTAACTAACATGGTTGAAAAGTATCAGCATGAAGCAAAAGACTTTGTTATAGAGCTCACCGAGACCGTTTTACTCTCGCAAAGTGGCCGTGAACAAATGGTACTTAACTCATTGCGTTACTTAGGTTTTAAGGTCGCGTTGGATGATTTTGGTACGGGATACTCAAGCTTGAACTATATACACAATTATCCGATTGATAGCATTAAAATCGATGCAACCTTCGTTCAAAACATGCTCTCAAATACAACCTCTGAACAAGTGGTGTTTTTGATAGCGCAATTGGCAGAACTGCTTGATGTGGATTTGATTGCCGAAGGCGTAGAAGACGATAGAGCACTACAAAAGTTAATTGAAATGGGCTGCCACTACATTCAAGGCTATTTCTACTCTCGCCCACACAGTGTTGATGAAATCGTACACCTGATAAATGAACGTGAAGTGCGGAGCGCCTAAGAGCTCTAAACAAGCGACGGTCATGGAATGTAAATCTAGCTAATGCATAAAGTAAAAGAGACCAAGCTATGCTTAGTCTCTTTTTATTTTTTGAGCGAAGTACTTTGTTACAGCACTGCTTTCTCTTTATCGCGTAATAGCTTATCCATTTCATCTCTGTTCGCGACAAAGGTTGCCATCTCTTTCTTAGGAACAGAGCTCGCCATTGGGATGTTTGCTCGCATAGCGTTAACTGGACGGCCGTATTCAATCAATTCATAGTGAAGGTGTGGCCCTGTCACTCGACCTGTTTTACCTGAAAGACCAATACGCTGGCCTCGAGAAACCTTTTGCCCTTTCTTCACCAGAATCTTACTTAGGTGTAAGTAACGGGTTTTGTATTTGCTGCCGTGCTCAACAACCACGTAGTTACCCGCATAAGGGTGTTTACGAGTCATGATCACTGTACCGTCACCAGTAGAAACGACTGGAGTACCGGTTGGTACGGCAAAGTCAGTACCGTTGTGCGGCGCGACACGCCCCGTTACTGGATGTAAACGATTAGGATTGAAGCCAGAACTGATACGCCAACGGCTACTTACAGGATAACGCTGGAATGCGCGCTGCAAGCTCTCGCCTTTAGCATTGTAGAATTGACCATCCGTATGAAGGTAAGCCGTGATTTCACGTCCGCGATTGTAGATCTTAATCGCCTCAATTTCGTTCTTGCCCGTTGGCACACCATTGATGCTTTGCGAACGACGAACGACTTCAAATCGATCACCTGCACGAAGATCACGCCCAAAGTTGAGTTGCTCTTTGAGTAAGCTCACAACTTGACTCACTTCTGCCGACGTTAGACCTAATCGACTTGCAGAAGAAGAGAAACTGCCTTGAATAACACCAACCAATGGTTCTTGGCTCCACACGCCAGGAATCGAGATATCGGTAAAGTCATAGCTACCATCACTATTTAGTTGGTAGACCACTTTATCTGCAATAGAAAATTGCAGTTCCATTTTCTCTAACTCGCCTGTCGCATCATCACGCCAAAAACGGAGCGTATTGCCCGGCTTTAGTGTATCAAGTGCAAGGTAGTTCAAATCCGTTTCCATTACTTTCATTAACGAGCTGTAACCGAAACCGAGCTGGCTAAAAATAGTGCTTAGGTTGTCACCAGCTTGGATTTGATATTCGAAGTTCGGGGGAGTGACAACTTCGGCAGTTGTCGCATCAAGAATTTTTTCAACGACCTGAGATTCAGGCAGGTTCAATGCGATGGTTTTGGTTAAAGATGACTCTTTGAGAGAGTGAGAAACACCAATCGCAACTAAAACTGGCAAGGAGTATAACAGCAGCGCTCTACGACTTGTCAGATTCGGCAACCGTCTTGTAATTTCATTTGTAGACACGGGAATTACTATCTCCTTTCAAACAAGGCTCATAGCTTATGCATTCCCGTATAAGAAATCACTATGAAATTTCGAGATCTAGCGCAGAAAACACTGAATTTTTACAGAACTCAAAAAAAATTCATCACTGTTGCATATGTAAGTTATTCCCTACACGCTTTAATGTGGATGAATTTAATTGATTTGGCGTATCTGCCATTGCTTGATCGTCACCATGCGCTAAATATGAAAGCGTGATAATGGCATCACTTTCCCATGTAATTTGGGTAAATTTAACGCGGTCACCGACAAAAATACTGTCTAAAAGGACAACTCGGCTCGGCACGGGGTCAAACTTGAACAAGCCAACATAGTTAAACGAACCGCTACCTTGTGTCGTTACAATCATCGGTGCAGCAATCCATGAAACACCCTCAATCTCACGCTGACTAATAAACGCAGTTGGAACGAGTACCTGACCTTTTGTCACACCTGCATCATAATCGCCTATCAAATAGCCGTTTTCTTTATCCCACTCATCAAGAAAAGTGACCGCTCCCTGCTCTGGTACTTGAATCGTCCATGGGTTGCGTGAAGTAATTCCCAGCGTCTCTTGCACAATAACATTGGTTTCTGCTTCCGTTTGAGGGAACTTAGCCATGATCTCTTCATCAGACAAACTAAAGCGATAAACACCCGCGATCACAACCACGACCAATAATACGATCGGAATAAGAAGAATAAGTGGTATCGGCAGGATTCTTTTGTGAGCCATGAAGACTTCCTTGTTTAAAGGTATAAATGAAAAGCGAGTATAGCATTGTATACCCAAATGATTTCATCCCTTCAAGTGTTTCAAAATTAAACTAAACTGACTGTATCCAAATGATTTTCAAGCCCAGATTTCATAACTGGCCACTGACACTGCTCTCAGTGTTCCAAATTCATTGGTGTATTGGGAAGAATAGGTAATCACGATGACAACAACCATTCATACATGCGAATGCGCCTGCGGTTTAGTTGAGATCCGTTGTAAGGGAGAACCCATCCGTACATCTGTCTGCCATTGTTTTGAATGCCAAAAGCGGACTGGCAGTGTGTTTGGGGTACAGGCTCGCTTTGATAAAGAGCACGTAACCTTAAACGGTGAAGTCACCTGCTATACCCGAATGGGGGATGATGGCAGCGAGGTTCAGTATGAGTTTTGCCCTTCTTGCGGCACGACAATGCGCTTATTGGTCTCTACATTTCCTGAAATCATGATCATTCCCGTCGGTCTTTTTACTGATAAAGAGTTCCACCAACCAACGGTTTCAATCTATGAACAGAGGAAACATGGATGGGTGAGTTTCGAATGTACAATGGAACACATCAGGTAGGGGAAATCCCCCTCTATGTCGTTATCATGGTCAAAGCAAAAGCTCGATAAATGAGATTTTTTTGAGAATGATCAACCGAGTTTTACTGTAAGGGGTTTCGTAACGCGGTGTGAGCGTTATAATCGGCTCCTAACATTTGGTGGGGTTTTATTGTGATTTCCAGACTTCCTCGTTGGGTGGAATATGGCGCGTTTCTACTTGCCCTTCTCGCGGGCTGCGTCAATGCCGTTGGTCTTCTCGGCTTTCAACATCAAGCGATAACACATCTTTCGGGAACCGTAACTCAGCTAGGGAACAGCTTGTTAACAGGTGTGGATAGCTCCATTCACCTGCTCTTCATCGTATTTAGCTTTTTGATCGGTGCTGCCTTTAGCGGTTTTTTTATTGAGAGCAGTGCGTTAAAACTAGGGCGAAGATATGGTGTTGCACTGTGCATAGAAGGGAGCTTGCTCCTACTCAGTTTGGGCTTTTTGGTGCAAGGGGATTTGTACGGCCAATATCTAGCGTCAGCAGCATGTGGATTACAAAACGCAATGATCACTACATTCAGCGGCGCAGTAGTCAGAACCACACATATGACTGGGATCATCACCGATCTGGGGATTATGATTGGAGAAAGCTTAAGAGGTCGTCAATTTGATCGACGTAAAGCAAAGCTATTCCTATTCATTTTCTTCGGATTCTTGCTGGGCGGTGTCGCAGGAGCCGCACTATTCGTGGTATATGGATTATATACGCTCGTTTTCCCTGCAATATTGGCTTTCGCTACGGCTCTGATCTACTGGAGTTACCTTTACGTGCTTAGTCGCCAACAAAAAGCATAAAATCTCGAACCGATTGAGGCCGAATGCTTCAATCGGTTGTAGCTAAACTCTCTCACCGCTGCACATCATAATAAACGTTTTATCGTGTTGTAACGCAGCTAAAAACCTTATAGCAGCTAGGGCTAACAGGGCTTCAGGTAAAAAGTTAGTTAGATCAAAGTCACATTTGTTTACCGTTTTATTATTCCAGTCACAATGCGCCCCATAATTCTCTGCGCTGCCCGCGCTCCGCGCTACAATTTTCTAACACAAGCAACATATTCGTATACACTTATACGTTATTTAACCAATTACCCGACAAATCGGCTGAATAACTAGATGTATTTAATGAATAGTATTGCAATGGATGCAGTTTGCGGGTACCCTCCGCAAAACTGTGATTAAATACGGATGTTTAGTGAATATTTATGTCATGGAAATGGCAAGTATTGACTAGTAGTAACACGAGACAACTATGCATAACACCACTAATGCTACTGAAGCTCCTAAGGGCAACTTTTGGATGTTTTTCATCCCTTCCCTAATCGGTCTTCTACTCTTTATGGCTCCGATCTCATACGATGGCGGCCTAACTATCCCTGTTGCGGTTATGGCAAAAGTCATCCCGGCAGTATTAGGCGATACCTTGATCGCTATCGTCACCAGTATCATCGCTTTCATGGCAGTCGCTTCTGTTCTTTGCAAAATTTTCAAGCCTGCAGCGATTTTACGTAATGGATTTTTAAACGGTCTTTTCAATCCATCGCCACTTTGGCTTGTTGTTCGCTTAATCGGCGGTGCAGCCGTATTAATGACATTCTTCCAAGTGGGTCCAAAAGCGATTTGGGAAGAAAACACAGGTGGCCTTGTTCTTACCGGTCTTCTACCAACTTTGTTTGCGGTGTTCATTTTTGCGGGCCTACTCCTTCCGCTTCTTCTGAACTTTGGTCTTCTTGAGCTGTTTGGCGCATTACTGAGTAAAATAATGCGCCCGGTATTCAACCTGCCTGGACGTAGCGCAATTGACTGTATGGCGTCTTGGTTAGGCGACGGCAGTGTTGGTATCTTGCTAACCAGCAAACAGTACGAAAATAAATTCTATACTCAGCGTGAAGCCGCTGTTGTCGGGACAACGTTCTCAGCAGTATCAATCACGTTTAGCTTAGTGGTTATCGCTCAGGTACAGTTAGAGCATCTGTTCCTACCTTTCTACGGCGCAATCTGTTTAGCAGGTATTGTCGCTGCGGTTATCATTCCTCGCTTACCGCCGCTAAGCCTGAAGAAAGATCGCTACATTGATGGCAGCAACCCAGATAAAGATGCTGACGCCGTACCAGAAGGCCACACCACATTCTCATGGGGTATGGATCTAGCACTTAAGCGCGCGGGTCAGGTAACATCTGTTCAGTCTGTATTTAAAGAAGGCGTACATAACGCAATCGACATGGTGTTTGGTGTACTGCCTGTGGTTATGGGTCTGGGTACCGTGGCATTAGTGATTGCAGAGTACACTCCTGTATTTGAAATTCTAGGTCAGCCATTCATTCCATACCTAGAGCTACTGCAAATTCCAGAAGCTGTCGCCGCATCACAGACTATCGTTGTTGGCTTTGCGGATATGTTTATCCCGGCAATTTTAGCGGCATCAATTGATAATGAAATGACACGTTTTGTTATTGCAGCAATGTCAGTAACTCAGCTTATCTACATGTCAGAAGTTGGCGCCCTACTACTAGGCAGCAAAATTCCAGTAAACATTGTAGAACTGTTCGTTATTTTCATTCTGCGTACGCTAATCACATTACCTGTGATTGCTGGTGTTGCTCATCTGATTTTCTAAAATCAAAGCATCAATCAACAAAGGCTCCGCATTGTCGGGGCCTTTTTTATGTCTAAAACTCTATCTACAGCTCTATTCAGATCACTTAATTAGCAAACGCTCATAACTTATAACGAACAGCTCCAATCACGCCCCCTTTCACGACAGTTAAGTCGCTCTCATCTCACCAATAACGCCAACCTGAAACACTATGCTTTACGCAATTCTTTTCATTATGACGCTTTCATTAACAGAGCGCACAAATCTGATCAAACTCACGGTTTTTGTCGTAACTTACCGTTTTGTTTAAATTTGGTTAAAAAAGACAACAAATAGACTCATGTTTTTGACAAAGATGTCGATAAAAAAGATAACCAAACACAATAGGTTTCTCTTGATGCCGAATTCGCCCGTTTAAAAAGAGGTGAAAGCATAGTGAAGCCAACCGGGAGAATCAGAGGAAAGCTCATGAAATTTAGACATAAGGTTGTCACAGCCTCGTCATTTTTGCTGCTAATTACCGTGTCACTACTGTCGACGCAACAAGTTATGACGATCCGCTCCCAAACGCAGGAGCACATTGACTCGAGTGTGAACGAGATATTGACCAGTGTTGGCAATACCGTGCAATCAGAAATGAATGCTAAAAAGGATCTCGCTCGTTCTATTACTGAAGTTATCGAACTTAATCCAAGTTCACACAACTACGTTCAGAACATTCTTGAGCGACCAACACCAAAAGCCAGCTTTCTTGCGATTGGCTTTGGTTATGAAAGCAATGGCTTCGTGATTGAAAATGACGACGGCTGGGAAGCAGGACCAGACTACGATCCGCGTCAACGTCCTTGGTTCATCGCAGCTAAAAACAAAGGCGATTTGGTCGTAACAGACCCATACGTCGATGCGTCTTCAAAAAACGTCATCATCTCTGTTGGTACACCAGTAAAAGAAAACGGCCAGTTCTTAGCTGGTATGTTTTATGACCTCGAACTAACTACCCTTTCTGACCTCGTCAACCAAGTGAATCTGTTTGACGCTGGTTACTTATTTTTGGTCACCGCTGATGGAACTACCATTGCCCACCCTCAAAGTAAGTACAACGGTGAAAAAGTTGGTAGCTACCTACCACAGGTCGATCTTACACAATCAACGCAACACATTGAGATCGATGGCGATCGTTATATGGTTAACTTGACTCACATCCCGGGCGAGAACTGGTACGTGGGTTCAGTTATTGATGAAGCTATCGCCTACTCTGCCGTAGGAGAGCTTCGCAACAGCGCTATTATTTATTCAATCATTGCCGTGATTGCTTCTGTTATTGCACTGACTCTACTCATTCGCACGCTCATGCGTCCGCTGGACACTTTAAACAACGCGATTAAAGGTGTTGCGTCTGGGAAAGGCGATCTTACACAGCGCCTTGAAACTGATACTGACCAAGAATTCTCAGAGCTTGCTACAAACTTCAATACGTTCATGGAAAACTTGCAACAGCAAATTATTGAGTCGAAGAGTATTTCTGATCAAATTTTGAATGGCACTCAAATCACCGCTGAGGGTGCAAAAGATTCGGCAGGTGCTATTCAAACTCAGCTACAAGAGCTAGAACAATTAGCCACCGCGATGCACGAAATGTCTGTTACCGCGACTGAAGTTGCCAATAATGCGCAAGGCGCAGCGAGTGCAGCCAAAGAAGCTGATCAAGCAACGGTTGAGGGCTCTTCTGTGGTCGGTGAATCGACACAAACGATCAATATGCTTTCCGATAGCATTGACCTTGCTGTCGAAGAAGTGCAAGTGCTTGAATCTGCAACCGCCAACATCGAAACGATTCTAAAAGTCATCAACGATATTGCGGACCAAACGAACTTACTCGCGTTGAATGCCGCAATTGAGGCTGCACGTGCGGGAGAATCTGGCCGAGGCTTCGCCGTCGTTGCTGATGAAGTTCGTACACTGGCGCAACGAACTCAAGAATCAACAACAGAAATTCGTACTATGATTGAGCAGCTGCAATCTGGCGCATCATCTGTGGCAAATGCTATGCATCAAAGCAAGGGTAGCGCTGTAGAAGCCGTAGAAAAAGCAGACTTGGCAAACAACGCGCTACAACGTATTCGTGATGCGATTCAGCGTATTTCTGATATGAACTTACAAATCGCCTCAGCGGCGGAAGAACAAAGCTTAGTTGCGGAGGAGATCAACAACAATACGGTGAATATTAAAGACCTATCGACTCAAGTCGCCGAATCTGCAAATCGAACTAACGATGCTATGCAGGCACAGCAAGAAGATGTGCATAAACAAGATCAAATATTAAACCGATTTACAGTCTAGTCTTCGCCTAAACAAAAACAGCGAGCCAATGCTCGCTGTTTTTGTTTTTAGACCTCTATCGCAGTGGTATCTAGACTTAGAGCGCCTAGTTTTTAGTGTTGTCGCCACTCGGCTCAAAACTGTTATCACGCTTGCTATGCTGCCTTTCCCACTCTAATTGAATTCAACATGGATATAGCGGTCATTGGAGCGACGATAATAACGATCATCCACTTTTAAATAGGTGAAATCTCCAATCTTTATGTAGGTACTATTACGAGGAATTCGGTCGTGGTAGTAGTAACTGCGTCTTGGTCGTCGAGACTCCACATAAATAACGTCACGATGTTTATACTTATGTTTATGCTTGTGCTTGTGCTTGTGCTTGCGTTTATGATGATGGTGATGCTCATGATGGTGATCATATCGATGACCATGCCTATGTTTCGGGTCAGCCATCACTTCTGTACTGAACACACCTAAAGACAATATAACGCCAACCATGGCAAAAGATAATTGCTTTGACACAACAGAGCCTCTTATTCATATCAACATCGATATAATAGAAGGGTGAATCACTGTACATGTCAGCCTTTCGCCAAGGAGTTTTACTACAAGGTCAAAGCTTATCGTGATTATCAGAGAAAGGTAAAGTATCACTGATATTGATAACTTTTTAAGTCCTCTGTGTTTGGGTTATAAACACAAAAAAGCCGCCCGTTATACAACGGGCGGCTCAGTTTTTAAATAAGCTAGCGTGATTTTATACTGCTTGGGCAAACAGCAAGAAACAGCCGAATAGGAAGATCATGCTCATTCCCATTACGCCGCCACCAGCTTCATAAATACTGTCATCTTCTACTGGCACTCGACGCACTTTCATTGTCATTGATAATGGGACAAAGACCGCGAGAAACACAAGAATAATCCCCGCGTAGCTAAGAATAGCCAAGAAGTGTTCTGGCGCATATACAGCACCTAGTAGTGGTAGCACAAAAGTAGTAACAAAAATCACTGGCTTACTTGCTTTCAGTAGGTCTGCATTTTGATCGTATAGCGCCATTGCCACACCTAAGAACGATGTTAACAGTGCTAACCCAGTGAACATGGATAGGATAAACTCCAAACCCTCGTATTGCTGACCTAATACCGAGATCAACTCCGTTACGTTGGAGTATTGAACAAGCTCATGAGGTGGTAGGTTACCGACAACTGCTAATAACCATAATAAGTAACAAACAAGCGGAATAGTTGAACCCACGATAATCATATTACGCAGTTGAGTTTTGCTCGCTTCTTTGTTGTAAGTTACAAGCGATGGGATCACGACCATAAAACCGAAACTGGTGAAAAGCACCGAGCTTGTCTTAATTAGCGCCATCTTATCGTCACTCACGACTTCATCAAGTCCCTCAAACGAGACGCTTGGTGCAAGCGCAAAAAGTGTCAGGATCAACGCCACGATCATGCCTAGGAACAAACCGCGATTAAGCTTATCTACAGCCCCTGTGCCTGCCGAAACAATGATACCGACTAAAAGAGTAAAACCGACTTGGCTTGCGATCGTAGATGTTGGCAGCCCAATTGAGGCTGTTACTTTTTGTACGAGATCACCCGCACCAATGATATAAGCCATCAATAGACAAACTAACAGGGCGTAAAGCAAGCTGTTGGTTACCAACTGGCCACCTTTACCTAGCGTTTCGCGAGCAATTGCATTCATGCTAGCGCCGCCGCCTACTTTGCAACTGGCCTCAAGAAGGAGCAGCGCAGCGTAAGTCGTCCCAGCCCAGATGAACAACATAAGAAGAGTGCCCCAGAGGAGGCCAAATTGAGCAAGCACCATTGGTATAGCAAGCATACCAGCGCCAAGAGCAGTACCTGCAACGATCAGGGAGCTGCCGACAAGTTTTAGGTTCACGGTTAATACCTCTAAATTCAATCCGTTTATTTCTCGCCAGTTGTGCTACATCCAAAGCACACCCAACAAAACGCTCTACTCAACCAAAATTTGGTTACAAGAACCCTATATGGCTAAGAAAACATGCAGCAAAAGGTGGTTAATTCAATTGCACATGAACACTTGAGAGTCGTTTTGGGCGATGTCATCGTTGATGAAATGCGCACAACTTTGGGTTCGAAGCAAAATTGTTCATCTTAATTCATCAACCCCATTCGTTGTGAATGGATTTGGTTCGAAAAGATTGTAAGGCATAAGCAGGACGATTGAAAAGCAAAAGGTCAATCTTATAGCGATATATTTTAACAACTCTCCTCATTCACCTAAGATGTGTTGTTATTTTCATCACTAATCAGTCTTTTATCGCCTAATGAGAGTAAGAACGTGCTCAACCGCTCAATTTTGGATGGGTGTACAAATTAATTTACAGTTCAAGTAAAGGTGTTAGATTCCAGGGGCGTAGCCTAGATCGGACAATATCGCTATTATTCGCTGCGTACCGACACTGTTCGGTTCACATACCTCTAAACACTGATTTACGGTTCGAAACTATAGGTAAATGAGTGTCCGAATGCTGGGTGTGGTTCCCCAGCATTTGCATCCTTTCTTTTAGGTGTTATCCAAACTGTCTAAATCTAAGCTAGCTTGCCCATTCTATTAATACGCTTTATCTAACGCTCCGATGATATAAGTTAATGCTGAAACGCCCATATCCGCGACCTGCTTCTCAGTCACACTCATATTTTCATACGCAATCTGCAACTCTACCTCACCTATCGATTCTTTATGAAGATAAAGCTCTTTGTAGTTCATCAACCTCTGTTGAGACTGTCGAGTCAGAGCGACAACATTTTCTTTAGTGACACGATGCTGCTCATTAAGCTCGCTAAATAATTGATCTAAAATGCGTTGCATTTTGCGAATTGAAGATTTTGTCTCGATTGATTTGTATGATTGATACTTTTCCATTGAGTTTATAACTGACTAAAATATGTACATTTTTATTAGATAGCTATTCTTATACTGATTGCAAAACAGGTAAATATGAGATGGTTAAACTGGTCCACTTCTTGCTTTATTTAGGTCAAAACTGTCCTTTCAGGAGAGCACATGCAGGTCGACCCTATTATTGAAGCACTAATTGCGAGAAGAAAAGCGAGTGGCCTCTCCCGTGAACAAATGGCAAACATCGCAGGGATGAGCGTGAAAACGTATCAACGGATAGAGCGTGGAGAATCCGACCTGAAACTTTCCCAATATCGCTCCATACTGCGCTCTCTGCATTTGACCGATCTCGACATCGCATTGGATATAAGAGACGTTCAACACGTAACAGCAGGTGATCTAATGGCCGTAGCACGCTTACTGTCTCCTGAAGCTCAGTCCCTACTTGTTCGCCTGTTATCGCTCGTTATTGAACAGCGGAACACAAAAAGCGGCTCATAACCTTATGACTGATTAAGAGCCATAAAATTCCCGCTCGTCCTATAATATTCTCGAATTATGGCCTTCGTTCCCTTTTTCATTGATTCTTCTTTTCACGCTTTAAATCACAGTCGCGTTGTTTGTTCTACGCCTCCCCAAAACGAATAAAACCCGCAGCTTGGCGGGTTTTAGGGCTGTATAAGAAAATACTTCATTTAATGTGTTTGGGATTTTACTTAGTAAAAATCCTTAAACTCTGAAATCCTCGCTTTACCTCTCAGCAATAAGAAGTTCAAGAATCGGCTCGTCGACGTAGTGAGTATCTTCTCTTCTTCCACACCGTGTTTTTCCAGCAAAGCAATCGCCAAATCTAACTTAGAGATCTCTTCACAGAAGTGCGCATCAGATCCGGTACTGAAGTAAACGCCAATCTCTTTGCCCAGCTCGACAATGCGATCACAACGGGAATCACTACCCTTACGGCTTTTGCCTGTCAAAGATGTATTGTTAACTTCAACCGCAACATTGTGATCTTTCGCGCAGCGCAGCACCTGTTCCATATCGAATGGGTAATTTGGGTTACCTAAGTGACCGAGAACATCCACCCTGCCGCTTTTAATAGCACTTATCAGAGCGGCAGTATGCTCAGCTTCGGTCGCGGGCTTGAATACGGGTTCATGGAAACTCGCAATCACCCAGTCAAGATGTTGGTCAGAGGAAGGTGGTAAGTCTATCTCCCCTTTCACATTCAGCGTGTTGGCTTCTACACCGCGGAGAATACCTACATCGTGTAAAAAACGGGGCAAAATTCTTTGATTGTTGAAATGCCAGTAGTGAGGGGCTCCTGGCATCTCGGGAGCATGATCGGTGATACAAAGAAGTTTTAGCCCCTTATTCTTGGCAGACAATGCGTTCTCTAAAATGGTGCTGTAGGCATGTCCACTGGCAATAGTATGGGTGTGGCTATCAACGACGATATCCATGGTGACCTCCTAAGTTGTGGACGAATTATCGAATTTCGAACGAACCGTTTTGATTGAGAAACAGCGTGAGATCCGCTGGAATTGAGTGATTTAAAACCTTATCTACATTTACGGCATCTGAGTTCAAATAAAACGCTAATGCAGCTTCTGGATCTGTACCACCACGAATCTTACGGTTTACTAAGCGTTCTTGCAGAAACTCAGGCTGTGTATCGACGAAGACGGTAAAATCTGCCAAACGATGCAGTTCATTCCACACTGGTTCATTAAGCAGTAACCAATTCCCCTCAACGACAACCACATTCCGATTTACCAAAATGGCGTCGCCGACTGGATCATGCAAATTGCGGTCGTAGTATGGCCATTTTGTATCTTTCATTTTGAGCTGTTTGAGCTTGTCGATAAGCTCCGTCAGATTAAATGTTTGATAGGCCCCCTTAATACTGCGCAGAGGCACGAGCTCGCCATCTCGTTCAATCGTATTGTTGTCGAGGATCTCATTTGGATAGTGGAAACCATCAAACGGCAGCACTTGTAAAGGCTCTTGGCTTTCATCATGTTCAGAGAGATATTCCCAGAACGCAGCAAGGGTTGACTTACCGCTGCCCGGAGGAGCACACAAGAACACCACAATGCGTTCCTGCTTCTCATGATAAAGACGGGTAAATTTTTCGATAAGAGGTTGATGGATTCGCTTTACGTCGGCATCAGGAAAGGTAGCTTCGGTTTCAAAACCACTGACGTTTAAATTCACTTTCATGGTGAACCCTTATTGATTGATCTCCCCTTCGATTCTTTCTATCAACATTTCACACGACAGCTTCAACACTGTTTTGATGAGAGATTCGTATCTCATTTGCGAAAAGGACTCAAACGAAGAGAACTTAAGCTGATTGATCGACTCAAGATAAAAGCTGTCTTGCTGAGAAGAGAGTACCGCTTGGTTTTTGATGAAGTCATAAATCACGTCATCCGCGAATTCGACTTTCTCCGGTTGGCTAACCACATACTCCAACACCTGATCGTACAACCCGATATCGGCGTAAGTTTCTAAAGAGATTTTGCCCATCGCAAACATCAGCTTCGATACCACATCGGTCGTCACCAACGGACCATCTTCTTTCAATAGAGGATCCACAGCATACTCCTTCACTAGATCGTCTTGGACGAACACGCTCGGAAGTAATGCTTTTAACTTGAGGTTAATTATTTTGTTAGAAACCTGAAGAAACGCAGTGGCATTTTCGCACTCGTCCAGTTTCTCCAGTAATTCGTCTTCACGTGACAACGTATTATGACCTCTCCATTATGTGGCAGCGCAAAGGCTACCACACAAATTCGTTGCAACTAAACCGTTAAGCTCACGTCATAAAACTCAAGTAACGCTTTTTCTGCATGTGCGTTCCACACATAGTTATTAGCGTTCAAAATTGCGTCTAATTCGGCGAAGAACGGGTCTTGGTCTACCAACGATAAGAAATCATCAATCGCGGTCAATGGCAGGTCAATATGCGGGTAAATCAACTTCTTACCGCCCGGAATATCCAACTGATTCAAAATCGTATGGGGTGCAGCTTGTAAGCCACCAACATGGGTTATCATGAAAGATGGGTTGATCTTGCCTTGTGAGGAAAGCTCAATAGATTCCACCATGTCACCCTTTGAACCACCAGACGTCCCTACAATATGGGTTGATTCGTAATGCACGTTGTAGAAGTTAAACGGCACTTTGAAGTTCTTATCCGTTGGGCCAGCAAAGAAGTTGAGGCAGCCATCATTGCCAAGTAGCTCATCGGCTTGTTCTAGCACTTGAGCAACCGCCGCGTAGACCATTACATCGTCATAACCATTGCCACCGTTGAGTGCTTTGAGATACGCGACCGGGTCGTCGATTTGAGCGGTATTCACGTAGTGCAGTTCTACGCCCTGCTCTTTGGCTTTTGCAACGGGAATGAGACTTTCAGCTCGGTCTAAACGCGCGGCGTCGATGTCCGTCACCACGATCAGTTTTGGCTTTACAGGGCCGTTGATCGCATAGTCAATCGCACCAATGCCCATTGGGCCAGCACACGCAAGTAGCGCTAATGCTCCGCCCTCTTTGATGCCCATATCGTGCTCGTACACGTATTGCGTGGTGTGGTAACTCGCATGGTAAGCACCGATGATGCATGACATTGGTTCAGCCAAAGACGCATCTGCAAAGTAGTCACCGTGGTAAGGCAGCACACAGCCTAAATCGATAGCGATTTTAGGTATGATGGAATACGTTGCGTTGCCACCAAAGGTTTCGTAGCTGTAACCCGCCGAGTAACCACTAGGCAAACCCATTGCAGGTTGCAGTACAAAGTAATCGCCTGCTTTGTATTGGTCTTTTAGGTTCTCACCGACTTCAACAATCACACCTGCGTATTCGTGGCCCGTCATCACTGGCACTTCGTCAATGTTTTCAGGAACGCGTTTGTGTTTGCTACCTAACAATGCTGCTTTGTAAGTGGATAGACAAATGCTGTTTGAAATGTTTTTAACCAGAAGTTCGTCGGCTGAAATGTTTGGTAAATCAAAGGTTCTTAGTTGAACGTTTTTCTCACCACAGATAACCGCTGCCGTTGTTTGTACCATGATTTATCTCCTAAATGGGGTGGTAGGTGCCACCCAATACTGCATTGTTAGGCTGGTTGCTCAGTCGCGACCGTTTGTTGCTTAATCTTATCCATCAGCTCGTCAAGCGCTGGGTCGTTGAGGAAGTTCTTGATCGTTACGACTGGTAAACCTGTCGCGTTGACTGCGCGGCTTTCTAAGCTCTCGTGCGTCACGACGATGTCGGCTTCACTCGGGACTTTCTCGATGGCGAAATTCTTCACTTCAATCTCTATCCCAGCTTGTACTAGCTTGCGTTTGAAGGTCGATGCGCCCATTGCACTAGAGCCCATACCCGCATCACATGCGAATGCGACAAATGAAATTGGCTTGCTCGGCTCTTGCGTCGTCGCAGCTGCCGCAACTGGCTTAACTGCGCCTTCTGCTTTCATCTCTTTCATGTCAGAAACTGATTTCTTAAACTCACTTTCTTTTTCTTCTGATTTGCTTACTTTCAGAATCGCACTTGCTACCAAGAAAGAGACAATCGTTGCACTTGTCACACCTGCGATGGTCGCAATGAAGCTACCTTTCGGAGTAAGAGCAAGGTAAGAGAAGATAGAGCCTGGACTTGGACCCGCGACCAAACCGGCATCAAATAGGTTGAAGGTTGCGATGCCTGTCGCCGCACCAGCAATCATTGCCACAATCATGATTGGTTTCATGAGTACATATGGGAAGTACAGCTCATGAATGCCACCAAAGAAGTGAATGATGATGGCACTTGGCGCAGAGCGTTTAGATAAACCCTGACCAAACTTTGCGTAAGCCAGCAGCATACCAAGACCTGGGCCTGGGTTAGACGCCACCATAAAGAAAATGGACTTGCCCGTTTCTGCGGCCGCTTGCAGGCCTAGTGGGTAATAAATACCTTGGTCAATGGCGTTGTTCAGGAACAACACTTTTGCTGGTTCGTTAATGATCGCTAACAGAGGCAGGAAACCCGTCGCAACCAACGCTTCGATGCCTGATTTCACAAACAAGTTTGCTGCGGTGACTGAAGGGCCAACAATCTCGTAGGCGAACAAACACAACAACATACCGACGATACCCAACGAGAAGTTGTTGACCACCATCTCAAAACCAGAAGGGATGCGGTGTTGAATACGTTTATCCACTTGCACCACAACCCAAGCACTCAGTGGGCCCATGATCATTGCGCCAACAAACATCGGTATGTCAGCCCCGACAATCACGCCCATCGTACCGATAGCCCCCGCTACCGCGCCGCGTTTTTCACCAACAATCTGACCACCAGTGTAACCAATTAAAAGTGGCAGCAAGTAAGTGATCATTGGCCCCACGAGTTCGCCAAAGGCTTCGTTTGGCATCCAGCCCGTAGGAATAAAGAGTGCAGTAATAAAGCCCCAAGCGATAAAGGCTCCGATATTTGGCAGCACCATGGCGGTCAAATGACCTCCGAAGGCTTGCACATTGGCTCGCATGTTTGCTTTCACGTTATGTTCCTTTTAGTATGCTTTTATTATGTCTAGCACTTGTTCTTTGGAAGAGGCTTGTGCCAGTTTTGCAATGTTCTCTTCATCCACAAACATCTCGCTCAACGCTTGAATCACCTCAATGTGGGTATCAGAGTCTTTCGCAGCTAAGGTAATAAGAATATTGGCCGGACCGAGATCCGATCCAAAATCAACAGGTGATGGGAAAATATGGATGCCTAAGCCTGTTTTTAAAACGCCAGTTTCAGGTCGGGCATGAGGCATAGCTAATCCAGGGCATAACACATAGTAAGGACCGTTTTCTTCCGTTGAACGGATGATCGCATCAGCATAGTGCTGGGAGACGTAACCTTTATTTTCTAGGTATTGAGTGGTCTTTTTAACCGCATCTTGCCATTGGTAAGCGCGATCATTAATTACATCTACTAGTTCGTGGTCGATTAACTCGTACAGCATATTTAACCCTATCAACAGTTCGTCATCTGATGGGTTAATTATCAATAACAGAGTCCCAACCGCGCAACCGAGCTACTTTTGTGCTTCGAATCACACTTTAAAGCCTGTCAATTTGTTTAAATGGATAGAGCTCAAAAATCTCACACGTAAAAAATCTACAAATTTTATTTGAGCAACAAATCAATAGACGAATTTTGAATAAAATCACTTTCTCGAAAATATTCTTAAAGTTACATTATTTAAATCAGATCACATTAGACCTATTGACTCAATATAATTCGTGATTAATTTCAAAGTTCATTTCGGGCCATTTATTGATAGCTCACACTAAAACGTAGATAAACATCACATTTGTTGGCTAGAAGAAATAAAAACGTCACTGGCTTTCACCAAATTGCAGACACAAAAAAACCGCCATTCAGGCGGTTTTGATCAGTCCGCAGACCAAACGGATCGTATGTCTGGCCATCCCCAGTTTGTGAGTGCGACATCTTCCAAGACCCCTTGAAAACGTAGCGTCTGAGTATGGTGGAACATCGGTGCAATCCAATATTCGCTGATCAAAGTGGACGCAATCGGCTCTAACGCGCTCAGGTAATCTTCAAGCAGTGAGAATGCACGGACATTTTCCATTTGAGCATCCAACCACGCCGCATTTTGCGCCCCTAAGGTGTGGTAAAGCACTGCATTGCTAAAGAAGTTGCTAAACGCAGACGCATGACGGTTATCGTCCAAGTTAATATTGGTGACAACCAGAGTCTCATCAAGCGTGCCGTTTTTAGCTTTCTCGCTCAGTTCACGGTAGGAGTACATAACGATCTCCACTCGGCTGCCCGCACGCTCTAAACGCGAAGAAATCGCTCGTGCGCACCGGCGTAGCGCCGTGTAATTGTACCCTGCGATGGTGATCAGCTTTGGCAACTTGACCGCATCTCCAAAGGGGCGCAACACTGGCTTCCAGTTAGGCAATAAGTTATAAGCAGGTATGCTCCCAAATATAATGTTTTCATTACGCATCACGTCAGCTAGCAGTTCAGGTTGAATCAATTCACTGATGTATCGGCGCTGGGCCTGAGACAAAGCGTGCTTTGCATGATGGTTAAACAGTGCGAACAAACAACCGTCTTCCGTTCGACTGCGTTTACTCGCTGGTGATACTTCACTGTTTGGCGTCGACATATAGTGGCTGCACATGTCATCAGCAGAATCAGGTTCTGGTTGCAATGTGTTTGCGGCAAGCGATGGATTTTCCATCTGTTCATCGTTGACGATCCATATCGTCACAAAATCCGTTAATACTCGACACGCGTAATAGCCATCAAACGCTTGCAGTTTCAAACGGTTTTCACTGTGCTCAACGACGGAAAATGGGCCACTCCCCACCACCAACTTGTTGTTAGCAACGTTCACCTGACTCACGGGCTGAATGCCATATTTCACGCCAGAAATAAGTCCAGCAAAACCCAAGTCAGGTCGATTAAGCTTAAAAACAACCTTCAACGGATTAAGTGCCGTAATGTTGGCAACATGCTCCAGCTCTTTTTCGTAGTATTCCAAAGAGCTTAATTTGGCGAACAAACTGACAACCGTTTCAGCATCAATTGGGTTGCCATTATGAAAAGTCAGACCCGGACGAAGATAAAATGTCCATTCGTACAAGCTGTCATCATAACGCCAATGATGAGCCAACTCTGGCTGCACCTGTCCGTTGTAATCGCTCGAAACCAAACAACAATAAATTTGGCGAAGCAAAAAACGTTCACTACTTCGCTGCAGTTGATGCGGAACCACACGCTCGAACATGCGTTTGTAGGTCAGCTGAATATTGAGCCGCCCCTCTTTTACCGATGCGCCCGACGTTGTTTTGAGGAGTCGCCCAAATGCAGCTTCATCTTCATCCAGAATCGACAGCGCTTTCTCGTACTTACCAAGCTTGATTCGCTCTAGTGCAAGGCTTTCTTTTAGCGCGCTGAGTTCAACATTTAACAACAATGTTGAACGTTGGTTCCGTCCCGGTTTTGGTCGCCAACTTAACCACGCTATCTCTTGCATCTGCGCTAGCAAACTGCGCGCATGACGAGGCGAAGTAAACAACAAATCGGCGATTTCTTGCAGCGTAGTTTTTGCTTCATTACCAACACCAAAAGAGAGCAAGCGTTGGTAATAACGAAATAAGTTGAGATCAGACACCGCACGTACCTTAACTCTAGGAGGTCATTGAATAGGCGTATTTTACTGAACTTAGCGGCAATAAAATAAGAAAACTTCCAAACACTTTGTTCCCCTTTTACTAGCATTTCGTCCCTATATTGTAGGAAAAACCCACCTATTTGGTCTTATCAGGAATAAAGCGAAGAAATCTAATCTCTTTTTTACCTCCCCTTTTTTCACCATACTGATTTGGCTCGCAGGAAATATAGAAAATTGCTCACAACCTAACCCCCAAGCAGAACTTAGCTCCTGATACCACACCCCCAATTCGTCGTATCTTTAAGTTCTGCTTTTTTACTGCCAACAGTTGCGCCTTAGAAAAAGCACACGTACACTTAATCGTAATTCGACGATTAACTATAAAGGTCTGCTCATGAGCAACAAATGCAGCGAAACATGCGAAATTGCTTTTGAAGCCACACAAAAACAACTGGATAAAGAGCAAGCACTCGCCGCTCAAGCAAAAGCGCTGTCTCATCCTGCTCGCTTACGCATTCTGCATATTCTTCACACTTTAGACACTATGGGCGGCTGCTTAAATAGCGATTTAGTCTCTGAGTTAGGTTTAGCGCAATCGACCGTATCAGAACACTTACGTATTCTAAAACAGGCCGGGTTTATCAGTGCAGAACCTAACCCGCCAAAGGTTTGTTACCGCATTCAACGTGAAAAACTGAACGCGTTTAACGCTCAATTTTCCGGTTTATTTAGCTAAGACACATTGCGCGCTTTCCATGCGCGCAAAGATAAACTATAACCTTATATATCGCCTTTCGACGATAAACGAATAGAGATCACTATGACGACTGAAGTTTTAAATAGTGCCAGCGAAAAAATGAGCTTTCTTGACCGCTACTTAACGGTTTGGATCTTTGTCGCAATGGCCATCGGCGTGGGGATAGGCGCAGCCTACCCGCAAGTAGCAGAATGGAACGAAGCAATGTCCGTTGGTAGTACGAACGTACCACTCGCCATTGGTTTGATTTTGATGATGTACCCACCACTCGCCAAGGTGAACTACGGTCTATTAGGAACGGTAACGAGAGATAAAAAAGCCATCACGCTGTCTCTGGTTATGAACTGGATCATCGGCCCAATCCTGATGTTCGTTCTTGCTTTAACCTTTCTTGGTGATCATCCAGGTTACATGGTCGGTATTATTTTGATTGGCCTTGCACGCTGCATCGCTATGGTTTTAGTGTGGAATGATATTGGCGGCGGCAACAAAGAATATGGCGCGGCCTTGGTGGCATTAAATAGCGCATTTCAAATTCTGACTTACAGCGTTATGGCTTGGCTATTCATCACCGTACTTCCACCGTTCTTTGGCTATGAAGGTTTTGTGGTTGATATTTCCATGGGAGACATTGCGGAAAGCGTATTGATTTACTTAGGCATTCCGTTCCTCGCTGGTTTTCTCAGTCGTAAATGGTTAGTCGCTGCAAAGGGTGAGAAGTGGTACAACGATGTGTTTATTCCTCGAATTTCACCCATTACTTTGATCGCTTTGCTCGCCACCATCGTGCTGATGTTCAGCCTCAAAGGAGAGATGATTTTACAGCTACCAATGGATGTGTTCCGCGTGGCAGTCCCACTAGCGATCTACTTCGTATTGATGTTTTTTACCAGCTTCTTTATCGGGAAGAGAATGGGCATCCCCTACGATAAAAATGCCTCCATCGCTTTTACGGCGACGGGCAACAACTTCGAGCTGGCGATCGCGGTTTCCATTGCTGTATTTGGCCTGAACTCCGATCAAGCATTCGCTGGCGTGATTGGTCCGCTAATCGAGGTTCCTGTTCTGATTGCTTTGGTTAACGTCGCACTGAGGATGAAAACCAAATACCAGAGCTAAAATTGGAAACATAAAGATCGAGCCAAACAGCAATATTAAGTACTAACTGACGACAGTTTTTATGTACTCACTGGGCGTTAAACCAAACTTCCCTTTAAATCGTTGGCTAAAACGGCCTTCCGATTGATAGCCACACAACTGCGCGAGTAACGCAACGTTGTATGAACCATTTTGCATCAGGTAGAGTGCGTGATTTAAGCGCACTTCTGCCAGCACTTCGCGATACTGAGTGCCCTCTTGCTTGAGTTTGCGTATCAACGTTGCTCGGCTCATAGCAAAGCGCTCAGCAACAAATTCCAAAGGGTGGTCATCGCCCGGAGAGCGTGACAGATAGCGGCTGAGTTTCTGACTGAACGAGGTATTGGAACTCGAGAAAAGCCGATGCAATAGTCCTCGCTCTGCTAACTGCTGATACAACCCCATCATCCAATAACGTTGCGTCGCTTCACTTAAACTTTCCCGTTCAAAAGAAAACAAGGCATTTAATGTCGCTTGCAGTGCTTTGTCTGTCTCCACCGCTGGGACGTAATTTCCCAATGCATTACTCATACTCAGCTCTAACATTTCATCGCTAGGTACGCAGTGAAAACTGAACATTCGTGAAAGAAAACGCCCTTGTTGAGGAAGGTTTTCAAAATTCAGCGAAGCGTTTGCTTCACAAAGCATGATGTTAGGATGAAGAATATCAAACGCTTCGTTTTTCCAAAACAGACGCTTACTCCCTTTAATGATCTGGATAATACTCGGGGAGTGAATCCTGACGTTACGTAGCTTTTGCTGCTGCTCCGCACGAAACAGCGTCACTTGATATTGATGCCCCATCTTCTCCCCTTTCGTATTCAATTATCGTGTGTAAGTCGCGGTTAACTTCGCGTTGTCCAATGCAACACTATTCAACGTAAATCCTACAACCGCCGCTGGCGTGTTCTCATCCAAGTTCAACTTATCACTCGGCAGCGCCCAAACGGTAAACTGGTAGCGGTGCATACCATCTTTTTCTGGCGGACATGCGCCGCCAAAACCAGTAGTACCGTAATCGATACGAGACTCCTTACCGCCGAGCTTACTGATATCAACGCCACGAGGCAGCTCGTTAACTGAGGCTGGAATATCAAACGCTATCCAATGCCAAAAACCACTGCCTGTTGGTGCATCAGGATCGTACGCGGTAATCGCAAAACTTTTTGTACCCTTTGGAACGTCTTTCCACATCAGTTGTGGAGACTGGTTCGCACCATCACATCCCCAACCTGAATATTCAAATGTCTTCGCCATTGGATGACCTTCTTGAATATCTTTGCTCGTTAGTTCAAAAGCATGGGCAGAGCCGATAACCAAAACGCTAAGGGCCAAAACAGACTTGTGAATCGCTTTCATGTGTTTCTTCCTTTCAATGAGTTCAATTCAAGTCTATTCATCAACCCAAGCCAGGGCACACCAATAAGTATCATAAAACATAAAATCATCGTCTATTTTGAAACTTTAAGATTCTAACATAAATTTCTTATTTTCTGAGTTGCATCTGGTTTATGCTAACTAACCACTTATAGAACAAGGAAGACAAAATGGAACTGGATATCTTCGTCGTTGACGCATTTACAGACACGCAATTTAAAGGCAACTCAGCCGCAGTTGTACCCTTGCAAGAGTGGTTAGAACCAAATCTAATGCAAAACATTGCAGCGGAAAACAACCTCTCTGAAACCGCGTTTGTTAAAGCGATTGGTACGAATCAATATGAAGTACGCTGGTTTTCGCCACTCACAGAAATCGACTTTTGTGGACATGCAACGCTCGCCGCTTCTATGGTGTTGTTCGATCAACTCGGCGTTACAGGAAGTATTGAGTTTCACACATTAAAAGTGGGCACCTTAACCGTAATTAAGAACGCACTTGGCAAGATTGAAATGACATTTCCGACAAGAGCGCCACACCCCGTCAACGCCATTCCTACGCAATTAATTGAGGGATTAAACTGCGAAGTAACACACGTACTGCTTAGCCCGCAATCTTACTTCGTCATCGTGGAAGATGAGCAAACCGTTTTCGATGTTCAATATCGATCCGACCAACTGAAACAACTCGCCCCTTACGATGTCGTCGTCACATCAAAAAGCAGTCAATACGACTTTGTATCTCGCTACTTTTGGCCAGCAAACGGCGGAGATGAAGACCCTGTCACAGGATCAATCCACGCAGGCTTAGCACCATATTGGGCGCAAGAGCTCGGCAAAGCATCTTTAGTGGCGTATCAAGCATCAGCGCGTGGTGGCGTTCTGTACTGCGAAGTCAAAGAGGATTGCGTCAATGTATCTGGTGATGGTGTGTTGTATATGAAAGGCAAAATTTACGTCTAAGTGTGCCTCGAAGATTGGCGTTAACTGTTTTTATCCTTGAGAGCCTAGCCGCCCGCTAGGCTTTTCTATTTCCTGCTGCTTCTGCGTTAATCGTTACAAAGGTGTTCGACAATACACACTGGAGAGCCTATCTCACAGTCATAACCCGTTGCAGTAATTTCCCCTGTTTGAGGATTTCGACGAAAGCTCACCACATTGTTGGAATGTTGATTGGCAACCAACAACCACTTTTGATCATGAGACAACACAAAATCTCGTGGAAAAGCCCCTTCACAGTGAATGGCTGCTCGCCTTTTCGGCGTATCGCCAGACACATCAAACACACTAATTTTGTTCTGAGCTCGGCAAGAGACATACAAAAACGTTTCATCTTGCGAAAGACGAATCGCCGCCGCCGCTTGCTGATTCTCTTCCCCTTCTAATAATTCTGTTTGACTCGAGATAAGCCATTTATCTTGGTGCTTCACCAGCACAATCAAGGTTTCTGACAGTTCGCAAACCACATACGCTGTCGACTCTTGTTGGTTAAACACCACATGGCGCGGTCCCGAACCTGCGGGCAAATGAATCACTTGCGACAGTGAAAAATCCGGCGGCTGGGCATCGTAATCATAAATAAGGACGCTATCGCTGCCTAAGTCTACGACAACCAATTGATGACTGTGCTTTAAAAACGTGACTTGATGAGCGTGAGGAGAAGTTTGGCGCTCTAAATTCGGCCCGCATCCATCAACGTATAAATCCGCCAATAAACCAAGCGGTTTACCATCGCGATCCAATTGAAATACGCTAACATTTCCAGAGCCATAATTAGCAACCGCCAACAAAGGTTCTTTGATATCCAAATGACACGGATAATCGCCATTAATCGGCAAAGAGACGGATTCACTACCGCGAAAAAACGCAAGCTCTGCACCTTCATTTCTATCCATTTCGCTAAACGTATACAGCCCGTGTTCGGTAGTCGTGAGATAGGACGGATTACGTTGAACTACAACATCGTCAAGCCGAGTCAGTTCACCCGTTTCAGTGTTCAACGATAGACGCGCAATGCCCGTGCTCGTACTCGGTGGGTTGGTGTAAGTGCCAATATAAAAATGCACGTGACCAGTTGTTGTCATGGATGGCCTTATATGAGTGATTCGTATTATTCAACACCTTGCCTATTGTCATGGCAGACCGCAATCCATTTTACGAATCAGCCACTTAAAATGTGAAGCAATTGCTCATTTAAAACCGCAACGACATCGCCGTTTGCAGTTAAAGTGGTTTGGCGTTTTAAACAGTATGTCAGACTTGAGCATGAAAGCCTCGACTTACGGTTACTTTCAAGTGTTATATTAAAGACGAAGAATGTATTTTATGTTCAAGATCTAAGTTTCATTAGCAAACGCTATAATAAGAAACAAAAATCGGGATAAAATAAATAATAATCATGTAACAGTTAATTTCCCTATAAACACCAAATTGAAACACATTATTAATTTCCATTTATTTATAAATTATAATTAATTTTATAAATAACAAGGATTTATTTTAATTATGAATATTTAGATTACGACTTAATTTTATTCACGATAAATTTATTTGAGACATTAATCACACTATATTTCAAATCTCAGTAATAGACTCCGAGCCTTTCAAACCCCCATTATCAGTGAGTCTATGAAACTTTCTAATTTAAGTATCAAGTATAAAATCAGTGCGCTGATTTTGATCATTTCGTTATCTGTTATCGCTCTCTCCGTTTTCTTTACATCTGAAATCAAGATGATAGAAGGAAATCTTACCGTATTTTCTGAAACCACCGTACCTAGCGTATTGCTCGTGAAAAATACCGAAATTGAACTCGGAATTTTAAGAAAGGATGAATTCTCTTTATTAACCAATGTCAATCACCCTCAATTCATGGAATGGGTAGCCGGATTAGAAAAATCTGAACAGAAAATTGATAAATATCTAGACCAATATGAGAAAGGACTATGGGATCAACGCGACCGAGACGCTTTCAATAAAGTAAAAAGTGCCTGGGTTAAATACAGTGCGTTTAACAATGAATACGCGAAGTTGCTATTGAATAATAAAATCGACGAAGCAAATGAAACATTGTTAAACGGATTTTCTACATTCACACAATTATCCGATGCGATTCGTGATTTAGTGGAACTAAACCAAACCTACGTACAAGAAGATATTGCCAGCGCTCATGAAGCAGTGCGCAGCGCAATCACCTACAGCATTATTGCTATCGTCGCGCTATTGGCATTGAGTTTTACGCTAGGCCTATTCCTAACCAAACAGATCTGCACACCACTAAATTACGTGGTAAACATGGCATCAAAAATCGCGTCAGGCGATCTAACTTACCAGCTTCCACGTAACAAAATTGGTCATGATGAGCTTGGCATCTTGGCAGATGCCTGCGTTGATATGCAAGCGAAGTTGCTTACTTTGGTCGACAGTATCTCGTCAACCACAGCTCAAGTAGGCACCGCCATTGAAGAAGTGAGCGCGATTTCCGAACAGACTTCAACCGGCATGGATGAACAACAAGTTCAGCTAAACCTTATCGCAACAGCAATGAACGAGATGCAAGCGACAGTAAATGAAGTCGCCAGCAACACCGAAGCCGCGTCAGAAACGGCAAACAGTGCTTCTCACGATGCGAAAGAAGGCCGCGGTGTCGTTCAGGAATGTATTAACCAAATCCACGAAGCGTCATTGGCGATTCAATCGGTTGGCAACATGGTGACAGAACTGGAACAAGATGCGTCTAACATCAGTGTTGTGGTTGACGTTATCCAAGACATCGCGGAACAAACCAACTTGCTTGCGCTTAACGCTGCCATTGAAGCTGCGCGCGCAGGTGAACAAGGCCGTGGTTTTGCCGTCGTAGCGGATGAAGTGAGAACGCTAGCAAGCCGTACTCAAGCTTCAACCGAAGAGATCATCACGATCATCTCTAAACTGCAAAATTGTTCGAAGAGTGCCGTTTCAGCAACAAATAACAGCAGCGATTTGATTCAAGAGTGCGTTGAGCAAGCACAAAAAGCCGGTGCAACCATCGACCAAATCGAAAAAGGCGCAGATAACATTGCTGAAATGAGCATTCAAATTGCGAGTGCTTGCAGCGAGCAAAGCTCGGTAACAGAAGAGCTGCATCGTAACGTGGAACACATCAACCAGTTCTCTAGCGAAGTGGCGACAGGTTCACGCCAAACAGCAATTGCATGTCGCGATTTAAGTGAGCTGGCGGTAGGTCTACAAGAGATCGTCGGTCAATTCAAAACTGCATAGTCACTCACGTCATTCTTATCTATTCAAGCCCAGCGCTCATCGCTGGGCTTTTTTAATGTCATTTGCCGATAAAAACCGGAGCTTGGTCAAGGTTCTTTAAATTGAGGCCTTCATAGCCCTCTTCCAACGCTAAGCCTCTCTATTTAAAAAGAATCGCTTGTAGATAAAATGCTAAGCTCTAAAAAGAAATCGTTATGGATGGCGGTTAGCGACGGGTTGGCGGGCTCAATCAACACGCTCCCGTTCGCAAGTTATCTATTCATGCATTACTTCTTCAAAGGAAGCACCGCACTATGAAGCGAATCATTTTTGGCACATTGATTATTTCCCTTTTAAGCGCCTGTTCGAAAGATAACACGCACCAAGCGCTTGGCACCTTAGAGCGTGACCGCGTAACGTTTACTGCCACATCTAATGAGATAATTAGAGCCCTTCCAGTCAAAGAAGGCAGCTTGGTCAGTGAAGGGGAAGTGTTGGTTCAGCTCGATACTAAGAATCAACAAGCAGTTCTTGCACACGCCGTTGCCGAGCAAGCCAAAGCGGGAGCGTATTTGCTTAAATTGACCAATGGTGAACGCCCAGAAGACATTGCTGCTGCATCGGCTCGCGTAGCCCGAGCGGAAGCGCAGCTCACCGAAGCGCAGAAAAACTATCAACGCAAAGCAGAACTGGTGCGTAAAAAGCTCATCAGTCAATCCGAAAAAGATTCCGCTCTTGCGGCAAGGGACTCGGCGAGAGCCGAATTAGACTCAGCAAAAGAAGAGTTCAGTAAGCTCACCGCAGGTTCTCGCCTCGAAGACATCGAACAAGCTAAAGCCGCTTTAATGGCGGCAAAAGCCGAAGTAGCGTTGCAAGAGCAAAAACTGGCAGAACTCACCATCACGGCTACGCGTGACGGTACGCTCGATAATTTGCCTTACAATCTTGGCGAACGCGTACCAGTGAACGGTGTGGTTGCCGTGATTCAAGCCAACCGCGTACCGTATGCGCGAGTGTATGTTCCTGCCGATTATCGAATCGGGTTTATTCCTGGGAAAACCGTGACGGTAAATGTCGATGGACTTGAGAGTCCATTACAAGGCACCGTTCGTTGGGTGGCTAGTGAGCCTTCATTCACACCCTACTTCGCACTAACCGAAGAAGAACGTTCACGATTGATGTATCTAGCAGAAGTTGATTTACCTGAGTCTGCAAAAACCTTGCCGTCAGGTGTGCCTGCCCAAGTAGATTTGGTGGAGTAAGCCAATGACCGAGTATGCAATTCAAGCTCAAAATGTGGTCAAAAAATTCGGCGACTTTACTGCTATCAATAACATCACACTCAACGTGCCCAAAGGCAGTATTTACGGATTTTTGGGGCCAAATGGTTGTGGTAAGTCGACCACCATTCGTGTGCTCACCGGCCTTCTCAGCCCAAGTGAAGGCAGTGTGGATGTGCTTGGGTTAGACATCCCAAAACAATCCGAACAACTGCGGCTCAAAATTGGCTACATGACACAAAAGTTCTCGTTGTACGACGACCTATCCGTTCAAGAAAACCTCGAATTTATTGGGCAAATTTTTGGTTTAAGCAGCAAGTCGCTGAAAGAGCGGATAGAAGAGCAGCTCACCACTTACGGGTTGGATCAATTGCGCAAACAGCGCGTAAGCGGCATGAGCGGCGGTCAAAAGCAGCGCCTTTCACTCGCCGCGGCGACCATGCACAAACCCGAACTGCTATTTTTGGATGAGCCGACATCCGCCGTTGACCCCGAAAATCGACGCGATTTTTGGGAGCAGTTGTTCGACTTGTGCGATCAAGGTACGACGATTTTGGTCACCACGCATTACATGGACGAAGCGGAACGCTGCCACCGTCTGGCGATCATGGAATCGGGCGAAATTCGTGCCGATGGCGAACCCGAACAGTTAATGGGACAGATGGGCGTTAATATCATTGAGGTGAAAGCCGACAAACTTCGTGAACTCAAAGAAAAGCTGATTCAACGTGACGAAGTTCGCTCTGCGGCGCAGTTGGGGATTCGTTTACGCATCCTTATCCACCAGCATGTCGAGCAGCCGATTGAATGGTTAAAGCAGACGTTTCCTGAACTTCAAAACGCTGAAATGAACCACGCTCGCCCAAGCTTAGAAGATGTTTTTGTCAGCGTGACAGGGAAAGGCCGCCAATGATGAAACCTATCGCTCGCATGAAAGCCGTCATGATCAAAGAGATTCGCCAACTTTCCCGTGACCGAATCACGTTTGGCATGGTGGTGATGATCCCGCTTATCCAGCTTTTGCTGTTCGGCTTCGCAATCAATACGGACATTCGCAACATTCCGGTAGGTGTTGTCGACCAAAGTGGCAGTACCGCCGGGAGGATCATTACCCAGTCCGTCAAAGTCACTCAAGTGGTGGATATCAAAGAAACCTATGCCACCGCGCAAGAGGCTGAACAAGCGATTCAAGATGGTATTGTGCGCGCCGTGCTGATTTTGCCAAGCGATCTCACACAACGCATGATGCAAGGTCGGGAGCTTGGGCAGTGGATTGTGGATGGATCAGATACCATGATCAGCTCGGCAATATTGTCGTTGCAAACCATGCCATTGACCGATTTTGATTTCGAGATTCGCCCAGCGCCAAGCAAAACATTCGAAGTCGCACTCTACTACAACCCAAGTCGGCGTTCTGCGGTCAACATCGTACCCGGCTTACTCGGTGTGATTCTCACAATGACGATGATTTTGTTCACCAGTGCCGCGATTGTACGAGAACGTGAACGGGGAAATTTGGAGCTATTGATCACCACGCCCATCCACTCGATAGAGCTAATGGTGGCGAAAATCGTGCCGTATATCTTTGTCGGCTTAATTCAGGTTTTCATCATTCTAGGGTTGGGACATTGGATTTTCGGCGTACCGATTAACGGTGCAATCAGCCAAATTCTGTTTGGAACCTTGTTGTTTATCGCCGCCAGCCTAACTTTAGGATTGGTCATATCCACCATCGCTACAACACAGCTTCAAGCGATGCAAATGACGGTGTTCATTCTTCTGCCTTCGATTCTGCTGTCTGGATTTATGTTCCCTTACGAGGGTATGCCAGTCGCAGCACAGTGGATTTCAGAAGCCCTGCCCGCCACTCACTTTATGCGCATGATTCGAGGCATAGTGTTGCGAGGAGCGGATCTGATGGACTTATGGCGAGATACCCTTTGGTTGCTCGGGTTTACCGTATTTGGATTGGTCGTCGCGTCACTAAGGTTTAAGAAATCGCTCGATTAAAGTTGCCAATTTTTTCTCTTCTGCAGAAACAAAAATAGCCTCGACAATGAGGCTATTTTTGTTTGGATATTCAAATTTAGTTTTACCGGGCTTAACTAAGCAACTCACCTTAATAATATTCGCCGTACGAGCAGTCTCGTAAGTCTGAAATACTGTAGTTTTTCAAAGAGTTGATTTTAAAGTTAAACACCACCTGTTTACAGACGACACCTTCACGATCAGTATAGGTAATAAAGCCTTCACTGTAAGCACGTTTGCCATCAGAAGACGTAACATCGGCCACGAGCTCTAAATGCCCTTTGTGCGCCTCTACGCTATTCATCATTTCAAACACATCCATCCACTCTTCACGATTTGCCATTTGTATCAACATGGATTTGGCCTGTGTTTCCAACTGCTGCGGATACACGTAATAACGGTTGTAACCAAAGTATGCGCACATCAGTAATAGAACGAGTGCAAATGAGGTTGTTCTTGTCATGCAAGCTGCCTCTTGTTGTTATAAAAATCCTGCTTCGTTAGTTCAGTATAGGAAGCAAGCAAAGTTTAGGTCATGGAACTTGCTCAAATAACAGAGAATAGTCAGAGACAGTCAATTCTATGAAAAGCTCAGTACCGGTTTTACTTATGAAACATGACAAACTCTAAGGGCTTGAACTATGGGATATGCACACCGATCTGGGTTGTCACCATGCGGTGATCTGAGCCTTGAGGAAAAGCAGAGGATTCACGAGAGCAGATGATTCGCTGTCCTTGCTCAGATTTTAGCCACAAATGATCAATACCTATCATCATCGGCTCTGGCACGTTGATGCCTTTGATGTTAGTTGGCCAGCTCGTCACTGGCGCGGTTTGGAAACTCGGGAATAGCGCAGAAAAACGAGGGCTAACCGAGGAGAGATTGAAATCCCCCACAACCAACACCTCTGGCTCGGGATAAAGCGCGGTCAGCATTTCTATGGTTCGCACCAGCGCATTTCTTTGATGCCAAAGCTCGCTGGTTCTTGGTGACGGTGGATGAGCCGCAAACAAAGTGATCGGTGCTTGACCTTTAGGCAACCAAACCGCTCTGATGACTTCTTGTCCATTTGGCGCACGATAAACCGAAACCTCCGTGATGGGGTGTCGGCTAAGAATCATCAAATTTGATGGATACCCCACGTCACGTTGGCCACCATAATAATGCGGATAGACATCATCCAACATGTGCAAAAGGCTGCCAACACGCGGCGTCAGCTCTTGCATCACCACCAAATCAGCAGGATGCCTCAACAGATAGTTGATGAACTGATTGATGTCCGAGTTTTCGTAAAAAAGATTGAATTGAATGACGCTCAACGAGTGCGAGCAAGATGCCACATGGCTGCGCTGCGACGGAACAAGTAACGAGACAAACAAAATAGCGACAAAGGCAGAAAATGCACTTTGCAACCATCGACGAGTGATGAAAAACGCCGAGGCTAAAGCAACGTAAGTGAACACAATGAGGGCGGGAATCGAGGTAAGATTCTCCGCCCACCAAATATGTTCAATTTGCCTGACCGCCAGCCAAATAAGAGCGGGTAGAAGCAATATGATCCACTTAAAAACGCTCGGCACACGCACTGCTCGTTTCGCTATTACATATCATAAGCTTAAATGCAATTTCTCAACTCGCCAGTGCGTGAAGCGTTGATGTTAGACGTGGTGTACCGCTTCCTCGACAGGCTCTGGTTGAGCAGCCGTTTCACTGATTTCAATCTTCACCGCTGCGACTTTGAATTCAGGAATTTTCGCATGCGGGTCCGTTGCCGTAGTCGTCAAGCGGTTGACCGGCGATTCAACGAAATGAAACGGGATAAACACGACGCCTTTTTGCATTCGCTTGGTAACAAACGCATCAATATCGATGCTGCCACGACGGGTCGACACTTTTAGGCGCTGACCATTATGGATACCAATTGCTTCGGCATCTTCAACACTGATCATCGCTCTTGGCCCAGCAAGGTTATCCAACCCTTTCGTTTTGCGTGTCATCGTACCGGTGTGGAACTGTTCTAGCACACGCCCTGTTGTAAGCACCAGAGGATACTCTTCATCAGGCAACTCGGCTGCATAACGGAACGGCACGCCCACCATTTGCCCTTTCCCTCGGGTAAATTGGGTTTGATGCATAATACGAGTACCGTTTGGATTGTTCTTGTTACTTGGCCATTGAACACCGTTCGGCGTGATCGCGTCCCAACGCAACCCTGCATATTGCGGCGTTACACGCGCGATCTCGCTAGTGATTTCAGAAACGCACTGGTAATGCCAATCGCTACCCATCGCGTTTGCGATCGCTTGAATGATCCACCAATCTTCTTTCGCCTCAACCGGCGCTTTCACTGCCGCATTAACGCGCTGCACGCGTCGCTCAGTATTGGTGAAGTGACCGGATTTTTCCGCAAATGAACAAGAAGGCAATACCACATCGGCGTACTGCGCCGTCTCGGTGAGGAAGATGTCTTGCACGACCAAGAAGTCGAGTGCTTCCAACCCTTCAATCACGTGTGCTTGGTTTGGATCACTCAGTACTGGGTTTTCGCCCATGATGTACATTCCACGAACTTCTCGTTTGCACGCCGCATCGATGATTTCCGTTAGGGTAAGCCCTTGCTCAGAAGGTAAGTTCGGCGCATCCCACTCAATCGCGAATTTCTGACGAACAATCGGGTTATACACTTTTTGATATCCCGGATAACAGTTCGGCAAAGCACCCATATCACACGCACCTTGTACGTTTGATTGACCGCGCAGTGGGTTAATACCACCACCCTCAATACCGATGTTGCCACACAACAATTGCAGGTTTGCAATCGAACGAACGTTGTCGTGCCCTGTTGTATGCTGGGTAATACCCATTGAGTAATACACCGCCGTGCGTTTTGCCGTACCAATCATTCGCGCCATCGCGAAAATATCGTCCGCTTTTACGCCCGTCACTAACTCAACTTTGTCGAGGTTGTACGCTGGCGACATCACCTCTTGAAGCAAGGTATCAAAGCCGTCGACGCGCTCTTCGATGTATTCTTGATCGTACCAACCATTTTTGATGATTTGCTGCATCACGCCGTTGAGCAACATAACATCCGTACCCGGTCGATGCGCTAAGTACAGCTCTGCATGTTCGGCCATGTCTACTCGTTTCGGGTCTGCCACAATCAAGCGTGCCCCGTGATGACGAATCGCCTGTTTGATGTGCGAAGCAATGATCGGGTGCGCAGATGTGGTGTCAGAACCGATAATAAAGATCACATCGGAATGCTTAATGCTCGGAATGTCGTTGGTCATCGCACCACTCCCCAACGATGCTTCAAGCCCTGTCACACTTGATGCGTGACACAAACGTGCGCAGTGATCAACGTTGTTCGTACCAAGTTCACGACGGATGAATTTTTGAAACGCGTAGTTATCTTCGTTAGTGGTTTTCGCTGAAGAGAATCCAGCCAGTGCGTTGCTACCAAAATCTTGCTTGATGGTCGAAAGCTTCGAAGCCACTAGCTGAATCGCTTCGTCCCAACTTGCTGGCTGCAACCAACCATCTTTACGAATCAGTGGTGTCGTTAAACGCTCTTCGCTGCTAATGAAATCAAAACCGAAACGGCCTTTCACGCACAGCATACCTTGGTTAACCGGCGAATCCGCCCCTTTTACATAGCGGATTTTGTTTTGTTGCTCATCGACAAACATGGTCAACTTACAACCCACACCACAATAGGTACAAATGGTATCGACGGCTTTTAGCTGTTCGGTTCTGCCTTGAGAGCGGTCACGGCTGTCCACCATCGCGCCCGTTGGACATGCCTGAACACACGCCCCACATTGCACGCATTTTGAATCGCCCATGAGCGTCAAACCGCTGCAACCTACGCCTTTTTCATCGGAGCGGAATCGTGGACGATCATCTGGTCTTAAAGCTGGTCGGCCATTTTTATCCGACACAAAACTCAACACACCATGTACCGCTTGCTCGCGGCATGCTTGAATACACTGACCACAACTGATGCAGCGGTTAGCATCAAATTCAATGAACTCAGAACTGCGGTCTACTTCGTATTTATGACGAAGATCTTTCGCACGTAAATCGAGCCAATCTTGATGACCAATCACGTTAGCAGAGGAAACGTCCACGGAAACATCGAAATGTTGCTCGGCATGATATTCCGTTGAGTAATCTCGCAAGGCACAGTCGGTATTCGCTTGGCAACCACACTCTAAGCAGCGCGCCGCTTCTTTCATGGCCTCTTCGTTATCAAAGCCCAGTTCCACTTCAGCAAAACTCTGCTCACGCTGTGCTGGCGTCAATTCCGGCATGATTGAACGAGCAACTTTTTGGATATTTTCGAAATGAAGTGGGTCAACCTGCGCCAGTTTTTTCTCTTTACGAGAGTTGAACGCTGGTTTCGGCATGTCCGCCATATCGCCATTGAGGAACAGATCAATCGCTTTTGCCGCAACTCGCCCATCTCCCACTGCTTCAACCGCTGTTGCAGGACCACGACGAAAATCACCGATACTGAAGATATTGCCCGTACCCGTGTGCATGGTTTGCGAGTCGGACTCAGATGTGTTCCAACGCGTTAGAGGAATGGACAGCTCATCGTTTTCTAAGAAGCTGAGATCCGGCTTTTGCGATACCGCTGCAATCACGGTATCAAATGCTTCAGTAAAGAACTCACCCGTTGGTTTCGGGCTACGACGACCAGACGCATCTGGCTCACCTAACGCCATTCGTTCTAATCGAATTGCCTTCACGCGGCCGTTTTCATCCGCGATGTTTTCCGCCGGATTCGTTAAGAAATGGAACTTCACACCCTCATGTTCAGCTTCGACGATTTCGTAGTCTTCGGCTGGCATTTCGTCGCGAGTTCGACGATAGATCAAAGTGGTATCGGCACCCGCACGACGCGCCGTACGCGCACAGTCGATCGCAGTGTTACCACCACCAATCACGGCAACTTTTTTGCCCGTAACGTAGTTTTGTCCTGTAACGTAATCTTTCAGGTAATCAACACCGAGATAACAGCCGTCCAAGTCGCTACCAGGATAATTCATTTCTACCGCTTGAGACGCCCCCACAGCCAAACAGACGGCATCGTAGTCTTCACTCAATTGAGACAGCGTGAAATCAACACCAAGCTTTTTGTTGGTTTCAACTTGCATGCCGTTGCGGCACATCAGTTCGATTTCTTTGTCTAGAATGTCTTTGGGTAGGCGATATTCAGGAATGCCGTAGCGTAGCCAACCGCCTGCTTTGGGCATGGACTCAAATACGGTGACGTCATAACCTTCATTCGACAAGTAATAACCTGCCGTTAAGCCACCGGGGCCACTACCAACAACGGCGATCTTGCGATGCTTCGCTGGTTTTTTCTCTGGGACATACGCTTCATGCGCCGCTAAATCTGCGTCTGCGGCATGGCGTTTGAGTTGGCGAATGGCAATCGGCTCATCCACCAAAGAACGGCGACACTCACTTTCGCAGAATGCCGGACACACACGCCCAATCGATAACGGCATTGGTAGTGTGCGTTTAATAACTTCAATCGCTTTTTGATGATCGTTTTGCGAGATATGGTAGAGATAAGATTGGATGTCTACCCTAGCAGGACACGCCGTTTTGCATGGAGCTTCACAGTCGGCGTAGTGGTCCGTCATGATTCGGTTGAGCGCTTTTCTGCGGTGCTCACTCAGATGTTCTGATTGTGTGACGACATTGAGACCGCGGTACACTTTGAGATCACAGGCGCGCTTAGTTCCGCCACTTTCCACTTCGACCACACACAAATCACACGGAATTTTCTCGTTACTTTTGTTCATTCCGCACAGTGAAGGGATTTCGACCCCGCACACTTTGGCTGCTTCCAGAAGGGTTAGCCCCTCTTCTACAATTCTATATTTTCCATCGATGACAATTTCTATCATACAACCCCCGAAGCAGGCACACTAAACCTTACATTCTATAAGGATAAACCCTACCATGGAAAGTTCGTGTGACAAAAAACTCACTAGCGAGATATTTCTTAGCGATTAATATGTCCAATTGACTTTAAGATGTAGAACTCATTATCTCGAAGTGGGGTCGGTATAATCCTTGACTTTACCCCTAGGGTAACCTTTATTATTTAGTGGTTACTCGATATATAAGCTCATTTTGACTGGAAACCGTATGCGTCTGAAATCATTGCATACAATTTGGCTAACGTTATGTACAACGCTGATACTGCTGGTATCTAGCGTGGTAAATAGTGCGCCTTTAATGAGCCTAAAAATGATGTCGAGTGATGCCATGATGTCTGCTCACATGACGGAAATGGCAAGCGAGAACGATCACTGCGGCTCCCCGAGTATGAGCATGGAGATGGCCTCATCGTTGAGCTCCGACTCTGCAGAGATTACCATGAGCTGTGTTGATGGCTCCGGTATGATCCACAATTGCTGTACAGCATCTTGCTCATTCGTTTTTGTCCCATTACCAGTCACTGACAGCCAGCTCTCCCCATTGGCTTGTCGCGCATCCATTGCCTCAGAAATTACCGCACCAGTGGTACAAGTCACCCATGATTTGTATCGGCCTCCGATAGTTTAATCCATACAAAGCATTCGACCCTGCATCGCTTTGCAGGCAGTTTCTTTGCGCCCAACTGATAGCGTGCTCACCTCAGCTATTCGCTCGTAACTCCATTTGTTACCTGCTATTTAGCGATAAAAAAGTGCGTCATCCGTTTGGCAAATACCAACGCTCTCCCGCTCGGTTCAATCGATCCCGAAACGCAAAAGAGCTTGGTATCAATTTGGATGTAAATTATGGAATTCAACCCAAATCGCTTAGTGGCACCAGTATGCTCACTGGCTCTGGTTGCCCTACCTGCTTTCAATGTGGTGGCACAATCGCCAGCCAATACGAAAGCACAACAAGAAGCGCAAGCTCAGTCAACCAATGAGCTAGCAAACCTCATTAGCGTTGCGTTGAGTAACGATGGCAACCGTAAGCAGTTCTATGCTCAATCGGAAGCGATGCGTGAAACAGGCGTAGCCAGCGCAACCTTGATGGACCCGAAACTGAAAGTCGGTTTTGGTGGTTTGCCTGTCGATAGCTTCAAATTTGACGAAGATCCGATGACCAATATCTCCGTCGGTTTGATGCAACAATTCGAACGTGGCTCGACGCTCAACCTTCAACAAAAGAAAGCCAATCAACAAGCCGATGGTTTGTCGTTGCAAGTTCACGCACGGGAGCTTGAAGTGGCAAACAGCATGACTCAGCTTTGGTTGGAGCTGGGCTATCAGCAGAAAGCAGAGCAAATTTTGCTAGAAAACCGTCGGCTCATGACGGAAATGGAAAACTTCATTCAAACCAATTACTCAATCGGCAAAAGCGAAGCGCAAGATTTACTGAATGCACAGCTTCAAGTGAGTAAGTTGGATGAAAAGCTGCAAGCCAACGCACAAATGCAGCGCCGTTTGGTCTCGCAACTCTCAGAATGGTTGGGCTCGGACTGGCTCAATACCTATACCCAAAACGGACGCTCAACACTTCAAGCCAGCAACACACTGACTTGGGCGTCATTAAACCAAAAGTTGTCTGCAAATAACGAAACGACCAAGCACTACCAACAGTTGAGTGAGCACCCGATGGTGAAAATGGCAGACGTAAGTATTTCTGCCAATGAAACTCAAGTGGACATTGCAGAGCAAGCTTACACGCCTCAATTCGGTGTGGAAGTGATGTACGCCTATCGTCAAGCCAACAATATGAAAGGCGAACCTGCATCGGATTTGGTGAGCGCGTATCTAACAATGGACATTCCCCTGTTCACTGGCAATCGCCAAGACCGCAACTTAGCCGCCGCTCAGTATCAAGTGGGTGCTGCTCGCTCACAAAAAGATACGTTACTGACTCAGATGAACGCGAAGGTCAACACATTGCTGGTTGATCGCGCCAACTTGAGTCAGCGTTTAGAGCGTTATCAATCCACCTTACTTCCCCAAGTTCAAGCTCGTATTCACGCGGTAGAAAGGGGTTATCAAAACAACACCGCACAGTTTAACGACGTGATCATGGCAAGCACAGACGAGCTGGCGCTAAAGCTCGAACAGCAACGTCTTATTACCGATTTAAACATCGTAAACAGCAACTTAGCGGCTTTATTGGGTGGTTTCGAATATCAAGTATCCGCACCCAACATCACGACTGAAGCAAGCGCGAACTAAAACAAAACATGAGAGAACCCAAGTTTGGGGACGATGGCGAATGCACACCAATAAACAATCAACATCGCTGTCATGCCTCATGGGGAAAATAAGGAATTAGGAATGAGTTCAAATTCAATCAAGATAGCAACCATCGCTCTGCTTGTTGGCGGGACACTAGGGTTTGGCGTTAATCAGTACCTATCTGGTGCAAACCACGACATGAGTGGCTCAGGCGCTAACGCTGCAAGCAGCTCAAACGAGCCACTCTATTGGGTTGCTCCAATGGATCCAAATTATAAGCGCGACAAACCGGGCAAATCGCCAATGGGCATGGACTTGATCCCAGTGTACGCTGAAGATCTCGCGGGTGAACAAGACAAACCCGGCACGGTAAAAATTGACCCATCAGTTGAAAACAACTTAGGTGTAAAAACTGCTCAAGTCTCTTTAGAGCAACTTTCACCTCGGATTGAAACTGTCGGCTATATCGCGTTTGACGAAAGTCATTTGTGGCAAACCAACGTTCGCGTGGCCGGCTGGGTTGAAAAGCTTTACATCAATGCCGTGGGTGAAAAGGTCAAAAAAGGCGATGTGCTGTTCACGCTGTACTCGCCTGAGCTAGTCAAAGCACAAGAAGAGCTGCTGAACGCCTACCGAACTGGGCGTAATGGCCTGGTGAAAGGCGCGACAGAACGTTTAGTGACACTGGGTGTTGATCGATCTCAAATCAGAGCCATCACTCAACGCGGGAAAGCATCGCAAACTATTGAAATTAAAGCTCCGGAAGATGGCGTCATCGCGAGTTTGAACGTTCGCGAAGGTGGTTACCTATCCCCTGCTCAAGCGGTAATCAGCGCGGGCCCACTTGAAAACGTATGGGTGGATGCCGAAGTATTTGAGCGCCAAGCTCACTGGATGAAAGCAGGAAGTAGCGCCACTATGACGCTTGATGCTATTCCAGGCAATGAATGGAAAGGGGTTGTCGACTACGTATACCCTATTCTGGATCCTAAAACTCGTACCTTGCGTGTACGCCTCAAGTTCCCTAACCCGAATGGCGATCTTAAACCTAATATGTTTGCCAACATTGCCCTTCAACCAGTCACTGATAACGCAGTTATGACGATTCCTAAGTCTTCCGTTATTCGATCCGGCGGTATGACCCGAGTCGTGTTGTCTGAAGGCGATGGTAAATACCGCTCAACGCGCATCAAAGTTGGGCGTGAAGCCGACGAAAAAATCGAGGTGCTGCAAGGTCTGTCTCAAGATGATCGCATCGTAACCTCTGCGCACTTTATGTTGGATTCGGAATCGAGCCAAACGGCTGATCTATCCCGTATTTCATCACCTACTGAAGCCAAAGTAGAAACAGTTTGGGCAAAGGGTGAAATCACCGATGTGATGAAAGATCACCGTATGTTGACCATTAATCATCAGCCCGTAGCAGAGTGGAATTGGCCAGGTATGGTCATGAACTTTACCCTCGCAGATGACGTTGATGTGGGCACTCTGCAAAAAGGCCAAGCTATCGAGTTTGAAATTCAGAAAACAGAGTCCGGTCAATATGAAGTCGTTGACTACAAAGCCGATGACAGCGTTGTCGTGACTGACGTATGGATTACCGGAGATATCAGCATGTTGATGGCGGATTTTGGGATGATAACTCTCAACCACCTCCCAGTTGCAGAATGGAACTGGGAGGCAGGAGAGATGAACTTCTCTGTAGGTAATGAAGTGGATCTATCCGGATTCAAAGAAGGTCAGAAAGTCCGATTTCTAGTTGAAAAACAAGGAGCTGACTACGTATTGAAGCAACTTGAAGCGGTTGAGGGCTAACTATGATTGGAGCAATAATCCGCTGGTCGATCAAAAACCGTTTCATGGTTTTGATCGCTACCTTAGCGCTTGTTTTAACCGGACTTTACAGTGTAAAGAATACACCTGTAGACGCCATTCCGGATCTTTCTGATGTTCAAGTGATCATCAAAACAAGCTACCCAGGCCAAGCACCTCAAGTGGTGGAAGATCAAGTTACTTATCCGCTAACCACCGCGATGCTCGCCGTACCGGGTGCAGAAACCGTTCGTGGTTATTCATTCTTTGGTGACTCATATGTTTATATCATTTTTAACGATGATACCGACATGTATTGGGCACGTTCGCGCGTTTTAGAGTACCTAAGCCAAGTAGCACCTAAATTACCACCGAGTGCAAAACCGACATTAGGACCAGATGCAACGGGTGTGGGCTGGGTCTACAGCTATGTACTGCAAGATAAAACTGGCAACCATGATCTTGCTGATCTACGCAGTATGCAAGACTGGTTCTTGAAATATGAGCTGCAAACCGTCGATGGCGTCTCTGAAGTCGCAACCGTTGGCGGTATGGTGAAGCAATATCAAGTTCAGATTGACCCAGCTAAGCTACGTGCTTACAACCTGACACTGCAACAAGTGAACATGGCGATCCAAAACGGCAATCAGGAAACGGGCGCCTCTGTTGTTGAAGTAGCAGAAGCGGAACACATGGTTCGCACTACAGGTTACCTAACGAGTATTGAGGATATTGAATCACTTCCGCTCAAAGTGACAGAGAAAGGTACACCGCTCTTACTGGGCGACATTGCCGACATCAACTTAGGTCCGCAAATGCGTCGCGGCATCTCTGAGCTTAACGGCGAAGGTGAAGCGGTTGGTGGCGTTATTGTCATGCGATTCGGCGAAAACGCGAGTGAAGTCATCAGCAAAGTTAAAGACAAACTGGAAGATTTACAGCGCAGCTTACCGGATGGTGTAGAAATCGTGCCTACTTACGATCGCTCCACACTGATTAACGCTGCCGTAGAAAACTTGTGGAAGAAATTGGCGGAAGAATTCATCGTCGTGGCGATTGTTTGTGCCCTCTTCCTATTTCACATCCGTTCGTCTTTGGTTATCGCGCTGAGCTTGCCCGTCGGTATTTTATCCGCGTTTATCGTCATGCATTCTCAAGGCATTAACGCCAACATCATGTCGCTCGGGGGGATTGCCATCGCCATCGGTGCAATGGTGGATGGTGCCATCGTAATGATAGAAAACGTCCACAAGCATATTGAACGAACGCCTCTCACGGATAAGAACCGCTGGCAAGTGATTGGCAAAGCCGCTGAAGAAGTGGGCGCGCCCCTGTTCTTCTCACTGCTTATCATCACGTTAAGCTTTGTGCCAGTATTTGCACTGGAAGGTCAAGAGGGCAAGATGTTCTCCCCTCTCGCCTTTACTAAAACTTATGCAATGGCCGCAGCGGCAGGTTTGGCAATTACCCTCGTACCTGTGCTCATGGGTTATTTCATCCGTGGCAACGTATTACCAGAGCATAAGAATCCAGTAAATAGAGGCTTAATTGCGCTGTATCGCCCGTTACTGAATACCAGCCTCAAGTATCCTAAGAGTATGATCGTTATCGCTTTAGGCCTAATGGCGTCAGCTTACTATCCAACCAGTCAACTGGGTAGCGAATTCATCCCACCATTGGATGAAGGCGACTTGATGTACATGCCGACTACGTATCCGGGAATCTCGATTGGTAAAGCACGTGAACTAGTTCAGCAAACTAACAAACTGATCAAAACCGTACCGGAAGTCAAAACGGTTTGGGGCAAGATTGGCCGTGCGGAAACGGCCACCGACCCTGCACCACTTACCATGATTGAAACAGTTATTCAGCTAAAACCTCACGATCAATGGCGTGAAGGCGTGACGACAGAGTCGTTACGCAAAGAGTTCGATGAACTGATTCAGTTTCCGGGACTCACCAACGCTTGGGTAATGCCGATCAAAACGCGTATCGACATGCTGGCGACCGGTATTAAAACGCCAATTGGGATCAAAATCGCAGGCCCAGACCTGAAAGAGATCGAAAAAATTGGAGCTCAGCTGGAACCTATTCTTAATAGCGTTCACGGCACCTCATCTGTATATGCGGAGCGTGTCGCGGGTGGCCGTTACGTAACGATTGATATCAAACGCCGCGCAGCTGCGAGATACGGATTGAGCATCAAAGACGTTCAACAAGTTATCTCAACCGCGGTCGGTGGTATGAATGTTGGAGAAACCATTGAAGGGCTAGAGCGCTACCCTATCAACGTCCGCTATCCGCAAGATTACCGTGACTCGGTTGTTAAACTGCAAAACCTACCACTGGTAACCCCCAACGGCGCACGCATCGCACTCGCAGACGTGGCAGATATTCGTTATGAAGATGGTCCACCGATGATCAAAACCGAAAACGCGCGTCCAAACGGTTGGGTTTTCGTGGATATCGAAGGTCGTGACCTAGGCTCATACGTCGTGGAAGCACAACAAGTAGTAGCAGATCAACTTGAATTACCTGCGGGTTATTCGCTGGCTTGGTCAGGTCAGTACGAATACATGGAACGCGCCAAAGACCGCTTAAGTGTCGTAGTACCAATCACTATTGCGATCATCATGATGCTGCTTTACTTCAGCTTCCGCCGTGTGGGTGAGGTGCTGATCATCATGCTGACGCTGCCTTTAGCAATGGTTGGTGGCTTATGGCTGATGCATTATCTGAACTACAACTTCTCTATTGCCGTGGGGGTTGGGTTTATCGCCCTCGCCGGCGTTGCGGTGGAGATAGGCGTCATCATGCTGGTGTATCTCAACCAAGCGTGGCACCACCGAAAACTGGATGCAGAAGAGAAACAACGACCGCTTCAAGCACGGGATCTTACAGACGCAATTCGCGAAGGCGCTGGCTTGCGTGTGCGGCCTGTCATGATGACCGTATTAACGGTAATCATTGGTCTTATTCCAATCATGTACGGCGAGGGGACAGGCTCTGAAGTGATGCAACGCATCGCTGCACCGATGATTGGTGGCATGGCCTCTGCCCTGCTGTTAACGCTGCTTGTGCTACCTGCCATCTTCAAGCTGTGGAAACAGCGTGAAGTGAAATCAACTCAACACCAAGATAAATAACAACGAGCGCCATTATTCAGAGAGTAATGGCGCGATAGCTCATTGATAGTAAAGGAAATCAACATGAAAAAGACTCTTATCACTCTTGCTCTAACCATGGTATCGGGTGGCGTATTTGCTCAAATGGATAACTCAAACATGAACCACGACAACATGGAGCATGGTCAAATGGATCACGGTTCCATGAACATGGATAATATGCCGATGGATCATGGAAAAATGGACCACGGTAAAATGGATCATTCTGGTATGAGCGGCATGCCGGGCATGTCAGCGGTTGGTATGCCTGCAAATGGCGCAAAACCAGACAAAGTCGTTCATGTACTCTTAACGGATGATATGAAAATTACATTCAAAAAAGACGTGACAATTGAACCGGATGATGTGGTTCAATTTGTGGTAATGAATACTGGCAAAATCAATCACGAATTTACCATTGGCTCAGCAGAAGAACAGCTTAAACACCGTGAAATGATGAAAACCATGTCTGGCGATCACATGCATGACTCCGGCAATGCGGTCACTGTTGAACCAGGCAAAGCGAAACAACTCCTGTGGCACTTCCATGGCGATAAAAATGTAGAGTTCGCGTGTAATATTCCCGGTCATGCAGAAGCCGGCATGGTCAAAAAAGTGGAACTGTAGTGAAACCGGATTTACGTATTCACACGGTTCATAGACGTTAAATGTAAATACAAAAGGAGCTGATTCAGCTCCTTTTTATTTCGCTCCAAATACTAGATTATCGCATCACAAACAGCTCTTCATGATAGTGATGTTCTGTATCAAAACGATATGCCTCTAACTCTTTTTTCAGGGTTCGAGAGAATACCTCCGGTCCACAGAAATAAAACTCATAACGCGATAAGTCGCCGCATTCCCTCGCGATTCGTTCAACATTAAGTCGAGGTGAAACCGCAGTATCTATCACGTTCAGTTTCACTTGTGCCTGACGCGCGGCATTCCACAGTTCATCCACTAAATGACTATCTAAGCCACGTGTGCAATAAAACAAATGCACTGGCGGATGTCTTTTTAACGCTTTCAATGAAGATAAGATAGCAAAGAACGACGCTATCCCGACACCACCAGCAATCCAAACTTGCGGCTTGTTGACATCAAACTCTAAACGTCCATACGGCCCTTCAACAACAACCTCATTACCCGCTTTCACGCGCTGGTACAAATTGGTCGTGAAATCGCCTAGCTCTTTGATCAAAAAGCGAATCTCTGGATCGTGCTCACCTGAAACAATCGTAAACGGATGCGGATCTTCATTACCAAAGCGAACATAAGCAAACTGTCCGGCTTTGTGCTCTTGCCAAGGCTTCCCTTGGTCGTTGATGCCTGGCGCTAAAACCAGCTCCATAACGCGTGCTTGAGGGAAGTAGCGAGTCGACACAACTTTGGCGGGATAGCGATTCGCTCGTCCGACAAAGCCAAACAAGCTATAAACGGCAGCCGCAGAGCCCATCAATGCAAAACCAAAAGCGATAAAATGAATGGGACCGCCCCAGTACGCGTGCTTGATCAGCAAAACGGAGTGAACAGCAACCATCAAATACACCACAGCCATTAAACGATGGGATAACTTAAACGGTTTGTATTTAACAACCGTCCAGAGTGACACTACCAGCAATGCCAATAGCAAATAAAAGCCCCACTCACCTAAATCCAAGCCTACATCACGCAGTTCTTTAACCCATAACTCCAAACCAACGAAGTTATTGCCTGATGGCCCTGCTCCAGTGTGTTTTACTGGTTTTTCCAACCAACCAGCAGCAACGAGCCACTTCGGCACTTTATACATAAGCCAATGGATCACACCCAAACTGACGCCTGCTATACCTAACCACTTGTGTACTCGATATGCCTTGTCCATGCCATGAACCCATTGCTCTATCACAGGTAAGCGCAGCGCCAGCACCATCGCAATAGACATCAAAGCTAACGACAAAATACCAGAATATTGAATAAGCGCGGAGCGCCATTGGAAGAATTGGGTCGAGGAAAGCAGTTGCGGTTCACTCATCCACCACAACACAGACACGGCGGCAATTATCATCCATACAAAATTTCGTACAGTTTTCATGAACATCACTCTCAAATTGACGACAACTCTAGTTTAGTTTTTCTAGCGTAATGCAACGTCAATATTCGTAAAGTTGAGTAAACCCACAATATACCTAAGGTCAATAACAAACTTGGAGGTATTGCGCAGAATCCTACAAAAAATCGACATGGATTTAACAGTGGTTAGAGTATTCGCTCGTTATAGTTTGCGTAACATCGCCACAGTGCGAACCAAAACCAAAATGAAGAACACGACGCATGAAAAAGTTATTTTTGTTGGCTGGGCTAATGGTTTGCTCAACCCTAAGTTACGCTTCCCAACTGAATGAAGACATTTCTCTCATCGAACAACAAACCTCAAGCAGAATTGGAGTCTCGGTTTGGGATACGCAAACCGATGAGCGCTGGGATTACCGTGGCGATGAACGCTTCCCACTCATGAGCACATTCAAAACCTTGGCTTGCGCCACAATGCTAAGTGATATGGACAGCGGTAAGCTAAGTAAAAATGCGACCGCGAAAGTCGATGAGCGCAGCATCGTTGTGTGGTCTCCAGTGATGGACAAACTCGCAGGCCAAAACACACGCGTAGAACACGCTTGTGAAGCCGCGATGTTGATGAGTGATAATACTGCTGCCAACTTAGTATTGAATGAAATCGGTGGTCCTAAGGCCGTGACAATGTTTCTGCGAACTATTGGTGATAAAGCGACGCGCCTAGATAGATTAGAACCACGTTTAAACGAAGCGACACCGGGAGACAACCGCGACACAACCACACCTAACGCCATAGTAAACACTCTGCGAACCTTGATTGAAGGAGAAACGTTGTCTTACGAGTCTCGCGTGCAATTAAAAATCTGGATGCAGGACAACAAGGTTTCAGACTCGTTAATGCGTTCAGTATTACCAACAGGTTGGTCTATCGCCGACCGCTCTGGTGCGGGTGGTCACGGTTCGCGTGGTATTAACGCAATCATATGGAAGGAAAACCATCGTCCTGTTTACATTAGTATCTATGTCACAGAAACCGAGCTATCACTGCAAGCCAGAGACCAGCTCATCGCGCAAATCAGTCAGTTGATTTTACAGAAATACAAAGATAATTAATTCACTGCGTACATATTTACTTTCCTAAGTTTACCCTCTTTGCCCTTCTCTTCCCTGAAGGGCTTTCCTATTCTTTGGTTCTACCTCAAAAACACCCCTTATTGAGTAATGACTTACTTATAAATAGGTATAACATTTATTCATTTAGGCGTGAGTTAACGCCCACATTAAGCAATTGAACACACATAGATGGCGATAAATAAACCATAATCTTACGTAGAAACGCATTTTTCTTGAAAATAGCTTCGTGTAACTTATTGTTGGTATTTGCAACATCGCAAGGAGATGTCTATTGAGACTTGAAAGAACTTTTAACCCTGATGACTTATCGATGCAGAACATGGAAAGTCCGATCTGTATGCCGATAGGGTTTGTTCACTTTTTAGCTCAATCGGAAACATTGCAGCAGGTGCTTGATACGGTCGCAGAATGGATAAATCGTATATTCAATTCCGACCGCGCGAGTATCACGCTTTATGAAAATGATGATCATCTGAAGGTCTACTCTTTCTCTGGTAATAAAGCGATTCCGGCTGAATTCTTGGTACCTATTCACCGAGCTTTTGTTGGCCGAGTGTTCAAAAAACAACAACTGATGATCTGTGACGATGTCACTCAATCTGATGAGGTCGATTGTGTGATGCTGGCATCCAATGGCATGGGAACGTGTATGGATGCGCCTTTAATGCACGGTAAAGTCTGTTTGGGCACGCTCAATGTTGCACATCACCAAACGCACACTTATACAAATGAACAAGCGGCACAGCTTCAGTGCATTGCTAACTGGATTGCTTTAAACATTGCCCTTCATATACAAATTATGAAAATGGAGCATCTCGCCACAACGGATGATCTGACTGGCATTCCAAACCGCAGAGAATTCATGCGACAAATCGAAAGCCGCTTGACTGAATACCGTACCCAAGGCATTGACTTCCATGTTGCTATTCTAGATTTAGACAACTTTAAGAGCCTTAATGATCGGTTTGGTCATGATGCTGGCGATAAATCTCTGATCCATGCAGTCAACACCATTCAAAGCCATCTACTTGACTGTGACTTACTTGCCAGAGTTGGCGGTGAAGAGTTTGCCATCGTACTAAGAAGCCGCTCATCGCAAGAAGCCCTAAACACATTAGAAACGATCCGCAATGCGCTAGAAACTACGACGATTCAACATTCAGGTCGTGATATGAGCTTTACCGCTAGTATTGGTGTAACTCAAGTCTGTAGCTTGGATGACTCGTTTGAACCACTCGTAAAACGCGCCGACTTAGCCCTTTACAAAGCCAAAGAAACCGGTAGAAACCGTGTTGAGGTTCATAAAACAGAAGAAAACTAGAAAAGAGAGTGATAAAAAAGGTAGCGACTTGTTGCGCTACCTTTTATAAATTCTAACCCGCCTAAAATAAGTAATACGAACTTTAAGCCAGTTTAGAAATAAGAGTGAGCAAATTTAATTATGCTTTCTTAAGATCTTTAGCTGGGTAAGTTAGCGTTTTCTCGCCTGCTTTTACGTGTGTGTAAAAACCGCCACTGCTTAAACCTGTAACAACCATTTCGCCAAGATCGATACCTTTAGTCGCTACTACTACGTCACCGATTGAAAACATATTGAATACCTTGTTTATTTAGATTAAGACACTAAGTCGTTGCGCGGTATTTAATATGATATTAGGCAAACCACCTAATCGAATTTTTTATCGTAAAGATTAATTTTTATTTGGCGTGAACTCTAAGTTTCCATATTGAAAAAACCACAATATTTCCCAAAAACAGATGCGCTATTCTTGTTAAATACGTTAAGATTTTCTAGCATCAATTGCGGAGGTTTACTTCGCCTCATTGGAGATAAATGATGAAGAAAGGCCTAAAAATGCGTGCACTAGAACGCTCTGATTTGCGCTTTATTCACGAACTAAATAACAACCGAAATATCATGGCCTACTGGTTCGAAGAGCCCTATGAATCTTATGATGAGCTCGAAGAACTGTACCGAAAACATATACATGATGACGCAGAAAGACGCTTTGTGGTTGAAGATGAAGACGGCATAGTGATTGGATTGGTCGAACTTATTGAGATCAACTACATTCACCGAAGCGCTGAGTTTCAGATAATCATCGCCCCAGAGCATCAAGGACGAGGTTATGCGACAGAGATGATTAATCGAGCATTGGATTACTCCTTCTCGATTCTTAATCTACGTAAAATATACTTATTGGTCGCAGTGGATAATGAAGTCGCTATTCATTTATATAAGAAATGTGGTTTTATTGAAGAAGGCCATTTAGTAGAAGAATACTTTATTAACGGAGCCTATAGCGATGTTAAGCGTATGTATATATTAAAACACCAATATCAGAAAAAGATCGAAGAAAAGAACGCGATTCACTAATTTATTCCATCAAAGTAAAAACGCAGCCATCGTTGCTGCGTTTTCAATTTACTCAAATTGATATTGGTAAGATAATGCGACGCGCCTATCTGCCTCATCTAAATACGTGTTGTTGTCCATGACAAACGTCATTACGTTAAACGAGTGACGTTTATTCACGAGATAACCAAGGCCGATACCACCAAAGAAGCCTTTGTAGTTCTCTCCTTCACTGTTTTCTGAGCCGTAAGTGCCTGCTGCGAAGCTGATTAACGTCAGCTCTTTGGTAAACGATTTCAGCGCAAATGCACCAACGTAACCACTGCTGCCAGAAGAACTCATCAGATTGAAGCCATTCTCTGCACTTGGAGTGCCCGTAAAGTTAGGCTCGCTACAGTGGCTACTTTCTGCACCGTCACATACGGGAACATCACCAGTGTTGTACGTATAGCCTGCCATTGGGAAAATTTGGAAGCCTGCTGGCTCAATCCCGAAATAACTTAGCGGCATAAAGGTACCAACGCTGTAGTTGGTTTGATCCGCGCCGTTTACGTATTCATTTTTACCGAAGTTGAAGTTCACGATACCGACCGGAAACAACCACGAGCCACCAATACGCCACTCGCTCGCATCATCATTGATACGCAGGTTGATTTTGCGCGCTTGGTCAAGCGCAAGTGAGCCCGAGAAGGAGATGTTTTGATCATCAAAATCGTAGTTGTTTGCGTAAGACGCGCCAAATTTCGTGATGACTTTTGTTGGGTCATCCGCCAACTTGTTTTTATTGTCTTTTACTCGGTGCTCGGCACCATGAGCCAGCGTACTGACCAACAAAGTCGTACACACTAACGCTAGTTTATTTTTCATTTTTTAGTCCTTTGAGATGTTGAATACCCGCACTTAGCTGCGCAGATACTTTTTGAATCATCACTCACTGGATGTGACAGAAGCGCCCTAACTACCTTAGATGGCATGACAGCATCCAGTGCAGGTAGTTAGGGTAGAATGGCCTGTAAGGAAGGCGTTTTAGCGATTAGGAATGATTAGTTTTTCCAGTTGTAGCTCATGCTCATGAAGTACAGAGCAGGCTCATCAAAACCAGCTTGTAAGCGTGGCGTTTCTGACGATTCCATCAAGATCGCTTCAAAAGCGAAACCAATTGAGTTTTCTGAATCCAATTTGTAATCAATGCCTGTACCAATGCGGTATGCCTTGCCAGTAGGAACGGTAATGTCACCGTTTGATTGGCTTTCATACATGCTGGTATCGAATGCAAAACCTGCATTCCACATCATTTTTTCATTCAGTTTGTACTGAGTACCCAATGCGATTTGGTAAGTGTCTTGTGTCTCTACGTTCAGCGTGGTTGTGTATTCGCTCCAGTCTTGCCAGTTCACGTTCCACATCACTGCTAGGTCATCATTCACTTCGTGGTAAGCACTGAAGATCAGTTGTTGCGGAGCAATGGAGTTGCTATTGTCGAATTCAAATTCGGTTTCAGAAGAGTAAGACAGGCCAAGACGCGTGCCTGGTGTTGCCTCATAAAGTACACCTACTCGGCCGTTGAGCTGAGTATCTTGGTCTTCGTCATTGAAGTTCAAGGCTCCCTTCGTTTCCACTTCATACATACCGTACTGAATGCCAAGCGCCGCACCCATAGACCAGTGATCATTGATGCGGTAAGAAGCGGAAGGTTGAATGGTTAAGGCTTGCGTCGTTGCTGTAGGAATATCTAAATGATTATTCAAAAGACCTTCGTACTCGAGGCCAAGACCGTAGTTGCCATACAGACCAATACCCAGCGTCCATTTGTCGTTTACTTGTTGGCTGTAAAATGCCGACGCCATAGGAACAAAACCAATCACGTTGCCCGCATCGCCAGTCATCGTGTCTAGTTGCGCGTCACCGTAAAGGCCAATCAGGTTACCAGAGAAAGATTTACCAGAAACATTCGCCAGACCAGCCGGGTTTGCTGCCATTACTGAGGCATCTTGCGCACGAGCCGCCATACCAGCGGATGCCAAACCAATATCCGATGCTGTAGTTTCGTAAAGGTATAACCCACCCGCTTGCGCAGCAGCACACGTCAGTAGAGAGCTCGCAACGACGATTTTTGAAAGATTTTTCATGCTAAAACCTATTATTATTTGGGGAACCCACGCTGCGACGGTGGTTGTATATCAATGAAAGGCATTGGCCAATCGCACACAGCGTGGGGGTGTTGTGGAGTCAGTCAGTTGAAATCAGCGTTATTGCTCGCTCACCTCAAGTTCAGTGGGTTTCTTTCGCTTAAACTTCTCGCGCAGAGATTGCATCATCACGAAGAACACCGGCGTCAGTAACGTGCCTACAAACGTAGAGAGAATCATGCCGCCGAATACCGCAAAGCCCAGTGAGTGACGAGATGCCGCACCAGCACCCGATGCAATCACCAACGGGAATACCCCCCAGATGAAGGCGAATGCGGTCATCTGTACTGCACGGAAACGGATTCGAGCAGCTTCTTTGGCAGCATCAATGATGGATAAGCTCTTTTCTTCTCGCAGAACTTTGGCAAATTCCACGATAAGAATCGCCACTTTGGCGGACATACCGATCAAGATGACCACACCAATCTGCACGTACAAATCGAACGGTTGTCCCACCAGTAATAACGTCCCCATTGCGCCGAGAATCGCGACTGGAACCGCCATCATTACTGCAGCAGGAATGGTCCAACTTTCGTACTGAGCCACCAAGAACAAGTAGGTGAACAGCAAAGACAATGCGAACGCGATTGGCGCCATGTTGCCTGCTTTCATCTCTTGGTAAGTCAAGCCTGACCACTCGTACGAGTAACCACTTGGCAAAGATTCCGCAGCCAGTTTTTCAATGGCTTTTACAACATCACCCGAGCTGTAACCTGGCGCTGGCGCACCGTTCACGGTTGCAGAACTGAACATGTTGTAGTTCGACAAGGTATCCGGGCCGAAGATCGGCTTCACTTTCACTAGCGTTGCCAGTGACACCATTTTTCCAGAGCTAGAACGAACAAACAGATGGTCGATGTCGTCGATGTTGTCACGGTATTGCTCTTCTGCTTGCACTTTCACTTGGTACGAACGACCAAACAAGTTGAAGTCAGAAATGTAGGCGCCGCCCAACTGTGCTTGTAGTGTGCTGAAGATTTCATTCAACGGTACGCCCATCGAAATCGCTTTATCGCGGTCAATATCGATGTAACGTTGCGGAATGTTCGCACGGAAAATCGAGAACGCACGCGCCACTTCTGGCAGTTGATTGATTTGGGCAACAAAATCAGCGGTTGTTTTTGCCAACTCTTGTGGAGAACGGCCCAAGTTGTCTTGCAGCACAAGGTTGAAACCATCCACCGCACCCATGCCTTTGATTGCCGGCGTCGCGAAAACGAACGAAGCGGCATCTGGCGTTGAGTTCAGCATTTGGTTAACTTTATTCATCAATGCGCGTTGGTGTAGCTCAGGGTCTTTACGTTTGCTCCAGTTATCCAGTTTGATGATCAACATGCCCGAGTTTGGAATCGACGCCATGTTAATTACCGAGAAGCCCGCAACCGAAACCACGTTCTCCACACCTTCCATCTGTTTTAGCTCATCAACGTACTTCTTCATTAATGGCGCAGTACGCTGCAATGCTGCTGCATCTGGCAAACGCATTTCGACCATGAACACGCCTTTATCTTCGTTCGGTACGAAAGAAGAAGGTACGGTCATGAACGCAAACGCCAGTACCGCAATAAGCGCGCCATAAACACCGATACTCAGCACAATACGACGGCTCAAGAAGCCAACTAAACCTTGGTATTTGCGCGTTATTGCTTCAAAACCTCGGTTAAACGCACGCAAAGGCGCAATAGGTTGCGAGTGAGTAGATTTCAACATCAACGCACAAAGCGCTGGCGTTAACGTCAATGCGTTGATCGCAGAGATCAGCACCGACACACAGATGGTGACCGCGAACTGGTTGAACATTCGACCAGAAATACCCGGCAATAGCGCAACCGGTACGAATACCGCCAACAAAATAAGCGTTGTTGCCAATACTGGCCCCGTCACTTCTTTCATGGCTTGGATCGTGGCCGGAATCGGATCTAAATGCTCTTCATGGATAACCCGCTCCACGTTCTCCACCACGATGATCGCATCATCCACCACGATACCGATGGCGAGGATCAAGCCAAACAACGAGATCGTGTTAATGGTCATGCCCATCACGCCCATGATTGCGAACGTCGCAATGATAGAAACCGGAATCGCTAAGGTTGGAATGATGGTCGCTCGCCAGTTCTGCAAGAAAACGTACACCACGAAGGTGACAAGAAGTACCGCAATCACCAGCGTCTCATACACTTCATCAATCGATGTCTCTACGTATTCGGTAGAGTCATACGCGATGTCGTAGACCAAATCATCTGGGAACGATTTCTCATACTCTTTCATGGCCTCTTTCACGCGTTCCATCACGTCTAGCGCGTTCGCTGTCGGCAACTGATACAAGGCCAGAACGGCGGCTGGTTCGTTATTCATACGACCATCAGCTTCGTAACCTTGTGCACCAACTTCCACACGAGCCACATCTTTCAAGCGAATCAAAGAACCTTTCTTGCTCGCGCGGATGATGATGTTCTCGAACTCTTCCGCAGAAGTAAGGCGGCCTTTGGTTTGCAAAACATATTGATATTGCTGGTCACCCGGAGCTGGCATACCACCGATCTTACCTGCTGCCACTTGGATGTTTTGCGTTTTAATTGCGCCAATAACATCGCTAGCAGAAAGCTTCAAGGTGGCCAGTTTATTTGGGTTTAACCAAATACGCATTGAGTAGTCTTTCTTACCCAGCAGCGTAATGTCACTCATACCTTCGATACGTTTTAGACGCTCAACGATATTGAGATCCGCATAGTTAGAAAGGTAGATACTGTCGTAAGACTGTTTCGGAGAACGCAGTGTGATAACGCCCAGCATGTCGGAAGATTTCTTCTTAACCGTCACACCGATTTGGTTTACTTCTTGTGGTAGAGACGACGTCGCCTGTGCCACCAAGTTGTTCACACGAACCTGCGCCATATCGCCATCTGCGCCCACTCGGAAGTAGATACGCAGTGTGTATGAGCCATCGTTACCAATCACAGAAGACATGTAAATCATGTCTTCAACGCCGTTGACTTTTGCTTCTATCGGTTGTGCTACCGTCTTTTTAACCACGTCCGCGTTTGCACCCGGATACATGGTGCTCACCGTAATTACCGTTGGAGAGATTTGAGGATACTCAGAAATTGGCAAGACTTTCAGGGCGATCATACCCATCAATGTCATCGCCAGTGAGATCACCAAAGCAAACTTCGGCCGGTGAATGAAAAATTTACTTAACATCAGTACTCACTCAGCCTTGTTCACTCTGTAGTTCAACGTCTTTCACCGTTGCACCCGGACGCACTTTTTGTAGACCATTGACGATGACTTTTTCGTTAGCCGCCAAGCCAGTCAGCACAGCACGTTTCACACCGTAGGTCTGACCGAGTTCAACGTTACGACGTGACACCACGTGATCATCACCAACCACCATGACGTAGTCACCCGCTTGGTCTTGCTGAACAGCCGCCGATGGGATAAGCAAACCATCAATGGTTTTGTTGCGCAGCTTGATGGTCAAGTTGCCATATTCACCCGGCATAAGCGCGTAAGTTGGATTATCGAATTGTGCTTCTGCTCGAATTGAGCCTGTTTCTAAATCGATCTTATTGCCAACGGCGTAGATCTTGCCATCAAGTGGATACAATGAACCGTCTGAAAGCGTCAGTGTTAAATCAACATCCAGTTTGTCATCGTTACGATGAGCCACATCAATCGCACTTCTTACTCGGCGGTAGAGCTTCTCATCCACATCAAAGCCAAAGCGAATTGGGTCGATTTGAGTGATCGAAACAAGAGGAACGAGTTGAATTTTCGAAATACGGTCACCCACTCGGAAGTTGCTGAAACCCACGCGGCCAGAGAAAGGAGCACGCACAGAGCTAAATTCAAGATCGAGCCTTGCTGAAACCAGCGTCGCTTTCGCCTCTTCTACCGAAGCAATCGCTGCGGCGTGCGCAGCAATGGCGTCATCGTATTGCTGCTCACTGATGCTTTTATCTTTGATGAGTTTCTTCACACGTTCTGCATCACGCGTAGTTTGAACGAGTTGTGCTTTTGCTTTTTGCAACGACGCTTTTGCATACGCCAGTGCCGCTTTGTAAGGACGGTCGTCGATTTCAAACAGCAATTGGCCTTTTTCGACCATATCGCCATCTTTAAAATGAATCGCGGTTAATTCGCCACCGACTCGAGGCATAATATCAACGTCATTTACCGCTTCAGTTCGACCGATAAAAGTATGATAAGGAGTGATTTTTGTTTCGGTTAGGGTAACGGTTTCAACAGAGGGTGCTTGGGCAGTTTTCGTTGCGATATCGCCCGTTTTGCATCCTGATAGTAATGCAGAAGATATAGCAATAGATACCAACGCAAATTTATATTTGGCTTTCATGATAAACCTACTTTATGTAGAAAGTGCCCTAGCCTAAATATTTAAATATATGGATAAACGCACTTTCTATTCTGGAAATAAACGAGGGAGTTAGAATTGGTAGTTAAATTCGATACGGTGATCACCATCACCGAAATTAACATGCTCATTCCAGTTTGCAAAGTAACGAATATTTGCGCGAGGATTAATTTGATAAGACAACGCAAACTCATGAGTTAAGATATTATCTTCACCCGCGTAATAAGTATCTTTATATTGACTAGACCCTGACAATGTATGCATATACATTGGGTTGTAGTTAATCCAGATTTTATCGGTTAATTCAATTTTTGAGTACATACCGACAACAGTGAAAGTACCTGGAATTTCATAACCTTTGTCATCACCACTAAAATCATTAGCAATAGTGACACCCGCACCAGCCAAAGGAAATAGCTGCAACATACCAAACTTAGGTAGACCTTGAATAAAGCTATAAGATGCATCTAATTTATCGTTATCAACATCGTAGTTTACATCTAATTGACGGCCTAGACCTTTTGCGACTTCTACTTGGAAATTACGTAGTCGGAAAGAGTCAATGCTGTCATCAACATTGGCATACATTGGATCGTCATTGTCGCGAATGCCAAGTAGCTCACCACCAATGCCTTTCATTTCGATGATGTTCATCGCCATGGTGCCAGGCTGGCTAGATTGGTAAGTTTGACCGATTTTGATGTTCGCGCCTTTGTCAGTAATACCAAAGCCCGCTTGGGTGTAAACCGCAAGTGGGTCAGACATGTCTTGTAGTTCTTCGTCATTATTTGTCTGAGCATAAGCAGAAGACGCGAGTTGAAGGGCTGCTGCCATGATAACAACAGACGGTTTCACTAAATTCATAAAACTGTATCCATTTTAATGATTATAAAATTATTCACGTCATGAGATCATCATAAATAGCAAGCAACACAACTCGCTTTGGATAATATAAATTATCAAAGCAAATTTAATAATGACGAAACATTAAACGTTTTAATTAAAATAAAATAAAGCATCGTAAAAGTTCAATCACTGCTACTTATATCTTATATAACTTGAAATTTGGTAAGCTTTACGAAGAAGGGAATATTAAAACTTATGAAAATTCAATTATCATTAGAACAAATGATTAATTAAATTTACCATATAAATAAGGAGTGCAATGGTGTTAGGTGATCGCGATCAAGTTTTATTTTTATCGTATATTACTCTTCAGGTAAAGAAGAGAGTTGTAATAAATTGCAAATACCTTAATTTAATTAGCCTTGCGGTCAATTTAGAATAGTTACTCCACAATAAATTGAAAGGAAATCACACTCTGTGATCTCCTTTTATTTTCGAGTGCAAAAGCACCAATGCATTTCGTTAACTAAAAACGCAAACGATTCGCACTATTGCAGTTTCTCTATCCCCATATTGAACAGTGCAAAGCTGTAAATATCTGCATTTGTCTCAATTATTTTACGCGTTGGTGTGCCAGCACCATGTCCTGCATTGGTTTCGATGCGAATCAAGGTCGGATTTGAACCCGCCTGTTTTGACTGCAACTCAGCAGCAAATTTGTAAGAGTGAGCAGGAACAACACGATCATCATGATCACCCGTTGTAATCAATGTTGCTGGGTATTCCACCCCCGCTTTTACATTGTGCACTGGCGAATAACCTTTCAGATATTGGAACATCTCTTTACTTTGCTCTGCCGTACCGTAGTCATACGCCCAACCAGCACCTGCGGTAAAAGTATGATAACGTAGCATGTCCAGTACGCCGACTGCTGGCAGCGCCACTTTAAACAGCTCTGGACGTTGCGTCATAACTGCCCCCACTAACAAGCCACCATTCGATCCACCGTTAATGGCTAACTTGTTTGATGACGTTACCTTTTCATCAATTAGGTATTCAGCCGCCGCAATAAAGTCATCAAACACATTTTGCTTTTGCATTTGAATGCCAGCGTTGTGCCACTCTTTACCATACTCCCCACCGCCACGAATGTTCGCTACCGCGTAAACACCACCAAGCTCCAACCAAGCCGCACGTGTCGGGTTAAAAGATGGTGTGAGGCTGATGTTGAAACCACCATAACCATATAGGATGGTTGGTGCACTGCCGTCCATCGGTGTCCCTTTTTTATAGGTGATGATCATCGGCACTTTTGTTCCGTCTTTTGAGGTGTAAAACACCTGGCGAGAGTCATACAAAGCTGGATCAAATGGCGCTTTAGATTTGTAGTACACCTCGCTATCACCATCTTTGATGTTCAGACGATACGTAGTGCTTGGCATCTTGTAGTTGGTGAAAGAATAGTAGACTTCGGTTTCTTCTTTTTTACCCGAGAAACCGTATGCGCTGCCAATATCAGGCAATTTGATTTCTCGAATGAGTTTACCGTTCATGTCGTATTGCTTCACCATCGAGATCGCATCAACAATATAACTCGCAAACAAGTTGCCACCCGCGGTAGAAACACGTAACACGTTCTTTGTTTCAGAGATCAAATCTTTCCAATTTTTGGGCTGCGGCTGACTCGCATCCACCGTCACGACGCGTTTGTTCGGCGCATTAAGGTTCGTAACCAAGTACAGTTTCGTGCCTTGGTTGTCTATCACCCAAGTATCAGAGCTGGTGTTATCTAAAATGGTTTTAAGCGGGCTATTTGGCTTACTCAGATCTTTAAAGAACAGTTTGTTACCCGATGTCGATACGCTGGCTGAGATAAACAAGTAGCGTTCATCATCCGACGTATAGCCGCCAACATAACGGTATTTCTCTTCCTCAAAGCCGCCGAAAATCAGCTGGTCTTCACTTTGCTTCGTTCCAAGTTTATGAAAGTAGAGCTTGTGTTGATCTGTCTTCGCGGAGAGTTCACTCCCCTGTGGCTTGTCAAACTTGAGTAATAGAAACCTTGATTGCCGAGCCAACTGATGCCGCTGAACTTCATATCCACCAGCGTTTCACCGACTGGCTTTTTGGTTTCTGTGTCTAACACAATGACTTTGCGCCAATCGCTACCGCCTTCCGAAATGCTGTATGCGACCAAAGAACCGTCTCGTGAAAAACTCACTCCCGCTAACGATGTGGTGCCATCCTCACTAAAAGTATTTGGATCGAGGAAAATTTCTGCTTCACCATCACCTAGCTGCCGATAAAGCACATCTTGGTTTTGTAACCCGTCATTTTTGTAGAAATAAGTGAACTTACCCTCTTTGAACGGTTGGCTTTGCTTTTCGTAGTCCATGAGCTTAGTGATGTGCTCTTCAATCTGCTCGCGGTAAGGGATTTTCGACAGATAATCAAACGTCACTGCATTTTGTGCCTTCACCCATTCTGCGGTTTCTAGGCTGAGATCGTCTTCCAACCAGCGATAAGGATCACTCACTTTTGTACCAAAGTAGTCATCGACAACATCCACTTTTTGTGTGATTGGATACGTGATGGCTTTCGGGGTTACTTGTTCAACCGACGACTGCGCCGCTTCATTTGCATGCGCCACAGACAACACACTTCCGAGTGCGAGAGCCGTTGCTAATGCTAGGGTGTTCTTTTTCATGAAATTCCTTTTTATTTTTCTGTTGTCTTTTTGTGCAATACATCAGAACTCTACTATATATCGACAAAATGAATCTAATTTCATTAAACGAGTTGTGAAAGCCATCCTAACTCCCTCATTTCCTACCAATTCTACATATCGGTAAGTGGCGGTGTAGAGCTTAGGAACAACGCTGAAGAGCTACGATGGCGTTTACTCTCTTTCGTTTAATTCAGTTCGATTTGACGCAAAACCCCAGACTCAGAAGCGAAATCTTGGTCGTGACTAATCAGAACAAATCCACCTTTGTATACATTTAACGCCTGACTAAGCATTATTTTTGACTCGAGATCGAGATGGTTATCTGGTTCATCGAGCAGCAGCAAAGGCTGGGAGTGTTGATGGCTGACGATCAGCATTGCGAGCTTCATCTTCTCGCCACCGCTTAGTACGCATCCCAACCGAAACACAGCGTCTCGACGAAAACCGATCCCCGCCAGTAAGGTTCTCGCTTCACTTTCCGTCATCTCTTGGCAGGTCTCCATTACGTTCTCAAGTAACGAAAGATTTGGATTCACTGCGCCAAAGTGTTGGTCGAGATAATACAAGGGCGTATTCACTTGCAGCTCACCACTGAGCAACGACAACTCGCCAAGCAACGTCTTTAACAAGGTTGACTTTCCGCATCCATTTTTCCCTTTGAGATGGACTTTATCGTTCGCAAAAATCTGCAAAGTGATAGGAGTAGAATCCCCAAAAGGCAATATACCTTCTTGTATCGACAACACTTTTCTCGAACGGTTCGGATTATCTGCAAGATAAAGCTTTTGCGCTTTGAGCTGCTCATGTCGCGATTGCAACGCCCGCTCTTTGGCTTGTAAATGCACTTGTCTGAGTTGCTCATTCTTATTGCGATTTGAGGCGCTGGCGGTCGCGCTATCCTTTTTTCCATCAAGCAAAATTTTGGGCTGACTGCCGTCTTTGCGCAGTTTGTTCCCTTGCGCGGCGCGTTGGTCTGCTTTTTCGCGATTTTTCTGGGCTTGCTCGGCTAACCGTTTTTTCTGTTTATCGACTTGCGCTAACTGCCTCTCGACCGCTTGCAGTTCAGTGCGTTTTTGCTCGGCGTACACATCGTAATTTCCACCAAAAACCTGTAAACCTAGGCCCGATAGTTCCCAAACTTCCTCCATTGCTCTCAGCAGCTCACGATCGTGACTGATGAGTAAAATCGCGCCACCGAAATGCGTCATAGACTCTATCAGCCATTGTTTCGCCTCGGTATCGAGGTGATTGGATGGCTCATCGAGAATCAAAAGCTCCGTTTCGTTTTCAAACAACTGCCATAACTGCAAACGCGCCAACTGACCACCACTGAGCCGAGCACATGAGAAATCAGGGTCTTGCGGCAAGCCCATCGCAGCAAGCTGCTGTTTGAGTTTCGGTTCAATATCCCACTGTTCGCCAACCAGTTCGAACCAATGCTCAGAAACATCACCTTGTTCAATCTGCTTCAAAGCATGCAAGACCGAGTCTGTTCCCAGAAACTGGGCGATCGATTGCTGACCTGAAAGCAGATCAGACGGCTGCTGGCGATACATCATGAAAGAAGAGGGAGAAGTCACAACACCGCTGGCTGGCTGAGTTTCGCCTGCCAAAATGGAAGCCAAAAGCGACTTACCGATGCCATTGCGCCCAATCAAACCAACACGTCGTTTAGTCATGGAACAAGAAATAGACTGAAATAGCGTCTCGCCATTATCAAACTGATGGCTAACATTAAAAGCTTGTAAAACTGGCATAATTTGCCTCCTGTATGACAGGGACAACAGCCGTAGCTATGATTTGAGATTGCAACAAAACGCGTGCACAAACGCATTAAGCTCTATGTAAAGCTCGACGATAAACGTCAAATCAAAAAGTCGTCTTGTTGCAAAGAAATATCGGAAAGTGAGCTACGCCTACTAACCCTGCAGATCCAAAAAATAAGTAAAAATATGGATAACAGGTTTAGTTCTTCATGTTGGCGTAATCTCCTAGAGAAATGATTTGCGAAGTTTAGCGGGTTTTCTGACTAAAAAGCAAGCAGCATTATTTATCAAAACTTTGAACGATTTCGAGATCTTATCTACACAAATTTTGCCCAAGCCATACTATGCTTACAGTAAAGCTAATCCACATAAGGGCGTGGTAATGAAATACAAACATATCCTTGTTGCACTCGAACTGTCCGATGAGAGCACTGTTCTGATCGACAGAGCCGTAGCGATGGCTAACTATCTCGACTCCGATATTTCATTCATCCATATTGATGGAACTCACGGGGAAATTTATCGTGAGCTCGTAGACATTAAAGAGAACCCAGACCAAAGGCCGCTGAATGAGCACTCTATGGAATGTTTGAGAACATTCAGTGAGTACATGGATTATCCACTCAAACACTTCTTCGTGGGTACTGGTGATTTAGCCGATAAGCTCGAAATTACCATCAAAGAGCAAGAAGTGGACTTGCTGATTTGTGGCCATCACCAAGATTTCTGGAGCAAAATCATTTCCTACTCAAGACATCTTATCAACAAGTCACCAGTCGATATTTTAGTCGTTCCTATTCATGATTAATTAAAATTTGACGCTTGCCAAAACCACCAACTTATTTGGTGGTTTTTTATTGATATTGAAACAGCTTAAGCACTTTTCCAAGCTAGCTTGACGGCCATTTATGAGTTACATTTTCTAACCAACCTGCGCTCCTACCGGGCATGGTTATTTAGATAGCAAGGATCCTTATGGCGAATAAAAAAGTATTAATTCTCTTTGCTCATCCTTCCCAGCATCGTTCAGAAGTGAATACTCCACTTTTCAAAGAAGCTCAAAAAATTGAAGGCGTGACATGTGTTGATCTCTATGGTGAATACCCTCGTTTCGATATCAATATCGACCGTGAACAACAACGCTTGCGTGAGCATGATGTAGTGGTTTTTCAATTCCCACTATATTGGTATTCAACCCCAGCAATTTTAAAAGAGTGGCAAGATCTGGTTTTGGAGTATGGCTTTGCTTACGGCACTGAAGGAACCGAACTACAAGGTAAAACCATGCTGTGCGTGCTTTCTGCCGGCGGCAAAGAAGAAGCCTATAAAGCCGAAGGCTACAACCATTTTACGATTCGGGAACTGCTCGCTCCTATCGAGCAAATGTCAGCGCTCACGGGCATGCACTATATTGCGCCTCTTGCTTTGTTCGGCGCACGTACAGCCGAAGAGGAAGGACGAATTCCCCGTCATGTCGAACGGTACAAAAGCCTGCTAACAGCATTAGTCGAAGATAGACTGGATGTTGAAGCAGCTGCGTCATTAATCAAACTCAACAGCGCACTTCCGAAGCTCATCAAGGAGGCTTCATGACAGGGATATTCTTACAAGCCTTCGTGTATTTGATTGCCGCTGTGATCGCGGTGCCACTTGCCAAGCGTTTAGGGCTCGGTTCCGTTTTAGGTTACCTCATCGCTGGTGTGGTAATTGGTCCAATTATCGGTTTAGTCGGTGAGGAAACAACGACAATTCAGCACTTTGCCGAATTTGGCGTGGTGATGATGCTATTCCTAGTGGGGTTAGAGCTAGAGCCTAAAATGCTCTGGTCAATGCGAAATCGTTTAATGGGCTTAGGCGGTCTTCAAGTTGGCGGTACCATCGCGGCGATTATGGGTATTGCCCTGTACTTTGAGCAGCCTTGGACTATTGCCTTAGCCATCGGTTTGATTTTCGCCCTTTCTTCTACCGCGATTGTTTTGCAAACTTTTAGCGAAAAAGGGTTAACGAAGACAGAAGGCGGACAAAACGCGTTCTCTGTTTTGCTTTTCCAAGATATCGCTGTTATCCCGATGTTGGCCTTTATTCCATTGCTGGCCCTGCCGGAGTTAGTCGAACAAGCACAAAATGCTGTTCAAACGGCCGCGCAGCATCATGACGATTTAAACCTCGTGGCCGATTTACCAGGCTGGGCGTACGGAATAGTCATCACAGCATCGATAGCGATTGTTGTCGTTGGTGGTCACTTTTTAAGTCGACCTCTGCTGAGCTATGTTGCTAGCTCTGGGCTGCGTGAGATTTTTACCGCCACCGCATTGATGCTGGTGATCGGCATCGCAGCACTGATGAGTTTGGTTGGCTTATCTCCTGCATTAGGAACTTTCTTGGCTGGCGTTGTATTGGCGAACAGCGAATTTCGCCACGAGTTAGAGTCCAATATCGAACCATTTAAAGGGTTGTTGCTGGGTCTGTTCTTCATCACCGTCGGAGCTGGGATCAATTTCTCAGTTCTATTTGGTGACTTCTGGTTGATCATGGCACTGACCATTGGCGTGATGGTATTGAAAGCCTTGGTGCTATTTATTCTCGCGCTGATATTTAGAGTGAAAGGCAGCAACCGCTGGCTGTTTACCTTAAGCTTGGCTCAAGCGGGTGAATTTGGTTTTGTGTTGCTAAGCTTCTCTGTGCAAAACCACGTCATTCCGTTTGAACTCTCGCAAACGCTTGCGCTGGTTGTTGCTATCTCAATGTTCTTAACGCCAGGTTTGTTCATTCTATTTGACAAATTAATACTGCCGCGTTTTGAAACTCAATCAAACGAAAGGGAAAGCGATACGATTGAAGAAAAAGGCACAGTAATCATCGCTGGTATCGGCCGTTTTGGTCAGATTGTTAACCGCTTGCTTGTTTCTAATGGTGTAACAACAGTGGTGCTCGATCACCAAGCCAACCAAGTTGATAACATGCGCCAGATTGGCACTCGTGCTTATTTTGGCGATGCGACTCGACCAGATATGCTGCACACTGCAGGCATCGAGCATGCGGCTGCGTTGGTCGTCGCAATTGATAACCAAGAATCGAGTGTGGAACTGGTGAAGTACGTCAAACACACGTACCCCAAAGTAACGGTGATCGCACGCGCCTTTGACCGTGGGCACGGCTATCTTTTGCGTCAAGCTGGGGCTGATATTATTGAATCGGAAACCTACCATTCCGCATTGGAGATGGGCGGTCACACGATGAAAGCACTTGGTATTCATCCCTTCTTTGTTGAGCAGCAAAAAGCGACATACAAGCGTGTTGAAGCGCGCAAGTCCGAGATACTCTACAAAGCTTGGGAAGATGATTCTGAAGGCGAACGTTATGACAACAATTTCCGACAACTGTTTATTCAGTTAGAGGAAAAAATGGCGGAAGAGATGCAAAAAGATCGCCATGACAAACTCTCGCGCTCAGAACGTGGTTGGACGCCACCGCCGAAAGGTTACGCCGATGACTTCAATGAAGATAACGTTCAAGAACTAACACCGCCGAGAGAAGAGCCGCTCTGACGGTAACTTGCTCAATATTAAAAACCTCCCGTTTGGGAGGTTTTTCTTTTTCAGTACCGAGTCACATGCCGTGCAGGATAAAATGATCTTCTCACGAGATTACATAAGATCATTCATTAAAATCTCATACTCTTCGTTTGCTTCTTCCACTAAGTGAGAAAGCTCTAACGCATCAGTAACTGCAAGATTGAACTGCCACGGAGTTGTGTCTTCTTTACCACAGATTCGAGTTTCACACCCACGGCTCTCAAAAGACAAATCATCAAACTCTGTGGTATGGCGCTCTTGAAGTTCTACAATCTCAACTTCTAATTTACCGACAGGGTTAACTTTAACGTGAGCATGTAAATCTGAACTGTTAGACAAACAATAATCTCTATGAACCGCAATCATGGCCGCCTCCTTGGTCTGCCAACTGACAACTCACCCATGAGTGTAGACGAGGGAGTTTGAACGTGGGGTGAAATAATAATGAAGATTGATCTGTCTCATTGGAGTAGACAATTATTGTTGTGCTGGTATGAATCTCATCTGATTTAAATCGTTCCTAGATCACAAGAGTTGGCATTTACCGAGACTTTCCCTATTATCGAAACAAATTTACTGTAGTCATTCTTTAGAGGTCAGTATGGAGCTTGAAGCCGTCGCTAAAGCACTAAAAGAGTTAGGGCATCCTACTCGTTTAAGTATTTACAAAGAAGTTGTCAAAGCGGGATACAAAGGTATCGCGGTAGGCGGCGTACAAGAAAAGCTTGGCATTCCTGCATCCACTCTCTCTCATCATATTTCTAGTCTAGCCTCAGCCGGGCTTCTCACCCAACGTCGTGAGGGGCGAACCCTTTTTTGCGTTGCAGAGTACCAATGTTTAGATGATGTGATCGGCTTTTTAAAGGCTGAATGTTGCGTTAATGAGTGCTCATAACCTCATAGCAGAGGCGAAAGACTTCGGTTTTACATTAGACTTTACCCGTTCTTGAATGACCGCCGACAAACATAAACACCGAGCTCGCTAAGCTCGGTGTTTTATTTTTTAGTTTTCGACGAGCAACATTGAGGCTTTAGGTGGCACAATTAACTTACCGTCAGATGGAACGTCCTGATCCGTCATCAAATCCACCCAGTCGCCATCCATTTTCAATGCCAAAGACTGCTGACGCTGCGATTTATTAAGCACGACAATGCCTTTGCTCCCTCGCTTAAATACCAGCATATCATCGTTACCTTCAAGAACACTCATCGACTCGCCATGCGTCATATTATGGAATTGGATCATTTTCGCCATTCGCGGATCGTTCCATGCGCCTTGCCATCTTGGCTTGCCATTTTTATCTGTAATACCGCTAGTGTTTAAGTCGGTATAAACCAATGGCACACCACCATCGCGGCCTAGAATGTAGGCATAAGCTAACCATTCATTTTCCTCATCCATGATCAGATCAAGAAAAACGTCATTGTTAGGAATGTCATGCGTGACAACAAATGTAATCGCGCGACCAGGCGAAAGGGCCTGACCGAAACAGTATGGGTCAATCAACGACTTGAAACTGCCCTTTTTAGCAAACGCCTTAAAAATGGTTGAGAACAAAGGGAAATCGTAAGCGCCTAAGCGAGTTTCCTGTAAATACGGCTCAAGAAACAACTGATACTCTTCCTCTGTCGCACCGCCATCGGTAATAATTTCGCCAAATATATGCACATCGCGCGTGATGTCGTCTGTCCAAACACGTTTAAGATGCTCTAACGTCATGTGTTTCGCGGCATCAATACGAAAACCTTTCACACCAATGGCTTTCAGTGCTTTTAGGTAAGCGCGTTGCTGCTCAACGACATGGTCACAAACACGGAGGGTTGGCAAGCCAGGATCAGTTGGTCCACCAGTGATGCGTCCATTTTGTACCTGCCATTTATCTTTCCAGTCTTTAATACCGAACGCTTCAACAAAGTCCTCTTCATCAAAAAGCGGTTGAGATAAGTCGCCAAATAACGTTAGCGACTGATATTTCTGTTTGTTTTGTTGGTATTCCTCCAAGATCTCTTGCCTTGGATATTGGAGGTCTCGGCGAAGGTGGGCCTCATTTGCCATATGGTTAAACACCACGTCAGCGTAAACCCACACGCCAACTTGCTCCAGTTCACGAACCATACGGATAAAGTCTTTGGTATCACCCAACGCATTGTCGATGACACGGTAATCTTGAGGTTGATAGCGCTGCCACCAGCGATCATCGTGGGCGCTTTTCATTGGTGGCGAAACCAACACGGAGCCGTAACCTAGCTCGTGGATTTCTTTTGCTCGTTGGGCAATGTCAGCATACTTCCAATCAAACGCATGTAAGATAACATTCGCACCGAATGATTGTATTTCCTGTGAGCCACTCATGTTGTTCTCCTACTCGTTTTCACTCACGATTACTTGTTTGCATTTTTTTGTGAGTGAATTCAATAGTCGAAATTATAAGAGCTATTCATCAGACGCCCTCACCCTTTTCGCCCTAACTCAAGGCTGAAAATGAAGGCGTAGTGACTCCTCCATTGCATAAGTAGAAACGATTCTGGACGTAAACGAGTAGATGACATTCAAGTACACCGCACATAAAACACACTAAACCATTGTTTTGTATTGAAAAAAATGCATTAAAAATATATGAAAGAAAATATCCGGGTACGCCCTAAAGGAGGCCAAAGACTAAAAACAGCCAAACCACTCTATTGAGTAACTAATTTTTAATAAAGTGAAACTGGCAGGTGGATCACGTTTGGCGCGTATTCAAAACAGCCCCCTTCTGCGTATCCCACCTTAAAACATGGAAGATTACCGTTTGTATCTATCCCGAAATGACTTCAAAATGCGGAACTTAGCTTATGCCTATTGGTATGAATTACCTTGGAGGGTAATCATGAATATCAAAGAGTTTTCTAGCCTCGTCGGCTTGTCTGCTCATACACTTCGATACTAAGAAAAAATTGGCTTACTTAAACATGTCCATAGAAACGCGAGTGGGCATCGAGTGTATAGTGCGAAAGATCTAAGCTGGATTAGCTTCGTAAAGCGATTAAAAGAAACTGCAATGCCGCTTGAAGAGATTCTGGAATATGCAAAATTAAGGGAAGTCGGCTCAGAGTCTGTACGACAACGCCAAGCCTTGCTAGAGCAACACCAAGAAAACCTCAAGCTCCACATTGAACAGCAGCAAAAGCACTTAACGGCTCTAGAAGAAAAAATTGCCTTGTATAAAAGCGGAAAAGTTCGTTGACTTAGAGTTAACTCTAACGATTAAGGTATGTGTGCATTTATTCACTAGGAACATATCGATGGAACAATCACGCTTTAACAAAGGATTAGAACTACTCTCTCACATTGATGGCGACGCTGGTCATAACGTCATCGAAAGCTTACAAGATGTTTGCCCAGATTTAGCTCAGTACACCATTGAGTATCCGTTTGGCGATATTTATGCTCGCCCAGGCTTAGACCTAAAATCGAGAGAAATCGCAACTGTCGCCGCGCTAACGGCAATGGGGAATTGTGAGCCACAACTGAAAGTACATCTCAATGCAGCACTTAATGTAGGCTGCAGCGAGGCTGAAATTAAGGAAGTCATCTTACAGATGTCCGTCTACGCAGGGTTTCCAGCGGCATTAAACGGCATGTTTGCCTTCAAAGAAGTGCTGGCGGAAAGAGCAGAGTAATCACGACGTTGAAATCAATTTAAAGGCAATTAAAAACGGCCCTTGGGGATCGGGCCGTGATTTAAACAACGAGTGAATTAGCGCTCAGGGGTTTCAAGCAGTTTAACCGCGCAATCTACCGCGTTGTTAATGCCTTGACTACTCTCCAACTTGCCTGAACTTGCAGGACCAAGGGCACAAGAATACAAAGCCAGCTGCTTATCGAACGGCAGATCCAACTGTTCATATAGATTTTGTCGGATTCTTGCATGTTGTTCTGGTTCTTGGTTAGCAAGGCTAATCAACGTTTCATAAATAAGCGTTTTCATGTCATTCCCTTTTCACTTTATTGCACGGGGTGCATATATATTGTATCCGTTTGGGAAGCACAAATCAGAAGCTAGGTCACAGAACGCGTCGCTAAAAAAGTTTATGTGCGCGGTAAATTGTAATACAAACCTAAAGCCGTTTAGAAAAAGAGCAAAGGATAACTCGATAAATTAGCCGATTAACTGGCATTCGCCGCTGTTTGATCACAATAGCGTCCGATACAAACAAAAACGCCGCTCTATGAGCGACGTTTTTTATCTCGATTTCAGCTAATCGAGCATGTTTTAGTTGAAGTGCACTAACATTTCAACGTCATCACCTTGTTCTGGTGCTTGAAGAGAGAAGTGCACATAGCCCGCTTCAGTAACAGGAATCGCAAGGTATTCGTTGCTACCTGCATAGTTAGACACGTACTCGTGTTGCTCAACCGTAGGCCAATGCTCTCTGCTGGCGTATAGATCGACATTACCCGTTTGAGAGTGAGCCGTTAGCCATACACGAATCTCTTCAACACCTTCAGGTACATACACTGCCGCATAACGCTGCTTGTGAACGGTCAGCATTTTGGCTTCACCAGACTCTAGTACCACCGGTGCCAAATCGTCTTGCACTTGTGTTGGCGGTGTTTGCGCTTCAACGTCTAAAGCAGCCACAAGATTCACAGAGTCATAGCTATCACGGCCAGTTAAACTGATGTAGTAACGACCAGCTTTCACGTAACCATCCTGCTCTGGCTCAAATACAATCTCTTCATTGCTGCCATCGCCATACTGGCTCATTTCAAAGTCGTAGTAATGCGCAACTTTGTTGTAGCTCATGTAAAGATCCGCATCCCCCGCACCTTCAATAGATACATTAAAGCGAACGGTGTTGGCTGGTACGTCAACGTAGAACAGTTTTTCGCTGTACGCTTCGCCACTGAGTTGAAGGCTTTGGTTCGCCGTCAATTCAGTCACTTGTGCTTCAGGTTCTGTTGGCTCTTCTGGGTCAGTACCTGGTTGCTCTGGCTCCACTTCTAACGTATCCAACCAGCGCTCAAACTCTGCGTCATATTGTTGACCTAATGTCGTCACCTGTTGCGCCCACTGTTCAAACTGACCAGTGCGCGACAACGCCAACAAGCTTTCTACGTCTTGCGGATGATTTTCTAGCATGAATCGAACGGCCAAGTAACCCCAACGATAGATACGATTAGTATCGTGAGAATATGTGGTATCAAACACAGTTGAAAGGCTCAGTTTACCGCCTGCAATCAGTTCGATCGCCGCTTGGTAGCCTTGTTTGTAATGCATGTATTCAGCAAAACCTTCCAGCCACCACACGATATGACCGTGGGCTAAGTTATCACTGAACGAGCCGTACTGGTTAAATCGCGCGTCCAAATAGTGCGTGTACTCATGCTCTAGATTCAAGATCGATAAATCTTCGCCATTCGCATAGCGATAAGCCACGAAACGGGCGGTATTGTCCGCTTTTGATGGATTCCCTTCAAGGTACTGACCACCGTTGTCCGTTGTATTACCAAACAGGAACGAAGAATAATCAACGTAGCTGTCGTTACTAGCAAACACCGCCACCTCAACACGATCATTCAAGTCATCAGCGACAGGTTGATTGCCCGTATTCACCACTTGATGGAAGTCGGCTTCTTTCGCAGCCAGTACTTCACACGCTTTCGCAGCTTGAGCATCGGTTAGATCTTCAGAGCGAATGATGGCAGGTCCCTGACACTCAAAACGATTTGGCATCACGCGCGCTGCTAGATCTTGCTTCGCTTGATCTAGGTCCAGACCGTTTAAACCTTCAGGTGCGTAGTAGCTCATCATCTCTACGGCAGCAAGCCACAGTTTGTCATGCTCACTACCCAGTGGGTAACGCTGCATCACTTGTTGCATCACAGCCAAGGCTTTGCGTTTGGTCTCCTGATCTGGGCTCGCAAGCAAACGACCAGTTTCACGTAATGCATTGAAAACAATAAAGCTCGCATCCGTATCCAATGCCCAAGCGTTATCAGATGCGAATCTCGCTAATGTATCAATATGGTGAGTATTGTTTGCCATGTAGCGGTAGAACTCATCGTTTGCTACATGACCTGCCATAGAACGGAACAGGTTGTTTAAACCATCGACCCATTGCGTGTCCTGCGCGGTTTCACGGTTAAAGTGCATCAACGCGGCCATCATGCTATCCATGGTCAGCGGCAACTGCTTCACGTTATCAACCATCAAAGTCAAGCTCTTCATTGCGCCAACTTGTTCACGGCCTTGATCCAAAGCATGAGGGTTGTTAAGGAATAGGTTCGTCGACTGAGCAAAACGCTGACTCAACGCTTGCGAAAACTCAGGTGTACCAGTGCCAGCATTGTAACGAACGTAGTATGCAGCACGAATAAACTCGCCCAGATTTTCTAGAACACGAGCTTGCTCTGCTTCTCCACGATAGCGGGCAATTTCTTGATCCAACGCGACTTGGATACGGCTTAAGCTCGCTTCGCTGTAAATATCGTTAAGCGTTGCGGAAGGAGCTGAAAACCAAGCGTGGTAGCAATCATACTCAGCACCAGAAACGGCAGCAGCCAAGTCTCTCGATTGTTGTAAATCAGCAACAGCGCACTGGTTTTGTGCAAAAGAGAAGCTAGACACACTCGCTAGCATACAAGCAAGCGCCAAACGATGGCGCGGGAAAAAACGGATATGAGACATAACAACACTCATTGATTATTAACATACATTGAGTGGGGGTTTATATTCTTTACAGCTCAAACAGTGAAATCAGTATCATAAAATTTATGAAATCGCTCCCAAAAACAGGCTTTTTACTCTAAATTTATGGGATCAATCCCAACCCAAGATTTCTCACAATTATCAATAAAAACATTAATTTACCTTTTTCTAAATAACGACTTTATGAGGAAAATTGCCCTTAAACGCCCCCCTTAACTCTTCCAGATAGAGTTCACGACAATCAAAGGTTCTAAATTAAATTTTGATGCTTGATACCATCTATTTTTATTTGTGACTCATTCCCAATAAGTCATCGAGTGCATATAAAAAGGTTGGCATTAATGGTAAATTCTCCGCCAAATCAAACACATTTACTCCTCGAGTCATTGATGAGTGAATAAAGCAGATATTTGGCTAGGGATAATACATGTCACTTTGGGGATTTTTGGGAGCGGGGATTGCCTACTTCATGATAACGTTTGCCTTTGTTTTTGGCGGCATTTTTTGGTTATGTGCTGAAGGTAATACATTAAGAGAAACAAAGCGCCAATCATCAATAATGTCCGGTGTTATTGCTTGTACTATTGGAACTTGGGTGCTTGCTTTTGGTGTTTACGTTTACGGTTACTTTTGGGATAACTCTTCTCACTATTATTTTTATTTGCTCGCTCCATGGGGACTTGCCATTTTTGGGGTAAAACTTCGTAACCGCTGGGTTAAGCAATACGCGCGTGTAAAACACGCAAAAGAAGAACAGTGGCAAAAGCGCTGGCGAGAATTATTAGGGGAAGATACTGAAGATTTTCCACCATATCCACATGATTACGAGCTCTACTCGGGCATTTGGCAAGCCAATGAAGCGCTCCGAGAACAGTGTTTTGCAGCCCTTCCTCACGGGAAAGCAGTCTACGAGAGAGTGAAAGCCTTCCAAACGATGGCCTCCCACGCTGGTGACATAAACGATCAAATTTTGCTGAGTAAACTCGATCAACTAGAGGATGAAATCATTCAAGTTCTTGAGCAACACTCGCAAAAGAAAGTAAGCATTGAAACTGGCGCAGGTACTTTACGCAAAGAGTCAAAACGCAATGTTTATCGCCATGAGAATAGCCCAACAGAAGAGCAACTGTGCGACTCAATCAATCTCCAACATGATTTGGATCGAGAGCTACGCAACATTATCTATGATCGGCTCGGTTACGATGGCGAAGATGAGTACTTTTTCCTCCGAGCGCCACTCGAAGAGCTTACCGAGAATGAAACCGCAATCAACTGGATGCTCTGGGGTTTAGTAAGCGACCATTTTGCTGTTGACCCATACCAAACGGCGTTGGATCTCAGCCTAATGAATGCGGAACCAAGATGGGGGCAAAATGAACGGTTTGTAATGATTACGGCTCAATAAACGCAAGTACTAAGTCTAACTTTAATACCACCTATTCTGAAACCACCCTCGCGTTGGTTAACTTAGCCAATAAGCCGCCAACGCGATCACGCATTTCACGTCTGTCTACAATCATATCTAATGCACCATGTGCTAATAAAAACTCACTTCTTTGAAACTCGTCTGGTAGCTTTTCACGTACCGTTTGTTCAATAACACGCCTTCCCGCAAAGCCGATGCTTGCTTTAGGCTCACCAATATTGATGTCTCCCAACATGGCTAAACTCGCCGAGACGCCACCATAAGTTTGGTCCGTCAATACTGAGATATAGGGTAATCTGTGCTCAGATAAATGGTTTAACGCGGCGCTGGTTTTTGACATTTGCATTAGTGCTACCAAAGACTCTTGCATGCGCGCCCCTCCGCAAGCAGAAAAACACACTAGCCCAGATTTTGTATTAATCGCAGTTTCAACGGCGCGGACAAATTTCTCGCCAACCACCGCCCCCATCGAGCCAGCCATGAAAGAGAATTCAAACGCACAAGCTACAACAGGCAAGCCTAGTAACTTCCCCTGTATCACAACCAAGGCATCTTTTTCTCCAGTCGTTTTCTGCGCGATGGCAATTCGCTCTTTATATCGCTTTAAGTCTTTAAAACCCAAAATATCCTGCGGTTCCAACTCACTTGCCAACTCTTGCTGTGTTCCATGATCCAGAAAAGCGTTCAACCTTTGACGTGCAGCCATTCTCATGTGATGAGAGCACCTAGGACATACTTCCAAATTCTCTTTTAATGCCGCGCGATAAAGTATTTGTTCACATTCAGGGCATTTTGTCCAAACGCCCTCAGGAATAGACGCTTTGCGCGAACCTATTATATTCTTATTCTCAAATAACCTTTCTAGCCAACTCATGAGTACCTCATTATTGATCACCTCGTAGCACGACATCTGCATCGTTTGCCCGCTCTGACTTTTAAATAAAATTGTATGCAACTCAGTCTGAGGATAAAGTGCGATATGCTGGCTTGATAATCCAATAAAGTGGGACAATAGAATGTTTGATAACGTCGACCAAATCTGGTTAAAAAGTTTTCACTGTGTCTATGAAAACAACAGCTTTAAGCGAGCCGCTGAGTGTTTGAATATACCAACGTCGAATGTCAGCCGACATATTGCCCTGCTTGAAGAAAAGTTAAACATCAGGTTGTTCAATAGAACGACAAGGCGAATGACGCCTACCGAGGCTGGAGAAGAGCTCTATAGCAGCACTCGTCCATTATTGGAACAACTCAACAACGCGCTAGAAACCGTGACTCGCCACTCGCACACCGTAACAGGAGAGCTACGTATTCTTATGCCAGACACACCTGTACTGGCCAAAGCGATTGTCACATTTTGCACGCAATACCCGTCAATCTCTTTGTCTTGCGATACAACGCTAAACCCTAAAGATGAGGTTATTGACAGCTTTGATGTCATTTTGAGTTTTCATAGAGGGACTTTGTCTGACAGCAATTGGGTGGCGAGGGAAATCAAACGCTGGCCCAGTGCTATTTTGGCTGCGCCTCAACTGCTTAATAAGTGCGGCCGTCCTTACAAAATCACGGATTTAAATCATGTTCCCTGTATCACGACACTTACCGCAGTAAATGGTGCTCCCTGGGTGTTTAAAAACCCCGACGGAGGTCATATTACGCAAACAGTACAATCATCATTCAAAGTAAACAGTGGCCATCTCGCTAAATCTGGCGCGTTATCAGGGCTTGGATACGCAATACTTCCAATAGAGTCATGCAAAGACGAGATCGAGAGCGGCAAGCTTGAAGTCATCCCTCTAGAATACGAACCTGAAGATTTAGTGCTTTATGCGTTTTACTCTTCTAGAAAGCACTTAGCCAAGAAAACCTCTATGTTTGTTGAGCACTTAAAACAACTCGCGAAACTTAACGCCTAGTTAATCACTAATCATTTATCCCAATAAATATAAAAACTGGCATAGTAGAGCAATTCGACATGAGATTTTCTCAAATAAAAAAGCCAAAAAGCCAGCAATCGAGATTTACTGGCTTTTGCAAAAGGATTTCAGTTGGCGTTTAAATTCTAAACGCTCCTACGTGACGATCGAGAGTTCTCGATAATTCCGCAAGTTGTTGACTTGATTCTTCCAATTGCTCACTCGCCGTTAGCGCGTTTTTCACGGAGTGACTGACGGTATCCATATTCATGTTAATTTCATTTGCTACCGTCGATTGCTGTTCTGTTGCCGTTGCCACCTGAGTATTGATATCCAAAATAGTAGTAACTTGATCAGCAATTGCCTCTAGTGCTTGTCGAGCGAGCTCCGTTTCTGCAGTGCCTTCTTCAATTAGGGTTCTACTATTACTCATTGAATTAACCGCACTTTGGGCTTCGGTTTGCAACTGATGGATCATATTGTCAATTTCATCAGTGGACTGAGCCGTTTTAGTTGCAAGATTACGAACCTCGTCTGCCACTACGGCGAAACCTCGTCCGGCATCACCGGCGCGCGCTGCTTCAATAGCGGCATTTAACGCTAGTAGATTAGTTTGCTCAGAGATCCCTCTAATGACTTCGAGAATACTACCAATCGACTGAGTGTTGTCCGCAAGGCTTACGATAATATTGGAAGTACTGTTCATCTCGTTTTCAAGATTCGTCATCGCCGTCTTGGTGCGTTCTAGCGTCTTGTAGCCATCTTGAGTCTCATTACTTGCCGTACTCGCAGCACTCGCTGCACCAGCAGCATTTGACGCAATTTCGTTGACGGTCGCGATCATTTCGTTCATAGACGTGACAACCAGCATGGTTTGCTCATTCTGCTCCTGCCCTCTTGCAAGCGCTTGTTGAGATTGTCCACGCAGCGCGACAGCGGAACCATTCAGCTCTACACCAGTATTTACAACTTGTGTAATGATTTCATGTACCTTGCCAACAAACACGTTGAACGCCGAAGAAATTTGTGCGACTTCGTCATTACCTTTTGCTGGTAAACGAACCGTTAAGTCTCCGTCACCTTTCGAGATGTCTTGCAACGCCTCCTTAAGCGCAGATAGCGGTCGCATCAGCTTGTTGAGTAGCAGCGATAGAGCCAAAACACACAGAACGAAGATCACCACCATGGAAATCAGTTGGGAAGTAATAATTCCATTCGTCGCTTGGCTTACTTCTGTAATAGGAATACCAATATCAAACGTACCGTACAACTGACCATTCACGTAGATCGGCGCCATGATATCAAACACCCACACTTTCTGGACATCGGCATACCACTTTGAATACTGTTGTACACCTTTGGTTGCACCTTCAACGGTGTAGTTATCATTGTAGGTTTTATTTAGCTTTTGCTTATCACTGTGAGCAACCGCCGTCACATTGCGATCAATTACGACTGCATAGCTTACGTCTGAACGTTGTTTCAAACCCTCAACAAGCGATTGTAAGTCTTGCATTGGGTTGGCTGAGTTCTCCAAAATATAACTTGCATTTCCTGCTAAAAACTCAGCTTGAACTTGGGATTTGTTTAAGATGATGTCATCGATTTTCTGACTCGAAATTAGGTACGTTGATGCCATACTTGCCACGACAGCAATACCAAACATGGCGCAAACGGCTAATAAGATGATTCTTTTCATTTTAATTGTCTCGGTACAATTCAATGTGATGCTCACGACAGAGCGTTAAGCCTTTCGCCTCTTATAACCAACACAAACTGTATTTTTAGCCTGTCTGGCAAAGCTAGACGTAACTTTGTAGCCACTGTATCTGCCTGATTACCGATAACTTTAGAATGAAGGAAGAAAAGTCTTCAAAACGTCACATTTCTACGAGGTTTGACTGAAAAACAAGAGAGTAATCGATAACTTCAAGTAAGCGGCCACACTAGCATCGAGAGTTAAAAAAAGAGTTCTAGTTAGAGCCTTGAAAATATAAATAAGCGAGCGCTTCGACCTATATTCTTACAATTCTCCTTTGCTCAATTAAGTTAATTCTATTCCAAACTCTTTAATAACGATGGTCACAATGAAGAAACAAACGATTGAAATAATGGCGCAAATTCCCAAAGAGAACCAAAACGAATATCGGCTCAGTAAGAAAGGAAAAACTAGAAACATCGGCAATGTAGGCAGTACATACCAAAAAGTATAAAACGCGTGGTTCGCGAGCTTTTCCTGACCTTGCCCTTCAATATACATCCAAATTAAAGCTAAAATAGTGACCGTCGGGAGCGCGGCAATCAGCGCTCCCGCTTTATCACTTCTCTTGGCAACTTCAGATATAAGCACCACTATTCCTGCGGTTAACGCGTACTTAGTAATCATCCACAACATGAAAGAGCTACCTTTAATAAACAAAAAGCGACGTAATAATTACAACAGAGCTTAGCTCATTAACGTCGTAAACCCGTGCATGCCCATATATACACCAACGGCACTAATCAAGATCCCCGATAGATAAGGTGCACGACGAGCCACATCGTTCAAACCACTCCACTTCGATGTTGCTTTTTGAACGCCCACTGCCGCGACAACACCAACCGCAACTAAAGTTAACGCTAGACCAATACTGAACGACACCACCAAGGTTGCACCAAGTGTCATGGCCTTAAGTTGCAAACAAATGAGTAAAACAGTGACCGCCGCCGGGCATGGTATTATCCCACCCGTCAGACCAAACAGAAGTATTTGTCCATTGGTAACATCTCGATCGCCAAAGCGCTTTTGAATATCTAGAGCGTGAGCACGCTCATGAGCATCTTGGTACTCTTTATTCTCACCTTCCGAGTGGGAATCCGCATGAAAATGCACCTCGAAATCGTGGGTGTGATCATGGTGCCCGACCATCAACGTGACGAAAAAATCATCAGAGGCTTCAATACAGGAGGCGGATTCCAAATAGCCATCGCGCTCAATAAAGTGATAAATATCAGAAGGCTGTCTGATTGCGTTGGGTAGCACTAGTTTAACGCTTTCAGCCGTTAAAGGCTTACCATTAAGTGTGCGTAACTGAAAACGGCAATGATGCCCTTCATCTACGATAGAAAGCGATAGATGCCCATGACCAGTATCGACAACTTGCGTTCTCCAGTCTCGAGCTTGCTTATGAGCTTTGTGCCAAGCTCGCTCATCACTCCACGTTCTCCAGAACATCCATAAACCCGTCGAAACGATAATCACCCCAGAGATAAGCTGCATCCATGGCTCCGCAGCTTCTGCAGTAAATCTTTGACTTATATACATCCCACCCGCAGCAATTATCCATACGATCGCCGTATGGGAAAGCGTTGCAGCCAACCCCAACATCACCGCCTGCTTCACTGTTCCTTTTACGGCCACAATAAACGCGGCCATCATCGTTTTTGAATGTCCTGGCTCTAATCCATGTAACGCTCCTAATAAAATGGCGCTGGGTATAAAAAACCATCCGTTACCTTGTTGTAATAATGTGACGAAATCCATTGTTATTCTCAATATGCTCTTCTAAAGTTGCCCTAAACTATACTCCCCCCTAGTATTTAATACTACCCCCCAGTATAAGATGAGTGCTACATTATCAGTTAGAATCTCGCAGTCAGTAACTTAATGAAGATAAGTCATGTCCCACACAACCAGAGATCAAAAGAAGCTCAATACCCGTGTCAGCAAAATACAGGGTCAGGTGAATGGTCTTAAAAAAATGCTGGAAGAAGAACATGAGTGCCAAGATGTGTTGCAACAAATCGCTGCAATTCGAGGGGCTGTAAATGGCTTAATGAAAGAGGTGATAAAAGGCCATCTCATCGAACACGTCGTATTGGAGGAAGAATTAGAAAAGCGTGAAGCTGATATGGAAGTTGTACTGAAAGTGTTGGACTCCTATATCAAATAACACGATTTCATTAATTTTTTGAAGTGCCATTATCGATTTTCATTAAAATAGATAACGCAAGTCCTAAGGCGATAATTTGCAAATGCCTCGCTCGATATCCAATACATAAACATTTATTTTTATAAGACTCGAGTCGCAACGAACATATTGCCTGCATAGTAAACTCCATGCATTTAAACTGTACATGGAGGTTACTATGCCTGGTGCTTTCGCACATATCACAGCGGTAAATGAAGCTTCTGCTAATAATGCATTGATGAAGTTAAACATACCTCGAGAAGCAAAAAAGGCTTTAGCTCAAAATAAACGGTATTTAGAGCTCGGTTGTGTAAGCCCCGACTATCCTTACCTTGCTCTAATGAATTCTGCGCAAAATAAGTGGGCAGATAAAATGCATTACAACCACGTTGGTAAGCTAATTGATGCTCTTATTCAGCAGGTAAAGGCCGCAGATAACGAACACTTTGAAAAAACCTTCTCATGGTTATGTGGCTTTGTAGCACATGTAGCAACCGATATTACTCTTCATCCTGTTGTTGAATTAAAAGTGGGCCCTTACGCAGAAAACGCCCAGCAACACAGAATTTGTGAAATGCACCAAGATGCTTATATTTGGCCGTCCAGGATGCAACTCGGAAGTATTGGCCTTGCAGATAGAGTCAGAGAAAACATCGGCAGTTGTGTGGACCAGAGTAACAACAACCTAATAGATCCAGTTATTCGTACTATTTGGTCTAGTGCCCTTTCAGCTACTTACCCTGAATATGCTAAAGAATGCGAACCTGACGTAAACGTCTGGCACGAAGGATTTCAATCCGTTGTGGATAATGCTGAGGAGTCGCATCGCTTATTTCCCTGGGCGAGGCATGTGGCTTCCAAACTAGGGTTAACTTACCCGCTTCCAAACGAAGTTGACTCTACTTATATTCAGGATTTAGAAACGCCAGATGGTATTAAGCACTACGATGAAATTTTTGATAAGGCGATTAAGACAATCCAAATATTTTGGGAAAAGCTGGCAGCTTCCATTTATGAAAACCAAGATACTGGCTTTTTTGAAAATTGGAATTTAGACACTGGTCGAAATGAAAACGGACAGCTTAGTGCTTGGAGAAATCTATGAAGCTAATCATCGTTATCACCCTTCTTCTCTCATTGACTTCTTGCGCCACCAAATCTCAATATTCTGAAGAAGTCATGTTTGATATGGCCTCGATTTTAAAAGATGTAGCCCAAGCTGTTGACGGTGAGCTCAAGTTTGGAGAAACAGCAGGACTAACAGAAAAAGAAATCTTCGAAAATGCGATGTCAGCTAATCCAGCTCAAATCACTAAACTCTCACAGTTAGCTATCGATGGAAACATTTCTAATTATCGAATTCTTTCAGAGTTTCAAGATGATAATGCAGTTATGTTGATATGTGACGGAGATATAGCATTAATGGAAGATGCAGGTTGCAACTCAGAATTTGATAAGATCTATTGGAACTCCCCAAAACCTTACTCATGCCAAATCAAACTTGATGCGGCAGCTATTTGTACTGATTAACAGTAGGGAAAATAGAGAAAATTTATGAGTAATACAAGGTTTTAACTTATGCCTGTCATGTATTACTCACAATATGCAGAAACAGGTAATATTTAAAAAGCTCAAGCTTACCTGTAAGAAATCACTACGTTCTGTAAAGCACTTTTACAACATGCCAGCCGAACTTGGTTTTGACTAGGTGTGGCGTCAGAACCTCGCCAGAAAAGCACACTTTGTCGAACTGAGGTACCATTTGACCACGGCGGAACTCACCAAGATCACCACCGCGCTTACCTGACGGGCAAGTGGAATACTTCTTCGCTAGTGTCTGAAACTTTGCGCCTTTTTTCAGTTGCTTGATAATGTCTTCTGCTTGCTCTTTGTGCTTCACAAGAATATGTAATGCGGCTGCTGTATTTGCCATTGATCTATCTCTCACTATTCTGGTCGCGCAAGTGTACCCAATCCCTTTTAACACGCCAAACATTTCTTGTTTATACCTAGGCGGCTTCAAGGTTCAAATACATGGGACTATAAAACTTTCGGCATAACAAGATTAAAATACAACCAAGTTTTGCTCAGTTAATCACTATTCTTTAAGAGATTGTCTAAAAAGCTCACATTTGTCTCTCCGATGGTTGAAGCCTTCGTCTGATAAGATTAGATTAGACACAATTCGGTGGTATTTATAAGGTTATTTCATGGCAAAAGTCGTTAGTAAAGCGAATCAATCTCAGGGCATGTTGATGTTCAAACTCACCCTGCAACAGAGTTTCGCGATAGGCACGCTAAAAGTCCGTGAAATCGTTCCGTATATGCCAACCACGAAGATCCCTTACTCGCATCATCACGTCATTGGCACCGTTACAATACGTAACTTAACAGTGCCTGTGATCGACATGTCAGCGGCTGTCGGCTTTCGTCCTATCAGTGAAGAAGAATACAAGAATTGCTACTTGATCGTGACAGACTGTTTGCGAACCGTGGTCGCCTTTATGGTTCGTAGTATTGAGAAGATCATTGAATGCGATTGGAAAGCCATTGAAACCCCACCAGCGAGCGCTGGGAAAAATATTTTCGTAACAGGTATTACTCGCTACGAAGACAAAACGGTTCAGATGCTGGATGTAGAACTGCTGCTTTCCAAAATTTATCCGCAATACGAAAACTCAAAGATCCCGATGCTGACAGATGTTGAACGTGAGCGCCTAAAAGCATTAAGCATTCTTTTGGTGGATGACTCTTCCATCGCTCGTAAACAGCTGTGTGATGCTCTTGATAGTATCAATATCGGATACCAAATTTGTAAAAATGGTTTAGACGCACTAGAGCTGATGAAAAGCGAGGCTGAGGCTCATCGACCAATCGATATTTTGGTCAGTGATATTGAGATGCCAGGGCTTGACGGCTACGAGCTAGCATTCGAAGTACAAAATGACTCCGCTCTTAATCACTCATACCGCATTTTGCATACGTCGTTATCGAGCGAAATCTGTGTAGACAGAGCTCACCAAGTTGGCGCACACGAGGCGCTTGAGAAGTTCAATGCTGGTGAGCTGATTGAAGCCATGCTGCGCGGTGCAAAAGAACTAGAAGCCAAAGCTATGGCTTCTTAACTCTTAACTAAACAGCCAAGAAGCAAATTGTCGAATATGGTGTTTTGCGGCCATTTTTTCGCGCAGAAGCTTTGATGTTCGCAGCTGCTAATTTCTCAGGTCACTTCTTTGGCATCGAGTAACTACGAGATACAAACTCTGTCTCTTCGACTTGATTGATGTGATTAATATAAGAAGCCAAGCTATAAAGTACATTCGCCAATAAGTTCGCGTAACGAAATAGAATGGGGGCAGGTTGTTTCTTACCTGCATGTTCGATCGCAACTAATGCTCGTACCGTTTTTTTAGCTTGGCAACGGCACAAATGCAATTGACTGGATGCAGGGTGCCCTCCGGGTAGAACGAAACCTTTGAATCCACCATCAATGCGTTGCTTAAGCAATTCATAATCTGCCTTTAGCTCTTCAACTTCCGCTTCTGTAATCGCCAGCTTTCCGCGAACCGAACCATTTAGGTGATAAACATTAGGCTGCATTCTTGTCAGTATGTCGCGGCTAAACTCGTCCAGATCCATCGCGAGAACTAAACCAATACGACTACAAAGTTCATCAGCCGTGATTTCAAAGTCACAAACCGGACTGTCCTCGTAAATAAACGGATAGCAAATCTCGCTCAATTCCTTGCTCACAGGCTTCATGCTTTTGTTCCAATATAAAAAAGGGAGCCAGTATAACCTAACTCCCCTTATGCGTTCATTATTCCGAATGATCGATATTTACATGACCGATTTACAATCAAGCACTTTCGATTTTCTTGTGACCTTCTTGAAGGTGAACAAAATCTACTAAATCATCACCAGACACTTGATACGCCTGACCAAAGCCTTTAACAAATAGCCCCGATTCTGGCTTTAAGTTAAACAACACGAAATCCTCTAGTTGGCTGAGACCATCAATTATCTCCCCAAAACGTTCTTTCATTTGTCCAACAACTTGGTGCCACATCTCCGTGTCACGCTCAACCACATTTGCCACAGCATCAAAAGTTAAACGCTTACGAGCAAACAACTGCTTTGAAGATTCTTCATCTTCGATCATCATCAAAGAAACGTTAGGATTTTCTAGAAGGTTACGAGCATGACGAGCGATTTTAGAAATGAGTACGAAGTAGCCTTCCTGATTTTGGACATAAGGCGCGTAGCTTACATTAGGGCGACCTTCTGCATCGACAGTTGCAAGCTGAAGCGTACGACGCTCCTGACGAAACTCTTTGATCTCTGGCCCTAAACGACCTTGCAAACGCTCTTGTTTAACTTGTTGATCCATATTGATACCTGACTTTACTAATTAGTATTCGAGTTGAGCCTCGATTATGTTTGTGATTACTTTTTCAATTCGGCTTGTAGGGCGCGGAATGCGGTGACTTGATCTTCAAGTAGCTCGCGCTTTTCGTTACGGCCTAAATAAACTTTGAAAATATTGCTTCCGCACTCAGAGAAAAAGCCAAAATAGTGACTCTCTCTACCCATAAACGGTTTGCTGACCAACGCTACATTTTTAACATTATCTAGCTTCAAGTGACCGTGTAGCTCACCTTCTCTGCCCATTAAATTGTAATAGCCACGCGCCACTTTTCCTTTTGGGAATGGTGCTTTGACTTCAAAAATAGAGCCAAAAGAGTGAACAATAGTCGTCACCGGGCCGAAACCAACCAAACCTTCTAGAATGTTTTGTGCTTGCGCTCCTGGAGCGATGGCCACCATTTCCTGCGGCAAAGCCGCAACAACCTCAAATTCAGAAATGCTGAGACGTTCTGCCATCGCTGCTGGCAATAATTGCGGTTCTTGCTCTAGTAATGCTTCAACTTGTTGTTTGATTGATTCCATATGTTTTCCGTCTTTGTTCAACTTTTTCATTAATTATTGGATACTTTCGGTACGGTTTCATTCGTCTCTGACGTAAGTACCTGAATACAACCTTGAGCCAACGAAACTGCCCAGAAACTACCAGCAAGAGTAAGAACTAGGCTGCGTTCATGCAGTTCCACTAAACCTTTTTGCTGCCACACTTTAAATAGAGGCATTAAAAATCCGAACGTGTCCTCCCCCATAAACGATGGCAGTTGGTTTGCCTGAACGATACCGCGATCAAACCCGGATTTGAGTGCAGCAAATAGTGGCTCTAGAGGGCTTTGCTTCATCATCATAGCGATGGTGCTTTGCCCTTCTTTGATGGCTTTAATATAGGTCGCCAATGTGCGATGTTGCATCATTCCGTAACCACCGATATTACCTCCAGCGCCACAGCCAATTGGCAGTACCTCTGCATATGTCTTGGCTAAACTGTTGTATAAACTACGTTCACGGTTATCGATTGCCCAATGGTTCACACTCAGTTGCTTCATATGGTGTTTGGCCATAAAGTTCACACCGAGCTCATACATGCCTGCTTTTTCTGGCGTGGTAGCTGGTGGGGGGATTTTTCCTTTTTCTACAAGGTTGAGCATGGGAGCTGACCCACCAACCACCAACTGATACAAATCCAGTCCGTGTGCGCCAGTCGAGAGAAAATCATTTAAATCTTGCTCTAACACTTCTTTGGTTTGATAAGGCAAGCCGTAGAGTAAATCGATAATGACAGGAATTTTGTCTTCGTTGGCAATCTCGCTAACTCGCTTGAGCACATCTTCTCTATCATCTAATCGTTTCGCGCTGCGACGCACTTGTGTATTAAAACTTTGCACACCAAAAGAGAAACGATTAAATCCACCGTCTAGAGCGCCTTGGTATAGCTCATCAGAAAAACGGTTGATGCGACCTTCTAAGGTGATTTCACAATCCGAGGCCAAAGGAAAGTGCTCATGAATCGCCTGACCTAACACGCGAACCTGTGCTGGAGACAGATCCGTTGGCGTTCCACCACCGATATACACAGCATGGAAAATACCGTTTTGTGTCCAAGACAATGCAGCTTTCTCCTTGAGCTCCTGCATCAGTGCGTCAAAGTACTCATCAACCAGTGCGCGGCTCGCAGCATTTTGAAAGAAGTTACAAAAGGTGCAACGTACGCGACAAAATGGAACGTGAATATAAAGACAACGTTTATTGGTCGCTTTAACCGAGTTAGCGGTAACGCTTGAAAAAATCGCCTGCTGCTGAGGTGGGGGTACAGGCACGCTCGCTCCGCCAGCGTGTGCCGAATGTTTCTTAACAAAGGCAAATCGCAATGGGTCAGGGCTATTGCTTCCCAACACTGATTCGTCAAATTTATCGATATCGACGCTCATATATACTCGCTTAGCTCCCACCATATAAGGGGTAGAGGCTGGTCTTTAAAAATCTGCAAGAATCATAATTTGAGCGTAATGATAATGCAATTGATAATTGATCTTATTTCGGTTGTGAGTAATAATCTGCTCAAGTTTTCATAGTTTCCCGAGATATTCCGTGAACGTACAAAGATATGTCATTGCAGGAGGTGCTTCCCTTGCAATCCATGCCGCACTTCTTTTTGTTTCTCAAGAAACGAAAGTGTTCGCGATGCCTGCTGGAAATCCAGCAAGTTCGGTAAGTTTAAACCTTGTATCGGCACCACCACCTACCGTCGAAACATCCACGCCAGAAAATGTGGCGCCACCAAAAGAACCGCAGCCTCAGGAGCAGCCTGAGCCGGAAAAGAAGATCGTAAAGAAACAGGTCGTTAAGAAAGACGCTGTTAAGAAAAAGGTAGTGAAGAAAAAAACAGAGCCGGTCAAACAATCTAAGCCTAAGACGGTGGAACCAGCCAAAGCCGTAACAAAACAAGAGAATCAGCCCGAAGCCAAACCGAAGAAAAAAACGGAACCGGCGAAGAAAGAGATGGTCGCTCAGCAAACCGCGCCAGCGAGCCAATCCAAAGGGGCAACGTCTCAACCTATTTTGGTCGACAAACCAACGTTTGTGAATCAACCAACTCAGCCTCGCTACCCAAGATCTGCACAAAGACGCGGTATCGAAGGCGTAGCCTTATATGAAATATGGCTCGATGAAAATGGCAATCAAATTAAACAGGTTTTGATTGAGTCTTCCGGCACAGAATCGCTGGACGCCTCAGCGCTTCGTGCCATCAAACAGTGGCAATTTACACCACATATTTCGGGCGGGCTAAAAGTGGCTCACCGAGTACAAGTACCTGTTCGTTTTAAGTTGGATGGATAATGGAACAACTACAAGAATTACAAACTCAACTTGGCCTAATGACATGGCCTTTGATCATTTGCTCAGCCCTCACCGTCATGATCATTACCGAGCGGTTATTCCACGTTTTGATTAGCCTTGGCGTCGGGAAACGAGCCATTCGCCAAAAACTCATTGGGTTAGACCCAACGAATGGAAACGATCTTGAGACGCTTGCAGAAGAATTGTCGCATAAGCGACCGCTCCTTTATCGTGGCGTTGCCATGTTGCTTGCCCATCACTCTTTCTCAAAGTCTCTAAGAGAAGATGCCGCAGGCATTTGGCTACAAGAAAAACGTCATCAGCTGCATTCTGGCCTTCGCTTACTGACGTTGATTGGCGTCATTAGCCCTTTGATTGGTTTGCTTGGTACGGTACTTGGCTTAATTGAGATGTTCAAAGGCATCGCTGTCTCAACGGGGAATATCACCCCGAATGATTTGGCAGACGGTCTAGGCTTGGCCATGCGCACTACTGCAGCAGGTCTTATTATCGCCCTTCCTGCGATTTCAGGAGCACAAATCATTGGTTTGTGGGCGGATCGTGTGATCGCCAAACTCGAACACACATTAAACTATGTCAACTTATGGCTTGAAGGTATCTCTCTGCAACACGTGTCGCCAGACAATTCAACATTAGCAGTGCGCTCTTCTGCAAAGGTCGAGGCAGAAGCACAATGATTAAAACGCCACAAGACAACACTCGTAACGACTTAACTCCAGATTTAACACCGCTGTTGGACATCATTTTTATCGTAATGGTTTTCCTGATGTTAACTGCAGCGGTCAAGCTCGATTCATTAGATGTCAATTTACCGAGTACAGAATCTCAGGCCGTTGCAGATGTCGATAAGCAATCCATCACGGTAAATATTCTCAAAGACGAGCCTTACTGGGCCATTAACGGCAAGACATACATCGATTGGGACAACTTTACCCTCGCGCTGCTAGAAGAGAGTAAATCAAGCGATAAACCGATTGTGATTGGAGCAGAAAAAACCGCGAACATTCAGTCGCTAGTTCAACTTCTCGGCTTTTTACAAGAAAACGGAATTCAGGCAACTCAGTTACTCACTGAAGAGCCATCATAAAAATAAGTAAGATAGAGATCCTTTCAAAATGAAGAACACACGTGCCACCATTCATGCTGTTGTTACGGCTGCCATTTCCCTACTTGCGAGTAGCCAACTTTTTGCCAATGAAACACCATCATCAGAGCGTGTTGTTAGTGCAGGCAGTGCCGTCACTGAACTGTTGCTTGAACTCGACGCCAAAGATAGCTTGGTTGCTATCGACGTAACCAGTCAGTTACCAAAAGGCATGGAGCTGCCTAAAGTAGGCTACCATCGCCGCCTTTCAGCAGAAGGGTTGCTCGCCTTACGTCCGACAAAAGTCATTGGCTCTGATGAGATGGGACCGAAAACGGCATTGAACCAATTAAAAGCAGCGGGGGTAGATGTAGAAATCGTCAATACCGATGCCAACGTTGAGGGCCTTTACCAACGTATCGATCAAATTGCGAACCTTATGAATCGCCAGGCTAAAGCGGAAGATTTAAAGCAAGATGTGAAAGCACAAGTTCAAGCACTCAATGCAAATCAACCTGCTCAAGCTCAGAAAAAGAAAGTACTGTTTCTACTCATCCATGAAGGTCGACCTGCGAACGTTGCAGGATCAGAAACCACACCCGATGCAATTATCCAGCTAGCAGGAGGACAAAACCCAGCTGCTGATCAGCTGTCTTCTTACAAGCCTTTATCCACAGAAGCCATGGTAGAGATGCAGCCTGACGTTATTCTCGTTAGCGGTCGCAGCTATGAAACGCTGGGCGGTGCCGATGCGATTTTAAAAGCAATGCCACTTCTCGCCGCAACACCTGCGGGAATGAATAAAAATATCATCACGATTGACGGTCACGCCCTTGTTGGTGGTTTGGGTCTTAAAAGCCTTGCAGAAGCCGAGCGTTTGAATACGCTGCTTTACCCATAGAGACATGGCATGTTGTTAAGACGTATCTCCCTTTCAACGACGTTATCCGTACTTAGTGGCTTTTTAGCATTTGTTGCTATCGCCTCTATTACCGTTGGTCCAATGAGCATTAGTTTCACTGACAGTTTGCGTAGCCTAACAGGAAGCAGTTCTGATCTCGCTCCTCACATTCAGTTGGTGATTAATGAGATCCGATTACCTCGCACCATTTTATGTATGTTCATCGGGGCTATTTTGGCGATTTGTGGCGTGGTTATGCAGGGCTTATTCCGCAACCCGTTGGCCGAACCCGGCATCATTGGCGTGTCTGCTGGCGCTGCTCTTGGTGGTGCATTCGCTATTGTTGTATTTGCTGAGTTTAGCCAAAACTATCCGCAGCTAATGAACTTAGCTGCACTGCCTCTTTTTGCTTTCCTAGGTGGTGCGTTGACGACCATTCTCGTTTATAAGCTCGGCACAAGTAAATTTGGTACCTCAGTGACGATTATGTTGTTAGCTGGTGTTGCCATCAGCGCGCTTTCAGGAGCGGCGATCGGTTACATGAACTTTATTGCTGATGATCAGATGCTACGAGATCTAACACTTTGGTCGATGGGCTCATTAGCTGGCGCAAATTGGTCGGGGATAGGCCTATCCGCTGTCACGCTGGTCGTCCTATTATTCTGGTTCCAGAAAAAATCGATGGCGCTGAATGCTCTTCTGCTAGGGGAATCAGAAGCAAGACACTTGGGAGTTCCGGTCCAAAAACTCAAACGACAGCTTATTTTGCTCTCTGCATTGGGGGTTGGTATTACGGTGAGTATTAGTGGTGCAATTGGTTTTATCGGGCTCGTGATTCCTCACTTAGGACGCATGCTAGCAGGCCCCGACCATCGAACGCTACTGCCAATCTCTGCACTCATGGGAGCGCTGCTTCTTACCGCTGCTGATATGTTTGCTCGTATTGCCGTGGCACCAGCAGAATTACCCGTCGGTATCGTGACCGCCTTGATCGGTGCACCCTTCTTCATCTACTTATTGTTCCAGCAGAAAGGGAAGATTTTGTAATGAACCAGATCGTTTTATCGGGTAAAAACATTTCGATGAAATTTGGCAAGCGAATTGTTCTCGATGACATCAATATTGATATCCGAGCTGGTGAAGTGACCGCCCTACTCGGCCCCAACGGTGCGGGCAAAAGTACTTTGCTCAAGCTTCTGTGTGGTGAAATCTCTTCAAATCATGACATCGCCTACTTCGGTAAACAAAAGCATGATTGGGAGCCTGAAAAAAGCGCAAAACACATTGCGATGCTCCCACAGCACAGTACGTTGACCTTCCCATTTTTAGCCAGAGAAGTGGTCGAATTAGGCGCGATTCCGCTATCGCTGTCCAATAAAGAAACAACTAAGTTAGCTTTACATTACATGGAACAAACCGATGTAATGCATTTGGCAGAAAGCCTCTACCCATCTTTATCTGGTGGCGAAAAGCAACGATTACATCTAGCACGCGTGATGACACAGCTACACCAATCTGGCGAGGAACGAATCTTGATGCTTGATGAGCCAACCTCTGCGTTAGATCTCGCCCACCAACACAACACGTTAAAGACTGCTCGTGAGGCCGCGAAAATACAGAACGCCGCAGTCGTTGTCGTGTTGCATGACTTGAATTTAGCCTCCCAGTACGCAGACCGACTTGTACTTTTGCATAAGGGAAAACTGGTTTGTGATGACACACCATGGAATGCACTGACGCCAGAGCGCATTGAGCACGTTTATGGCTACCGCTCCATCGTGACAAAACATCCAACTTTAGACTTTCCTCAAGTTCACGCCGCCGCTTAGCGTGTATCTCTTCTGAGCCGTATCTTCTGCTTTCCAAACGACAAAGGCCCGCAATAATCATATTGCGGGCCTTTGCTTTGATATTTAATCGAAGCTTGGGCTCAAAAGAGCGGCGAGAAAATTACTGTGTTCTGCCTTGGCTTTACAACCAAAGCAGCAAACAAGTGTTCATCTATCGCTCTCAATTGCGATTACTTACTCATTTGGATCAATGAACGACCAATCAACCACTCGAGCTCTTTGTCACCACCTGCGCCAAACTGGCTTTCAACCATTTTGTATAAACGGTCAATTCCGTTAGCAGCAAATTCTTGCGCATTTTCGGCCGTGACAATGTGATGGAATAGCAGTCGTAAAATCGCGAGGAACTCAGCATCTTCCAGTGCTTTAATCCAACTTTGTGAAAATGCACTTAGCCCTTTATCAAACTCTAGGTGTTCAATAAACATTTTAAAGATACGGCCATCCAGTGCGGCGGTGAAGTCCGTTTTCTTAGGGAAGTGATGGCTAATACCGGTACGAGATATACCTGTCTGCTGACTTAGAGTCGTGTACGACATTTTGTCGTAACCTAGTCTTAGTAGCTGATCAACAACGGCATCCATGATCTTTTGGATAGTGATTTCGGTATCTTCTTTACTACGCTTTGGCATATTTTAAGCTCTTCTCTTTGTAAATCCATCTAACTCACTATTAAATGAGGCCAGAATGAAATCATTCTTAGCATTATACCCAAGTAGCCCAAGGCACTTCGTTAAGCGAAACCTAAAAATTGAACCGCTAACACCTGCGCATTAAGGCCATTTGGATATATGTACTGCGACTACTTAATATAAAGTTAAGTTCCAAATCATAACGTCTTTACACTGCGTAATGTGCAATTTGCAGTTATGTTTTTGTCAATACATGCTACTCAAAATAAGGCGAAAAGTTAGTCTCATCAAAACCTTGCGCCAATTATTCATCGAAACTATTCAAAGACCAAGAATGATAATTATTAAAAATAATCAATCAAGAAATAGTCTTATAAATTGTCCATTAGTTCAACTGGGCTGAGCGAAATCTCGTCACTATGTTCGTTAATTGATTTTAAATGTTGATATATATCACATTAACGTTCTTGATGATTTAGTAATCCAATCTTTAACCCTTACTTAACAAGCGCCTATTCTGTTCTTTTTTTATTCAAAACTCGTCATTTTTGTAGATACAGATCAAATACCTGATAGAATACCCTTAGTATTTACAAGAGGATTCGTTATGAGTGTCGAATTAGAAAAAAACCAAGTATGTGAAGCTTGCGGCTGCGCAGGCGAGATTGGCTTCATCATCAAAGAAGGTGACGAAGTTGCCGACGTAACGGTTTTCGCACAGACAAAAATAGAGCTAGAGTCTGAACTACAAAAATACATTGAGCTCGCTAAATCAGTATGTGCTGATGTTGAATACAATGTTTCTGAAATAACAGAAGAGTCAAACCAAGCGACGGCTCGATTCAAATTTGAAGTAAGTGCTGAAAAGCTTATCTTTGAATTAAAAACTCGCTCACTCGCGCGTTAATGGAAAAAGCGAGCTCTGTGCTCGCTTTTTTTATTTTTCCGTTATCCTAATATTAAACAGACCGTTTTTTGGCGTTTATTTATCTTTTTTGAATACCACCCACTTTAACGAACCATTCGTTTCAAAATCGTTCTCAGCTGTACACATCAGTAATACACCCTCAACATTAATCACGGCTCCGGTGGTGTAGGCTTTATCATCGTAGTAACAGATACGCTGACCTACCTTGCCGTCAGCGACCACCAGCGCTTTGCTTTCTGGCGTACTGTATGATTTAGCAAAAGCGGCCCCAGATAGTAGTACTGCTACAACACCAGCGACAAAAATAGACACTCTTTTTAACTTCATGAAAATCTCCCTCAGACGCTCATGATACTAACAAGGACGCTTGTTCAGTTCTTGGCAGAACCTCATATTCTTCATATCTCTACTGATATTTTTCTCACATTTACTTTTAAATAAACTATATAATCAATCACTTAATCATTCCCTAACTTGCACACTGAAGCAGCTCGGCATCGTGAGAGCGTGTATGCTTTCAGATAAAGCCCTAATTTGAAGTTCTTGGGCTAAAAATCAAAAACTGTTAACAAAGTATGCATAATGAGTCTATTTACGTATAAGATGAGCACTTAAGATCTCTATGTTTAACTAAGTCTCTGGCTATGCGTATTGTTTCCCTTTTCCTTACTTTGATGCTGCTCTGCTTCTCATCTTACGCATATGAGCTAGATTACTACTCTAAGTTTGGTCACACCGATAATTACGGTAATCTTGATCTACGAAACAAACCTTACACCCAATTACCTTCTGGGTTAGTGGTCAAAGGCAACTTAAATATCTCGCAAACCCCGATCAAAAAGCTGCCTAAGGGGCTTGATGTTGGAGGCAGTTTGGAAGCAACCAACAGCGCGCTCAAAACCATTCGCTCAGGTACAAAGATAAAAGGTTATGCGAATCTACTAGGTAGTAAGATCGAAAGCTGGCCTAGGGGCATCAAACTCGGCGGTTATCTGAACTTGACGGATACACCATTAAAAACGCTCCCAGCTAAACTTCGAGTCAAAGGCGATTTAAGTGTTATTCGCACTCCTATCTCTGCTCTTCCTGAAGGATTGGTGGTTGATGGTAACCTTTATATAGGAGGATCCGCGCTACAAGTATTTCCAGACACGATGACGGTGAAAGGGAATATCTTTTTAGGTGGTAACAAGATCACCAAGTGGCCTAGCAATTTAACCCTTGGCGGGGCTGTTGCACCTTAAAAAGCAGACAAGAAAAAGCCCCGGGAAACCGAGGCTTTATGGCGTTCATAATCCATCAAGTTCAGTGATGAATATTACTCTTGATTGTTCACTGGGTTGGCATAGCTCGCCACCAAATAAGGTCTTGCCCCTTCAGGTAACTGCTCCAATTTATCCGCGAGGTGACGCTTCACCGCCTCTGTGATGATGCTTGAATCTTCGCGTCCAGCAGCTAGCAAGTTGATTGGGTACAACTTGTAGTTGTTGTGAATTTGGCGGTCGATTTCACCGGCAAGAGATTCTGGCGTTTCAAACTCTTGCTCAATCACATCACCAAACGCGACATGCACACGGCCTTTATAACCAATGATGCCCTGAATGATGCTTTCGATATCTTCAAATTCACCTTTTTCATAACGGCCATTTTCTGCTTTTTCGTACAGCTCTTTTGCTTTGGCAATGTCACATGGATCATTTTCATAGGCAATCGAGACAGGAACGATTTTCAAAGAACGCGTGTATTCACCAAAGCTGATCTTCTGCTTGCGGCCTTCAACATGGAACATTTTTAAAATCGCAGGATCAGTAAAGTCATTTCCATCTTTAGCACGACCTTCCTTTTGGGCAATCCAAATTGAATTACCGGTATCAAGCGAGTGTTTAATGTAGCTCGACAGTTGTCCTAATGCTTTCATCATTTCTCTAGGCGCCTTAGCAGAGCGCTTAACGATGAAGCTTTTATTGAGTCGCATCAATTCTGTCGCACATGGCTTCTTCAGCAGGTTGTCACCTATCGCAATACGAACTGTACGGTGCCCACTTTGGTACAAGCCATAGTTTACTAGCGCAGGGTCCATCGCAATATCACGGTGGTTAGAAACGAATAAGTACGACGTGTTTTTATCCAGCTTATCCAAACCAGAAAAAGTGACGCCATCCGTTGTCTTATTCAATGTATCTTTCAGATACTTCTTCACTTCAATCTGAATCGCTTCTACAGAATCAAGCTTGCTCCATTTAGCTTTCAGGTAGATGCGCAGGATCGGGCTCATTAGCGTTTTAAACCACGCTGCTTTATTAGCAAAGCGATGATCGAGAATAGCAGTGATAAATTCATCATCTTGGATTAGACGATCCAGCGCTGCTGGAATTTCTTCGTCATTGTAAGGACGAATTTCAATATAAGGATCGGTATTGGCAGTCATTGTTCATTACATATCAAAAAAAGCTGGCACATTTTACGCATAGTTTTGCTGACAAGCAGCATTTCAACCCATACTTTTAACATGGTCATACCAGTTAGGCTACAATTTCTCATGCTAAAAAATTCTCTCAGCTGGTTGGAATCGTATAGGTTTAACGTTACCCTTAGCGCCAAAAAACACTGGTACTCATAATGAACTACGCAATTGAATTTCACGACGCTAAATACCCCTTTCTTGAAGTAGCTGCGCGCAAAAAAGCACTGAAGCACAGTCTACTGTCTGTCGTAGAAGGGTTAGCCGTCATTAAATTGGGTAAGCAGGAGTATGCCATTGAACCAGGCCAATATTTTTGGATTCCTCAAGGATGTTTGAGCTCCCTCACCTTTTTACCTAATTCTCGTGTATATCGTTGTGATTTTTCTGTGCGTTTAAATGATGACTTCTCACAACAAGCAGGTTTTGTGAAACCTTCACCGCTGCTAAAAGCCCTCGTCGAGAAACTAGCAACAACAGCCGAGCGCTCAGATCTGCAAACCGATCTACTGACGGTAGTAAGACATGAAGTATTGACTCTCTCTCCGAAACTAGCGCACTCAACGTTAACAAAAACCATCAATCAGTGGACGCCTGGTTGTGACATGGACATTTCTAAGGAGCTGTGCTTGGTACTGACACTCCGTGAAGCAAGAAAAATGAAGCTGTCGGGAAAGAAAGAAGAGCAGATTGTCGATACGCTTTTTGCGGGTAATACAGAAGAATATGAGCAACTTTGCTTTTTGGTCTTTGGAGAAGCGCTATAACTCGCATTCTAACGAGCCATCTTTTCAGTATTACGCAGAGTAACGCGCGCAGAAAATAGAGACTCAGATAAAAATAAAAAGGGCGTACATGGATGATGTACGCCCTTTTTATGTTCGCTCAAGGTGACTAGAAGGGAACTTCAATCTGCATCATCCAGTCAGCGTCGTAATATTCGTGCCAACGATAATCAAATCGCATTCTTGGCTGTCCGTCGGATTTATCACCAAAACCCACGCTAAACATCAGGCCATGACTACGGAGCCACTCTTCTGTGTCCATTTTGCTCTCTTCGTCTCGGAGCTCTTCCGGCATCCAAAAACCAAGCCCAAAATAATTCTTTTCTAGATTTTGGGTTAGGAGTGGTGTGTCTTCCGGCTTAATCGCCCACTCTTCCCAATAGTTTTCTGTTGGCCCTTCGAATTTCGCTTCCGCAGCATACCAAATCAACGCATCCGTACTTAATACGCCAATGGAATCTAAAATTTCTTCACAGATAGGAAGGGTGTTATCTTCAAACACAACAGAACGATCAGAAAAATAGTTACACGCAGAATGAGCTTGTGTTACCACAAGCAGCGCACATGCACTAAATACGGCTAATCTGACCATGAAAATCTGACCTCTCAGTTCCCAGATAATGTTTCTTTGTATAAGCCTTCGTTAAGCAACAATTCACAGACGGACGGGGTTGTGTAGGCGTTTATGTCTTCACCCGTAACCAATGCGTTACGTATATCCGTGCTTCTGACTTTTACTTTTTCAGGGCACGCCATAACAGTCCAACGTTCCATAATCTCTTCTGCTCTACTAAATTTAGCAAATTTGAAGAAATTATCAGGACCTATGACAAAAGTTATATCGGCTGTTGGGTAGATTTCTTGAATTTTTTCTAACAACGCATAGGTTGTCACACTTTGTCCGGGCTGGTACAAAGCTTGCTCTACATCAGAACGCCGAACATTAGAAAGCCCCATATCTTTGATGAATGCATCAACCATTTTGCACCGAGTTGGGTAATCGAGCATATTCTTGCCCCAAGCGTGTGCAATGCTAGGTTCAAGTAGCACAAGGTCAAAGTGGCTCAATGACTCAATAACACTTTTATGCCCTAAACTAGGTGGGTTAAATGCACTACCAAAAATGGCGATTTTTTTCATATCCGGTGATTACCTGGTTGAAGAGAGTTTTCTAATCTGATGATTTCGGTATGATACTACTAATCTTTACAGCTTTTGACCCTAAAGTCGTGTTTATCAGTCTCAATTGCATGGTTTATCACCATTTGAGCAAGCGGGCTTTGGTGTCTGAAATATTTGCAGGAAAAGGAACCCTAAATGGAACAATCCATCCGTGATGAAATGCGTGTACTCCCTTCAATTGATCCGCATTTTGAAATTGAACGCCGTATTGCTTTTATTAAGCGTAAGCTACAAGAAGCAGGTTGTAAGTCACTGGTGCTTGGCATTAGTGGCGGTGTTGACTCAACCACGTTAGGTCGCCTTGCCCAGCTTGCAGTAGAACAATTGAATGCGGAATCTGGTACTGACAAATATCAGTTTATCGCAGTACGTCTGCCTTACGGTGAGCAAAAAGATGAAGATGAAGCGCAACTGGCACTCTCTTTCATCAAGCCAACACACTCTGTGTCTGTGAACATTAAAGATGGTGTTGACGGTTTGCATGCGGCGACTGATACCGCATTGCAAGGGACGGGCCTGCTTCCGACTGAAGCCGACAAAATTGATTTCGTAAAAGGTAACGTAAAAGCGCGAGCTCGTATGATTGCACAATATGAAATCGCTGGTTACGTTGGCGGCTTAGTATTGGGAACAGACCACTCAGCAGAGAACATCACCGGTTTTTACACTAAGTTTGGTGACGGCGCGTGCGACCTTGCCCCTCTATTTGGTTTAAGCAAACGTCAAGTCCGCGAGTTGGCTGCAACATTAGGCGCACCAGAACTACTTGTTAAGAAAGTACCAACGGCAGATCTAGAAGAACTAGAGCCGCAAAAAGCAGATGAAGATGCTCTGAACTTAACTTATGAACAGATCGATGACTTCTTAGAAGGCAAACCCGTTCCACAGCAAGTGAGTGATCGTCTGGTAGCGATTTACAAAGCAACGCAGCACAAACGTCAGCCAATCCCAACGATTTACGACTAAGCGATATTTTCCGTTCACTTTTAAACTCAAAACGCTGCTAAAGTTAGCAGCGTTTTTATTGAGAACCGGGGAGCCTTCTCGCTTAGTTTGTTACCGTCACGTCCGTCTCTGGAACAGCACAACACGCCAATACGGTTCCCATCGCACGTTCCTCATCTGTCAACGCAGGCACGTCCGGATGATGTACTTGACCCGACGTAAGCTGAACCTTACACGCGCCGCATAAGCCAGCACGGCAGCTATTGCTAACAACCTTCCCTGCGTCTTCAAGCTGATCTAACAACGTTTTCTGATTATTCCCTACAACTTTCGTCCCATTAAAATCGATCGCTATGCTCTTCTCTGGTCTTGAAGTGACTGAAGATACGCCAAACGCTTCTTGATGGTAGTTTTCTTCTGGCAGCCCTTTTCTTAGTAGGAGATTTTTCGCTTTCTCCATAAAACCATCAGGACCACACACAAACACTTGGCGCTGTTCAACATCTTTGATTTGCTTAATGTGTGACAAACTTAAACGCCCTTTTAACCCAAACCAATCAACGGCAGGCTGCGTCAAGCAGATTTTCACTTCTAACCCCGGGTGCTTACGCTTTAACTGCTCCAACTCTGAGCGACAAGGAATATCATTTTCGGTACGACATTGATGGTAGAAAACCACGTTCTCCAACTGATTGTGATCCGCTAAGAAACGTACCATCGATAGCATTGGTGTTACTCCACTGCCTGCAGAGAGTAACAATAGAGGCTGCGCTTCATGAGTTTTTAGGTGGAACTGGCCATCAGGTTGTTCTGCCTCTAAAACATCACCGACTTGTAAATTGTCTAAGAGCGAATTAGAGACTCTTCCACCTGCAATACGCTTAACAGAAATAGCATAGCGACCCGGACGAGACGGACTGGATGATAGCGTATAGCGTCGACCTACTTTCTTACCATCAATATTCACTTCTATTGGCAGGTGTTGTCCTGGCAAGTAATTAGGTAAAGAACCTTTGTTTGGTTCTAACCATAAGGTCACGAAGTCTTGGGCGATTTCTTCACGCTCAACACATGTTAACGTCATGCGCACTGGCGAGTTATCCGCGTAAAACTCCGGCTCTTTGTACTCCAATACTTCAACTTTATCGCCTTGACGAATAATGCCTTCATTTCGCGCGACAAGATTCTGGCCAAAGAACACACCACCGACATCGTTTGCACGGAACTGTTGCAAGGTTTTGAGCGGCTCTTTGCTCTCACGGAATGTGCCTCTTTGGGTATTCACCGTAGTCAGGATACAGCGCTCACAAGGTTTGAGAGACTCAAACTCTACCTCACCGATTCGTATGCGCTTCCATGAATCTTCTTCAAACGGCTTGGTATCAGAGACCACTAAGTTAGTACGGAACTGATCCATAGAGTGTTGCTCAGAGCTTCTTCGGTTCAGTTCATCAAGGGAAGCCTGGCTAATCACTAACACCGGATAACCATCGGCAAAGCTAACGTTTTGTCCTAGCTTTTCGCGAACACGATTCGATTGCTCACCACTAAACAACAACTCAACACGTTGACCCAATACACGACTAAACCAATCATCTGCATCATCTGTGGTGGTATATGCAGTAAAGGTGTCTTTCCAAACTGTTGCTGGCGTTTCCTGCATTTTAAAGTCTTGATAACGGATTTTAAGCGGCTCCATCCCCAAACTGCTAAACACAACCCCATCGGATAATAAGGCAGACTTAATGGTTACCATTTGCGGATACTTTCGCGCAGTGATCATCGAGCCATCAGCTTTCGCAATCATAAAGCGACGATCGAAGCTCAATCCTTGCTTCTCAACCCATACTGACGACAGCGATAATCCGCCAACTGACTTAACCGGAAAAACATTAATTTGGGACAAAATGGGTTGCGACATAGCCTTCTTCCTACAGGGTGTTTTTTATTTGTTGCAGTATTGTATACCCAAATCACATTAAGGTGCAGAGTCTATTGCCGCTTCATCCAACTCAATTTTTTCTGAATGCTATTCTTATAAATTTGGTTTGAGCGACAAGTATTTACTACACTCAACATTCGCGTTTTTTAACATCGTTCTGACCAAATACCGTTTGATAAAGTGTGATACGGCACACATAATTCATCTGAGTTATCACTGCCCCCATTTATTGATTTGGAGCTTAATTATGGATACAAGAAAACTGGTTCTGATTTTGTTATGTATCTTTCTTCCGCCTGTCGCGGTGTTTATGGAGAAAGGTCTAAATAAAGACTTTTTGATTAACCTAATATTGACGTGTTTCTTCTTTCTGCCGGGTACGATCCACGCGCTTTGGTTAACAATGAAGTAATCACTTACACTCTCACTCTGTAGAAAAGTGAAAAATGGGATGAAATGTGAGGGCAATTCCTCTATCATCCTGTCGCCTAAGCGCAAGCGTTTGCTCAAAAGCAAATACGGCGCTTGGGCTCCAATCAGACAACTTTTCAATGGTGGGAGCAATTAATGACAACACTGACAATCACTCGTCCTGACGACTGGCACGTTCACTTACGCGATGGGGAAGTTCTTAAAGACACCGTTCGCGACATCAGCCGCTACAATGGCCGTGCGCTGATCATGCCAAATACCGTCCCACCAGTTACTACAACTGAGCTCGCCCTAGCCTACCGTGACCGAATTCTAAAAGAGCAACATGGCGAACAGTTTGAACCTTTGATGGCGCTTTACCTCACAGACAACACCACACCAGATGAAATACGTAAGGCTAAAGCCACCGGAAACATTGTTGCTGCCAAGCTTTATCCTGCAGGCGCTACCACAAACTCAGATTCCGGTGTGACCAATGCGAAGAACATTTACCACGTTCTCGAAGCAATGGAAGAAGTCGGAATGTTACTTCTGGTTCATGGCGAAGTAACACATCACGATGTTGATATCTTCGACCGAGAGAAAGAATTCCTTGATACTGTCCTCGCTCCTATCGTCAATGACTTCCCTAATCTTAAAATCGTTCTAGAACACATCACTACCGCCGACGCAGCAAACTTCGTTAATAACGCCTCAGATAACGTAGCTGCTACCATCACTGCTCACCATCTTCTTTTCAACCGTAACCATATGCTTGTGGGTGGTATTAAACCTCATTTCTACTGTTTGCCAATTCTTAAGCGCAGCACCCACCAGCAAGCGCTGATCGAAGCAGCAACTAGTGGTAGCAAGAAGTTTTTCCTAGGTACAGACTCGGCACCACATGCGAAAGGGGCAAAAGAGTCCGCTTGCGGTTGTGCTGGTTCTTACACTGCACACGCAGCGCTAGAGCTTTATGCAGAAGTATTCGAGAATGAAGGCAAGCTGGAAAACTTGGAAGCGTTTGCAAGCTTCAATGGTCCTGATTTTTACGGCATTGCGCGCAACACAGATACGGTAACGTTAGAAAAATCCGCTTGGGATGTGCCGGAAACGATGCCATTTGGCAATGATATCGTTGTGCCTATTCGAGCAAATGAACAAATTGAGTGGAAAGTGAAGTAACCACTTTACTGACGTTCCATCCATAAAAGAGGGTCATGCCTTTCTGTGAAAAGAAGTCATGACCCTTGTTGTTCTTGTCTTGCTTTGGGCTGTGATTACTAGTGGCCGCGAATTTTTTCTACAGCAGCCCACACAGCAACCACAATCAACCCCGCCACAAAGCCGATAATGCCGTTGAGCAAAATAGGCAGAATCGCTGTAGCAACCGAATGACCACTAAAGTTCATAATAATCGGCTCTACAAAGTGATGAATGGCAGGTACGTTGTGCACTACAATCCCCCCGCCGACTAAAAACATCGCGGCAGTTCCCACAATAGTTAACAACTTCATCAGCTTTGGTGCAAAAGCAACTAAAGCACTGCCGACTTTCGCCATCCAGCCCTTACCTTTTGAGCGAATTTCAAGGTAGAAGCCCAAGTCATCCAATTTCACGATGCCTGCTACTAAGCCATAAACACCAATGGTCATGATGACTGCAATTAAGCTCACCACTAAGATTTGCGTCACAAGGCTCGCCCCAGTCACGGTACCCAACGCAATCACAATGATTTCCGCTGAAAGAATAAAGTCCGTTCGAATCGCACCAGCAACTTTGCGTTTTTCATACTCTTCTATCGACTCGCCAGTATTAACTAACTCTTCTTTTTCTTCGTGCGGATGGGAGTGAGGGAATACTTTCTCAAGCACCTTTTCTGCCCCTTCAAAGCAGAGAAACAAGCCGCCAATTAGCAATAGTGGCATGATAAGCCATGGAATAATCGCGCTAATTAGCAATGCTGAAGGAACTAAAATCAATTTGTTTTTGAACGAGCCTTTCGCAACCGCCCAAACCACTGGAATTTCTCGCTCAGATGCAACACCAGACACTTGTTGAGCGTTTAACGCTAGGTCATCACCCAACACACCTGCGGTTTTCTTTGCCGCCATTTTCGACATTAAGGCGACATCGTCGAGTACCGTGGCAATATCATCCAACAGTGTGAGTAAACTTGCTCCAGCCATTTTTTGTCTCTTATATGAAATTGAGTAAGTAACAAAATGTAACACCAATAAATCACTCATCAAAGTGATGATTTTGCAAAGAATACTATCCCAAATGGTGTTTTATATTGCCGTTAAGATAAGACAGGTCTAGTCTTGTGGTACCTTTCAGCAGTCAAAAGAAAAAGTATAGATGAAAAGTGGATACATTTACCCAATCGGTACCCCTGGCCAACCTTGGAGCGAAGAGGAACGTAAAGCTTGGTTAGCAACGCAAGAAGTAAAACGTAGCTACCAAGATGAAGTCGTCAGTAAAATCGATGCCCTACGCGAGTGTTTTGATGTTGAACAATACGGTGCGCTCTCATACAACGAGGCACGTTTCCCTCTGTTTTGTATCAAAACTCGCAACTGGGATTCAACGAAGCCTGTTGTTTTGGTCACAGGCGGCGTACACGGTTATGAAACCAGCGGTGTACATGGCGCTTTAAAGTTTGTAGAAACAGAAGCAGAGCGCTACGCAGAGCATTTCAATATTGTCGTTGCACCTTGCGTGAGCCCTTGGGGTTACGAGGTGATCAACCGCTGGAATCCAAACGCGATTGATCCAAACCGCTCTTTCTATGAAGACAGCCCTGCCGAAGAGTCCGCTAACCTCATGAAGCTCGTTGCAACTTTAGGCGATGTGTTAATGCACATTGATCTACATGAAACGACAGACTCCGATGAAACAGAGTTCCGTCCTGCGCTTGCCGCTCGTGATGGCATTGAGTACATCGAGGGCATGATCCCAGACGGTTTTTACACAGTTGGAGATAGTGAAAACCCTCAACCCGAGTTTCAAAAAGCGGTGATTGAATCGGTTGCGAAAGTGACTCACATTGCACCTGCAGATGAAAATGGCGAAATCATTGGTTCACCAGTCGTACAGTTTGGCGTTATCAACTACCCAATGGTGAAGCTGGGTCTGTGTGGCGGCGTAACAAATTGCGTTTACGGCACGACAACGGAAGTGTACCCAGACAGCCCAACAGTGACCGACGAAGAGTGCAACGATGCGCAAGTTGCAGCCGTGGTCGGTGGTCTGAATTACGTTCTGGCTCAGTTATAATAAGCGGTTCTTATATTGCTCCGGTGTCATGCCGGAGTATTTCTTGAACATCGCGATAAAAGGGCTGGCTTGGTTATAACCTAACGTTAGCGCGACTTCTTTCACGGTCTGCCCTTTACGCAGCAACTCCATAGAATGCAAATAGCGTACACGTAAACGCCACTCAGTAAAGCTCATGCCCAACTCACTCTGACAGTGTCTCGCCAACGTGCGTTCTGTGGTATGCACTTTTTCCGCCCACTCCGCCAAACTGATCTCATCCGTCGGCGATTCTTCTACTGCTTTTAAGATCGGTTCAAGATACTTGTTATCGGTCGTTGGCAAAAAGTGGTGTTCCACTTCTTGCTTTGCGAGCTGGTCCAATAACACTTGTACCAATCGCTTGTCTTCATCAGTTTGCGCCACGTTAATGTCTCGCTGACGAAAGTCCTCAATAATCGATGACACGATTGGAGTCACTTTGATCAAGCTCGTTTTAGTTGGGAAATGCGCCGTCAATTCAGGGGCAATATTCAAAGAACAATATTCGATTGGCTTACGGTTGTAGCTCGTGTGACGGATTCCGGCGGGAACCCAAATTGCAAGATGCGGAGGCGCTAGAAATCTTGTATCTTCTGCATCCATCTCTAGGATCCCACCGCTGATCAGCTGCACTTGCCCCCAAGGATGGCTATGAATTCGCGTTTCTGTATTAGAGAGAAAGGCTTCAAAATTCATAAATACATCCGATGGTGCGCGGTCGATTGATAATGAGGGATGAAGATTTCTGGCGCTCTTTTTCAAAATTGTCTTCCTATCGCTTACGATGTCTTTTAAGAGATACTTTTTATTATAAAGACCTGCCAGACTAGCGCCATCAATAATTGTGCTATAGGGTTCTCATGATTTATTTACTTCCGTTTTTCACCGTTATGATTTGGGGTGGTAACTCAATTGTGAATAAGATGGCAGCAAGCGCCATTGAACCAAGTGCGATGAGTTTCTATCGTTGGTTTGTCGCAATGGTACTTCTAACTCCATTTTGTCTGCCGGCGATCATCAAACAACGACACATTATTCGACCTTACTTAACTAAGCTGGCATTTCTTGCGTTACTTGGCATGGTGCTCAACCAATCACTTGGCTACTACGCTGGTTTAACGACAACGGCTTCCAACATGGCACTGATTACCTCTTTGGTTCCTTTGATCAGTGTGTTTTTAAGTGTTCCATTGCTAGGTAAATCTATATCAATGTTAAGTATCGTCGGTGGTGTGATTTCGCTCGGCGGCTTGGCGTTTATGCTTGGTCATGGTGATATCACCTACTTTTTACATCAAGATATGACCCAAGGTGATAGCCTTATGCTGATTGCAGCCATGGTATACGCGGCTTATTGCGTGCTGCTAAAACGCTGGAAGATGCCTTTCAGTAGTTTGACTCTGGTTTACATGCAAGGCTTCTTCTCGGTTGTGATGCTTACACCACTTTGGCTCTCTAGTGAGCAACTGTTACCAAGCCAAGACGCGCTACCATTAATCGCCTATGCTGGCATTGCGGCTTCCATTTTTGCGCCGTTAATGTGGGTGAAAGCGATTGATTCAATTGGCGCTGATTCAAGTGCTATGTTCATGAACTTAATGCCCGTGGTTTCTGTCGTACTTGCTTCCACGTTGATTGGTGAGAAAATTTACGCTTACCACATTATTGGCGGGCTGTTAGTCATCTCTGGCGTTATCCTGTCGCAAATAAAAATACAACACAGAAAGCCATTGCCCAATTCAGAGATTGCCTCCACTGCCAATTAATCCCAGTTCCCCAAGCCACAGAACTACGCTGTGGCTTGTCACTTCCAGCGTTCGAATAAAAGTTAATATTTTGTTTCATTCGCTATTCCCGAAAATTCATCTTGCTGCTAAATTGGGAAAACAATAACTCACCAAGGAAAGACAGATGAGCAGTGGTCAAAGAGACATTACCCTTCGCTTTTTAGCAGAACCCAGTGACGTCAATTTCGGCGGAAAAGTGCACGGCGGTGCCGTAATGAAATGGATCGACTTAGCAGCCTACGCCTGCTCTGCAGCGTGGAGTGGCAAATATTGCATTACTGCATACGCAGGTGGTATTCGTTTTGTTGCGCCGATTCATGTCGGCAACTTAGTCGAAGTTAGCGCGAAAGTCATTTATACCGGACGAAGCTCAATGCACATCGCGATTGACGTGCAAGCCAGTGACCCAAAACAAATGAAAAACAGACTCACCACCCACTGTATCGTTATTATGGTTGCTGTAGATGAGAACGGAAAACCAACCGACGTGCCGAAATGGGTTCCAGAGTCTGATGAAGATAAAGCCTTGGAACAATCCGCTATCCGCCTTATGAACATGCGCAAAGAAATCGGGGAAGAGATGGAAGCGCACGTAAAGTATCTCAAGTAACCTACATCCGTTAAGAACGCTATTGACTACCTCAACGTTACTTATAACCAGAGTGTGGAGCAACATCATGGTTTTGCCATTTGCTTCACACTCGGCCTCCTCTGTCATAAATCCTTCACCTAGCTTTGCTTAAATCCTTCCACTATTTTGGAGTTGGATAGAGTTTGGATCTTGAGACTAAAAGAAACGACCTTAAGTGAAGAGACGTTGACCAATTTAAAAGCGGTCGAGTACCAGTGGGTAAGAACCATGTACGTCGAGGGGTATAACGAAACAGAAATTAACCATTACATTCAAACCTGCTTTGGCGGTGATGTCACCTTTGCAAATTTATTTCGTCGCGTCGCACTACAGCAAGAAAGCTTATACACGCTGCTTCAATACGTTGGATGTGCCCCCTCCAGTCGAGAGTTTTAATCCTTACCTACCTCAATTTTACTGATACCTGAACTCAGGTTATTTATGTGAAGTGCTACGCAGGGCATTCTCCTAGCCCTGTGTAATCCATTGCAAAGCCGCTAATCTTTACCTGCTTATTGAACAACTGTATTTAACAGGTATAAAAAAACCTGAGTCAAAACTCAGGTTATGGTTACAAAAACTGTTAGTGATTGAATCGTAAGGAACTAAGCTAACAGCCAGCTATGCGTAACGCCAATAAAAGCCAAGATATTACTGATCGGCGGCCAAACCAAAATTGTAATATCCGTGCTACGTATAAGGGCGACCATGTGGTCGCCCTTTTCTAGTTATTCTTATCAATCTCAGACCACAAGAGATTATCCTTTCACACCACCAGCGGTTAGACCACCAACCAACCAGCGTTGAGCAAGTAAGAATACGGCAGTGATTGGCACTGCTGAAAGTACAGCAGCTGCAGCAAAGTCACCCCACAAGTAGTTTTGTGGATATAGGTATTGCTGCATACCCACTGCAAGTGTGTACGAGTCTACATCAGAAAGTAGTAGTGATGCTACAGGAACTTCACCAATTACCATGATGAACGACAAGATGAATACTACCGCTAGGATTGGCACAGACAATGGAAGCAATACCAAACGGAATGCTTGCCATGGTGTCGCACCATCCAGTGCCGCCGCTTCTTCTAACGAAGAGTCAATACTTTCGAAGTAGCCTTTAATCGTCCAAACGTGCAGGGCGATACCCCCTAAGTAAGCGAATATCAGACCGCCGTGCGTGTTCAGGCCAAGGAATGGAATGTACTGACCCAATTTGTCGAACAACGCGTATAGAGCAACTAATGCCAATACCGCTGGGAACATTTGGAAGATCATCATCGCTTTTAGGATGGTGTTCTTACCTTTGAACTTCATACGAGCAAACGCATAAGCTGATGTGGTTGATAGCGCCACGATTAGGATTGCAGAAATACCACCCACTTTTACTGAGTTCCACAGCCATGTCATGACTGGGAATGGTGGCGGTGTAACTGTACCGTCTGGGTTAGTCACCGAGAAACCTAATGCCAATTTCCAGTGATCAAGCGTTGGGTTGTCTGGGATCAGACTACCCGTTGCAAAGTTACCTTCACGGAATGAAATCGCGATGATCATCAGTAAAGGGAAAATAATCAGTGCCAAGAATGCCCACATCGCAATATGAGTAGCCCAAACACGATACTTTAATGACTTACCTTGTACCATTGCCATTGTAATCTCTCCTTAGTCCTGAGCTACTTTAGTTACGCGTAGGTTGATAAGTGCCAATGCGCCAACCAATAGGAAGATAAGTGTTGCTACTGCACTTGCTAGACCGAAGTCTTGACCGCCCGCACCTTCGAATGCGATTCGGTAGGTGTAACTTACCAATAGGTCTGTGTAACCCGCAGGTTCTGACGTACCAATCATGTTTGGACCACCGCCTGTCAACAACTGGATAAGCACGAAGTTGTTGAAGTTGAAGGCAAAGCTCGCAATCAACAGTGGTGTTAACGGCTTCAACATCATTGGTAGCGTGATACGAGTAAAGTTAGTAATAAAGTTCGCACCATCAATTGCTGACGCTTCATATAAATCATCAGGAATCGCTTTTAGTAGACCCATACATAGAATCATCATGTAAGGGAAACCAAGCCACGTGTTCACAATCAGGATCATGGTTTTCGCCATGAACGGGTCTGAGAACCAAGCAGGGCTAATACCGAACAAACCTTCCAGAAGCATGTTGATCTCACCAAAGCTTTGGTTAAACAAACCTTTAAAGATCAAGATAGAAATAAACGCCGGTACCGCATAAGGCAGAATCAGTAAGAGTCGGTAAACCGAGCGGCCTTTTAATGCTTCCCACTGAACAACACTTGCTAGAACAAGACCAATTACAAGCGTAAATAGTACGGTGAGTGCTGAGAACACAATCGTCCAGATAAAGATACTGATAAACGGCTCTTTGATGCCATCATCTTTCCACACACGCTCAAAGTTGTGTGTGCCAATGTTCACCACAAAGCCAGGAGACACTGTGCTACCAACAAACTGACCGTTTTCATCGACAGGTTGGTAGTAACCTACTTCCATATTTGGACGTAACGTCTCTTCAGTACGATTGTTGTAAAGCGTTTCGCCGTCTTCTTGCAGCGTGTACAAAGGCACAACTGCCGCAAACTTACGTAACCCGCTCATGCGGATGTCTTCACCGCTCGGCAGATGCAAATCAACACTGCTCAACGTATTACGGCTCTTAACAATCGTCTTGATTGATTCTTTCTCGCCCGTAGCTTCTTCAATTGGCGACAGGTCAAGATCCGATGCTGAAAGGCTATCTAGTTGAAAAGTGGGCGTAGCAAGTAGCTCCCCATCTTTTTCAACCACAAGCTGATGTCCTTGATCCGTTTTATATAAAGTGAACGGGTAGCTATCACCACTTTGATAAGTTCTGTCCAAAAGTACGCTCTGCGCACGATCAAAAGAGAGTTGGTTTTTCGCGCTGTAGTTGGTAAACGCCAAACCTATGGTGTACGCCAGAGGGAAAAGAATGAAAAGGATCATCCCTGCGATACCAGGGTAGATGTAACGGTGTGCGTACGTCTTTTTACTACCAAAGATGAACAACGCTAAAGCGGTAAGAATGATCGTAAGTAGTGCAAACGCAATCTCACCGCGTGAATACATAAGGATTGTTGCGTAGCCATTGATAATGCCGACTGTGCCTAAAAGTGACCATTTCATGAACACTTTTTTGCTGCTCGGAAGGCTGGCTTCTGGTGCTGTCATAGCATTTGTACCTTGAACTGACTGCATAGGGAACCTGCTAGCGAATATAGAATAAATATAGAAAAGTAAGGAGGAGTTGCCCCCTCCTTAAAAAGGTCTTACTTAATTATTTAGTCATTTGTTTTTCTGCGTCTGCCAATGCTGCATCGACAGTTTGACGACCATCAACTACGTTGATGATTGCGTTCTTAGCCGCGCCCCAGAATGCGTTCATTTGAGGAATGTTTGGCATAATTTCGCCGTTCATCGCGTTGTCCATTGTCGCAGCAATACGAGTATCTGAATCTAGTTCACGTTGGAACGAGTTAAGCGCTACCGCACCTAGAGGCTTATCGTTGTTAACCATACGTAGGCCGTCGTTTGTTAGTAGGTAGTTCTCAATGAACTCAACCGCTAGGTCTTTGTTTGGAGACGCAGTGCTGATACCAGCCGTTAGAACACCAACGAATGGCTTAGAAGATTGACCTTGGAACTTAGGTAGCGTAGTCACGCCGTAGTTAACGCCAGACTTCTCGATGTTGCCCCAAGACCATGGACCGTTGATCGTCATCGCTGTCTTGCCTTGGTTGAATGCAGACTCAGATACTGAGTAGTCCATATCTGCAGAAATTACGCCTTTGTCTACCAAGCCTTTTACGAAGCTCATTGCGTCTTTAACGCCTTCTTTCGCGATACCAGCGTCTTTAACATCGTAACCTTCAGAAGTGTATTTGAACGCGTAGCCGCCATCAGCAGCCATTAGTGGCCAAGTGAAGTACGGTTCTTTTAGGTTCCACATGATTGCAGACTTGCCGTCTTTTTTAAGTTTTGCATCTAGCGCTGCAACTTCTTCCCAAGACTTCGGTGGGTTTGGAACTAGGTCTTTGTTGTAGATTAGAGATAGAGACTCAACCGCAACTGGGTAGCCGATCAATTTGCCGTCGTAACGTACTGCATCCCAAGCGAAATCAACAATACCTTCTTGAATGTTCTTAGAAGGTTTAATTTCTGCTAGCAGGCCAGCTTCTGCGTAACCACCGAAACGGTCGTGAGCCCAGAATACGATGTCAGGACCGTCACCAGTCGCTGCAGTTTGAGGGAATTTGTCTTGAAGGCCATCTGGGTGAGCCACTGTCACTTTAATGCCAGTGTCTTCTTCGAATTTTTTACCAACTTCAGCAAGGCCGTTGTAACCTTTGTCGCCGTTGATCCAGATAGTAAGTTGTCCTTCTTCGATGGCAGCATTAGCACCAAAAGAACCCAAAGCAACAAGAGTACCTAGTGCTACAGCGCTTAACTTTTTCATGTTCGTATCCTTTTTATATTTTTGATGTAGGGCTAGTCCATTGAGGTTCAGCCGTATTTCGACATATATCATCTGAAATAATCCAATATGTCTCATCCTCCTAATCCCTACGCCCTTACAATTATGACGTATTTTCGTGATCTAAATCGCCAAGGGTAAGAGACTCAAATCACAAAACGGATACTTCCTGTGATCGGTTTCAACTTTAGGTGGTGCAATAATGTGATTTCCGACCAACTGCTTTATTCCTCCTCCTTTTTTACTCCTCCCTACCTACTCCCCCTACAATTATTTCTATTAGGAGGATGTCGCACCTCGCACAATCTTACAAACTTCAGTCATCCAAGAGTGGATGGTAAGAACCCTTTCCCAGCAGTGCCTACGTATTAGGAAAAAGATTTGCTGGTTTTGCATTGCCAGACGAGTGGAATGTCATTATTGGTGTTGTTTGTGGTAATTATTTCACGGGGGAGACAACACGAATAATGTGGGGGAGAGAAACTCGTACTTGGCTATGATGGGTAGCACTTCTATTCAGGACATTTTATTGAAGTGCTACCCTACTTTTCTTACCAACCGCAATAACTTACCGATTCCTACTGTTACTGCTCGCTAGATAATTCATATAATGATGAGCGGTGAATAATAAAAAATTGATCGAGGACGAGCTACATGGCGAGTGTCACGTTAAAAAATGTTTGTAAAGCGTATGGCGACGTACTGATTTCTAAGAACGTAGACCTAACAATCAACGAAGGTGAATTTGTTGTTTTCGTAGGTCCATCAGGTTGTGGTAAATCTACCCTTTTACGTTGTATTGCCGGTCTTGAAGACATTACTTCAGGTGATTTGTATATTGGTGACCAGCGCATGAATGACGTCGAACCATCCAAACGTGGTGTTGGTATGGTATTCCAGTCTTACGCTCTTTACCCACACCTTAACTTATATGACAACATGTCATTTGGCTTAAAATTAGCAAAAGCAGACAAAGCAGAAATCGACAAACGTGTTGAACAGGCTGCAGAAATTCTACAACTGGGTCACTTACTTGAACGCCAACCAAAAGCGCTTTCAGGTGGTCAGCGTCAACGTGTGGCTATCGGTCGAACACTGGTATCGCAACCTAATGTATTCCTTCTGGATGAACCACTATCAAACTTGGATGCCGCACTGCGTGTAAACATGCGTGCGCAAATCACTAAGCTACAACGTCAACTTGGTTGTACCATGATCTACGTAACGCACGATCAGGTAGAAGCAATGACAATGGCAGATAAAATCGTTGTACTAGACGGCGGTTATGTATCGCAAGTTGGTAAGCCGCTTGAGCTTTACCATTACCCACAAAACCGCTTTGTAGCAGGCTTTATCGGCTCTCCGAAAATGAACTTCATGAGCGTATTCATTGATGAAGTAGAAGCAGAGCGCGTCAAAGTTCAACTATCTAATGGCGTATCTTTCTGGATTCCAGTGGATGGCACAACTGTTAACCGTGGCGACCGCATGTCTTTAGGCATTCGCCCTGAGCACCTATTATCCGCTTCTGAAGCTGATGCAAGCATTCACGGTGAAGTGATGATTGTAGAGAAGCTAGGTAACGAAACTCAAGTATACCTAAACCTAGAAGGCGCAGACGCCGACGTTATTTTCCGTCAGCCTGACACGCTCGCAGTCGATACCGGCGATAAAATCGAGATTGGTATTCCAGCACACCGTTGTCACCTGTTCCACAGTGATGGTCGTGCATGCCGCCGCCTATACAAAGAAAACGGCGTAGAAGTCGAATAATTCATTCGTCCTTACTCACAAAAAATCCCTCTCACTTGAGAGGGATTTTTTTTATCCTAATAAATATAAGTAATTCGATACTAAATCATTAATCGTTAACCAATAAGATCACCCGTTTCTTCTACCTTCACATAAACCATTGTCTTTGTACTGATACTTCATTTTTAATACTTTTCCTCATCCCTCATGAGTAAGTACCAGCTTTTTCCTAACCCGCCAAACTTAGCCAAAGGTCTAAATTTCATTCTTATTTCCACTTACCTCAACAACGCAAATTTTTACACTTATCAACGAAATTACACGTGACAAAAAACTCAGAAGCATTCAACAGAATGCTCTGTTCACCAACTACTAATAACGCTCACGACACGGCAATTGGGGGAGACACCCAAGGGCGGTAGCGTGTAAGAAAGGAAACTGAGTCATGAAACAAAAAGGACTTATCCGCTCTCACGAGATGGAGTTCGCTTTTTTATATCGCATCTCAGATCTTGCTGTCATCGTCTCTTTTATGCTGCTTTTAGTGTTCAAAGACATGAATACTGCGATGGGGAAAGATTACGTCATACTGGCTTTTGTTGGAGGCATCTCCTTTCTATTTATGGCAGAAAGCGGCAACCTGTACCGCTCTTGGCGAACCAGTTCGTTTAAAGAGCAGATGATTATTGTCTGTGTGGCCTGGGCAGTAACTTCCGCGCTTATCTTTATTGTTCTGTATTTTTCGGAAGTCTATGACTTATTTGATAACACTATTCTGGCATTGTGGTTTGCGATTACGCCCGCTCTACTTTTGGCATGGCGAGTGACATTCCGTACCGGATTAGCCTATTTAAGAAAAAAAGGATTCAACACTCGTACTGCGATCATCATCGGCCAAACTCCTCACGGCATTACCCTTGCTAACGAAATTCAAAACCACACTGAACACGGTGTACTTTTTGATGGCTTTTACGATGAGCGTTCTTCCGACAGATTGCCAAATTCTGCTTACCCTATTAAAGGGGCAGTTGACCACGCTCTTGAGCGAGCCAAGAAAGGGGAAGTGGATTACGTCTATATCGCAATGCCAATGCACGCAAAAGAACGTATTGCATCGCTTCTTAACCAATTCTCAGACACCACCGCAAATACGTATCTGATTCCCGACTTCTTTACCTATAACCTTTTGCATTCTCGTTGGGCGCAAATCGGCCAAGTTCAAACGCTCAGCGTATTTGATACGCCATTTGCTGGAATTTCTTCCTGGGTAAAACGGCTTGAAGACATTTTGTTTTCGAGCATTATTTTAGCCTTGATCTCTCCAGTCCTGCTCGCCATTGCGATTGGCATTAAGCTGACCTCTAAAGGTCCGGTCATTTTTAAACAGCATCGTTACGGCCTCGATGGACGCAAGATTGAAGTCTGGAAATTCCGTTCAATGACCACTATGGATCAAGGCCCTCACGTGAAACAGGCGACAAAGAACGACCCACGCATTACGCCTTTTGGTGGTTTTCTGCGTCGCACCTCTTTGGACGAACTGCCTCAATTTATCAATGTACTGCAAGGGACCATGTCTATTGTTGGTCCACGCCCTCACGCCGTGGCGCACAATGAAGAGTATCGCCAGATTGTTGACCGCTACATGCTACGTCACAAAGTAAAACCGGGCATTACTGGCTGGGCGCAAATTAATGGCTATCGCGGCGAAACAGACACCTTAGAAAAAATGGAAAAGAGAGTCGAGTTTGATTTGGATTACATCCACCACTGGTCGGTTTGGATGGACATCAAAATCATCTTCATGACCGTTTTCAAAGGGTTCACTGGTGCTAACGTTTACTAAGGTTGAGATTATGAAGAAACTGACAATGGCAATAGCATTGAGTCTGTTTTCAACTGGCTTACTCGCAGAACCGATGGCTTACCAAACCGAGTCTGGCATTGAGTTTATTCCCCTCGTAAGAACTTTCTACGAGGGCGATGACAACATCAACAAAGCGGAGGAATCCGGCAATGTAGAATCGGTCAATATTTGGGGTATAGAGCCAAGCTTATTAGCACGTATAGAAAGGAATCGCTATCGCGCAGATATTTTATACAAGTTGAAAGCAGGTTTTTCATCCGATGACCGCAACGACTTCGACGATCATACCTTTCAGTTTTCCAACTTCTTTGAGTTCAATCATCGTCATCGTTTAGTGGTTGATTATCGTTTTCGCGCCCAGCATGAAATTAGAGGGGAAGACATTACCGAAGGTAATGGTAGCGCAATAGACTCACCAATTGAGTTCAACCGTAACGATATCAAAACCAATTATGTCTTTGGCTCTAACGGTGCAAAAGGCAGACTCGAATTCGGTTTAGGCTACAGTGATAAAACCTATCAAAACTACCGTGACGGCTTGCCTGGGCGCACAAATGCTAAAACAAAATACAACGATTTTCGAGCCCCCAATGCACACTTGGAATTCTATTTAAGGGCGACGCCAAGAACCTATTGGTTGGTTGGGACAAAACAACTAGTAACCGACTATCAACACAGAAATTCTGCTCTTCCTTCCAAAGATAACGTCACCAGTTTCTATTACACCGGTGCCGAATGGGAAGTCACAGGAAAAACCAAAGGCATCGCTCGACTCGGTTATCAAATCAAAGATTTTGACAGCGCTCAACGAGAGACATTTAAAGGCTTCAGTTGGGATATCGGCTTTGAATGGCTGCCTCAAGAACAAACTCTAGTCAGCGTGAAAACCACTCAAGCGGCAGTTAACCCAGATCAAGATGGCGATTACAACCTACAAACTCGTTATCGACTGAACCTCAAGCACGATTGGAATAGTTACCTTGCAACTCGCTTAGGTGCTATTTATCAACAAGATGACTATACGGGGATCACCAGAAACGACGATCGCTACACCCTATCTTTTGGTATCGATTATCAAATTAAACGCTGGGTACAGCTGCAAGCCGACTGGCAATACCAAGATAAAACCTCTAACCGACTAGGTTATAGCTTCGAACAGAACATTTGGACTTTAAGCGCACAGTTTTCTCTGTAACAAGGATTATTAATGAAGGCATTCATCACATTCATGAGTGTAGCGTTGTTGCTATTTAGCACTTTGGTCAACGCTGACTCAAACGAGGAAGATTACTTACTCGACACGGGCGATACCATTTCCGTGCAGGTCTACGGTGAAGAAGATCTTACGATTAAAAATATTCTAATAACGTCAGATGGCTATTTTGATTACCCCTACCTTGGCCGAATCAAAGCAATCAAAAAAACACCGAAACAACTCAAGTACGAAATAGAAACGGGTTTAAAAGGCGATTATCTCATCAACCCAAAAGTGATGGTCACTATCAATAACTTTCGTCTGTTTTATGTCAATGGCGAAGTCAGGAAACCAGGTGGATTTGAATATCGACCAGGATTAACTATCGAAAAGGCCATCGCTTTAGCTGGTGGCTTGACCGACCGAGCCTCACGCAAAGGCATTAACCTCACCAAACATAAAACGGGTCAAACGATGGAAGGGGTCAGTATGCACCGCAACGTGGAACCTGGTGACATTGTATTTATTGACCAGAGCTTCTTTTAAGTGACAGGGAATCAAATGAACGGGACTCATCCAAATAATCTCCAGATGAACAAAGTAGAACTGATTCGTTTTGGTCATCACTTCAAAGCGATTAAAAAGAATTGGCTAAGCATCGCAGCTTTCACGCTTCTGTTTTCATTAACTTGTACTTGGTATATCTACTCCAAAGCATCGATATACCAAGCTACAGCAACGCTACTCATCCAAGAAGAACAAAAAAGCGCCCTTTCAATCGAGGAAGTATATGGCGTCGACACGACAAAAAAAGAGTACTTTCAAACGCAAATCGCTATTTTAAAATCGAATCATATCGCAGATAAGGTCATTAGAGAGCTGAACCTAACTCAACTACCGGAGTTCACACGCTCAGGTGGATTAAATCAAAAGATCGACCAAATAAAGTCGATCCCTTTTGTTCAAGACCTACTGAATGTGGCACCAAGCCCAAAAGAAACTGCCCAGTTTTCAGAGTCCTATTATCAAGCGCTTCAAGCTTTCAGAAGTAAACTCGATATTGAGCCAGTACGTAACACCCAATTAGTCAGAATTCGCTTTCGTTCTACCGATCCTAAGCTTGCTACGACAATCGCTAACGCTGTCGGCCAAGCCTACATTGACGCAAATTTTGAAGCCAAATTGGTCGTTACACAAAATGCGGCTACTTGGTTGACAAATAACTCACAAAAATTGGAGGAGCGATTACGTAACTCTGAGCAAGCGCTGCAAGAGTTCTTGTTAAAAGAAGGGTTGATCGATATAAACGGTATTGATGAAATTTACGCAAATGAGCTAGAAGAACTCACTCGCAAGCTGAATGTCGCTGTTAATAAGCGTATTGAAGCACAGACGTTAATCCAACTGTTAAGACGTAAATCTTCACAAAGTTTAGACAGCTTGCTGTCAATTGATGAATTCGCTAATCAAGCGCAGATCCGCGACCTAAAATTATCAGAAGCCCAAGCAGCCAAAAATCTCTCTGAGCTGGCACAGCGCTACGGCCCCAAGCATGACCGAATGATTCAGGCGAAAGCGCAGCTTTCTGAAATTCAAGCAAGAACCCAGCAACTCATTCGTGACATTTCCTTCAGCAAGCAACAAGACCTTCTTGCTGCAAAGGCGCAAGAGGACATGCTTCGAGCAGAACTCGATAACAAAAAGTCTGACTTCCAATCGTTAGGGTCACAAAAAGCGCGTTATGAACAGTTAAAACGCGAGGTTGAATCCAATAAGGCACTCTATGAAGCGTTCTTAAATCGTGAGAAAGAGACCAACGCCACCAGCGACTACAAAAATGTCACTGCGCGTTTTACTGACAAAGCCATCATCCCTCTATTTCCGGTAGCACCGCAACGAATCAAACTGGTACTGATTGCCACCTTTTTTGGCTTTGCCATTGCTTGCGCTCTGATCATCATCTTAGAAACGATGCGAGAAGTTATCCGAAGCACAGCCGATGTGCAGGAAAAACTTGGTGTTACGTGTTTAGGTGTGATTCCTATGGTCAAAAAACGCAACTTGCGTAAAAACGGCGTCAGTTATACCGCGTATTTAGATGATGAAGAAAAGCTATTTAGTGAAGCTTGCCGCTCCGTCAGAACCTCGCTTCTGCTCAGACTAACCAACACGAAGCAAAAGATATTGCCCTTTACTTCTGCCATTCCAGAAGAAGGAAAAACATCGACCAGTATCAATATGGCGGTGTCGTTTTCAAAAATGGAAAAGGTATTGATCATCGACTGCGATTTACGCCGACCTTCCATCGCAAAACGGTTTGGTATTGCTGAATCAAGCCCAGGCTTAACGCATATCCTGACTATGGATACGCCAATCAAAGATTGTGTTACACATATAGAAGAAGCCAACTTAGATGTATTACCGGCAGGCCTAATTCCGCCAAACCCACAGGAACTGCTAGCTTCTGAACGCTTTAAAAAGTTGCTCGAACATTTTCAAAATAAGTATGACCGGATCATTATCGATACACCGCCCCTACTGTCAGTGAGTGATGCACTTATTCTTGGTCAGTATGCCAATGGTCTGATTACCGTCATTCGCTCAGAATCGACAAAATCATCACTGGTTAACCTTGCGTTATCTAAACAAATACAACACTCAGTTCCATCTCTTGGCGTCTTAATCACACAAGCCAAGACTAAGGAAGGAGAAACGCTTTATGTCCAGAAATACGCCTACTAACTCAAACGCATCTTGGTACCAAACGTTGAAAAGCCAAGAACAACCGGTATTGATCTATCAAATGGGCAAAGTAGGTTCGAGTGCATTAGAACATTCCATTCCTAACTCGATTCACTTGCACGATCTTATGACTGTCGATGCGCAAAAACAGATATCCCCTGTAAGAGCGCAATTGCATAAACCTCAGATCAATGCGTTAAAGCGACGACTCAAGCGCATAGCGATGAGCCGTATGTTAAAGCGCAAGAAAAAAGTTCGAATTATCTCGCTGGTACGTGAACCGATCGGACGAAATGTCTCAATGTTCTTTCAAGCACTTCCGTTTTGGATGGCGGACAAATATCTAAAAGATGACAGCGCAATACGTACCGAACGACCGCAATTACTCCAAGAGGCATTTGATAAGCACATGAATCATCAATATGCGCTGCAGTGGTTTGACAACGAAATCAAACAACTAACAGGGATTGATGTGTTTAACGAACCTTTTAATCACGAAGTAGGCTATCAGACATACCATAACAATAACTTTTCACTGTTGGTAATTCGAAGTGACAAGCTAAAGCAGGCTAACTCCGCAATCGAAGGCTTTTTAGGTTACCCCGTGGATGTCGTTTATGAAAATCAGTCAGACAACAAATGGTACTCGCCACTAATGAAAGAATTCAAAACGCAATTTCAACCTACACCCGAGTACGTTGAAGAAATGTTCTCATCAAAATTAGCACAACATTTCTTTTCAAACTCTGAAATCCTATCACTCAAGGACAAATATTTAAATGAAAATACTACATATAATTAATGATTTATCGAGTAATGGTGGAGCGCAGCGCTTTCTTGTAGATCTAGTAGTCCAACATATGCCTCAATATAAAATACGAGTTCTCATTCTTAATCCAGACAATGATTTCGAGGACAAACTGAAAGAAAGTGAAGTGAAGTGCTATGTTTGGAAGTCATTGTCTCTAATTGAAAAATGGAAAATACTTCAATGGCCCGATTTAGTACATAGTCATTTATTTCCTTCTATATACCTCGCTCTATTTTCCTTTGGGAAAAGGAGAATACAAACAGAACATAATACAACTAACCGACGCAGGGACTATCCGTTATTGAAGTTTATGGAGCACCTTCTTTATATGAATAATGACAAAACTATTTGCATTACTCACAAGGTTCAAGAAGCATTAGTTAAATTTATACCTACATACAAAGACCGCTATGAAGTAATATTCAATGGTGTAGATCTTCATAGATTCTCTAGACAACCCAAATTATATAAGGAACTAGAAAAAAAAAGAGTTATAAATATAGGAATGGTTGGTAGGCTTCATCACTATAAGGACCACGAAACATTAATATGTGCAATAGCTAAATTACCAGAAAACTACCACCTTCACCTGGCTGGAGACGGAGAAAAAAAACAAGTTCTTAGAAAAAAAGCAAAAGATTTAAACTGCGATCATCGTATCCATTGGTATGGTATCACCTCAGATATTCCTCGCTTCCTGTCTAGTCTAGATCTTTATGTACAATCTTCAAAAGTAGAAGGTTTTGGTCTTGCGGCTGTAGAGGCCATGGCTGAAGGGTTACCAGTTCTAGGCTCGGATGTCCCCGGACTAAATGAAGTAATCGGAGATAAAACTTATTTATTTAAACAAGGTCAAGTCGATGATTTAATTAAAAAAATACTTCACATAGTGGGTAATAAAAATTCCTATGAAGCTGCTTCCTGTTTTTTTGTCGAACGTTGTAGCCAGTTTACTTTGAATAATTTTAGGAATAGCTATTACAAAATTTATGATGAACTCTGTACCGATAAATAACCACACTCCGATAATAGCTGCGTGCTTACTAACATTGTTCTTTATTCCTATGAAGTTTCGTGCTGGAGGAATAGCACTAGCACCATCAGACATCGCAAGCCTTTTGTCCATTGGTTTTACTGCATTAGTGGTATTGGAAGGAAAAGCTGAAAAACTCATGCATCCCTGTATGGGGTTCCTCGTATTGTTCACTGGGTATGTGTTCTTAAATGGCCTGCTAAATCGCGTCCCCTTAATGCCGCTAGTTATAGAAACCGTGCAATGGCTGGCGATTCTCTGCTTGCTTAGCCTAATGTACGCCTATGGCGTGTTTGATGATGAAAGGGTTATGGTTTATTTCACTTACCTGCTGTTTTTGATCTGCACGCTCGTTGCCTTATGGCACTTTGCTCAGGGATATCAAAGCGGGTTTAAGTTACTCGGAGTGAGTAAATACGGGTTCGGTGTACTTTGCTCACTACTATACCTTTATCGGGATAAAGTTCGCGCTTTCCACCTTTTAATGCTCGTTGCTTTGGTATTACTGGTGTTGTCGCAAGAAAGAAAAGCACTACTTGGTTTTTGTCTGCTTTTCTTCTTTGACCAGCTGCTCGTAAAAAACCTGATGAGAAAATCGCTTAATGAAACGTATACGTGGACCATTTTATTGGCCTTAAGCTTTATGGTGTTCACTGCCGTCGCAACTACACTCTATGTTGGGTTTGAAACGTTAGCAGACACATTGGAAATAACCCAAGAAGACGTCTTATTTGCCAACCAAAGTGAAGCTCGCTGGGTGTCGAACCTTCATAGAAAACTCTTACTTGCCAATGGGCTAGATATTTTACTTCAACACCCGGTGTTAGGTGTCGGCGCGAAGATGCTGCCCAACTTTATGATCAGTTACTTTAACTATGATGAGCTGGCGATCTACACCCACAACTTTGTGTTAGATACCGCAATTGAATACGGGTTGCTCGGTATCGCCCTATTATTTGGTGGTTATTTTCTTTTTATTCGCTTTTGCTTCCGTAGTCTCAATGACAACAGGAAAAGCCTCTTACTCGCGATATACGCCCTCATCATGGTGTTCTTCGTTGCGGTAAATACCACCATCATTTTAATACTCTTATTACCCGTCATGATAAGCATGAGCCGCGAGTCAACGGTCAACACCATTGCTCATACTTTTCCGGTAAACCATCACCACGAATTTGAATAATCAAGGATAGGATAGATGAAGTATTCAATCTCTCGACAATTTGAAAAGAACCGAGAACTCCAAGCTGACAATTTTGTTTTAGTTTACCAAATGGGCAAAGTTGGCTCATCGTCAATTGAGCACACGCTGGGAGAAAGAAATATCCCGAGCTATCACATCCACACCTTTGATGATCACGAAGAATTTCACATGTATCACAATAAAAAAGACGTGAGTAAATTTTTCGATTTCAAAAACCGTGCGCTCTATCGCTTAGTGCTCAAGCAACGAAAACGTATCTTACAAAAACGCGAACAGATCAAAATCGTCACACTGGTCCGTGATCCAATCGCAACAGTCTTTTCTCGTTTCTTTCAAGACCTCCATTTGCAATTTATCGAAGGCAAAAAGAATGATGCAATTCACCGAGATATGGCAGTCACGTATCAGCACCTCGAACATTGTTTCGATAACTATATCAATCTCAACTATTTTGCGAACTGGTTCGACAACGAGTTAAAACGTAACTTCAATATCGATGTGATGCGTCAAGAATTGGACAACACTCAACCTTTCTTCACATTCAAGAACGAGCAAGCCAACGTCATGCTAATCAAATGCGAAAAGCTCAGCTCTCTCGATAAAGAAATTGGCGAGTTTCTCGGGCTGCAAGACTTCGTGCTGAAAAACAGCAATGAAGCGAAAAACAAGTGGTACTCCAATATCCACCAGCACTTTAAGCATCACTACGACTTTTCAAAGCTGTTCTATATGTACGATCTTCCCTTATATCGCCACGTTTATTCAGAACAAGAACGTGATGCTTTCAAGCATAAATGGATACAGACACCAGGAACAAAATCATCATGAAAAAAGTGCTCCATATTACAGAAGCCTTCGGAGGTGGCGTTCAAACCGCCCTCTATAGTTATGCTCACTCCTCTCGAGACGAACCCTATCAACATTTCTTGCTAGCCAGAGCTCGAGAAAACGACTTAACCAATGAGAACAACCATCATATTTTCACACAGACCAAATGGGTGGAAGGCGGCTTACTTCAATTTGTTCGCGATGCAAACCACATGATTGCATCACTTACGCCTGACGTTGTGCATTTGCACTCGAGTAAAGCGGGATTTCTCGGGCGATTTCTAAAACTTGGCAAGGCGCGCTTGGTTTATACGCCGCACTGTTATGCTTTCGAACGTGAAGATATCTCCGAATTCGCGCGCCAGCTCTATAGAGCGCTAGAGAAAGTAAAACTAAGCAAAATTGATGTGGTGGCAGGCTGTAGCCAACGAGAATGTGACTTGGCGATTAGTATTGGCGCGAAACGTGCTGAACTGCTCAACAACTACGTGTCCTATCAAAGTGAAGAGCGTTTATTGCGAAACAGACAAGAAGCGCTGCGACTTGTTGTGCTTGGTCGTGTCGCGCCCCAAAAGGATCCGCAATTTCTCATCAACACATTGCAACACCTTAATCGATATGCGCTTAACCGCCCATTAGATATCACTTGGATAGGTGGCGGTGACCACACACTCGAACAAAAATTGCGTACAGAAAATGTGGATGTGACTGGCATGTTGCCTCGTGATGAAGTGGTTAAAAAGCTCAAGGGTTCAGACCTTTACTTACATACTGCAGCATGGGAAGGGATGCCGTTAACTATTCTAGAAGCAGCCAAATTACATCTTCCTATGGTGATTCGAACTATCGGCGCGACCCAAGATCTAAACTACCCATTTTTAGCGCTAACACCTGAAGAAATGGCCAAGCAGATCGCGCACTGTGTCAATCATTATGATGAAATTGATTTTTGCCAATATACAACAGCGTTAAACGACGCCTTCAGTGAAGAAAAACAGCGCCTCGCACTCAATAATATTTACGGTTAAATACCTCTATGTTTCACACTATTCAACAAAAATTACTGTTGATGCCCAGCGGTAAAAAAAGCTTGCTATCTACTGGATTGAAAACCGCAATCACGCGTGTGTTGAGTGCGCTATTTGCTTTTTTACTGACACTGATTGTATCGAAGGCCAGTGACGCTTCGACTTCCGGTCAATTTTTCTTTTTATTCAACCTAGTCTCACTACTCGCGATCGTTTCTCAGCTAGGTTTTGATGTCTCATTAGTTCGCTACAATGCGATCGCCTTTAACAACAAAGAGACACTTCAACAAAGCCACAACTATAAAACGGCACTTTATCGAAGTATGGCGCTTTGCTTGCTAGCCATTGCCGTTTTGTTAGCAGGATTTAATCTGTTTCCTGAACAACTAAACCAGACCCAATCGCCAATGCATGCGATTACTTTAGGCTTGTTCTGCATACCGTTTTTGGTGCTTGCACAGACCAACAGTCGTGTGCTTCAAGCGTGTAGAAAGGTCGTGTCATCACTGTTCGCTTTACAGCTTGGCGTGAGTATGTTGATGGTCTTTTTTGTCTTTGGCTTGGACTATATCGGTCAGCAAAATATAAACAATCTGATGACCGCACTGCTTCTGGCGAGTATGAGCGTCGCGGTAATATCCAGTGTTAATTGGCTAGGTTCAGGTCAGTATCAGACATCAGCTTTCGTACCAAACAAAAAAATGGTCGCTTCTGCCAAGCAAGTCTGGATTGGCAGTATCTTCACGAACGTTCTTCAATGGGGAAGCCTTGTCATTGCGGGCTTTTTTATCTCAACAGCGGAACTCGGTCTATTAGCTGCAGCTCAACGTACATCACTACTGATTGGCTTTGTGCTGATTACCATTAACTTTGTGGTCGCCCCTATGTTTGCCTCTCTCTACAAAGAACGCCAAATGATCAAACTGCAAAGCCTGAGCCGTTTAGCTTGCCGAGCCAACGTTGGTTTGGCCATTGTGCCCGTGATTATTTGCACTCTATTCCCAGAGTTTGTGATGCGTTTTTTTGGTGAAGAGTTTCTTGCTGCTGCGCCACTGTTAGTCGTCCTGTCTTTAGGGCAGTTAGTCAATGTTGCGACTGGCTCTGTAGGATTTTTATTACTCATGAGCGGTCACGAAAGAACCATGAAATACATTACAATTTCCTCCGGCACAATCTCTATCTGCTTGCTCATTGCGCTTTGCCAAACGTTCGGTGTTATTGGTGCAGCATGGGCGATGGCAATTGGCATGGCAATTCAGAATCTAGCAGCGTTGTACTTTGTAAAACGTTACTTAGGCTTCTTTCCAATAGGTTAATTATGGTTTCAATACTGACACGGATAAGTTTTGTTTTCGTTCTGACGCTTACGGCTTCACTCTCTTTGTGGAAAAGCTCTGACTTACACCATGCCACTTACCTGCAAATGGAAACCTACTTAGGTGGATCGAGTACGCTTCACTTTACTTTCAGTTTATTGATCGGCTTTTTATCGGTCTTCACCTTTCCCTCTTTAGTTAGTTCAAGTAAAGCCGACGTCTTTGGCATCCGCCTTTTGCTGCTGCTGTTGGCTATCGTTTCAATGGAAGAAATAAGCCAACTTTTTATTCCAAGTCGCTCATTTAGTTTTGATGATCTCAGTACCAACTGGATAGGCATTATCTCGGGTTACTTTAGTGCCAAGTTGATCCGCGTCCTGCGCACTCGCTCGTTCTCTTGAAATAAGCACCTCAAGGTTATTTGGGTATATAATTACGCCAAACAATCAGACTAACGAGTACATCATGTCATCCCACCCAACCAAGATTACCTTTTTTGAATTCTTAACCCCGTTGATCACATCAGGCAAAAAAACGATTACGATTCGAGATGAATCAGAAAGTCACTACGTTCCAAATACAGAGGTCGAAGTTTTTACCCTAGAGACGGATCGTAAAGTCTGCAACATCAAAATACGCTCTGTAGAACCACTCAACTTTGAAGATATCAATGAGTTTCATGCTGAACAAGAAGCCATCGAACTACCAAAACTCAAGCAGTTAATTCGAGAAATCTACCCAAACACCGATACGCTATTTGTGATTGAGTACGAGCTAATCAAATAACCTACAACAAACACTAGACGACTGGTCTAATTCATTCTATAGTACGCTTCATGAACGCAAAGACGAACGACACACGCCAACATATTCTCGACGTCGGATACGAGTTAATCGTAAACCGAGGGTTTACGAGTGTTGGCCTTTCAGAGCTTTTAAAAAAGGCCGCGGTGCCGAAAGGCTCGTTTTATCATTACTTCAAATCCAAAGAACAATTTGGTGAAGCGATGATTCAAGACTACTTTACTAAGTATTTTGAGCGTTTAAACGCACGCTTTACCAATACCGATCTGAATGGCTACCAACGCCTAATGAGCTACTTTGAAGAAATGGTCAAAGTAGAAGACGACGTATGTAATGCGAACAAATGTTTGTTGGTCAAGTTAAGTGCGGAAGTCTCCGATCTCTCAGAGCCCATGCGTCTAGCGTTACGCCAAGGTGCAGACAAAACCATTCAAGCAATGGCGGATTGCATTGACGTAGGCATTCAAGATGGCTCTATCCCAAATGGTGACAGTGCTTTATTGGCAAGGCAGATATACTACCTTTGGAACGGCGCAAGCTTGCTGAACAAACTGTATCAAGATCAGGCAGCATTAACGCAAAGTCTGACCTATACTCAACATCTACTGCAAAACACGCGAACTTGCCCATAGTAGGTAGCGTAAAAGTAAGATGAACACCCTACATGTGTTTCACAGTTGGTAATAACTCCTGTGATTGCACAATACACCTTCCCGCTCTATGAGCGGGATATTTTGAAATCAAAACTAGACGACCGGTCTAATCAATAAGTGAGATAAATATGACTAACGCAACAAATCGCAGAATCGTACTCGCGTCACGTCCCCACGGTGCACCAACAAAAGAAAACTTTCGTCTAGAAGAAGTGGCGAAACCGACTCCTCAAGATGGTGAGATGCTACTGAGAACCGTTTACTTATCTCTCGACCCATACATGCGCGGTCGCATGAGCGATGCCGAGTCATACGCCGATCCTGTTGCGGTTGATGACGTAATGATCGCTGGCACAGTTTGTCAGGTAGAAGCATCGAACCACCCAGATTATGAAGCGGGTGAATGGGTTCTTGCATACACTGTTGGCTGGCAAGACTACGCCATCTCAACTGGTGAGATGGTGATTAAACTTGGCAAAGAACCACAAAACCCATCATACGCTCTAGGTGTTGCTGGCATGCCAGGTTTTACCGCGTATATGGGCTTGCTCGATATCGGTCAGCCAAAACCAGGTGAAACCATTGTGGTAGCGGCCGCGACGGGCCCTGTGGGCGCGACTGTTGGTCAAATTGGCAAAATCAAAGGTTGCCGAGTTGTTGGTATTGCAGGCGGAGAAGAAAAGTGTCGTTACGCCAAAGAAGTCCTTGGCTTCGATGAATGTATTGATCACAAAGCTGACGACTTTGCAGAACAGTTGAAAAACGCCTGTGATCAAGGTATCGATGTTTACTTCGAAAACGTAGGTGGCAAAGTATTCGAAGCTGTAATGCCACTTCTGAATACCAGCGCACGTATCCCACTTTGTGGTTTAATTTCTCAATACAACGCAACAGAACTGCCTGAAGGTACCGACCATCTTCCATTATTAATGGGTAAGCTGCTGACTAAACGAATCAAGGTGCAAGGCTTCATCATTTTTGATGACTACGGACATCGTTACGGTGAATTTGCGCAAGATATTAATCAATGGTTGGCAGAAGGAAAGATCCAATACCGTGAACATCTAGTACAAGGACTGGAGAATGCACCAGAAGCATTTATCGGTCTGTTGGAAGGTAAGAACTTCGGCAAGCTTGTAGTACAGATTAACGACCCATTATAAGGAAGGGATAAATAAATGATTAAACTTCACCATCTCAATCAGTCTCGCTCAAAGCGCATCATTTGGTTACTTGAAGAGCTAAATGTGGATTACGAAATCGTGCCTTATGTTCGTGACAAAGTGACCTTCATGGCACCGCCTGAGCTAAAGAGCGTTCATCCGCTCGGTAAATCGCCTCTGCTTGAAGATGATGGCGAGTTCATCATTGAATCTGGCGCGATGACCGAATATTTGATTGAGAAGTATAGTGATGGTGCGTTGGCTCCTGAGCGTGGAACGAAGGCGCACACTGAGTACCTACAATGGATGCATTTTGCTGAAAGTTCAGCAATCTTACCAATGTTGTTAAAAATCTTTATTAGCAAAGAGCCAAACGAAACTCAATTTCTATCAGGCTATGCTGACAAAGAAGCGATGAACGTTCTGGGTTACTTCGAGCAATCGCTAGAAGGCAAAACTTACCTAGTAGAAGAACGTTTAACTGGCGCAGACATCATGATGTCATTTATTGTCGAGCTCGTGCATAAGTTCGGTTTGGCTGGTCACTTCCCGAATATTGAACGTTATGGAAAACAACTTGCAACGCATCCAGCGTTTGAAAAAGCTGAGCAAATTGAAGTGAAGTACTCCTAATCACTCCGCCCCTTTGATGATCAATAAAGCGATATCAAAGGGGCGATTTCCGACATTAACCTTGTCAACAAAGCGCAATTCATGCAAATGCCAGCGTGCTCTTTTTACCCTTTTCGCCAATACGTTAATAAACCAATCATAAAAATCAGCTAAGAATCTGATTCTAAGTTACTTTTCATCATCGTTCCCACCTATTGAATTGATAAGCAGTATCAGTTTTTGCTTCCAGCTTTTCCGTAATAATCTTCTCTGCAGTTGCTAAGGTATTGATCCCTGGAGGGGAAGAAAAATGACAAATAAGAAATTAACCACCGCCGCAGGCTGTCCTGTCGCCCATAATCAAAATGTGATGACTGCAGGTCCTCGTGGTCCCCAACTCCTGCAAGACGTTTGGTTCCTTGAAAAACTGGCACACTTTGATCGTGAAGTGATTCCTGAGCGTCGTATGCACGCCAAAGGCTCAGGCGCTTACGGCACTTTTACTGTGACTCACGACATCACCAAATACACGCGCGCGAAGATCTTCTCGGAGATTGGTAAAGAGACCGAGCTATTTGCTCGCTTTACAACCGTTGCGGGTGAGCGCGGTGCCGCCGATGCAGAGCGCGACATCCGTGGTTTTGCGCTAAAGTTTTACACCGAAGAAGGCAACTGGGACTTGGTTGGTAACAACACGCCAGTGTTCTTCCTCCGTGATCCACTAAAATTCCCAGACCTAAACCACGCAGTAAAACGCGATCCACGCACAAACATGCGCAGCTCGACAAACAACTGGGATTTTTGGACATCACTACCAGAAGCATTCCACCAAGTTACGATCGTTATGAGTGATCGCGGTATTCCTGCGTCTTACCGTCATATGCACGGCTTCGGTAGCCACACATTCAGCTTTATCAATGCAGAAAACGAGCGTTACTGGGTGAAATTCCACTTTAAAACTCAGCAAGGCATCAAAAACCTGACTGACCAAGAAGCAGAAGCGATCTTAGGTAAAGACCGCGAAAGCCATCACCGCGACCTTTACGAAGCGATTGAGCGTCAAGACTTCCCTAAATGGAAGATGTACGTACAGATCATGCCAGAGCTAGAGGCGGATGAGGTCAACTTCAACCCATTCGACCTAACACGTGTATGGTCTCAAAAAGACTACCCACTGATCCCAGTTGGTGAGTTTGAACTGAACCGTAACCCAGAAAACTTCTATGCGGAAGTTGAGCAATCCGCGTTTAACCCGGCAGCTATCGTTCCTGGAATTGGCTTCTCGCCAGACAAAATGCTGCAAGGCCGTCTGTTTGCATACGGAGACGCGCAGCGTTACCGCCTAGGTGTAAACCATCACCAAATTCCAGTTAACGCGCCTCGTTGTCCGGTACACAGCTACCACCGCGATGGCGCAATGCGCGTTGATGGCAACTTTGGTTCAACACTAGGTTACGAGCCAAACTACAAACAAGAATGGGCAGAGCAACCAGATTACTCTGAGCCACCTCTACGCATCAACGGCAATGCTGATCATTACGATCACCGTGTAGACGAAGACTACTTCAGCCAAGCGGGTGACCTATTCCGTCTTATGAGCGAAGAACAGCGTCAAACTCTATTCGACAACACCGCTCGTGCAATGGATGGTGTGCCAGACTTCATCAAAGAACGTCACGTTAACCACGCCTACCAAGCGGACGAAGCTTACGGCAAAGGCCTTGAGATTGCGCTAGGCTTAAACAAGTAAACGGACACTGCACCAGCAAATGCTGTGATAAGAAGACATAAAAAAGGAGGTGCCCCAAAGCACCTCCTCATTCAAGTTCGTTAATCACACACTAATGTTCAAGGGGAACGATCATGATCAACTTAAATTTCTTCAAGCTCTTTGATACTAAAGAACTGTTTATCTACTACTGATTCTTAGCGACGGCTTTAATCAGAACAGATGTATCCATGCGACCTAAACCATCGCGTTGAAGGTCTGCGTATTGCTCATCCACTTTCTTAGTCAATGGGAGCTCTAGACCCACTCGCTCTGCTTCTTGCAGACAGAAGCCTAAGTCTTTGCGCATCCAATCAATCGCGAAGCCAAAATCAAACTTATCTTGCGCCATCGTCTTGGCGCGGTTTTCCATTTGCCATGACCCTGCAGCACCGTGCTTGAGTGTTTCAACTACTTGTTCAATATCCAAACCGGATTTCTGCGCGAGTAACAACGCTTCGCTCAAGCCTTGAAGCACACCACCAATACAGATTTGGTTTACCATTTTACAACGTTGACCTTGGCCATTTTCACCCAGAAGCGTCATTTGCTTTGCATATACGTCCATCGCTGGAGACACACGATCAAAAATGTTCTGCTCGCCACCACACATGATGGTTAGTACGCCATTTTCTGCGCCTGCTTGACCACCAGATACCGGAGCATCAATGAAGTGATTGCCATATTTGGTACAAGCATCGGCCAATTCAACGGCTAAATCAGCGGAAGTCGTGGTGTGATCAACCAGTACCGCGCCTGCTTTTAGACCGACTAGAATGCCTTCTTCACCGTATACAACGCTGCGCACGTCATCGTCATTACCGACACAAGTAAATACGATATCGCAACCTTCTGCCGCTTCTCGCGGTGTCTCACACGCAATGCCGTTGTATTCTGCAGCCCATTTATCAGCTTTGGCTTTAGTGCGGTTGTATACTTTGGTTTCATACCCCGCTTTGCTCAAATAGCCCGCCATTGGGTAACCCATAACACCCAAACCAATAAATGCTACTCGTTGTTTTTCCATTGCACGCTTCCCTTAATTCACCTGACTGAAATGTTTTGTAACATGCTACTAAAGAATTGAAAACATTACTCGTGATTTATCCTTCACTCGCGGCACAAATAAAAGCGAACCGCGATGTCGGAGTAAATACCAAAAGCATTCATCAGGGTCATCGAGGCGACATTTCTCAGAAGTTAAATGTTAAGACACTCTACGAGCTTGCAACAAAGCCGTGGCGTTCAACATGGCATCCTTGGTACTGACATCCAAGACTTGGATTTTTCGAAAACGTTCCGGTTCTTTAATCGCCACATCGTGAGCAAAAATCACAAACTTCGCTTTCTCGATGTCTTTCTCGGTAATTCGGTTGATGATGCCATTCGCGCCTTGGGTTTCGACTTTAATCTTAATGCCGAGTGCACACGCTGCTTTTTCCAATGACTTAGCCGCTAAGAACGTATGTGCCACTCCTGATGGACAAGATGTGACCGCCAAAACATCCGCCTCACCTTCGCCTTGAACGGAACCATATACTTGAGAATGACCAGTGTAGCTTTCATCTTCGGTGACGGTTTTCTTTAGTGCAATCACGATCAACGCCGTGGTAACAGAGCCCGCAATCGTGCCGATGATATAACCAATTTTTCCATCCACAACAGGGAGAACAATCCAACCGCCCCACGGTGCATGGTTCATTACGTGGAACATAAAGCCAATCACGTTACCGACGATGCCACCCGCCACAATAGCGGGTAATACTCGTGCAGGGTCGCCAGCGGCAAAAGGAATCGCACCTTCGCTAATACCGATCATCCCCATAATACTTGCGGCTTTCCCCGCTTCACGTTCATCTCGCTTGAATTTACTCGGCGCCAAAAACGTGGCTAGTGCCATACCCAATGGCGGCGTACAAATCGCAATACCGACCCCACCCATCAACCATGGTTGCGTGTTCACTTGGGTTTGAGCAAACAACGTCGCCACTTTGTTGATTGGGCCGCCCATATCAAACGCGGTCATTGCCCCAAGCACAGTTCCGAGCATTACTTTGCCTGAGCCCGCCATGCCCGTCAGCACTTCGTTCATGGTGGTCATTGCGCTGGCAATCGGAGCACCTATCACCCACATCACCGCGCCGCAAGTAACAAACGTACCGACTAGCGGATAAATAAAAATCGAGCCAAGCGAACTCATGCTGTCTGGTAGCTGAATTTTCTTTAGTAGCCAAACGACAAAGCCAGCAAAAAAGCCGACCACAATCGCACCTAAAAAACCCGTATTGTAATGACTGACCGCAATCCAAGATCCAATCATACCCGGCGCAAGGCCCGGCTTGTCGGCAATGGAATAAGCAATGTAACCACCAAGCACGGCAGTAAACAATGTCAGGCCAGCAATCCCCATTTGGGCAATATCGGCCAAAATGCCCTCTTGTGGTACACCACCGTGACCAGAGATCATCACCGACAACGACAACAACACACCGCCCGCAACGATAAACGGGATCATGTGAGATGTGCCAAACAGCAAGTGCTCTTTAATGCGGCCAAGTTTTTGCGCCCAAGGGCTCAGGGGTTCTGATGTAAATTCTAAAGAAGTTGGGAGAAATTCATTGGATTGGGTTTGAATATCAGTCAGCATCTCAAGCGCTTCTTCTCGCGATTGAGCCTGTTTGAGCTTTTCAACAAAGCCGTCTTCGATAATTTTGGTGGAAATTTGTGCCAATACTTCAATGTGATGATGATCATCACCATCTGGAGACGCCAGCATAAAAAACACATCGGACAGCTCGCCATCTTCGGCACCATAATCAATCCCATTACGGCTGATCCCGACCGCGACAGCCGGTTTCGCTACAGCATCACTTTTGGCATGAGGGATCGCAATACCATCATCAAATCCTGTGTTACCGATCTCTTCTCGTTTCCAGATATCTGCCAAGAACTGGCTTTGACTATTGAGCTTGCCGGCGGCCTCTAGCATCTCGACCAGCTCTTTGAGCGCTTCATCTTTGGTTTGAGCTTTTAGATCTAAACATATCGTTTCCAGCTCAATTAGGTTTGTGATGTCCATTGTTTTACCTTCCAATATTCACGCTCGAATATATACCCAAGTGAGTTTGAGATACAGGATCCCTTGGCTCGTGTGCGTTCCTACTCATTTTATTTGGGCATAGATTAACCAGTGCCTACCCTTTGATATATAGGACTAAAAGTGCATTAACTGGATTAATGTAACATGAGATTCAAACTGTGATAGAGCTCTTGCGTTAATCCAGCTCAAATCAATTCAATCTGCGGTGGCTGTGCTAATATCCACAAAAAATAAAATGGATAGAACATGAAAATCGTAGCGGTGACAGCATGCCCTACAGGCATCGCTCATACTTATATGGCGGCAGATGCACTAATGAAAGCTGCGCCAAAACATAACGTGCAAATTAAAGTAGAAACGCAAGGTGCGATGGGGATAGAGAATCAGCTCACTCCTCACGATATCGCTCAAGCGGATCGGGTTTTGATTGTGTCGGATATTGAGATAGAACAACCTGGCCGATTCGAAGGGACGCGCAAAATTCAAATCCCCATTGAAGAGGTTTTGCTGAACGTCGACAAAGTATTCCTCGTCCACTGCCGCGACTAAATTTGCAGATGAACGAATACCAAATCACCTTTTTCGTCGATAATGCAAATGCCAGTGCGCACCTTGCTCAGCCACTCAATCGAGTGGCAAAGAAGTTCAAAAGTACCTTACATATCATTAATGTAACGCAAAATCGTGTTGCGGAACTCACCAAGTCCGTGGCGATTTTGCAAGCAGGCCTACAACAAGGTGATTTGTGTCAAATCACAGCGATTGGCATTGACGCAGAGCTGGCCTGCTTCGTCATCAAAGACATGATTGCTGAACACTTTACGGTGGTGGGATCTCATATCAACTATGAGTTTTCTAGCCAACTGGCCGAGCGTTTACCGCAAATTTGCCCACCTTGTGAAATCAAATGGCACTACGCCAAAGCGCATACCGCGCTCACCAAGTTTGAATGCCTTAAAGGATTAGCTCAGCTGATCCACCCCATTCATCCCGACGAACTGATTCTTGCTTTTATTAAACGCGAAGAACGTTCATCAACTTGCGTGACTCCGGGGATCGCTCTACCGCATGTGATGTTTTCAGGTGTTGACCATATTTCCATTGCCGTTATTGCAAATGACAAGTCGATGGATTGGGCTTCAAAGATGGGTGATGTTCATCTGGCTATAGCACTGGTGATGCCAGAAAGGCCGACCCGAGATCAGATCATTGCGGCTACTAACCTCACACGAAATCTGCTTACCGATCAAATGGCGGAACGCCTACTACTAACAAAAAGCAGCGTCGACTTACAAGCGCTGCTGATGTACGCCATGTCGAGGCTGCTTGCCTAAACTTCTCTATGATTTACGCTCTCTGACTGAAGGCTTAAATCGAACCACGATATTCCGTCGGCGTTCTGCCTGTACGGTTCTTAAATACTCGGCAGAAATAGTTCACGTCTTTAAATCCACAGCGCACTGACACGTCATTGAGTTTGAAGTTGTATTTCTTGAGCATAAACTTCGCGCGATCCACGCGTACCCAAGTAATGTAGTCTGCCAAGGTCATGTGCCCCTGCTGACGGAACAAGCGCGACAAATGGTTCGAGGAAATACTGAATCTCGACGCAATGCTGTCACGCGTGATTGGGCGATGGAAGTTCTCTTGAATGTAGATGCAGATCCCTTGATAGAGATCTTGCACACGGCTATGTGACTGCTGCTCGACTGGCGCATCCAACATCGTCTTCGCGTATTGCAGCAATGCTTGCAGTAAAAGCTCATCCATTGGTTTTTTAGTATTCTCACGAGCCAGTGAGCTCAGCGCTTCTAAGATGTTATCTATCGCAAATCCTGAACGCGTTTGGATGCTATGCTTTTGAATATCGTAAAAGTTTGCCTCACCTTTGTGTTTACTCACCAAACTTAACCCAAGTTGTCGACGCCCAAACAAAATACTTAACACTGAGCAATTGGTATCCCAGTCTGGTTTATTCCAACAGTTAGGTGGAATAAATATCGCATCACCTTTTTTAGCAACGATGTGCGTTACTTTTCGATCATGGCTTTCCATTTCATTAATATATTCCCCATCCAGAACTAACTCTAGGCGAGGAAAATTAACTTGATAGCTAAATTCAGGCGGCGTATGAAAATCTCCTGCAAACCAAATATTATGAAATGGCTCTCTTTCATTTAATACCGCTGAAATTAAATCATGAAAAATCATTGTCTCACACTCTATATATGCATCAATGATGCTATTTACTATAGATATACACCGGACTGGATTTTTGTGCTATTGAGCAAAATCACACTTCCATTTTAATGTTACAAAAATCCAGTTAACGCATCAAATTTCCAGTGACAAAAACTCTATCAACAACACTAAATCCCTTTTCAAATGGGAGCAAAGCCACATTTCACTTATCGTTTAGCTTCTTATCCATCATGTCACAGATATACAGCTAGATTTGTCTAATGAACGATCTAAATCACAATATAGTGAGTCGGTTACAATCCTCCAGTAAATGCATTTTTTCTTCACTACAGTCTTTTTCTCACTAATTTAAAAATATCCCTGAAATAAAAATTATATTTATAGGGGTTCTACAATGATCACCAAACTAATAAATGAAGACTTAATTAAGCTTGATCTTAAAGCGTCTTCAAAAGAAGACGTATTTAAAGAACTGGTTGCCGTTCTTCATGCCCAAGGTCGTATTTCTGACCAAACACAATTTCTTGCAGATATAAAAGAACGTGAAGAATTAGGAAATACCGGATTTGAAAATGGCGTGGCAATTCCACACGCGAAAAGCGCCGCTGTGATTGAGCCGGCGGTTGTGATCGGCGTAAGCAAATCAGGTATCGAATACGGCGCAGAAGACGGTTTACCTTCAAAACTGTTCTTCATGATCGCTTCTCCAGACGGTGGTGATAACCACCACATCGAAGTACTTGCAGAGCTGTCTTCAAAACTGATTGAAGATGGTTTCATCGATGCGTTCTTAGGCGCAACAAACAGCCAAGACGCACTGGCACTCCTTCTTGCTAAAGAAGAACCGCAACCAGTGACAGATGCTCCAGCAAACCAAGGTTTCATCATTGGTGTTACTGGTTGTCCTGCGGGCGTTGCGCACACCTACTTAGCAGCAGAAGCGCTAGAGAAAGGCGCCGCGGCAATGGGTTACGAAATCAAGGTTGAAACGAACGGTTCAATCGGTGTGAAAAACAGCCCAACCGCAGAAGAAATCGAGCGTGCAGATGCCATCATCGTCGCCTGTGACAAACAAGTCGACATGAACCGCTTCGCGGGCAAACGCGTGGTTAAAACCAACGTAAAATCCCCAATCCGCGATGCTCAAGGACTGATTAATGAAGCGTTAAACGCACCGACGTACCAAGCTGAGTCCAATGGCAATACGCAAGCGTCAGTTGCAAACAAAGCTTCTCAAGCCCGTTCTGACTTATATCGCTACTTGATGAACGGCGTATCACACATGATCCCCTTCGTCGTAACGGGGGGTCTGTTGATTGCACTTGCTCTTGCAATCGTCGGTCAGCCAAGTGAAGCCGGCATGGCCATCCCTGAAGGCAGCATGTGGAACCAAATCCTCAACGTCGGTGTGGTTGCCTTTACGCTGATGATCCCAATTCTAGCGGGTTACATTGCTTACGCGATTGCTGACCGCCCTGCTCTAACTCCTGGCTTGATCGGTGGTTGGATTGCAAACAACGGTTCTTTCTACGGCGCAGACGCAGGTACAGGCTTTATCGGTGCCATCATCGCAGGCCTGCTTGTGGGTTACTTCGTGAAGTGGATTACGTCGATTAACTACCACAAGTTTATTCAACCTTTGGTGCCAATCATGATTGCGCCAATCACAGGTTCGTTGTTCATCGCAGGTCTATTCATCTTCGTTATCGGCGCGCCAATCGCAAGCCTAATGGACGGTCTGACTGCGCTACTAACGAGCATGAGTACAGGTAACGTCGTTCTACTAGGTATCGTACTTGGAGGTATGGCTGGCTTCGATATGGGTGGTCCATTCAACAAGGTAGCCTTCCTATTCTCTGTGGGCATGATTGCGAGCGGTCAAACTCAATTTATGGGTGCGATGGCGTGTGCAATCCCTGTTGCGCCTCTAGGTATGGCACTGGCAACGGCGCTTGGTCGTAAGTTCAACCTGTTCGAAGAATCAGAAACCGAAGCGGGCAAAGCAGCAGGCGCTATGGGTCTGGTTGGTATCTCTGAGGGTGCGATTCCGTTCGCAGCGCAAGATCCAATGTCAGTGATTCCTGCAAACGTACTTGGCTCAATGGTATCGGCAGTAATGGCGTTCTCATTCGGCATTACCAACAGCGTTGCTCACGGCGGTCCAGTTGTCGCTCTACTTGGTGCGATGAACCACCCAGTCCTTGCTCTGATTTGTATGGCAGCTGGCGCAGTAGTTACCGCAGTAACGTGTGTAACTCTGAAGAAAGTTCGCAAAGCAAAAATGATGCAAGCAGCCGCTTAATCACCCCTACCCCAAATGGCTCCTATGGCTTGGGCAATGTCGCCCAAGCCATGATTTTCTCTCATGGTGACACTCTATGTCTGATTTAACGATGTCCGATACACAAACGATTCAAACTCAAGCTAAGCATCCGATGTTTTTCCTGATGAACAACGTGATTCAAAACTACGCTTGGGGAAGTACTACTTCTGTTAACCAACTGTTTGGCATTGAAAACCCAACGGGCGAACCACAAGCAGAAGTATGGATGGGCGCGCATCCAAACGGTTGCTCATTGGTGATGGTAAACGGTGAGGAGACCAAACTCTCTTCACTGATTGCTCAAGACATGAATGCTTTTCTGAGTGAAGAAGTCGCAAACCGTTTTGGTGAACTTCCATACCTGTTTAAAGTGCTTGCCGCCGAGAAAGCGCTGTCGATTCAGGTGCACCCAAACAAGCAACAAGCAGAACTAGGTTTTGCACTGGAAGAAAAACAAGACATTCCCCTAACCGCTGCAAACCGTAACTACAAAGATCCAAACCACAAACCAGAATTGGTTTACGCGCTAACCGAATACCAAGCGATGAATGGCTTCCGCCCAACAAGTGAAATCATCAGCTTCTTCTCTGAGCTGGCGATTCCTGAGCTGCAAGGCTTGGTGAATGACCTTATCGCAAACCAAACGCCAACGGGCTTAGCGACCTTCTTCTCCGGTCTACTGTCACTAGAAGGCGAACAGAAAGAGATGGCGTTGACGGTGCTATTGGCACAAGCTCGCATCACCGACTTACCTCTGTTCAACCTGATCTTGGAGTTAGAAACGCAATACCCGGGCGACATTGGTTTGTTTGCGCCCTTGCTACTCAACGTCATCACGCTGAAACCAGGCGAAGCGATGTTCTTGAATGCAGAAACGCCACACGCGTACTTGAAAGGTACGGGGCTTGAGATCATGGCGAACTCAGACAACGTGCTACGTGCCGGTTTAACGCCGAAGTATATGGACGTAAAAGAACTCGTTGCATGCACACGCTTCGAAGAAAAGCCATTCGACACCCTACTGCTTGCGCCAATCGAAAACGACGACATGTTGGAATACCCAATTCCCGTCGACGATTTCAAATTCGCGATTGTAAAACAAGCCAACCAACGAACGCTTGATGTAAGAACCGCAGAAATCCTGTTGCCGCTAGATTCCCCGCTCGTGATTACACACGCAAATGGTGAAACGTGTGTAGCAGACAAAGGCCAATCTGTTTTCATCCCAGCTTACGCCAAACAATACAGTTTGAATTGCGAAGGTCGTGTGGCGCGGGCTTACAGTTAATATCGCTGATTAAGTTTGCATGTCGTTACTGCCAATAAGCAAAAAAGAGCAGAGAAACGTCTCTGCTCTTTTACTTAATATGCGCTTTTCCCGATAAATTCACGCAATAATCAAATTGTCTAGAAAGGTTTACTGCTTAGCGTGGAACATCGCTTGTCCACTTTTATCTTTATTCGACCAAAAGTTAATATTGAACTGTGCATCATCGCTCATTTCAATACGATGCCAATACTGTGGCGGGCTTGTCGCGAACTGACCTGCGTTGATCACGACGACCATTTCAGGCTCTGTCGTGAATTCATCAGCAAAACCATAGTAGGTGACTTGCCCCTCCATTACGCATAACTGCCCAAACACGCCTTCGGCTGTGTTGTGATGAGTTAGAAGAGCTGGAGGCACACTGCCTTTGGTAAAAAATGGCGTCGAACGTTGAACCGTCCAGTCTTTCGGAATACGAAGATGTGACATGGTTATACCCTCTTTGAATATAAAATTGTGCTGCTTGAAGCGAGTTACGATTGCGCGACTTGAGACAGTTCACGCAGTAACGGAAAAGCCTGAGCCACTTGCTCACCCGTCACAACAAACCCTGTCAGTATGCTTTGTTCATTTTCAGCTTTTGCCACGATGCCAGATTGAGAAATCTGCACATTCCAATTCGCGACAGCACTGAAGTCCCCGGCAAGCTGAATTGGGTAACTCGGCGTTTTGACTTTTACTATCATTGGCGGCAACTTCAATTGCGCTTCCTGCCCAAGCAACTGCTTACCTAAAACATTAGCGCTCAACACAATTGGCTGAAGGTATGGAAGCATGCGCCCTTGTATCTCGGCGCAATCGCCCAGAGCGAATACATTGTTCGTAGAAGTCTGCAGCTTAGCGTCGACAGCAATGCCTTTCCCAACCTCTAACCCACAAGCCTTCGCTAACCAAGTGTTAGCACGTAAACCCGCAACTGAAATCACTACATCGGCTTCGATTGCTTTACCTTTGCTCAAGCTTGCCACCAGCGAATCATCCGAGTGATTGATCGCGACAACTCCAGTCTCCAAGGCAAGTTGAATACCTTGCTGCTTGAGTTGGTTTTCGAGCGGCAATGCGACGAATTCAGGAATCAGGTTAGCGAGCAAACGGGAATTTGGCTCAACCACCGTAACGGCTTTACCGCTGCTCGCAATATCCATGGCAATCTCAACGCCAATCAAACCACCACCGATAACCATTACGCGCCTTGCTTGACTGACTCTCTCTTCTGCGAGCTGATACTCTTGTAACGAATTGAGCGTTAGGACATCGCCAGAAGCATCACCTCGCATTGGAGGAACAAAGGCTTTCGCGCCCGTTGCAAAAATCAGTTTGGAGTACGCATAAACTTGTCCATCTGCTACCACTTGTTGGGCTTGCGTATCCACACTATCAATTTTAGTGTGGGTTAATAACTCGATATGATGCTCTTGAGCAAACGCTTCTCCCGTTTTTACCACCAGATCCCTCGCGGTCTGTTTTCTACTGAACACATGGCTCAAATCAGGCTTGTTATACTCCGCACCGTCATCAGCGGTGAATACTTGAATTGACACCTGTGCATCCATTCGACGCACAGTTTTAACCAGTTGATAGGCAGCAAAGCCACTGCCTATAATTACAATTGGTGCTTGCATCACAGCTCCTCACCCCTTGAACTCAACAAATACATCTTTACCCAAGTGACATTCAGGGCAGAGGAAGTAGTCCGGAACGTCTGACCACGTGGTACCCGCTTCAATTCCTTGATTAGGCTCACCCTGAGCAGGGTCATACACCCAGTTACAAACGGTGCAAATCATGCACTGGCAATCTGATGGATGTGCTTCTGAGCTTGGATTAATAAGCTCCCTTTCGACCACGGCTTGCGTTTCTACTTGTACAACGGGCTGTGATTGAACTTGCGGTGCAGACGCAGCCATCATCGGAGACGCAACAGGACTTGTTAGTGAATGTTTCGCCCACAATTTCGCGATGCTCTTGCCATGTTCACGACACTCACGCATCGCTTTACCATCTGGTCGCCATTTAGTTTTCAGGCTGACTGCCGTTTCAAAACCCGCGTCGGTCAACCGTGCGTGGATACGGTCTACCGCACCACCATTCCAGCCATAACTACCAAAGGCAGCGGCTTTCTTGGCTTTAAAACGAAGACCTGTGATCTCCTCCAGCATGCCAGCAATCTTCGGCATCATGACGTTATTCATGGTAGACGAACCAACCAAGATGCCTTTTGAGCGGAACACATTGGCGAGAATTTCATTCTTATCGTGCTTAGACACATTGAAGACTTTAACCGCGACACCCGGGTCGACATCGTGAATGCCCTGTGCAATCGCGTCCGCCATCATTCGGGTATTGTTCGACATAGAATCGTAGAAGATGGTAATACGATCTTCTTGGTAGTTATCCGCCCACTCTAGATACTGTTCGATGATTTGGACTGGGTTATCGCGCCACACAATACCGTGTGAAGTTGCAATCATGTCGACAGGCAAGTTGAAGCTCAGTACTTCTTTGATTTTGGCTGTTACCAAGCTGCTGAACGGCGTTAGAATGTTTGAGTAGTAACGCAAACACTGTTCCATCAGCTCATTTTGATCCACTTCATCATTGAATAAGCGTTCATCGCAGTAGTGCTGACCAAATGCGTCGTTACTGAATAACACTGCATCGCCAGTTAGGTATGTCATCATGCTGTCTGGCCAATGCAGCATTGGCGCTTCCACAAACACCAATTGCTTACCGTTACCAATATCGATGCTGTCACCCGTTTTTACCGTTTTAAAGTTCCATTCGGGATGGTGGTGATGGCCAACAATCGAATCAATCGCCGCTTCCGTACAGTAAATTGGCGTGTTCGGAATCTTCTCCATCAATGCAGACAATGCGCCTGAGTGATCTTCTTCTGCATGGTTCACGACGATAAAATCGATCGTCTTAAGATCGATTTCCATTTCTAGGTTCTGGATAAATTGCTGGCTGAATCGATGATCGACCGTATCGATCAGCACCGTTTTTTCTTCACGAATTAGATAACTGTTGTAGCTGGTACCTTTTGTCATTTTGTATTCTGTACCATGGAAATCTTGAACTTCCCAATCGCGTTGACCTACCCAGTGGATGTTGTTTTTTACGTGAATTGTCATAATTACTACCTTGAATGACGGGATAAACAAAAATAATTTCTTCTTGCATTGCACTGGGCATGCCAACTTTTAATTGCTATATATTTCAATAATTTAATTAAAACACAACTTTAACAACTGTCATTAAGACACATTTGAAAATTGTCATTAAGACACTACAATAGTCATATTGACACAATTGGTATTGGCTATGACTTCTTTAATCGCGCAATGGCTACACATCACGCAAGACCTAAATTCAGCGCTCACTCGGCAAGCTCGATTTGATACCTTATTAACAACGATTCGCGAGATATTAAAATGTGATGCTTCTGCTCTTCTTTTGTATGAAGATCAGCACTTTAAGCCGCTGGCTATCAATGGCTTAGCAAAGGAAGTATTGGGACGCCGTTTTTCTATAAACCAACACCCGAGATTGGAAGCCATTGCACGCGCTGGCGATATCGTACGGTTTCCATCGAATAGCGACTTACCCGATCCCTATGACGGGTTAATTCCGAACCACGACGACAAGCTGCACGTCCATTCATGTATTGGTCTCCCTTTGCTGATCGACGATCAATTGATTGGCGCGATCACTATTGATGCCTTCGACCCGAATCAGTTCGATGGTTTACTCAATCAAGAACTACGCTTTGTAAGTGCGTTAGCCGCGGGGGGCTTGCACACAGCTCTACTACTGGAGCAGTTAGAAACACAAGCAAGCTTGCCACGTGGGTCTTACACTGAGAAACGTACGCTAAGCAACGAAATCATTGGCAAATCTGCTGGGATGAAAGCACTTCAAGAGCAAATCGATGCGGTGGCAGATACCGAGCTATCAGTGTTGATAATGGGTGAAACAGGGGTTGGTAAAGAGCTCGTCGCAAACGCAATTCATCATCGCTCTCACCGAGCCAATAATACCTTGGTGTACTTAAACTGTGCCGCGTTACCTGAATCTGTCGCAGAGAGTGAACTTTTTGGTCATATCAAAGGTGCTTTTACTGGTGCTATCAGTAATCGGAAAGGTAAGTTCGAGCAAGCCGACGGCGGCACACTATTCTTGGATGAAGTTGGCGAACTTTCTCTGGAGTTGCAAGCCAAGCTACTTCGCGCATTGCAATATGGCGATATCCAGCGTGTTGGGGATGACCGACATATTCGAGTCAACACACGCATTGTGGCGGCAACGAACCGTGTTCTGCATGAAGAAGTAAAAGCTGGCCGTTTCAGAGCAGATTTGTACCACCGTTTGAGTGTATTCCCTCTTCATGTTCCCCCACTTCGTGAACGTGAAGACGATGTCGTGCTACTGGCTGGTTTCTTTGCAGAGCAACTACGCAGCAAGTTGGGGCTGAACAGTGTTCGACTCTCTCCCACTCTAGTTCAAGCACTTAAAGATTACTCTTGGCCGGGCAACGTGCGTGAACTGGAACACGTCATCAAACGAGCGGGCGTGCTTGCCAAAGCTAGAACTCAATCGCTGGATATCGAATTGGTGGAACAAGATTTCGATATCAAAGCGTCGAACAATCAGCCCATCACTGAAGAGCCAGGTATACCTAGCTCTTCATTTGAACTGTCAGACGCTGGTTTAAAGCAAGCCACTGACACCTTCCAAAAAGCCATGATTCTAAAAGCACTAGAGCAGAATCAAGGAAACTGGGCTGCAACAGCACGTCAGTTAGAACTCGATAATGGTAATTTACACCGCTTAGCCAAACGGCTAGGTATAAAGTAAAAAAGGATACGGACGGTTTGAATTCCGCAAGAAAATCTATCTCGCTTATGTCAAAATGCAGCATCACAATCGAAAAGTCTGTAATGTAATGAACTACCAAGCTGCTATTTTTGATATGGATGGTTTGCTCCTTGATACTGAGCGCGTCTGTATGCGTATTTTCCAAGAAGCATGTGAAGTCCAAAACCTTCCGTTTTATGAAGATGTTTACCTGTCAATCATTGGTCGCAATGCGGCAGGTATTGAAGCAATTTTCCGCAAAGCCTACGGTGAGAACCTAGACCGCCTGCATCATGAATGGCGTACTCGTTACAATGCTGTCGTCAAACACCAAGCCATCCCAGTGAAAAATGGTGTTGTTGAGCTGCTAGAATGGCTGAAAGCACAAGGCTTACCAATCGCAGTAGCGACTTCTACGGCAAAAGAGGTGGCGAAAATCAAACTGGAATTAGCGGGTTTGAGTAAGTACTTCGACAACCTCACCACAGGCTGCGAGGTAAACCACGGTAAACCCGATCCAGAAATCTATTTGTTGGCAGCGAATCGTCTGGATGTAGAACCAAGCCAATGTTTGGCCTTTGAAGATTCCAATAACGGTGTTCGCGCAGCGGTGGCAGCGAATATGGTTACTTATCAGATTCCGGATTTAGTTGAACCTTGCGAAGAGGTAAAACAATTTGGTCATTCCATCGTGCCGTCATTACATGAAGCGTTAGATGCGTTGAAGCAAAATCGCTAAACGTAAACTGCCGCTCTAACTGTTAAAGCTCAGCAATTTGGCTGAGCTTTTTTATGCTTGAGCCTCTCCTCTCACCTTCTCTAATCTACTTCTAATAAATGCCAAGATACTGCTCCAAAGGCTTAATAAGATAGACCTTATCTCTGTACGGGGCGTGTTCCTTTCTTTTTTGATTTACCTCACGCCATCGCATGAAATAGGGCCTATGAGTGATCAAATAGTGGAACTAACCAGTACAACTTTGCAACAAAACGTCAATATACCGCTTGAAGCACGTTTTTCGAGTGAAAATTGGCTGATAATGAGAACTATTGGATGAGATTAATCCAAGTCAGCCCAAAATATAAAATGGAGAGTGTTATATGTCTTTACGTTTATTAGCAGCAACCTTCGCATTAGTAGGAATGAGCTTTGGTGCCCAAGCCAGTGCCGAGTGTGAAGTGTCCCTAGATGCTAACGATATGATGCAGTTTTCTACTAAAACACTGAGCGTTCCAGCCACTTGTAAAGAAGTAAAACTGACGCTAAACCACACAGGTAAAATGCCTGCACAATCAATGGGTCACAACGTCGTTATCGCAGATACCGCTAATCTACAAGCAGTAGGTACGGACGGCATGGCAGCAGGTGCAGAAAACAATTACGTGAAGCCAAATGACGACCGTGTATACGCTCACACAAAAGTGATTGGCGGCGGTGAAAGCACCAGCATTACTTTCAGCACTGAAAAAATGAAAGCTGGCGGCGACTACTCATTCTTCTGCTCGTTCCCTGGTCACTGGGCGATCATGCAGGGTAAATTTGAGTTCAAATAAGAGCTAACTAAGTCAAAACAAGACTCACTATAGGGAAGCCATCGCTTCCCTTTTTATTGCACGTTAGTTAAGCACGTCGATGGATAATCTCATCCAAAGGTACAGGCCTTGCTAAGTAAAATCCTTGAACTTTATCAACCCCACTTGACCGCACAAAGTCATAGTCAGACTGCGTTTCCACCCCTTCCGCTACGACCTCGCAATTTGCAATATGTCCTAACTTAGCAACCAATCGATACAGTTGACGTCCACGATGATCGTTAGCGTCCAATAGCAGCGATCTGTCTAGCTTAATCTTGTTAAATGGATACTTGAACAAATGAGGAAACGATGCGTAGCCCGTACCAAAATCATCCATTGTAATACGAACTCCCATACTCTGTAGAGCTTTCATGGTGTTAGTTAAAGAAACTTCATTGTCTAATACGGCTTCTTCAGTAATTTCAATTTCAAGCCATTCAGCCGGGATTCCAAAATAGACCAACCTGTCTTGTAAATGCTGAACAAAATCCACTTGTTGAATGGTAGCAACAGAAACATTAATGGCCACTCTTCGCTGCTCAGATAATCCCATTTCCTTCATATCCGACAACACCTTTTCGAGTACTAATTTATCGAGCAGTGGCATGGCATCTAACCGGTGAAAATCTTCAATAAACGTTGGTGAAAGTAAGTTTCCATCTTCATCTTTATATCGAATAAGCGCTTCGTAAGAATACTGTTCCGCATCCTTTGTTGAGTGCTGCTTTTGATAAAACATCACCAACTCGCCTTCACGAAGAATGGAAGTTAAACGCTTCTGCGCGGATGACTTGCTGATACTCGATGTGTTCGCATCTTTCACACTACTGAGTAGTGATTTAAATAGGGATTGTTCTAAACCATTGTAAGTATTACTTACACCAAGCTGCCCCACATATTTGCCTGCATAGGCTAGATAAAAAGGTCGATAAATTAGTACACCAATCGCAATCACCACCAGTTGAAGTATCGCCCCCTGTGCATGATGTCCCATTGCAACATAACCACTCAACAGAGGCGGTGTCATCCAGTTCACAATATTTTCAACAGGCGCAATTAAGCCGGAGGCAATCGCACAGTAAGTGATGATAAAACTGACCAGCGGCACTAATACAAATGGGACGACCAGAATAGGGTTAAAGATGATAGGCAAGCCAAATAGCAGCACTTCATTGATGTTGAACATCACCAATGGTGCTGCCGCTAACGCCAGTAAAATATGATTGCGCTCTTTAGCGAACAATAACAGACACAGGAGTAAACTAATGCTATTCCCTGACCCGCCCATGGATAAAAATGCGTCGTAAAAACCTTGGCTAATAACGTTAAGCGACGCTTCGCCTGTTTGCCAAGCAGCCATGTTGGCTTCGGTCGCAGCGTATATTTGCTGCTTGATGGCAAACAACATGTTGTGACCATTAATGCCCGCTGCTCCTAATAAGCTCAAGATGGATTGATAAAATAATCCTCCTGTGAACGTCAGCGGATCAAAGTTAAGTCCAGCCACTGTTGTAGTAAAAGCATTCATCACCGCTGCGGTGACGTGAGATAAGCAAACCGCAAATAAAACGAATACGAAAAAATGTAAGACATCTTTAAAAAGACGAGAAGAGAAGTCCATTGCTTGAGGATCAAGCAACTCAATTCGGAAACTTTTACAATAAACGTATGACACCGTTGCACTAAAGAGTGCTAATAACGGGTTATTCGGCAACATGTAATTACTAGAAAGGCTGTCATTCTCTATTGAAATTAAATAGAACATGACCAACGAATAAATGATGATAATCGCGCTCGACACATTCACTTTATGCGATAAATAGTAACCAGCCACAATGCAAAACGCTGTGGGATATAAGTTGATTAAAATATCAGAAAGATGGAACAATAACTGAGAAACCTCTGACATCCCTAGGATTCTAGAAGCGTGACCAAGAAAGATGGCAAGTGCGTTAGATAGCGTCAGCGGTAACAGCAATAAGGCAATAGATGCGAGATCAGTAAGATAAGATTTAGATCCAAGTCGCCATTTATCTGTAAATACCGTTAGACGATGAAAGGGATCAAGTACGCGTTCACGACGAGTGTGCATGGTGAGTTCTTATATTAAGTAATAATCATCGGCTGCGAAATAGGCAGCCGTAAATGCAACGGCCAGACTCAGTAACGTATTATTTGGTGGATAATTTTTAGTGTTTCTATTGGCTAAAACAATAGTTTGAATTGCCAGTCACAGCGCAAAGATGTCGCAAGTGCAATTTAACGATTATATACCCCTTGATCCAATGAGATTATTATCCTTAACGATAAAAGCCATACCAAGCATCTCGATATGGCTATCGTTAAAACTGATGTATATACCCAAATGACTTCAAGAAGGAGGCTTCGGTGACACGCCCTTGACGGGCGAGTTGATTTGGCTCACATACACTGTGAACGATTTTTGATTTAGCACGAGTAGAACTTCAAGTCGTTGTCTCGTCTGTAAAACAAATCATTCAATCCCGTGTAGCTCTTTCCAGTTTCCTGGATGAACCACGTAGCCGAATAGAGCATGCCCACCATAAACCAATTCGGTTCCTTCCGGGATCCACAACATTTGACCTGGGTGCACAAAATGTGTCTCACCATTTGCGGTCAGCTCGAAACAACCTTCAATCACAAAAATAACCTCATCATAAAGCACCGTCCAAGCCACTTGAGCGCCTTCCCATTTAGCAAAGCCTACGCCAATGTTTGGTGAAATTTCCGGGCTTAACGCTCGGGCTACGTACGCCATTCCCGGCGTATCACCACGAACATTAAAATCTAGGTTTTTACTATCAACGAGTTTGACTTGCTTCATAATTCACTCCGGCTTTGCCATTTTGCTAATTGGATACGCGTTTTTACTCCCATGCCTAAAAAAGGCTCTGGCGGATTCAAACAAGGCATTCCTGTCACTTGCTGTATGTCATCCAATGATTTAGATGTCGCACCAACGACATAGTCAGCTAACAGCGTTCCAGAAATGGTTCCCCACGCAGCACCAACACCATTGTCACAAGCGCTGGCATAAACACCTTCATTTAATTGACCAAAAAAGTTAGTAAAGTTACGAGAGATGGCATATACCCCACCCCATGTGTGAGTAAATGGTACGTCGGCCAGCTCGGGGTAACGCGCCAAAAAGACTTGACGATGATCGTCTCGGATTTGCTCTCTGACTTTATCGTTCATGCTTGAGCCATACTTCGGCACGTGTTTGTAAGTATTGCGGATCAAAATACGTCGATCAGCGGTCATACGTAACGTCGTTCCCGCATGATCAGCTGGGGTTAGGCCCCAATTCAGCTCACCTCCGTATCGTTGCATTTCTGCGTCGGTCAATGGACGCGTCCAGCTTGCAAACGTCATCACTGGCAGTAATCTGTTTTTAAGGTAACCAAACTCCCGAGTAAAAATGCTGGTGCCAAGTAACAGTTCAGTGGTTTCAACAGAACCACTATCTCCATGTAATACCCAGTAACCGTTTTCTTTACTGAGTTTGCGGATTGGCGAGTTTTCTAACACCTCGACATTCTCTGGAAGGCTTTCCCCTAGCCCACGCACCAGAGCAGCAGGTTGCATTAAATAACCACCTGGCGTGTAAATTGCGCGGCTGTAGTAATTTGTCCCTAAGACTTTCGCCAGCTCACTGCCATTAACATGGAAGTATGGTTCGCCAAGGTCTTTCATTAGGTGCTCAAAGTGATCGAGATACGCTTCACCGCGCGCCCCTACGGCTCCTTGATATTTGCCCTTTGCTGACCATTGACAAGAAATACTGTGCTTCGACACTAAAGTGTCTAGCTGAGCAATCGCAGAACGGTTGAGCGATAATAACTTTTGTTTGTGCTCAGGATCGGGATGCTCAAGTGAAAACTTATGGGGCAAATCGATCACAAAGCCCGAATTTCTCCCTGACGCCCCTTGGCCGATACGTTGTGCGTCAATCAGTATAATTCGTGCGTTAGGCTGAAGTTCAGCTAAACGTCTTGCCATAGCTAGTCCAGCGAAACCGGCACCTAGCACGGCATAGTCAGCAGTTTGTTTACCTTTTAACGCTGGTTTTTCTGCAATACTTGGCAACGCATGGTACCAACCACATGTTGCATCATCATTGGGTAAATGAATCATCTTCTTTCTCCGTTACGCTGCTGAAAGTTTCAATGACAATTGATCTAGCCAAGGACTACGTAATGACTGTACTTTTCTTCCTAGCAACGCAAAGCCAAGCATCGTTCCCTCAGGAGAATAAAACGCAGCGGTCAATTCATCTGCCTGACTCTCGATATACCATTGTCCCAGTTCGTTCGGGGCAACCGGGAAAATAGTGAGTGGAAGAATCGGCGTTTTTACAATCACAGGAGTTGGCGTTAACGAGATTGACGCGACATCGCCTAGCAAGCTTTTCGCTACGGAAGGAATCATTTGATTAATCGGCGCAATATACGGCTGCCAACCTTGCTCGGTTTCAACACAGTCGCCTAGCGAGTAAATATTCTCATCACTCGTCTGGCCGAATTGATTCACTTTAATGCCGCGGCTCACTTCTAGCCCTGCTTGCTCAGCCAGCGATACATTTGGCTTGAGTCCAACCGCGCTTAGCACTAGGTCTGCTTCAATTTGCTTGCCACTGTTTAGATGCAAAACCGCGCTTGATTCGGACATTGGCTCGATTCTGGCGATACTGTCTTGTAGAGCCCATTGCACGCCTCGATCTGCAAGTGCACTTTGTAATGATTCACCCAACTGTTGCGGGATCAAACGCTCCATTGGCCATTGACCTAACCCGATAACTGTCACTTCATAACCGCTTTCGATCAGGTCATTCGCGAACTCACAGCCAATTAAGCCATCGCCGAGGATTGCGATGCGCTTTTTGTTCTGTAGCTGAATTCTGAAACGGCGGTAATCAACTAAGTCGTTCACACTCATAACACAAGAGCGATCTCCCTCAATTGGGATTTCAATCGGTGATGCACCTGTTGCCAGTACCAAGCGGCTATAGGCGTATTTGCCGATAGAGGTGTGTAGCGTTGAATTGGCACGATCGATATGCTCAACGCGGGTATGCGGGTAAACGCGGATATTGAGACGACTTTCCCACTCCAACGCGCTTTCACTTTGTAGCGCGTCGCCGTCTTTATTCATGACCAGTGCATTAGACAAGGCAGGCTTGCTGTACAGTGCGCCATCATCAGCGGTAAAGACAGTGATCGGAACCGTTTCAGATTGCGCTCTAAGTGCCGCTGCCAACTGGTAACCACTGTGGCCACTACCGATGATAACAATAGGGTCAGCTGAAAATATAGGCTGAGTGACTTCAGATGGAAGTGGCTGAGTCGCATTTGGCTGAACAGACGATCCTACCGACACCGAAGACACTGCCGCGACCTCTTCTACTGGCTCATCGTCGGTGATTTCGATCATTTCAAAATCGGCCTTACCCACTAAACAGTCGGGGCATAACCAATCATCCGGCACATCTTCCCATGCTGTTCCTGGTGCAATGCCATCGGATGGCCAACCTTGTGCTTCATCATAGATTAAGCCGCAAATAATACAGAGCCACTTTCTCATCACTTTTACTCCAACTACCTTGTTCAGAATTTCCGTGTTTACAAACCGCTGTCAGATTTGTAGCGATTCCATCAACCTCGCCCTAGCTTGTGGTCTGAAATCCAAGCCGGTGCGAGGTGATGAAAATCAAGTTACACGGTAGCTATACGTTGCTGTCTTGCTGCAAACGAATGGCAATATTGCGTGTCTGGACATAGCTATAAATCGCTTCTTGTCCTTTTTCTCGCCCAAAACCGGACAAGCCCACGCCACCAAATGGTGTTTCGATACCACCAGCAAACCATTCATTGATGAACACTTGCCCACCACGCAGTTGCTGCGCCACACGCAATGTTTGGTTTAGGCTTTCACCAAAGACACCAGCAACCAGGCCAAAATCGGTGCCATTCGCGATCTCGATTGCTTCTTGCTCAGTTTCAAACGGTGTAATCACCAATACAGGACCAAACACTTCTTCTTGTGCAATGCGCATATCTGGCGTGGCTTCAATCACTGTTGGTGCCACAAAGTAACCCGATAGATCAGGTGCATAGCCACCCGTTAGGATATTCGCGCCGTCGGCTTTTGCTTGTTCTATCATTTCAAGCACGCGTGCTTGTTGATCAGCAGATACCAACGGTGTGATGTCCGGCTGGCTTTCGCCTTGGCCAATGGTTAGGCTTTTTGCCATTTCCACTACTGCCGCTTTTACTTCTTCATAACGCTCTTTTTGAATCAGCAAACGAGACATTGCCGAACACACTTGACCAGCGTTAAAGAAAATACCGACCTGAACGCTTTTCAAAAGTGTTTCGAGGTTCGCATCTTTCAGCGCGATAGCAGCCGATTTACCACCCAGCTCCATCACCGATGGAGTAGCGCGTTGCGCTGAATCTTGCAGGATGCGTTGGCCGGTTGGAACGGAACCCGTAAAGACAATTTGATCGACCTCTTGGTGCTGCACCAAATGACTGCCAACGACTGAGCCTTTACCGCATAGAAGGTTAATCGTACCTTTCGGGAAGCCCGCTTTTTCAATCGCTTGAATCAACAGCGTCATGGCAAGTGGGGAAATCTCTGGCGATTTGATCACTACTGCGTTACCTGCGGCTAATGCAGGTGCCAATGAGCGTGCACAAATAGAGACAGGGAAATTCCACGGCACAATCTGCACTGACACGCCAAACGGCACATATTGAGTGAAGTCGACATAGTCTTTACCCAACGGAATTGACGTGCCTTCCAGCTTGTCGGCCATGCCTGCGTAGTATTCAAAGTAACGTGCCGACTCTAAAAACTCATCTTTGGCATCTTGCAAAGATTTCCCATTTTCACGACAGGCAACTAACCCACCTTCATCAACCATTTCACGAATAGCTGCGGCGGCTTTTAACATCCACTCGGTTCTGACGGCTGGACGAACGTCCGAAAGAAGGCCTTGATTGACCACTCGGCGTGCCGCTGCCATTGCGCGATCGGCATCGGTGATAGTGGCTTCTGCAATCGTCGCATACGCTTCGGCTGTGCCAGGGTTCATGACGGTCAGCGCTTGCTCTGAATCGCACCACTCACCATCAATATAATTAAGGTAATGCATCATATTACTGCTCCAGTGCCGCTTTCACTTGCTTTGCCAACCAGGTTTGGAAGAAATGCGTCGGAACATCCATTTCTGGTGAGAACACGCCACCACTAAAGCCAGGGGAGTAACGACCTTCCTGCATACCTTCGACCGCTCCAATATCTTCGCCGAATACGACTCGCCACGACTCAACGGTAGCGGTACGACACGCAGCAAACTCATCTTTCGTTGCTTCATCACCCACATAGAAAACACGTAGGTGCTCAACACTCTTATTCGCAGTGATTGGTTCAATCATCATTGCAAAGGCATGATCGGCTTGAATACCAAGCAACACGTTTGGAAAGAGTGCAACGTATTCTGCATGACGCAGTTTATCTTCTGGCCAGCTTGGAAATTTAGGTAAGTGTGTTCCTGCTGTATCAGAAAGGTTGTACGCGAGACTACCTTGACCAGCAAAGCGCTCTGCAAACATGATGTTGTAGTGATCCTCTAGGCGAGAATAACTGTTCAAACTCGGATGCACCCAAGGTAAGTGGTAAGCCTCGCAGTAGTTTTCTACGGCAAGCTTCCAGTTACTTTTCACTTCGATCTCTAAGTTGCCACCCATGTTCACGCGGCGAAGAAGCCCTAACCCATCTTCACCTAAGAACTGCTGCCAACGTTGCTCTAGCGGCGCGATATGATCTTCAAAGCTTTCTGCATTGCCCGATAAGTTAACGAATACCATGTCCATCCAAACGGCTGAACGAAGTGGCTTAAGGCCGTGTTTTTCACACTTAAATCGATCATCTTTGTGTTTTGCGATACCACCAATGTGTGGTGTGCCTTTTAGATTGCCATCAAGATCGTACGTCCATGAATGGTAAGGACAGCGAATCATGCCTTGAACTTCGCCTGCTTCATGCACCAGCTTCATACCTCGGTGGCTACACACGTTGTGGAAGACTTGGACTTCACCTTGACGATTTCTCATCATGAGTAGTGGAAGATTCATGAAATCAAGTGGCATCACATAACCATTTTTAAGCAGGTCTGATGCAAAACCAATGCATACCCAAGTGTTACCAAACACCTGATCACGCTCAAAGGTAAAATACTCTTCGCTGGTGTAGGCCTGATTCGGCATTCCTGTTGCTTCACTGATTGGGTTCAGTACATTATCAACAAGTTCAACAGGAATAATGGTTTGGTTGACATTGCTCATATTCTTATCTCCGAGAGTCGAGTTGCATCCAGTGCGTACAACATCGTGTTGTGTTAGTGGGGATGATTTTGATTAACAACCCAGCAACAAACAAACGACTTTTTCGCCGGGTTTGGATGAGTTTTTATCATTCGTGCATTGATCTCAAACAACAAAATAACCTTTTAATTAACAAGGTTCTTCTTGTCATGATTAATACTCATTAACCGATGAGTATTAATCAGTTGAAACACAAAAGCCCTCTCTCTACTCTCTTTCAAAAATTAACAATAACGCAACAAACAATAACGCTAAAACAAAAGCACTGTGAGGGATGCCTATGAGAGCAACATCTGGGATATTGAAAGGACTCAATCCGACTGTGACTATCGCATCAAAGATCGTCGTTATCGGTTTTGTACTTTTCTGCGCCATTCTCGCCAACCAAGCGGGCCAATACTTCGAAACGATTTCCGGCATTTTGTTACAGAATATGAAGTGGTTTTACATCGGACTTGTTTCACTCGTTGTCGGTTTTCTTCTTTATCTTATGGTTAGTCGATATGGACATATTCGTTTGAGTAAAGATGACGAAAAACCAGAGTTTAGTTATTTGTCTTGGGTATCCATGCTTTTTTCCGGAGGCATGGGGATAGGCTTAATTTTCTGGTCGGTCGCCGAACCGATGTGGCATTACGCTGACAACCCATTTACTCAAGGCCTGACCAATGAAGCCGCAACAACATCAATGAAACTGACATTCTTTCACTGGGGTCTACATCCTTGGTCTGTCTTTATTATTGTTGCACTCGCATTAGCCTACTTTTCCTACCGTAAAGATCTGCCTTTTACCCTACGCTCTATCTTGTACCCTTTGATTGGCGATCGTATTTATGGGCCTATCGGGCACACGGTTGATATCCTAACAGTCGCGGTGACTGCTTTCGGTATCTCTCAAACCTTGGGGATGGGAGTTATCCAAATAAACTCTGGTTTGAATCAAGCCTTTGGTCTAGACATTAGTTTGGGGATTCAACTCTTTATTATCGTTTCCCTTTGTACTTGTGCGGTTGCATCGGTGCTATCTGGTGTAGGGAAAGGTATTCGCCGTTTATCAGAATGGAACATGCTGCTTTCACTCGCACTCGTGCTAGTCGTACTTTACATTGGCCCAACTCGCTATATCTTAAATACGCTACTTGAAAGCACGGGGCTTTATGCACAAAACATTATCGGTATGAGCTTATGGAGCGATGCACAGAATGACTCTGGCTGGCAAAACTGGTGGACGGCTTATTACTGGCCTTGGTGGATGACTTGGGCCCCTTTCGTTGGCATGTTTGTAGCTCGTATCTCTAAAGGACGCACAATACGTGAGCTTATCGGCGGTGCTCTCATCGTACCCACGCTGATCACCTTTTTATGGATTTCAGTATTTGGTGGTGCAGCGTTGAAGGTAGAGCAAGACGCTCGTGTTGCTCATCAAGAGCAAGTCACTACGGCACAAGAAGCTAAACAAACACCACCTGCGGATTTTTCTGGCGGCCCGATTCTTGAAGCGACTAAAGCCGATACGACACGCGCTTTGTTTACGCTATTCGACAACCTAGATACAGGTATGTTTGGTAAACTCCTTAGCGTGCTTGCGTGTTTATTACTCGGTACTTATTTCATTACCTCCGCTGACTCAGGTACCTTAGTTCTATGTACCCTCGATGCCGCTGGACACAGTGAGCCTCCTACGTCTATACGCGTATTGTGGGGAATCATGATCGCTGCCATTGCGGGAGTGCTTCTATATGCAGGAGGGTTAAAAGCAATGCAAACGGCCTCCATTATTGCCGGTTTCCCTATCGCGATTTTTATCGCGGTGATGAGCTTAACGCTGTTCCATAGTATTCGACGCGAACCTAAGCCATGGGCAATGCTTCCTGAGCATGTTCACCCAGAGCAAGAGAAACTTGATGGTCCTGTTGAACCGCTTGTTGAAAGCAAAACTGTGGCTTCCGAGCCTATCGCTTCAACATCCTCGCTGAAAGATGATTCCACACTTAATCAGGGACCAGTACTAAGTTAGTGCGTCGTTTCATCAATCAATTAAAAAAGCGGGAACTGATATTCCCGCTTTTTTAACATTACCAAACTCTGTTATTTTCTCTGCTTATTGATTTAAGCTAAGCCTCGATCACCCACCTCATCTGGCAACTGATGCAAAAGCCATTCTCTAAAACGTTTGACGCTGGCTGGGATTAAACCTCTATTTTTAGGTTCAAGCATAGAAAAATTGGAAGGTGTTGAAAGAACATGCTCGACTGGCCTAACCAAAGCGCCGCTTTGTAAATAGTCGTCCACTAATGAGCCCCAGGCTAACGCGATGCCCTGACCATTAATAGCCGCTTGTAACAGCATTGGATAGTTATTAATGTTCATGCGATTACGAGGCGAAATATTTGGCAATCCAACACTCGCAAACCACTGCTCCCAATTCACCCAATCTCTTTGAGACTCTTCCAGATAGAGTAACGTTTTATTGAAGATTTCTTCTGGCTCACTAGGCTGGCCTATTTTCTCTAAATAAAGCGGGCTACACACAGGGAATACTTCTTCTGAAAATAGCGTTGTCACATCCATTTCCGCAGGTGGAGTGCGACAATAAAACAAGGCGATATCGCAATCTAATCGGCGTAAGTCCAACACATTATCTGAGGCCAATATCCTTATATCGATGTCATCATGTTCATTTTGAAATTGAGCAACCTTAGGCAACAACCACAAGGCTGCCATTGCATTTGTCGTCGCAACCGTGATCTTTTGTTCGCCCTGCCATTTCTTCACTTCACCCGTGATTTGAGCAATATCGAGCAAAGATTGACTGACAGCTTGATAATATTGAAGACCTGTAGGCGTTAAGTTAATGCTTCGGTTGGCTCGCGTGAACATAGCCTTGCCTAAGTATTCTTCTAATTGTCTAATTTGGCGACTGATAGCACCTTGAGTCACGTTTAGCTCGTCAGCGGCTAACGTAAAACTCAAGTGCCGCGCCGACGCTTCAAACGCAACGAGGCTATTTAAAGGTGGGAGGGGTTTGATTTTCATGTATCTTCCAGTAAGGCAGTATTGTAATTATTTTTATTCCCGGCAATCTTATGTTGCACGTGGATAATGCCATTCTGGACAACACCTCAAAAACGACAATTTATAAATGATAAAAAATAGAGATGAATCATAAATTGTTGTGAGAGAGGCAACCGTATACAGTTTCGTGGCTACAAAGAGCACAAAATAGGGAGCAAACGCTCCCTTTTTAGTTATCAGCATATAGATGCTCTATGCCCGTTTTAATCATTAAGGTGGTATACCCTCAACGACTGTTGCATGCCGAAAACATCATCACCTAAATACTCAACCGTCATTGGAACGTTGGTCAGCAGAGTAAAACTGGAGTCACTGAACCTTCCATCAACATCACTCTCCAAATGAACAAAAAACGCAGGCTTATCCGCAACCAATGTAATTTGGCTACCCTCAATCGAGACATCAATATTGGCTTTCGCTATCGGCAAGGTTTTTAGCTCGTGAGTACTAAACCATGTGTTGCTTATTCTGTCTTCACCGATTTGCGCTTCAACATAGAGGAAGCCTGACGTAAGTTCATCCTTCTCAATCGATTCATCCAATTGCCACAAAATCGTATTGCTGTCTGCTATGACCGTTTGTTCTAAGCCCCAACATTGCTTTTCTTCCCCTTGCCAATCTACCCACTTGAGCAGTGCGTTGACGCTTGCGGGCTCTTTGGCATCATTGAGCAAATGCAGGCTCAACTTGCCTGTATGCTCGGAAAATACCAAATACTGCGGCGCAAAAAAGCGTTTTGCATGGTAGTGCAACTGCTTCCAACGACCACTGTATTCCAAGCTAGACCAAGAACTGACAGGCCAGTTGTCGTTGAGTTGCCAGTACAGCATGCCGCGACAAACTGGAGAAATGGCACGCCAATGATCGCACGCAGTTTTGATCGCGATTGCCTGCTGAACTTGGCTTAAATACAGCATGTTCTCGAATCCAGAGGGAAAACGGAAATAACGCGTGAACATCTCTGTGATGATACTGTTACCACGAGGATTCTTCTGATGTTGTTCAAAGGTTAGGGACGTGATATTCCAATCTTGCTCCGGGACAAACTGCTTAACTTCTGCAAAAGATGGCCAAGATTGAAAACCAAACTCAGAGCAAAAACGAGGATTCACGTCAAGGTAGGCATTGAATGATTTTCCTGAGTGCCAAACGTCCCAAAAGTGCATATCACCTTTACTATCATCATGCCACGCGTCACCGAAATCCAGTTCACCATTACACGGGGAACTTGGCCAGAAACGACGAACGCTATCTTGTTCGGTAATCACCTGCTCAATCATGCGGTTGAGGCGATCGTAGTTAACCGTGTATTTGACTTTGTTGTGCTTGGATTCTTCATACCAACCAATGGCACCAATCACTTCATTATCACCACACCAAAGTGCTATTGATGGGTGCTCCTTAAGCCTCGAGATTTGGTATCGAAGCTCATCTTCGACCTCTTTTAAGAAGTCATTATCAGATGGGTACAGTGAACATGCGAACATCATGTCTTGCCATACTAACAAGCCTAGCTCATCACACAGATTGTAAAAGATCTCGCTCTCGTACTGACCTCCGCCCCACACACGTATCATATTCATGTTAGCATCAACCGCACTTTGCAAAAGGTTGCGATAACGTGTTTCGCATTCTCGCCCCGGCATTGCGTCAACAGGGATCCAGTTGGCACCTTTGGCATTAATTGGTACGCCATTGACGATGAATTCCATCGCAGAGCCATGTTCATCAGCTTGGTTATTTAGGGTTAACTGACGCAAACCAACGTTGCGCGTTAACTTTTGCTCTATGCAAGAAATGGTAATGGGGTAAAGATAAGCTTCGCCATAACCCGATGGCCACCAGCGTTGAGGCTCCGAAATGTGGAACTGGCAATGATAGTGACCACTTCCGTTTGTTTGAATGCATTGACGCTCGCCATTAAATTCAACCATCATTTCATGGCGTTGACTGTCCGTTTCCACTTCAACTAATACATCAAGAAACACACTCTCATCGGCTTGCCATTGCTGCTCTGTCGAGAAGCCTTTGAGCCAAAGCTCATTCACAATGTCGATTTGAATGGGGTCGTAAATACCCGATACCATCAAGCAAATGCCCCAGTCCCATCCGGAATGGCATTGTGTTTTGCGGATCAAGTTCATGTGTGGAATTTGGTTGTTGCCCATTGCCGATGGAATAGGAAATGGTAGTTTTTTTGCTCTTGCGATACCTTCTAAATCCACCCGAGAAAACTCAACCTGAATCGTGTTAGTACCTTGCTTTAAATGCGGTTTAATATCCACACGTTGCTGGGTAAACATGTTGCTGCAAGTTAGTGCTAACTCACCATTAACATAGAAAGTTGCCAAGGTATCGACACGAGTTAGCGTCATCCACACTTGCTTGGCAGACAACGTAAACGCGTCGACTTCAAACTCACGCGAGATATGCCACTCACACTCTTCAATCCAACGAACTTTGTTTTCATTATCGGCAAAATAAGGATCCGGAATGCGCTCTGCTTGTAAAAGCGCCGAAATATTATCGCCCGGAATAGACATTGGAATTTCAATATCGGGACGCTGTGGCGAGGTAAGTAACCACTGTCCATTAAGTTCGAAGTGAGCCATTGAGTAAACCTCAGTTTGGAGAAAAAACATGCTTTCTCAATGTAATCCTGAGTAATCCATGCAAAAACAAGGGAAATGTTATTTACATACGAAATGCGGTGCACTTCACGTAAAAACACTTTCCTTTGATCTCTACCCAAAAATCAGCAACTTGGCTAACCTGTTAAAAATTAATCGAAATCTAAGGTTATATTTGCAACTTCGACATGTTAACATCATCGGCTTTTTGAACATCCTCACACTTTTCGTCGAAACGATGTGAGGGGAAATGCACGGCTTCATAGCCCTAAAAAGCGAAGTAATTATGTCAAATATGACGAATGCCGCCTCCCACACAGCGCCTATTCAGGATGCTGACTATTCTGCGATTCATCCCCCATCTCTGCTCAAGCGCCTCGAACTCACCAATCCTGTCTTTTGGTTAAGTGGTAGCTTCCTCACTCTATTCGTTTTACTTGCCCTAACGAATACCGACTCTCTAACCGCAATGGTTAACACCGGCTTCGGCTTTGCTACTAAATATTTCGGAGCTTACTGGCAAGTACTGCTTCTTCTGAATTTCCTTATTGGTTTGGCTCTTGCGTTTGGTCGCACTGGTTATGTGCGTCTAGGTGGTCTAGCGAAACCTGATATTGATAACTTTAAATGGTTGTCAATTGTACTCTGTACCCTACTTGCAGGTGGTGGTGTGTTCTGGGCCGCTGCTGAGCCTATCGCGCACTTTGTGACTGCCCCACCTTTATACGGTGAAGCCTCTCCGAAAACTGCCGCAATCAATGCTCTATCTCAGTCTTTTATGCACTGGGGCTTCTTAGCTTGGGCGATCCTTGGTGGTCTATCTTCCATTGTCTTAATGCACTTGCATTACGATAAAGGCCTGCCTCTTAAGCCGCGTACTCTGCTTTACCCTGTGTTTGGCGATAAAGCCATTAAAGGCTGGATTGGTGATGTTGCTGACGCATGTAGCATTATTGCCGTAGCAGCAGGAACCATCGGTCCTATCGGCTTCTTAGGTTTACAAATTAGCTACGCGCTAAACTCATTGTTTGGCCTGCCAGATACGTTCGTAACTCAAAGCATGGTTATCATGGCAGCGATCCTGATGTATACCCTTTCCGCACTAAGCGGTTTGAGCAAAGGTATTCAAATCGTCAGTCGTTACAACATTATTTTGTCTGTGCTGTTAATTGGTTACATCCTGTTCTTTGGACCGACAAGCTTTATTGTTGATGGCTATGTACAAGGCGTTGGTCGCATGGTAGATAACTTCTTCCCAATGGCGCTTTACCGTGGTGATACGGGCTGGCTAAGCTGGTGGACAGTATTCTTCTGGGGTTGGTTTATCGGTTATGGCCCAATGATGGCGATCTTTATTGCTCGTATCTCTCGTGGTCGTACAATTCGCCAGCTGATCATGTCTATTAGCATCGCAGCACCGCTGATTACTTGCTTCTGGTTTAGTATTGTTGGCGGCAGTGGCCTTGCGTTTGAGCTTGATAACCCTGGCTTGATTTCATCTGCGTTTGAAGGCTTTAACTTGCCTGCAGCACTGCTAGCGATTACCGGTGAATTACCTTACCCAATGATCATTTCGGTTCTGTTCCTGATCTTAACGACAACATTTATCGTGACGACAGGTGACTCGATGACTTACACAATCAGTGTGGTAATGACGGGCTCTACGGAACCAAACGCAGTGATTCGCTCATTCTGGGGCTTGATGATGGGTATTGTCGCTATTGCGCTTATATCAATGGGCTCTGGTGGTATTTCTGCATTGCAGTCTTTCATTGTAATTACCGCCGTACCTGTGTCTTTCATTTTGCTGCCAAGCATTTGGAAAGCGCCTGGCATAGCAAGTAAAATGGCAAAAGAGCAAGGACTAGTTTAAACCGCCTCTCTAACCAATATGCGAAAAAGAGCCCTTCATTGGGCTCTTTTTAATTCTGCACTTTATCCTACGCTATCAATGCGAATCATCACTGCATCTGGACGCCAATACTCGAATTCGCAGTCCATTAATTTGCCATCTTGTTTGTAGTTTACTCGACGAATTTTCAGAACCGGCTGTCCTTCAGCCAAGTTCAACGCTTTAGCGACATGAGCAGGTGCTGACGTTGGAATCACATCAAAACGAGAGCGCTTTGTCTCGTAGCCATACTTCTCACGATAAATACCCGTCAGTGACATGATGAGGTTCTCGGACAATATACCTTCAAACAGTGCTGATTTGAGTATATTTTCAACAAACAATACCGCTCGCCCATCAATAAAACGTAACCGTTCAATCACATAAATTGGGGTAATTCGCTCAACCTCTAACGATTTTGCATACTCACCTGCGGCCATTTCACTTCGCACGTTGAGTAACTTGGTTTCTGCAATACGATGCTGCTCTCTAATCATTTGATGGAAGTGAGAACGAGACAACGGGTTGTAACAGATCCGCTCTGGAGATACGTACCAGCCACGACGCTCTTCTCGGTAGATCAGACCTTCAGTTTCTAAAGACACCAATGCATCTTTGATAGTGATTCGAGTCGTAGAAAATAGTTCACTGAGCTCTCTTTCTGATGGCAATTTTTGTCCTTCCGACATGATGCCGGAAAGAATCTGCTGCTTTAAGCTGCTTCTAATTTTTCCTAATTGGGTACCAAATTGTCCGGTGCCTGTCGCTCTCATTCTGATCTAGTCCAACGATAATTTGATGAACAACATAAGGCGTGTAAGTAACAAAAATATGACATTAATCAACAGAACACATATTGAGCGTATGAAATATAAGTGCCATAGAAATTCATAAAAACTGTCAAATTACTTGCTCTAAATCGTCACATTCCATCCATAGCATACAAAGCGAACTTACTGACCTAGTCCAGAAGGATGGAGACAATGAAAACTTTGCTAAGTCGTTCAATTACTGCACCAGCGGCAATCATCGCGGTAACGCTCGCAGCACCAACAGTAGCGAAAGAAGCCGATATTGAGTCATTGGTTACCGCAGCACAAAAAGAAGGGGCGGTTTACAGTGTAGGTATGCCTGACAGTTGGGCGAACTGGAAAGACACTTGGGCTGATTTAAAGTCAAATTACAACCTTAAGCACCAAGACACGGATATGAGCTCGGCTCAAGAAATCGCAAAATTCGAAGCTGAGAAGAAAAACGCGACCGCAGACATTGGTGACGTAGGCTTTGCCTTCGCACGTGTAGCGGTTAAAAAAGGCGTCACTCAACCATACAAACCAACAACTTGGAATGACATTCCAGATTGGGCAAAAGACGAAGATGGTCATTGGGCACTTGCTTACACTGGCACTATTTCTTTTATCTCCAACAATAACCTCGTAAAAGACGCGCCAAAAACGTGGGATGACCTATTAAAAGGCGACTACAAAGTGACCGTAGGTGACGTCGGCGTAGCAGCACAGGCAAACAACGCGGTTCTCGCCGCAGCGTTCGCCAACGGTGGGGACGAATCCAACCTCAAGCCTGCGCTCAAGTTCTTTTCTGAACTCGCGAAGCAAGGTCGTCTTTCATTTACCGATCCGAACATCGCCAACTTAGAAAAAGGCGAAGTTGAAGTGGCGATCATGTGGGACTTCAATGCGTTGAACTATCGCGACAAAATTGACCGCGACCGCTTTACAGTGAGCATTCCTCAAGATGGCTCTGTGATTTCTGGTTATACAACCATAATCAATAAATATGCGAAGAACCCTAATGCAGCAAAGCTTGCTCGTGAATACATCTTCAGCGATCAAGGGCAAATCAACTTAGCAGAAGGTTATGCGCGTCCAATCCGCACCAACATCACACTGCCTCAAGCAGTGCAAGACAAGCTAATTGCTAACGACCAATACAGCAATGTTCACCCAGTGACTGACTTCTCAGCTTGGGAAAAGTCCGCGCGTAAGCTGCCACGTCAATGGCAAGAAAGTGTCTTAATCCACCAGCAATAAGAGTAAGTCGTTATGAGCAATAAGGTCATCCTTGTTGTTCTAGATGGACTGAACTATCAGGTAGCCCGTGATTGCATGGGCTACCTCAATGGTCTTCTAGAACAAAGTCGCTCCCAACAAGAAACTCGCGCAACGCTTTATCCTGTGCAATGTGAGCTGCCCTCTATGTCTCGCCCACTTTATGAGTGCATTTTAACGGGCGTTCACCCTGTAGAAAGCGGCATCGTAAACAACAATATCGTTCGTCTATCCAAACACGATTCCATTTTCAGTTTGGCAAAAGCCCAAGGCAAAGTGACCGCTGCGGCTGCCTACCACTGGGTAAGTGAGCTTTATAATCGCGCGCCATTTGAACCTGTTCGCGATCGTTTCACGCATGATGAAACTCTGAATATCCAGCACGGCTGCTTTTACCATTGGGATCATTATCCTGATGAAGCCTTGTTCCTGGACGCAGAGTATTTACGTCGAAACTATCAACCTGATTTCTTACTGATCCACCCCATGAATATCGACGATACAGGACATAAATTTGGCCTAGACTCTCGCCAATACCGCAATTGTGCGCGAGGTGCAGACATTATTCTTTCCAACTACATCAAACAATGGCTTGCTGATGGGTATCAAATCATTGTGACCAGCGATCATGGCATGAACAACGATCTTTCTCACGGTGGGATTTTACCTGAAGAGCGAGAAGTTCCCCTGTTTGTCATTGGTGATAAGTTTACCCATCAAGATTGTCATATTAAGCAAACTGATATTTGTGGCACCGTTTGTCAATTGCTAAACCTTGACCACACCAAGCCATACACTCAGGAATTGTTAGCACTATGAGCAGTTCTGTCCTCTCCCCAAGCTCTAGCGAATCACGCTCAAATTTGGCAAGTACTTGGTTAAAGCGCTTTAAGCCAGCCGTTTGGTTGGCGCCTTTCGCGCTGTTTTTCTACCTATTTCAACTTGCACCTATGATTTGGGTATTGTTAAACAGCTTTATCTACGATGACGAGCTTGCCTTAGATAACTACATTGAAGTGCTCGACTCCGCCTTTATGATGCAGGCGTTTGGCAACAGCTTGTGGTTAGCTGTGTGGTCGAGCATTTTTGGCTTAGCCATTGCGACTTTGTTGGTCTCTTCTCTACGCAGAGTCGATTCTAAAGTCCGCGACGGTGTGATTGCGTTTACGAACATGAGCAGCAACTTTGCAGGCGTACCTCTGTCATTCGCTTTTATTATTATTTTAGGCACCAATGGGGCAATTACCCTTTTGCTCAAGCAGTATGGCTTACTCGGTGATTTCGACCTTTATGGTAAATGGGGCCTGCTGGCCATTTACATCTACTTCCAAATCCCGCTGGCGGTGTTGTTGCTCTACCCTGCGTTCGACGCGTTGAGTGATGATTGGCAAGCAGCTGCTGCGCTATTGGGAGCCAAAACATCGCAGTATTGGGCGAAAGTCGCTCTGCCAGTGCTCTCACCAGCCTTATTCGGTACCTTTATTATCTTAATAGCCAACGCGATTGGCGCATATGCGAGTGTTTATGCGTTGACCTCCGGTAACTATAACGTCATCACAATTCGAATCGCGAGTCTGGTATCGGGAGATCTGTTCCTTGAACCTAATCTCGCCGCTGCGATTTCGGTGATTCTAATGGCGTTACTTGCCTTTATCACAGTGATTAACCAATGGCTCATTTCGAAAAGCTATGCAGGTAGGAAGTAGTCATGCACAACGTTAATACACGATTCCATAAAACAGTGGTTTATTCCATTGTTGGGATCATGCTCATCCCGATTTTAGCGACCTTTGTCTATTCGCTTTCATCACGCTGGGGCGCCACGGTACTTCCGGATGGTTTCACTTTTAATTGGTACGTTAAATTGCTGACCGACCCACGTTTTTTGCAAGCATTTGGGCGTTCGCTGTTTATTTGTATTGCTTCGCTAACCCTCAGTGTGATTCTGGTTCTGCCAGCGATATTCGTGGTGTTTTACTACTTCCCGAAGCTCGATAAGCTCATGAACGTATTGATTTTGCTACCATTCGCTGTACCACCAGTGGTGTCGTCCGTCGGCTTGCTTCAACTTTATGCTGACAGTGAAATATCTCTTATCGGTACCCCTTGGATTTTAATAGGCACTTACTTCACCATCGCGTTACCGTTCATGTATCGTGCGATTTCCAATAGCTTCGAAGCTATTAACCTCAATGATTTAATGGACGCGGCACACTTACTAGGGGCAAGCACAACCAAAGCGTTCTTGATGGTCATTTTACCTAACCTCAAGAAAGGGCTGATGGCATCGCTTTTCCTTTCATTTTCATTTCTGTTGGGAGAGTTTGTGTTCGCCAATATTTTAGTTGGCACACGTTATGAAACCCTGCAAATCTACTTGTATAACATGCGCCAGACGAGCGGCCACTTTACGTCTGCCTTAGTGATGACCTACTTCCTATTTATTTTTTTCCTGACTTGGTTGGCAAGTCGTTTCAGCCGAGGAGTCAAACAATGAGCTACGTAACAGCGAAAAATCTGACTAAACGTTTTGGTGATAACACCGTATTTGAGGACATTCACTTTAACATCGAGCAAGGTGAATTCATTACGCTTTTGGGCCCTAGCGGTTGTGGTAAATCGACGCTACTTCGCAGCCTTGCAGGGCTTAACCCTGTCGATGGCGGCGAGATTTGGGTAAACGGAGAAGATATCACGCATCAAGTCCCGCAAGAGCGTGGTATTGGGATGGTCTTTCAATCGTATGCGCTGTTTCCCAATATGACCATTGAAGGCAACATTGCATTTGGCTTAAAAATGAAAAAGCTTGCGAATGATGATATTCGACGTGAAGTAGCTAAAGTAATCAAACTGGTGGATCTGGCAGGTAAAGAAAAACATTATCCGCATCAACTTTCTGGCGGTCAGCGCCAGCGTGTCGCACTCGCCCGAGCGTTGGTGGTGAAACCTCGCATATTATTGCTTGATGAGCCACTTTCTGCGCTTGATGCCAAAATCCGCAAACATCTTCGTCAGCAAATCCGAGGTATTCAGAAAGAGATGAATCTCACCACTATCTTCGTAACTCATGACCAAGAAGAGGCGATGATTATGTCTGATCGTATCTTCCTAATGAGTAAAGGGGAAATTGTTCAAGCAGGAACACCTGAAGAAATTTATACTCATCCTGCTAACGAGTTTGTGGCCGGTTTCATGGGACACTACAACCTTGTAGAAGCCAATAAAGCCAAGCAACTCTTCAACATTGATACCGAATGGAAAGTAGCGATTCGCCCAGAGTCTATATATGTAAAAGAGCAAGGTCGTCAATATGATAGCCACATCTCAGCGCCACAAGTAGGTACGATCACCAACCACCAGCTTCTAGGTAATGTTATTCGCTATCAAGTGAACGTTGAAGAGTGTGAGCTCACTGTTGACTTACTTAACCGCTCTTCAGAACGCTTACTAGCGAATGGCAGCCAACTAGAGCTACTCTTTAACCTAAACGAAATACAACCAGTGAGAGCCTAAACATGTCCAAACCTTTGTATGTTTTTGATATGGATGAAACCCTAATAAACGCTGACTGCGCAATGATTTGGAACGAGTTTATGGTTGAGAGAGGCATCGCGACTGATCCTTTATTTATTAAGGAAGATCAGCGTCTAATGGCCTTGTACTCTGAAGGCAAAATGGACATGGAAGATTACCTAGCGTTCTCCATGAAGCCACTAGAAAACATGCCGATTGAAGAAGTAAACGCCTTGGTTGAAGAATGTGTTGAAAGCCATATTCTGGCTAAACAGTTTCCTCAAGCCAAAACTCTGATTGAGCAACTGTCTCGTGATGGTATAGATATGGTTATCATCTCTGCCAGCGTCACTTTTTTGGTGGAAGCCGTTGGTCGCCGTCTTAATATTCCAACCGTACTCGGAATTGATTTAATTGAGAAAGACAACTGTTATACCGCTGAAATCGACGGTGTCCCTAGTTATCGTGAAGGTAAAGTCACGCGCTTAAAACAGTGGCTAGAAAATCAGCCTGAGCCTTATTCTGAAATCCATTTCTATACCGATTCAATCAACGATTTGCCTTTATGTGAATACGCAGATTACACCTACCTGGTAAATCCATGCCCACGCCTCAAAGAACACGCGAATCGATCACATTGGACGCTATTACGTTGGAATTAGCCTTCGGTCTTTATAGCAATAAAGGGCAGCGAACTGCTGCTCTTTTCCTTTAATTGCCTGGTTATACGTGAACTCAAATTTGAGACCATCGAAAAACAAACACACCAGTAACAAAATGGCGTAATCCATGTCGAATTATTAAAAATAATGAAGATTTAGCAGTGTGATATGACAAGATTTATATAACCAAAATGGATAAAGAAAGGGCCATCTATATCTCATGATGTATTCAAATCCGACAGTCAAGCATTCCAGGAACAATAGAACAACATATTCACAATCCAGACTAACGATAATGAAAACATTGATTGAAGAATTAACATTTTAACAATCATTGCAACAATGTTAACTTTAGCTCCGTTGGTCGCGCTGGTGGTAAGCCTCTCACCAAGCCTATTGTCAGTTTTATATGGACGTTCGACCACCTCCAAAATGAATAGACACCCAATTTGGTGCCCTTTATTACGCCCGCAGAGGAAATTCTTTGCGGGCTTTTTTCTTTAAGTTGAAAGTCAGAGCGCACAGGATCAATTTTATTTGGTCAATCTCTCTACCTTGGAGGTAGTATACGAATCAACAAGCGGAGACAATTCTAGTAACTCTAACACCTTTTTCTCAAAGGTTTCATCAGCACTTCTCACCCAATCTAAAAACTTTTTTTGAGCAAACATAGGCTCGATTTCGTATAAAAACTCGATACTAAAGTAAAACTCATTTTTGATATGCAAATTGTAGACTCTTCGATAGTCCTTCTTATACTCCAAGTTACCTTCTACGTATTTTGAGTACGTTTTCTCTCCAACATCAATAGCCTGGCATTTAATTGGGGGGTAGCCGCGAAGAAACTCTCCTACGAGAAACTCTTCTTTCGCTCTCTTTTTTTCTTCGTTTATCGGCTCTAATCCCCAGCGATGATTTGCGTAATCGTTAGCATCATTCATCATCTCTGTATGATCTCCTTTCTTAGATCCTTCAGGAGACTCTAGAGCATGATAAAACTCCACATACTCTTTTTCTATGAATGAAGATAATTGATTGACAGATCTAATATTCTCATTGGCAGACTTGATCCTTAGTCTAATATATAAACCACCTTGTTTATTTATAGGTAATAGAGGGTTTAATATTTTTTTTTGAAATGAGAAATAAATAGAAGCCAATTTTATTAACTTTTCATGCCGTTCTTCTTTTGAGTCAACATCGAATTGTTTTAACTCCACAAGATCTTGGTATACATGCCCTTCATATATATTGTTCGGACACTCAAATGACAATACTAAGTCATCTATCTGGAATACATTATGTAGCAAGTTTGAAAAATCTGGTTTTCCTCGAAAGCCATCTTTACAAGTTTTAATAAGGCCCATATTTCTAACTCTTGTTCTTTAAATATGCATCAATACCTTTAAACGAGAGCCTGCAATATGAGTTCTAATTCAAGTAAAGGTAAGGCACATACTAAGGTATGATGAAGGTCAAAAAGGAGAACGGATCTTTTCTAAATTTAAAATATCTAACATCGCCTCCAGTTTACTGAAATCTACACTTTTAAAAGTTACATCCGCTCCAGCGATAGCTCATCAAACACGCCAACGATTGATAATAAGCTTGAGGCTCTGAGACCACCTATGAAATGAGAAACAAAAAAGCCAGCCTTAAAAGGCTGGCAAGTAGAGCAACAAGGTCAGTGCTTACTGCTAACTAGCACTGAACTCGTATTGGATTCATTTTCGTCTGTTAGTCTCTTTATCGGCGGTTATGACTTGCTTGCTTTCTCTTTGTGGCACGTTACCTTTACTAACTGTTCTTGCTCATCTTTAATGTTTTTCACGATACGCTCATCGCGTGCGTGGATGGCATCCATATTCATTTGCTGAATATCTGCTACAGCTTCATGCTTCATTTCAGAAAAGTCCTGACGTAAATCTAAGCTCCACTCCTCTTTGTCTAAAGTGTTAGCAGCAGCGATTGGTGATGACATTACAACAATAAGACTTAGAGTAGATAGAAATACGCTTTTCATAATAAGCTCCTTGAGGATTAGCAGTTCGTTTTAGTTACAATTTATATATTGCACATACGATGCCAACTTTTATTTTGTTATTTTTCAATAACTTAAATAAATCCATATATTCATCATTATCTCCCTCTGGTAAATTTCGCTAACCAAGTGTTAAATTAACCAATGGAATCAAACACGCAAAAGGTATTCATAAAAAGAATAACTTATCAGGAGATTTTCTCGCTGTTCTTTCATCGAATAAATTACGTAACAACCCACTCTAGAACTGCTTTGAATCAAAATACAGAAATAAAAAAGCAGCCCGAAGGCTGCTCCTAATCGTTAACATCAAGCTTGTTAACTCTATATATTTACTTCAACGCTCGACGTCACTGGCGACTTTCTGAAACGATTGATAAAGCGATGAAGAAGCCCCTTAATCGATCTGAAAATATTTTTAATATCTTCAAGCATTAAATACAAACAAGGCACCAGCACTAAAGTCAGAACCGTTGCGTACAACACCGCAAAGCCCAAAGCTACAGCCATTGGTATGACAAAACGCGCCTGCAAGCTCGTTTCAAACATAATCGGCAATACACCCGCAAACGTCGTTATTGAGGTGAGCGTGATCGCTCGAAAGCGTGCACAGCCCGCTTCAACCACCGCTTGTTTGATGTTCATACCCTTTTCTCTCACTTGGTTTACGTAATCTGTCATAACTAGAGAGTCGTTGATAACCACGCCAGCAGCGGCGATCAAACCAAATGTCGACATCATACTGATATCCAAACCTAGCCAGAAGTGGCCCCAAATCGCCCCCGTCAGACTAAATGGAATGACTGACATTACAATCAAAGGTTGGGTATAACTTTTTAACGGTACGGCTAACAAGATGTAGACGATGATCATGCCTGCAATAAAGAACAAAATCTGTTCATTACGCTGCGCTGCCTGCTCTTCAATATCACCACCTAATTCCGTTTTCACACTCGGGAAGGCTTGCTTCATGTCCGGTAAGATATTGTCGTCGATGACCTTCACGATTTCTTGAGGTTCAACCAATTCTTCGTCTATCGAACCATAGACATAAACGGTTTGATACCCACCTTCACGTCGAATGCTACTCACGCCCGGCTGCTCGTTAATCTTCACCACATCACCCAGCATGACCTTCTTACCTGCTGGCGTGGTAATCACAGCGTAACGTAATGATGAAAATGCTTCACGTGTCAGTTGCGGGTAACGCACCATAACTTTGATTTCTTCACCATCACGAATAAGACGCTGTGCTTCACCACCGTAGAAGCTGCCACCCACTTGCTCTGCGATCATGGTGAGATCCAGTCCGAGATCGTACGCTACAGGCGCAAGAGAAAGGAGCACTTCTTTGCTTCCTGAATCAATAGAAGATGAAATATCGTATAGCCCTTCTTCCTGCTGTAAACGCTCTATCAAGTAACGCCCAGCCTCGTTCAATTCATTAATATTAGAACCAAACAGCAAGTAACCAAACTCATCTCTGTCACCGCCACCCGCGCTCTGCTCGCGGATTTTGATGCTCTTCATTCCAGGAATAACTGGCATAGCTTCACGCCAACGTCGAGCAAGTTCAAATGTATTGAACGGGCGTAATTCCTCATCAACCAATGGCACTAAAACACGGCCTTCGGTACGGCTTCGGTTGTACGAAAGCACATCACGAATCATGCCTTGACCATGTTCTGCGATGGTCTCTGATTCAATTTTTTGCATCACACGTTCGATGGTCTTAAGAGCGCTGATTGTTTGCTCACTTGAAACGGTATCGTTCATTTCAATAGTGATCGCAGGATAATCAGTAGGCACTTTAGGGTTAGGGATCACCCGAACATAATTCGCGTTGACCAAAGCCGCACTGATCAGCAGTAAACCGCAAAACACAGCAAACACTGTCCAGCGCCAATGCGTACATGTCGTGACAAAATTACGATAAGTGCCGTTTACAAAGCCAAAAAAGCGTTGGTTAAATCGGTCACGCCAGCCACCAGGTTTAACTGGCTTAAAGTGGGTATGTGCGAGGTGAGCAGGAAGGATTAACTTTGATTCAATCAAACTGAAGATCAAACAAAGAATCACAACACCCGCGATACCATAGAAGAAAGCACTGTCAATACCGCTAGACAACAAGAAAGGGGCAAACACGGCAATTGTGGTCAAAACACCAAAAGTAGCTGGCGTGGCAACACGTTTGACACCGCGAACCACATTTTCGACGCCACCGCCTTTTTCTTCAATTTCGCTGTAGGCGCTCTCTCCCATCACGATGGCGTCATCGACCACAATACCGAGCACCATAATGAAGGCAAAAAGAGATACGATGTTTACCGTGATCCCTAATGCAGGCATCATCATCACCGCGCCAAGAAAACACACTGGCAGCCCAATCATTACCCACATTGCCAAGCGAAAGCGCAAGAAAATGGTCAGCATGATCGCCACTAGAGCTGCGCCTTGCAGCAAGTTTTTCAACATCATGTCGAGACGACCATTTAAATAATAGGTCGTATCCACTAAGACTTTGAGCTTAACGTCCTGCGGCAATGTCTTATTTTTTGCTTCGATATAATTACGAACAGACTCGGCAACAGGGATAATGTTCTGATCACGAGTCGCTTCAACAGACATGTAGATCGCATTTTGCCCTGAGTACTCAAAGTAGCGCTCTTCTTCCGTAAAGCCATCTTTGATCGTGGCGATATCTTGCAGTAAAACCTTCGCACCATTTGCGCCAAGCTTTACAGGAATATTCCTAAACTCATCACCACGGTAGTACTGATTTTCAATCCTTACTGCGATCATCCCTGAGTTTGTTTTGACTTCGCCCGCAGAAAAGTTGGCAGAATAACGACTGATCGCGCTGCTGATATCGCTCAACGTCAAGTCGTATTTACGAAGAACAAGTGGATCAACTTCAATCGCTATCTCTTCTTCTGGTGCACTCAAATACACCAACATGACATTTTTGAGTTGAAGTAATTCATCCTCGACTTGCTTAGCAATGGGTTTGAGCTCTTCAAGCGGTCGGTCCCCAACTAACCCCATTTCTATCACATCTTGACGCCACTCAACTTGGTAGACATTGATCGGTTCCATACCGGCAGGTAAGTTGGATAAAGTATCAATGCGTTGATTTACATCATCCAAGACACGCTTGATATCAGCATTAACGTCTACCTCGATAGAGACATACGCGCTACCTCTAGAGGCCGTTGAGACCGTTTTTTTAATCCCGGTGACATCTTTAATCGATTCCTCAACCTTAACGAGAATACTTTCTTCAATTTCTTGAGGTGAAGCGCCAGGATAAGTCGCACGAACATCAATGTAGTTCACCTCAATGTTCGGAAACATCTGCCTTTGAATAAAGAGAAAACTCACCACACCCATGATGATGATGAACACCATCAAAAGGTTGGCAGCGACGGGGTTATTCGCAAAATAGGCAATTAAGCCCTTTTGTTTAGTATCTTCCATGACAAACTCCTACTTACTGTACGACGGTTTCGGAGTCGTCACTCTTTTTTGCGATTTGTACCGCCATGCCTTTTTGAGGGTACTCCGGCAAGGTAAGTACCAACTTATCACTTTGCTCTAAGCCTTCCCCCACAAGTAAAAACTCACCTTCTGCTCTCAAGACCGTTACCGTCCGAGGTTGAAGTTGATTCTCACCATTCACTACCCATACCGTGCGATTTTTGACTAATTCCTGTGGCAGGCGATAGATATGCTTTAGCTCCTTACCTGTAAAGCTCACTTCAACGTAGGAGCCAAATTTAATTGGAGGCTGCTGATTATCAATACCATATGGGTCTGCGATTTGAATGACCATGTTAATCATTCGGGTAGCGCTATCAATCATGCCTAAATCACGAACCACTCGACCTTCTCTAGTGGTAGAAAACACACCTTGCTGCGTTACTGTCGCAGTGAGCTCACCAATGGATTCGGGTAAAAATGCACTATCAAAACCGGCAATTGGTATGTGCACCTCCGCCACTTCAATGTTGTTTAGCGTGGCAACTCGAGAGCCAGATGTGACAAATTGACCAACACCAATATCACGCTCAACAACCAGCGCATCGTAAGGTGCAACGACTTTGCAATTTTCTAAATCTCTTTTTGCTCGTTTGAGTGCCGCTTGAGCCGACTTCACTTGCGCTTGCGCGCTCAAAACCTGAGGCTTACGTAAATACAGGTCTGTCACTTGCTTATCGCTCAGTCTCTTGGCCTGGCGTTTTGCCACTTCCGCTTTGGCTTGCTCCTCAATCAAGCTCGCACGTGCGCTAGCTAAATTGGCTTCGGCTTGCAAAACCGACGCTTCGTAGTTGTCACTTTCAATCGTGAACAGCACTTCTCCTCGTTTCACGATCCCACCCGTTACAAAATTAGGGTGCCAACTTATCACTTCACCACTGACTTGCGCGGAAAGGTGTGTTTTTTCAAAAGGGACTAACTCACCATGGCTGGTTATCACCACTTTATGATCGGTAGGAAAAAGAGAAGAAGCCTGAACGGTAGGCTCTGTAATGGCATCTTTGGTTGACTCTTTTTCCGGAGCTGTCGCGGCGATTGCGGCATATCCTGCATAAGAGCCACCAACGACAACGAAAGGTAAAAGCCAACGTAATACGGGTTTTGCTAACATCGAAAATCCTTTTTTATTGTTGTTTTCATCACCATGCTTTTATTAAATCTTTGACTCCCTGTAAGCATGATGGTGAGGGAATTACATTTGAATAGACGTCAAAGCAGCGCGTACCTTGCTTTTTCGGTTGCTAACTACAGAGTTATTGCCAATTCAAAGTTAATAAAATTAACAAAAAATTAACTAACTTCGCAAGTTGCCCTGACTTAACTCTTCTTTTAAATAGCAAGGGACGTGCCAGGCATTTATTTATTAAAATTCAAATAGTTATTATCACTCAACTATTTTAACCAGTGTGCTATTGGTCATAATCACCAGATATTAGTGATTATGACCAATTCAGACACAATCATAATTAAAATAAATGATTATCTGCGTTCAAAAAGGTGAACTTAATCCCGAGAACATGACAATTCATTGATTAATAGCCCGTTATCCAACCTTGTTGGATGCACGCTGCGGCAACTTAGGTCTATAATTTCTGATAAGTAACACTCTGTAAGACAAGGAAATGTACTTTGTTACATACACTCGCTAAGCTGCTCTTCCCTTCTTTATTCACAATTTTATCGGCATGTTCATCCGTGTCATTGAACGATCCCAGTGAAAAATCCACTAGCTTCCAACTTGGGTATCAAGGTGACTCTGTGCTTGCACAGTACTTTGAAGCTTACGGGAAAGACCCAAAGTCAATAACTGGCTTTTCCCCGTTAAATCAAGGACACGATGCCCTTCTTGCTCGCACCTCTTTAATCGAGTCCGCACAAAAAAGCCTTGATCTTCAATACTATATTTACCGTGGTGACGAAACGAGTCAGCTAATAACGTGGCGCTTGTATGAAGCGGCAAAGCGTGGAGTCCGAGTAAGGCTGTTGCTTGACGATATGCAAAAGCGAAACGATGACGTGATGGCTGCCCTCAATGCACATCCTAATATCGAAATCCGCTTATTCAATCCGCATCAGTATCGCGACTCCCGCTGGTTCGCTCTTGCTAGCGATTTTGAACGTCTTAATCGTCGTATGCATAATAAGTCTCTGATTGCAGACAGTGTTTCTGCCATTGTCGGGGGTAGGAATATCGGCAATGAGTACTTTTCTTTTGAATCACAGGTCGAATTTGGTGATTTTGATCTACTGCTCTATGGTGAGGCGGTACAACAAACTGCAGATCAGTTCGACCTCTATTGGAATAGCGCCTATGCGATACCAATGGAATGGATAACACCGGACTCACAGCAAATTACCGACCTGGCGATTCAAAAGCAGGTCGACAAACTCCAGCTAGAGGAAAAGTTCTCAACCGGCCGTTATGACTTCACTAAACTGGATATGTACCAAGCTCTCAAACAAGGCAATCTCAAGCTCTACTGGGGAGAAGCAAAAGTATGGTTTGACTTACCCGATAAAGTTGCGACCCGAGAGAGCCAACTTATTGATAATTTAACGGAGCTGGTTAAAAGTGTTGAACATTCATTTGTTCTTATCTCCCCCTATTTCGTCCCAACCGAAGTCGGCACTCAAGCATTGCGTAACGCGGCCAAGCGAGGTGTTGATATCACGATAGTGACCAATAGTCTCGCCTCTAACGACGTGTTTGCCGTGCATGGTTGGTACGCAAAATATCGAACAGACCTACTCGAAGCTGGGGTCAAGCTATGGGAAGTAAAAGCGAGCGCGAAACTCAAAAGCAAGTGGAGCCTCACGGGGAGCAGCAGAGCAAGTTTACACGCAAAAGCAATGACGATTGATGACAAAACTCTGTTTGTTGGCTCGATGAACTGGGATCCACGTTCAGCCGCTTTGAATACCGAAATGGCCGTTGTTATCGAACAGCCAGAATATGTGCAAATGTTTCTAGAACAACTGCCGAATCAATTGTCGAATAACGCCTATGCCTTAACTCTGCACGACGGAGACATTGTCTGGACTGACATAAAAACAGGCAAAGAATATGATTCTGAACCAGAGGCCGGAGTATGGCGAAAAATGGGCGCTTGGTTCTCCGGCATATTGCCAATTGAAGATCAGCTATAACAATTGCCAATGTTTCAAAACCTCCCCGATAAAGCAATACAAGAATGGACACTAGATTTGGGGAAACACAATAAATACAAGGAAGTTCAATGTCAGCACAATGGAACGAGTACTATCAGAAAATTTTAAACCAACCTCACCGCCCAAACGTAGAAAATGCCGTAAACCTACTGAAACTCGAGAGCAAAGTCGCTCTTGATATTGGCTGCGGAATAGGTCGAGACAGTCATTTTCTCCTCGAACAGGGGTTTAACGTTCACGCATTTGATAGCCATGAAGATGCAGTAAAAACTTGTTTAACACGCTTTGAAGGCCACAAGCGTTTCTCAATTTCACAGTGCTGTTTTACTGAGTTTGACTATCCTCAATGCAGCCTGGTTATCGCGAATGCCAGTTTGTTCTTTTGCCCGGACGAAGGCTTTGAGCAAGTTTGGACCAAAATAGACAGTGCCTTACAACCTGGCGGTATCTTTTGCGGTGATTTCTTAGGAGTAAAAGACTCCTGGGTTGCATCAGAAATGCATCCGAACATTACCGCATTAACGAAAAAGGAAGTGGAAAGTTTATTCGAGGATTACGAACTCATTTCATTGAATGAAAGAGATGAAGACGGAACCACGGTAGTCGGAAGCCCAAAACACTGGCACATGTTTAGTGTGACCGCTCGCAAGCGCTAAAAGCGGTCTCTCAAGAAAGCAGCACTTCAAATCAGTGCTGCTATCAGCGATTAATTGACTGGATACACCACTTCAAAACGCTCCAAAACTAGCGTACGTTTCTCATGCCAATCTATGTTCAACTCATCGCATTCAGCTTTAAAAAATGCAGTATGCGCGTCACGCCACCAGTTTAAGGTTCTATCACCTTCGCCTTCTGCGTAGGCAAACTCTGCGGTTACATCCTCATATTTGCATGTGCTGACATCAGTAATTCGTATCACACAAACGGGGTCCCCGTTCCAATTCGTGACGACTTGTAAATGGCCCACTTGTGGCATGCTTTCGCCATGCTCTCGATACCAAAGCTCCATACTGCAAGAGGCGGTTTTCTGTCCAATTCGAACCAAATCGGCGCATACGTTGGCGTTGTATTCATCGGCACAATAATAGTCAGCACTAACTGATGGTACGGCTGCTCTTTGTTCTGGTGACAATAATTTTAGATACTGCTCTAAGTAATCCTTAGCTCGCGCGTCCATGCTCACTCCATTAATCATAAATTCGCAAGGAGGATAAAAGATATCACGGCAAATAACCACCAGGAACAAACTGAAAAACAACAAGAATATGACTTTTACGTAGACGACAATTATTTCTTTTGTAATAACTTTGCTAAACGTTTGTGCTATTTGCTATTGTTGCATGGTCTATCTGTACTCTTCTCGTGAAAGGACGTTTTATGCGCTTATTTATTGGTATTTTTTTCTCGCTGATACTTGCCTTGCCGACGATGGCATCGGACGAAAAGTATTCAGAATCGGATCTGTTAGATAGACCATTAATGGAACGCTATATTTTAGATGAGCTAAAAGCACTGCGTCAGGACTATCAGAGCCTAGAAAAACGAATGATCACAGAGATCACCGACCGCGAGCTGACGGTTGCGGATAAATCGTTGAACTATGCCAACGTGACCGTAACCTACTTCTTCTACATCATCGCAGGTGTCGCATCGCTGATCGCCTTTGTAGGCTGGCAATCTCTGCGTGAGTTTAAACACAACACCAAAGAGATGGCGGATAAACGATTAGAAAAGATCGCCCAAGAATACGAGAAGAAATTTGTAGCACTGGAGCGAGATTTAAAACGCAAAACTCGCATTATCAGTGAAAACAATAAAGAAATTGAGAAAATCAACGAGATCCATAACTTATGGTTGCGTGCGCAAAGCTCACAAACACCAGAGCAACGTATTGAAATCTATGATGAGATCTTGCTGATTCGCCCAGGTGATTTAGAAGCGTTGACTTACAAAGCAGACGCCGCGATGGAAATCAACGAATACCACTGGGCACTGAGCATCTGTAACCGCGTACTTGAAGTCGATTACACCAATGGTCCGGCACTGTATCAACGTGCTTGTGCATACTCTCGTCTTGGCATTGAAGAGCAAGCCATTGAAGACTTGGAACGCGCTATTGAATACAGTCCATCTATTCGTGACTTGCTTGCCGAAGAGCGAGACCTCGAATTGCTGCATGGTAACGAGCGCTTTGAAAAGCTCTTACACCTAGCAAACGAATAATGGAATGAGCAGCATGAGTAGCCACTTTAATTTAGAAGACGCCAGCCAAGTGTTGGTTGGCGCTTTTGCCCTAGCCGTCCCCATCTCTTTTTCTGAAGAGGCGTGGCGACTAGGTGAAAGCTTGCCAATGGCAAACCTGCTCATGCTGTTAAGCCTTTCTGTCATTTTCCTCAGTTTTTTCGCCTATCAAAGCGTGTTCCAAAGCCACATAAAAAATCGCGTATCCATTTTTATTTTTCGTGTGGTTATCGCGTACCTCATTGCGGCCGTTGTGGTGGCGTTAGTTCTTTTCTGTCTTGATAAGCTGCCACTAATGAATGAGCCTTTGGTTGCGATAAAACGGGTCATCGTCATCACAATGCCGGCGTCAATGGGTGCAATTGTGGTGGACAGTTTCGACAAAGAATAGGAATAGCACCTACTCTTCTAACGTTAAATTAGAACCCGAGTGGTCTTTGCCTAACACATCTTCTGGGTTTCGCAGTGCGCAGGTTTCTAACGACAAACACCCGCAGCCAATGCATCCGCCCAAATCGTTTTGCAGGGCTTTGAGCTTTTGAATTTTTTGCTCCAACTGTTCATGCCAATGGCTCGCCATGACTTCCCATTGCTGTTTGTTTGGCGCTTGATGTTTCGGCAGCTCATCTAGCGCATGTTTGATTTCTTCTAACGACAACCCCACTTGCTGCGCCGCTTTAATCACCGCAACACGGCGCAAAACGCTACGGTGGTAGCGGCGCTGATTGCCTTGATTTCTCCAGCTCGAAATCAGTCCTTTTTGTTCATAAAAATGCAGGGCAGAGACTTTCACTCCGGAACGTTTTGCCACTTCTCCTACGCTGATTTCCATACTTGACTCCCTGTGTATCAATTTTGTTAAAAAAATGCTTTACCTCAAGTTTACTTGAGGTTTTAAAGTTGCACCATCTTAATTAACGCTAAACCCAGACGGTCTCGAAAGATTGCGTTCAGGACGCATAACTTGGTTGACAAACACAGCACCGCTAGAAGCCAACGTTTTGAAATCCATTGGGAATTTGAGGCAAACATAATGAAAAATAAAACTCAGCCGTACTTAGCAGGCCGCTTCTTCGACAGTATATCCTCTGGCTTGTTTATGATGGCACTGCCATGGGTCATGCTTTCCGAGCCCCAAATGGGCACATTCGTCGCTTTAGTTTCTCTGAGCTGCACCGCGATTTCTTTTCTGGCAACGCCTTTCTTTTCCACTTTAGTTGACCGAAACTCACGCAAAGCACTCCTCGTACTCAATCAATGGATTCAATCGGGAATGGCTTTGGTGGTGTTCATTGCTTATTGGTTAGGGTTTGAGTCCCACTGGCTGCTGGCTTTTGCGCAATTGGTGTATTGGGTTTCGAGTAACTTTGCATGGACGACCAACAACGCCTTCACTCAAGAAAATTATCAGCATCACGAATACGCAAAAATTTCGGGGCAGCAAGAAATTGTAATGCAATCCACGACCCTCGGCGCTGGTGCGTTGGGTATTGTTTTGCTTGAAATGTGGGGAATGAAAGAGTTTGCTTTGTTTGCAGCCAGCGCATCCGCTTTGGCGGCGATGTTTTATATTCTGACGCCGTATACCCAACAATTAAGAGCATCAAAATCTGTCGCTTTCATCGCACAACTCAAAGAGAGCCAACAAATATTCCGTCTCGAACCCCGCTTTTATGGCTTTATTCTGCTCTCTTGCCTCTCTTATCCTGCATTGACGTTTTTGAGCAAATTGGTGCCGATTTGGTTTTCTGAACAAGGCATCTCTGGCGATTGGTTTGCAGGGTTCAACATCAGTTTTGGTCTCGGCTCGTTGCTAACTGGCTTCATTGTCACCAAAGTGCTGAGTCGCGCCTCCCATAGCCACATTATGTTTGCTTCGATGGTCATGGTATCTCTGGCGTTTATCGGAATGAGTTTTGCGATAAGCCCGCTGACCATCTTATTGTTTACGGCTCTGTTTGGTGTGTTTAACGCGCTAAATCGCATTGCGAGAGTCAACTGGATGCATCACACCGTAGCGGTTCATCAACGTGGTCGTGTTGATGGCGGCATCAGCATGTTTTCCACCACCATTCAATCTCTCAGTTATGTATTAATCGCGATGTTGAGTCATTACGAGCTAACACAATACGGTTTTGCAATAGCAGCTGTTGTCATGGTGTTAGCAGTGGTTTTGATGGGATTACTCAGCCGAGACGTCGAGCCGTTTAACGACCTGCCCCTTCATGCAGCGGCAAAGTGAAGCATAGAAATTGAGAAGTAGAGAAATTGAAAAAGCGAGATAAGAAGATAACCAAAATCGTCTTCCTAATTTTCTACACCAGTACTTTTTTCTCTATCGCTCATCAGCAAGGTTGGGTATTCTGAGGTGACCAACATGAGCAGAAGGAATTCGCAGTGAACTTAAGACAATTGGAAGTCTTTTACGCCATTATGCAAGCAGGAACGGTGTCTGGCGCGGCTCGCTTACTGCACGTTTCCCAACCTAATGTCACTCGAGTTCTCGCCCATACAGAACAACAACTGAGCTTCGCTTTATTTGAGCGTGTAAAGGGGCGTCTCGTTCCCACTCAAGAAGCCAAAGCCTTATTGCCAGAGGCAGAAAAAGTCTATCAACAACTCGGACAATTTCGCTCTCTGACCAACAAAGTCAAACAGGGAACTCAACATTTACGAGTCGGTGCCCCGCCTGTTTTGGCCGCACACTTGTTAGCGCCGACTGTCGCGTTGTTGTCGAAAGAGCACGGCATCTCCTTTGAGCTCTTAACGGCCAATCGCGATGAGCTGTGCTCCGGGTTGCTGAAACATGAATTGGATGTCGCCATCGCGTTCGGTGAAGAAACACCACCAGCGATCATGGGGCACGTGTTATTGAAAGAAAACTTAGCACTGATCGCTCCTAAAAGCGCAGCGATACCCGCAGAAAAAGTCGTTATTTTAGAAGAACTCATCAGTCACGATTTACCCATTATCGGTTTAGATAGCCGAGACCCTCTGGGCTTATTGCTGCATCAAACCTTGTCGGCGCGTGACGAGCATTATCAACATGCCATCACCGTACGCAGCTACTCCGCGGCGGCTGAACTGGTGAAACACCAAGCAGGGTTCGCCATTGTAGACCCATGGACTGCAAAACAATATCGCCAAGATGATGCCGTTTCCGTGCATGCTTTGGAGCCAAACATGTCCTTCTCTGTCTCTATTTTATTCGCAGAGCACACGCCTCAATCCATTGCGACAAAGCAGTTTATCACCGCCCTAAAACAACAGATGGTTTAGAGGTATAACTTGAAGTTATATCTGCCCAACAAATAAGCATTCGGTTTCCTAAATCAGTCTGGCTACATTAATGAGCAATAACGATGACGAAGGGAACCATCATGCAAATTGCTCAACCTTACCTACTCTTTCTTGGCGATGTAACCGATCCACTCGCAGCAAAAACTGCGCGTGGCATTTACCAATGGCGACCTGAGATTTGTCTTGGCCAAATCCGCCTGACGCCAGAAACCGTATCACTTGGTTTAACCGACATGACACTACAACAAGCGCAGCAGCAAGTAGCAAAAACGCTGGTACTTGGCACAGCAAACCCGGGGGGAGTCATTCCCGAAACTTGGCAAGCTACCTTACTTGAAGCGGCAGAAATGGGATTTGAAATTGCATCGGGCATGCACCAACGTCTGGCGGAGTTTACTCCTCTTGCCGATCTAGAACGACGCGGATTAACCAAACTGTATGATGTTCGCCATTATGATGCCCCGCTCAAGGTCGGCAATGGCAAAGCACGCGCAGGCAAGCGAGTACTTACTGTAGGGACAGATTGCTCCGTGGGCAAAATGTACTCTGCTCTTGCCATTGAGCATGCATTAAAGCGTAAAAACTGTCGCGCAGAGTTCAAAGCAACGGGTCAAACGGGAATTCTCATCGCAGGCAGTGGCATTTCAATTGATGCCGTAGTTGCCGATTTTATCTCCGGCGCAGTAGAAGCGATCAGCCCCGACTTCACCGACCACGATTGGGACATCATCGAAGGGCAAGGTTCGTTATTTAACCCTTCGTTTGCTGGCGTAAGTTTGGGCTTACTTCACGGCGCACAAGCGGACGCTCTGGTACTGTGCCATGAGATTGGTCGCCCGCACATCCGCAACTTACCACATGCGAGCTTGCCAACCATTGAACAAACGATAGAAGCGAATCTGGCCGCTGCTCGCCTGACAAATCCAAAAGCTCAATTAGTGGGTATTTGCTTAAACACTTCGGCGATCAGCGAAGAAGATGCTGCCCAGTTATGCCAGGATTGGAGCGACAAATATCGGGTGCCCGTCACCGACCCTGTGCGTTTTGGCGTAGATGCGGTTGCAGATAGGCTCCTTACGATTTAAGAAACATTTACGGTTTGGAAAATAACTGCGGTTTAGGGAAAACTAGTGAGATGAAAATTCATGTAGAACCCGTCACGATTGCCATGGCGACACCATTTCGCATATCTCGCGGCAGTCGGACAGAGTGCCACGTAGTCCGCGTGACAATTGAACATCGAGGCATGATCGCCCAAGGAGAATGCACACCATACCCACGTTATGGTGAATCGGTTGAATCGGTGATTAAGGCGATTTCTCACGCCGCGCATGAACTGCAAAGTTTGTACGCCAAAGGCGAAGCTGATGTGATGGCTCTCAAAAGCCAGCTTCAATCGTTATTGCCCGCAGGAGCGGCAAGAAATGCATTGGATTGCGCCCTTTGGCATCTTCGCGCGCTTTTGAGCCACAAGCAGCAGGTTCACGACCTCTTTACGTTACCCGAGGCGATTGTGACGGCGATGACGGTTTCTATCGACACACCGCAAGCAATGGCCAAACAGGCGCAAGCTTACCTTAGCCAAGGCGCAAAACTGCTAAAGGTAAAACTGGATGGTGAAAACGTGATTGAGCGCGTTGCAGCAGTACGCGATGCCGCGCCGCACGCGCAAATTGTGTTAGATGCGAATGAAGCATGGCAAAGCCTCGACCTCGCGACGGTATTTGCTCAACTCGAACCGTTTAATATCACCATGATCGAGCAACCGTTGCCACAAGACTGCGACGACGTACTCGCCAGCATTCCGCACCCCATTCCACTTTGCGCCGATGAAAGTTGTCACACCAGAGAGCAATTGCATCAACTGCTTGGAAAATACGAGATGGTGAATATTAAGCTAGATAAAACAGGCGGGCTCAGTGAAGCATTATTGCTGGCCGACGATGCAAAAAAACTCGGTTTTAGCCTCATGTCCGGTTGTATGTTGGGGACGTCGCTGGCGATGCGTACTGCGTTACCCATTGCTGCTCAGGCAAGCGTTGTCGATCTTGATGGCCCGGTGTTGCTCGGACAAGATGTAACGCCGAGCTTAGTTTATAGCGACGGCGAAATCGTTCTTTCCAAGTAGCCTAAACAATCCCGAGGTTTTGATCGAAAAGTCAGAACCTCTGAGTTTATGATCTTGATTAAAAAACAATCAGCCCCATCATGAAATAAGTCACATAAATTATACGGTTATTACGGCATGCTAAGATTACAGTAGTCCAAGAAGGTGGTCTTATGCATCGAGTCATCCGGAAAATGACATGGAAGACGAATAGGCGGTAATCCCGCCCTACTCCAATGCAGTGCGTGGGTTTCTATAGCGACCCACTTCCTAGCAATTCGTAGGTTTTTCACGCCATCTTGCAAGGAGGCTCTATGCCTATCAACAAAATACGCAATATCGCTTTTGTCGGCCAAACCGGGACCGGTAAAACCACGCTGATAGAAAAACTGCTCTTCACCTGCGATGCCACGCACCATTTAGGCAGCGTAGAAAAAGGCGATACCGTTACCGACTTCGACCCTCAATCCATCCAATATCAACACAGTATTGAAGCAACGCCAGTCGCACTGCGCTGGAATAAACACCGGCTCAATATCATCGACACTCCGGGACAAAACGAGTTACTTGGCCGTACGATCAGCTTTTTTCCTGCCGTTGAAACATCCGCCCTTGTTATCGACCCTCAAACACCACTAAACCAAACTTCCGATCGCTTATTCACCTTTGCAAAAGAGCAGAAAAAATGTCAGATGATCATCATCAATAAGCTCGATAACCACGGTAATCAGTTAGAAAGATTGATGGAGAACATCGTTGAGCATTTTGGTGACCACTGCTTACCGATCAACTTACCTTCGGCTGACGGAGAATCTGTAGTTGACTGCTATTTCGAACCAGAATTGGGACGAGAAACCTTACTTGCAACGGTAGATGAAGCTCATGAGACCTTAATTGACCAAGTTATCGAAGTCGATGAAGAACTGATGGAACTGTATCTGGAACAAGGCTCCGAACTCACCGCAGAGCAACTGCATGATCCGTTTGAAGAAGCACTGAGAACTGGACATGTGATTCCGGTCTGTTTTGTCTCAGCACAAACCGGCGCGGGCGTCGAGCTGCTGCTACGTACCTTGGCGGAGATCATGCCCATGCCAAACGAGGGTAATCCTCCTCTACTGGAAAAGAACGGCAAAAAAATCAAAGTAAATTGCGAAACCTTAGAGCACACCGTCGCACACGTGTACAAAGTCAGCGTCGACCCATACATGGGAAAACTTGCCTACTTACGTGTGTATCAGGGTGAAATCAATGCGGGCAGCCAGCTTTATATTGGCGAAAGCAACAAGGCATTTAAAGTTGGGCACTTATATCAACTGCAGGGCAAAGATAGAACCGAGATCCCTCGTGCGCTTGCGGGCGACTTCTGCGTTTTAGCCAAAGTGGATGATCTCGAATTCGATTCAATCGTTCATGACTCTCACGAAGAAGATGGTGTTCAACTCAAGACGTTGGACCTTCCTGACTCCATGTATTCTTTGTGCTTGAAGCCTCTTAAGCGTGGAGATGAGCAAAAATTAGGCGATGTACTGAATAAAATCGCCAGCGAAGATCCTTCGCTGCGCATCGAACATCGCGCTCGCACCAACGAAACCATCATCAGCGGCCAAGGGGAATTTCACCTCAAAGTCGCATTAGAAAAGATGGCTAACGTGTACAAACTGGACGTCGAAACCTGCCAACCAAGCGTAGAATACTTTGAAACCATCACCAAGCCTGCCGAAGGGCATTATCGACACAAAAAACAAAGTGGCGGTGCAGGCCAGTTTGGTGAAGTGCAATTGAAGGTTCGTCCACTCGAACGTGGCGCTGGATTTAAGTTCATCAACAAAGTGGTGGGTGGCGCCATTCCAACCGCGCTTATTCCCGCGGTCGAAAAAGGTATTTTACAAGTACTCGAAGAAGGGGCGATTTCTGGCAACCCAATCAAGGATGTGGAAGTCACCGTTTATGACGGTAAATATCACTCCGTCGATTCAAAAGAAATTGCGTTTGTCATCGCAGGTAAGAAAGCCTTTTTAGATGCGATCAACAACGCTGATCCTATTGTGCTGGAGCCCATTGTCCAAATGGAGTTACACGTCCCAACCACAAACGTCGGTGACGTGTCTGGGGATTTGTCAGGTAATCGAGGATTAATAGAAGGCACCGAACCGATCGATAGCCAATTCACGTTGTTGAAAGCCAAATCGCCAGTAAACGAGTTGCAAGATTACGCTCGTCGATTGCGAGCTATCACGGGTGGTGAAGGCAGTTTTAGTATGACTTTGAGCCATTACGAGCCCGCGCCACCAGCAGTGCAAAAACAAGTCTGCCAAGGCAGTGCTCAACAAGGTTAATTCCCTAAGATTCAAATCAATCAAATAAAAAAGCGCCCTCAAAATGAGGGCGCTTTTAGGTAAATTAAAATTTATTTATCGAGAGACAAACCGATCTGACTGATTTTGCTTTCAAACTCTTCGATGCTGTTCGCTTTGTAAGTCGGAGCACCGTTAAAGTAGCGCGGTTTCTCTGGCAGCATCGCATTTTTCAGCTCTTGTTCTTGGTCGATATTGTCATGATAAACCGTTACACGATTTGGAATATCCTGCTTTATTACAGCCATATTGGTTCTCCTTGTTTAAATCGAATATTAAGCGTAGAACGTGGTTAACGATGCGTAAAAGCCACTGTGCAAAATTTAGACACCAGCGACAATTTTATACTCAAACCATTGCATTATTTTGTTTCAATGTTCTCTTTAAGTATTCTTGGAGCACACACCTTTCGCGTTTAAGGTAAGTGAAGATTCCACCATCAAAAGACAGGATGTCTCATGTCAAAGCAAGAGCTTAACCAGATGGGCAGTGCCAAAGTTTATCTGGTAGAAAAACACGGCATTTCATTCATTGAAAAGCAACAGGTAGAACAGGTTGAGGTCGCTTTTTATCAACACCAGGCTAAACCATTCAATGAACTTGGCATTCTTGTACCTGAGCTCATTGATTACGATCACCAACAAAATACGTTACGAATCGAGTATATCCCGCACTCTGTCAATCAAGAATTCCTGCTTGAAGAGCCGCGCGTGATAGAACAACTAGCTAAAATACATAGACTATCTCCGACATCAAATGGTGTTTATCATCCTCATCAGTGGACACAACCAGCCACTTCCCAAGCTTTAAGCACGCTCAAACTAGACGCAAAAACAGAGCGGTTCTTTTATCAGCTACAAGAGCAATCCGGCCCGCTTTTCAACGCCAAAAATTTGATCTCTGGAGACACCAATGCCGGGAACTGGGGGCAACGAGATAATGGCGATTTGGTGCTGTTCGACTGGGAACGTTTTTCGACAGGGCATATCGCGATAGATTTAGCGCCACTAGTCAAAGGCATGGGCACATTCGAAGATTATCTTGGTGTGGCGCATACCTATACCAAGACGGCAAAGCAAGGCGATGCGAGTAATTTAGCAAGAACGATTGCAATAGCTAAAACGTGGATGGTGGTAGAAGTGGTGAATATACTGGTCTCGAGACAGAACCCGCAGACCAGTAAATACATTGACTGGTTTAAACAAACCTTACCGAAATGGGCAAAAGATCTTAGCGCTCAGATGACGAGTTAGGTTCGGATATTTGATACAAACGTCTTTCAGGCTCTGCACAAGAGGTTTCACAATTGCACACCTTATCAACACCGACATTATTCAATCCGCCACAACTCCCTTGAATACGCTTGTTGTGGAAAATGACGCCAAGCGACATCAACAAAATGATTGCGAGAAAACCAAGAAAGGTAAATAACCAAACCATATTAACCTGCCTTATTAGCCATCGTCTTTAGCCTAAGTATAGCAGGGCGAGATGTCACTTTAAGTAGCCCTGTTGGGGCTTTCGGTCTTGCCAGCAAGGAGGGTTTGGATTTTTTGCCACCACAACCACAGGAACCGCAACCGCCTTTTGGCTTGTGAGCACTTTTCTTATGATTGTTTGAGGGACGACCTTGAGACGGCTCAATGAGAGGCTCTCTTGGAACCGCAAGTACATCTTCCAATGAGCTACGGGTAGAAAGCCTGAATACTTGCGTGCCACTACGAAGTAATTTGGCTAGTGCGCGTTCACCGATATTTCGTACAAGTACAGCATCCACATTGTACTCTTGCAGAGACTGAATTAACTGAGACTTCGCATTGCAACCTGCTTGTGGCATCGAAGCAATGTTCGCTAAGTTTTTTAGCATACCGTCAGTATCAGAATAAATAGCAATATATGGTGCTTTAACAAAGTGGCTTGCCACCCGCTCACCATCATTAGGAATAGCATAAATCATAAGTTTGACTCCTCATCCGGAAAAACTAATGCATGACCTTCAACTAAACTTTTTGCGACTTTCAATCTTGCACTTTTTACTGTGTTACCAAAAGTTTGTCTAGAGACGCCCATCTGTTCAGCAGCTTGCTGCTGGCTAAGACCCTCTAAATCGGCCAAACGCAGTGCTTCTAGCTCTTCTGGTAATATGGCGACTTGCTCCAACTGATGAAATGGCACGCCATTGGGTTTGAAACAATGGTGTGCAGCACGTCCGCATATTCGTCTTTCTATCTTTGGTCTTGCCATCATTATCCCTCGAAAACACAGGGTCAAATTACGCCTTAAACTGGCATATGCCAATAATATTTTTAGCATATGCCAATAAACTAAGTTTGCAAAAATCGACACGATAAATACGTAAGACATCAGGATTAATTAGACATCTAAAAATTTACAAACTTTGGTGACAAACGAGCAAAAAGATCAATTCTAATTATCTAGATAATAAAAACGTTAGTTTGCGCAGACTTTTCATACAAATACGCGCTAATGTATTCATTTTATTGGAGAAGAAAAACTATAATCCGATCAAATCATTCATTTGAACACTAATGATTATTTTATTAAAAGGGTGTCTACCTAAGTAACTATAAAGTGCAGATCGACTGCATTGAAATGAGCCTAAAGGGTAAAACAATAGATGGAGGACCTATCGAACCACCAATCATTACTTGGTCTACGATCCCAGCCATTCTTGCTGAATCACGTCTCTTGAGGGCACCTAGATATATCAGAAAAGGAAGTAAATATGTCTGACTCGAATTGGCTCAGCGAATTCCCAGAAATGGATCGCTCTGATCTTAGAGCGATTCGCAAAACACTCGATGGCGCCTACCGAGATTTCTCTCGTGAATATGGTGAACTTATCGAGTCTCTCTTTGATCCGCTCCTTTCATTTCTTGTCTGGTTTGAAAAACTGCTTATTTCAACACCTTGGGTCGTTGTTTTAGGCGTCTGCACCGCCCTCGTTTATGCCGCTAGTCGCTCTTGGAAACTGGCTATCGCATGTTTTGGCTCACTTATCCTGATTGGCTACTTCGGCATGTGGGAAGACACAATGCGCACGCTCAGTATTATCACGGTGTGTACCATGCTGGCTATCACACTCGGGATCCCTATCGGCATCGCCATGGCGCGCTCTAATCGTATTCAGTCTGTTGTGACGCCATTACTCGACGTCATGCAGACCATGCCGGCATTTGTGTACCTCATCCCAGTTGTTATGTTACTCGGGATCGGCAAAATTCCTGGCCTCATCGCAGTAGTAATCTACGCGATTCCACCTGTTATTCGTTTAACTAATTTGGGTATTCGTTTGGTGGATAAAGAAGTGTTGGAAGCCGCAACCGCATTTGGTGCCAGCAGTAAACAGCGGCTTTTTGGGGTCCAACTTCCGCTCGCAATGCCAACCATCATGGCGGGAATCAACCAAACGATAATGATGGCACTGTCGATGGTTGTCATCGCATCGATGATTGGGGTAAAAGGTTTGGGCCAGCCCGTTCTTAAGTCGATTACCAATCAATATTTCACTCTTGGTCTTTTAAATGGTCTAGCCATTGTCGCCCTAGCGATTCTTTTCGACCGCGCTTCACAAGCGTATGCGAAACGCACTCAAGCCCATCTAGGAGATTTAAAGCATGACTAGTCCACTTATCGAAATCAGCGGTCTGTATAAAATCTTCGGCCCCAAACCCAACAGCGTGATTGAGCGCGTCAAGTTGGGACATAGTAAAGAACACGTGTTGGCGGAAACGGGGCACACGGTCGGGCTAAAAGACATCAACCTCCAAATTAAAAAGGGCGAGATTTTCGTCATCATGGGTTTATCCGGTTCAGGTAAGTCCACCATGATTCGCCACTTCAATCGCCTAATCGATCCAACCATGGGACAGATTTTGGTGGAAGGGGTAGATGTCATGCAGCTTTCTAACAAGGAGTTAGAGCAGTTTCGTCGTCATAAGATGTCGATGGTGTTTCAACGTTTTGGCTTATTGCCTCATCGCACTGTTATCGACAACATCGCTTACGGTTTGGAAATTCAAGGAATAAGTAAAGAAGCGCGCTTAGAAAAAGCAAACGAATGGTTGGATACCGTTGGATTAACGGGTTATGAGAACCAATATCCCGCTCAGCTATCAGGTGGTCAGCAGCAACGCGTAGGCCTCGCGCGAGCATTGGCAACCAACGCCGAAATACTGTTGATGGACGAGGCTTTCTCAGCATTGGACCCTCTGATTCGGAGCGAAATGCAGGATCAGTTAATAGAACTGCAACAGCAGTTACACAAAACGATTGTTTTTATTACTCACGACTTAGATGAAGCACTGCGCCTTGGCGATCGCATTGCGATCCTTAAAGACGGTGAGCTTGTCCAACAAGGTTCACCAGACGAAATATTGCTACATCCTGCCGATGAGTACGTTGAAGCCTTTGTAAAAGACGTCAACAGAGCGCGAGCATTGACGGTTGAGACTGTGATGCAGCCACCTTCATATTGCATTGCCGCTAAAACCATTGAAGAAGCGCTCAGTGAGATGAAACGTGTAAAACGTGATTATGCTTATCATGTGACCGATGCAGGCTATCAAGGCGTGATAACGCAACAAGGGTTACTAGACGCGACGAAGTTAGCTCAAACCCCAAGCTGGGATGATGATATCTATGAAGAAGTACCTATCATCTCTCCCCATTCAGCCATTGAGCAAATATTGACTGAAACCATGTCGTGCGAATACTCACTGCCCGTTGTCGATGAGCATGGCCATTTGAAAGGTGAATTAGAGCGTCGTACTGTTGCTGGTTTATTCGCTGATGAAGACAGCACAAAACGAAGCACCTCACGTTCAAACATCGATAAGGCCTCTTAACTGATTTAATAAAACAGCTCACAGCAATGTGGGCTGTTTTCACTATCTCTGCCCCCACCCCTCTAGATATTTATTTGTAGACTCAAGCTTGATATCCCAATCAACATTTACATTGTTCTGATTTTCCTGACAATTTCATACTCATATTCGGTTTTATTGACATAGATAGATCATTCTATTGCTTTTTGATGACGCAAATACCTGATAAATGTCTACTATTACTCTCATACAAAATCTTGATTTAAAGAGGGATAAAATGAAAAAAACAATGTTGGCACTAACAGGCGCGGTAATCATTCTTGCAGGCTGTCAAGATGAGAAACCTGCCGAAACAAGCGCAGTTGAAGTACCTCAAGCGACGGAAACTGAAGTCACCACTAGCGCAGAAGTTACTACAGAGACAATTGACACGCTGCCAGTAGCAGAAGAACAAGTCATCACTGAAGAAACATTTGTAGACTCTGAGCATAACGCACAAAATGCCCTTGACTGGAACGGCACATACAAAGGTACGCTTCCATGTGCGGATTGTTCAGGTATCGACATGACCATCACACTAAATCAAGATGGCACTTACGTACTTGAAGAAAGCAACCAAGACAAAGAAGACGGTCATTCAAAGTCTGAAGGCCAGTTCACTTGGGATGCAAACGGCAGCATCGTAACGTTGACAAACGAAGATGCGCCAAACCAATACTTTGTTGGTGAAAATGTACTTATGAAACTAGACATGAATGGCGAAAAAGTAACAGGTGACCTAGCACCGTTATACAACTTAACGAAACAACAATAAGTTCGTATCGATACCTGATAAATAATCTAAATCCGAGCTACCCCAGCTCGGATTTTTTCTTTCCATCGACGGCGGTTGTCTTTCTTATCTTTCTTATCTTCCTTCTCTGAGCTTACATTCCGCTTCTTATCCTGATGGTTCATTACATTTCCATACGCTTTGCTGATAGAGGCTTACAACTTCATTTTGTACAGTGTTCAAAACAAATCAGAACAACTCGGAAAAATGATGAAAAAGACATTAATTGCACTACTAACTCTGACTGCTGCTGGTTCAGCGGTTGCTGGTGATACTTATATTCGTAACGGTAACATCTACAACAATGAAGGTGGCTGGAACGCGGAAGTCGGAGTGGCTCATGGCAGCGATCTTTTCAAAGATCAAAAATACAATACAGCTCCAATTCTAAATGGCGGTTACCATGGTGACGACTTTAACGCCGATCTAAGTGGCATTAACTACCGCTTCTTCGGTAACACCAATGAATTAATCAACATGAGTGCTTACCTTGTTGGCAGTGGTGTCATGCGTGACGGTGATATTGCAAAGAGCCTGAAAGGCACGGATAAACGTCGCTTTGCTGTCGATTTAGGTTTGAACACTGACTTTACGTTAGATCAACACAATGTGATTTCAACATACCTTCAACATGATATCAGTGGTGCTTACAAAGGTTACTTAGCGGGCGCGACTTACTTCCACATTATGAACTTCGGTAGTGTTGATTTTGTTCCTTTTGCTAACCTAACTTATCAAAGTGAAGACTACGTAGATTACTACTTTGGCGTAAAACAACGCGAAGCAAATGCAAACCGCAAAGCGTACAAAGGTGATTCAACAGTAAGCTATGGTTTAGGCTACAAGCTAGTCATGCCAATCAACGATAACTGGCAAGTGAGCCAAATGACACAATACACTCGCCTAGGCAGCGGTATCAGCGATTCCTCGATTGTTGATAGTGCAAACCAATGGGTTGTTGGCGCAAGTGTGTCGTACAACTTCTAATCCGATACGCCCTTATAAAGCCATCATTTCGATGGCTTTATGCGTTGGACATTTGCATAATCTTGAACACAGACTCTAGTGTGAATGAGCAATCCATAACCTATGTAAATCGCTATAGCCTGTATTCTTCACCTGCACACCTCGCACTTGCTGTGTTTTTGTCACTTCTTCGTAGCCAACAAACAAAGGCAAATATAGGTACTGATCACGCAGCGCTTTCTCTAGGTTTAATAAAGACTGTAGCGAGTGATCATCTGTCATCGCCCTGCGAACCTTTTCTCTATGGCTTAACATCTGGCTTTGCTCAAAACTAAAACGCAGTCCAGTTGCTATCGACAGCCATTCGAAGATGCCATATTCAAATGGTGCTTCCATGACTTCCTCAATGAAGAGCAAGTCTGCTTGGTGAGACACTACCTCAGGAAAACTAATGTCATCAATAACAATGATCTCTAACTCTAATCCCGTTGCACGAATCACACTGTGCAACCATTCGGAATGGCGAATTAGACTCGGTATCGTCCAGACAGGTTCAGCTAATACCACTTTACCTTTCAGTTTAGGTATCACACCACCATCTGTTATTGATAAATCTTGCTCATGAGTCTCTAACTGAATGCTGTCAACGGCACTTGGCGCATCATAAATTCGCTTTTGCACATGGATGTAATCAGCGAGTTGATACCAAGTTTCTTTTGTGAGTTGGGATTCCGCGCGTTCGCGGTAGGTCAGATATGAAAATGCGCTAATTTTTTCCACTTCAACGTGATCGGAGCTTTGGTTAAAGCTCAACATATTTAAGGTTTTAACATCACCATGAGACAGCGTTATTTGATCTAACAATGCGCGTGCTGAAAAATACTCTTTGTGCGCTTCAAGAGTCATACTCTCCTGGTTCCAGCCGCTGATTTTAAATGGCCCAGTCCCTATGTGGTAGGAATAACTAGAACCGAAAGAGACGACATCTCGACACAGAATAGACGCATGAGGAGTTGCTAGCATGTATGGAAACAACTTGTTCGGATGCTTCAATATGATTTTTAAGCAGTTAGATGTTTCTGCAACCACGCTATCAATGCATTGCCAGAGCTCGTGAACTGGTCCTTTTATCTCCCTGAGTCTTTCTATACTCCAAACCACATCCTGTATGTTAAGGGGTTCGCCATCATGGCGATATATGCCTGGCCGCAACCATAACGTCATTACCTTGCCTTCCATTTTCCATTCGTGTGCTAACGATGGCTCGATACCACCATTGGAATTTTGGGTCAGCAATACGTCATAAACGCTTTTCGCGACGTGTAATTCAGTGTGACGGTAAGTATTCGCAGGGTCAATTTTGGATACCCAAGGGTAAGAAGAAATCAAAATAGCGTTATTTGATTCGTTCAATCGATTCACTTTTTCAGAAGCGATAGTCAGTGCTCTAACCGCGGTTTGACCGAACCAATCAATAAGTTTCGTTATTGAGTTCATTCTTCCTCTGCCAAGCTCCTCAACCAAAAACTCGGTCATCGCTTGTTGAAGGGAAATAGTAATGTTCAGACGACTGGCGTTACTTCTGCCAATTGCAGGTTTCCAATCTACCCAACCGTAAGAGGCAAGCTTTTTCATCACAATAGAAACATTGCGCCTTGACGTACAAATTACCACTTCAAGCTCAGACAGCGTAACGAAGTGATATTGATGAGGTTCAAAGTGCTTTAACAGTAGATCCAGATACCTAAGATTGACATCGTTCACAAAGATTCCTAAGAGTTATTCCAAAGCAAAAAAATAGCACAGGACGCTTAGCAACTAAACTTCCTGTGCTATATCTAAACAAATTCAAAGCTTGGACTCAGCTCGACCAACAGAAGTCAAAAACGTGTACTAAGCCAAGAGGTAACTTGAATAAGTATTCTTAGAAACGGTAGCTCATACCTACAGAGAACACGTTGATGTCAGCATCAACCGTTACTTTTTCATTGCCAAATTTCGCAATGTCTAGCTCAGGCATCATGTATTCCCACTCAACTTGTAGAGCAAAATTTTCTGTAATAGCGAACTCTGCGCCTAAACCGTACATGCCTGTCACAGTGCTGTCAGAAATGGTGGTATGGCCTGCGCTACCGTCAATCACAGAGTTGCTAATTTTGAATTCAGCATTGAAGTAAGAAAGACCAGCTTTAGCAAAAAGGTTGAAACGATCACCAATAGGTAGAGTCGCCTTTGGTTGAATCGATAGATACTTCATATCACCAACAGTAACAACTTTGCCGTCTAAAGCGTCGTAGCCACCAATGGCTGCTTCTAGAGAAATGTATTCGTTGAACTTGTAACCACCAAATACTTTACCTGAAAGGCTTGAGTCATCTTCAAGTTTAAGCTTAGTGCTAGCGTTGGTACCACCACCATTGATAGAGCCATTAACATCACCAAACGATGCTTGACCTACCGATGCACCAACGTAAGGAGCTGCGTTTGCAACAGAACATGTTGCTAGAAGGGCTGTCATTAGCCATGTTTTTTTAAACATTGTATTTCACTGCCTGTTAATTATTGAGGTTGTGTTTTGCCCATCCTTAAGCACGTCATGCTATCCATTTCACTCGGTTTCAAAACCAAGTTGATGTTAATGAATAAAAACTCAATAAAACATGAAATATTTAAACACAACTTTGCCACTTTCTTTCTTAATCATGACAATTTAGTCATTTCACAAGCACTGTTGCTTCAACCAATTAGTGAGTTTGATAATTTCCGCCTGCTTGGCTCGGCTCTTTTTATGAATAAAATAAAAGCTGTCCCCCGTCTCTAATCCATGAGAAGGGATATACACCAAATCATGCGCTTTATCTCTTTCATTGAGCATAAAATCATTCGCAAATGCGATGCCTTGGTCATAACGTGCAGCCTCAATTGCCAACAACATATGACTAAAATGTTGAACATCGACATCTTTTGGCAAAGTGTAACCACCCGCTCTGCACCACTCTGCCCAGTCTTTTCCTCTCTCACGATAAATAGAGTCTGTCGACAAAATAGGATATCGCCAAAGCGCTTCTGGAATGGGTTGATCTTGTAACTCTTTCCAAATTTTATGGCTGCATACCGGATACAGCGTTTCCGCGTATAACTTCACCGACATATAGTTGCGCTTTGGCTTCTCTACCGTGATAAAACAATCACCAACGCTATCTGTCTGCTCAGGATCACCAACAACCATATTGAGTGTCAGATCGATTTCCGGATGTAACCGCTTAAAATCAGACAAACGCGGAATAAGCCACTTTACGGCAAGCGAGCTATAAATCGCTAAACGTATGCTGCCTTTGTCCCCTTCTCTCACCTTTTGGCTGGCCATCGCAATAGAGCTAATTGCCGGGCTAATATCCTCTAAATAACGAGCACCAGTATCCGATAAAGAGAGCTTTCTTCCTTGACGAATAAATAATGACTCGCCCAAATAATCTTCCAATAATCGTATCTGATGACTAACGGCACTTTGCGTCACATTGAGCTCTTCAGCCGCAAGCGAAAAGCTAGAGTTTCGAGCGACAGATTCAAAACAGTGAACCGCTCTGAGTGGTGGCAATTTCATTATCTAAAAATCTCATACTTAAACTAATAAATATCACTTCACTTCATCCTATGACATCACCTACTCTTTGGCAAAGAAAGAGGAGAGGAAATAAGTGAAAGTTACATCGGTCGGCGCAGCTATGCTGCTATTAATTGTTGGGAATCTCATTGCGGTGCTTTCGGACTCTTTAATTAAAAGTGTCGGAAATGAAGTGCCTATTTTTCAGTTTGTCTTTTTCCGACAAATTTCCGCAGTGCTTTTCCTACTGCCTGTCTGCTTGCTGACAAAAAAGACTCATTTTCTTGAAGGATTTAAATGGCATGCTGTCCGCGCTCACGTGTGGTTGCTTGGTGCTATATTTATGGTTTTGGCGATTTCATCTTTACCGCTCGCAACTGCGAACGCAATCTTCTACGCCGCGCCATTAATCATGCTGCCGCTTGCCGCGATATTTTTTGGCGAACAGCTGTCTAAACAATCGATCGCGGCTGCGATCATGGGCTTTGCTGGAGTGTTGGTCATCATTCGCCCAGATCAAATCGACTGGGCAGCGATTTCGGCTTTAGTTGTGGCTATTACCCTGGCAATCAATAACTTGCTCATTCGAAAACTGCCAAAAAATCAATCTGTCATGCAAACGTTATTGATGACAAACTTGGCAGGTATTCCCGTGGCTTTCTTACTTGTTCTGATCGAAGCGGAACCTTGGGACTGGAGTGCTTTCCCTGTCGCTGCTGGCTCAAGTTTGTTCATCATGATTTATGCGGCAACATGTGTGATCGCTTACCGCTCGATTGATAGCAACAAAATTGCCAGCGCTGAATACAGTGGCTTAATTGGTGCCGTGTTTGTGGGATTATTCTGGTTTGGAGAAGTGCCAGACATATTCATGGCGATAGGAACAATAATGATTGTTGTGCCGCTGGTTTGGCTTTCTAAACGAGAACGTCGCAAGAAAAAGCTGCAAGCTCAGCAAGAGCGAGAACAAAAAGAGGCGCACGTTACTTAAAATCGCGCTCTACCTCAAAGACTAAAAAAACCGAGTCGTAAGTGCTCGTTTTTTTTTATGTAGCTCTAATCCATTCTGATGTAAGCGACCACATGAGATAAAAACTGCCTTGCAAAACGATCATTAAACCGGATGCGATATTCATGATCGGCTTCCGATACTAAACGCCAACCTTCAGCAAAGTACTCTTTGATATCATCGACCGCTTCTTCTTCATTTTTGATGTGTTTCGCGTTCCACTGATAAGTGCAAGAGACAACCATCAGCCCGCCAACCTTGGTGGCTTCTTTTAGAGCGTTGATCACGCTAAGTGGCGACTCACATTGATCAATCACGTTCAAACATACGACTAAATCAAAGCTAGACTGGAGAGTATCGTGCTCAAAAGGTTGGTTAATCAGCGTCAAATCAACATGAGCACATTTCTGTACGATATCTCTATTCTCTACCTCTAAAGCGTTTAAGGTGTTCACATCGTGAAGATAAGTTAGCTCGACTCGTTGTTCTTCTATTAATAGTTGCTTCAAGCCATCCATCAACCTATTTGAAGGCTCCACAAGCGTCGCTTCTTTAAGGTTAGGTAAGCGTTGCACTAACTCATAATAGTTTCTTCCCAGCGCCGCGCCAACCTCAAGTAGGGAATACGGCTGAACGCCGCTCTCAAGTGCCATCTGCGCAATAAAATCAGCAACTTGGGAGCAGTGAGGTGATGACAAAAAAGAGAGTGGGACTTGTTTTGAGCGACTGTTTATCGTCTCAATCTGCTTATCTTCGATGAACTTGTCGAACCATTGCGCTTCGAAATAACCAGCTAAACCGCGATCGGTCAGGTAAAAATCTTCCATGTTTTTTCCGTTCGTACTTTTCGAAAAGTGATTGTATCGAACGCTGAAATTAGCTGGTAATTCTGGCTGCACATTCCCGCGGGAAAATAGATGAAAACACCGCTTATGTGAAAAAGCCCTTTCATCTCAAAGATAAAAGGGCTTGTTAATTACTTCGGTTGAGGAGCTAGTTATTGCGGAAGAACAACTTTGCCATCTTGAATTGGGAACGTTTTTGTCGCTGGCTTGCTCGCTAAGCGAACCGTCGTTGGCGCACCTGAAACTTCATAAGTGACATCGTAACCCACTACTTTTTCAGATGTTGTGTATTCTGTGTGGCACTGCTTTTTCGTCGTTGTCACTACATCGCCTTGTTGCACGTTCTCCTGAATCTTACGACCCGTTAATGCACCAGCGATCGTACCAGCTGCAGTTGCAATCACTTTACCTGAGCCGCCACCGATTTGGTTACCCAATGCCGCGCCAGCTGCTGCGCCGCCGACCGTACCAATTATTTTATTATCATCCGTAGGAGCAACTTGCTCCGTTACTACCACGTCTTTACATACTTGGTGTGGATTTTTCACCGTTTCAGTCACCGCTTCAACCAAAGTAATGTTTGCTTGGGTTGGAGCTGGTGGCGTTTTGTCTTTACAGCCTGCTAGTACAGCAACAACTGCCGTTGCAATTGCGATAGATTTCATATTCATGATTTACATCCCAGTATGGTTTGCTTTGATGAGCGGTATAGTAAATCGCAATTAGGAAATCACATCAGGCGAAAACAAACCCTCTGTCATTAACGAGTAAAGAAACACTGTTTTATAAAAGGTACGTCAAGAAACACTCAACAGAATGTCAACTGAGCTAAAACCGTATCATTACTGATTATGATTAGGCTTGATTAACCTATGAGGCTTATTTTTAAGCCAAGCTTAAAAACAGTTCGTCGTCGGTTAAATACTTATGACGGTGACTCAGGTTACGCACGTGCATAAACATAAAGTCAGGAAAACCAGGAGCAATAATGTTGTTTGGTTCCCAGCATACACCGCCAACAAACACATATCGCCCTTGCTTGTCATCTTCGTGAAGGGGGTTATTAAGAGGAGAAGAAAACTCTGCGCGACAGCCTTCAACCACACAAACAATTTGTCCTTTAAAAAGGCCGATCACGCGCTTAACAAGATTTGCCTTGATGCCACATTTCCATGCCTGCCGAGTTGCCATCTCATAGCCATATTTTCGGATCGCTTTCTTTTGCAAATGTACTACTAGGTTCATTTTGACTCCTGATTCAAGCAATTACGCGAAGCCCAAAGTCATAAAAGCAGATAGACGTCTATACCCGAGTGACCTCATGGTACATGGGAATAAACTACGTGATTAGACTGAGTTTAGTGTCCGATGAAAATACACCCTCCACGATGCTGTAACGTATCGATTTACACCAATCATAGGCACATAGCACATCAAAAAAACAACCTTATTTTCGAGTGCTTTCCTACGCTGTATCTGGTTACTTCTGCGTATTACTATAACGAAATCACCCTCTACGTTTGTCTATATAAATTTGTCGTAACGATAGAGGGTGCTTATCAAGGAGAGAGGATAACGCCTACGCGTCGATGAGATAGTTTTGACCTTCAGTTTCTAGACGATCAATCAGTTTACGACACTCATTTAAATCAAGAGGTTGCTCGAAGCGGCGCTTGAGGTTCATCAAAAAGAAGATATCTTCACACATGGCTTTCTCAGGTTCGTCACTGATTTTTGCGACTGGTGAACCATTGCACGTGACCATTTTGATCACGATAGAAAGTGGCTGGTAGGCTTCACCCTCTTTATTAACATAATCACCCATATCGTTCGCAAGAAAAGTACCGATACCAAAACTCACCTGAATACGTCCCTGGAAATACTCGCAAATATCTAACGCTTGTTCGAAGTTAAGTCCGTCGGTAAACACCAGTGTTTTTGTTAATGGGTCTATATTAAGCGACTGGTAGTGTGCAATCATTTTTTCACCCCAGCTATAAGGACAACCACTATCGTGACGCACACCGAAATACGCGTTACTTAGCTCTTCATCAAAGTCTTTAAGGAAGGCATCAATACCAATCGTGTCGGTCAGTGCAATACCTAGTGCACCGTTAAACATTTTTTGCCAACGTTGCAAAGCCACTTTTTGCGAATCTCGCACATTCACCAGAGCTTGATGGCCCATAAACCATTCATGAGCAACGGTACCGATAGGCGTCAAATTCAGTTCTTTTGCTAAGTGGTAGTTGCTTGTTCCTGTCAAACATTCCGGCACCTCCTGGCACAAGAACTCCAGCATGGTGCGCTGAGCTTGAAAAGAGAAACGTCGACGCGTCGACATATCAGAAAACTTAAAGTTAGTGATGTTACGACGCTTTAGTTCGGATTTTAGGTACCGAACTTTCTCTTCTAAAACGGTGGTAAATTGCGCTACAGGGATATCAGACCAACGCTGACGGCTACGAACTTCAGACACGATACTCATGATGATCGTTTCGTACAAAATAGTATCTCGCCACAAACCATTGATAGTAATGCGTAACTGGCTTGAGCCATCAGCCATGGCTTTATTATGGAAAGAGACATCACTTTGCGGGTTAAACCGGAAATGGCGCAATGCATCAACAAAATCAGGATTCAGGTAAGGCGCGACACGCTTAATATATTCGATTTCTTCTTGCGTAAATTGAATGTCTTGCAGTTTAAGAACTTCTGCTTTTACCTCTGGTAGCAGTTCAGAGAGATCTTCCTCGCTACGCACAATAAACTTGTATGACACCATCGCATCAGGGTAAAGCGCTGTTACTGCGCTCATCATATTGACTTTGTAAACATCAAAATCCAAAGCGCTTTGAATGATGCGGGAAGAAAATAGTTTGGTGGTCATTAGGTGCCCTTCTACACGCCCTTCCTGGGTATATAACTTTTTGTTACTAACTAATTTGCGTAAACAATAAACACCCATCTATAGTTTGTCAACTTTTGTTACTAACCACTCATTTTTATAAGGTTTTTCTGTCTAGAATTCGCACACAGATTGTGAATAAGTCAGATTCATTCGTAGATTTATACTCAAGGCGTACTATGAAGCACTACCAAAAACGTTTCGCACAACTCGTTACTTACCCATTGATTGACCACTTGTTATGCGCTAGATTACTTACAAATCAATATTAGGACCCAACCATGATCGTATCTGTCGACATTATTCCATTCAGGCTATCTGGCTGTGCCGATAAGGGATTGGAAGTGTTGTTGATTAAACGTTCAAATCCAAATCGGCCATACCATGGAGTCTGGGCACTACCGGGCGGATTTGTCTTTGATAAAGACTTAACCAGTGAAGGAGGACGCCCGGCCGATGAAAACTTTGAGGCGGCGCGTCGCCGAATTTGCCGCGAGAAAATCCATACCTACCCTCGTCACTTTAGTGAAGCGTTTATCGACGGCGATCCCAAACGTGATCCAGAAGACTGGAGCTTAAACATTACGCACTACGCCTTAGTCGATCGTAACAATGTAGAGCAAATCAACAATGCAGGTGTACCAGAGTGCCAACTTAAATGGTTTTCGCTACAAGCTATACTCAATGGAGAAGAGACCCTCGCGTTTGACCATCAAAAAACCATTGAAAAAGCGTGGCAGAAGCTTCGTGCATCCATTGAATACACATCGGTTCTTTTGTTTGCATTAGACAAAGAGTTTTTGGTTGCGGACATCATTTCTGCTTATCAAGAGTTTGGTATTGATATTAGCCGAATGACGATTAAGCGCCGCTTGATAGATTCAGGCGTACTAAAGCCCACCAATAAAGTCGCTTCTACCAACAAAGGCAAAGGTGGAAAACCCGCAATGGTATATACGCTGACCAGCGACGAAGTAACCTTTTTTCAAAACTGTTTGCGTGGATAAACGCAGGCAATCAGACAGACAAGGAGTCTGCCATGACTGTTCGAGTAAACTATCAAACTACAGCAGTGATCGACGTTGATCCAGAGAAAGGCTTTAGCGAGTTATGTCCAAATGAACTGCCCGTTGCAGGTGCGTTGGAAATCGTACCGGAGCTTCTGAGTAATCATGCCAAAGGCCGATTAAAACTGGTCAGTCGTGACTTACACCCACCAAAAGCAAAATGGGATGCCGAAACACCAGCCAACATGCTTGAACCCGTCGGTCTACCCAATGTGGATATAAAATGGAACCGCCATTGTGTACTTGGCACAACAGGTTCTGAACTTTTAGACGGTTTACCACCTGTTTTGGACTATGATTTTCAAGTTAATAAAGGCATGGATCCTGATGCGCATCCTTACGGTATTTTCTTCCATGATATTGCCGATACTAAAACGACAGGTGCACATGAATTTCTAAAATTCAACGGGATTGATACCCTAGTGATCGGTGGTCTCGCGCTAGATTTTTGTGTGAAGAAATCCGTCATGCAAGCACTGGATCTTGGCTACAATGTGGTGGTCAACCTTGCTTCAACTCGCGCAGTGCTGCCTGATAATGTTGAAAATGTGCTGACAGAGCTCAAGGATCAAGGCGCATTATTTGTCGAAAAAGCGGATAACATCATCGTAGAAAAATTCGCCTAGAGACGATAGTAACCGAGAAGGATTTCACTATGCATCAACATGAAAAATTGAATTACGTCGAATTTGGTTCCACCAATATTAACGCTACAAAACAATTTTTTGAGCGTACCTTTGACTGGACTTTTATCGATTATGGTCCTGAATACTCTGCATTTTCAGGACAAGGGTTAGATGGCGGATTCTTCAAATCTGAGTTTGTAAACCAAACCGCAAATGGTGGCGCACTTTTAGTGTTTTATAGCTCAGATATTCAGGCCACGCAGATAAAAGTTGAGCAGCATGGTGGAAAAATTATCCGCCCTATTTTCGAATTTCCCGGCGGCTGCCGATTCCACTTCACCGAACTAAGTGGAAATGAATTCGCAGTATGGTCGGAGAGCAATTAGTACTTACCCCAACACCACTTCCACACCTAGCTTTTTGATTTGCTCAAGGTCGCTTTTCGGAGCGGCTTTGTCGGTTAACAACACCGATATTTCGTTGGTATTTCCAATTGAAGAAGGATAAATCTGTCCAAACTTACTGGAGTCCGTCAGTACGATGTTACGTCTATTCTTTGCCAGAATGGCCTCTGCGATGTCGGCACGCATCATGTCTCGGCTAGTAAAACCAGTGTCTTGGTGAAATCCGTCTATACCCAAGAAAGCCGTGCTGAAGTGAATGTTCTCAATACAGAGTTTGGTGAGCGGGCCAACGAGGCTCTCACCTTGATGCTGATACACACCACCAAGCAAGATGATGTTAGCTGAGGTGTTACGGATGAGATGGGCGATGTACGCCGATGGGGTAATGATGGTCACATCGCCGCGTTCAGCTAAAGTGCGAGCCAAGAGCGCATTAGCACTGCCGCCCTCGATCAATACGGTTTCGTTTGGTGATACCAAGTCCGCCGCTTTATTTGCAAGTGATTGTTTAATATCGAAACGGACTTCTAATCGGGTATCAATATCATCACTTTGCAATGCGGTAGCTGCGCCGTGTACGCGCTTTAGATAGCCCTGTTGCTCCAGAAAATTCAAATCCTGCCTGATGGTCACGCCCGACACGCCGATAATGTCAGAAAGCTCCGTGACTTGAACGCGTTTACGATCATTCACTAATTGCAGGATTTCATTTTGTCTTGGGTTCACAGGCTCACTCCTTATTAATGAGCTTGCAGTATACGCCCGAACACTTTCATATGAAAGCAGCCTGTGAACGATAGAAATAAGCTAAGTCGCGTTACACCGTAAGCTCTAGACGGTTGCCATCCGGATCTAATACGCAGCTTTCGTAGTAACCATCACCCGTTTGTCTCGGACCGTCGATCCATTGGTAGCCATCATCTACTAAGGTTTTGGTTAATTGATCCACCGCCTGCTCTGATCCTAAAGCGAAGGCAAAGTGTGCTAATCCTGTTACCTGCATCGCATGAGATTTTTCACAAGCGGTCACACCTTCCATCGACATTAACTCCAATCGTGCACCACTTTCAAACGAAAGAAAGTAAGATGAAAACTGCTTAGTTGGGTTGTGGTATTTATCGTTAGACACCGCGTTAAAATATTTCTCATAGAAGGCTTTTAACTCTTCCAAACGTTCTGTCCAAATCGCGATATGTTCAATTTTCATTAGGATTCCCCTTAGCTCTTAACTGCGCTCAATCTAACGAGGAAAAGCAGCACAAAAAAGAGAGCAAATCATCACCGAGTTGTTCCTTTTTTATGTCCGAACTGCTCATCGATGAGTCATTAACTCTATGGTTGGAGTTGTGTTTGAGCGAAAGTGATGTCCATAATGGCGCAAAGTTTTACAGGATAAAATGATGGAAGAGATTTACTTCGCAGGCGGCTGCCTTTGGGGCGTTCAAGAATTTATGCGTCACCTTCCCGGCGTAATTAGCACCGAAGCAGGACGAGCAAATGGCACGACGGATAACACTCAATCCGAATACGATGGCTACGCAGAATGCGTGAAAACCCAATTCGACCCTGAACAAGTTTCGGTTGAAACTTTAATGGGGTATCTGTTTGAGATCATCGACCCGCACAGTGTTAACAAGCAAGGTGAAGACGTCGGTGAAAAGTACCGTACCGGTGTTTATAGCCAAAACGAGCAACACCTAACGATTGCTAAAGCGTTTATCGCAGCAAGACCGGATGCCGATAAAATCGCCGTAGAAGTGCTGCCACTCACAAACTACGTGCCAAGTGATGATGAGCACCAAGACCGACTCACGCGCTTTCCAAATGACTACTGCCATATCCCGTTAGATTTGCTGCATAAATATAGAAATTAATGGCCAGCTTTTATCACTGTTTCTATTATCTCAAAACTAAGAGGCGCAACGCCTCTTTTTGCATCCTAACCAGGGCTATTGATCCTCCTCCAGTTCATTTTCATGTCCAGTTATTTATTTCAAAATAACTGGAATATAAATCACATAATAAATTTTATAATATTCCGCATTATTAATGACGGCTATCACACTTAAGATTGAGTGATACAAAAGTATAGTTATTGGTTTTTTTTTACTATTTCCGAAAACCACTTCATTAATTAAATTTGACTCATTACTTCAGTACCAATGAGTCACAAAATGATTACAGAACTAACAAACGTCAATTTAATTAACGGCAACCTTCAAGCAAATAATAAAAAAGAAGTCTTTGAAGAGCTAGCACAGATGCTATTCGAAAATAATCGAATCAGTAGCAAAGAGGCTTTTTTAACCGACATCGAAGCACGTGAAGCATTAAGCGTGACTTCAATGGACGGCATCGCCTACCCACACGCAAAAAGCAAAGCGGTTACAGAGCCTGCAATCGCCGTTGGCGTAAAGCACGAAGGCATCGAGTATGGCGACGAAGAGGGAGTCAAACCAACCGTATTCTTCATGATTGCTTCACCTGATAACGGTGCCGACCACCATATTTATGTTCTTCAAGAATTATTCGGAAAATTTAGCGAAGAGTTTATTGAAGATATTCATAACGCAAAAGACGAAAACCAAATACTAAATATTTTAATTAATTCATAAGGCGTGAAATTATGAGTACAATCACAGCTCAAGCTAGCAATAATAGCGATTTCAAAAAACTCCTAAGTACCATGAAAGGTCACCTTTTATTCGGTACTTCTCACATGCTTCCATTTATCGTTGCGGGTGGTGTACTACTGGCGCTGGCGGTAATGGCATCCGGTAAAGGTGCGGTTCCTGCAGACGGGTTATTGGCGGATATTTCTAATATCGGTATTAAAGGCCTGGTGTTGTTCCCAATTATTCTTGGTGGCTTCATCGGTTACTCAATTGCAGACAAACCGGCACTTGCTCCAGCGATGATCTCTTCTGGCATCATGGCTGACATGGGCGGCGGCTTCCTAGGTTGTATCGTCGCTGGTTTTATCGCTGGTGGTGTAGTTCTACAACTTAAGAAGATCCCTCTTTCTGCTAACATGACTGCGTTGGGCGCTTACTTTATCTACCCGCTTGTTGGTACGCTTATCTCTGCAGGTATCGTTCTTTGGGGTATCGGTGAGCCAATCAAGATCTTCATGGCTTCTATGAACGAATTCCTAGCTTCTATGGCTGGCGCTTCTAAAGTGGTTCTAGGTACGATTCTTGGTGGTATGACTGCATTCGATATGGGCGGTCCAATCAACAAAGTAGCAACGCTATTCGCACAAACTCAAGTTGATACTCAACCATGGCTAATGGGTGGTGTTGGTATCGCAATCTGTACGCCTCCTCTAGGTATGGCACTAGCAACATTCCTATTCAAGAAGAAGTTCACTAAGCAAGAGCAAGAAGCAGGTAAAGCAGCAGCAATCATGGGTTCTATCGGTATCTCTGAAGGTGCTATCCCATTCGCAGCAAACGACCCTGTACGCGTTCTTCCTTCAATCGTTGCTGGTGGTATCGTTGGCTGTGTGTTCGGCTTCCTAACAGACGTACTACTACACGCACCATGGGGCGGTCTAATCACAGCTCCTGTATCAAGCAACATCCCAATGTACGTTGTGGGTATCGCACTAGGCTCCCTAACAACAGCAGTTATCGTTGGCTTCTGGAAACCAGTTGCTGAAGAAGAAGCAGAAGACGAAATCGCAGAAGCAGCACCTGCACAAGCTCAAGCGGCTCCAGCAGCAGGCGAAGGCGAGTACGACATCGTAGCAGTAACATGTTGCCCATCTGGCGTAGCACACACATTCATGGCAGCGAAAGCACTAGAGAAAGCAGGTGCAGCAGCGGGTCTGAAAATCAAAGTAGAAACTCAAGGTCAAAACGGTATCCAGAACCGCATCACTGACCTAGATGTAGCAAACGCGAAGCTGGTTATTCTAGCTCACGATATCCAAGTAAAAGACGCTCACCGCTTTGCAAAAGCAAACGTTGTTGAGTGTTCAACGAAAGAAGCGATGCGTAACGCAGCGACTCTTGTGAAAGCTTAAACCTTAAGCTCCTCCCCCTAAGAGCCCTTTCCCCCTAAGGGCTCTATTTCAAGTTTTTAAGTTTTAGTAATACCTCTGCTTTCAACAACTACATAAACCTACAACTTACAAGGCTTTAAAAATGAAATTCAAACCTTCCCTACTCGCTTGCGCAGTTCTCAGTGGTCTAGTCGGTCTGACTGGCTGTAACGACGACACAACCAACATTTATGAAGGCGGTGACACCAACCCTGCACTGCCGGATATTCCTGACGGCGGCAAGCCAGTATGTCCTCCAGTTGGCGATGGCGACTGTGATGACAAGCCAAACCCAGAAACACCTGAAATCGACATGGGCGTTCACATCCCAGTAGACTTCGCCGATATGGACGTAACACGCTACGTCAACCCATTCATCGGCACAGGTAACCTAGGCAACACCTACCCTGGTGCAACCACACCACACGGCATGGTGCAGCTTTCTCCAAACAACGGTTCTAACGGCTGGGAATACATTTCAGGCTACTACTACCACGACGCACGTACTTCCGGTTTCTCTCATACCCACCTTTCCGGAGCAGGTGCTGGCGACTTGAACGACATTCTCGTCATGCCAATCAACTCGCGTTCGGATTACATGATTGATGAAGGTTCGGCAACGCTAAACCTAGAAGCGTCTCGCTTCCAACATCGTGACGAGCAAGCTACGGCAGGCTACTACAAAGTCGATCTATTGGATTACGACATCAAAGCCGAGTTGACGGCGTCGGATCGCGTTGGTGTTCACCGCTACACCTTCCCTCGTGATGAGAAGTCAGAAATCATCGTGAACACTGGCTTCAAAATTAACTGGGACTACACCTCAGATTCTTACTTGAAATGGGACAAAGACAATAACCGTCTTGAAGGTCACCGTTTCTCTGACGGCTGGGCACCAAGCCAAAAAGAATTCTTCGTGATGGAATTCGACCAACCAATCAAAAACGTGCGCTTTGCTTACTACGATAAAGAGCAAGGTCGTTACATGGACGTGCCAGAAGGCATCACTGAAATCGGTAACGAGACACGCGGCAAGTACCAATACGCGCGCGCTTACGTAGAGTTCGACACCTCAAAAGACGGCTTAACGGTTGAAGCAAAATTGGCGCTATCAAACGTTGAGATCGGCGAGAACGGCAAGTCAGGTGCTTCTCTTAACATGACAGAAGTTGCGGGCATGAACTTCGACCAAGTACGCGAAGCGGCAACGAAGAAATGGGAAGACGAACTCGGCAAGATCCAAGTCTCTGGCGACGAGGATTACAAACAGACGTTCTACACCGCGATGTACCACTCGTACCTAGGTCAAACCATTCACTCTGACTTAGATGGTCGCTACCGCCAAGTTCACCAAGGTCGTAACGCTTACCCAGATGGCAACACACCTTGGGGCGATAAGATTGATACGCTAAAAGAGTCGATCCGCACTGCCGATGCCAACAAAGATGGCAAAGCAGACTTCACGCGCTACGACACTTTCTCTTTGTGGGATACCTACCGCGCAGTTCAACCGTTGTCTTCTATTCTTGAGCCAGACCGCTTAGCAGACGTGGTGCTGTCTATGCTGTCTTACGCCGAAGAAGAATGGGTGGATGACAAAGGCAACGTGCGCAAAGGTCGCCTGCCTGAGTGGACATTCAAAGGCAACGAAACCGGCATGATGATGGGCATGCACTCAACGCCTGTGATTCATGATGTGTTGTCGAAAGGCTCACTAGAAAAACGCATGATTGATCTTGGCTTCACAGAAGCTGAACGCAAAGACGTCAAAGAGCGCTTAGTTGAAGCAATGATCACTGACGCGCGTGCCGCAACGAGCCAAGGCGTAGCATGGATCAAAGAATACGAAGAACAAGGTTACGTGCCAGCGCAACTGCACGACACTCCACCAGATTCTTACGGCGGTCACTCACCATTTAAAGATTCTTGGACAGCATCTTACTCGCTTGAATACTCAATGAATGACTGGGCAATCGCACAATCGATCAAAGAAGTGTTCGGTGAAGAAGACCCACGCTACACCGAGTTCGCTAACCGTTCTAAAAACTGGCAAGCGCAGTTCGACTTCGGCGGTAAGCAATACCAAGGTTGGTTCAAAGCCCGTGACTACGATGGCAAGTTTATCGATGCAGGTTGGGTAGACCCAATCACTGGTCGCGCGGTGGGTAAAGACTGGCGTCCAGACATGTTCAACTGGGCATTCTCTGAATCGAACGGCTGGCAATACTCGTTCAGTGTTCAGCACGACATTCATGGCTTGATTGACCTGATGACACGCTTCGACAAGACACAAAACCCTGAAGCAGAACACGGTGACTTGTTCGCAGCGCGCTTGGATGAGTACTGGTCAACCTACCCAGACCGCAACGCAGGCGACAACCAATTCCCAGTGTTCAACACAGGTAACGTTGGTCAGCACGTACAAGGTAACGAACCAGATATCCACGTGCCGTACTTGTACAACTACGTCGGTCAACCTTGGAAAGGTCAGGCAGCCATCGCCGCAGCAACCAACATTTGCTACAAGAACACCGCTGACGGCATTTGTGGTAACGACGACTTTGGTACGCTCTCTGCGTGGTTCGTGTTCCGTGCGCTTGGTTTCTACCCAGTGAACGCTTCTTCTGGCATCTACGAAATCGGTACTCCGCTGTTCGAAAGCGCGTCTATCGATGTTGGCAACAACCAGAAGTTCACGGTTACCGCGAAAAACGTTAGCCGCGAAAACATCTTCATTCAATCGGCTCGCTACAACGGCAAAGACTTCAACCGTACTTACCTGACTCATGACGAAATCATGTACGGCGGTGAGTTGGAGTTCGTGATGGGCGACAAACCAAATCAACGTTGGGGCTCTCTAGAGCAAGACCTTCCACCAGCACAAGGCATCGGTGAATTCTTGCATGAAGACGAGATGCCAGCAGGTTCTCGTTAATCCCAATAGTGACCACTCAACCGGGGGAGCGCATCTCCCGGCTATCCCTACAAGCAAATTTTATAAGCAGTTCTTTAGAAACAGTCTCTTATAAACACTTTTATATACGAATAACGACAAAACGGTATGCACATGTTTAAACGTAATCTTATCTCTTTGGCTATCCTGGTTGGTCTGACGGGTGGCTTGGCTGGCTGTAACAGCGACAACGATTCTTCCTCTTCACTACCGGGCGATCCAATTGTTGATCTTGCGGTGTTGAAATACGTCGATCCTATGATCGGCACAGCAGCTTCTGGTCATACATTCCCGGGCGCGACGGTACCGGCAGGTATGGTTCAACTGTCCCCAGACACTTTCATCGGCTCTAACACAGACCATGAATCAGGACTTAACCCTTGGCACTCGGCTTCTGGCTACTGGGATTCATCCAACTACGAAACTGGCGAAGTGGTTAACACTGACGTTCCGCTGTACGGCTTCTCCCATACTCACCTTTCAGGTACAGGCGCAACGGACTTAGGCGACATCTTGGTTCTGCCATACGCAGACATGGCGAACACACAGCTGAACTCTTTCGACAAAGCCAATGAAGAAGCAAGCGCAGGCTACTACAAAACCAAGCTAAACCAAGGTCAAATCGAAGTGGAACTGAGCGCAACCAAGCGCGTTGGCTTGCACAAATACACCTTTGCTGATGGCGCAGACCGCAACGTGAAGTTCGATTTGGGCCATACCCTAATGAACAACAACGGCAAGTCTTTGAAGAACAAAGTAGAAGTGGTGGACGAATACACCATTCGCGGTCGTAAAACCTCAACAGGCTGGTTCCAAGGGCAAGATCACCAAGGTCAGGACATCTTCTTCTACGCGAAATTCAACCAACCAATCGCCAAAGCAATGTTGGGCGAACAAGACCTGGAACCAACGCGCGAAATGCGTAATGGTGCGGTTTACTCAGGCGATGACCTGACCGCTTACCTAAACTTCGGTACAGGCGAAGATCCAATTGAAATCCGCGTGGGTATCTCTCCAGTTAACTGGCAAGGCGCACAGAAAAACTTAGAAGCGGAAGCACCAAGTTTCGACCTAGCAAAAGTAAAAGAAGACGCAGAATACGCGTGGGCTGAGAAGCTGGCGAAAATCAAAGTTGAAGGCGGCACTGACGCAGAGAAAACCAACTTCTACACTGGCATGTACCACATGATGATCGCACCAATCGAGTTCTACGATGTGGATGGTCAATACGTGGATATGCTTAGCACAGTGCGCACACTGAAAGATGGCGACACACCAAACTACTCGATTTACTCAACGTGGGATACGTTCCGCGCCGTTCACCCAATGTGGACCATCATCGACCCAGATCAAGCAACGCTATACGTGAAAGACTTGATTCGTAAATCCAACGACGAGTTTGGTCTATTGCCGAAATGGGAAGGTCACGGCTCAGAAACCGGCACCATGATCGGCTACCCATCGGCAGCAATTCTAGGCGATGCGGTAACCAAAGGCTTGATTGATGCAGAGCAAGCTTACACCGCGTCAGTAAAATCTGCACGTTACACGCCGCATGAATACCCACAGATTCATGACGACATCCTAAGCTCACTCATGGCAGGTCAGTTGAACTACCACGAGAAAGAACAGTGTGTTCGTTACCCGAACTGGAACTCAGTGTCGTACTCGTTGGAATTCTCATTCTACGATTGGACGATCGCAGAGATGGCAAAAGCCGCTGGCGATATGGACGCGTACGAAGAGTTCAAAGCTCGTTCTTACAATTCTCTGAAACACTGGGATGCGAAAGCAGGTAACGCAGACGGCACGGGCTTCTTCGTACCAACAGAACTGAAAGAAGGCGACCCATGTGCACTGAAATACGCTTCAACTGACTTCGACCCTTACAAGTCTGACGCGTTCTACTACACAGAAGGTAACGCGTGGCAGTGGCAATGGGCATTCATGCAAGACTTAGACAAGCTGACTGAAATCATGGGCGGCACGCAAGGTCTGAACGACAAGCTGAACAACCTATTTACTGCCGATCCAAATGGCGGCGAAGCACACCAAGACATGACAGGCTACATCGGTCAGTACATTCACGGTAATGAGCCTTCGCACCACGTCATCTACTTGTACAACCGTACTGAAGAGTCTTACAAGGCGCAGGAATACCTAGACCAAGTTTACGACCAGTTCTACAAACCGACGCCAGACGGCATCATCGGTAACGAAGACGTAGGTCAAATGTCGGCGTGGTACTTGATGTCAGCACTGGGCTTCTACCAAATCTCGCCAACCGATCCAACCTACAGCATCGGTCGTCCAATCTTCGACAAAGCGACGGTAGACATTGGCTCTGGCACCTTCACGGTAACGGCTGAGAACAACGGTCCAGACAACATGTACATCAAAGAAGTGACCATCAACGGCAAGCCTCTGGATGTGTACAACACCTTCCAGCACAGCGAATTCAAAGCAGGCGGCGAACTGCACTTCGTGATGACGGCTGACAAGTCTGAAGCAATGCAAGCCAACCTAGGCGAATAATGATTTTGAGGGGACCTCGTGTCCCCTTTTCTCGTGGAATAAAAACAATGAAACTAAAAAGAACCCTACTCTCTACTGCAGTGTTAACCGCCATGCTTGGTCTTGCTGGTTGTGGCAGCGACTCTGACCCAGAAACTCCAGTTATCTCTACCCCTACTTTGGAATTCGTTGATACCTTGATTGGCACTAAAGGTCTTGGCAACGTCAACCCGTCTCCAGTTATGCCAGAGGGTATGATTCAACCGTCCCCAGATAACTTCGATCCAAACGGTTGGAATGGCAAAGGCTCGCCTGTTGAATACGATCCTGTGCACAGTTTGCTTTCTGGCTTCTCAATGACCCACATTTCCGGCGCAGGTAAAGGCGACCTAAACGACTTCGCCTTCTTGCCATACACAGGTTTTAATACCGACGCCGTGACCATGGATAAAAGCTCGGAAGTGGCAGAAGTTGGTTACTACTCGGTTGACCTTGTAGAAACTGGCGTAAAAGCTGAACTGTCGGCAACCGACCGCGTGGCGTTCCAGCGTTACACCTTCAAGCCGGGTGAAGACCGCAAAGTACGTATCGATCTTCAACACGAACTGTTGGAGCAATACGGCAACCACTCTCGCAGCATCTACTACAAACGCGTTAACGACACTACCGTCGTAGGCGCGCGTACCTCAAACGAATGGGGTCAATGGCAAACTGTCTTCTTCGCGGCAGAATTCTCTGATCCAATCATTGAAGAGAACCTGTACACCAAGCTGGCTTCTGAGAGCAAACTCACTCCAACTGACGCTACCGAAGTCGGTTTGGAAGATTACCGTGGTTACGCAGAGCACAAACCAATGCCGGGCGAACCAGAACCTGATCCAGAACGTCTGGCAAAACGCGCAAACGATGTCCTGACGCACTTGAACTTTGGTAAGAGCGATGAGCCATTGGTCGTCAAAGTAGCGATTTCTGGCACTGGCGTTGACGGCGCACTGAAAAACCTAGAAGCAGACACCAACGGCTGGGACTTCGACAACGTCGTACAACAAAACCGCGTGGCTTGGGAAAACATCCTTGGCGAGTTTGAACTGGAAGGCGGCAACAAAGCCGACAAGACCATGTTCTATACCTCGCTCTACCGTACGTTTGTTGCTCCATTCCTATACCAAGACGTAGACGGAAAATACCGTGGCATGGATGGCAAAGTGCACCAAGCAGAAGATGGCTTAGTGAACTACTCAGTGTACTCAATGTGGGATACCTTCCGCGCCGCACACCCACTGAAAACCATCATTGATAAAGACCGCGCGATTGAACACGCACGCGATCTATTGAACAAATACCAAACGGGCGGCGTGTTACCAAAATGGGAACTGCACTCGGATTACACCGGTGAAATGGTCGGTCACCCTGCGGTCTCGGTTATTGCCGATATCATGGTCAAACACCCAGAAGCCTTTACCACTGCTGAGTTTGATTTGGCACTGAAAGCCGCTGACGAAACAGTCAACTTCAACCTTGATAAAACAGAGAGCTGGGTGCCTTACCAAGACGCTTGGAACGGTGACAAACGCTTCACGGTCATGACGGGTCATAACGACTACCAAGAAGACGTCGGCTTTATTCCAGCCAATACCAAATGGGCGCCGGATTCTGGCGACAAACCGGGTTATGTGGAAGGCTTGAAAGTCGACAAATACGACGAGCTCGTGAACGAATCGGTGTCTTACGGTCTTGAGAATGCTTACTACGACTGGTGTATCGCTCAGATCGCTAAACTTGCGGGCAACGACCAACAGTACGACCGCTACATGGCACGCTCTGAATCGTTCAAGAACTACTTCGATTACAACCCAGAGCAATACGGCAAACTGCAAGACACCAAAGGCAATGCATTGGGAGCAACGGGCTTTATGCGTCCGGCTTACATGAACAGCGGCAGCAAAGTTTGGGCAAACAACCTGAAAGCCGAATGTTTGGACGAGAACATGGCGCTGTCTATCCCAGACGGTATGGACTACAACGCGTGTAAAGACCGCAAAGCACTCAACGAAAGTGACGTGTTCTGGCCTTACCGCGCCGAGCACCGTGGTGAAGACTTTACCGAAGGCAACACATGGCAATGGACATGGTTTGCACCGCACAACTTGAATGGTCTGGCTAACGTGATGGGTGGCGAGCACATCGACCGTACTGACTTCTCTCTTCCAGAAGATGTAACCGAACAAGGCAAAGCGGCATTCTTAGCCAACTTGAATGCGCTGTTTAATGCGGACTCCAACGCCGATACGAGCCAATCACACGACATGTCTGGCTACATCGGTCAATTCGTGATGGGTAACGAGCCTGATCACCACATTCCTTACCTATACAACTGGACGGCGGAACCTTGGAAGACACAAGAAATTGTCGACCAAGCGATGAACGAGTTCTACCACCCAACGCATGAAGGTCTTATTGGTAACGAAGACGTCGGTCAGATGTCGGCGTGGTATGTGATGTCTGCATTGGGCTTCTACCAAGTCACACCGGGCGAAGCAAGCTACACCATCGGTCGTCCTCTGTTCGACAAAGCCGTGATTCCAGTCGCGGACGGTAAATTCACTATCACCTCAGAAAATAACAGCCAAGAGAGCATCTACGTGAAGTCGGTGACCATCAACGGCAAACAATTGAGTGACAACTTCAGCTTCGCGCACAGCGATTTGAAAGACGGTGGTGAGCTGCATTTCGTCATGACTTCAGACAAATCTGAAGCGATGAAAGCGCAGTAGTCGAGACCTATCCAAATAACGAAAGGGGGCATCTAGCCCCCTAAAAAACTTCACTTCAGTGGAACCATAAAAATGAAACTAAAAAGAACCCTTATCTCTACCGCTATACTCGCTGCCATGTTTGGTCTTGCTGGTTGTAACAGTGATGACGACAACAGCAAATCTGGTACACCATCCCTCGATACCACACTAACTCAATACGTCAATCCATTGATTGGTACAGGTGCAGATGGTCACACCTTCCCTGGGGCGGTTGTGCCTTACGGTTTGGTACAACTTTCTCCTGATACCGAAATGGAAGGCTGGGGCTCTGCTGCAGGTTACTTCGACCACGGTAAGCTGACTGAAATCCCAGTGTATGGTTTCTCCCACACTCACCTTTCTGGCACAGGCATTACCGACCTTGGTGATATCTTAGTTCTGCCTTTCACCAAGAAAGAAAACGCCGTTTTCAACACCTTCGATAAAGACAACGAAACCGCAGAAGCGGGTTACTACGCGGTTGAACTGAACAAAGGCGAAATCAAAGCTGAGCTAACTACCACGCAACGTGTTGGCTTCCACCGCTACACCTTCAAAGAAGGCACCACGCCACACATCAAGTTCGATTTAGACCACACCCTCAACAAAGGTCACTTCAACAACCGCACCATGAAGGGTGATTTAGAGTTCATCGACGCTTACACCATTCGCGGTTTACGTAGCTCGAACGGTTGGGCGAACAACCAGCACGTGTACTTCTACGCCACCTTCAACCAACCTATCGTCAAAGCCATCGCTTTGGTTGACGGCGCAGAAACGGAAATCGATGTAAACAACGACAACATCGACGCAGTGAAAACCATTGCTTACCTAGAATTCGCCCCATCATCAACACCGCTAGAAATCCAAGTAGGCTTGTCACCAACAGGCACAGAAGGTGCGGAGAAAAACCTAGAAGCAGAAGCAAAAGACGTGTCATTTGATACTGCGCGCGCTCAAGCCAACGACGCATGGCACCAAGAGCTTAGCCGCATGATGGTATCTGGCGGCACAGAAGATCAAAAAGAAATCTTCTACACCGCGCTTTACCACGCTTCTATCGCGCCAATGATTTTCCAAGATGTCGACGGTCAATACCCTGCGATGCGTACTCGCATTCAAAAAGACGCGGGCGACACACCAAACTACTCTGTGTACTCCATGTGGGATACCTTCCGTGCAGCGCATCCACTGAAAACCATTATCGATCCAGAACGTGCCGAAGAGTTTGCCAACGACTTGATTCGTAAATACGAAGATGGTGGCATCTTGCCGAAATGGGAACTGCACAGCCATTACACTGGCACTATGATCGGCTTCCCTGCGGTCTCTATCATTGCTGACGCGATGGCGAAAGGTTTGGACATCGACCCACAACTGGCCAAAGAAGCGGCTGAGTTTACGGTGCGTTACCACGAGGCATCTGAATTCCCAGATTGGACGGAAGACAACAACATCGGCGCAGCAAACGTTGTGCAAGTGAAGGTGTACGAAGAAAACGGCTTTGTTCATCACGGCTACTGGAACAGTGCATCTTACACGCTTGAGTTTGCATATGGCGACTGGGCAATGGCAGAAATCGCGCGCATGGCTGGCGATGTAAAACTGCAAGAAGAGTTTATGACTCGTGCCGACAACTGGCTTAACCATTGGGATGCAGAGACAGGCTTCTTACGTCCGAAAAACCACCCGCTGAGCTCATCACCAAACAAACCGCCTTTGGAGTTCAACCAACCAATTGATGAAGAGCGTTTGGATGAGTGTGAAATGGTTGAATGGCCTGAAGGCTCAGGTGTGATGAAAGAGAAATGCCCACTGCTACCATTCGACCCTTACTACGTGGACGAGTTTGCCTACACCGAAGGGAACGCGTGGCAATGGAAGTTCCAACCAATGCACGATTTCAACCGTCTGAAACAAGAAATCTACCAAGCAGACTTGGCACAAGGCAAAGACACCACGCCAGAGAAAGCCTTCCGTGAAGACTTGGACGAGCTATTCAATGCGCGTTCTTCAAACACAGGTGAAGAGCTGCCAGATCTAACGGGTTACATCGGTCAGTACATGCACGGTAACGAGCCATCGCACCACATTCCTTACCTATACGCGCTAACGGATGAGCCATGGAAAGCGCAAGAGTACCTAGACCGCATCATGTCAGAGATGTACACCAGCGAACCAACTGGTTTGATTGGTAACGAAGACGTAGGTCAAATGAGCTCTTGGTACTTGATGTCGGCCATGGGCTTCTACCAAGTGACGCCTGCGGATCCGGTCTACACCATCGGTCGTCCTATGTTTGATGAAATCACCATTCCAGTGGAAGGCGGCGAATTCACAGTCATCGCAGACAACAACAGTCCACACAACAAGTACGTGAAGTCCGTAACCATCAACGGCAAACCGCTGGATGCCAACTTCACCTTCAAACACAGCGAAATCAAAGTGGGTGGCGAGCTTCACTTCGTCATGACGGGTGACAAGCAAGAAGCGCTTCAAGCTCAGTAACGTTTTATTTAATTCGTGTTTAAAGAATAAACAGATAGATTAACTCAGAGGCAGGACGTAACTCGCTTCCTGCCTAAGGAATCAAGATTATGAACTTTACGAAAACCGCTATCGCCACCGCAGTGATTGCAAGTGTTATTGGTTTGGCTGGCTGCAACGATGACGACGATAACACCTCACCAAGCGTCGATACTTCCAACCTAAAATACGTCGACCCATTCATTGGAACCGGCTTTAACGGACACACCTTCCCGGGGCCTGTTGTGCCAGAAGGCATGGTGCAACTGTCTCCAGATACCGAGCTGATCGGCTGGCACTCTTCATCAGGTTACCACTTCGATAAAAAGACCCTATTTGGCTTCTCCCACACTCACCTATCTGGCACGGGTATGGGCGGCTTAGGTGACATTCTGTTCCTGCCGTTTACCGAAGATAAAGCTAAATACATCGAAGACAGCGACGACTACCGCGAAGCGATTTCGGTCAAGATGGACAAAACCTCTGAAGTGGCAGAAGCAGGTTACTACTCTGTGAAGATTGCAGAAAACGGCATCAAAGCTGAGCTTACAGCTTCTGAACGTGTCGGCTTCCATCGTTACACCTATCCGCAAGGTCAACCACAACGTCTGAAGATAGACCTCAACTCCATCCTTAACAGCGACTGGGGTTCGACCTCTCTGCGCAACAAACTGACGGTGAGCGAAGACGGTCATACCATCACGGGCGAGCGCGATGCAGCGCACTTCTCTGGCTGGGCGAAAAACCAAAAAATCTTCTTCTATGCGACTTTCGATAAGAAGATCAAAGACGTCTACATCCTTGCTAATGGTAAGCCTGTTGACGGCCTAACGGCAGAGCACGTTTCTGAATTGATTTACGATGACCAAGGTAATCCAGTTAAGCGTGTCAAAGCGGACGTCACTGCCTACATCGAATTTGAAGATGAAGGCTCACAAGAATTGAATGCGCAAGTGGCGTTATCTGCGGTTGACCCACAAGGTGCAGAAAACAACTACGATGCCGAAGCGAATGTCTCTTTCGATACTGCGCGCAACAACGCACGTGAGAAATGGGCAAAAGCGCTCAACTTCTCTATCGAAGGGGGCACGGAAGATCAGAAAGAGATCTTCTACACTGCGCTTTACCACACCAAAATTGCGCCGATGGTGCATCAAGACGTAGATGGTCGATTCCGTGGCATGGGCAAAGGCTCAATTCGTGAAGGCGAAGGGGAATACTCCATCGCTTACGGTCAAGCAACAGAAGAACAGCCAAACTTCTCGGTTTACTCTCTATGGGATACCCAACGCGCGTTACACCCACTAAAAACCATCACAGAGCCAACTCGCGCGGTGCAATACGCGAAGAATCTAGTTCAGAAGTACACTGAAAGCGGCTTGCTGCCGAAATGGGAGCACTTAGGTGACGAAACAGGCACCATGGTCGGCTACCCAGCGGTAGCAGTGATTGCGGATGCGATCACCAAATTCCCAGAAGAGTTTACTCAACAAGAGAAAGACCTGGCGCTGAAAGCCGCGATCGACTCTTCGACTTACGACAACTACCCTGCACTGCAAGCCGATTGGGATCAGGGCGTATTGGATCGCACTTTAACCAAGCACATCGATTACATTGAGAAAAACGGCTTCACGCCAGCTATCCAACGTGTCGATGGTGAGCCAGTATTTGAAGACTACACGGTTGAGTCTGTTTCTTACGGTCTAGAAAACGCGTTCTACGATTGGGCTATCGCGCAAATCGCCAAAGCAGCCGGTGATACTCAAGCGGAAGAGCAATACCTTGAACGCTCGAAAGGCTACAAGAAGTACTTCGATTACAACCTAACGGAATACGCAGAACATGGCGTGACGGGCTTTATGCGCCCAGTGATGATTGATGAAACCTTCATGACGCCATTCGACCCATACGGTACGGAACACGAGACTGGCAACTACACCGAAGGTAACGCGTGGCAATGGACTTGGTTTGTACCGCATGACATCGCAGGCTTAAAAACCATCATGGGTGGCGATGCTGAGTTCCAGAAGAACCTAGAAGCCACCTTCACCGCAGAAAGCCAAGGCACAGAAACACCGGATATGTCTGGTTTGATTGGTCAAGTTGCGTTTGGTAACGAACCTTCGCACCACATTCCTTACCTATTCAACTGGACAGCAGAACCTTGGAAGACACAACAAGTCGTCGACCACATTCTGGATGACATGTATTTCGCTGCGCCAGAAGGCGTCATTGGTAACGAAGACGTGGGCGCAATGTCCGCTTGGTATGTGATGTCTGCATTAGGCTTCTACCAAGTGAACGCAGCAGAACCTATTTACACTGTGGGTCGCCCGTTATTCGACAAAGCGGTAATTCCGGTGAAAGGCGGCACGTTCACCATCACCACAGAAAACAACGCCGATGACAACATGTACATCAAGTCTGTCACCATCAATGGCAAAGCTTTGGATAACGGTTTCTTCTTCGACCATTCCGAGTTCAAACCTGGTGGTGAGTTGCACTTCGTGATGACAGGCGATCAATCAGAAGCGATGAAAGCGCCTCAATAACCTTCACTTGAAATGTGTTCCTCAGGCCAAATCAGTCTGAGGAACATAAGTTCAAATCAATCCCTTCCACTAATGACAGTGTCATTTCTGCCGCCGAAATTTCTTTGCAACCCGACGAATTTTGTCCGCACCACAACGGCGTAAATTCATCTCGGTTTTGCTTCTCCATAAGCGCTCTTAACTGAGTCATTTCAATGGAAGCATATGGGAATTTCGGCGCAGACTCACAGATGTAACCTAGCTCCGACATCGCGCGATTCACAATGCCTCTCGCTGGTCGGCCCGAGAAAACATTGGTCACAGCGGTATGTTGCGCGCGTTCACTGGCAATGGCATATCGATGTAAAGACGATGTTTTCGCCTCATCACACAACAAATAGGCGCTGCCAACTTGAACGGCACTCGCTCCTAATCTCAACGCGGCTTCCACCCCACTTCTATCAGCGATTCCGCCTGCAGCAATAACGGGCAAATTCACCCGCTTGACGATTTTCGGTAACAACGCCATCAAGCCTAATTGAGTAGATAAATCATCCGATAAAAACATGCCTCGGTGTCCACCAGCCTCCAAGCCTTGGGCGATAATGCCGTCAACGCCTTTTGCTTCCAGCCATAGTGCTTCATCCACCGTGGTCGCTGACGAAAGGATCTTCCCGCCCCACCCTCTAATTCGAGCTAACAGCTCATCGTCTGGCAAACCAAAGTGGAAACTAATCACTGGCGGTGCAAATGGTTCAATCGCGTCAGCAATATCATGATTGAAAGGCATTCTTGTCGGAGCGTTTGGCTGAGCCTGTACGGTTGCACCAACTTCAGCAAAATACGGTTGCAGCGTTTTTTGCCACTCTTCGTGCTTGTTGGCGTCATATTCCGGCATTTCATGGCAAAAGAAGTTGAGGTTGAACGGTCGGTTGGTTGCCTGTTTGATAAGTTGAAGTTCTTTTACGATGGCGTCTTTGTTCAGCATTCCACAAGGTAACGAGCCAAGCCCGCCAACATTACTGACAGCTATGGTCATTTGGCTGTCTTGCACGCCGGCCATTGGCGCTTGAATAATCGGTAACTCTGTTCCCAAAAGTGTATTAAATACCTTGTTTATCATGATCTTTCCTTGAAAACTTAACCTTTACCTGTGATGGCTCTGCGCCATAGTTATCCAGACTAGACTTTCACATGATTAACCACTTATAAAGTTAAAGTGATGCATTTGTGCGCTATGCACTTTTGATAGAAATGACAAAGGGAGCCTATGGCTCCCTTGATATAGTGGCGAACAAGAATTGAAATGGCTATCGTGCTACATCTGATTCAAGCTCTAATTCTGCAACAGAAAGCATGGCAAACTCTTCTTCGGCGGTTGCTGCAACCAATTTGTTGCGGCTGTACAACCCATAATAAACACCACCGATAAGAAACAATCCCATTGTCATGAAAAAGGCTGAGGGATCAAAAGCATAAACACCTGTCATTGCGATCAAAGAAAGCACCAGAGAAATACTCGAAGTAATTATCCCGCCAGGCGTTTTATATGGGCGAGCTAACTCCGGCTGTTTAATTCGCAATAAAATATGGCTCAAGGACATTAATGCGTACGATACAGTCGCACCGACAACAGCCATCGCCAAGATTAAGTCCCCCTCTCCCGTAAGGGAAACCAAGAACCCAAAAACGCCCGGAACCAAAAGCGCACGAGAAGGCACTTTTTTGTCACTGGTTAGTGACAAAGTTTGCGGTAAATAACCCGCGCGGGAAAGCGCAAACACCAAGCGACTGTAACCATAAATGATAGAAAAGAAAGACGCGATAAGGCCTGCCAATCCAAGTAGGTTCACGGCCATTGCTACCGTTGAATTGCCTGTAAGCTTCAGCGCGTCAACTAATGGCACCGAGCTATCGCCTATGACCTGTGAACCAACCGCACCAGCCAAAAGAACGACTACTAGAGTTGCGGTTAGTAATAAAAACAACATCGCACCAATGATGCCTTTTGGAACATCTTTTGCCGGATTTTTTGCTTCCTCTGCCGCTAAAGGTACACCTTCAACCGCAAGAAACAACCACATTGCAAATGGCAACGCCGCCCACACGCCATACCACCCAAACGGCAAGATTTCTGTTGCCTGAGCCGTCGCCGGAGCAATATCGAATAAGTTATTAACATCAAAGTGACCAATAAGCACAGCAGCAGTGATTAGAATAGCTAGCACAGCCAAACCGCTGATGATCATCATTACTTTGAGAGCTTCGCCAACACCTGCCATGTGAATAGCGATAAAGACGGCGTAGAAAAGTGCGTAAACAACAGGGCCATCGATACCAACCAATTCATTCACTGCTGAGCCAATAAAAATTACTATCGCAGCAGGTGCGAGCGCATATTCAATCAAAACTGATAAGCCAGTGAAAAAGCCACCTGTCGGCCCCATCGCCTGTCTTGCGAAGCTGTAACCACCACCCGCAGCAGGAATAGCCGCAGACATTTCAGCTAAAGACAATACTAGCGTGAAATACATTACTGCCATCGCGATAGCAGCAATAAGAAAGCCTCCCCATCCTGCTTGAGCGATGCCAAAGTTCCAACCGGCGAAGTCACCAGATATAACATACGAGACACCTAAGCCAGCAAGTAAAATCCAACCTGCGGTGCCTCTTTTTAGCTGCCTTTTGGCCAAGTACTCCTGATGTTTAGACATAGTAAATCCTTCTACTTTGATGAAATTAAAAAGTTGTCGCTGTGTTTATCTTCAACGCTTGCGCCACTTGGCTCATTGATGTCGGAGCGATCTTTCAGGTTCACTCCTGACAGTTGTAATTTTCGAGCCTCCTTGAGCAAGTAAAATGCGCGTTCACAGGCATCGTCATAGTTGAGCCCCTGGGGACGCACATTGGAAATGCAGTTTCTTTGGGAATCTTTAGAGCCTCGTTTAGCCCCCCAAGTGAGATACATACCCATGCTATCCGGAGAAGTTAAACCTGGCCTCTCTCCAATTAAAACCAGCACGGCCTTAGCGTTAAAACATTCACCAACATCATCCCCTACCGCTACTCTTCCTTGCTTTACGATTGTGATAGGTGCGAATTTCCATTGATGTTCATCATCAGCGCTTAAAAGAGAAATCAATCGAGTAACAACAGGCACTGCATGGTTTTGAATTGCGACGGAAGAAAGTCCATCAGCAATAACAATCGCAAGATCAATGTCAGTGTTATGCTCATTTGCTATCGAGTTGAGCGTTTGCCAAGAAGATTCATCGAGCTGCCTTCCTAAATCGGGCCTTTGCAGGTACATAAGCCGATCACTCACTTGGCTGCTCACTACCACTGGAGGCTCTAAGGTATTTTCAAGAATCGAGTAAGAGTCCGACAAACCAGCAACGAGAGACTCAATATTCAAACTGCAATGCACTGCATCCATAGCTTGGGCATGATCCAGCTGAAATGAGAGTAACTCGTTGGTTGGTACACTGTTCCCGCTACGACCCAGAGCGATCCGAGCAGAGGTGAAGTCGCGTAACTTGCCCCAAGGGTTGTGTGTGACAACTTCAGACTCGTCTTGTGGGGACTGAGCAATGGTGATTACTTTACCCATGAGAATACCCCTTATTCAGTTGATTTATTGCTCCCGAAAACGAGCGAGAGATTTGCTCACTTAACCGAACGTCTTGCACGCTCTCGAAAATCTGCATCTCCATTAACCATTGTTCAAACTCTGGTGCGGGCTTCAAACCGAGTACTTTTCTTGCATAAAGGGCATCGTGAAATGAGGTAGTTTGATAGTTGAGCATGATGTCATCAGACCCTGGAATACCCATGATGAACGAGCACTCGGCAACACCTAATAGTGTCAGCAAGTTATCCATGTCATTCTGATCGGCATAGGCATGATTGGTGTAACAGATGTCGCAACCCATAGGTAAACCAAGCAGCTTCCCACAGAAATGATCTTCAAGCCCAGCACGAATGATCTGTTTGCCATCAAACAGGTACTCTGGGCCAATGAACCCAACGACTGTATTAACCAACAAAGGATCGAACTGTTTCGCGACAGCATAAGCACGAGCTTCGCAAGTCTGTTGATCGACCCCATGAAATGCATTCGCAGACAACGCTGTACCTTGTCCGGTTTCAAAATACATCACATTGTTTCCTACGCTACCTCGATTCAAAGACAATGCCGCTTCATGGGCCTCTTTCAAAATCGATAAGTCTATTCCGAAGGTATCATTCGTTCCTTGCGTGCCGCCTATCGACTGAAAAACGAGATCGACTGGTGCACCCATTTCAATGGCTTCGATCGTGTTCGTGACATGAGTTAACACACAAGACTGAGTCGGTATTTGATAGTGTTGAATCACCTCATCCATTAAGTTCATTAACTTGATAGCTTGAGGCACATTATCTGTTGCCGGATTGATACCGATAACCGCGTCGCCATTTCCGTACATCAGACCATCAAAAATGGTCGCTGCGATACCGTTGAGAGAATCAGTGGGGTGATTCGGCTGTAAGCGAGTAGACAGGCGACTCGGCAAACCAATCGTATTCCGAAAAGCCGTGACAACTTGGCATTTTTTAGCAACGAGAATCAAATCCTGGTTGCGCATGATCTTACTGACTGCAGCCACCATTTCTGGCGTTAAACCTTGACGAATTTTAGCCAACGTTACACCATCGGCTTCTTCACTCAGCAGCCAATTTCGAAAATCTCCGACCGTTAAGTGCTCAATCGGTTTAAAGGCTTCAAGGTCATGCGTATCGATAATTAGGCGAGTGATATCGTCGCTTTCGTATGGAATGACCGCCTCGTTAAGAAACGTTTTAAGTGGTAACTCAGACAGCGTCATTTGTGCGACTACACGTTCTGCCGCTGAGTGAGCACAAACCCCAGCTAACGCATCGCCTGATCGCTCCGGTGTCGCTTTCGCCATCAAGTCAGCTAATGACTTAAAGGTATAGACTTTACTTCCTTGTTGCCGACGATAAGTTGCCGTCATTGCTCTTCCTCTTCACTATTTGGCTCGCTTTTTGCTGAACTATCAATAAGCTTTAAGAAAGTATTGCCAAATGTGTTCCGTAGCGTTATCAAAAACTGGCAACATTTATAAAACACTAATAAACAATGAGTTACATAAAAACTGCTCCAACATGACTCACAAAAAAGGAATGAGCATCACAAGGATGAGTGACCAAACACCCCAAACCGCACCAATGCTGTGCATCCATCACACAAAGGATGCAAACCAACAAGCTGCAAGCCTAATAAACTGGCAACAGGAATACGATCAACTCAGCGATGGCCGATTTTTAGGTCAAATTCGAGAACGACGATTTCCCAATTTCCATGTATTTCGTGAAGACAGTAACCGCTCACTAAGACAGCAATGCAGGGTTGAACAGGGAGGTATTTGGTTGGGTTTGAGTGCGGAAAATAAACCGCTACACCTAAATCACAGCAAGTTTAATGCAAGCCAGCTTTTGCTTAGACAAGGTGGTGCAGATTTTGAGTTAATGACACCTGAACAGTTTTCTATCTATGGGATAGTGCTCGACAAAAACTTCGTTCACATCATAGAAAATCAACTTGAGCTTGGGAGCATCCAAAACAACACATTACACTTAACGGGTTTGACGGAAAAACACATTCAACAACTTAAATACTACTTAGGCACGTTACTTGGTTCCGCCGAGCCAAGATGGTCTGAAGCCACACATCAAGCAATCTTAAAAGATATTGTACTGGAGTTGTTCTCAATCAGTTCACCAAGCGCAAGCCACCCGATATCCATCTCTCATCGTCAGCATGTGATGCGCCGCATAAAGCAACAGCTACACGACTTAGATTACAGAACTCCGATCACCGTCAGTGAACTGTGTGACGCTGTGCACGTCAGTCGCCGAACACTGCAGTACACCTTTGAACATTGCTGTAATACTTCGCCAAAGCAATTCATACACCGAATGCGGCTGAATCAAGTACGTAGAGTGCTACAAAGCCCTGAAGATAATCGAACAATTGCAGAAATCGCTTTTGACTTTGGTTTTTTCCATCTCGGGCAGTTCAGTCAAAGCTACAAGCGGCTATTTGGTGAGACGCCAACTGAAACGAGAAAATGGGAGTCCAGCAAATAAAATGACAGGCAGTATATTCTTTCAGATCCTGCGTTGGGGCCATGTTATGCAGTCGCAATGATTTGCTGAAACTTAGCATGAAGATCTGTAAGCGCGGCTTCAACATCTGGTTCTGCTCGGCTTAAATGTGCGATTAGCGTCATGAAGTAGCAGTCAAAAATCAACGGCATTTTGTCTTCAAGAACAGAACTTACGCTCGCAGATTGAAACAACTCTTGGTTAAACGACTGGTAATAATCCAAATCCCAAATCACCTCTTTCAACAAGGCTCGGCTCAGCTCGACGTTCGCAAAATAGTAGCGATAGTATTTCTCCGTCAGCGCCAAACCAATGTCGATATCTGTCTTACCTTCCACACTGACTAGCGTTTCTTGGCTGATCTGTTGCAGTTGCGCCAGCATCCCTTCGCGCAAAATCGACAGTTTAGTCGGGAAATGGCTAAACACTGTGCCATCGGCTACTCCTGCTTCTCTCGCTATCTGCCTTGTGGTCGTCATGTCATAGCCATTTTGAGCAAAAGATGCCCATGCGGCTTTTAGAATTTTATCTCTGGTTTGTTGTCGCTTCGTCATTGATGTGTCTGCTTAATGAGCCTGAAAGGATCATACCTTGCGTGGTTGAGATTGACAAATTGAGCGCGCTCATTTATAAAATTGAGCATGCTCATTTTATATAAAAACAAAAGGAATCACTCATGTACGTATTAAACAAACTAGGCCAAGGATTGATTTTCTTCCCGACCATCTTCTGCTTTTCGTATATTTTAAGACCGATATTAATGGTCATCCTTATTCCAGGAGGACTCGCACTTTTGGCGTTAATCGGTGGCGCAGAAGTCAGAGCAGAACTCAAAGCCATGCTGCTTGAGGAGCTTTTTGGGGTCAGTCCATCACACACCACCTCGAAAAAGGCGTGAGTGCGCGAGAAACGTTGGCAAGGTTAAGCAAAAACAAAACGCGCAGGTATCGAGATCTCAATACCTGCGCGATATAGATGTGGTGAAAAGAGGACTGGCGTTAATCAGTATTCATGTTCTGACCGATTCGCCATAAAACGCCACTAGGGTCAAACAAACAACATTCGCGCATACCCCAAGGTTGCTCGACCAGCTCAGTTAAACGCGAACCAAATTCCTCATGGCCTACTTTGGATAAGTGTTGATGCCAGCTTTCTGCATCTTCTACGAGCAAATGCATCATGAAGTTGTTGCCGTGTTCAGGCTCATAAAAATTCTGTAAAAGAAACGCGCAACTGCCTTGAGAGAAGTACGCCACATCACCGAAGTCTGACGCCATATCAAAGCCTATCGCCTCATAAAAACGTTTTGAGAGCGCGTAATCTTTCGCTGGAACAAATGATTTGATTTCAACAATATTGAGGTTTTCCATTTCCAATTTCCTAAGCCCTTTTCCATCAAACTGACTGACGTAATCACGCTCTACGCCTTCTATTCGCCTTGCGTATTTTGCTGCGATGGTAGTGGTACACACTCTACCATTTGCGTTTGTAACCACGTGATGAATTTATGTTCGAGTTCTGTACGCTTTTTATCTTGGCTCAATAAAACATAATTGCAACCTGATAGCACAAAACCAAATGGCGCGACCAAATTACCGCGCTTAATATCGTCCATAACAAAAGGATACGATCCCATCGCCGCGCCTAAGCCATCCACCGCGGCTTGTATGCAAAAATAAAAATGCGCAAATGATTGCTGAGTGTTGCCGTTGAAGGTTTCACAACGTGTTGATTGCTGCCAATCCGCCCAAGCATGCGGTCTAGTTTGGCTATTCAACAATCGAACTGCATCCAAATCGTCTTGAATGGATTGCCAATACTCAGGAGAAAATACTGGCCCCACCCACTCTTCCACAAGAATGGTTTTGTTGTAATCGTGCTGCTGAGCAAAATCGTCTCGACGAATCGCCATCGAAAGCCCTGTCGATCCTAATGTTACCGGGCCTCCAGCCATCGACAAACGAACATCAGCACGGTGTTCATCATTAAACGCAGCAAGCCTTGGCATCAACCAACGCATGGTTAATGTCGGTTCACAAGACACTTCAAGATGCTGATGCTTTTCTTGAATGAGTGTATTCACGCCTGTTTCTAGCGTTTGGAATGCCGTTTTTGTGTATGTCTTGAGTAATTCACCTTCTGCCGTCAACACGGCTTTCCTGCCCTCTTTCAAAAACAAAGGTTGCGACAGATATTGCTCAAGTTGCTTTATCTGCTTACTCACGGCTCCGTGGGTGATGTTCAGTTTTTCAGCCGCTTCAGTGTAGCTTGAAGAGCTCGCCGCAACGTGAAAGACATAGAAAGATTTTAGGTGGCGCATCTGTGAGTTTTTCTCACCAATATGGGAATATTTTTCGATTATAGTCAGTAACAAAGACGCCTACAATTCCGCTACATCACAGACTTCATCATTCAAACAGGAAACCGATATGGAATTTGTAACTCTTGCGCTATTGGGTGTGCTTATTGTCATTAGCCCTGGCGCAGACTTTGTTTTGGTATTAAGAAACAGTTTAAATCAAGGACGAGAAGCTGGCGTGTACAGTGCGATTGGTATCAGCATGGCGATAAGCATCCACATCGCTTACTCCATGCTGGGGATCAGTTACTTAATTTCACAAAATGAATGGTTGTTTAATCTCGTGCGCTATCTTGGGGCTGCTTATCTTGTCTACCTTGGGATTAAAGGAATATTCTCCTCGCAGCCTGCGTCAAACTCAGAAACCATTCAACAGAGCGAGCATTCAATGTGGCGTTTTTTCATGCAGGGATTTCTGTGTAATTTACTCAATCCTAAGACGATGCTGTTTTTTCTGAGTATTTTTAGCCAAGTGATTTCTCCCGATTCTAGTCAGCAACATATCGCCTTGTTTTACGGGATTTATATGATTGCGCTGCACGGCATTTGGTTTTCTATCGTTGCAGTTTTACTCACGTCCCCCCAATTACAAGCCTTCTTGTTGAAGATTAAGCATCGACTCAATCAAATATGTGGGGCGGGTTTGGTCATTTTCGGCGCGATGCTGGGCTTAAAGGCTTAATACGTTTTCGGTCAGAGTTTGAACACAAAAAATGCGGCTACTGGAGCCGCATTACAATCCACAAACCTTAGGTCTGATAAGTGAAACGTTTATTGAGTGATAACGGTGAGCTTATCCCAATCAATCGTGAAGCGAATTTGCGCCTCAGTGTAGTGGCTCGTTGTGCCTTGATCGTACCAGTTACACGCATTGCGAGAGAAACCTTCGTCAACTTCTTTCATGCCCGCTCGCGCAATCATCTCCGTTTTGGGCTCTTCTCCGCGCTCAAATTCTGGTGTGAACACGTACTGGAATTTCGGTTTGAAACCGTAGATCAAACGCGGCAAGTTCTCTTCTGGTAATAGGTTTTCGTTTGAACAACCTGTGTAGTGGTAAACACCCGCCCATTTACCGTAGTACTGGTAATCGTTGGTGTAAATTTGGCTAAGAGAGGTGGTCCACTTAACGCCCATACCGCGTTCCATGGACGCCTTTGGTTTGGCTGCGGTGACGTAATCCTTACTTGAGTAGCGAGACGTATAAGCCACACCTAGGTCGGTCGTCAACGAGCCAGAAAAACTTGGTGCCGAGCCCGGTGTTGCAGTCGCGGTTAAGCCGATAGACGGAGCAACCGTGGTTGTCGATACGGAAACATCATTGGCTTCGTTTTGCGGTGAGTAATCCTCACTAAATACCGGCGTGCCACCAGCTTGATAGATACTGTAGTCGAACTCGACTGGGTAGTTTTGAGTAAAACGATCCACAATCGCAGCATCGTAAGTGTGTTTTACACCCGGATTACCTGGTACATAACCATTCCCTAGAGTGATCACGCGAGCCGCTTTTTTGTCGTTCTTTGAATTATGGAATAACTCAACCAGTAACTTCATTTGCACACGGCTACCACGAAACGCGTACGGGAAAAGCTCAGGCTCGCTTTGCATCACGACCTCATAGCTTTTTTTCACGTAACCTTCTAGCGCGATGTCATCAATCAAGACACTTTCTACAACCTTGTTATCAGAAGCAACGGCAGTAGCGGAAATCCCTAACATTAAGGGAAGCAGTATTTTCTTATTCATTATTTTATTACCTTACTTGGGAACAGTCCCAATTTAAGCTAACACATTGAACAAGCAGCAACAATCAAACGAAAACGATTCACATTATCAATAATTTGACCTACACCCAGAAATAAAAAAAAACAGCCAACTTACGCTAGCTGTTTCGATACAGTTAATGGATGACCCGAGCGTCCCCTTTAAATAACTGAGACAGATCGATAGTGAATATCGTCACTGTCGGAAGTTTAGGCAGAGCATTTTCGATCGAAAACTCTGGCCCAGCTGGAACGAGGGGGAAGTGAATAGCCGTCGGCCACGTTGACGAAGCTTCATTAACGCCCGGCTCAGATATTGAGAAAGAAAACGCAGGTAAACGGGTCATAACACTTACCTCAAATGACTGATTCGCGGGCTCAAGCGAGCCCGCTTAGGTTTTGCAATGTTATTGTTGTTTTAACGCCTACTTAATCACTAACGATTGATGACGTTAGATATCAAGTTCTTTGTCTTCAACGTGGTTGGTGATCATCGCTTCAGTCGTGATCATCAAGCCAGCAACAGACGCCGCGAATTGAAGCGCTGAGCGTGTTACTTTCGCAGGGTCCAAGATACCCATTTCGATCATGCTGCCGTATTCACCTGTTGCAGCGTTGTAACCGTAATCGGCATCACCCGCTTTGACAGCATTCGCTACGACTGAAGCTTCGTCACCTGCGTTGGTTGCGATTTGACGGAGAGGCTCTTCCATCGCACGTAGCGCAACTCGGATACCCACGTTTTGGTCATCGTTGTCACCTTTTAGATCCGCCAATTCTTTCGCGATCTTAGTTAGGGCAACACCACCACCAGCAACAATACCTTCTTCAACCGCTGCGCGAGTAGCGTGTAGCGCATCGTCCACGCGGTCTTTCTTCTCTTTCATCTCAACTTCAGTTGCAGCGCCGATCTTGATCACCGCTACGCCGCCAGAAAGCTTCGCAACACGTTGTTGAAGCTTGTCTTTGTCGTATTGAGAAGTGGTTGTTTCGATTTGTTTTTCAATCGAAGCCACACGATCAGCAATCGCGCTTGCTTCTGCTGCGCCACCCACAATAGTTGTTGTGTCTTTGGTGATGGTCACTTTCTTCGCGCTACCTAGTTGCTCTAGCGTTGCTTTTTCGAGTTCTAGGCCGATTTCTTCAGAGATGACCGTACCTGCGGTTAGTACCGCAATGTCTTCCATCATCGCTTTACGGTTGTCACCAAAACCAGGTGCTTTCACCGCAGTCGCACGCACGATGCCGCGCATGTTGTTCACAACCAATGTCGCTAGCGCTTCACCTTCGATGTCTTCAGCAATGATCAATAGTGAGCGAGAAGATTTCGCCACTTCTTCTAGCACTGGCAATAGCTCGCGGATGCTGCTGACTTTTTTGTCCACCAATAGGATGTAAGGGTTGTCTAGCTCTACGCTGCCATTTTCTTGGTTAGTGATGAAGTATGGCGACAAGTAACCGCGGTCGAATTGCATACCTTCAACCACAGACAATTCGTTGTCTAGACCTTGGCCTTCTTCAACCGTAATCACGCCATTGCGACCCACTTTTTCCATCGCTTCTGCAATGATTTCACCGATCGCGCGATCGCTGTTTGCAGAAATGCTACCCACTTGGGTGATGGATTCTTTGTCGCTGCATGGCTTAGACATTTCACGTAGTTTCTCAACCGCCGCTTCAGTAGCTTTGTCGATACCACGTTTTAGGTCCATTGGGTTCATGCCAGAAGCTACCGCTTTAAGACCTTCATTGATGAAAGATTGCGCCAGTACAGTAGCGGTCGTTGTACCGTCACCCGCTTCATCATTCGCTTTGGACGCCACTTGTTTCACCATTTGTGCGCCCATGTTTTCGAACTTGTCTTTCAGTTCGATTTCTTTCGCTACAGACACGCCATCTTTAGTGATCGTTGGCGCGCCGTAAGATTTATCAAGCACAACGTTGCGGCCTTTAGGGCCTAGTGTCACTTTTACTGCATCCGCCAGTAAGTTCACACCTTTCAGCATTTTTTGACGTGCGTCATTAGCAAATAATACGTCTTTTGCAGCCATAATTATCTCCTCAAAAAACTACTACAAAAATAATTACTCAACGATTGCTAACACATCAGATTCGGACAGAATCAAGTATTCTGCGCCGTCAATTTTCTCGGTTTTCACGCCGTAACCGTCATTGAAAATGATTTGGTCGCCCACTTTGACTTCCATCGCAGCGCGTTCGCCATTTTCAAGGCGTTTACCTAAACCAACAGCAATGACTTTCCCGCGGTTTGATTTTTTCACCGACTGAGAAGTTAAAACGATTCCCCCTTCAGATTTATTTTCCACCTCTTGTCTTTCAACAATTAGCTTGTCATTTAAAGGACGAATTTTCATTTTTAAGTGCCTCCTACTTGGAACCAAAAATAAAAGACAGAATAAACATCAAGATGGATTTGCGAGTCGACCGCTCGCTTTCGATGAGAATAATAAGGTCGAAAAATTGGAGTTCAAGAGGTGGATTTCATAAAAATTTTTTATTGAATTGAATAAAATCTTCTATCGAAACTTTTGACATTCACGACCACTTAAAACCTCTTTATGATGGAAAATGTGTTCAATCAAATCTAGAGTGGTTAGATACTCTTAAAAAGGATAATCAAACAATGAAAAAGGTCGTATCTCTGTTTCTTGTAACATTGTGCGTTGGTTTGCTTTCTCCCAATGTAGCGGCTTCTGAACGCGCGGAACAAGGATGGCAGCTGATAGAACAAGGCGCAATGATCGTCGATGTGCGCACTCCGCAAGAGTTCTCTGAGGGTCATTTAGACAATGCGGTCAATTTCCCTCTATCTGAGCTTGATAAACATTTCCAAGACGTCGATAAAGATCAAGCGATCGTATTGTACTGCCGCAGTGGTAACCGCTCTGGTAAAGCGTATCAATATTTGCAATCACAAGGGTTCACGAATCTGCACAATGCAGGTGGCTTAGAAGATCTGCAAGACGCCAAATAATCATCTCTGTTCTAATTTCAAAAATAAAAGCGCAGAGGGCGTTGCAGACTTATTGCAACGCCCTCTGTTACTAAATAATTCTCTTCCGCTACTACTCTATTTGGGCCCGGCCTCAAACTGAGTCAGGTTATCCGATATCTCAAGCCACGGCGCTTTGGACGCGACAAAAATATGGAAATTTGGCTTGTGGGATGGTGCATCATCCAAGACACCTAGGCGAATATTGACAATCCCATTGTTCTTTTTCGAATACAGGCTCGACCCGCAATGGCGACAAAAACATAACATGGTATTTTCGCTTTTCTGATAAGTTTGAATATCCTCTTTTCCTTGGATAATTAGCAACTTATCTAGAGCAATACCGCCCGCCGATGAATAGTCAGAGCCAGTAAATTTTCGACATTCCGAGCAATGGCAATTTCCCATGTACTTGAATTCATCTGCCACTTCCAATTTCACCTTACCACACAGACATGAGCCTTTGAGTACTTCCATTTGAGTCCCTTTTTGTTATGAATCTAATTGAATTAGACGAATACACCGACACCATGCCACTGCAATGCGAAAAATTAAAGGCAGGTAATACAGGTTTTCAAAAATGAAACGAAAATGTAAAACACTCTACTCAGAGGAAAGATAGGTGTGCTCAGCACGTGAGAGCTCAAGCTATTGTCGATACAAAAACACCAAGCAAGACGCTTGGTGTTTTCTTAATATTTTGTCTAACACAGTCATCACTCTTAATGAGAGACGCCGTGTTGAGAAAGTGTAGTGCTTAGAAAATGCAGTGCTTAGTAAAGCTGGTGGCTTCGTTCGCACTCCAGTCACCTTTTGGCTTATCTTTCAAGTTCTCACACCATTGCTCGCTACCCACACCATCTTGAAGAACACAGTGCTTCGCAAAGTCTACTGCGTTGTCTGCTGTCCATTCTGTTTTTGGCTTATCGCGCATGTCGTTACACCAGCCTTCAGTGCCCACTTCATCACTACAAGCGGTTAAAGCAGAAGCCGCCAACATCAGCATGACTAGTTTTTTCATAAATTTAAGGTTCCAGTTGCAAACAATATTAAAATAAAACTCAATCGCTTCAACAAATGCCCATTCAACTGTCTGAACTAAGCAGTCACTTGTTGAAGTGACTTTTGTATCAACTATAACGAAATTATCAGTCTACGTGTTAAGACACCGAAAAATTATTGAGCCAAGCTGCGGAAATGACACCATAAACACCTATAGGCAGCGCGCTTGCGTTAATGCACTGATCTTAGAAGACCCCGTGCCAAAACATGCTAAACGTAACTCTAACGCCATTTGCTCAAAGTGCTCGACCACCGCTTGAGTGCTTATGGTAGCCGCTTTCAAGACTGCGCCCGCTTGCCCAACGAGATTGGCGCCCAGATGAATGGCTTTCGCCGCTTCAAGTCCGTTATGCACACCACCTGAGGCGATCAAAGGTAATGTAGGATGCTGTGCTCTTATTTGAGTCAAACATTTTGCCGTTGGGATGCCCCAATCGCGGAAAAGCTCGGCTGCACGCTGCATTTTCGGGTTATCTTGGCAATAGCCTTCAACCGCGCTCCAACTTGTGCCACCCGCGCCCGCTACGTCAATAGCATCCACACCGGCATCAACCAATCGCTGCGCAACGTGACCACTTATACCAAAACCGACTTCTTTGATAATGATCGGAACATTCACGCGAGATTTAAGCTGCTCGATAGCGTGTAAGACCCCAATCCAATTATGGTCGCCATTTTTCTGAAACGCTTCCTGCATTGGGTTTACGTGTACAAACAACGCATCCGCTTGAATGGATTCAACCGCACGCTGCGCATTATCAAGTTTACCTTTGTCGCGCAACTGAGCGGCTCCAAGGTTCGAATAAAGCGGCACATCTTTGGCTAAATCACGAATGGTTTTGCCTAGACCTGCGTGTTGGCGCTCTTCTAAGCTAATACGCTGCGAACCCACGCCCATCGCAATGCCTAATTCACTGGCAGCTTCAGCCAAACGACAATTGATCACTTCTGCGTCTTTTGCTCCACCTGTCATTGAGCTAATCAGAAACGGCAGCGCCAGTCGGTGGCCAAGAAACTCTGTCGACAGGTCGATCGCCTGAAAGTCACATTCTGGCAGCGCGCAGTGTTCAAACTCGACAGACTCAAAGCCCGCCGTTTTATGCTTCATGCTCATGTCATGATGTAAAACAGCGTCTAGATGTAAATCTTTTCGGTTAGTTTGCGGAGCCATAATGTCACCCTAAAGTAAAACAGTCGCGCAGTATTGCGATCCTTATCAGTAACGTCAATGCGAATTTTCTGAATTCACGAGATTACTTTTCCGAAACCAGTAATGAATCACGACTTACTCTGACATTATAGAAAGAGAAACTCGCCTTCTGTTTTAAACAAGCAGGCGAGTGTTTCTCCAAGTTGAAGTAATCAGCGTGCGAGAAACCACGATAAAAGAGCCGCATACTTCTCTAATTTACTTTGCGCTTTCTGACAGAATCAGAGACACAACGGTGCTTGTGGTGGTTGGAGCAAACTGCTCAGGATCATCACAGAATTGAATTTTCCCTTTTTCTTCAACGTGGAACAACGGTACTACCGAGTTCCCTTTGTGGTGCGCTAAATAGTCTTGATACGTAAAGTTGTCGCTCAATTTCGTGTGTTTTATCTCTGCACCGCGGCTCAACAAACTGGCCAGTTGGGTATAGCTTACGTTACCGCCCATCAGCAATTTACCGTGGTACTCCTGAGCCACGGAGTGCTTCTCGCTACCATTGCCGTTGGTTTTCACTTTTTGCAAGCAGTGAACTTTATCTTCACCAAACTCGTCGACAAATTGCATGCAAGCCATAATGTTGAAATGCTGGTCAGGCGTTAATGCAACGACTTGTCCCACCCCTATCAGGTTCAAATTGTCATCTGCGTGACTAGAAATCGGATTCCCGTAGTAGTAATCCAGCCCCAACATACGAACTTGACTGATGTACTCCCAGTTAGAATCGGTCATCAATATACGGCGGTCATAGCGTGCCAACGCTTGACCAATTTCTCTGGCTACTCGGTTAGCACCAATCAACAAGAAGCCGCGTGGCGCTGGCTCCGCGACGCCCAACATCAATGCGACAGGACGTGCCGTTGCACTTTGTAAAACAACCGTTCCGATGATCACCATGAAGGTCATAGGAACCAGTAAAATCGCTTCATCAATACCGTATTCGGTCAATTTGATCGCGAAAAGAGACGAAATAGAGGCAGCGACAATACCGCGCGGTGCAACCCAAGACAGAAACAGTTTATCTTTAAGTCTCAAGTTACTGCGGATGGTTGAGAGGAAAATCGACAACGGACGCGACACCAACTGCATAAATACAAACAGCAATAACGCGCCGCTACCCAGCGCAGCAAAATCATCCAAGCTGATGCGTGCAGCAAGGAAAATAAATAGGCCGGTGATCAGCAATATGGTCAAGTGCTCTTTAAAGTGCAGAATTTGTTGAATATTGATGCCCTTTGCGTTGGCAAGCCACATACCCATTACAGTAACCGTGAGTAATCCGGCTTCAGACTCAATATGGTTGGAGACGGAAAATACGCCGAGCACGATCATCAAAACCGCAAATGGCTGCAAGTATTCCGGTAGCCACGCACGGCGCATAATCGTTGCGACTGCTGCGCCAGAGGCCGCACCAAGAATGACGCCCACGGCAATGAGCGTCCCGAACACTTCGACGCTATTTATAGCGCTGTGCGATACGATGAACTCATAAACCATCACAACAAAAAGCGCACCGAGTGGATCAATCAAGATCCCCTCCCAACGCAAAATATTAGCAAGCGTACTGTTAGGCCTTACCGTCCGAAGAAGTGGCACGATCACCGTCGGACCTGTGACCACGGTTAAGCTGCCGAACAACATGGCGAGCTCCCAAGTAAAACCGAGGAAATAGTGCGTCGCAATACTGGTTGCTGCCCACGAAATGATGGCCCCGATGGAAACGATACTCCAGACTGAGCCACTCACACCGCGAATTTCTTTGAAGTTTAGGGTCAAGCTGCCTTCGAAAAGAATCACCGCAACCGCCAATGAAACCAACGGAAAGAGCAAATTCCCTAAAATCTCATCTGGATTTAACCACTGCATAAATGGCCCGACAATCAACCCGGCTAGCAGCAAAAATAAAATCGCTGGTAAGCGCAATCGCCATGCCAACCACTGACAACCTAAACCAATGACCCCAACCGCTGATAGCACCAGCGCTTCATTACCCACTTGCATTAATCATTTACCTGTTTTGTCTTTTTTCGCGTGAATGCGCTATACCCAAATAACCTCGGGCGTGCGGTTCAATAAGCATGACTTGGCATGCAGACTAAACGGCTTACCTTCGACTCTTCGACAGCATGCCTCTGAAATGCACATTTTTGAGGTCACTTGGGTATCGCATCAGAATTATGAATATAGTTGAACCCCAATGACTTAACGACTCATTTCTGTTCATCAGATCTTAAAGTGACACACAAGTATGTCGCTTCGTCGAATTCATCATTACGCATTGAGTTTCATTATGTAGAATGATTCTTAAAGAAAGCGCGGAACCTAGCACTATATGAAGCTAAGGCAAAGCGCTTGGACTAAGCTTTAGCGTACGTGCTCAAAGTTAAGAATCGTGTGTCACGCGACGTACGCAAGGAGAAATGGATTGTACGTAATACTAGCACTGTTCATGGCGTTGCTCGCCATCCTCATCGGAGTGAAAGCCGCCAACCGAGCAGCACTTTTAGAAAAAGAGCTAACCAAACTTCGTGAAGAGGTAACATCACTGCGAGTCAGTCTAAATAAGGACTCGAACCAACCAACGCGTCAACAATCCAGCATTGAAGAGGTAACAAAAGAGGCAAACTCCTCATCCTATAAGGAGCATGACCCGATTACCGACCGAGCATCTTATCCAAACACAACACATCAAGCTCAATACCAGGCAAGCGAAGTTCAACTGGACGTTTTTAGTCAAGAACAAGAGTCTATATTGCCAAGTAAAGTTCAGAGCCTGCTTAACAACATTCAAGAAAACTGGTTGGTTTGGGTGGGCGCGCTGGCAATGCTAATTGGTGGGGGGTATCTAGTACAGGTTATTGGTAGTCACATTGAATTTTCGCCACTTATGCGTGTGTCCTTTGCGTTTGTACTCTCGTTACTTATGGTGCTTGTTGGCGAATGGTTCCACCGCAAAGAACAACAAAATCCTCAACGAGCAACACGAGCCCAAGGCTTTACTTATGTGCCTGCCGCCGTTACCGGAACCGGGCTAACTGGCATTTACTGCACGGTTATCTTTGCGTTTGTTGTTTATCAAATGCTGACGCCTAGTGTCTCGCTTATCATCTTAGCCGCTGCTGCATTTTGTAGCTTGGCTCTATCTTTACAGCAAGGGCCGTTGATGGCGGTGCTTGGTCTGATTGGTGGATATACCGCACCGTTATGGATTGGTGGAAGCGAGCCTAATTACTTCTTATTAGCTGGGTATATCAGCGCGATCTCGGTCGCGGCAACATTGCTAATGCAAAAAGTGCGTAGTGCATGGATTTCTCCAAGCATCGCGCTTCCACATGTTGTTTGGATGCTGTTGCTCATTGAAAGCATGCCGCTTGAGACGCTTTTTTCTTGGCTGGCTATTTATCTCTCCATTACTCTTTATCTTATTTTCGCCGTTCCAAGACTGGGTTGGACACTTAACCCTCGTTATCATCACTGCCAGAATAAGTGGACAAATCCGCCGACCGCTACCTCTCTCGCGATTGCGTTATTGACCTTTTCGGCTGTCACCAGAATGCCAGAATTGGACACACTACAAATGGTGTACTGTTATGCGCTGCTCGTTGCGACAGTATGGCTCCCAGCAGTTCGCACAAGCTGGTCATTGCGCGTATTTTTGCCTTCCATATTGGTCTCTGCGACCGCACTTGTTGTCCTTACTGTCGCGTTTGACGCTTTGTATATGCCAGAACATGGTGCCAGTATCTTACTCGCATTGGCCACCAGTATTGCACTGATCTGCTGTCGAACTTATTGCCAGTCACTCAGTGACCGATCGCAACTCAGTGGCGTGCTTCTGTTGGTACTGGCTCCTGCGATGAGTTTGATTACGTTGTTTTATGTCGACGAATTTATGCAAGGCTACCTGTGGCACTGGACTGCATTCTGCGCATTGGTGACCGTTTATTACGTTGTACTTGGTCAACGCTTACATTCGCTAGCATTGGAATGCTCTGCCGTCATGCACGCTTTAATCGTAGGCGTCGCCTTTGTTTGGTTAAGCGATACCTGGTTGACGACAGCAATCTCGATACAAGTTGCGGTAATGGCGTTGCAGACGCAATCAGGGTTATTTCGCCCCGCAAGTTGGGCGATTAAAGTGGCGATGGGGATACTGGTCATCCGCCTCACACTTTTACCCTTCATCCCTGAATGGCAACCCGTCGAAGCAGGATATTGGGCTTGGGTTATTGTGAGTTACCTACCGTCTCTCATCATCCTGCTCTATGCTCGAGCAACGCTAAAGCAAGTGGACCTCGAACTGACCAACTGGTTTGAAGGTGCATTTTTGCATGTATTCTTAATGGCGCTATTCACCCAAACCAACTACTGGTTAACTGGGCAGTACGGCTATTTGGGACACCTTGATTTCACAAGCGCCATCGTTTTTGCTAACCAAGCGTTGGTTATGGGTTTGGTGTACAGCTACCGTAGCCAATTTGCACAACGCTTAAGCCGCATCTATGAAGCCTACAGCTACCTGCTTTGGTGTGCCTTCGCATTGCTGATAATTTTGCTTAATACGGCAGAGTCGCCATTGGTGACTGACAACGTCTCAGCCCAAGCTCTTCCCGTCATTAATATGCTAAGCGTCGGCTGGTTGCTGCCAGCTTGCATCCTACTTATCGCAACCTTTAGAGGCTGGAATACGTTACAGGTTCATCGATTTGCGGTTGCTAGCCTAGGCTTTGCACTTGCTGCTATTTGGTTAGGTATGTCTATCCGTCAATTCTGGCAAACCACATCCATGATGTTGTACCAACCGACCAGCATGGCAGAACTGTTCAGTTATTCAGTAGCAGGTTTGCTCGTGGGTGGATTGCTTACTTGGCGCGGTGTGACACACAGAGGGTTGATGATGCAGCGCGTGGGTCTAGTGGTTTTAGCTTTTGTCGCACTCAAAGTATTCTTATGGGATGTTAGTTCTCTGGATGGGTTCTGGAGAGCAATCAGCTTCTTAGGTTTAGGAGCATCTTTAATCGCGCTTGGGTGGTTATTCCAGAAATTGAATCGCTCGGTGGCAAAAGCACTCGAACCATAAACGAATTAAAGAGAGATTCCCGACAATGCACCGTTCTCGTTATTGGGGGGCGATAGCGATGCAAAGCCGGGAATCATTGGAGTGTTCGTTATTTTAGCAACGCAACAACCGTATGACGACGCACGTTTGCTTGTGCATTCAACGCTTGAAAAGTCGAGGTAAACTCACCAGACTTCTGCACAAAACCATCCAGTTTTGCATTCACATCATCCACAGAAAGCTGCGCGGTTTTATTTTGAATTGAGCGCATTTGAGTATTCAACTCTCCATGAAATGCTTTCGCTTCCTGCAAGCTCGTTTGCACTTGTCTTAGGTGCTGGTTCACTTTGGCAATCGTCTGTTTCATACCATCGCGTGATGCCAAATCGAACCCAAGTTCTGCAATACCATCTGGCTCTGACTTTAGATTTAGAACGTTCGGCTGGCCCGCAGGAAAACGGTGCCCTTCGCCCGTGACCATCACTTTCTGCTGCATTTGCTGATAAGCGTTGTCTCTGGCTTCAAATAAAATGCTGCCATCGTCAGCTAATGAGGCACGCATCCCTAAAGCAATCAAGCTTCGGTCAAGCATTTTGACAGTTCGAGCACCATCGGCTTGTCCATCGAACTGAATCATTACCGCTTGACCCTGAGGGAAATCCAAACGAATTTGCTCAGCTTTGTCACTTAAGCGATGCACATTCAAGCCAGGAATAGAAAAGCGACGAATGTCTGCTTTATCTAGCTTTAAATGCAGTTCGTTGTTGAGCACTTTCTGGCCGTCGAACCGAGCATGCTCCACAACGTTCTGAATGGTGGCTTTAGAACGAACCAATGTATCCTGCAAGCCAGGTACATTTTGCACGCCTTGATTCACCGCTTGCGTCAAACCACGTTTAATTTGAGTCAGCTCTTTGCCTATCACCTGCAACGATTTCGATGCGATCTGCACTGCCGTCGCTTGCTGCTGACCCTGGGTCAGTTGAATCCCAGAGACAGAGTAGGCTGACGCAGTGTCAGCCTGAACTTGCGCCGGGCGCGGTTTAATTGCAGTACTTGAGTCTGCAGAACGGGTCGGCATGATAGAGGCTTGTTCTTGCCCACCCAAGCGTATGCTATGGGGTCTAACCTCTACTGTACTCATTACCATAAAAGAACTTCCTAGCCTTATAGACGGTCAAACAACGATAGATCATTGATCTTTACATAGCTCGCTTGCGTTGCTTGCAAAGCCGCCATGTAATTGCTCAAGCGTACCGATGCTTCACCGTAATCCAGAGCTGAGAGGTCACCTGATACTTTATCGACGAACAGTTTATTCTCACCATGAGCACCGCCAACCAAATCTAGGTTATTGTGTCGGCCACCAATCTCCGTCATCGTGCCAAGTACGCTTGCCAACGTATCATCAATGGCACTAAGGCTTGCGTCCACTTCAGCTTGGAAATTCGGACTCGGGTTCTCAAATTCTGTAATTAGATTATTAATTTGATCCAGTACGTTTTTGCCGCCACCAAGGTCCAAAATGTCCTTTGCCGTCATGTTGGAATCCATCGTTACGCCTTTCGCAATCGTCACGACACGTTTATCGCTGTTGCCCTCGATGACATAACTACCGCTTGCACTGTTTATAGCAGGGGTGTCAGTTTTGGTGCCTGAAAATAGGTAATGTCCTTCTTCATCCTGAGCATTGAAAGACGACTCAATTGAATCACGATAGCTCTTTAGCTCCGTGATCATACCGGTACGGTCTTGATCAGTCAGTGAGCCATTCGCGCCCCATAATGCAATATCACGCATGCTCATTAGGCTCTCTTTCACTGAGTCTAAATGTGTTTCTTGACTCGAAAGCGTGGTTTTGACGTTTGCGATATTGTTTTGATATTGGGCGATGGCACTGTTTTCACGATCCAAATTAAGCAGCTTAATCGATGCCATTGGATCGTCAGATAGCTTAGTTAGACGCTCACCTGTCGTCATTTGTTGTAGCACGTGCCCCAAACCTGCATTGTTACCTTGCAGGCTTTGCAGCATCATTTGGCTAAATTGATTGTCACTGATTCGCATCTGGGTTTCCTTTAGAATAACTGCAATACAGAATCGAACAGCTGATTCGCTGTGCTGATCACTTTCATGTTGGCATTGTGTGCATTAGCAAACGTCATTAAGTTAGCCGCTTCTTCATCACTGTTAACGGCACTCACATTGTCACGAGCCGCATGTGCTTGCTTGTTCATGGCTAACTTAGCTTGGTAATCGGCGTCTGCTTGGCGTGCTTTAATCGCGGTTTGACCCACCATAGAACTGAATGCGTCATTCAAGCTCACAGAGCCATAGCCAGTCACAGAAACAGGCTTGTTGCTTAAATTAATCAACGACTGCAACACATCCGCATTACCTGGCGTACCATCACTTGAAAAAGCAAGCTCACCTGGAGTTAACTCAGTGATATCCAAACTTGCCGCTGGGTTGGCAGGGTCGTAGCTGAACAATGGTTTACCTGGGTTACCATTTAAATCTTGTCCAGTAGCGAGCACAGCGTTGTATTCATCCGCTAACGCTTTCGCCATGTCATTCAAAGCCAATTGGTTTGGTTTTAATACATCGGTTTGATAATCGTTAATCGCACCTAATTTGCCACCAAGAGAGTCACCAATCGCAAAACTTTGGCTTGAGAATGTTACGTGTAAGTCTGCTACGTAAGGGTCGCTAGGGTCTGGAACGGCTGCGAGTTTGCCATGGTCCGTGCCCATCACAAGTGGCTGACCAGAGGTCAACGTCACCTGAACACTGCCGTCAGGCTGTTCTGTTGTTCTGATTTCGATGGTTTGAGATAACTCGCCGATCAATTTATCTCGTTCATCCATAAGTTGCGATGGGTTGCCACCTGTTCCTTGCATTTCAACCAGCTGCTTGTTTACCTTCGCGATGTTTTCCATGAGGCTATTCGCGTGGTTGAGTGCCGCATTACGCTGGTCGCTCATATCTTTATGTTGGTTGTGCAAAGACTCGGTAAGCGTATTAAAGCGGCGCGCCAACGCTTCAGATTCGTTGATGATTTGTTGACGGTAAGGGATCGACTCAGGCTTAACCGTAGCATCGTTAAGCGCAGCGTTTAGAGAGTCCAAACCAGCAGAAATACTGAAGCCATCGGCCCCTAGCGTATTTTCCAATTGGCTCATGTTGCTGGTGTAACCAGAAGCGTACGCCGCCATACTGTTAGTTGACCACGTTTGCTTAATCAGAAATTGGTCTGTAACGCGGCGAATGCTGGTGACCTCTACCCCTAAACCAGGGCTTAAGCGGTTGGCTTTTCCGTCATCAACTGATGCCATCAACGCTTGTTGACGACTGTAGCCCACAGTATTCACGTTCGCCACGTTTTGTGCCGTTACGTCTAAGGCCACGCGGTTCGCGCCTAAACCTGAAAGGGCAATATTAACTAGGTTCATTTACAGCTCCATTTTCCTGATCAACGGCTGAGAAAACGCGGTAGTCATACCGGCCTCACCGAGCACCTGTTTTACAGAGGCGACGGCTTGAGAGGCGGTATTAAATAAGCTTGAGTTCCCCTCAATCTCGTTAGCATCAAGCTGTGAGATAGATTCAGAATTCGCACCTTTACCATCGTTTGCAGATGAGATGTTACGCGCAGCATCAAAGGCGACTTCGCGCATAGAGGGGCTAAGTTGCTGGATGAGCATATTGGCAATGCCAGAGCTCTGCTTTTTTGCCAGTTCCATTGCCAGTTGCCCATCGTACATATCGCGGAAAACACCTTGCTGTTGGCTCGCAAACGGGCTGTCTTTATCCGCTAGAACATCGCTGCTGCTGCGCATTTGACGCAGCACCATTTGTAAAAACATCGCCTCAAATTGACCCGCCACTACTTCAAGCGCGCCTTCCTGATCTCGACTCTGCTTGATGTTGGCAAGTGCGCTGTTGTCGTGATACAGCATCGAATTCAGTTGAGTTTGTTCATTGGTACTGTCTAGTTTCATCCTTAACTCCTTAAATCACGACCAATTCAGCGTTCAATGCACCCGCTTCGCTCAGTGCTTGCAGGATAGACATTAAGTCAGTAGGTGTGGCACCTAAGCTGTTTACCGCAGTCACAATAGTGTTGAGCTCCGTGCCTGGAGGCCAAATCACCATTTGAGCTAAATCTTCGTTCACATCAAGATCCGTTTGGTTAACGACTTTCGTATCGCCATTTGCAAACGCATTTGGCTGACTGACTTGTTGTGATTCAGAAATTCGCACGGTTAAGTTGCCATGGCTCACTGCTGCCTCACTCACTTTGACGCTCTTACCGATCACGACCGTTCCCGTACGAGAGTTAAAGACAATTCGAGCCGGCTTGCGGCCTTCCACGACGCTCATTTCTTCAAGCATCGACATCATCACTACGCGCTGTTGGGTATCTTTTGGCGCACGCATATCAATGCGCGCTTTATTGATCGCAACAGCAACGTTAGGCCCAAAAGTATTGTTAATTTCACGCGCGATATTTTTTGCCGTCGTGAAGCTTGGTTTACGCAGGTTTAAGGTGACTTCATCACGCTGGTTGAAATCAGTTTTGATTTCTCTCTCTAACGTCGCGCCATTCGGGACGCGACCTGCCGTTGGCGTATTAACTTCGACTTTGGAGCCACTTCGCCCTTCTGCAGATAAACCGCCCACCACGACGTTTCCTTGTGCAATGGCATACACTTCACCATCAATACCGCGTAAAGGCGTCAACAATAGCGTACCGCCACGGAGGCTTTTCGCGTCACCAATTGAAGACACGACCACGTCCAAAGTTTGTCCAGGGCCCGCCATTGGATCAACGGTTGCTGTCACGCTCACAGAAGCCACATTTCGTAGCTTAGGGTTCATACTGTCATCAATTTGAACCCCAAACTGACGGAGCATGTTGGTAATAGATTGAGAAGTAAACTTCACTTGGTTTCGGTCACCCTGGCCAGCTAAGCCAACCACCAAACCATAACCAACCAATTGGTTTTCTCGAATGCCGCGTACATCGACCAAGTCCATGATCGGAATTTCCACTTCAGCATGTGAAGTGGTTGGTAATCCCAAGGTCAACACCAATAGGAAAGACGTAAAGAAAGATTGCATTGTCTTCATTAGAAAGGTACCCATGGGCTGTTGAAGAATTGAGTTAGCCATCCGGCTGCGTTGCTGTCAGCCAGAGCTCCGCGACCTGCGTAGGTAATTCGTGCATCAGCAATTCGTTGAGAAGAAACTTGGTTGCTGCGATTAATATCATCCACACGAACAATGCCAGTGAGACGAATAAACTCATCTCCCTGGTTTAGGCGCAGCCATTTTTCGCCACTGATACGCAATACACCATTAGGTAACACCTCGTGTACCGTTACGGTGATTGCACCTTGCAGCTTATTGCCCTGTGAGCTTGAAGCACTGCCATCAAAGTTGCGGCTGCCATCGACACTAACCCCTAACTCATCGAACGTTTTCGTTCCTATGGTCGGCGCCGCGAAATTAACCGCTGAGCTTTTGCCAAACTTAGTACCCGCTTTTTTGCTCGATGAGGTTTCTTCTGATAGTTGAACCGTTAACACATCGCCAACTCGGTAAGCACGACGATCCTGAAACAGGGTCATCGTGTATTGGTGACGATAAAGGCTACCAGACTGGGTTTCCGGCAACGTGTAATCGAGCGTTGGTGGTGCGTATTCCTCGGCATTTGGCTCAGGCGGAATAAATTCCTGACGGCCGGCACATCCCACCAGCAACACGGCGGCTACTGCCCAACTCTTAGAAAGCCATTTCATTGCTTTTTCCTTCATCATCACCAATTTCATACTTACATTGATTGCGAAACAAACTTCAGCATGTCATCTGCAGCAGAGACCACTTTCGCATTCATCTCATACGCACGTTGAGTCGTGATCATGTCGACCATCTCTTCCACTACTTGTACGTTTGAACCTTCCAATGCACCTTGCTTGATGAGGCCTGCGCCATCTTCACCAGCAATCAGTTCATCTGCCGGGCCGCTGGCTTCCGTTTCACGGAACAAGTTACCACCCACGGCCTCTAAGCCTGCTGGGTTAATGAATTTTGCGAGCGTGATTTGACCAAGCTGCTGTGGCGTTGGATCGTCCGCAGTCGTTGTTGTTACCGTGCCATCAACACCAACAGAGAATGAAGAGGCATTATCTGGGATCTGAATTTGTGGCTCTAACGGCAAGCCTTGGCTATTAACCATCAAGCCTTCAGAGTTGACATGGAACTGACCATTACGTGTGTACATGATCTGTCCATCCGAGTTTTCGATTTGAAAGAAACCCTGTCCCATAACGGCAAGGTCCAACTCTTGTGTTGTATTTTGAGTGTTACCTTGCGTAAACACTTTTTGCGTGCCGACTACGCGAACACCGCTACCTAGCTGAATACCACTTGGCAATTCGTTAACTTGATCTACTTGAGCACCAGGTTGACGCTGAATGCTGTAGAAAAGGTCTTCGAATACAACTCGGTCGCGCTTAAAGCCAACTGTATTTACGTTCGCTAGGTTGTTAGAAATGGCAGTCATCTTCGTGTCCTGCGCTGCCATGCCTGTTTTACTTACCCATAATGCTGAATGCATTTTTTATTACTCCTTGCGGGGCGAGACTTATCTCGCCGCCATTAATTTATTACCAGCTTGTGCCAACGTCTCGGCCGTTTTCATCATGCGAACTTGCATCTCGAAGTTACGCGTTAACGACATCACGCTAATCAACTCATCAATGGCAGATACGTTACTGCCCTCAATGTGCTCAGGAGAAAGTTGCACGGTTTCATCGGCAGCGAATGGCACGCCATCTACACTGTGCAGTAGGCTGTCACTCTCTTTTTGAAGTTGGTTCATTTCTGGTTTAACCAACTTCAACGTTCCCGCGACGATTTCTGCGCCACCACCTGGCGGAATCACGGATACTTGACCACGCTCGCTGATTTCAATCTTTTGATAATCAGGCACAACCAAAGGCCCATTTTCACCAAGAACAGGGAAACCATTGATGGTCATGGCACCAAAAGTGTCGACTTGGATATTGCCCGCTCGCGTGTACGCTTCGTTACCCGCAGGGGTTTCAACAGCAAGATAACCCTCACCCATGATGGCGACATCCAACGGGCGTCCCGTTTTCATAATGTCGCCAGAATCAAAGCGTGTTGAGGCAGAGTTGGTCACAACCATAGTGCGACCATCAAAACCTGGGCCTTGCATTTCTACACTGCGCACGCGCTCCATATCCGCTCGAAAGCCAGCAGTATCAGCGTTTGATAAGTTGTTTGAACGCACGTGCTGAGCCTTAAGAACTCGACTCGCACCTGACGTTGCAGTAAATAACAAGCTATCCATGCAAAACTCCCATTACACCGCGTTAAACAAAGCTTGAGTTAGCTTGTCGCTGGTAGAGATGGTTTTCGCGTTTGCTTGATAGTTACGCTGTGCGGTCATAAGCGCCACAAGCTCACTGGTTAGGTCAACGTTAGAACCTTCTAGCGCACCTGGGGTTAAATCACCCAACGTACCTGAACCAGGGACACCCGTGATTGGCGCACCAGAGCTAAAGCTTTGAGTCCATGCCGTACCACTCACTTTTGCTAAACCTTGTGTGTTGGCGAAGTCTGCAAGTACAACTTGACCTTGCAGCTGTGATTGGCCGTTAGTGTAGGTCGCGTAAACCATGCCATTACCTTCAACGCGCACACCTGCAAGCTCACCGGATGTGTAACCATTCGGGCTGTTAGTACTTACGCCGAATTTCGCACCAAACTGCGTGCTGCCTTTCAAGTTAATGTCGACACTCATCGCGTTTGCGCCTGCCGCAGGGAATGAAACATTAAACGGAGCCGTCGGTGAAGAAAGCGAACCGTCTTTGTCAAACGTTACTGGTACCGTTGTCACTGGTGTTGCGCCACCATCCACTTGAACATTCACTTCCCAAGAGTTAGAAGCGGTCTTAGTGAAGTACTGGGTTACCGTGTGCGAGTTACCCAGCGAGTCATAGACTTTTGTGGTGTAAGACGAATTGAATGAGTTTGGATCGTCCGGATTAAACGGCGTTACCGTTTTATCAATGGCAGACGCACTTGCATCAAAGTTTGCAACAAAATCAAGACCGTCTGTCGCTTTTGCATTCAGTGATGACGTAGATACTTGGATATTGCCCACAGAGCCTGTCATCAGGTTGTTGTTGCTATCCACACTGTAACCTTGCAGTTTTGCGCCACTGTTAGCGGTAACAAAGTTATCTTTATCTGTCGCGAATACACCTGAACGCGTGTATAGCGTTTGACCCATATTGTCTTTAGTGACAAAGAATCCGCCACCGTTGATAGCCAAGTCCATCGCACGGCCAGTTCCTGAGATACTGCCGTCTTTGTCGAAGTTCTGTGAAATTGACGCGACTTCTACACCACCAGGTTGCATGCCGTTGTATACTGCGGAGAATTCTGTGCGGCCACCTTTAAAACCATACGTTGATGCGTTGGCAATGTTGTGACTGATTGTGTTTAGCTCTGTGTTGGTCGCGTCCAGACCACTTAGTGCGATGTTAAAACTCATAAAAAGACCTCTGATTTCCCTATTTGGTTAAGCACCAAACTGAGTGATTTGATAGAAAGGAACGTTGCCAACGCCATGGACATTGACTAATGCTGCGCCGCCAGTATTTGGAATACGCACTTGCTCAACAGTGCCAGCCATGAGCACATTTGGACTTGCTTGCCCTTCTTGCACTTCTACTGCCACTGAGTATTTGCCTGGTTTAAGACCAAGTTCTTCAGGATTAATTGAAAAGTCGACGTCACCTTTGCCGTGAGCACCTAATGGCACTTTAGTAGATTGACCAAACTCATCTTTCACAACTAACGTCACTTGGTTTGAGCTATGAGCGAGTTCGATTTTTCCGTTCTGTACGCCTTCACCAAGCTCAAATTCTTTGGAGTTGACGTAAACAGTTTGTCCGACGAGCCCCGCTGTCGATAGCACTTGCATGTTGTCGAGGAGAATCATGCTCTGTTGCATTGTCTTGGACATATTCTCGGTACTTTGAACTTGAGAGAATTGAGCCAACTGACCAACGTATTCCGTGCCATCAAGTGGGTTAAGTGGATCTTGGTTTTGGATCTGCGCCACCATCAAAGAAATGAATTCGTTCTCTAATGAAGAAGCACTGTTCATATCTTTAGGATTTGGTGCAATGCCATTGTTCTCTTTTGCTTTAGTGCTCACAGGAGCATCAGACGATAAAGGGGTATATTGTGCGAGACTCATTAACTGCCCTGTCCTAATCTAAGCAGACCTTGCTGCATACTTTTCACATTTGATAACACTTCAACATTGGTTTCGAAGCTACGTGTCGCTGACATCATGTCTGCCATTTCAGCCACGACATCGATATCTGGGTAATACACATAACCTTCACCATTGGCCAACGGGTTGTTTGGCTCAAAGCGTTTCTCGGCTTCTCCCGCATTTTTCACAACGTCAACAATGCGAACTTCAGCATTGGGATAAACCCCGTTTTCCGTTGTCAGCTGCGCTTTTTGGTACACAGTCGCGAATACGGGCTTCAGCGCTTTATAAGCGTCATCTGGATTTGCAGACACCGCATCCGCGTTAGCTAAGTTACTGGCGACCGTGTTAAGACGCACAGTTTGTGCCGTCATCGCGGATCCAGTGATCGAGTAAATATCAGTGAATGACATAATTAACGTCCCTCAATCGCTTTCGTTAAGCCATTAAATTTCATGTTGAGAAACGTCAGGCTAGTTTGAAAGTCCATGTTGTTTTGCGTGAATTTCGCTTGTTCAACACCCAGTTCTACAGTGTTGCCATCTTTGCTGTTCTGGTAAGGCACCGAGTATTGGGCCTGAACCTGAAACTTAGGCACTGGTTTGTTCACACCGCCTGCAGCCACCTGGTTCATTACGGTGGTGAAACTTAGGTCTTTCGCCAAATACCCAGGGGTGTCAACATTTGCTAGGTTACTGGCAAGGACTTTGGTACGCTGAACGCGAAAATTAAGTACCTCTGGATGTACACCTAAAGCATTTTCAAATGTGATCGCCATGCATCTTCCTTACAGTTGGCTCGAATACGCCAACATACAAACAAGATGCGTGCCATAAAAAATAGTTATATATATCAATGATTTACAAACAAGGATGGAAGCCAAACTTCCGGCTCACGGAAAGCATTAAAAGCAAGGGGAAAGTGCTTACTTCCTCAACATTAATGCTAACTCTGCTTGCTCTAATACCAGGACAAACTTTCGCCAACACCTCTGGCAGAACCCTAAGCGTTGAGGAGATAAAATCTGTTGTAGCAGAGCATTTCAAACAAGAAGTGGCCCAAAATGCTCACTCTAACCAGTGGGGAGAATACCAACTGGATTTCGGCATGTGGGTACCAGGCTCGGCGAATCACCTACCTGAGTGTGAGTCGCCTCTGGTCATCACTGGTCGCGACAATCAAGCGTTGCCAGTTGGAAACCTTAAGCGCTCAGTAAGTTGCGATGACATCGCTTCACCCTGGCGAATTAACGTCACGATAAAATCTTCTCTGACACTGCCTGTCTTGGTTGCCACAACCACGGTCGGTCGAAATGAAGTTGTGACTGCCAAGCACGTTAAACTGGAAACGCGCACCATCTCGCGACAAGACGATTTTTATACTCGCCCAGGACAAGCAATAGGCTTAGAAACCTCTCGCCGTTTACGTGCAGGGCAAGTGGTCAACCCATCCAATTTATCGGCTCCACCTTTAATCGAAAAAGGCAATGAAGTCATAGTGATTGCGAGCAAAAATGGATTTAGCGCCAGCACGAAAGGAGTCGCCTTAGAAGATGGTGCGAAAGGGCAACAAATTGAAGTAGAAAACCTAAGTTCTGGCAAGGTCATTAGAGCTGTCGTAACCGGGTTAAACCAGGTTCATACTCAATTTTGATTTTGGACTCAGAGTAACATTTTTTAATTTTGGCTCTCGTCAGTAACGCTGAATTTCGAGTACAAAAAAAATATTTAATGTTTATCACATCCTAACCGCCTACTTAATTTAGAACATGATGATGAGGACCACAGCATGAAAATCGACAAAGTCGCGGGCGGTCATGTCCCACAAACAAAATTACAGCAAGCAAACAAACAGCCTGTCGACGTCGTCGAACAGAGCAAGGTACACGAGCCTGCATTTCAAGCGAATACCGTAGCGATAGATCGCGCTCAAGCTGAAATGGCATCACTACCTGATGTTGATATGGAAAAAGTAGAACAAGTACGTAACGCATTAGCGCGTGGCGAACTTAGCCTAGATACAAAAGCACTATCAAAGGCGATCATGCAATTCCATACAGGTCACGAGTAATAACACACTAGGAAGAGATCATGGCAAGCGCAGTATCGCAGCGAATTCAACAATTTATTCGCTCAATACCTGAGGATATCAAGCTCTATCAACAACTTATCCCTTTGCTTCAACAGCAAAAAACGTTGTACTTAAAGTTTGATGGTGAGGCACTGAGTAACAATGTTCAGAAACAAATGCCAATACTCAATAAACTTAGCCGCTCAGCCAGTGATAGAAGCCAGTGTATGCGAGAGCTGGGGTTAGCGTGTAATGACGCCAGCGTAAAACGAATTTTCAATGCTTTGCCTGCCCAAATAGGTATGCAAGCTAGAAAACAATGGGCGCTATTGGAAACGTTGGTAAGTCAGTGCCAACAATACAATCAGAGCAATGGCCACAGCTCTGCGGCGTTCCATGAGTTGGTCAGTCAACTCAAACAACCTGTGCAACACACTTATGAAGATAAATCGTTCTAAACGATGTTCGTCTTGCCTACAGATTCAGTCGCCATCTCGGCTGAGTACTGTAGGCCTTTTTATTTTTATCGCCTTACTATCCTGCCTTTCAATCACCTGCCAGGCGAAACCAAGCTCAGCTGATATTCAAACGCAATATCAAGTTTTAGCCCCATACAAGCCACAAATTGCCAAGCGTCTCGATTCATCCAGTTCGGTGATTCATCACATTTTCAAACAACTGCAAAGCCACTCTTTACCAAAGACTCTAGCCTTAGTGCCAATGTTGGAATCCTCTTACAACCCCAAAGCCGTTTCTCATGCCAACGCCGCCGGACTTTGGCAACTGATACCAGCAACCGCTCAACGATTCGGGTTGACTGTAGATACTAAACAAGACGATCGCTTTGATACAGAAGCAAGCACAGCTGCAGCACTCAAGTATCTGACGTTTTTATACAACAAATTCGATCAAAACATGGCGCTGACATTAGCGGCCTACAATGCAGGCGAAGGGCGTGTCGCACGCGCTATTCAGCGAGCAGGCAGTAACGACTTTCAGAAGCTCACACTACCTAAAGAGACTCGCCAATACGTTAGTCGATTCTTCGCGCTGGAAAAGTTGATAGATATCGGTCAGTTACAATCCTCATCATTTCAACCTTTACTCTTATTTGCTTCAGATGCTCCGATGGTTTCGCAACCGCTGATCGACTTTAGTCCACTACCTCCGTTGGTCAATTTGTGATAAAAATCACGACAAAATCCAATGTCAGAAAAACGTAAAATTACAAGATCGTGTTCGGCCAATTTGAAAACTCGTGATCTCTATGCAAACGTGTGCAAAAAAGTTGAGGTAAGGTATCTCAAAGATAAGAAAGAGTAGTGGTTTATTAACAGGTACCCAAATTGCGCTTGCCAATTGGGTAGATATGCGTCACATTGCGTTTGCAAAAAACATGAAAACCAATGGTTGGACCTAATAATTATTTACACACTAAATGTAAAACAGCTATTGTTTTCATAGTTCGAAACAAATTTAAAATATCAAGATGACGCTTCGCTTGCGCGTCTGGAATAAGTCCGGGTTCCGGGGGGGAGTCCGGACTTTTTTTATCGATTTAAAAGCTGACCTATTAACAGAACAACGAGTAGGTAAGTCACTATGAGGCAAGCTAAGTTATTTATAGTAATTCTTTAGAAATCAACTGAAGCAAAAACGTTTCGCGCTCGATGCTCATGCCTTTTTTCGGGCTTTCTGCCATGGTCTTTTCATTGTGCGCTATCGCTTCGTGAATGTTCATCCATACTGGACGCATTCCATTTTTAACTTCATAGTCTTCATAAGCCGTTTCGCCTAACTCACGATCGATTTTACATGTATAGCAATACGACACCATGTGCATTACGTCAGCGTCGTCTTTGTACCAAGGACGAAATTCCTCAAAGATCCCGAAAGGCTTAATACCATGGATATTCTGCGCGCCGGTTTCTTCTTCTAGTTCACGAACTAGTCCAGCAATCACATCTTCACCATCATCAATACCACCACCAGGCAAAGTGTAGTCATGGTAACGCTCTGTATAGAGCAACAACACATCTTCACCATCTAGTACGATGGCGCGTGCCGCATTGCGCTGGAAAATAATTTTGTCGTCCAAGTGCTCAATGTCCGGATGAACGGTCGATTTTAAGTGTCTCATCGAAAATACCACTGTCATGTTTTGCGCGCATATTACCGAACTTCACGCTTTAAATCATCGTTGTCGGTCCAAATGCGTTCAAGACATTGGTTTGAACGCAACGGTTCTAACCTTCGTAACAATCCGCAACAAATAGAAGTGTGACATGATAACCAGTAAAAGATGAGAATATCTAAATTCTTATACGTCCCTCTTACTTTTAACATCGATAAGACAATAATCTCTGAAAGTTGCCTATAATCAATACAATACTCGCCCACCCCATGCGGAGATAAAGAATGAAAAAGACAAATTTAATGATGGCTATGGCTGCAACGTTGGTACTGGCTGGTTGTTCAACTTACGAAGGTGCCACTCGCTCGACTGAGTATACCTCCGTCGCAAATCCTGCAGCCGTTTACTGTGTTCAGCAAGGTGGTGAGTTGGATACCGTTTCGGAAAATGGCGAACGTGTGACTTACTGCGTGCTGTCTGACGATAATCGTGTCGAGCAATGGGAATACTATCGCGACAATCATAAAGAAAGTGAGAGTGGCGACTACTAAATTTTTTTGTCGACACGTCAGATTCCCTCTATCACTTAGGAGCCTTTAGGCTCCTTTTTTATTTGATTTATCAAAACTTTCTCACTTCATTTTTACATACCTCTGACTTTACCGCACATCGATACTATATCGAACAGTGTTCTATTCTTGACATTCCTCTGACATAACTTTCCACTTGGACAATAAAATCCCAAGCACAGATCACACTAATTCACATTTCTTCCACATTTTCTGGAACAGGTGAGCAAGATGAAAACACAAATAGTAAAAGAAGCCGAGTCAGCCCCAAGCAACGTTGTTACTGAAGAGTCAAAGCGCATCATTTATAAATCGAGTTTAAGTGCATTGATGATTGTCGCTATCAGTATTCTCGTTAACCTCAGTCTTCGCCTTGATTATGTCGTGTTGGGTTCAAGCCTTGGTGAGCTTTCCATAACAGAAACACTCCAGCTTGTGATGCTCGCGATTGCATCATGGTCATTTTTTAGCCTATCTAAACAACAGCCTCAGCTAAAGCATGCGGCCATTTTGATTGCCGGCTTTTTCGCGGTGCTCATTATTCGTGAAACAGACTATTGGACAGACATGATTCGTCATGGTTCTTGGGTTTTCCCTGCGCTCGCTGTCACCGCACTGGCTTGCGCCAAAGCTTACCAAGGTGGTAAAGGTACCATGAACGAAATGGCGACCATCTTAACGGTGCCCCACATGAAACTGTTAATTGGTGCCGTGATGCTATTGTTGGTCTTCTCTCGCTTGTATGGCATGGGCAGTTTTTGGCAACAAGTGATGGACGAGAACTACATCCGTGATGTTAAAAATATTTCGGAAGAAGGCATGGAACTCCTTTGCTACTGTTTGATCGCATTGAGCGCAGTCCGTACAAAACGCGAACTTAATGAATAGACTCAGGATCCAAGCGGCGGTTCAATGCAGTTAATATCGGATGAACGATCCTTAACGCTTGTTCCGCAGCTCCTACAGATTCATCCAAGGCCGTCATTTCGACGGCCTTTTTCATGTCTTCAATCTGTTGCAAACTATCTTTATCGAGTGGTAAAGCGAGCAATTGCTGAATGGCATGTCTCGCGATCATAAGCGGCTTCTTTCGGACAACCGATAAGTCTCGTAAAAATGCTCCCTGCTTGACTCCTTCTAAATAAACTCGGTAAGTCGTGAGTTCATCCAGTAATAAAAATGCCGCCGCCACAGGCCCTTTATGTGGGTATGGTACGCTGATATGTTTGTTGATATCTAATGGTAAGTTGAGAGTAACGCCCATGGAGGCGCACTCAGATTTTAGTACTCGTAATAATCCCTGCTCATCCATCAAGGTTTGGATTTCTATGATTCGCTCAAGGTGGTAGTCATTCGACAACAAGGTGATCTCAACCGAACGCGCTGACCATAACTGGAACAAACCACTATCACACAAAACGCGAGAAGCGTAACGCATGTTCTGAAACGTATTCAAAGATCGATTTTCTAAAAGTACTTGATGTTCAGGGAACGGATGCACAGCGGCCGCATTTAGAGATTTAAAATAACTGTACATTGCATCTGCTTCAGAAATGCGTTGACCTTGCGTTAATCCACCACAAAAAATAATCGCCGTTCGCTCTGTCGGCAATGACGCAATCACATTAGATAACGCTTCGACTCTTGTTACCCCCTCAACGGTCAATCTGCTATTGACGAGGCGTTTACCTAAAACGATGACCACATTGTCTAACTTCATTTCAAAATCTCGCGCTTAGTTGGCAGTGTTACAAAAATCTTCTTTCACTCCCGGCCCACAGGCCTTAACATCTAGTTAACAACACTGTTCTAGAGACCTTTATAAAGGTTCACTGCTAAAGGAAGTCAATTATGCTGTCGATTTTCGATATATTTAAGATTGGTGTCGGGCCTTCTAGCTCCCACACTAATGGTCCTATGCTTGCCGGATTCCATTTCACTCAACTAGTTAGCGACTCTATGGCGAAAGTGCATCGGGTGCAAGTGGACCTTTATGGCTCATTATCACTTACTGGTAGAGGGCACCACACAGACCGAGCCACTGTCCTTGGTTTGATGGGAAATAAACCCGATACCATCAAAATGAGTAGCGCTAAAAGTGCGCTACAAAATACTATAGACAACAACACGCTGCTGCTCGCTGGTACGCACCAGATTGAGTTTAGCTACGACCATGACATCGTCTTTCATAGTGACAACCTTCCCCTGCATGAAAACGGAATGACGATTACCGCACTAGACGCTGCGGGAGACCAAGTGGCGTTTGAAATTTATTATTCCATCGGAGGCGGATTCATCGCCACCGCTGACGAACTAGAAAACGGCACGCAACAAGATGAAGTCGCGGTACCATTTCCCTTCACATCAGCGGATGAGATGCTGGAAAAAGCCGAGACTAACGGTTTTAGTTTGGGAGGTATGATTCTACAAAACGAACTGGCATTCCGCTCAGATGAAGAAATTAGCCAAAGAGCAGAACAAATTTGGAAAGTGATGTCGCTCTGCATGCAACGTGGTTTCGATACGGAAGGGATTTTAGAAGGTGGTCTCAATGTCACTCGTCGTGCACCAAACCTTTTGAAAAAGCTCGAAGCCAACGCTGCAGTTGAGAATGATCCAATGGAGATCATGGATTGGATTAACCTCTTTGCCTTTGCGGTTAGCGAAGAAAATGCAGCTGGAGGACAAGTCGTTACTTCTCCAACCAATGGCGCTGCAGGGGTTATTCCGGCGGTATTGATGTACTACCATCGCTTCATCAAAGAGCTTGATATTAAACAGCTGAAAGACTTTCTCGCAGTCGCTGGCGCTATCGGCATCTTATACAAAACTAACGCGTCAATTTCCGGCGCCGAAGTGGGTTGTCAGGGAGAGGTCGGGGTTTCTTCATCCATGGCAGCCGCTGGTTTAACGGCGCTCAGAGGCGGCAGTAACGAGCAGATTTGTATTGCTGCGGAAATTGCGATGGAGCATTCATTAGGAATGACTTGTGACCCGATCGGCGGCTTGGTTCAAGTGCCTTGCATTGAAAGAAATGCCATGGGCGCAATGAAAGCCATTAATGCCTCACGTATGGCATTAAAGCGCACGAGCAAATGCCTTATTTCATTAGATAAAGTTATCGAAACCATGTATCAAACTGGTAAAGATATGAACAAAAAATACCGTGAAACTTCCTTAGGTGGCTTGGCCGTCATTCATATGGCACCGCCATGCGAATAGTCAAATAAGCCCGCTATATCATTGCTGGCGATGCACTTCGTCAGCAATTTCCTTTCTCGCAAGACCTCTTTTTATTTGCCAGTAATCCTATAAAACCCCACCAGCCCCAATCAGTAACAAATACAACAAAATTAAACAAAAATAGAATTAAGCACTGCTTTATTCAAATTGATCTAGAACAACACATTAGCATTTAGCCATATAAGCATTAGAAAATATAGTGCAGCATTTCCACGTTATGCGACAATTATTTCAATACTCAATCTTTCGTTTCATTACTATTTAATAGAAATAACAATACCTACCTTTCTCCGCTAATGTGAGTACAAAATTATGTGGAATAAACTCAATAAATCCATGATGTTCTGCCAAATGATGTTTGGCTTATCATTTTACGGTGTATTAGTAAGTCTAACTCGATTTTTTCTAGAGGATCTAAATTACAACGAAGCCGATACGATGATGATCGTTGGTGCTTTTTCGGCGATCGGGCCACTTTTCGCGATCGCGGGCGGCTTTATTGCAGATAAGTTTTTAGGCGCTTATCGCTCACTTTCTATCGCATATTTCGCTTTTGCATCCGGTTACGTATTACTCGTGTTGGGGGCTTCTGCTTCTAACGTTCCACTTTCAATGTGTGGTATTGCGCTCGCCAGTTATGGCCGCGGCCTGATGTCACCCTCTTACCCTAGCCTCTATAAACGAACGTTCAAATCACAAGAAGATTTTGAAAAAGGATACCCAATCAATTATTCAGTGAATAATGTTGGCGCCTTTTTAGGTCAATATTTGTTCCCAATGATTGTCCTTGTGATCGGCTTTAATGGCGGTTTTACCATCTCTGCTGTTATGGCAGCAGCGGCATTGATCATGCTATTGGTATTCCGCAAAGATCTTGTTGGCGTAGCCTCTGAGCTTGATCAAAAAACCGTAAGTTTAAAAAACTGGGTACTTTTTGCATTGATTTCATTGGCAATGATCGCGTTGGTATTTTTCATGTTTTCAAACATGGATATTGGCCAAAATATCGTATACGCCATCGGAGGGGCGGCGATCGCATACTTCATATCTCTGATGCTTAAAGCAAGCAAAGCTGAGTCTTTGAAGATGGGGACCATCTTAATTGTGACCTTGCTGACAACCTGTTTCTTTGTTTACTACGGACAAATGATGACCTCGATGAACATGGTTGCTATCAACACATTAAAAGGCTCTCTATTTGGTTTTATTCCGCTCGAACCAGAAGCAGCAATGGCAATGAACCCGCTTTGGTGTATGGTTGGTGGTCCTATCGTAGCTGGCTTTTTTGGGTTGCTGGAAAAGCGCGATATCTACCTCTCTACCGCGACAAAAATCGCCTTGGCATTTGTACTGACCGCGATAGCGTTTGGTATATTGACGTTTGCCGTGACTACCGTGGGTGAAGATGTCGTGATCATGCCAGAAATCTTTCTCGCTATTCACTTCTTCCAGGCGATTGCAGAAGTCATCGTGGGTTCGATGGTCGTAGCGTTTATTCTTTCCGTCGCGCCGAAGCACATCGAAAACTTCTCTGTTAGCCTATTTTCTGTGGCAATCGCATTAAGCGGTATTATTGGTGCTGCATTCTCAACCTCTATCGCGTTAGAGAAAGGACAGACCATCACACAAGACATTGTACAAAACGTATATGGTGATTATTTCCAATTACTCACTGTCCTTGCTGTCGTGATGGTCGCTATCGCAATGGCAGCGTCACTCATTATTCGCAAGATGCTTGATGCGGCGAAAGAAAGCGATACTCAAGCGCAACCAGTCGAGATCGAAGCTGGGGTTGAAGTTCAAAGCTGAGTTTGATGATTTACCTATCTCAAAATATAAAAAATGCCGCGATATTCGCGGCATTTTCTTAACAACAACATGTTCGATTAATCACGTCGACCACGAAGTTCAATTTTTTGTGTAGCAGCATCCGTTTGGATGATTACCCCGCCATAGGCCGTTTCATTCCGACCTTTCAGCGTCAGTTGAGAATCTGCGCGCTCGACGTCGACCTGATTTTTCGTAGCCATCGTCATATCAATCGTGCCCGTGTATGACCCATCGCCAGCTAATGCTATGTTTGTTGAGCAAACCATCAAACCAAGTGCGATTAATTTTTTCATACGTCACCTCTGTTTTTGTTCTTACTTTCTTTCGATGAAAAAACTGTAACAACAGAAACATGTTCATACGAGGAAAGTCATCATTTACCAAATGGAAATCCAAACCACTAAATTGATATGACCAAGCCTATTTGCTGTCCACCGTCGCCTTCAATAAACCATAAGATACGACAGCATGCTTAAATTGACCGAACGTTGTCTTTTATTCAGAAATTCAGAGATATGATTTCTCGGCAGAAGATAAATGAGACGATGTATGAGCATTAATCTGGACATTCAAAACGTATTGGTACTAAAACGGATGTATGAGTTACGTAGCGTCCGATTGGTGGCAGATTCACTCGGAAAGACCTCAGGTTCAATCAGCAAAAACCTGACAAAAATGAAAGCGCAGCTCGATGATCCTTTGTTCATTCAGACTAAAAATGGCTTTGAACCGACCGCTTTTGTCGAAGCGAACATGCCACATTTTGAACAAATACTCACCAGTATTGATTCCATCAAACCACAGAGTTTTTCACCCGCTCATTTTGACGGCTCGATCACTATTTATGCGAACACATTGTTTTGGGATTACTTTGGTGACAAGTTTTACTTAGAATTACTAAAACACGCCCCAAAAGCAAAGTTCTCTTGTTTACGTTGGGGGAGCGACGCGAAAAAGCGATTAACTGAGGGTGAAAACGCTATTGCGATTCATTATTTTGATGAGGATCTTCCGCAGTCAATTATTCAAAACGAACTAGGTCGAGGAAAAGCCGTATTTTTTGTTCGAGATGAGCATCCCGCTCAACATTTCCAAGAGCTAGAAAACTATCCCTTTTTACTTTTCAAAACGCCGGGATGGAACGACTACCGATACCCGTTGTTGGAAAGGCTCAACCATATGGGGTTCCGAACCACACCTAAGGTAGAAATTGAACACCCTGCGATGATTCAAAAAGTGCTCCTACAAACGGATCATTTTGGTATAACCATGAGTGGACATGTGCCTAAGGGCTGCCGAAGTATCGCGCTTCCTGGCGGGTTAGAGCTTGATGTTCGCTACGTGATGAGCTGTCGTCGATCACAACAGCAAGCCCCGATAAACCAGTGGTTATTCAATGTCATTAAAGATATCGCCCAGCCCTAACCTAAAAGTCCTAGGGTGATGACTTGTCTATGTTTTCTTAGGTACTCGATATCGTTGAGGTAAGCGGTATGATGGCAATCTTCTAGGTTCGCTTGAAACCTATCATCACCTTGAGCTGCGACCCCTCTCATATAATCAACTAATGCGGAGAGTCGATGTGTCATCACCTCCACCAGCTCTTCCCGTTCCAATCTCGAACAGCCATAAGCGTCACAGAAAAGTTTTGCACGCTGAATTTGTTGCTCCAAACAGCCCATTTTATCGTGCTCATCGGTTTTAAATGGTGCCCAACCATAGACCGAAAAAGCGACATCCCAAACTCTTGGCGCCGGATGCGCCGTATCAAAATCAAACACACCAACGACAAACTCTCCATGGAGTGCCACGTTATATGGCATGAAATCACCATGACAAATCACCTCTTGTGGTGTTCGTGGTGGCAGCATCCAGTGCAGCGTTTCATTTTGATATTGCTTAAGGAAACCCTCAGATGCATCGTGCATATCGCGTAACATTTTTGCCGCAGATTGGAGCGCGGAAACAGAAGCAATGTTGCCAATCAATGGATAGTTGTAAGTCTCTCCTTCGACATAGCTAACCCACTCTTTTCCTTTCTCAATACCAACCGCTTTAGGGCATGCCGTAAAGCCTCGTGAATGAAGATAGGTAAGTAGCTGATGGATAGTCATCGTCCAATAACTGGCAGGACGAGATATCAAATTCCCTTTTCGATAGATGGCATTTTCTCTACCGCCTTGCATTGTTTCCATAACAGTATCCTGTGTGGATTAAGTGCGCATCAGATAACGTAAAGCTAGATCATCATACACTCAAAGCTTTTAGAGAAGGTTGACTGACCCTATAAGAAACCGCGCATTTTGTTAGGTAAATCGCAAGAATAAGTACCGCTGTAAAAATAGACCGTAAACATCAAAGGCTTTGTATTAACCATTGGGCAAAGGTGTTTACGTGTGACTTTTCTGATGCTCTAACCATCATATAGTGTGCGCCGGAGCTGGGCATACGCCAATCTCCGATTTGTACTAATATCCCTTGTTGCAACTCATCCTCAACAAGAAAGTCTCTCACCAGCAAGACACCAAGTTGATTGGTTGCAGCTTGAATAGCAAGCAGTGAATGTTCAAATTCGGCTATCACTTTGCTCACCTTGCCTTGATAACCTTGGTACGCAAACCACACCGGCCAAGATTCATGATAACCGCCGGTGCAGATTTTAGGTGTTTGAGACAACTTCGTGAGGTCATCAATCGGATTTAACTGAATAAAGCCGGGGCTTGCTACAACGATCCAGTTTTCTTGGGTAAGCTGAATAGCTTGTTGTTCTTGCCAATCGCCATCTCCGTTAATAATTTCTATATCTGCAATCGCACTGGCGTTTGGAACCGTATTCGCGGTTGTCGAGATCTTAAAGGAAACATCTGGAAATTGACGCTGAAAATCGGCCAGCCTTGGCATTAGCCATTGCGAGCAAAAACTGTGGGCGACATGTAAGGTAATTTGCTTGTTCTGTGGGCGAGTAAATAAATGATGGGTCGAGGTTGATAAGGTTTGAAGCACATGGTTAACCACAGGCCAATATTCTTTTGCTGAGCTGGTTAGCGTAAGGTGCGTACCCTTGCGCTCGAATAATGTTGCATTTAACTGCAGTTCTAGCGATTTCACCTGCTGACTGACGGCCGCACGGGTCACATTTAGCTCCTCTGCGGCTTTAGTGAAGCTCTGTAATCGCGCCGTGGCTTCAAACGCTCGGAGCAAATTAAGCGGCGGTAAACTTTGCATAACACTCTCCCAAATACTTGGCAGCCATGGTATGAACTGGTGATGACAAATTGATGAAAGTGCTGAGTTTGTTAAGTGGGATCAAAAAAGCCAGCGTGATACACGCTGGCTTTTGGAACTGTCTCTTAAGCAGGAATTATTCTGCTTTCTCAGTGGTTTGGTATTCAAACGCAGGGACAACTACTTCAACACGACGGTTCATTTGACGACCTTGACGTGTTTCGTTGCTTGCTACTGGGTTAGCTTCACCCATGCCTTTCACTGTCATACGCTCAGCCGCAATACCTTTTGCTTGGAACTCGTCAGCAACGGCTTTTGCGCGTTTTTCTGTAAGTTGCTGGTTGTACGCAGCAGAACCCGTCGTATCACTGTAACCCGTGATCTCAACTTGAGCTTGTGGGTAAGTGTTCATCAGATCAACGGTACCAGAAAGGGTCGATGCATCTTTCACTTCTGCACTTTCTAGGTCGAATTGTACTGTCGCTGTTGTTTGAGCAGGGTAAACATGCTCAACAATACGTGTTGCAGGGCGTGTTTCTACTACTTCCTCAACCACTTCTTCTTGAACTACTGGCTCAGAGCCGAACTTGTAGTTAAAACCAATACCGAAGAAATCTGAATCCATATCTTCAATCACGTCATCAGACATATCTTGGTAACGTTGGTATTCAGCACGTAGGCTCCAGTTGTAGTTGATTTTGTACTCAGCACCTAGAGAGCCTGTTGGTACGAAATCTTTTTCATCACCTGCCATCATGTATGCAGCACCAACTTTCGCGAATAGATTCCAAGAATCCGTTAGCGGTAGGTTGAATTTAGGAGCAAGAGTCAACGCCCAAAGATCACCGTCAACGGTGTTTAGGCCCGGCTTTTTGAAGTTTGCAGTGAAGTCACCAAGGTAATCAACACCGTACTCTGCTGCAACGTACTCGTTGAAGCTGTAGCCCAGGTGCATAGATGCTGCAAAACTGTCGTCGTCACAAGGTTCGTTTAGGTAACACGCATCATTTAGAGAGTTGTAACCTACTTTACCGCCCATGTAAGTGTCAGCAAGTGCAACGTTTGAGATCACACCACCAGCAAGTACAGTAGCCACTGCTATAGCGATTTTTTTCATTATTCTTTTCCTTTTTCTTGTACACAAAGCAACACATCGAGACAGCATACTGCCGTAAAATATGAAGCCGTAACTTTCTCTTTTCTTCGAACAGAAATAGCTAAATAGCGTAGGAAAGAATCAAAAAATGATATTCAAACGCCAATGACGTAAAACGGAGAAAGATAACCTCAAGACCATCTATTCATGAGCTTCATCCGCATACCCAACCGAGAAATAAAGTCTCGTTGCGTTGGTTTAGCCATAGTCAATTCGTTGCGGAGAATATCACAAAATAGCCAGTTTTCTGTGACGCAAATCACCATAAAAACCCATATTCTCAAATTTAAGAATCGACATTTAAGCCTGTGAATGGCAACAAATTTTTACAGGAGAGAATGGATATCGAAGGCATAAAAAAACAGCTCATTTAAAATGAGCTGTTTTCGAAATAATTAACAGACGTTAAGTTATCGAACTAGATTTTATCCGCCACGGTAAGCGTTGCAGCTAAGACATCTTGCCCAAATAATACACTGCGTTCTGGTGACCAACCATAAAGCGGATCTGGGTGATTGTTGTTGTCTTTAAATGGCATCTCGATCGTGTACGACAGGCATTTGAACTGCTCCGCGACCCAGTTTGAGCCTACCGTCAAATTCGCTTTACCCGGCTCATCTTTATCATAACCAATCTCATCTTGGAACTCAGGTGTAATAGTCAGTAACGCTTGCTTAAATGATGCCTCTAAAGCGGCAAGATTTTCATCGTAAGAAGGAATACCTTCTGAGCCAGCGACGAAGTTATACGGTATCGCTTCATCACCATGGATATCTAAAAACATGTCAACACCCGTTTCCAGCATGCGCTGACGCACAAGGTAGACTTCTGGGCTCTTTTCCATTGATGGCGTTTGCCATTCACGATTCAAGTTCACGCCTACCGCGTTCGTACGCAAGTGGCCGCGAATACCACCGTCTGGGTTCATGTTTGGTACCACGTAAAGCACTGCTTTTTCCAGTAATGCACGCGCAACCGTGTCATTTTCGTCCAGTAGACGTTGGATCATGCCTTCCATGAACCATTCAGCCATGGTTTCACCCGGATGTTGGCGTGCAATCATCCAGATTTTCTTTTTGCCTTCTTCCGGCTCACCAAACGCTAGCAAGCTCATGTCATTGCCGTCTAATGTGTGGCCTAATGTTTCTAGTTGGCAGTGGTGCGCGCTTTGTGCCATGTGTAACAAGTCTAAATGACGATCGTATGTGTAAGGCGCAAAGTACGCGAAGTAAATTGAGCTACGCTCAGGGATAACAGTGAAAGTCAGCGTGTCGCCATCGAACTCTGCTGGTATACGGAACCATTCTTCACGGTCGTAAGACGCTACGACATCATAACCTTGCCACCCTTCTGGATAAGCCGACTTAGCCAAATCAAGCAGTTTGATCGTGTGCGACTGCTCGGCTTCGGTTTCTAGACGGAAATGGAACCACTGGTAGAATTCCGACATATTGTCATTAGGGATTTTAAGTTGGATGTCATTTTTGTCGTCCGCTTTCACTACGTGAATGCTGCCGCTATCGAAGTTGCTGAATACTTTCATTATATTACTCACCTTTTAAATCTGAGCTTGAAAGACAGAGGCTAACACAAGGCTACATCGCCCCCCAATGACTTTCACTGCAAACTGTCTCGTTTGTGGCTAAAGTCTTCAGTTTAGTCGAGCTTATCCGCTTTGCCTGCTGGTCCTGCGAGTTTCGCTAGCCATTTATCCCAAACAAACGGATGTTTCTCATTGTCTTCCGCTTCCTCTTTTCGGCGAACAGCATTTCGTACCATCATTGCTCCCAGCCAACGTATTGGTTCAGGTGGAAAATACCCAAGCGGTCCTTGCGCTAAACCACTTCGCGTCCACTCGTTATCTAGCCCTAACACCAACGACGATAAAATCTTTCCACCCATTCGAGTTTGGGCAACGCCGTTACCTGAATAACCAAACCCGTAAAAGACATTACTTTGCTCATCCAATTGGCCAAAAAAAGGAAACCCAGTTGCGGAACGATCCGAACCGCCAGTCCAAGAGTACTCAAATTCAGTCCCTTTTAAGCGAGGAAAAAGGTTGTCGAATGATTTTTTTAGTAGCGTTTGATAACGCGTCGGCTTGTTAAACATCGCATCAACTTGGTTGTTGAAAGAGAACTGATTACCGCCTTTACCTAGCATCAAACGGCCATCTGGCGTATCTCGGTAATAATGTACGAAGATGCGTGAGTCCAAGACACTCGAACCCGCTTGCCAACCAGATTGAGACAAAGTATCACCAAGCGGTTTGGTAATAACCATATCCGAAGACACCACCACGATACTGTTTTTGAACTGCTTAAATTGCTCAACCATCCATGCGTTCAATGCCAGCACCACCTGCTGTGCTTGAATGTTTCCTTTAGGTGTACAGACGGTGGCAGGTTTTCCATAATCTAGACGCGTCATTGGCGTGTTCTCATAAACTTCTACACCCAGATCAATAGCAACACGGCGTAACCCTCGCGCGAGTAAGGCGGGTTGTACGTTAGCAGCAACCGGAGAGTGATAGCCTTCAATATGGCGAGGTGAACCCGCATTGGCACGCAGTTCCTTCACCGAGCAACGACGCCAACTGTTCACATCTAGCCGTTGTAACTCGTCGACAACTGGCTGCATTCCACCTTTCTGAGCCTGATTGGTTGCGGTGTAATAAACCCCTTTTAAAGATAATTGCGCATCGATATTGTATTGCTGACAAAAGTCGTCAATCTCCAACACCGCTTGTTCCGACTCTTTTACCAACCAAACAGCATGTTCTTCACCGAATAACCGTTTCAACGTCGGAAACTTTGTCGACCATGTCAGCATACAGCCGCCATTCGCGCCAGATGCCCCACTGCCACACAACCCCTTTTCGATAACAACCACCTGTTTTTCAGGAGATTGCTGCTTAATCATAATCGCTGTCCAAAGTCCGGTGTAGCCACCACCGACAATAGCAACATCGGTATCAATATTTTGATGTAATGGTTGCGGCATTTCTGGCTGTTCAGCTTCAATGGCCTGTTTGAACCAGTATGAACTATGTGTCATCGGATATCCTTGTTAGTGCGTTGCATCGTTTCTGTAAACACTTTACAAACGATGAGCACAATCAACGAGCAAGAATATCTAACGCTGAGCGATAGCAAATGTTGCGCTGAGAGAGTGGAAGTTTCCGCTATCAATGAATACAAAAATGGGGAGCAGCGCTCCCCAAAACAAACAGCAAGGATATAAATTATCGGAAAATCGAGACCGTCTTAGTGGTTAGTATTTACCGGTTTCACGCATGCGGTACTCGTATTGAACATTGAGAATAGGCTGGTATACAACTTGCCCGTCACTTTGCAAGAACTCATTCACCATGACTTTTGAGTCAGTGATAGAAAACGACTGGCGATCAACATACTCTGTAAGGCTTGTAAACTCGTCACGAAGCTGACCTGGTGATTTGCTTTGATAGTTCTGAATCATGTCACGACCCATTTCATAAGCCGCTTGTTTGCTATCCATAACATCACCATGGATCGTTTCGGTATCGTTTGTCCACTGATAGCCACCAGCAAAAACAACAGAAGGTGCAGCAGTCAGAGCAATCATACTTGCTAAAGTCATTAAGCGTTTCATAAACCTCTCCTTACTTACCTTTATATCGGACCTAAATTGGCTCGATATTTATAACGTACGTATAAAGACCAGAAACACGTCAAAATAATTTCAAATAACGTTCAATTCTTGTTCAACTCATTTCACTTTAACTTAGCAACACGGCATCATACTCTGCCAACACGAGCATTTTTCCACCTCGTAATCACAACGTTCAAAGTGGCTTCCAAACTGACATTTCCTTACCAACCCATACAATACCTAAGGTCAATTTTCTCTTAGAATCCCAACAAAAGAACAGTGTTCAAAACCTTATATAAACGTCGGGCACAGCAAAACCTCCCCTTTTAGTAGTGCTTTGTATTTCCCCTTTTTCGGGTTTTTCGCTGCTCGTCCGTCGGTTCTTAATTGTGGCTGTTGAGCACACGTTAATCTGGAGTGAAAATGACCGCGAACAAATCCATTTTTTACCACAGCAAATCAATTTACTCAGATGATTATGCTGATGTCTATAAGCCAATTTGGACCTACAGAGCTAAGTTCATCTTGCGCGCACTTTACTACAAACGAGCGTTTAAGCACCTGTCAGATAATATTGAATCGTCATTGCTAGAGATGCTTTGTGCTCGTACGCACCGATTTTTAGAAAAACCGTTTCGTCCCTACATCATCAAGAATAACTCCGCCTTTGATCGCTCCAACTTGGTGGTTGATCACTACAAAACGATTTCAGAACTGTTTTCTAAACAAACAATCGAAGAAATCTACACAGACTCGAAAGGCCTAACATTAGCCTCTTTTGAAATTGACGAAATACTGTACTCGGTGAGATTAGTATACGAAGCACGTTATCAAAAAGAAGGCGACATGAGCCTAGTGCTACACAGCGCTGAAGATGGCAACTTCTACACGCTCTCTTTTACGCTAGGTCACATCGAATCTGGACGCAGCATTATGATTGGCGGCTTACAAGGGCCACGCAGCAGTGAAGAGAACAACGCGAAAATTAAAAAGTTAACTCGTAAACTTTACGGGCAAAGACCAAAAAGCTTGATGGTGAGTTTGCTCACTTTACTCGCGCAAATTTGGGAGGTGAATACGATTCTAGCGGTAAAAACACAATCCCATACTTATGCTGCACGACGCTACAGTAAAGGACGAATCAAAACGGATTACGATGCACTCTGGCAAGAGTTGGGCGGCACCGAATACAACCGTCATTTCTACTCACTCGATGTGAATGCCCCGCGTCGTGATATCGAAGGCATGTCGCGTTCTAAGCGTTCGATGTATCGACGTCGTTACGAATGGTTAGACAATACCAAAGCGGAGTTCATGACAAGGCTACGTTAACCCAACGCACCACATGACGTTTTGTTTTTTCATTTTATGATTCGGAGTTTTTATGTCTTACAAGTACGCCGTTGCATGCTTACTATCCGCACTTTCCTTAACGGCTCATGCACAACCAACCCAACATGTTGTTGGAGCAAATTTAGGCTACGGTAATGTTAGTTACGATGTGAACAATAGCCATGATGAAGGTGACATGTTCCTTGGTGATGTATATTACCGTTACATGTTCGATCACAACTTTGGCATTGAAGCTGGCTATAAGGGCGCATTTAACGGCATTGGCTCCGTACTTATCAGTCCCTTAACAGAAATCACCGATGTCAGTTATGGCGGACCTCGACTCAGCGGTTACGCAAGTTACCCTCTGGGAGCTGGCTTTGAGCTTTACGGGAAAGGCGGTATCACTTACTACACGTTAAGTTACACGCTTAAAAACAATGGTCAGAATAAAGAATATGACGAGTCTAGTCTTGGCGGAGAAGCCGCTGCTGGTGTCGCTTGGGCCTATAAACACTTTGGTTTGAACTTAGAGTACAACTACGCCAAGAATAGCGATTTTGATTCTGGCGGTGTGATGTTTGGTGCACAATTGCGATTTTAAAAATTTAGCTGTGCCAAGGCACCGAATCGACATCGGTGCCTTATAGCTCAAGCAGGGCTCAATGACAGAATGATTCCGCTCAGGATCAACAGCACCCCGACGCCTCGCGTGAAATACCATTTTTCAGCCAACAACCAAACGCCCATTAATAAACCAAATACAATGCTGATTTGTCGCAAAGCCACAACAAGGCTGACGTTATCAGTCATAGTCATCGCAAACAGCACCAAGCCGTAGGTTGAAGCCATCATGATGCCAGCCATGCTCGCACTTTTGCGAATCATCCAAGCGGTTTGTAGTTCTTGCTGGCTACCCGAAACAATACACCACAATAAAACCGGTACTCCCATAACCCAAAACTGCACGCCTAGATAAAAAATCGCGCTATAGTGGTCGTTAAGAATGGTCGATGTTTGTTGAGTTAGCAGATTCAGTGCTTGCTTGTCCACAACGGAGTAACCCGTCGTGCCAAACGCCGCAATCAAGGCCCAAAACACACCAACATTCAGGTACTCCCCAAGAGTAATTTGACGAAAACTGGTCACTGGAACTAGGACACAACCTAAAGTAATAAGCAGGAAACCCAACCACTGCTGAGCATTCAACTCATAACCTAAGGCGACGGTGAGTGCGCCCACCATCATTACAGGAAGTGCTCTCGCAATCGGATAAATAACTCCCACATCAGCGTGCTTGTAGGCCACGATCAAACCAACCAAATAGACGATTTGAGATAAACCACTGATAAACAGCATTCCCCAAAACACGCTGGGCAACGTCGTCCAGCCAATGTTAAAGAGATACCAAATAAGATAAGGCGTGAGCAGAAGGCATGCAGATAAACTTGCCACCATCGTAAACGCGAGCCCTGAACCAGCATTGCTTTTACCAAGAATATTCCAGCCAGCATGCATAACTGCAGACAATACAACGAGTGCGATTGCCAAGAGATCCATTCCGTTTTCCTGTTTATGATATTTAGATACCCTCAAGGTGCTTGGGTACAACAAAGGCCCCAATATGGAGCCTTTGAATTTGAGATATAAATTGCTCGCCGCCAACTAGACAGATGCCCAGCAAACAGAGATTAATTCAGCTCCGCGACAGACTCGATGCTGATGGCATCATGACGCCAGTATTCGATGTCACAGTCAATCAACTCGCCATGTTGGTTGTAGTTGATACGTTCAACCACCATTGCAGGCGTACCAGAAGTCGCGCGCAATGCCTGTGCCACCTCACCCAACAAAGTACTAGTCGAAATTCGGTAACGAATTTTTTGATACGTCACACCGTAGTGTTCACGATAAATGTCGGTTAACGAGTTTGATAAATCATAAGACAATAAGTTGGGAAATATGTCTGGTCGAATGTAGTTCGTAACATAAACCACCGGACGCTCTTCTAGGTAACGAACGCGGTCGACACGAAATACGTCTGAAAACGGCTGAAGGTCCAACAAACGAGCGGCCAATTTATTAGCCAAGGTGCCTTTTGCGGCTATCACTTCTGTTTTTGGCACGCGATTTTGCGCTTTCGCCATGTTCGGGAAGTTTAGCGTTTGGGTAGGGTCGTAACGCAATGGCTCAGGTGAGATAAACCAACCTCGGCGATCTTCGCGATAGATTCGACCTTCCGCTTCGAGCAGTGATAAAGCTTCACGCAGAGTGACACGTGTAGTATCGAACGACTCCGCCAACTTACGCTCTGCTGGCAGTTTTTGACGCGGCGATAGCATGCCCGCTTCAATCTGTTCAACAATCGAATCTTTAATTTTTACGTATTGCACGAAGTGTCCTTATCTTTTGCGCCAAGCTTGTGTGCGACTCTCTAACAATTTACCCAAAGTCATCTGAACAATCTTCGCAATTGCGGCAGCAATCATGATCATCACCGCCATTGCCGCAGCAGCGCCAGTTTGACCGGCATCGTCCATATTCAGAATCGAGACCGAAGCCGGAATCGTATCGGTTGAGTAAAGGAATACTACCGCAGAAGTGGTGGTCAATGCATTAACAAACAAGTAAGTCGCAATGTCCAAAATCGCAGGTAAGCACACAGGTAATGTCACTTTAAAGAACAACTTGTATTGAGGAAGCTTCACCGATGCCGCCGTGGCTTCAATCTCCGATGGCAACTGCTTTAGCGCTGTCAGGGCGGTCATGTGACCCACGGTGTAGTAATGCACTACCGTGTTAATCACCAAGAATGCCATGGTGCCATAAAGCACATTCAAAGGATTGTTCGCATCGTTGAAGTAAAAGATGTAACCCAAGCCAAGCACCATACCCGGAACTGCCATTGGCACCACGCTGAGCATTTGCATCACTTGGCGAATTGGACCGAACGCACGCCCTTTCTCAATGCAGTAAGCACCGACAAAGATGATGGCTGTACCAATAACTGCCGTCCAACCTGCCAGCGTTAGCGAGTTGAAGAATGGGCTCCAACCGTAAGTGCTCATTTCAGCAAAGTTGTAATTGTTTAGCGTCAGCGCTTTGTTCCAAGGCCAGAACGTAACTAATGAGCCATACACCGCCATGCCAAGCACCGCCAGCACTGCGATAGAAATGATGCTGCAGTAAACCAAACAAATGCTGTCGCGCGCTTTGTTAGGTTCTGGCTGATAAGGCACCGAGCGAGTGTCAAATAAGCTTTTTTGCTTTTTCTGTACCCAGCGGTCTGCACCAAATGCCATTACCGCAGGGAATAAAAGCATAATGCTGGTCACCGCACCCATGGCAAAGTTTTGTTGTCCCACAACTTGTTTGAAGATGTCAGTCGCCAGAACGTTGTAGCTGCCACCAATCACTTTCGGCACACCAAAGTCCGTGATAACCAGTGTAAAGACCACGATAAGCGTACTGATCAAACCGTATTTCGCCGCAGGTAACGTCACCATAAAGAAGGTTTTGATTGGTGAAGTTTTCAGTGCGCGGGCTGCTTCATACAAGCGGGCATCTGAAGTACGCAGCGAAGTGGTCAAAATCATCAATGCATGAGGGAAAGTCCAGAAAATCAAACCCATCGAAATACCAATCACCCCGTAAATCGAGTTTCCTAACAACATCTCTTTGGCAATACCTTGATTACCGAAAAGGAAGATCAAACTGATTGCCGGCAACAACGAAGGCGCGAGGATCGGCGCGGTACCTAGGATTTGAAACAAACCTTTAAAGGGCATGCATGAACGAGTCAGCGCGTAGGCATAGCCAAACGCAAGCACACCCACTACCGAGGTCACAATCACGCCCAAAGTGAAGGTGTTTCCCACCGACACCCACAAGCTTGAAGAAGAAAAGTACGTCGCAAAGTTTGCCAGACCGACAAATTCGCCATTGGCATTTTGCACACTCTTGGTCAACATTGCCCAAAGCGGCATTAAGATGAACAGCACCATCATGGTCGACAAGCCAGCGAGCAAGCCGAACAACACTAGGTTATCGCGGCTAACACGTCCGAGTAGGGATTTTGCTTTGTCTTGTGTGATCAGGCTATTCATCGTCATTGTCTTCGCATCCATGTTTACACCTACGCCGCTAGCGCTTTATCAACCGAGGGCACGGCGTAACCATGCAACCCTTCTTCAGCAAACTGGATGTAACGTACATCGCCCGCTTTGATATTGAGTTTTTGAACCGTTTCCACAGGCACATCCACGACGATGGTTTTCGTTGAGCTGTCGTTTTGCAATACGCAATCAATGCGGAAAAACGCCCCTAGAAACTCGGTTGCCGTAACTCGCACAGGTAAAGAGTTGTTGTAGTTTTCAACGAACTTGATGCTTTCAGGACGCACCGCAAGGTCGAAGCGGTCACCACGTTGGATCTTACGATTGGTCAAGCTTGGCGCTGGCATCAAGGTTTCGGCAATGCGTACTTGGGAGTCCGTTGCGACTGAGGTTTCAATAAAGTTCATACTGCCGACGAACTCAGCGACAAAGCGCGTTGCTGGTTGTTGGTAGATTTCTTGAGGTGTGCCAACTTGCTCAATCACGCCATGGTTCATCACCACGATACGATCCGCCATCGACAGCGCTTCGTCCTGATCGTGCGTAACCATGATGGTGGTGATGCCAAGCTTACGTTGCAGCTTACAAATCTCATCACGTAAGTGAACACGTACTTTTGCATCTAGCGCTGACAGCGGCTCATCAAGTAACAGTAGACCCGGTGACAACGCCAATGCACGAGCCAAAGCAACACGCTGCTGCTGACCACCAGAAAGTTGGTTAGGGAATTTCTCGCCAGAGGTTGGAAGACCAATGGTTTCTAACCAGTAATCCACCTTCTCTAACGCTTCTTTGGTCGACATGCCTTGGTTCTTCAAACCCACCGCAATGTTCTCTTGCACAGTTAGGTTCGGAAACAGCGCGTAAGATTGGAATACGATGCCAAAATCACGCTTCTCTGGTGGTAAGAATGTGGTCTCTTGACCGTTTTGAAAAATCGCACCAGACGTTGGCAAGTCTAAACCTGCAATGGCACGTAGCAGAGTGGTTTTACCGCAGCCAGAAGGACCAAGAAAACAAACGAACTCGCCCTTCTCAATCGCTAGCGAGATTTTCTTTAATGCAGTGAACTGTCCGAATTGCTTCACTACATTTTCGATATTTAGGTAATGTTGGTTAGTTGACATAACACACGCTCCAAATGGTATATACCAACTTTAGTTTTGGAGTGTTACGTTCCAATGACAAATTTATAGCCAGAAGATGACAAATAGATGAAGGGCGATGACGTTTGTTCAAGTGGTAATTAGAGATTCCCGACTCACTCCTTCCTCACTCTCGAGAATGACGTTGTGAGTGCGGATGGATAGAAGCACCCAACTTTCTTAAGTCCGTCATTCCAACGAACCTAGGTGAGACTAGGAATCTACTTGCAGTAAACTCTGAAATAAAAGAGAAAACAAAAAATCCACCTCAACCGAGGTGGATTTCAGCATTCAAATTAGAGCAAATTCCATTAAGACTTTGGCTCTGATTTCGCGTCAAATTTCTCAGACCATGCCGCTAGAATCTCTGCACGCTTGCTGCCCATTTGCGCGAAGTCCATCTTCGCCATGTTCTCTTGAACGTTCGGGAAGTTAGAAACGGTCGCTTTCACTTCTTTATGTGCAACCACTGGGTACATTTCTACGTAAAGCTCGTTTGCTGCTTTAGAGATTGACCAGTCGACAACACGCTTCGCTGCATCAGACTCTTTTACTAGACCAACGGCTTCTGATTCCCAGCCGATGCCTTTTGGCGTGATAACCGCTAGTGGTGCACCTTGTGTTTTCAGCTTCGCGCCGCGGCTCGCCATCGAAATACCGATAGCCACTTCACCCATACCCGCTTGAACACATGGCTTAGAGCCCGAGTGCGTGTAGTGTGCAATGTTCTTGTCTAAGTCACGCATGTAGTTCCATGCCTGATCTTCACCCATGTTTTGTAGCCAAGCAGAAACCTGCATGTAGCCAGTGCCTGAAGAAGCTGGGTTAGGCATTGCTATGTGACCTTTGTAAACCGGCTTTGTTAGGTCTTCCCAAGACGTTGGTTTAGGCAGATTAAGCTGTTTCGCTACCGCTTCGTTGAAACAAACTGCGTTAAAGAACGCATCGTTACCAAACCAAGCTTGGTTTGATTGAGGGTCGTTTAGGTTCGCATGCAGCTCTTCCAAACCTTTTGGTGTGTAAGGCTTAAGAAGACCTTCATCTTTAAGCAGTGCCATTGACGAGCCAGCCAGACCCCAAACCACTTCCGCTTGAGGGTTGTTCTTTTCGGCCAGCAATTTCGCCGTCATGATACCGGTGGAATCGCGAACCCACTTAATCTTGATATCTGGGTTATCTTTCTCAAACGCAGACTTGTATTTAGCAAGAATGTCAGTTTCGAAAGCGGTGTAAACCGTGACTTCCTGTGCTGCCATTGCATTCGTAGCTAGCAGAGAGACAAGTGCAGCCAGCGTTCCTTTCATCAAACGGTTTTTCATCATTTTCTCCAGTTAATTTGGCTAAGTTTAAATTTGGTCTGTACCAGTTGACGATATACACCCTACTGAGCCTTTGTGACGAAATCATGACCATTAAATGGCAGTTTTACGAAAATTTGCGATGAATAATCGTTCAATTGATCCGCCATTTTCTGGATATTAAAGTTTTATGAAATTGGATATTCGCCTATTTACTGCCCTTTTCTTCCTCGCTAAAGTGAACTCGAAACTTGGTGTAGACCAATTAGCCTATTCTAATGGAAATCGAGATGAAAAACGAATACCTACTACTGACTCCAGGTCCTCTATCTACTTCTGAAACGGTACGTGAAGCCATGCTTAAAGACTGGTGTACTTGGGATGATGAATACAACAAAGACATCGTAGAAGTGATCCGCACTAAGCTTGTAAAACTGGCGACGGAGCAAGACGGCTACACCAGTGTACTAATGCAAGGTAGCGGCACCGCATCAGTAGAAGCTACGATTGGCAGCGCCATTGGCAAAGATGGAAAATTGTTGGTTGTCGACAACGGTGCGTACGGTGCACGTATCGCTCAGATCGCTGAATACCTAAATATTCCATGCCATGTAGTTTCCCCAGGCGAAACATCACAGCCACACTTGAACGAGGTGGAAACTGCATTGGCATCGGATCCTGCTATCACACACGTGGCAATTGTTCATTGCGAGACAACCACTGGCATGCTGAATCCAATTGAGGCATTTGCTTCCGCGGCAAAAGCACACGGTAAAGTGGTGATTCTCGATGCCATGTCGAGCTTTGGTGGCATTCCTATTGATATCGCAGAGCTAGGCATCGATTTTATGATCAGCTCTGCAAACAAATGTATTCAAGGCGTGCCGGGCTTTGGCTTTGTGATTGCGAAACAAACTGAACTCGAAAAGTGCAAAGGTCAGGCACGCTCTTTGAGTCTTGATCTTTACGACCAGTGGCAGTGCATGGAAGTGAACCACGGCAAATGGCGTTTCACATCTCCAACGCACACGGTTCGCGCTTTCTATCAAGCCTTGTTAGAACTGGAACAAGAAGGCGGCATTGAAGCGCGTCATAATCGTTACCAAACTAACCAGAAAACACTGGTTGCTGGTATGCGTTCTCTGGGTTTCGAGCCACTACTGAGTGATGACCTTCACTCGCCAATCATCACTTCTTTCTACTCTCCGACGCACAGTGATTACCAGTTCAAAGCGTTCTACACACGTTTGAAAGAGCAGGGCTTCGTGATCTATCCGGGTAAGGTATCGAACGCAGATTGCTTCCGCATCGGCAACATTGGTGAAGTTTACCCAGCAGATATCGAGCGCTTAATCGGTGCGATTGAAAAAGCAATGTATTGGCAAGTTGCGTAAAGCAGCCTTCTGATTGAGAAAGCGTTATGACTCAGAATATCAAACCGACTCATTTTCGTAGTGAAGGCGATGTCAACACGACGCCAGCGCGCCAAGCTTGGAATGCATCGATGGACGACGAACGCACGCAAGCATTATTGAAGCGTGATTCGGAAGTCTTTCTTCATCAAGCCATGTCAACGCCTTGCTTAGATACATTGGAAGCAGCAGAAGGCATCTACATCCAAGATGCTACCGGCAAAAAGTACATGGACTTCCATGGCAACAACGTCCATCAGCTGGGCTACGGTCATCCGCATGTGATTAAACGTGTGCAAGAGCAAATTGCCAAACTGCCGTTTTCACCACGTCGTTTTACCAACGAGACAGCGATTGAATGTGCCGAAAAACTCACCCAAATCTGTGGCGGCGAATTGAACCGCGTGCTGTTTGCTCCGGGTGGCACATCTGCGGTTGGCATGGCACTTAAACTAGCGCGCCACATCACGAGCAACTATAAGGTGGTCTCTCTGTGGGATTCCTTCCACGGCGCATCGTTGGATGCCATCTCAGTAGGTGGTGAAGCGTGTTTCCGTCAAGGCATGGGACCATTAATGGCAGGCGTTGAGCGCATTCCACCAGCCGTATCTTACCGAGGCGCTTTCCCAGTTGCCGACGGTAGCGATGTGCATTATGCCGACTACCTTGAGTACGTGATTGAGAAAGAAGGTGGCGTGGGCGCGTTTATCGCAGAAGCGGTTCGCAACACGGATGTTCAAGTGCCAAGTAAAGCCTACTGGAAACGCATCCGTGAAATCTGTGACAAACACAATGTCATGCTGATCATCGACGACATCCCTAACGGTATGGGTCGCAGCGGTGAATGGTTTACCTACCAAGCTTACGACATCGAGCCAGATATGCTCTGCATCGGTAAAGGTTTGGGTGGTGGCTTAGTGCCTATCGCAGCCATGGTAACCAAAGACAAATACAACACTGCCGAGCAAATCTCCATGGGTCATTACACTCATGAGAAAAGCCCTATCGGTTGTGCTGCAGCACTGGCAACCATGGAAGCCATTGAGCAAGACGGCTTACTAGATAAAGCCAAAGCCGACAGCCAGTTCATGCGTGAAAAGCTGTTAGAGATGAAAGCCAAATACCCAGTGATTGGTGATGTGCGTGGCATCGGCATGTTGTGGGGCATTGAACTGGTCACCGACCACGAAAGCAAAGCGCGCGCGTATGACGAAGCGGAAGCTGTGCTGTACCAATGCCTCAACAATGGCGTGAGCTTCAAGGTGTCACAAGGCAATGTGATTCAACTCAGTCCACCGCTGATCATCACTCGCGAGCAACTGACAGAAGCGTTGGCGATCTTCGAAGAAGCCATCGCCAAAGTGTGTAAAGACTTTAACTACATTTAGGTTTTGTTGACCTTTTGAGCTGATTTTTGCAGCAGTTTGTGGGTTCTTTATGCAAGGCAGAGGCTTTGAGTTGTAGCTGTCCTACCTGATAAGCCGATAACGCAGAAGAAAGGAACCACAAACGCTGCCCGAAGGGTTCGGCTAAAAGCGTTTTACTCTTTGTTGTGAGGTGTTGTGCTTAGAATGACTAGGCTACAAACCTCTCGCCGCGATTAAAACGCTTTTATCTCGAACAAAATTTAACCGCAAAAGGTCAACAAAACCTAGAGTCAATAGACCTCAACAAAACCAATTTATCCAGAGCGCGATTCCAACGTGTAGGCAAGCGCTCTGGCAAGCAAGAAAAAGGATTGAACATGAGCAACTCACCAATTCAAGCAGTGATCTTTGACTGGGCTGGTACTATCGTCGATTTCGGCTCTTTTGCGCCAACCAGTATCTTTGTGGAAGCGTTCAAACAAGGCTTTGATTTTGATATCGACCTTGAAGAAGCGCGCGAACCAATGGGTCTTGGTAAGTGGGATCACATCCAAGCTGTGGGTCGCATCCCTGCCGTTGATAAGCGTTGGAATGAGAAGTTTGGTCGCTCAATGACCAGCGAAGACATCGACGCTATCTACGCAGCCTTTATGCCTTTGCAAAAAGCAAAAGTGGCTGACCACGCAGAACCAATCCTCAACGCAGTTGAAGTGGTAAACGGTCTGAAAGACAAAGGCATCAAGATCGGTTCTTGTTCTGGTTACCCTCGCGAAGTGATGGATGTACTGATTCCTGTTGCAGCGGATTACGGCTACAAACCAGATTACGTTGTCGCGACAGACGATCTGCCACAAGGTGGTCGCCCTGCGCCGTTTATGGCACTGAAAAACGTGATTGAGCTTGGTGTAACCGACGTTAAAGCATGCGTCAAAGTGGACGACTCAGCACCAGGCATCTTTGAAGGTCACAATGCGGGCATGTGGACCGTTGGTTTGCTGCTTTCTGGTAACGAAGCAGGCCTAACGTTTGAAGAATATCAAGCTGCGGATGAAGCAACGCTTAATGCCGCTCGTGAAAAGGCGCGTGCAAAATTGCTCAAGAGCTCACCGCATTACCTCATCGACACCATTGCTGACTTCCCAGAAGTGGTTGCAGATATCGAACGTCGCCTAGCCGCGGGCGAACGTCCGTAGTTTTCGCTCGCGAATTCAGAATGTAAAAAGCCTCTCCATATTGAGAGGCTTTTTACATTTATGGAAAGAGGAAGTGTCAGTTAATCGCAGTACTTGCTCGACGCTTTAGCTTAAAGCCCATACTGGTTGGTCTTTCTTCTGGCTCACCTTTGATGGCATGCAACAGTTTTTCTGCCGCCTTGGTGCCCATGCGCTCGTAATCAAATTCTGCCGATGTCAAACTTGGGTAAGCATGCTCCCCCATAGAAGAGCCTTCAAGGCAAATAATGGCAATGTCGGTCGGGACTTTGAGCACGCGGCGATGGCACTCAAAGAGCGCACCAATTGCTATCTCCTCATGGCTACACACCAAAGCATTCAAGCTTGAATCGCGCAGCAATAACTTCGCCAACCCTTCCGCACCCAATTGTGAAGATGGCGCTTCATGAGTCGTTAGAAAATGATCTGGGGTGAGATAGTTTTCAATCATCGCACTTTGCCAACCGTGTAACTGGCGTTGCAACGTTGAGTGATTCCCGCGCGCCCCAATAAAACCAACGTTCTTAAAACCTTGTTCAATCAGGTGTCTGGTACAGGCCTTACCCACTTCGAAGTGATCCACGCCAATGTTGAGATAACTGGCCTTTGAGCTCAGTTCGGTAATCTCTAACACTGGCGTATTTGATGCCTCTAACAGTTGATGCGTTCGCTGACTATGCTCACTTCCAAACAGTACCACGCCCGCAGGACGGCTCTCTAAAAAAGTCGAAAGCAACTTTTCTTCTTGCTCAATCGAGTAGTCGCTGTAACCCAGTAATAATTGATAACCCGCTTTGTTTAACGCCTGTTGGAAGCTTGGTAAGAAATGCGCGCATGCTTTTTCAAATAGTGACGGAATGATAAGAGCGATGGAATAACTTTCTGCAGATGCGAGTGCCCCTGCGGCTTTGTTCGGGATATAGCCGAGCTCATCAACCACTTGTTGAATTTTTTCTCTCAGCTTATCGGATACCAGCTCTGGCGTTCGTAATGCTCGCGACACCGTCATAGTGCCTACGCCTGCTTGTTTGGCGACATCAGCCAAAGTGACATTGCCGGTACTTCTTCGTTTGCGAGGTTCGCTCATTGTTTTTATTTAATGTTCTCTAATTTCAGCTGCGACATCTTATCACAGCGCTTTAATGGTTTTGATATTAGCGCATTAGAACTCGAACACCAGCACATGAAACTTCGATGCCTGATAAAAATGATAGCGCTATCACAATTAATGGTAGCGCTATCAGATAGCGCTACCATTTGTGATCACTCTCAGGTTTTTATGGCAAATTGATCGATAAAGTACGCAGCAACAAAACAACAAATCGGAAACATTCCAATGCTACGTGAACTGATTACCTCTGATGTCATTCGCATCCATTCTGACGCAACCGACTGGAAAGATGCGATCAGCAAATCTTGTGAAGCTTTGATTGAAAATGGCGCGATAGAACCAAGTTACGTTGAGGCAATTTACCGCTCGCACGAAGAGCTTGGTCCTTACTACGTGGTAGGTCCGGGCATGGCGATGCCACACGCTCGCCCTGAAGATGGCGTTAACCGCTTGTCATTGGCGATCACGGTGATCCAAAACGGCGTCAACTTTAACTCTGAAGAAAATGACCCAGTAAAAATGCTGGTCACGCTAGCGGCAACGGACAGTAATAGCCACGTTGATGCGATTTCGAAACTGGCGGAATTGTTTATGAATGAAGAGCATGTAGAGGCCATCTGCAACGCTCAAAGCAAAGAAGATGTTCTTGCGATCATCGACAAATACTAAGTTTTACTCCTGACATACCCCATTCACAAATGGGTATACCCCCTATAAAAAAGAAAAGGTCTGAATTATGAAAATTATGGTTGTTTGCGGTCACGGTCTTGGTACTAGCCTAATGATGGAAATGAGCATCAAAAGCATCGTAAAAGAGTTGAACGTCGATGCCGCTGTAGATCACATCGATCTTGGCTCAGCAAAAGGCACAAGTTGCGACATTTTCATCGGCACAAAAGACATTGCAGAACAGTTGGAAGCACTTGGCGTTGAACAACGTATCGTAGCGCTTGATAACATGGTCGACAAAGTCGCAATGAAAGAGCGTTTATCTGTGGCACTTCAAGAGCTTGGCGCTCTATAAGGTGGCGTTATGGAATTCTTCAGTTTCTTAATGAACGATGTCCTATCAGAGCCAGCGGTTCTGGTCGGTCTCATCGCTCTAATCGGCTTAATTGCCCAGAAAAAACCGGTCACCGAGTGCATTAAAGGCACGGTAAAAACCATTCTTGGTTTCATCGTGCTTGGCGCGGGTGCAGGTCTAGTTGTGACTTCTCTGGGTGACTTTGCGACCATTTTCCAACACGCATTTGGCATCACAGGCGTAGTTCCAAACAACGAAGCTATCGTCTCTATCGCGCAAGAAGCGTTTGGTAAAGAGATGGCGATGATCATGTTCTTCGGTATGTTAGTGAACATCTTGATCGCTCGCTTCACGCCATGGAAGTTCATCTTCCTAACGGGTCACCACACGCTATTTATGTCGATGATGGTGGCGGCGATTCTGGCCTCTAGCGGCATGAAAGGTGTTCCACTGATCGCTCTTGGCTCTGTGGTTGTGGGTTCTGTAATGGTGTTCTTCCCTGCAATTGCGCACAAATACATGAAGCAAGTAACAGGCTCAGACGACGTTGCGATTGGTCACTTCTCAACGCTTTCTTACGTCCTAGCTGGTTTCATTGGCAGCAAGTTTGGTAACAAAGAGCACTCAACTGAAGAGATGAATGTCCCTAAGAGCTTGTTGTTCTTACGCGATACGCCAGTGGCAATCTCGTTCACCATGGGCATCATCTTTGTGGTGACGTGTTTATTCGCTGGCGGTGATTTTGTCCGTGAAGTCAGTGGCGGTAAACATTGGTCTATGTTTGCGCTAATGCAATCCATCACATTTGCAGGTGGTGTGTACGTTATCCTGCAAGGTGTACGTATGGTTATCGCAGAAATCGTTCCAGCGTTTAAAGGCATCTCAGACAAGCTAGTACCAAACGCAAAACCTGCACTGGATTGTCCGGTTGTGTTCCCATACGCACCAAATGCGGTATTGGTGGGCTTCCTATCGAGCTTTGCAGCCGGTCTAGTGGGCATGTTCCTGCTGTACGTGATGGGTCTTACTGTGATTATCCCTGGTGTAGTTCCACACTTCTTTGTGGGTGCGGCTGCAGGTGTATTTGGTAACGCAACAGGTGGTCGTCGCGGTGCAATTCTAGGTGCGTTTGCACAAGGTCTACTGATTACTTTCCTACCTGTCTTCCTAATGCCAGTACTGGGTGATCTTGGCTTTGCAAACACAACATTCAGTGATGCTGACTTCGGCATTGTAGGTATCCTACTTGGCCTGATTGTGCGCTAAGCTTTTATTCTTATGAATGCAGAATTAGGCTCGTCGGCATTCATCTCTAAGAAAAGCACTCAAACAAAACGCCCCTCACGTGAGGGGCGTTTTTCATATTGAGGCTATCTTATTGAGACAACAACTTTCTCGTTGGTTCTTGCTCGGTGTATTCAACGGATTCGTTACCAGATAGCTTATCGACGTCCGCTTGTTCGCCGCTCACCACCAGTACCTGTTGCTTCACCAACGCATCAACCACTTTAAGGTTATGTTGACGAAGAAGCGCTCTCACTTCGCTCTCTTTCCCTTTGTGATACTTAACAAAGTAACGCGTAGGTTGTTGCTCAGCTTGTTCGGAACGTTCATCCACGAGCGGAAACCCTTGATTGTTCGCCAAGCTGGCCGAGCTTAGTCCGATTGCCAATAGTGCGGTAGCACTCACCGCAGACAAAGAAAGTAAGGTCAACTTCTTCATAGCCACTCCTTATTGAAAAGTCAGAGTCCAACTGTTGATTGTGCCTGTGTCTCTTCTGGCACTGTCTACCGCTTTTAGTTCCCAAGAACCTTGTGATTCAAAACCAGAGAAATCCGCTTGGAAAGTGGCTTTGATATCGTTAGCGCTGCCGCCAGTATTATCGTGAAGCACGACTTCTCCACCAGTAGGTGAAGTTAGCGTCACTCGTAGGTCACCGATGTAAGTGTGGCTAATATCAACGTCAATACTTACTGTACCTGAATCACCAGAGCGATCGACATCTACTGCGCTGATTGCGCCAGAAGATTTGTTGTCAGGAATCGCAACAGGGCTGGTGTTTGAGAAGCTAGAGTCCGAAGAGCTACCGCCACCGTCAGGACCGTTACAGCCCGCATCCAAGAACAGTTTCGCCGCTTCCGCATTCACTAGGCCGTGACCTGTGCGGTTGTCTCGTCCAGCGACATCAATGTCTGTTGCCGTTTGAACTAGGGCATTACGTACTTGCGCTGCTGTACACGTTGGGTGGTAACTCCACACCAAGCCTGCTACGCCAGTTACATGAGGTGTTGCCATCGATGTACCATTGTAGTACTCGTAATCTTCACCAGAGGTGGTTGAAACCGTAATTTCTTGACCAACATACCCCAACAGCTCTTGACCAAATGCACGGTCAACCGTCACCGAAACCATACGATAAGCGTTGTTTGTGTCAACCAAGAATGGGTTTTGTAAACCAGGTAGTTCAGAGTTGCTGTATACGATTGCCGCTTGTGCACCTGCATTGTAACAAGCTTGAACTGCATCCACTTCTGGGTAGTTACCTGAAGACTGGTTGCCAATACGCTCAGTCAAACAAATTTTGCCCGACATATCACCACAGTTAAAGTTACCGCCAGATACATCACAGCTATCTAGCATTGCTGTTACTGAACCAACGATTGGATCTGGCACATACGAAGAGCCGTTATTAATCAAACGATTGTGAGGGACAATGCCGCGATCAAATTGGCTTACGCCATTCAAGGTAATATCAGAAAGTTTACCTTCGCCTACCGTAACCGTTGATAAGATCGCCACACCTGGGCCAGAGATCTCAACTTGATCAGTAGATTGCGAGAACGCCGCATGATCATTTTGGTTATCGACAGCAGCAACAGACATAACTGAATCGTAAGAAGCTGGGTAGCTGTGTGCGGTGTTACCGTCATTACCAGCTGCGGCGATTAGCAGAACGCCTTGATCGTAAATGTTTTGCAGTGCATTTTGCTCAGTTCGGCTTGATTGACTACCACCAAGACTCATGTTCACAACGTTGGCACCATTATCTGCACACGTTTGGATCGCTTTAACAAGCCCAGATGAGTAACCCCAACCTGATTCGTTAAATACTTTCACGATGTGCAAATTCACATTCTGGTTTGGCATCACACCCTTCACACCTTCGGTGTTGGCAATCGCTGCGATAGTACCTGCTACGTGAGTACCGTGGGCGTTATTGTTACCCGGATCGCTCCATGATCCTGTACCACTATCGTTGGTACCTGCAACGCGGTTACCGCTTAGGTCGTTGTGCGAGATGTCGTACCCTGAATCGATAATACATACAGTGCGATTACCAGCATTGAAGTCGTCTAACTGTTGAGCATTAACCGCTTCATAACCCCACGGGGTAGTTTCGCTGAGCAAATAGCGAGGCGGATCGACTTCGACATATTCCACATCACTGCGATTACGAAGTGGTTCTAAGTCATCACCATCCAACTCAACGCTGTAAATGGCGCGATTACCCAGTTTTTCCACCTTACGTGCCTTCACCTGTTCTAAAACAGACTCCTGCGCGATTCGTGGTCCCCAAAAAGAGTTACCACCCATTGAAGATCGGCTGACTGCATCTTCTTTGAATTTGACGATGTACTTCGTCGGTAACTTAGATTCATCAAATCCCATTGGTGGAGCCGCAAACGCTGACATAGAAGTGGTCAGTGCTATCGCTACGGCAGACAACGAAAATAAGCCTTGTTTTTTACTTGTTGTGTAGTGCATTTGCCCTATTCCTTATTTGAGCTAATTTTTATTCACTATATTCTCATGAAAAGTCATCACTATGATGTTCGCATGAGAGCTTCAGCTATAGTTTATAGGCCAAAAATGCCAAACAATTTGTTTCATGAATATACAACTTTGTACAAAAGATCATTCAATAAACATTTTTAGTTAACATCAAAAAGCATAAACAAAGCCTTATAAAGCAATCACTTAATTAACAAAAAGTGCATGTTAAATTAATGTTAGTGAGTAATTATTCTAAATAATACACATTTAATCGATTGCTATGCTGAATGGATTTTTTGACCGTGGTGCCAAAACTGAAATATTGAATATTTAGTTGTTGACTGTCTTGAGTATTTACTCAGAATTAGAAGGTTTAGTGAGAAAAATTCTCATCTAAATACTGTTATAGCCGAGCGTATTCACGTATTCGGAACCATAACCATTACAAGAAGAGTGAATGATGAAAAAAACAATCACACTATTAACTGCATTACTTCCGCTTGCCTCTGCCGTTGCAGAGGAGCCAACATTATCACCAGAAATGGTTTCTGCGTCTGAAGTGGTCAGCACGCAAGAAAATCAAACCTATACTTACGTTCGCTGCTGGTATCGTACGAGCCACTCTAAGGATGATGCGGCTACCGACTGGAAATGGGCGAAAAACCAAGATGGTAGTGACTTCACTATCGACGGTTATTGGTGGAGCTCTGTTTCATTTAAAAACATGTTCTACACCAACACTTCACAAAACGTGATTCGCCAGCGCTGTGAAGAAACACTAGATCTGGCGAACGAGAACGCAGACATTACGTTTTTTGCTGCTGACAATCGCTATTCTTATAACCACACGATCTGGAGCAATGATGCTGCAATGCAACCAGATCAAATCAACAAAGTAGTGGCTTTGGGCGACAGCTTATCTGATACAGGCAACATCTTTAACGCTTCCCAATGGCGCTTCCCTAACCCAAACAGCTGGTTCTTAGGTCACTTCTCGAACGGTTTTGTTTGGACGGAATACGTTGCTAAAGCCAAAAACTTACCGCTTTATAACTGGGCAGTTGGCGGCGCAGCAGGTGAGAACCAATACATTGCGCTAACAGGTGTCGGCGAACAAGTTTCTTCTTACTTGACCTACACAAAACTGGCGAAAAACTACAACCCAGCAAACACATTGTTTACGTTGGAGTTTGGTTTAAATGATTTCATGAACTACAACCGTAGCGTGCCGGAAGTAAAAGCGGATTACGCTGAAGCTCTGATTCGTCTAACAGACGCGGGCGCGAAGAACTTCATGTTGATGACTCTGCCAGACGCAACCAAAGCACCACAGTTCAAATACTCAACGCAGGAAGAAATTGAAACGATTCGCGCGAAAGTATTGAAAATGAACGAGTTCATCAAAGCACAAGCGATGTACTATAAAGCTCAAGGTTACAACATTTCATTGTTTGATACGCACGCGCTGTTTGAGACGTTAACCTCGGCACCAGAAGAACACGGGTTCGTGAATGCAAGTGATCCTTGTCTGGACATCAACCGCTCATCTTCTGTGGATTACATGTACACCCATTCATTACGCTCTGAGTGTGCGGCATCTGGCGCAGATAAGTTTGTGTTCTGGGATGTGACTCACCCAACCACAGCCACGCATCGTTATGTTGCTGAAAAAATGTTGGAAAGCAGCAATAACTTAGAAGAGTTTCGCTTTTAATAAGACTTTCTTATAGGTTAAACTCTTAATCATCATAAATACGTTGATGATTAAAAATGGCCACGAAATATCGTGGCCATTTTGTTTTCATATACATGAGTCTACTTTTATATTTAAATATAGATGAACAATAATTAAAATACAAAAATTCAAGTTATAAGCATTATAAACAAAACTTTCAAATACCAACAAACCAGTAAAATCTAAACTTATTCAATATGCCATCCATTTAGATTTCATTATGGCCATTTTTAAATTGTTGAATTTCAAGAGGAGTTAAGTGACAAGTTAAATAAAAAATACCCACATAACACAGGTAAGACCGAGAGGAGTGTGTCATGTGGGTTTAAAACGATAGTTCTCTTGCTGATTCGAACTACCAACGTTGGGATGCAATGGAAATACAAATGACTCAGAGTTTCCATCACGGACACTTTATCGCTGGATTTGCCTCTGTTTGTTAGGGAACAGTCAGCACAATAAAAATAGAGAAGTAATACCGCAAAAATAAAAATAGAGGCTCTGAGTTTAATTTACACGTAAAATAATCACCACATTCACGACATGAACCATTAATAAATTTATCAATAAATATTTATTAAGTTAAATTTATTTATTGTCAACATACTGTTAGTTTTACTCCTAAATATACTGGTCAGATTTGTTTATTTTACTGCTTTTCGTTGCAATACAACCTCTAATTAATTCATGAGAAAAAACATGCAGCGACAATTAACTCTTTCACCGATTTATTTATTAATCGGTTTAGCCTCATCGACGGCGTATGCCGGTGGTTTTCAAATTAACGAACATTCGGCGACGGGTCTTGGTCGTGCTTTTGCTGGTGATGCTGTTATTGGTGATAATGCGTCTGTAGTCAGCCGCAACGCCGCAGCGATGACGCTGTTTAAACAAAATGCCTTATCGTTCGGTGTCACTTACGTCAAACCTGACGTTACCGTTAAAAATGCGCAATATCATCGAGCTAACATTAATGCGGATGTCAATGTTGGTATGGGCGGTTTTCCTCCGTCCCCTCAAGTTGACATTACCCCGTCCTTTTCTCAAACCGTGACCGACATTGATGACGTCGATGGCGTTGGTCAACCAGCCGTTGTACCCAATTTTTACTTTATTCACCCTATCAACGACGACTGGTATCTAGGCTTATCGGCATACTCCAACTTCGGAACCGACATGGAGTTTAAACCAAACTATGGCGCACCTGTTTTTGGCGGTGTCACCAGCGTAGCGAGTGTCAACCTTGGCGCAAGCTTGGCATACAAGGTGAACGATCGTTTTAGTATCGGTGGTGGTATTGATGTGATTTACGGCTCTGGTGAGCTGTACCGCGATATGGACGTGGGTGTTTGCGTTGGTGGGAACATACTTGGAAACGAACTAGAACAACGCTGTGGATCCGTAAAAGGCAACGCACTTGATGTGGAAGCTGGCGGCATTGGGTTTGGCGCGAACATTGGCATGATGTACGAGTTTAACGAACGTCATCGCTTAGGTTTAAGCTACAAGCACAGCCCTAACATAGATGCCAAGGGTGACATCCACTTTGCTGGCGAATCGTACGACTCGCTTGCTATGCCGCTACCGGATATTGCGGAGTTTTCCGGTTATCACCGCGTCTTACCTAAATTTGCCCTGCACTATTCTGTGCAGTGGATTGGTTGGTCAGCATTTGACAGCTTGAAAGCTGATGATCAGTTGCTAAAAGATTTTCAGTGGCAAGACTCCGCGCACTACTCCATCGGTGCGACTTGGTACGCCAATGAACGTTGGACACTGCGCACGGGTTACATGTTCGACAAAACACCTGTCGATGAGCTGACTTCGCTTTCTATCCCAGATTCGAACCGTCACTGGTTATCCGCGGGGGCCTCTTACCAATGGTCATCAGATACCACGGTTGACATCGGCATGACGTACTTGATTGGTGAAGATGTCAACGTAGAAGAGTACGCGTATGAAGGTGTTCCTGCACCGATGGTAACGGGCGTGACCCATTCAAATGCGTTCCTAATTGGTGCCCAACTCAGCCACCGTTTCTAATTTGTCAGGCAGTGATCAAACCTCTAGGTCATTGCCTTGTAACAACGCTTATCAAAGCGACCGAACAGAGACATTATTATGAACAAAACACTACTTGCTTTTTCACTCTCACTTCTCACTCTAAGCGCTGCTCAGGCTTCTGAATGGGGCTATGGCAATGACAAACACGGGCCAGAACACTGGGGAGAAATCGCCAAAGACTGCGCAACCACGAAAAACCAAAGCCCAATCAACATCGACAACCCAGCCGATGCAAAACTGGAAGCACTGAACCTTTCGTACACTGGTCAGGTCATTGGTTTAACCAACAATGGTCATACGCTGCAAGCGCAAGTGAACGGACGTAACAGCTTCACCATCGATGGCGAGACGTTCGAGCTGCAACAGTTCCATTTCCACACACCTTCAGAAAACCAAATCAAAGGCCGCCAGTATCCACTTGAAGCGCACTTTGTGCACGCCAACGCAGACGGCGAGTTGGCGGTAATTTCGGTGATGTTTGATGCTGGCGATCACAACGCAGCACTGTCTAAACTGATCAGCGCAATCCCACAAGAGAATCAAACCACGTTCTTTAAAGATACGTTTGAGATTAACGACTTACTGCCAAAAACTGCAAACTACTATCGATTTAACGGCTCTTTAACCACACCACCATGTTCAGAAGGTGTGCGCTGGTTTGTGCTTAAAGACACTCAAACCTTATCCAAAGATCAAGCCGCGAAACTGATGGAAGTCATGGGACAAAACAATCGTCCGCTGCAACCGCTAAATGCGCGCGTTGTACTTTCTAACTAATCGCCACATTCGATAAGGGGCATCGTATTTGCCCCTTATTTTGATTCGCTCTAACCTCACTTCGTTACAGGAACCCCCAATGAAAACTCCATCTGTTCTGTCACTCTTACTCGCACTCGCCCCGACACTCGCCTTCTCTCATAACCTTTCTGTCGGTCAAACCACCCCTTCCGTCAGCATTGATACCTATGGCGAAATGACGCTGCAAGGAGACGATGTGGCTTATCAACCTTGGGCAACTCAGCAGATGTTAGGCAAAGTCCGTGTGATACAAGCCATTGCAGGTCGTAGTAAAGCCAAAGAGATGAACGCGCCGCTGATGTCAGCAATCACTGCCGCTCACTTTCCTGAAGATCAGTATCAGACCACAACCGTGATCAACCAAGAAGACGCCATTTGGGGAACCGGTACATTTGTTAAATCGTCGGCAGAGGACAGCAAAAAGACATTCTCTTGGTCTTCCATGGTGTTAGACAAAAATGGCGTATTAGCAACAACTTGGGATCTGCAGCAAGAAAGTTCTGCGATTATCGTACAAAATAAACAAGGCGAAATTTTATTCGTGAAAGAAGGGGCTTTAACTCAAGACGAAGTCACACACGTCATCGAACTGATTAAACAGAATATCTAAACCTAAGGTAAGGAAAAGCTATGAAACTGTTCAACACCATCGCACTCTGTCTTTTAGCGGCTGTAGCCTCTTTTCAATCGGTTGCAGGAGACAACGATTGGGATAAGATTGCAGATAAGACCGTCAGTTTTAAATCGGAAACCGACACAGTCAATCCACTGTCCCCATTTGCTAACGCTCGTTTTAGCCACATCAAAATCAAATGTACGCAAGGTACGGTCGATCTGAAAAGCGTTAAAGTAATCATGAAAGATGGTCAGGAAAAGACGTTCGACAGTTTAGTTGTTCTGACTAAAGGCATGTCATCAAGAAGTTTAAGCCTACCAACAAAAGATAACGCGAAATTAGACAAAATCGAGTTGAACTATGAATCGGTTGGCAGCACTGCACTGCAAGTCGCGGGGGTGACCAAAAAAGCGCAAGTGGAAATCTTAGGTAAGAAAATCGACGAGTAAGCGATGGCTCAACGAGCTCACCCAAACTAAAAACAGCGGCACTAGGCCGCTGTTTTCATTAAAAAATCATCATGGATAACTAAATGAATTTCTTCAGCTTCGCCAAACCATAAGCAGCGATGGTGACACAATCTTTAATCGTACCGTCGATCATCATCTGTTCGAACTCCTCAACAGAAAAAGCGCGAGTGATCAAATCCTCTTCTTCACTGTCGAGTTGATTGCCCACGTCCGTTAAGTCACTGGCGAAGTAGACGTGACATGTCTGATTCAAAAAGCCGTATGCGATAAACTGTGCGCCGACATACGCCATGGCGCTCGCCTGCATGCCCGTTTCTTCACGCAGCTCGCCTTTGGCAAGCTCAAGATGATCCGCATCTGGATTTGATTCCCACGCCCCTTGTGGGATCTCCCAACAACGTTGACCTACGGTGTAACGGTACTGCTGAACCAAGTGAATCATCCCGTTATCGATAGCCAGAATCGCAGCACAATCAGGTTTGTCGACCACACCATAGATGCCCTCTGCGCCGCTCGGACGTAAAATTTTGTCCTCACGCACTGTCATCCACTTATTCTGGTAAACGACTTTGCTGTCTAACTGTTTGATGTCTGACATGGTTATTCCTTGATTTTTCTGAGGGTTACAGCGGAATAATACCCGATTCGGTTACGCCACCAAAATGTTCTTTAGTTCACTCAAAGACTCAACGGTGTAATTTGGTGCGATACGCTCATCGACGCTTGCGCCTGTGGTATTTAACCAGCAAGTTTCAATACCAAAATTATTACCACCCAGAATATCGGAATGCAGGTTGTCACCCACCATCAGTACGCGCGTTTTGCATGGGTTGCCCATTTGCTGCATCGCGTATTCAAAAATACCTAAGTCCGGTTTTGCTACGCCCACTTGTTCAGAGATCACCACTTTATCGAAGTACTCAGTCATCCCTGTGCGCTCAAGGCGAATTGCTTGCAACTCTGTAAAACCGTTGGTGATGATGCCCATTTTAGCTTTGCCTTGCAGCGCTTCCATCAGCTCTTTTGCACCTGGCAACAAGCTGCAAATATCGGCCATTGCTTCTAAAAATGCGCTATTGAGATCTGCTGTTGTGGTATTCAGCTTCTCAGCCCACTCGGTAAAACGCTTATGTTTTAGCTCATCTGCCGTTACTTTGCCGTCTTGGTAATCCACCCAAAGCGGTTTGTTTACGGTTTGGTAATGAGCAAAATCTTGTTCAGTAAAATCTACGCCTTTGCGAGAAAACATAAGCTGCAAACCTTTGAAAGCATCAAAGTGGAATAAGGTTTCGTCAGCGTCAAACAGGATCCAATCGTACTTCATTTTCTTCTTCCCAAAATCAAGGTCGTAATACTGGTGCATAGTCTAGATTGTTTTCTTCTTGAAGATAATCTCTATAATTGGAAATTAATTGTATCCTTGTGCTCAACAATAAATGCTTCACGATAATAGGAGATTGATGTGAACGCGATTGCCTCCCTGCCCGTTTTTGTTGCTGTTGTCGAATGCGGCAGCTTTTCCCTTGCGGCCAAACAGCTGAATCTGACGAAATCGGCGATCAGCAAACGCATCAACCAACTAGAAGACGATTTGGGCATTCGTCTCCTTAACCGAACCACGCGTAAGCTGAGCCTGACCGAAGCGGGAGAACGCTATTTTGAGTACGCTTCTCAAGCGCTCAATCTGGCCCAGCAAGGCGTGGACGCGGTATCGGAACTGCAAGGCTCTCCACAAGGTCGGCTCAAAATTACCGTGCCGATGTCTTTCGGTGTGCTGCATATCGCGCCTTTGATCAGCGAGTTTCTCGCTCGTTACCCGAAAATTGAAGTGGATTTAAACCTCGAAGACAAAATGGTCGATTTGGTTAAAGACGGTTTTGATTTGGGGATCCGTATTGGTGAACTCACCTCTTCCAATCTAATCGCAAAACGTCTCGCCCCTTGTAAAAGTGTGCTTTGTGCCTCGCCAGATTACTTAGCGGAGTTTGGAACACCACAAAAACCAAGTGATTTAGTCAGTCACAACTGCCTGCGCTACTCCTATTTCCGTGGCGGCGTCGAATGGATGTTCATCAACAACGGCAGCGAATACAAGGTACTTCCAAAAGGAAACTTTATCGTCAATAACAGCGAAGCCATTCGCCAGTTGCTGTTAAGAGGTTCGGGCATTGCGCAACTGCCAACATTTATTGCAGGGAGAGACTTTGCCGCAGGAAATCTAAAACCGGTGATGGAAGAGTATTCTCTACCAGAACACGCCATTTATGCGGTTTTTCCTGAGCGCAAGCACATGCCGTTGAAAGTAAGAGCCTTTATCGATTTTATCAGCGAAAAACTCGGCACAGATTTACCTTATTGGGATCGTTACAACAGCCCAGAAAAATAACCATATTGATGATAAGTGAGTGAGATTTCACTACTGACATGTTCTGACATTCCATCCGCGTAACCTTATTTGGAACTCAACAGGCAATCCGCCAAAACCAATAAGGAATCACAATATGGAAACCGTTATCGAAACTGTGCAATTTCGTCTAACCGCAGGCACAACAGAGCAAGACGTGATCGCCGCTGCCAAACAGTCACAAACGTTTGTGAAGAATCTGCCGGGCTTTTTGTATCGCTCACTCAGTCACGAAGCGACGGACGATGTGTGGACAGACATCATTTACTGGCGTTCAATGGACGATGCAAAACAGGCGGGAAAACAGATTAAGCAAGCCGCTGAATTTCAGCCTCTGTTATCAATGATTGACTGCGAAAGCTTCGAGCTTAAACATCACAACTTAAAAATGTGCAGTGAGCTAGAGAAGTAATCAGCCACACTACCACTAACAACCAGTAGGTCTAGATAAGGAACATCATGAGCAAATCAGAACGACTGTTTGAGCTACTGACGCTTCTGCGCGCAAAGCGTTACGCCGTGACAGCGAAAGAGCTCGCAGAAAGAATGGAAGTCAGCGAACGTACGATTTATCGCGATATTCAGTCGTTGCTCAGTTCTGGTGTTCCTATTCAGGGTGAAGCAGGTGTTGGCTACCTATTGCAAGCTGGCTCTCATCTGCCGCCTTTGATGTTCTCAGAAAAAGAGATGATGGCGCTTGAACTGGGTATGCGGATGGTTCGAGCCTGGTCGGATGTTGAACTCGCCGAAGCGTCTCACTCTGCGTCCACCAAAATACTTTCGGTATTGCCCGATAAGCTCAAGCAACAAGTGGAAGATTGTCCGCTGATTGTGCCCGATTATCACACCCAATCCGAGACTGCCAAACGAGGGCAGCTTCTGCGCCATGCGATTGATCATCAGTTTAAGGTCAGTTTGGATTACCAAGATGAAAGCGGACAAGTGACCGAAAGAAAAATCCAACCGTTAGGCCAGTTCTTTTGGGGCAAAGTCTGGACGCTGGTCGCCTGGTGCGAATTGCGCGATGACTACCGCCAGTTCCGCCTCGACCGTATCCAAGCACTGCGTATGCACGATGAAGAGTTTCAGAGTGCGGAAACCAAATCTCTCAAACATTATATTGCGCAGTATGAATCGAAAGATTGAGTGTTTTTCATCCCTCCATCACAAGGATTCTAAATTGCTCTGCTCAATGCGCGATATTTGGAAAGGCACATTTGGTTAAACTAATGTTTCATTTTTAACAGATGCGCAACCAACTTAAGATCGTTAACTTAAGTAGCACGTCAACCACACCGGAGCGTGAAGCTATGAAAGTACTGATTCAATACACCCAAGCAGGGAAATATCGAGATCAAGCGTGGGAGTCTTTAACTCTTCGATCTAAAGGTGATATGCAGGCCGTTACCCCTTCTTATGCTGCCCAACTTATCGAACAAAGCAAAGCGACACTTGTGATGACAGAGGAGCAACAAATCGTTATTCATCCATAACCGACTATTAGCCTTGTTTAACCAACCTTTGTTAGTTACGCAAGGCTTACATCTCGCCATTACACGTTATCAATTTTATATACGACCACCTATATTTACAAAAAACAATAAGATAGTTCTTATTTTCATTCTCGACATTCTTCTAAAGCGCCCTTCCATTCATAGATAAGATATAGGTTATCTGTTAATCTCTTTATTTCTTCATAATAAAGATTAGGATAAAACCTTGAAAAAGCATCGGTTTATTATAAGGACAGGTGCAATATGCAATTGATCTGGAACATTATTAGATACTTAATGTTCTCTGGTGTATTAGTTATTTTTTCCAGACATTCTCTATAGGTATAATGCATCTTTTAATGCCAAAAGACATTGTCAATAGCTACTTTTAAGAACCTTATTTTAACACTTTCTAACTAGCTCTATTTACAGGTTGACCTTACGCATTTTTCCGAACATTGATGTTTTTTCGTTTAATCGTTCAACCTAGCTCAGGTGAAAAGCGAAAGTTACCCAGCATCTCTAAAAAGCTCCCTAAATAGTACCGCATATTATCCTTTGTATTAATATGGGTAATTGTCATAAACTCTTAAATTTTAGCGCTTATATTTTTTATCGCAGGTTTTTAGCACTAACGGTTGATATATGATATTGACTTATCCAGTTAAATCCACCATCACACTTTGAATGTAAATAATGACATTAACATTTTCATGAAAATAACAAATATATCAGCAATTTTTTATATTTTTAAAATGAAGGTCTAGAATTCAAAAAAATGAACTTTCTAAATATGGTTTTTTGTTAGTATCTGCACAAATAAATTATTAGCTAGAGGTGCTCTGTGTCGGGATTGTTTGAGTATAAAATAAAAACTCATGATAACTTATCATCAATTATATTAAACATGTATGGCGCTCCATATGGTAGCAAGGACTATCAGAGAGTACTGACTCATATAATGACATTGAACAAGCATATTTCAGATCCTAACCGCATTAAAGCAGGCGATATCATTTGGTTATCAGCTCTACCCAAATCAAGCACCCAACTTAACACTCAACGTAACAATGCTTTACCTCCTAAAAGTATCGCGAAGCTAGGGACATACCCAGCGTCTAAACCTCAAATGTCTAGTTCTCCGCCCCATAAAGTTTTGCCTCCCAATATTCTCAGCTACAATCAACCTCCAAAATCGATCTCAAATCAAGTTCCACCACAACATGCTGATATGTTTTGGGCGTTAGCATGGTTAGAAAACAACGCCAATATGATTACTATTCCAGGAGGTACCTTGATGGGTGCTACAGGAAACTTGATGAGTAAAGGTAATATTAAGCTCATTGAGAACATCAACGACCTTTACGCAAACTATAAAAACGGAGTAATAAGTAAAGGACAATATGATGCTCGACGTAAGAAACATCTAGACCTACTAAAGAAAAATGTTGGCCCTATGGAAAAGCTGTTGTTTGGCAACAAAACGACTCACCAGTCTATTCGTATTGCTCGAAGTGGAGGATTACCAGCTAATGCTCATATAGTTAAACAAGCCGAAAAACTGAATAAAATAGCTCAGGCATCTAAAGTTGGCGGACATGTTTTAGTAGGTGTCGGTCTAACGGCTTCCTGTATTCAGATCGCGAATACACAAGACCAACATGAGAAGAATGAAATTTTTGTTGAGTCAATAACTAGCACAGCTGTAGGAATGGGCACTAGTGCGTTAGTCGGTCTATTTTTAGTATCAAATCCTATTGGTTGGGGGACTGCTATTGTACTCGCTGCGGGGACTACCGCTATTGGGTACGCCTCCGGTAAAACAGCTGTACTTGCATACAATAACTTTGGCTCTCAGCCTGACTTAGTTTCAAAGACACACTTGGGCGCCATATGCAATTAATTTGGAATATTATTGGATACTTAATGTTTTCTGGAATATTGATTATTTTTATCCAGACATTATTTATAGGTATCATGCATTTTTTAATGCCAAAAAAAATTGTCAATAGCTACTTTACAGAACCTTATTTTAACACTTTCGAACTAGCTCTATTTACGGGATGGCCTTACGCATTTTTCCGAACATTGATGTTTGTTCGTTTAATCGTCCAACCTAGCTCAGGTAAAAAGCGAAAGTTACCCGATATATCCAAAGAAGTGCCTAGATGGTACCGCTCACTATCAATTCTATTAATAGGAATAATTATTATAAACTCTTCTATGCTAATAGTCGTATTCTCTTCAGCTGGAATACTAGCATTAGTAGATAGTTTAAATGCTTAATACCTTATTGTTTTTCAAGATCAAGTTGAAACTTTGAAGTTGAATAATGTAGAAATAGCTTATTTGGGCTTAATGTAACTCGAATAAGCTATATTCTTCTCGAAAGCTATATAATTGTCACAACGACGCTTGCTCTCTTACAATAATTCTTCTTCGTTGAGACGACGAATCAACTTAGCTGGCGTGCCTCCGTATAGACAATCTGGCGGCACATCATGGTTGACGACCGAGTTCGCCGCAATCACCGAGCGAGCACCAATCGTTACACCTTGGTTAATGACGGAATTTCCGCCAATCCACACATCATCTTCAATCGTGATAGGTTTACAAAACGTCTCCCAACGTCGGCGACTTCGGTAATCAACAGAATGAGAAGCGGTATACAATTGCACGCACGGGCCAATGAGCACGTGGTTCCCGATGGTAATTTTAGCGCCATCAAGCATGACCACATTCATGTTGATAAAGGTTTCTTCGCCGATTTCGATGGTTTTACCGAACTCGCAATGGAAAGGTGCCTGAACAATGCAAAGACCCGCTTTGCCAAACAGCTGTTTTTGTAATTCGTCGCGCTGACTTTCGTCGGTATTGTTATTGAGCGCTCTAAGTGCTTGAAGAGCATGACTTCTAATGGCGTCAATTTCTTTGTCCATGCCATCAAAGATTTGACCAGACATCATTTTTTCGAGTTCTGTCACTGGGAGACTCCTACAACCTGCAATTACTACTTTCGATTAGTCACACGGTACGTGAATTGCGGAATAAAAAAAGAGAAAAGCCTGCACTTTTCTCTTTCCTGTTTTTATATTTTGTGGAGTCTGTCGACTTACACGATTTCCCAGCTGTGGGTCATTTCAACACCTTCACCTAGCATTAAGCAAACCGAGCAGTATTTTTCTAGCGAGTCAGCCGCCACCTTTGCTACGACTTCTGGGTCAAGCTCGTCACCTGAAACTTCAAAGTGGATATTCACTTGCGTAAAGATACGTGGTGCGGTTTCACGACGCTCTGTGGTTAGCTTGGCATTAACTGACAAGACCTTTTGGCCTGCCGTTTTCAAACCGTCGACAACATCGACAGAGCTACAGCCACCAGCGGCCATTAGTACCATTTCCATTGGGCTTGGTGCCGTTGCACCGCCATTACCATCCATCACTACGGAGTGACCCGACTGAGATTGCCCAAGGAATTTAAAATCTTCTACCCATTTAACTTCTGCTTGCATGATTTACCTCATTTAGCATCGCTCGTTGAAGACATCGTTGCCCTATCAAGCGGTGTATTTCGTGTCGATACTTTAGCTTTCTCGCATAAAAGGGCAACGGAATTTTCAACATTGCTGTAATTTTTTCGCTCGGTTGCCTTTCTCTATACGTAACACTTTTTATTTCAGTCACACTTTCTACGGAAAACAACGTTGAGGTAGCTATGAAGAATATATCTAAGTTATTGGTCGGATTCTCTTTCGCACTTCCTGTCTTGTTCCTACTTTTGAGTAAAGCAGGCACCGCCGATACGATGGATAAGATGAAGGCTTCAGAGAATGCAGAAATCGCGACACTGGCTGGCGGCTGTTTCTGGTGTACAGAATCGGATTTGGAACAGTTGACTGGCGTAGTCGATGTCGTATCAGGCTATTCTGGTGGTCATGTTGAAAACCCAACTTATCGCCAAGTTTCATCAGGTAAATCAGGTCACATAGAAGTGATCGAAGTTAAGTACGATCCTAAAGTGGTTAGTTACGAGCAAGTGTTGGACTACTTTTTCCGTCATATCGATCCTACTGACGATAAAGGCTCTTTTGTCGACCGTGGCCCACAGTATCGCCCTGCTATTTTCTATCATAACGCTGAACAAAAGCAGATCGCAGAACAGTTTATAATGGAAATCGACAAGGCGATGATCTATCCAAAACCGTTGAAAACAGAACTGATCGAGTTTGAGAAGTTTTATCCCGCAGAAGAGTATCACCAAGACTACTACAAAAAGAGCAGCTTAAAGTATAAGTATTACCGCTATGCGTCTGGTCGAGATAAATACTTGGATGAAGTATTTGGTGATTATCGTAAAGAGACCCCAAAAACGCTTCGTCAGTTGATCGAAGAAAAAAAGTTGCTATCAAAAGTGAAAGAGTACAGTAAGCCTGCTAAGTCCGAGATCAAATCAAACTTAACGGAGTTGCAATACTACGTAACACAAGAAGAAGGCACCGAACGTCCGTTCGACAACGAATATTGGGACAACAAAGAAGCGGGGATTTACGTTGATATCGTAACTGGTGAGCCGTTGTTTTCTTCTACCGATAAATACAAATCGGGGACGGGTTGGCCAAGTTTCACTAAGCCAATCAACCCAGGTTACATCGTTGAAAAAACCGATTACAAGCTGATTTATCCAAGAACGGAAGTTCGCAGTAAGTTTGGTGATTCTCACCTTGGTCATGTGTTTAAAGACGGTCCGAAGCCAACAGGATTACGCTACTGCATGAACTCTGCGGCAATGAAGTTTGTCCCTATAAGTGAAATGAAAGAGCAGGGGTATGAAGAGTATCTGTATCTCTTTGATAAATAATTCGTACTCATTCAACTTCAAGGGCATACGATGGCGAATGCGGAGTACCAGATGAAAGGTTTTAAAACACAATTACCAACCAAAATCTGCTCTGTTTGCCATCGCCCATTTTCATGGAGAAAGAAATGGGCAAGAAATTGGGACGAAGTCGTTTACTGTTCTGAGCGCTGCCGAAGAAACAAATCAGTCAAAAGTTAGAACCACAAAAACTTTATGCCGCACTGCTAGCCTTATTTTCCAAGGTAACGTGGCTCAGGCCAAGCTGCGCTTCACCAAGGTAACAAGGCACCATCATAAGCCAAAAATGCCCCACTATCCTGCGGGGTTGCTTTGTCAATCAATCCCCATAAGTCTCGCGCGACACGCTCTGGGCTAAACAGCTTTCCTTCAGGTACATTCGCTTGAAAAGGTGCCGATAAAGCCGTATCTGTTGTGCCTGGGTGAAGAGCGAGTACAGTCCCATGTTTGACCATTCTCCGCCATTCAATCGACATGGTTTTGAGGAACATATTTAACGCGGCTTTCGATGCACGATAGCTGTACCAACCGCCTAAGTGATTATCACTAATACTGCCAACTTTGGCCGAAATGGTCGCAAACTTAGGATTGGCACTGCGTTTTAACTTGGGCGTGAAGTATTTCGCCAACAGTAAACTCGGCAAAGTATTAACCAAGATGGTTTGCTGAAAAAAGTCTGCGTCGAGCGAGCTAAGATTCTTCTCAGGACCTTTATCTTGGGTGTGCAACATACCAACGCAGTTCACCAACCAATCAACATGTTCAATTTGCTCACTGAACGCTTTCACCTGCTCATCCTGCGATACATCCACTTGATGCCAAACTACATTTGGGTGTTGCCAGTCTGGTTGATGCTTACGATAAGTGGCATGCACGCGAGCTTGAGGAAAGCGAGCTAGCGCTTGTTGAACCATCGCCAATCCAATGCCGCCATTTCCACCAACGATCAGTATGTCCATTACAAGCTCTCCAAGTTTTCCATATAGTGCTCAGCAGTATCTAATATCGCTTGGCGTTGCTGCTCTTCCATATTGTCCCAAGATCGGAAAATCATCCCAATACGTGGATTCGTTGCTAAGCGTTTGTCGTGTTTGTTCATAAAGCGCCAATATAAGCTGTTGAACGGACAAGAGCCTTCTCCACTCCTAGCCTTATTTTCGTAGTGGCAACCCTTACAGTAGTCGCTCATTTTGTTGATGTAAGAGCCACTCGCCGCGTAAGGTTTGGTGCCAACAATCCCACCATCTGCAAACAGTGCCATACCGCGCGTGTTCGGCATTTCGACCCATTCAATCGCATCAACGTAGATACCGAGATACCATTCATCCACTTGGTCTGGGTCGATCTCGGTTAATAAACAAAAGTTACCAGTGACCATCAAGCGCTGAATGTGGTGCGCATAAGCGTAATCAAGAGACTGGCCAATCGCGTTTCGCATACAGGCCATTTTGGTTTCGCCGTTCCAGAAGAAGTCTGGCAGCTTTCTACTCGCTTCCAGTTCATTCTTTTTCGGGTAATGAGGCATGTTCGCCCAATAAACGCCTCGGATGTACTCTCGCCATCCCAAGATCTGACGAATAAAACCTTCTACCTGAGAAATGTCTATATCGGCATTGGCATGAAATGCCTTTAGTGAAGCGTCAATCACCTCTCGCGGATTCAGCAGCTTGCTGTTCAGCGAGAACGAAATCCGGCTGTGATACAAGCTCCATTTAGCCTCGTGCTGACCTGTCATGGCGTCTTGAAAACGACCAAACAGTGGCAAACAGACCTGACAAAAATGCGCGAGTAAAGACAAGCTTTGAGAGCGATTTACTGGCCAAAGTAAATCACCATTTAATTTACCTATGGTTTGAATGTTGTGCCGACCTAAGCGCTCGACAATATCACTGACGTCATGACTAAACATTAATGGCTTTGGCAGCTGTTCAATGTCTTTTGCTTTAAGTTTATTTCGGTTATTGGCGTCGTAGTTCCACTTTCCACCAATAGGCTTACCGTCTTGCATCAAGATGTCGAAGCGCTTACGCATCCGGCGATAAAAGTGCTCCATCATGATGTGTTTACCTTGAGGAAACTGCGATTCTATTTCCTCAAACGGTAACAAAAAGTGTTCCGAATCGACGCTACGCATCACGACCCCATCAAGCTTTAGTTTGGCTAACTGCTCTAGTAAACGGTATTCGTCGGGGCGTTGATATTCAAACTTACTTGCACCAACTTCACTAACGTAGTGTTGTAAGACTTGCGCAAGATCCTCGAAAGATTGTGTGTCATCCAACGTAAGGTGCAAAACTTGATGCCCTTCTTCCTGCAGCTCGTTGGCAAAATTCGCCATCGCAGAGAAAAAAGCACACACCTTTTGAATGTGATGCGTAACGTAAGTATTTTCTTGTTTCAACTCAGCAACAAGGTAAAGCACCGAGTCGTCTACACGTTGAAACCACGAATGCTCGCTATTAAGTTGGTCACCAAGAATGAGCCGAACCGTCTCGTAATGCATTGGTTATCTCCCGCTCTCTTTTTTTGGCGCAATCGGCCAATCCACCATATCGACACTATCAAGATGTACGCCTACGCATCTCCCCTGCCATTTGTCGATAAATGAAAAATCTGGATCATAAGTTTGTGTCTGCTTTTCTAGATTAAACTGACGTGAGCCACGTGGGTCAGCGCCAACACCAGCCAAATACTGCCAGTTGCCCCAATTAGAGCCGACATCGTAATCAATCAACTGAGTTTCAAAATAAGCAGCACCGTAGCGCCAGTCGAGTCCGAGTTCATGAACCAGACAGCTCGCGACCAGTTGGCGCCCTCGATTAGACATATAACCCGTTTTATTAAGCTGATGCATACATGCGTTAACGATTGGAAAAGGTGTCTCGCCTTTCTTCCACTGCTTAAAGCGTTGCGCATAAAAACTGGTCAGTGGTGGCTGGTTGGCGATACCGCCAAATCGAAACAACGTCTGTTGATACTTTCTTGCGTACCAATAAAAGTATTCTCGCCACAGCAACTCGAAATAGATCCAATAGGTTGAATCATTTGCTCCGTTCTTCTGCTCATATTGTTTGAGCATGGCATAAATGATTGTAGGCGAGACGCAACCATGAGCTAACCAAGGTGAAAATTTGGTTGAATACTCCATCCCATCGAGCCCATTGCGCGTCTGTTTATATTCGCTCGCTAAACTTGAAGCAAAATAGCGTCGACAATGTTCAAGACCGCTCAGTTCTCCGCCATCAAATGCTGGTTTGGTGTCAAAGTAATATGTCGTAGCGGTAGGAAAATTCATACCTGAAGGTGCTGGCGGTAAAGCATGAACGCTCTCGTAAGGTTGAGAGAGGTCTAAACCTTCGACCTGCTTTCTAAATTTCGTGAAGGTCACAGGCAGTTGCCTTAATTCAAATGGCAACTGTTCTTCGCACAACAAAGTGCGGATCGCTTGCTGTTTGATGTTCACATGAGGAGTGCCTTCAATTGCACGCTCTAGTGCCTGTTGCTCATCCGAACCAGCAAACGCATCAGCATAAATATGAGTGATACCGAAATGACTGATGGCATATTTGATCGCTTGATAGGGCGTCAGTTCAACCGTCCATAATCGTTGCCCCAATTTAGCTAAAGATTGATTAAGTTCATTAAGCGATGCCTCGAGAAACTGCAATTTCGCACGCCCTAAAGAGGTCTCCTGCGCAAAGTGCTGCAAGTAAGGTGTCACCGAGGGGCGACAATACAAACAAATTAACTCATCCATTTCTGCACAAGCGTCTATCAACAGCGGGTTGTCATGCAAACGCAGGTCATTAGTGAACCAATACAGTCCTATTTTCTTATCCAAGTCGCACCCTCTTTTTGTAAACTCGTTTTTTGTAAACTCGGAGTCCCGCGTTCTTGTTGCAAATAGCCTAAGCGTTAAGTCTTTTATTCCACTCGTTGTTGTACGGGCAATAGAGCTTTACGATCATTAGGTTACTGACAATCTCACTAAACCAATTGGCTGGTCATCTTAGAGCCCTTAACACCAAAACATCGTTTGCACATGTTTCATACTAAGATTTTATAAAATTAAAATTTGGCGATATTGATAACGGTCTTAATCACTCATTTTTTATATAAACCATGCAAAAATGATAAAAATTAAAGCGATATTGGTTAATATCCGTTAATCTAAGTCCAATTCCATTTTGCTAGTACCATCGCAGAAATGACCGACGAGTTTAAAAAATCGACCGCTAATTTGAAAAAAGCGGTCCCACTAATGATCAAAAATCATGTTGCTGCCACGCCAGCCAACTATGCGCTTTGGTATACCTACGTTGACAAGACCATTCCTGAACTCAACTTTGAGTTGGATACGGTGTTAGAAAACTACGGTATCTGCCCGCCTGCAACCAATAAACAGCTTTATAACAACTATGTTGCCAGTAAAGCAGAAACTAGCCTTGAAGATCTTAGAACCAATGTAGAAGTTCTGCTGCATGAAGTGTCCAGCTCGATGAGCGATACACTTTCAGATACTTCTTCCTTTTCTGAAATGGTAGACAAAAGTTTTAATAAGCTAGAAAAAGTTGAAGACAACAGCTTAAGTATTGAAGAAGTGATGGTGGTGATTCGTCAACTTGTCGCAGAGTCACACGAAATTCGTCACTCGACAAAGTTTTTGAATAGCCAATTAACTAATGCGAGTGAAGAAATTTCTCGCCTCAAAAATCAGCTGGCTGAAGTACAGCAAGACGCATTGTTTGATGGTCTATCCAACCTTTACAACCGTCGAGCTTTTGATAAAGATCTGTCTTCGCTTATCGCATCAAATCAAGCAATGACCTTGATCATGCTTGATATCGACCATTTCAAGTCATTTAACGACAATTATGGCCACCTTTTCGGCGATACGGTACTAAAAGCCATTGCCCGTCGACTACAACAAAGCTGTCGAGATGGAATATGCGCGTATCGTTTTGGTGGTGAAGAGTTCGCTTTAATTGTGCCCAATAAATCTCTGCGAATTGCTCGCCAATATGCAGACACACTACGCCGCATGATAGAAAAACTGCGCATCAGAGATAAGCGTTCTGGTACACAAGTTCACAGCATTACTGCTTCTTTTGGGGTAGCAGAATATGAGGTGGGTGATACACCTGAAGCTCTGGTCAATAAAGCCGATAAGCAACTTTATGAGGCAAAACAACTCGGTCGTAACCGCGTGATGCCCATTTAAATCAATTTGTTATGTAAGCTGGTTAATAGGACCGACTTTTTCGAAATAGAATAAAAAACCCGCACTATTGAGTGCGGGGTCTATTTATCTGGCGCTTCACATCTTAATCGACACTGTAGCAGTAGCTTAGAATATAGTCGTCACCGTTTTTCGCAGTGTATTCTTTATCTTCACTGCATGCCATCGGCTTACCTTTTTTGTCGCCTTTGATTAAGCTGATCCAGTGGCGCATCGCCGTCGGCGCATTACCCGTTAGTTCAGGATTAAACGTAGTGCGTGTTTCCAGTTGAATGTCATCAATATCCATCAACTCCACACAACCGGTGCCTTTATGACAGCCAAATAGCACTTCTACGTGGTTACCTGAATCGTCTTTAAACAAGATCGATTTTGGATCTTCTTTCTCACCCGTATACGCCACAAAGTGTTTTGGGCTTTTCAGGCCGCTGTGTGTGCCGTCTTTGAAGTAAGCCAATACATGGCGGTAATCAATTACGTAACTTGATACATCTTGGTGCGACCCGTTCTCCAATGGGAACATGCGGTCTAGTAGTTGCTTCGCTTTTACTTGCTTCTCGCTCTGCTGCTCAGCACTTACCGCTTCGACGGCAAATACAGCTTCAGCGATAAATGGGCGTTGTTGTTGTTGCATCTCTTTTTTATCGAAGTTCAGCATATTCATCGTCATATCCTCGCACTTAAAAAAACTCGTCCTAGAGTAAAAACTTAATTCCTTCGTTTAAGTTTCAGGCAATTCTGTGAAGTTGATGGTTAATTTCCTTGCCTGCTTATTATGTAGACTAGCGAAATATTGACTACAATTTCACAACAAAAATTTTACAATGTGAATTTTACAAAATGTCTGTGTCAAAAAGCCTTATTCGTCAGTCCCATTTTCTAGGTACGAAAATTCGCAACCTAAGGAAAAACAACCATTTAACTATGGAGGATTTATCTGCACGCTGTGTAAGGATCAATCCTGAGTACGCACCGTCGGTATCTTACCTTTCGATGATAGAGCGCGGAAAACGCGTTCCGAGTATTGATATGCTCGAAGTAATCGCGGAAGTTTTTCAAAAAGATCCTGCGTGGTTTTTAGATGATGAACCGGAATTAGAAGCCATTACACCCAACAAAGGGAATCGTGGCGGTATCAACGGTATGGCATTGGAGCCGAGCTTTTTGTTCTCCAATGATATTCTCCAAATCGCGATTCCAGAGATGTTGTCTCAAACAGGTATTACTGGACGTCAATTCGCCCACTTGTTGATCCGTGCGCACCAAGAGAACCATCAAAACCATTTTCCTGATTTAGAACGCGCAGCCGAAGAGGTCGGCTTGAAACGCCTGAATCTATCGGTAGAAGATCTGATAGATATTGCGAAAAGCATGGGGTTGGATATTCGCTGGGTAGACCGAGCACCACAGGATGTGATTGATGAACTGGGCGTCAGCGCCAAACAGTTGATTACGTCTTTCATGGAGCCACCTGGGACTATTTATCTCAATAAACGAATGCGAGACTACCCAACCCGATTGAAATATGACTTGGCGGTATACATCGGCCATCGCGTGCTCCATAGCAGTGATGCAATGAATAACGTTTTATCTATTGGGCATCAAAACAACTGGGAGCAAATGGACAGCCCAGTTTCCAACTCTGAGCTCAACTCGCAAGATATCCTACAAGCTTGGCGCGATTTTGAGTCCAGCTTTTTTGCTGGTGCCCTGCTTTGTCCCAAAGTACCATTTCGTCAGTTGCTTGACCGTTCCGGTTATGAAATTGATGTTCACAAAAAGGCTGGCGTTTCTCCTTCCGTTGCGATGCGTCGTATGACCGTGGTTTCTCCGTACCCTCATTGGCACTACTTTGATGCCTATGGTCCGGGCAAGTTGAAAGCGGTATATCGTGGAAATGGCATCCCGCTTCCTTGGGGCAATATGCGCAAAGTGAACGATCCTTGCCAACACTGGGCTGTATTTAGACGTCTAGCCCAACCTTTGGATACCAGTTCAGCGCAAATTTCGATTTTGAATGTGGGCGACGAGCCACGTATTTACTGTTGTGAATCAGTCAACGTATTTGACCCTGCGGGGAACAACCGAGTGTTGTGCGCGGGGATAGATTTAAACCCTGCGATTTCTGCACAAGGTGGTGATGCGGTTTCTATTGCGGAAGAGCTGAAGTCACTTTGTGTCGCTTCCGGCGGAAGTAGTGTCATTCCTCCCCACATCAAAAAAGACTTAACAACCATCGCTAAGATATTAAACATCAATTGGATAGAACGAGGTATTCAAACCCAAGCTAGGCTAATCTGCTCAAGAGGGGCCGTTTGCCCAAGGCAGCCTAGTTGTTACAGTAAGTGCGGAGAAGCCGATGAGACAGGTGACGACGTGAATATTATTGGTCTCTAGAAAGAAAAAACGCCAATCACAATAATCGTGATTGGCGGTATATACTTGTGAACAATGTGTATTCACTAACAACGTCAGTTGGCTAGGTGACCCTCGGCTTAATAAGGGTCACTCTAGATAAAGCACGATGCGTGCCAACTTTAAAAAGGCCGTTTTTTAATAGAACCAGATGCATATCGTTGCTTTATTAACCATAAATTTCGCAAACTGCATTTGCAAAATGCAACAATATGCAAATATGCCACTTTATGCACTGCTAATAATGACTCTCTCAGCAAAGAGTCTATTGACATGTAAAGTCATATATTCTTATACCCAAATGATGGTGAGATTTCGGATTCTTAACCTTACCACTGCTCCAAAGCCCTGATTGAAACTGGGCTCAGGTTCATCCGCCATGTTTTTGTTGATACATTCTCTCATCGGCTATTTTCATCATTTGCTCTGGAGATGACATGTCCGGATCAAATATCGCGTACCCAATGCTGGTTCTCAGGTAGATGAGCGCTTCATCGTAAATCACGGGCGTCGAACATAAAGCTAACCTGAGCTTTTGTAGCAGAGACTGAACATTTTCTTCCGTCCCAGGGTTATGAACGACAACTAAAAACTCATCACCTCCCATTCGGGCCACTATATCTGATTTACGCAGAGAGCTTCTCACTCTTTCAGCCGTAGCGACTAAGACCTTGTCGCCTGCGTCATGACCATAGGTATCGTTAATATGTTTAAACCTATCCAGATCTATATTGATTAAGGCGAAGCTGTAACGCTTTTTGTAACGTTTCGCTATTTCAAACTGCTGCTTGTAAAACTTCATAAAATAGCGACGGTTTGGTAAGTGCGTCAGTTCATCATGCAGTGCTCTATCATCCGCAATGGTGTACAAGCGATAAATCGCAATAAGCGCGAGGCTCAGTGCAAAAACAATGGGATAACCGATGAGCCTTGCTAAATAAAGCTGATGCCAAGGAATTTTATGGTCGAGTTTGTCTCCGGAGAAAACCACCATACTCCACCCACCATAAGGAAAATGAACCATTTCTTTCGCGTATGGCGTTTTGGTTTCACTCAGTGCGCCAAAGAAAACGTCACCAAAAGCACCGCCACTGTCGTAACCACGAATCATCAAAGGATAGCGATAAGAGAAATCGATCACGCCAGTTTCTCGCATCAGAGCATCAAAATTAATCACCGCACTGATCACACCCCAATAATCCTGGTTCAACGGTGGATCAAGAAAAACCGGAACCCGCACGATCAAGCCTTTGCCGCCTTGAATCAAGTTGACAGGCCCTGCTATAAATATTTCTTGTATATCCTTAGCTTTTTGCACCTGTACCCACTGCTGTGGCACCGTTCGGTAATCGAGGCCGATTAAACGCTCATTACCTTGGCGTGGAAATATATGACTGATAACATCATTCTTCGCAATGCCAATGATCGTAATATGTTTGCTTTTGCTCAGGATGCGGTGAGCCGCAATGTTCAATTCGTCTTCTTGGTTTTTAGGCAGTAAAGTAATGAGTGTCGCCAAGGTACTGGCTTTATAGATATCCGCCATAAGTACCGCTTCCAAATTGGAACGGAGGGTGGAAAGTTGTTCTTTGGCCTCAACTTGAACTCGCTCTTGGTGAAGCTCTTGCTGATTTCGATGCAACAGCTCAATAACCCCAACGCATAAAGCGAAAAAACTGAGGAAGAACAATGCAAAATAGCATCGCTTTCTGGGTAAATAACGCATTTTCTCCCCACAACTCGTATATCGTTACGAGATTTTTATTTATTGTTAAAATTCTTATTATCACAAGAATAACCAATCCCAATCGGAAAGGTAACAGTGATTAAAATTTTTTATGTTTTAGGTATGAGATGATGCATCAACAAGGCGATTTATTTGGCGGTACTCAGTGGCAAGAAGTAGAAAGGGGTAAACTCTATTACGATCCTTACTTTCTTAGCCATCTAGAAGCGGATCACTACTTTGACCAACTTCTGGAAACACTGCCATGGCATCAAGAGCGCATTACCATGTTCGGCAAGTCAGTACTTCAACCTCGTTTACAAGCGTGGCACGGTGATGCAGCATATACTTACTCAGGCTTAACCATGCAGCCTCACCCTTGGACTCCTGAATTAACTCAGCTCAAAGTGCGCTGTGAGTCGATTGCGGATGTAGCCTTCAACTCTGTACTTGCCAACCTATACCGACACGGCCAAGATTCGATGGGCTGGCACCAAGACAATGAACCAGAGCTAGGTAGAAACCCGGTTATCGCCTCTTTGAATTTAGGTGAAACACGTCGATTTTTGCTCAGAAATTTACATTGTAAAACTGAGATTGAATATGAGCTTTCTCACGGCTCCTTACTGGTTATGGCTGGCGAGCTCCAACATCACTGGAAACACTGTGTACCAAAAACCGCGAAAACCAAAGGTGAACGTATCAATCTGACTTTTCGACAGATTTTTAACTATTGACTCAGCTTTTACATTCTTAATTAATATTGATGGTAGGTTTAGATTCAGGACTTCATAGGGAATGGATTTATGCGTATCAAACCTCTTAGCTTAGCGGTCTTACTCTCTTGCTCACTTACCTTTGCTGTTCAGGCATCACAGGAAGAGATACCGCTCCTAGATAATGCTCAATCAGCACAGTTGATTCGTAATACCTACGAGCAGGAACTGTTCACTTTACCTGCGTTTAAAGAGGGGCACTTTGGCTTACGCATGTACCGCCAGACGTTAGATGAGAAATATCACGCTGCCGTTTGGACCGACATGGCACAAGTGGCTAGCCGATTAAACCGATTTGCTAATGAAGTCGTTGAACCTGAAGATATTATTCTTTATTCATCACAAAGATTGACCGCGTATCAAGAGAAAGAAAGTGAGCGAGGGCAACGACGCTATACCGTCACTAAGCACCATCCTGAATATCTTTATCTTGGCGTGGATTTGATTGGCGCAATGGCAAGAGCAAACGAATATGGTCTGAAACATAAGCAAGACAAGACGCTAAGAAAGATCCTGAGGCGCTACGATTTCTCGCGTTACGTTACGGACAAAGAAATGATAGAGGCGTGGGCAGCTCAGCTCGCAAACCAAGTCTACTGGCTTCGCCAGCTAGGCGAGCAAGATGTGGTCGACGAATTCACTCAAACCTTCCGTAACACCTACCCTGACGATAAAGATAAGATGCTTTCAGCGCAGCAGTATTGGAATAAACTCTATGGTATGACGCACATCATCTTTGCCGACTCACAGTACTATCAAGAACGAGTAAGCGAAAAGAAACACCAATGGATTTATGATTACTTTCGCAACAACATCGACACTATCCTACTGCGCGCCAAAGAAGACGTAATTGCAGAAGTCGGCATTTCGTTTTTGTTAGCAGGCTTGGATCACGATCCGGTCGTCGAGAAAACCCGCCAAGCCATTCGTCACGCAATCAACGCTGAAAAAGGAATGATTCCATCGGTCGATGGGAGTTTTGCTCTCAAGTACGGCGAGCACCGTAACGTGCTAGCCATCATGCTGCTCGATTGGAAAGGGGTACATAAAGCGCCAACTTATCAAGAGCACCCTGACGCTTTTAAATCAATACCCTACGGCTTAATACCTAAGCCTTAGAAATAATAAAACCCGCCATTTAGGCGGGTTTTTAGTGCGCATCTTCAATCTAAATTAGAGCGAGATGAAAATACCCGCTAAACACGCACTCATCAGGTTAGCGAGTGTGCCAGCAGCAACCGCTTTTAGGCCTAAACTTGCTACATCTTTGCGGCGCTCAGGTGCCATCACGCCGATAGAACCCAGCTGAATAGCAATTGAACCAATGTTTGCAAAGCCACACAACGCAAAAGTGATGATGACTTGAGTATGCTCAGACAGCGTCGCTTTGTGCTGTACAAAATCGATGAACGCAACAAACTCATTCATCACCACTTTCTGACCAATGTATGAACCCGCAGCAAGGATTTCGTGGCTTGGCACACCAATCAACCACGCTAGAGGTGCAAACAAGTAACCAAAAATCGCTTGTAGCGTCACACCAGAGAAGCCAAGTATGTCACCTAAGTTTTCTAGTCCCGTGTTCACCATCGCGATAACACTAACAAAAGCGATAAGCATGGTACCAACAGCAACGGCCACTTTCATACCGCCCATGGCACCGCTTGCTAGCGCATCAATAACGTTGCTTTCTTCTGATTTATCTAGCTCAATATCGTTGTAATCGCTTGGCGTTTGGCGTTCAGGAACAATGATTTTTGCCATCATCAAACTACCTGGAGCTGCCATAAAGCTTGCCGCAATCAAGTATTTTAGGTCGACACCTAAACCGGCATAACCACCAAGCACACTGCCCGCCACTGAAGCCATACCACCAGCCATCACAGCAAACAGTTCAGAGCGAGTCATGTTCGAAAGAAATGGACGAATAAGAAGTGGGGACTCGCCTTGAGATAAGAAAATGTTACCTGTTGCAACCAGAGACTCTGCTTTGCTAGTGCCCAAGAACTTCTGGATAGCGCCGCCAATAAATTGAATCACTTTTTGCATGATGCCCAAGTAGTAAAGGGCGGAGATAAGAGCACTGAAGAAGATGATGATAGGAAGGACACGAATAGCGAAGATAAAGCCAGAAGAAGCGAGGTCACCAAAGAGGAATTTAATCCCCTCATCAGCAAAGCTGAGTAGCCCCGCGACACCATTACTTAAACTCGCCAGCGCCGCCTGACCTAACGGGAAATAAAGCACTAAGGCAGCAAATCCCATTTGTAGCATCAAGGCGCGAGATACGGTTTTCCAATTAATGGAAGAACGGCCCTCAGAAAGTAGGAAAGCACAACCTAGCAGTGCAACAATACCAAATAGACTAAATAGAACACTCATGAGCTGGACCTACTGAACGTTGAAAAAGAAAAAAGAGCCAAAGGAATTGGCAGAAGAAAGGGACAACGCAGCGAGTGATAACTCGCCTTCAGATCCAGAATGTAGACAGAACGAATAGTTCGACATCTTATTTTTACCTTATACAAGCAATTGAACGTAGCTGGTCCGGTCCGTGGGGTCATTCACTGCTGGCGAGCGTATTGCTTGGCCTGCTCCATGTGACGGCTTGTATGGGTAAGGGTCCTGAACAACTAAACCCTAATTCCCGCTTAAACGGGACGCAAGTATAGCCAACAAAAAGAGATATTCATCACATTTATTTACGCAAACGTTCAAGCGTTCAAAATTTAGGCAAAAACGTTCTTTTGTCGTCATACTGTTAATAAAAGTAAGGGCATAAGGACAGACTTTGATGGTAAAAAACGCAAAAGTGACCAATAAATACGCAATCAAACTCGAAAGATCCAAAATTCGTCATTTTGCTCTCGCCAACAGATGGATTTTGGTTATACAATTCGCGGTGCTTCTTTTCGAGGCCTCTGAGTATTCAGAGCATCATGATGCCGAGATGGTGAAATTGGTAGACACGCTAGCATGAGGTGCTAGTGCCTTTGGTGTGAGGGTTCGAGTCCCTCTCTCGGCACCATTATCCTTCTTCCCTAATTTTGTTCGAGTGTAATGCAAAGTTCTAAGCAGGCAAGACAGTCTACAGATGCTAACCAACTTCTGAGTGAGCTTGCGGTTCACGCTTTATTGCACCTGCACTTTAAAATTCACGCGTCCTCAGATGGTCTCTCCCTTAAAGAGCGTAACGACTTACTGCAGAAATGGCTGAAGCCAAAACTGAAGAGTAATCGCTATAAGCTGATTAAAAAGCCGTTAAAGTCTTTGACTCAACAGGCAAAAGGTGAGAACGGAAATCTGGAAGCGTTACTCGAACGTTGCGTGGGTGCAGATAAACCAAGTAACCCTCAACCTGATCTAGATAGCTACTTGCTGTTGATTAACGAGATTGAGAAGAAGTTGGGGACTACCGTATTATTATCTCGACCGGAAGACGTCGACTTATCTCACGACCAACACGGCTGTTTGCTGTGTGTGCTTTCTGAGAACTTAAATCAGCACTTCGATGATAATAACGCCCTAATCGCTCCTATTTCGATGCTGTTCCGTGGACCAATGAGTCAACGCTCACTTTTCCTTGGCAGCATTTACGCCAGTGGAACCTTCAATTATGAAGTGCAGTACCAGGACGATCAGTTCGTTCGCATTACATTAGAGTTGGCGTAACTGTAACGCTAAGAAACAAATCGAAAAAGGCCGCGAAACTCGCGGCCTTTTGCTTTTCTATATTCAAACCTTAATTAATCGATTTCTTTAAACCGAGCAGTAAAGTGGCGCAGCACTGGTGGTTCATACTCAAAAGTGAGCCCTTTTAACTCATGTGCACGATTTTTCAGCTCGATAATCGCATCCGCAATGTAATCCATATGATCGTTTGTGTAGACACGACGTGGAATGGTCAAACGCATTAATTCTAACTCTGACGCTTTTTGTTTACCCGTATCAGGGTCACGACCAAGCAGCAGCGATCCTATCTCTACTGCTCGAATGCCCGCTTCCAAGTACAAGGCATTACACAATACCTGCGCAGGGAACTGATCCGTTGGAATATGTGGCAAAATCTTAGCGGCATCCACAAACACCGCGTGACCACCCGTTGGGTATTGAATTGGAATACCGCCCTCACGTAAGCGCTCACCTAAGTATTGAACTTGGCTAATTCGGTAGTGAAGAAAATCCTCATCCGCCGCTTCATACAAACCGCGAGCGAGCGCTTCCATATCACGCCCAGCCATACCACCGTATGTCACAAACCCTTCCATGGGTACACAACGTGTCTGCACTGCTTGGAACAACTCTTTATGATCACGAATACAACACATACCACCAATGTTTACCATCGGGTCTTTCTTAGCCGACATGGTGAGCATATCGCCGTATTGATACATCTCGCGAATGATTTCCAGAATCGATTTATCTTCGTACCCTTCTTCACGCTGCTTAATAAAGTAGGCGTTCTCACAGTAACGAGCCGAGTCAATCACCACTGGAATATCGTACTTGGTTGCAATCTCGTACACGCTGCGCATGTTTTCCATCGACACAGGCTGGCCACCGGAGCTATTACAAGTAATCGTGGTGATAATCGCACAAATGTTATGTGAACCGTGCGCTTCAATTGTTGCCACCAGCTTATCGATATCAAAGTTGCCCTTCCAATCATAAGGCGTAGTGGTGTCGAATGCTTCTTCCGTTACCACGTTAATTGCTTTACCGCCATTGAGCTCGATGTGACCCGCGGTGGTATCAAAATGGTAGTTCGATATAAATACTGGCGTTTCACCACCACGCACTTGACGCATACGCTCAATCAAAGCTGGGAACAAAATTTGCTCGGCACCACGCCCTTGGTGCGCAGGCACGGTGAGCTTGTAACCAAAGAAGTGCTCTACTGCATCACACAGGTTGTAGTAATTTCGGCTACCCGCATAGGATTCATCCCCCATCATGATGCCAGCCCACTGATTATCACTCATGGCACCAGTGCCAGAGTCAGTCAGCAAATCGATATAAACATCATCACTACGAAGAAGAAATGGGTTATAATCCGCTTCTTTTAACGCGACTTCACGGTCTGCCAAAGTGGTCATTTTGATTGGCTCAACCATTTTGATACGGAAAGGTTCTGGAATACGTTTCATTGTTAATTTCCTTATACGCATTGCCCTACGCGCTATCACGTAAGACTAAAAAAACAAATAGATAAAATGCTTTTCAATGCGGTTGCATTGAGGAAATCAACGAGAAGAGATTTTACTAAGAAGAGACAAGCAGTAGTCTAGGTTGTACCAGAACGACAGCACCAAACGGCTATCGAGAATATCCTTTATTCTCATCGTCTTCGTCCTCCTGATAAAAATAAAAAGCCAGAAACCCCATGTTTCTGACCTTTTCAATATAGTGCAGTTTTCAATCAACTTTCAGTGAAGTCACCCTCATTTTAAGAAGGTCTCGCCCTTTTCATTCTGCGTTTGATATTACTTTCTTTGACTAAATAATCGAAAAGTGGCGCGAATAAGTTAGCAAATAGAATCGCTAACATGATGCCTTCTGGATACGCTGGGTTCAGCACTCGGATAAAAATCGTCATCACACCGATTAATAGTCCGTATGCCCATTTACCGCCATTGGTAAAAGCCGCCGAGACGGGATCTGTCGCCATAAAGAAGGTACCAAACGCGACCCCACCAATCACGAAGTGCCAGTAAAACGGCATGGAGAACATTGGGTTAGAGTCCGAACCGATCGCATTCAATAATAATGAAGCCGCCACTAAACCAACCAACACGCCTGCAACGATTCGCCACGACGCAATCTTCATAAAGATAAGAACCAAGCCTGTTAGTGCAATCAATAACGTGGAGACTTCACCCATCGAGCCTGGCAAATTACCAACAAGAGCATCTCCCCATGAAATTGGCTGTCCCGTCATATTATTTATCAAGGCACTTTGTCCACCTTCATACCATTGGCTCAGCGGTGTTGCGCCAGAGTAACCATCTGCCGCAACCCAAACAGCCCCGCCAGACATGTTAGCGGGATAAGCGAAGTACAAGAAGGCTCGCCCTGCTAGTGCCGGGTTTAAGAAGTTTCTCCCCGTACCACCGAAAATCTCCTTCGCCACAACAATACCGAAAGTGATACCTAAAGCCGCTTGCCACAGTGGAATTGTCGGTGGAAGGATCAGCGCAAAAAGTATAGAGCTGACAAAAAAGCCTTCATTTACCTCATGCTTTCGCACAATAGCAAACAGAACTTCCCAGAAACCACCAACGATAAACACCGTCGCATAAACCGGGAGAAAGTAAGTAGCACCAAGCCACATTTTACTTGCCCACCCCGCCTGTGAAACCGCATCTAACGAGCCCCATACCCAACTCAGTTTCCACGAAGAAGCCAGCGCTTGATGAGCTGAGGCTTGATCCATTCCATACAACAAAGCATCGCTGGACTGCTGACCTATGTTGTACATACCCCAGAACATGGCTGGGAAGACCGCCAGCCACACCATGATCATAATACGTTTTAAATCGATGCTATCTCGAACGTGAGTCATGCCCTGGTTAACCTTACCAGGCGTGTAAAAAATGGTTTCGACAGCTTCGAACAATGGATAGAACTTGTGATACTTCCCACCAGGGCCAAACTTAGGTGTCGCTTTCTCAAAGTAGTGTTTAAGGCTCATAACAACTCCTCCTTTATCTAAAAGATGGTACGCACTGCCGTAAAAAGCGATCGTTTTTTAATCTCTTAGCCTTCCCTCTTCGTATTCCATTTTGTTCGTCGCTCTTCCCTCATATTTTCTAATTCGGCGAACCGTTAATTCGAAACTTAAAAGGGAATGCCCATGGACACACTCGCCATCGATTTAGCCAGATTCCAATTTGCCTTTACTGTCTCTTTCCACATCATTTTTCCAGCGTTTACGATTGGTTTGGCAAGTTACCTCGCCGTGTTAGAGGGCTTGTACTTAAAAACGGGCAACAAACAGTACATGCAGATCTATAAATACTGGCTCAAAATCTTCGCCATCAGTTTTGGTATGGGTGTGGTAAGTGGCATCGTGTTGAGCTATCAATTCGGGACCAACTGGAGCGTATTTGCCGACAAAACAGGCCCAATCTTAGGCCCGTTAATGGGTTATGAAGTTTTTACTGCGTTTTTCCTCGAAGCGGGGTTTTTAGGCGTGATGCTTTTCGGTATGGATAAGGTGGGTAAGAAGCTTCACTTCACCGCGACTTGTATTGTTGCATTCGGGACGTTTTTGTCTGCGTTTTGGATACTTTCGGTTAATAGTTGGATGCAAACACCAGCGGGCTACAGTATCAACGAAGCCGGACAGTTTATCCCAGAAGACTGGTGGGCGATTGTCTTCAACCCTTCCTTCCCTTACCGGCTCGTTCATATGTTGCTCGCCGCTTACCTTACTACTGCTTTTGTTGTAGCCGGCGTTGCCGCTTATCACTTGCTAAAATCAAACCATAACCCTCTAGCCAGAATTATGTTCTCGATGGCAATGTGGATGGCTGCCATCGTGACACCAATTCAAATCGTTGCTGGAGACATGCACGGATTAAACACCCTTGAACATCAACCCGCCAAAGTCGCCGCGATGGAAGGGCACTATGAGTCTCACCAAGGCGCGCCATTGATCCTCTTCGGTATCCCTAACGATGACGAAAAACGTATGGAATACGCACTGGAAATCCCCAAACTCGGTAGTTTGATTTTAACTCATGACCTCAACGGTGAAGTGAAGGGATTAGATGCTTTTCCAGAGGAGGAACACCCTCCTGTCTCTATCGTTTTCTGGTCTTTCCGAGTAATGGTCGCGCTTGGTTTTGGCATGCTTGTTATTGGTTTGTGGAGCCTATGGCTTAGAAAACGTCGCAAATTTTTTGATTCAAGGGCACTTCAACGTATTTGTGTCCTGTTTGCCCCAGCGGGGTTCATTGCAGTTTTAGCAGGCTGGATAACCACCGAAGTCGGTCGCCAGCCTTACACCGTATACGGTCTTTTAACCACAGCCAATTCGGCATCGCCTATTGATGCCGCCGCGGTGAGCGTCTCCCTGACGGCGTTCATCGTGGTTTACTTTGTGGTTTTTGGAGCTGGCTTCTTCTATCTCCTACGTTTGATGCGCAAGTCTCCAACTCGATATGAAGAAGGTCTAGATAGCCGACTTCCTGATGGCACGAAAACTGATGCCATCACACATTCTAACCATCTAACGTAGGAGCTAACTCATGGATTACGCATTAATTTGGTACGCTTTGATTGGGCTCGCCGTTCTGATTTATGTCGTGTTAGATGGCTTTGATCTCGGTATTGGTATCCTCTTCCTCAGCGCGAATGACGATGAAGAGCGCGACATGATGATGAACAGCATCGCTCCTGTTTGGGATGGGAATGAAACTTGGCTAGTTCTTGGCGGTGGTGGGCTTTTTGCCGTGTTCCCCCTCGCCTACGCGGTCATTATGCCAGCACTCTATGCTCCTCTGATTTTAATGCTGCTCGGGTTAATTCTGCGCGGGGTTTCTTTTGAGTATCGCTTCCGAACACAACGCGGAAAGTTTTTATGGGATAGCGCTTTTTTCATTGGTTCACTCACCGCGGCATTGATGCAAGGCATTATGCTCGGAACCCTGCTCCAAGGTATAGAGGTTAGTGAACGAGCATACGCAGGTGGATGGTTTGATTGGCTTTCACCATTTAGCGTATTTTGTGGCCTGGCGCTTGTTTGTGCTTATATTCTTCTCGGTTCATGCTGGTTATTAATCAAGCTTCCAGAAGAGCTGATGGGGCGCTATTACGTGGTCGCGCGACGATGGGGACTAGCGATGGTAGCCTGTATATTCATCGCCAGTTTGTGGCTGCCATTAAGCCAAAATATCGTCTTTGAACGTTGGTTCTCATTACCAAACTCACTACTGTTTTTCATATTACCAATTATTGCAGCGGCACTCATTTGGCAGCTATTCAAAGCCTTACTCGACCACAAAGCCGTCCGAGCCTACGTTCTTGCGATCGGCCTGTTTCTTGTGTCCGCGATGGGTTTCGGTGTCAGTACATTCCCTTACTTGGTCCCATTCGCACTCACTTATCAAGACGTCGCCGCGCCAGACAAAAGTTTGGCATTTTTACTTGCCGGTGCGGTGGTATTACTTCCTCTGATCATAGCCTACACGGCTTATTCGTACTGGGTTTTCCGCGGCAAGATGAAACGTGGAGAAGGATATCACTGATGAAACTAAAACCCATTTTGTGGTTCATTGGCATTTGGCTGGCAAGCGTGGTCGCCTTGTTTGTTATCAGTTCGTTGATACGAACTGCGATATTGTAGGCCCGGAGTCAACTGCACCACATCTGAAGCTATTGAGGTCTATACTCAAGCAAGAGTAAAACAACGGAGTGTTTTTATGACCTTAAAGCAGTTTCTGGTAACTTTGATTCTTTTGACGGTTCCACTGTTTTCACCAAATGCATTGGCCGTAGACAAGCAAATGTCATCCGCCATGAAAAGTAAAATGCGGTCTATTTGCTCCGCAACAAACGAACAGAGCCATTGGCAACTTGCTGAGGCAACTCCTGACGCAAGACGCTCACTCAACATGGTGCTTTATCAAATGAATGCCGATGATAAATTGAAAGCAATTCATGAGGTGAGAACGAAAATGGTCGGCGGCACCCATTATGCGTTTGAGTTCGAGTTGCAAGATGGCCAAGTCTGGAATGCAATTGTATTGCACAGTGCCCGAGGCGATTACATGATAGAAAGACACGCAAAGAAAGGCGAACTTTGCTCCAAAGAGCAATAAACACTACAGCTCTACAGTCAAAACAGTAAAGGCGACTGAGTCAGTCGCCTTTACTGTGGGTATGTTTAGGTATCGCTTCAAAAGCTTGGGAAAAGTAATAGCTTTTAACCTGAGGTCTAATCAAATCACAAGCTAACCCAAGGTCATCATGCTTTGTGAAAGGTAAATGTTCTGATACTAATTCCTGGGAATCTTTGTCCACGGTCTGGAAAGATTCAACAATTCTAAGTGGCCAGTAAGCTTTATTCTCAGTAACAAGAAAAAAGTAATATTGGAGCTGCTCTCCATGAGTCACGGCATTGTTAATTTCACTTCTAATTTTAACCACTTCGATTTTGCTACCAACACAAGCGAAGTCATATGCATCAGTAATTTCTGCTTCCTTCGCGCCCGGAGTATATACCATATAATCCGATTCAAACTTATTATCAGTCAGCAAATAACCATCGTCGACACTAGTTAACTGAAAGGAAAATGCAGGGTAATGTACTATCAAACAAGCTCCAAAAGCCCTACTTAAAAATTTCTTTGAAAATACCTTTTTTATACAGTTCGGTAAATATCTCATGTCGTTGTCCATATGAATCTGTATTTTTATTAATAACCCTAGTAATACTATCAGTTACCGTTCTAGATGCTCCCTTATCGGCTTTTAAATATAGTTTATTCTTCAGCCAAAAAATCATAGCAGTCCTGATGGCATATTTAGGTTGAGCAACTAACTGGGGCGAAGAAGAGAAGCTCGTATTTTCGTTCCAAATATTTGCGTGTATGCTTTCTGTCGCTAAATAGTTTCCTTTCCCTGTTAACTGTATCATTCCTCTACCGCGATATTTCCATCCATCTCCGGTACTTGCATCACCATTGCCTATTTTCATGGCATAGGCATTATTTGCTATCGCTTCTTGGTTTGCTTTTTGATTGATGGCATTTTTTCTCCCGTGCTTTTCAGCTAACTCCGGCCTATTCCGATAGACTCTGAAAGTGCTTTTCAATCCTTGAACTGAATAATTCAGGTTTTCCTCCATTCTCATTCCAGGACCAACCTCTTTTACTAATTGAGCGACAAAGTGTGACAGTCTCAGTTCACTGTCTAACTTACATTCAGAGATCTTCATAGAAAGTTCTTTGCTAATAATCACTAAATAGTCTTCTGAAACTTTAGTTTCATTCTTCCATACTTTTCTAAGGTGCCGTTTTGTAATCATAGTCCCTCCATCTGATGAAGATTAAAACTGAAAGAACAAAAAATCACCTATAAAATTTGAAGTTGACATTGTATTACGACACTTTAAAACCATTTCTTACATACTAATTACATTATTGTGCGGCAAATGACATACCAGTCAATATTCTAGAAAAGCATTCTTTTCGCTCATATATTTTAATATGGCTTTTTACTGTTAAACCAACTCGGCTTTCGCCTCTATCTTCTTATTCACTTTATCGCAAATGTACTCCCCAATAGGCATTGCCGATGTCGCTGCGGGAGAGGGGGCGTTGCAAACGTGTAGGCTTCTTGCGCTCTCGGCAAACAGGAAGTCATGAACCAAAGTGCCATCGGATAACACTGCTTGCGCGCGAATACCCGCAGGATATGGTTTGAGGTCTTCGACCTTGATGCTTGGGCAGTACTTATTGACCAGTTTGAGATAGCCCGGCTTCCACCACGAGTTCTTAAACTCATCCAATCCGGTTTTTAGATGCTTTTGTGTCACCTTCCAGAAACCGGAGAAGCTGAGCATCTGCATGGTATCTTGCAGGCTAAAGTTGACCTTATCGTACCCTTCTCGCTTCCAGCCTTGCACCGCATTTGGACCTACGGTCACACTGCCATCAATCATGCGAGTCAGGTGGACGCCCAAGAATGGCAAATCAGGGTCGGGAATTGGATAAATAAGATGATTCACCACTTGGTCGTGTTTGCTATCTAAGCGGTAGTATTCACCACGATAAGGGATGATCTGAAAGTCAGTTGGAATACCCATCATCTTAGTCATACGATCCGCCATCAAGCCGCTGCAAGTAACCAAGAACTTGGTATTAAGCTGCATGGTTTGACCGTCTGAAATGCAGGTCAGTTGAACTTCTTCATCCTTCTCTTCGGCAGCCACCACTTTGGTTCTCAGACTGATTTGACCGCCGAGCTTTTTAAACTCTTCCGCCATCTGCTCTGTGACCAAACGATAATCGACAATACTGGTAGTTTTGACATAAATCGCACCCAAGCCTGTGATGTTTGGTTCAGCCAGCTTGAGTTGGACTTCATCGAGTAGCTTTACGTCGATGCCGTTGACATGGCAGCGCTCATAGAGGGCATTCATGCGTTCGACTTCTTGCTCGTTGGTCGCAACCAGTAACTTGCCACAGTTCTCCACCGGAATATCGTGCTCGGCGCAGAACGAAATGGTTCGCTCTACTCCACGCTTACAAAAATCCGCCTTTAAGCTGCCCGGTGCGTAGTACACCCCGGCATGAATCACGCCGCTATTGTGTCCGGTTTGGTGCTTGGCAAAACCGGACTCTTTCTCAACCAATAAAATGGATTTGTCTGGGTGACGTTGCTGCAGTTGCCATGCTGTCGACACACCAACGATACCGCCACCAACAATGATGTAGTCATAGACTGATTTCATACGACCTCTTATAAAACCGATAGTTGAGATTGTTGCAATTTGAACTTGCGACCACTGTAAATGAACACCGCGACAAATACCGCGCAGCTTGCCACACGAACCAACATTGGGATGTCGTGCCAAACCAGCAATGTACCCACCACTACCAACAAGAGCCGCGTCAGAATGTTTAGAGGACCTTCCAAGTAGCCTTCAATCGCACCAATCAATGCATAAGTACCGATGATGGCGAAGAAGCCCACGGTAATTACCGACGTTACATCCCAACTGACTAAGCCTGTGTAAGCAATCAACAACGGTACAAGATACAAACCTTTGGCGATTTTCCACGCCATTAAACCGGTGCGCATTGGCGGTGTTTTAGCAATGGTCGCTGCTGCAAAAGCGGTCAAACACACTGGTGGTGTTACGTTACTGTCTTGCGATAGCCAGAAGATGATGAGATGAGCAGCCAGCAGTGCTAAACCTACCGCTTCCATACCCAAACTTTGCTCTAGTAGGGTTTCCATAAAGTCCGCAGGTACTAGCGCCACCATTTCTTTCGCCGTTTCCAACGCCATTGGTGCATTAAGCAGTTCCAGCTTTTCTGGCGCTGCCAACATAAAGATCGCTTTTGCTTGCTCTGGCAATTGACCTGACACCATCAATTCAAGCAATTGGTTTTCCGCAATCAACTTGTAAAGCGCAGGGGCAGACAATGTGCCCAATACAATATACGCCGCTGTCACGGGTAAGCCCATACCCAAAACAAGAGAAGCGAGTGCAATCAGAACGATCATGATGAACAAGTCACCATTCGCCCAACCATCGATCATCAATGAGAACGTGTTGCCGATGCCCGTTGTACTGATCACGTTGATCACCAAACCAATACCCACCAGCAATACAGCGGTTGTCGCCATGTTTTTCGCGCCTTGCGAAAGTGCTTCGATGATCGCTTTTGGTCCCATCTTATGATCTTTCGAAAACCAAGAAGCCACCACCACTGAAATGATCGACAAGCCCGCAGCGTAAGTTGGCGTAAAACCTTGAACCAACAAAGTGACCAATACCGCCAGTGGGATAAGGTTGTGCCAACCGCTGATCAACACTTTCAGTAGAGATTCATCGCTAGTCGTGATTTTTTGAACGCCGCTGCGTTTGGCTTCGATACGCACAAAGAACGCCACAGACAAGAAATAGATAAGAGCAGGAATGAAAGAAACGGCAATAATATCAACATAAGGAATTTGCGTGTAAGACGCCATGATGAAAGCGCCCGCTCCCATCACTGGTGGCATCAACTGACCACCTGTCGACGCCGCAGCTTCAACGCCCGCCGCGAAGCGCGAAGGAAAACCTGCTTTTTGCATCAAAGGAATACTGATAACACCGGTTGAAACCGTATTTGCCACGCTTGAGCCAGACACTGAGCCCATCAAACCGGAGCCAATAACTGCGATAAAACCCGGACCACCGATGATTTTGCCAGCCGCAGCACGTGCCACATTGATGATATAATCACCAACACCTGAGCGAACAAGAAACGCACCAAACAGAATGAACATGAATACGAAAGTCCAACTGATGCGCGAGATAGAACCAAACATGCCCTCAGAAGAATAAAAGCTACGGTAGAGCAAGGTTTCCATGCTCAACCCCGGGAAGTGGAAAATACCTGTCGCCCACTTCCCCCAAAGCACAACGTAGCTTAAACACACCACAATCAGCACTGGAATAAACCAACCCATGGTGCGTCGAATCAGTTCGATAACAATCAAAATTGCCATGATGGCGAAGACCCAATCGCTGGTCACGAACTTGACGCCACGTTCATACAGCGCATCTTCGGCATAGGGAATGTAGAGCAAACACGCGACCGCGCCCGTAGCAATTAACACATCAATGCCGAGCGCAACCTTACTCTGCTTGAGAGAGATATGAGCCGGATACCAAAGCGCACAAATCACCGCAAAACCAGCAAAGTGGGTCGCGGAAATCCATAACTCCGGTAACGTCGATAAGGTATTAAACCAAATGTGCAAAGCAGACAACACCACGCCAAACACTGTGATTGTGGTGGTTACCCACGGAAAATCTGTGCGCGTGGGCAGCTCAAATTTCTGCAATTCCTTTTCTATTGAGTCGCTCATCTCATACTCCAAGCTCTGGCGGCTTTTTCCATCTTAGATATCGGTAGGGATAAAATGCCCCGAGCCGAAACTCAGGGCGAAGTTGGCGTTATTTCGCCATTAGGTCTGATGGGATTTCGATGCCCATTTCTTTGTAGTAACGCGCCGCACCTGGGTGAAGAGGCACTGGCAAGCCAGCAATCGCTTTCTCAATCGCCATTGCTTTTGTTGCTTTGTGGATGCCTTGTAGGAAAGGCAGGTTCTCGTAGATCGCTTTGGTTAGCTGGTAAACGTCTTCTTCCGAGATATCTTCACGAACTGCCAAGAAGTTAGGCTGTGCAATGGTGGTGATCGGCTTATCTAGACCTGGATACGTGTTCGCAGGGATCTCGTACTTCGTCCATAGGTTGTAGTTGCCGTTCGCCTCTTTGATTTGCTCGTCAGTAAACGAAAGGATCGAAATGTCTTTACCCAGCGCAGCAAAAGCTTGAGTGACCGCACCAACAGGTACACCTGCAGGCGTGTTCATACCGTCAATGGTGCCGTTTTGAAGTGCGCTCGCACTGCCGCCGTAACCCATGTAAGCAAGGTTGAATTTATCAGGGTCTACCTTCAGACCTTTCATGATTTGGCGACCCGAGTTCTCAGTACCAGAATTCTTCTTACCGATAGAGAACTTTTTACCGTCTAGGTTGTTCAGATCTGTCACCGTGCCAGTTTTTGCTAAGTCAGAGCGAACAATAAAGTGCTCAACGTTTTGCCACAGCATAGAGACTGAACGCAGTTGTTCTTGACGACCGCTCTTCTCATAAGGACCTTCACCAGACCAAGCCCAAGCACCGTAAAGACCTTGTAGGATCGCGAACTGTGCTTCGTTCTCGTTCAGCAGTTTGACGTTTTCACCAGAGCCCGCAGAGCTGATTGCAGAAAGGGAGAAGTGGTGCTTTGGTGCCAATTTCACTTTGCTTAACGTCGCCAACGCTACGCCCACAGGGTAGTAAGTACCACCTGTCGATGCCGTAGCAAGAATGTAGCTACGGTCCTCTGCCGCAGCGTTAGCCGCAATACCAAAAGAAGTCACAGCGACAGCCAAAGCTTTTACCAGCTTATTCATTTTCATTATTACTCTCCGTGTAGTCGTTTCACGATTGGGGATTTACATCATGTTAAATCCTTATTAACAACAAATTCCCTATAGCAATTGAAATGCCAACTTTTAACCCTTTGTATTTATTGAACTAAGCGCTGAAAGACATCAAAAATGAGCAAAATCATGCTGATTTGATAGCAAAGTAATGAGCAAGATCTTGCTCATTGAAGAGAAGGAGGTTGCACGCCTAGAGCGCAAAAGGTTAATAAAATGTGATCAAGACAAAATAAATGCACGATTGGCTGATAAGCAATATTTTGCCGATGCAATTTTGGATTGAACTGCAACTAATGAGCGTCTTAACAATAAGAAGAAAAAGCGCATCATTCTAAACTGCTCACTTTATCAGCGGAAGTTTATAGCCTAAACGACTACAAATAGCACAAAAATACAGCAAAACAAGCCATGTTACAGAATTGATAAGTCATTTATTCTAATTTTGAATTAAAAAAGCAGTTCGATCCACCAGTTCAGAAACAAACATTAACCGTATCAACTTATTTTCTACTTCGGGGTTGTGCCAATAGCCTCATGTTCGTTAGGGTAACAACACGCCAAGGCAAACCTATTCCTTGGTATTTTTTCGTCATTAAGGATCACCCATGTCAGCAACTGCGCAATTACAATTCGCTTTAAAACGCCCATCTGGCGTTGCTGCTGCGATCCTCCTGCTCTCTCTGAAACTGATTCAGAGCTGACAGGCTATATCTAAACTTTCTGTCAGCTTGAGAAGAAGCTGACGGGAACACCACATACTCCTCCCATTCCTTTCAGTTTCTTCCAAGCGAAACATAAGAGGAATAACAATGTTAAGCGCACGCAATATCGCCGCTTTGGGCTTCATGACTTTCGCCATGTACTTAGGCGCGGGTAACCTGATCTTCCCTCCATTTTTGGGTTACCAAGCAGGTGAAAACTTTCTGAGCGGGATGTCTGGCTTCCTCTTAACGGGCGTAGGTCTGCCTGCAATGGCACTGGTGATGGTCGCTATCGTAAACGGTTCAGATAAATTAACCGCAGCCCTACCTAAACCTTTGGCGACCAGTTTTTGGGTAATGGTATTTATCGTGATTGGTCCTGCATTCGTAATACCACGCGCGATTACCGTGGCTTACCAATTTAGCTTTGCACCAATGTTTGGTGATGCCGCTTTGGTGCCTTTCACAATTGCTTTCTGTGTTATCACCATTTTGTTTGCGCTATACCCGGGCAAATTGGTCGACAACCTAGGCAAGATCTTAACCCCTGCATTGATGGCTATTTTAGTGATCATGTCTGTGACCGCTCTGATTTACCCAACCGGCGAGCTAACTGCCGCAACGGGACCATACGTATCTGGCGCATTTGCTGAAGGCTTGACGCAAGGCTACATGACCATGGATGCGTTAGGTTCTATCGGTTTTGGTTGGATCATCTTCCGAGCGATTCGCAGCATGGGGGTGGATTGTCCGAAAGCCACCGCAAAATACACGCTAATCGCAGCTTTGATGTACGCCGTTGCCATGGCATTTGTTTACATCTCATTGGCTTACATTGGTTCGACGAGCTCGTACTTGGGTTCTGAGTTCAGCAATGGTGGCGACATCTTAACAGCGTTCACCTTCAGCCACTTCGGTGCATTTGGCTCACTATTACTAGGTGCCGTGATGGTATTGGCGTGTTTGACTACTGCTATCGGCGTAACCACCGCAGGCAGTGAGTTTTACGACAACACTTTCAGCAAAGTGAACTACAAAGGCTGCGTGATCACGACCATGGTGTTGGCAGGTTTAATCGCTAACGTAGGTCTAGAGCAACTATTGGCTATCACATTGCCAGCGGTTGTGGCGCTTCACCCAGTAGCGATTGCGTTGATGATCATGGCACCAGTGCGCAACAAGATGTCGCAAATCATGGTCGTCGCGACGGCGTTCACTGCTCTAGCGTTTGGTTGTGTTGATGCGCTGCACATCCTAGGTTACATGCCAGATTCCACCGATGAGTGGATGGGTAATTACATGCCTCTGTACAATGACTTTGCTAGCTGGATTATACCTAGCGTATTTATGATGATTGTTGGTCTGCTGTTTACGGCGAAAACCAACCAAACCGAACAATTCGAGCTGGTAAATGAATAGCCGTTTAACATAAGACATCACTCAATAAGTAAGTTAATATGTAGTTCGCTTATTGATATCAGGCAAAGGAGTTGCCTGAACTATGGATTGATGTGGAGCGCTTATGGACAATCAGTATTTAGACATCAGAACGCTCAACTTTATCGTTATTCTGTTCTCTTGCATTTACTCAATCAGTCTACTTTGTTACCAATACACACAGAAAAAAATCAAAGGCTTAAAAACTTTTTCTCTCTCGCTGTTATTTATTGGCTTTGGGCCTTTTTTACTGGGATTTAGAGGCTCCGCACCAGATTGGCTTACCATCGTCATAGCGAATACGCTCATATTAATCGGCTTCTTGCTTACGCTTTACAGCGTGAGCATTTTTCGTCAATTCCCTCTAAAACTGGCCCACTCACTCGCTTTTTTAACGCCCATTTTCAGCGGTTCGTTTTATTATTTCACCTTCCATGACCATTCAATTAAAAGCCGTATCATTTGCTTAAGTGTTTATATCTGCATCGTTACGTTTTTTAGTGGGATCGCCATGCTGAAAGGTACCAAGCAAGACCAAAAACTCCCAACCATAGTGATGGCGTGCTCCTTCTTTTGCTTCAGTATTTTTATGGGCTTCAGAGCACTTTGGAGCGCTTTCGCCAATGAAGTGCCAAATTTTATGACCGCAGGTTTTATCCACCAGATGACGTTTTTACTTAGCATCTGTCTGATTGTCGCTATGAGCTTTAGCATGTTGTGGCTAATTAATGGCCGCTTGATACAGTCAATCAATGATCTCTCACATTTAGACGCTCTCACAGGGCTTCATAATCGTCGCGCGATGGAAGAAATTGTTCCAAACCTTGTTAATCAAGCGCACAAACGGAACCAATCAATAAGCATCATCATGACCGACATGGACGAGTTCAAAGTAATTAATGATCACTACGGCCATACGGTAGGCGATTCCGTCATGGCTACGATTGCCGCTATCTTTAAGAAACACCTCCCGGAGTCAGCTTGCACAGTACGATTTGGTGGTGATGAGTTCATGATTGTTTTACTTGAAAAAGCACACCGAGCCAAAATTGTTGCCGAGCAAATTCGCCTAGCGGTAGAAACAGAAGCCTCACTGCAGTCATTCGAAAATGAGATCACCATGAGCTTTGGAATCAGTGAGTTATCTGAGGGACAATCGCTTCACGAGGTCGTTGCTGAAGCAGACGAAGCGCTGTATAGCTCTAAACATACGGGCAGAAACCAAGTCACCTTGTTTGGAGAAGGGAAAGGCCTAACTTATAAGTTTGTCCCGACTCCCTCGAAAAGCGCATAATCATATTTGTGACGCCCATAGCGGTAAATCAGCTTAAAAATTGCATTAAGTATAATCAGAGCGATTTAAACCAAACTTTTGCATCTTTTGATTCAAAGTTCGACGAGGTAAATCCAATTCCTGCATCACCTCGTTAATGCGTCCGTGATGCCTGACCAATGAATCATGCAGCACCTTACGCTCAAAATTATGTAATTGAATAACCAGAGGAACACCCACTTGCGTCTCCTCCGTGGTTGACGAAGGACGGCTAGAGAGAATTTCCATCACAGATACCGTTTCATCCAAAGCAAAACGCATAGCCACGTTTCGCAGCTCTCGAACATTCCCAGGCCAAGCGTAGGAAAGCACAGCGTTTCTGTCGGCATCACTCAATGGTCTGGTTTCAGGGTTAGTTTGCAAGGTGAAGTGCTCAAACAAAATCAGTGAATCTTCTTCTCGCTCACGTAATGGTGGCAAATAGATCTGCGCCACATTGAGTCGATAATACAAATCTTGACGAAACTCATCATGATCATTGAGATCTTCTTTCGCGGCGGCGATCACTCTCAAATCAACCGAAATCTGTTGATTGCCTCCAACGCGCTCAACTGTATGTTCCTGTAATGAACGCAGCACTTTCACCTGCATGGACAGCGGCATGCTTTCTATCTCGTCAAAAAACAACGTGCCTTTATCGGCGTATTCCAACTTGCCGATGCGTCGTTTGTTTGCACCGGTGAAGGCCCCAGCTTCGTGACCAAACAACTCACTCTCGAAAAGGTGTTCTGGAATCGCACCACAGTTTATCGGCACAAAGTGATGAGGTTTTCTTTGGCTTTCATTGTGCAAACTGGTCGCCACCAGCTCTTTACCACTACCTGTTTCGCCGTAAATGATCACGTTAGTATCGATTTTCGCCAATTTCGCAACTTGCTCGCGTAATTGCTGCATCACTCGACTTTGACCAATGAGCACCTCTTCTAAACCACTCACGCTAGCTAGATACTCTTGGCGGTGAAGCGTCGATGTTTGCGCGCGGTGGCTCTCGACCGCATCTGTGACGCGTTGAGACAAACGCTCCGGCTGGAAAGGTTTTTCAATAAAATCAAACGCGCCGTTTTGTAGCGCATTCACCGCCATATCCACATCACCATGACCAGTAATTAGTATCATTGGTGTTGGAATGTGATTCGCAATAAGGCTCTCTAAAATCGAAATTCCATCAGTATCTGGCAAACGAACATCACTAACTATCGCATCAAACTCTTGGTTCAGAATGGCGGTTTTGCCTTCCTCTCCCGAGCTAAAAGCTGTGACGTCAAACCCTGCCAATTGCAGCCATTGGCTTGTTGCTTGACGAACGATGTCATCATCTTCAATTAGGGCGATACGCGGAATGTCGTCAAAAGTCATGAGTTACTGCCTGATCGGTGATAGAAGTCTTTGCTAAAGTTAGCAAAAACCATGCTATAGAAAAGGAGCTAGATCCCACTTCTTAATCACAATTCTTTAACATCCAATCAGTTAAGCGCACTCTTTCACTACCAACTACGATAACTATGTTCAGCCAAACGGAGCTCGTATGCAGCGCACTAAGAATGGGAAAATGTGGCTAACCGCCGTATTGATCAGTGCGCTGGTGATCTTTTTCTACGGTGCTAGCCGAGAGGTGGCCCATCAATGGCTGAGCGTCCAAACTCAACAAGAAGCACAACAGAAACTCCTCGACTACATTGGTGAAGTCCGCCGAGCATTAAAACGTTTCTATCACCTTCCCTATCTCGTCACGAATAACCCAGAAACAATTGCGTTTGTGAAAGGCAATTTAAACTACTACGAGCCACTTCAAGCACAACTGACACAGCTCGATAAAGCCGCGAATACAGAGGGTTGGTTGATACTTTCAACCTCGGGAGAAGTGTTGGTATCGAGTCTGATCGATGAACGGTTCAGCCGCTCTGACCGCCGTGCGATTGTCGAACAAATACAACGTCAGGGAGAAGGCGTCTCACTGGTGAATAAAACAAAAGGTTCTAGTCCGCTTTACTACCTCTCTGCACCAATTTTTGATGGTTTGGAGATAGCGGGCATCGTTGTTGTTCAAATCAACCTGAGTTTGCTAACAGAGCAGACCATCACCAGCCAAGACATCATCACGCTACAAAATCGCCATCAACGCTTCTTCCTCTCCAGCAGCACAAACTATAACGCCGACTGGTTTAATGAACCGAATAACCAAGTCAAAGTCGAAACTCAAACGCTGTATGACAATACGGTGATTCATTTCTGGACTCTCAATCAGCAGCGCTACTTTGCACACACAGTAAAGCTGGACGACTTAAACTGGTTTGTCAGTTACCTTATTCCGACCAAACCTGTTCAGCAAACGATTAGTGTCATTGGATGGAGCATCGCAGCGCTCCTCCTGCTCCTTATCCTGTTGGTCATCATTGGTTTACAGCGTCGACAAAAACATCTCAATCAGCAGCGTATTCAAGCCTTACTAGAAGAATCGCAACGCCGACTTAAACAGATGATCAATAAAACACATGTTGGTTTGTTGTTGATTGATGAACAAGGTCTATTGTTCGACCTCAACCCAATGGCAAAACGCCTTTTTTGTCTTCCTGAAAGTGTGAATCGTCATACCTTCGCCTGGGAGTTATTTGATGCGGGTAATTCAAATTCGACCACACTCACTTTGCTTAGAGATCTGCCAAAGCATAAGGAACTAGCAGAGATTAGCGCTGTAGAAACCATGGCGCGACGCAGTGATGGCAGCGTATTTCCTGTACTATTTTCACTCACTAGCTTCCCATGGCACGGTGAGCAGTATTTCCTTGCTACCATAATCGACATTAGCAAACGTAAAAAAGCGGAACAATCGCTGCAACTGATTAACCAAGAGCTCGCTCAAAGAGTGGAAGAGCGAACTCAAGCTTTAAAACAAGCCCAAGAGCAATTGATTGAATCAAGCAAAATGGCAGCATTGGGCAGAATGTCGAGCGCGATTACCCACGAGTTAAACCAACCATTGACTGGCCTGCGTACCCTTTTAACCACCAACGAGTTGCTAGCAGAACGTGGACAAACAGACATGATGAAAGCCAATAACAAGTTGATTCAAAAGTTGATTGACCGCATGGCAAGCATGACCAGTCAGCTAAAAACGTTTGCCTACAATAAACCAGAGACACTGCACGAGATATCGCTGACAAACGCTTTAGAAGAGACGCTACGCGTCTATCAATCTCAACTCGCGAAGGTAGATGTTCGGGTACGCATTCCCAACGACTTACCCAATATCATTGGCGAAGAGCAACGCCTACAACAAGTGCTCGGCAACCTAATTTCCAACGCATTAGATGCGATGAAAGAGACCCAAGATCCACAGTTAATGATTGCCGTTACACCCACTTCCGATAATGTCGAGGTCGTGGTAAGTGATAATGGGTGTGGGGTACCTTCAGACCAACTCGATACCATGTTCGAGCCTTTCCAAACCAGTAAAAAAATTGGTGAAGGACTGGGGTTAGGGCTTTCCATTACCGCCAACAATATGCGAGATATGCAAGGGAAAGTCAGTGCGCAGCTCAACGCTGATAAAGGCATGTCCTTCACCTTAATGTTTGAGCTCGCTCCTCATCGTAGCTAATCCAACGCCATCTACCTCTCCAGCTTTTCTCCACGCAATTAAAGAGCAATAAACCCTGATCAACTTTATAAAGCGAGTTGCCTAACCTACGCTTAACTTGATGAATCGCCACATGCTATTCATCAGCGCAATTTTTGGTGGTTGACACCAAGTTTTAGCTCCCACCATCTAATTTATTGATAAGTAATTATTTAAAGTAAGAATGGATGCGTTATGAGAAAACTAACTTTAGCAGCAACAGGGGCGCTTTTTATTTTATCACCTCACGCTTTTGCAGCACCTTACGCAGCAGACGCTCGAAGTCACGGAATGGGAAATACAGGCGTCGTTTCCGCTGACTATTTAACCGCTCCTCTACACAACCCAGCCCTAGGTGCTCTCTATCGAGAAAATGACGATATCGGCCTACTCATTCCTGCTCTCGGCGTCAATATTCACGATGAGGATGAAGCTTTATCAGCCGTTGATGATGTTCAAGACCTTTACGATAGTATTCAGGGCATTCCCACACCTGCGAACGAAGCCGAACTTAATCGACTACTCGATCAATTAGATAAGAGTGCTCCAGTCGTCATTAACGGAGGTCTGAGCCTCGCGATTGCGATTCCGACACGCTACATGTCGGTAAACCTTTTTAGCGCTGGTTATGTGGAGATACTTGCGGCACCCGATATCTCAGATTCAACAAACACCGCAGATCGATACCTCAATTCTGCCGTCGACCTAGCGGCTTTCGGTAGTGCGGAATATGGCGTTGCCTTGGCTCGCGCTTACACGATAGGTGGGCAGCAATTCGCATTTGGTATTACGCCCAAATACCAACAGCTTAAAACCTATACGCAGCGTACAACACTAGATGACTTTGATATCGAGGATTAAGACAAAAGTGAAGTATCAAAGAACACGTTCAATATGGATCTTGGGGTCGCTTGGTATCACAACGCATTTAGAGCTGGTCTCTCGTTAAAAGACGTCTTCGAACAAGATATAGAAACAAAACTAGGCAACTATACCTACGAACTCACGCCACAAGCGACCCTTGGTATCGGCTATGTCGGGGACTATATAGCTCTGAGCCTAGACGCCGATCTCACCAAACAAAAGCGCTTTAAAGAGCTCGACGATGACACGCAGTTTATTCGCGTTGGTATCGAGGGGAATGCTTGGGGATGGGCTCAACTCCGCGCTGGTTATGAAGTTGACCTAGAAAATAACCTCGATAACTCGGTGACAGGTGGCATTGGCATCAGTCCTTTTGATGTGATCAGTGTAGACCTAGCAGGGTCTTACGCTGGCGATAACCAGTTTGGCGCGGCGGCGAATTTAGCATTTACGTTTTGAATACGAATGCCAACCTAAATTCACTTAGGTTGGCATTGTTAACAACCATCCTATATCTCAATGTTTATCATTACTGACGTTTGGTGATGAACTGATAAAAACACGATCTCGCTACAAGTATCGAGATGTCTCCTACACTATTCTCAAGCAATAAATCCACAAACATTTCCTAAATATAAAGAGTGAGAAACATGATTAAGTTTCCAGATAATTTCCTTTGGGGTGGTGCCATTGCGGCAAACCAGGTAGAGGGGGCATACAACCTTGGGGGGAAAGGTTTATCAACATCAGATATGTTGCCAAACGGCATTCTGAGCCCGCATCAAACGCGTGAAGAACGAACGCCTGGTATCAAAGATCTTGCTATCGATTTCTACAATCGCTATCCAGAAGATATTGCCCTGTTTAAAGAGATGGGATTCACCTGCCTGCGCTTATCCATCGCTTGGAGCCGTATTTTTCCTAATGGCGATGAGCTTGCGCCAAATGAAGAAGGACTGGCGTTTTACGACAAAATTTTTGATGAGCTAGCCAAACACGACATTCAACCATTTGTGACGCTTTCTCATTACGAGATGCCTTACGCCTTGGTTGAGAATTATGGTGGTTGGGGCGATCGTCGAGTGATAGAGTTTTTCGAGCGTTACGCTCGCACCGTGCTGGAACGCTACAAAGACAAAGTGAAGCTATGGTTAACGTTCAACGAAATCAACATGTCACTGCATGCGCCATTTACGGGAGTGGGCTTGCAAGAAGACGCCAGTGAACAAGACATTTATCAAGCGATTCACCACCAGCTAGTCGCAAACGCGAAAGCGGTAAAACTGTGTCAGCAAATCGTACCAAACGGCAAGATTGGTAACATGCTGCTTGGCGCAATCAACTACCCATACACCTGCAACCCTGATGATGTGCTTGCTGCTATGCATGAAAACAATAAGTGGTTGTTCTTCGGTGATGTGCAGACTCGTGGTCAGTACCCAGGCTACATGAAACGTTACTTCCGTGAAAACGGCATTGAAATACAAATGGAAGCTGGCGACTTAGAAGAAATTGCCTCAGCAAGTGTCGATTTTATTTCCTTCAGCTACTACGCAAGTGGCTGTGCGAGTGCCGATCCGAAACAGAAAGAAGTGGGTAACATCGTCGATAGCGTACCAAACCCATACCTTGAAAAGAGCCAATGGGGCTGGTTGATCGATCCAAAAGGCCTGCGCGTTTTGCTTAACTTCCTTCACGATCGTTACCAAAAGCCGCTATTTATCGTCGAGAATGGCTTAGGCGCTCGCGATGAATTCGATGAAAACGGGGAAATCCAAGACGATTATCGAATTTCATACCTTAATGATCATTTGGTTCAAGCACACGAAGCGATTCTTGATGGCGTTGAGTTGATGGGCTTCACCAGCTGGGGGCCTATCGACTTGGTGGCTAACTCAACAGCCGAAATGAGCAAGCGTTACGGTTATATTTATGTCGATCGTCATGATGATGGGCAAGGAACGCTAGAACGTAAACGCAAGAAGAGCTTCTACTGGTATCAAGACGTGATTCGTACTTCAGGCGGTTCATTGAAAAGCTAAGCCTGTTGTCTGGATATAAAGTGCGACTAGGCATTCGCCTAAACCATCAAGCCCTGCATTTGCAGGGCTTGAATTTTAAGGTTTTAATGCATTTAGAGATTAAACTGCAATCTCTCCACCGTCTTCACGTCGAATGACAACCGTCGCCGCTCTTGGGCGCACAGAAACACCAGCAGGCGTTTCTTCGGCGGCATCTTCACTGTATGGCCAGTTACCTGGGTGCTGAATATTCACAAACAATGATTTGTAATCAGGGCTGATAGTAAAGCCTGTCACTTCACAACCATTTGGTCCGACAAAGAAACGTTTAAGCTCTGCTTGGTTATCCGCACCAATCACTGCTTGGTCACCATTCTCATCTGTTAGCTTAGATGGCACAACGGCCAACATTTGATCATTAGTGTAAGACGTAACTTCATCTGCGCCGTTATCGGTCTGAATCCACAAAATACCACGGCCATCAAACGCTAATCCGTCAGGGCTAGCAAACTGGTTTAGCTCATTCAGGCCAGAACGGTTGGTATCTGCATCACCATTTGCTGGCGAACCAAAGACAAAAATATCCCAAGTAAAGTCTGTAGCTGAAGCCCCTTCATCCCAACGAATAACGTGACCAAACTTATTATTCAGACGTGGGTTCGCAGGATTGGTTTCATCTGTACGGCGCGTATTGTTCGTCAATGTTAAGTAAACCGAGCCTGTGAATGGATCAACCGTACACCACTCTGGGCGATCCATTGGAGTTGCCCCAACGAGATCAGCCGCGCCTGCCGTATTAATGATAATTTCAGCCAATGAGTTAAAGTGCTCCGCTAGCGTACCACCAGATTTTGTTACGCTATCAAGCGTCAACGGCAACCAAGTACCTGTACTGTCTTCATTGAAACGCGCAACATACAATGTGCCTTCGTCCATATACTTATCGCCTGTCGCTAGGCGGTTTTCCGAGTTTGCATCTGCTGGATCCCACGCTGCCGCAGATTCAAATTTGTATAGGTACTCAAAGCGAGAGTCGTGACCAGAGTAGAATACCACTGGTTTGCCTTCTTCAAGCTTACCAAAAGTACAGCCTTCGTGACGGAAACGACCTAGTGCAGTACGCTTCTTCGCACGCGAGTTTTGCGTGTAAGGGTCAATTTCGACGATGTAACCGTGACCATTGGCTTCATTACGGTAATCATCCATTGCACTTGCTCCTGTTGGAGCCACATTAAAGCGAGAGAACTCATCAAGACGCTCTTCTGCATTTCCTGCAAGTGTTTCCCACAAGTAGCGTGTGCTTTGGTCATCAACACCAATGCGATCTTGTTCTTCTGTACGAGTCCCGGCGTTAACAAAGTAACCAGGCCAGTTCTCTTCACAAGTTAAGTAAGTGCCCCATGGCGTGTAGCCGTTGCCACAGTTGTTTAACGTACCACGTGCTTGGCTGCCATCTGGCGAGAAACGAGTGACGGTTAGTGACGTGTGCGCGACTGGGCCAGATAAGTCCATTGCTGTCGCACCAGTGTAACGGCGGTTTAGTGGATCGGTATCAACCAACTTCCACATGTTGTCTTCCAGTTGAATTCGAACCACTGACACACCGTGCGCATTAATCTCTTTACGCACTTCATCTACAATGGTACGTACGCCATTTTCAACCGTCGGACCGTTTGGATGCAGTGCTGATGTATCAATGTACTCGTGGTTGATGCAAAGCAGACCGTCGGTCGTACTGTCATTTAATGGGAAAAAGTGCATGCCATCATGGTGCATGCCCAACGCGTTAAGTTGGTCTGAGCTGGTATTGCTGCCATCATTTTTCCACGCGCTGCCTTGAGCATTCAGCGGTGTACCCCAAGGTACCAGTACTTGTGCGGTGTAGCCTTGTGGAATTGAAACGGCGTCAGTGAGTGAGCCAGGGATAGATTCAAAGTTAAGAACGGCTTTAGATACGCCCGAGCCACTGCTTACTGTACTTCCTGAGTCAGACGAATTACAACCAGCCAATCCGAAAGCACCAAACGCTGTCATCGCACTGATACCTAAACCACCTTTTAGAATGCTGCGTCGAGATAGGCTCGCTTCTAATACTTCTTCAAATGGTTTGTTTTCACTTTGGTTATAACGCGTCGCGTCAAAGGTTTCCTTGCTCATTTTTACTTTCCCGATCTTATAGTTTAATTAATAAATAAGTGATTAGTTGAACGGCAAGAAGTTTGGAGAAGAAAAATGACAAAAGTGCTTAAAACATATGAAACTTGTGTTTCAGCAGTGCAGCAAACTCAGCAGCGTTACCAATTGAGCAATTAAGTTTTGGTCACATAATCACCAACTGTATCGCTTCATTCTGATTTTACTTGGGCTAAAGTGTGATAGAAGGTATAAGGTGTACGAATTCAAATCATCTACGAGAGATAATCATGAAATTAGACAAGATCGATAACAAGAGCCGTCGTATCCGTAAAAAGCTGTTCTTAGGTGAGTTCGCAATCCTAGGTTTCGAGATCAGCTGTGAAACAGACATCAACGACTTCGACCGTTACGATGCATTCGTTGATGACTTTATCGACTACATTGATGGGCTTGGCCTTTGCTTCGGCGGCGGTGGTCTAGAACTGTTTGAAGGCTTCCTATGCTCTACTGACCGTTACGGCAGTGCTACTGAAGAGCAAAAAACACAAGTTATTGCATGGTTAGAAGCACGTCCAGAAGTGAAAAGCGCAAAAGCTGGCGACTTGGTTGACGCAAACTACCTGTAAGTAACAGAGTCATACTGACAATAATAAAAAGCTGGTCTCCGGACTGGCTTTTTTACTTTTGGAAGTGTGTGATAGTAAAAGTAGAGTGCTGGGAGGTTGTGCGGAGTGAATGTGATTGTGGCGTTTTTGAGCTGGCAATCAGCGGGAAACGGCGTTCCACTGCCAGCTCATGCCTTTAGGTATCATTAACTATGATTTTTTAGCTGGTGCGTCTTTCGTGTCTTTCCAGTATTGAATGCGCACACGATGTAGCTGAGCTCTTCTAGTCTTTTTCATAGTAAAATCCCTCATCTTATATAAGTAACGCTCCTTATGGAGCTTATTGTCTAAGGTCGAATCCCCTTCAATCTATAAGGGAACCAATTATTTAACCGTGACCAATTTCACAACATAATGATAATTACCGATTTCTTGCAGTCACCTTTGACTAGTAAACGGCGTATTATCTCTCTGACACGGTTAACTTACTCACCAGATATGACAGAAAAATGGCAATCAAGTTCCCTAGATTATCTGTCACTGAATCTTAATAATGATTCCTGAAAAATTTTGCAAGTAAGATATCAATTGCCCATCACTTTCAGCCGAGTAACTCTTTTCGCGTTCGTGATCGCAGTTGTGTACGACCCAATTAAGGCTGGATTCGCTGCTGATATTGCTGACGGTACTCGCGTGGCGTAAGCCCTTTATACGTTTTGAAGTGACGATTAAACAGGGCTTGGTTTCGATACCCTACTCTCTCAAACACAATTCCAATCGGCAAAGGCGTTGATTGCAGCAAATCTGCGGCATGATTGATCCGCAATTTCATTAGGCGTTGGCTAAACGGCTCTTTAAAGTGCTTTTGAAACAATCTTGTGACCGCACTGTCACTCAGTGATAAATGGTTCGCCAAGTTCGCGAGCGTCACTTTGCTAGCAAAGTGCTGTTCGAGATACGCGTTGACACTTGCCACTCGTTCTCTTTCCTGTAATTCGTGTTCACTCATCGATAAGTAAGAGTGAGTCATCAGTGTTTTCGCCCCTTCATCGTGAGCAATCAAAGACAAAACATGGAGAAATCTCGAGAGTTGCTCCATTGCAGGAAACGTTATGAGCTCATGCAGAAGATCCACAACGTGCTGAGCTGTCCGCTCAGAAAACACCACACCTTTGTTGGCCGCCTTTAAAAGCGGATCAAGCTTTCTAAGCTCTGCGCAATAGAACATCAAATTGGCAATCCACTCACGCTTAAACCAGATCACATGAGTCTCGCACTTGCTCTCGACCAATGTGGAATGAATAGAGTGAGGCACACCTGGCGCGATCAATAGCATTTGGTTGTGAGTCACTTCTAATTCGTGATGACCAATATGCAAACTGCCAGTGAAGTGGCGATGGATGACTAATTCAAACACATCATCGTGAAAATGGAGATCGTACTCTTTTTCTGGCTCATCAATGCGACGATAGCGCCAAGAAAAACCTGGTCTTTGTGGTACTTTTTCAATGTGTGCCATTGGCTACTCCACAAAATAGTATTGTTTCACGCTCAAATAATATCAGTATTGCCAGCTTAATCTTCATCACGCCGAAATAGTATTGATATTAAGCGGCATACTATCAACTTTGTGTCGTCACGCTCCTTATTGTTGCCTTGAAAGACAAGATAACTAAGGAGGCTTTCATGAGTCACTTCACTGTCAAGCTACGCCAAGCCCTGCACAAAACACGTGATGAATGGGCAACATTCGCCATCAAAGAAATGGAAATTCCACCTGACACTATCACCAAATTTTATGGCTACAAATCGAGTTGTGATCTTGAGCAAATTCTTAAACAGGATGTAAACGACGCCAATTCGGACATTTGCTCGACACCTTGTGCGAGATCTCTTACAAGCAATGTAAGCAAAACGACCATCATTGACTAAGACAAAATCGAAAAATTAACATAAGCCATTGAAAATTATCAGTTATATCATTTCAAACAATATTCGCTGCCAAAGTTTTTTTACCTAGCTAATTGAGAGTAATCAGCAAAACATCAATACTGATTGTGTCGACAGGATGTTGGCGGGAACAGGAAAAAAACCTAATGGACTAGGTATCTTCAGGATGAAGATTTGGTAGCTTAGGATGAGTTATCAGCAAGGATGTAGTTAAGCTCTAGGATAGAGTTCGCCCGTCAGGATGATAGGCAAGAATGGACACCGCTAGGAAGGCGATGAACAAGGAACTCGGTTAAAGGACTTAACCACAATCAAGGATAGATGCAGGGAGCACCTATAGTAGCCGGATTGCTGCGAAAAAGAATAAGCCCCGTCTGGGAAACCAGGCGGGGTTTTATTTTGTCTGCTATTTATTATTCGCGAGGCACCCGATTCTCTTGCGTCGATTTATTTCGTGCCGTGCTATCATTTTCTCTACGTCTTTCAGCAAGCTCACAGCAAATCTCACATTATGCTTAATCCTGTTTGGTTACATACATTTAAGACATTGATTGAAGTCGGTCATTTCACACAAACGGCAGAAAAACTTTTTATGACCCAACCTGGTGTCAGCCAACACATCAAAAAGTTAGAGCAAAGTTGTCAGCATGCGCTGATCAAACGTGAAAACAAAAGCTTCGAATTAACAGAGCAAGGTCGGATTGTTTACGCCTACGCGCTGGAGTTAGAAGAAAGAGAGAAAGCGTTGCTCGAAGAACTCAGTTTTGATGATGCATTTTCAGGTCACTGTAAACTGGCCTGTTCTGGCGCAATGGCATTGATGCTGTATGGCCCTCTTTTAGAAAAGCAAAAACAGCACCCAGGCTTATCGCTGCATTTAGAAGCCGCACCCAATCACTCGATTCTCAATGCAATAACGGAAGGGAGCATTGATATTGGTATCGTAACTGATGTTCCTCACAAAGGTTTATTTCACAGTGAAAGAATTGGTAAGGAGCAGTTGTGCTTAGTCCTACCTAATCAATACCGCGAAAAGCAGATAACACCACAACTCTTGCACGACTGTGGTGTCATTGCCCATCCTGATGCCAAGCACTACATGACGCTGTTTTTTGACCAATGCGCGGAACAAGAGCTCCAAGAAATTAAGATGAGCGATTTACCATTATCCGGCTACGTGAATCAATTAAGCCAAATTTTACTACCTGTGAGTAAAGGACTCGGCTTCACCGTACTGCCTCAAAGTGCTGTCGACAATTTCCCACAAAAAGATACCTTGCACATCGCACAACTGAAAAACACCGTGTGTGAAGAGTTATTTTTAGTTCGCAAACGCAGCCGTGTTCTGCCACTGCGCTATCAAACAATTAAAGATGTGTTATTGGACGTCATCACAAACTCAAAACAAACTACAGAATAGCCTAACGTTTTAAACTCGTCATAATCCGTTTGCTTAAAAAAGTCCACAGACAACTTCCGGCTTACGACGCTGAGAATGCCCGATGATTCAACAAATTATTTTTGTCGTAACGACGAGTTTTTTTCGTTTTCTTCTCGCGAGAAAAAAACCTAAGGTGCGCACCTCTAACGAAGTGGTTGTCCAACCACACATCTAAATCGTTGAAGTCAGTAGGTAATATCACCTAAATATCACATACCTGCTGCATTCTATACTCTATACTTATATTTTTAATTTGGTACTGACTTACTAAGGAATTGCCATGCGTATTGCTATTCTCTCTCGTAATGAGAATTTATATTCAACCATGCGCCTAAAACAGGCAGGTGAAGAGCGTGGACATCAAGTAGACGTCATCGATACTCTGCACTGTTATATGGACATTACGAGCAACAACCCTAAGATCCGCTATAAGGGTGAAGAATTGCCACAATACGACGCTGTGATTCCTCGCATCGGTGCATCCATCACATTCTACGGTACCGCGGTTGTACGTCAGTTTGAAATGATGGGCACATTTTGTGTCAACGAATCGGTCGCGATCAGCCGCTCTCGTGACAAATTACGCTCGTTGCAACTGTTATCGCGTAAAGGCATCGGCTTGCCGCGCACTGGCTTTGCTCACCACCCTGATAACATTCAGGACGTGATCAAAAATGTTGGTGGCGCACCTCTAGTGATTAAATTACTAGAAGGAACTCAAGGCATCGGTGTTGTGCTTGCTGAAACCAACAAAGCAGCAGAAAGCGTGATCGAAGCATTCATGGGGTTGAAAGCAAACATCATGGTGCAAGAGTTCATCGAAGAAGCTAAAGGCGCTGACATACGTTGCTTTGTTGTCGGTAATAAAGTGATTGCAGCGATGAAGCGCCAAGCGAAAGAAGGTGAGTTCCGCTCTAACTTACATCGCGGCGGCTCTGCACAGTTAGTGCGACTAAGCAAAGAAGAACGCGCTACTGCGATTAACGCGGCAAAAGTCATGGGGTTAAACCTATGCGGTGTCGATATCCTTCAATCTAAAAACGGCCCAGTGGTAATGGAAGTGAATTCTTCACCAGGTCTTGAAGGTATCGAGCTCGCTACAGAAAAAGACGTTGCTGGTATGATTTTCGACTTTATCGAGAAAAACGCAAAACCACACGCAAACCGTACTCGTGGTAAAGGTTGATAATTGTTTGAGTGAGAGCCTGCTCAGTAGGCTCTCGTATTACTCATCGCTAGGATGACACTATGAATCAGAAAATGATCATTGGGAACGCCGAAGCTATTTGCTTACCTGAGTTAGGGATTACTCACCTTGAAGCGCGCATTGATACGGGCGCACAAACCTCTTCATTGCATGTAGATAACATTGATTGCTTTGAAAAAGATGGTCAGTCTTACGTTGCATTCGATCTACACCCGGATGTTTATCATTTAGAACAAGTGGTTCGCTGCACAGCGAAGCTAAAGGCAAACCGTAAAGTTAAATCTTCAAACGGTACCTTTGAGCATCGCTGCGTTATCACCACCATGCTGCGCATGGGTGACAAACAATGGCCAATCGACATTACGTTGACCAACCGTGAAAAAATGACTTACATGATGTTGTTAGGCCGTCAGGGTATGGCAGACAAAGTGCTGGTCGACCCTAGCCAATCTCACTTATTGGCATCTTAACCCCGTAGCTTCAGATGAGTGATCGAGCATCTTTGTTGAGCATCACTCGTCTGGCTTTATCTTCGCCTACTTCCTACGAAATAGCGCAAACAACAATCCCTTCGCTTTAACCTTTGTGACGCGCCAATGGGTCATCGGCTTAGTCGGCGCAGTATGCAGAATGTGCTGATACGCTTTCTCATCAAAAGTCACCTCTCCCCCATGCGCCAAAAGCAAACATTGCGGATTCATCTCAAACACACGCTTTAATGATTGGCGATATTGGTTTGGATGAAATATGGGAAACGGCGCAATCAGGTGTTTCTTAACCTGCACCATCAAATCCGCCACATACAATACATCTTGTTCAGAATGATAAACCGACAAATCTCTATCGGTATGTCCCTGCGTTTCTAGCACCTGCCAATCATCAAACCCCGGAATACACTCACCATCGATGAGTTCGATATCGGGCTTTAACTTGCGCGAATACCACAGGTTTTGCTTTGGTTTACGCATCCGGTTCGCCATCCAGCGCGCTAACATCAAATCGGTCAAATGCATTAGCCAACCATCTACACCGCTATACCATTGGCTCTCTCGCTTTGCGGCCAATAGCTTACATCCCGTTAAATCACGCAGTTTGTGTGCGCCGCCAGCGTGGTCTGGATGCATGTGAGTTACAACGACCAACTTTAGGTCAGAAAAAGGACGATGGAGTTGATGTTCAATAAAATCTTTAAGGTGAGGAGTATCTGCTCGACTTGCACCATCAAGCAACATTAATTTATCGGGATATTCGGCGAGATACATGGTCTGAATGTATCCCTGAATTCTGTGCAGCTGCAAAATATGTCCTTATTTGAGTGAGATTTTTCATGACCGCTTCCATGCTGGTCAGACCAACTATAACAGCTGAATGGACGCACTGGTAAACAAATGTTCACATCAGCGCACGACAAGAAATCATAATCGAGATGATAGATTTTAATCATTAGACTCAGCGGCACTTTTATCCGTTAATGCGCGCACACGGAGTTCGTGTCAGGGTATGAGGTTAATACCTCATGATTTGCTTTTTTGTACTTTTCCTTCTAATTAATTAAGGACTTAAGTACATTTTTGTGAGAATCGAGTTGGAAAAAGCAACTAAATTAGACCGCATCCGCGCGGACTACAACGTTCACTACTGGAGCCAAGGTTTCTACGGTATTGATGACCAAGGCGAGGTTTACGTATCACCTCGTAGTGATCGTGCACATCAAATCCCTTTCAGTGCCATTGTAAATGAGCTAGAAGCGCAGCAGTTAAATCTGCCTGTATTAGTGCGCTTCCCGCAAATCGTGCACCAACGTGTGCATGGAATTTGCCACGCTTTCAACCAAGCAATTGAAGAATACCAATATCCAAACAAATACCTGTTGGTGTACCCAATTAAAGTCAACCAACAACGTGAAGTGGTGGATGAAATTCTAGCGAGCCAAGCTCAACTAGAAACCAAACAGCTTGGTCTTGAAGCGGGTAGCAAGCCAGAATTGTTGGCAGTACTTGCATTGGCTCAACAAGGCAGCTCCGTGATCGTGTGTAACGGCTACAAAGACCGTGAGTATGTGCGTCTTGCACTGATCGGTGAAAAGCTGGGTCACAAAGTATTCATCGTACTAGAGAAGCTTTCTGAGCTGGATCTGGTGCTAGAAGAAGCGAAAAGCTTGGGCGTAAAACCGCGCCTTGGTTTGCGCATTCGCCTCGCCTCTCAAGGTGCGGGGAAATGGCAAGCAAGTGGCGGTGAAAAATCGAAATTTGGTTTGTCTGCATCGCAAGTGCTTAGCGTTATTGAACGTCTGAAACGCGAAGGCAGCCTAGATGCGATGCAACTGGTTCACTTCCACCTTGGCTCACAGATGGCAAACATCCGTGATGTACGTAATGGTGTGAATGAGTCTGCACGTTTCTACTGCGAACTGCGCGCACTGGGTGCAAACATCGAATACTTCGATGTGGGCGGCGGTTTGGCAGTCGACTACGACGGCACACGCAGCCAATCATCGAACTCGATGAACTACGGCCTTGCAGAGTACGCACGTAATATCGTCAACACAGTGGGCGACGTGTGTCAGCAATACGAACAACCGATGCCAGTGATCATATCTGAATCCGGTCGTTCACTGACAGCGCACCACGCTGTGTTGATTTCTAACGTAATTGGTACAGAAACATACCAACCGGAAGAAGTGCATGAACTTGGCGCAGATGCTCCACTTTTACTACAAAACATGTGGCGAAACTGGGAAAACTTACAAGATGGTACAGACGCTCGTGCGTTAATTGAGATCTACAACGATACCCAAAGTGATTTGGCAGAGGTACACTCTCAATTCGCAACTGGCGTGCTTAACTTGGAGCAACGTGCGTGGGCAGAACAACTGTCACTGCGCATTTACTTCGAACTAAGCCGCAAGATGAGCACTAAAAATCGCTTCCACCGTCCGATTCTGGACGAGTTGAGCGAACGTCTTGCAGATAAGTTCTTCGTGAACTTCTCTCTCTTCCAATCTCTACCAGATGCTTGGGGTATTGATCAGGTGTTCCCTGTTCTACCACTTTCTGGCCTTGGCGATGCGGAAGAGCGTCGTGCGGTAATGTTGGACATCACCTGTGACTCTGATGGCGCGATCGATCACTACGTTGATGGTCAAGGCATCGAGAGCACGCTACCTGTACCAGCTTGGAGCAAAGACAAACCATACCTAATGGGCTTTTTCCTAGTAGGCGCATACCAAGAAATCCTTGGTGACATGCACAACCTATTTGGTGACACCCACAGTGCAGTAGTCAATGTTGATGAACACGGTCAATTTGAGATCAGTTACATCAATGAAGGTGATAGTGTAGAAGACATGATGCGCTACGTTCATATCGACGTGGATGCGATTCGTGACAATTACAAACAATTGGTTTCCCAACGAGTTGAAGCCAATGAACAAGCACAAATCCTAGCAGAACTAGAACAAGGTCTAGCGGGATACACCTATTTAGAGGACTTCTGATATGAATGATTTGTTTACTAAAACCGATTATTCGCTTTACTCCAACTCTATGTCGTTTTTACGTCTACCGTACATTCGTAATCCGGTATCGGCAGACGCAGACGTTGTGGTGCTAGGGGTTCCTCTGGACATGGCTACATCTGGTCGTCCAGGCGCACGCATGGGGCCAGATGCGATTCGCCGTGCCTCAGTCAACTTGGCATGGGAAGGTAAGAAGTTCCCTTGGGACTTCAACGTATTGGATAAGCTGAAAGTGATCGACGCGGGCGATCTCGTGTTTGACTGTGGTGATGCGGAAGATTTCACTTACCGTCTAGAGGCAGCAACCAGTGAAATTCTAAAAAGCGGTAAAACCATGTTGGGATTGGGCGGTGACCACTTCATCACACTGCCTATCCTGCGTGCCTACGCGAAGCATCATGGTCAAATGGCTCTGATTCACTTTGATGCTCATACGGATACCTACGCAAATGGCAGTTCATACGACCACGGTACAATGTTCTACCATGCGCCGAAAGAAGGTTTGATCTCTGCGAAGAACTCAGTACAAATCGGTATTCGTACTGAATACAAACAGCAAGATCACGGCTTCAATGTGATTAATGCGATGCAAGCGAATGACATGTCGGTGAACGAGATCTTAGAAGAGATTCGTCGCACCGTCGCAGACAAGCCAGTGTATGTTACTTTTGACATCGACTGCTTGGATCCAGCCTTCGCACCAGGAACAGGTACACCCGTTTGTGGTGGCTTGAACTCAGACAAAGCACTGAAGATCATTCGTGGCTTAGCCGGTATGAATATTGTGGGTATGGATGTTGTAGAAGTATCGCCTCCGTACGACCACAGTGATGTTACCGCATTAGCGGGAGCAACCATCGCGCTAGAAATGCTTTACGCATACGCATCTGGCCGCGAATAAACATAATCATTTCTAAGGGAGCTTCGGCTCCCTTTTTGTTCATGGTGCCTTCTCCAGTCTTTTCTTCGTTCGAACCATGTCTTGCTCTGGCTAACCAAAACAATTCTTCTCCCCTCGGTTTTAACCATAAAAACCAATGACCTATAAGTGGGTTTACATTCACAACAAATAAGAGATTTAACGTAATTCAACAAAGAAAAGCAGCCTATTTCCGAACGCAAATTAAGATTAGTTTTTCTAATGCATATTATAGATTTTTATCTTGCTCAACTTCACACTTTTCGATTGCTAATTGTACACGCAAAGACTAATATCTCGCGCAAATAGCCCCGTAACACCAAAAGTTTGTTGGCACTCTGCATTAGAGCGCTAAGGGTTTTTACGTCTTAAATTTTTTGGAGAGATACGCAAATGTCTGCTTCGTTTCCATTAGCGAAACTTACCTTTTTAATCGCAATATTGACTGCCGTGGGTCAAATGACCCAAACAATGTACGTGCCTTCAATCGGTCATATGGCGGGTGAGTTTTTGGTGTCTGCGTCATCACTTCAAGCTGTGATGGCTTGTTACCTAATTCCATATGGCTTATCGCAATTCGTGTACGGTACGTTATCGGACCGCTTAGGTCGCAAGCCAATCATCATAGCAGGCCTACTTATCTACATCGTAGGTACATTGGTGGCGCTCTTTGCACACCAATTTGAATGGTTCTTGATTGGTAGTTTCATCCAAGGTTTAGGTATTGGCTGCGGTGGTGCGATGTCACGCACTCTGACTCGCGACTGCTTTGAAGGTTCTGAGCTACACAGAGCAAATAGCTTAATCAGCATGTGTGTGATTTTCTCACCATTGTTGGCTCCCGTGCTTGGCGGATACTTAACCGAAGCGTTTGGCTGGCGCTCTAGCTACCTATTCTTAGCGCTGTTTGGCATTGCAGTGGTGATTACCATGATGACCAGCATGATGGAGACGCTACCAAAAGATAAACGCAAGTTCGAACCAGTAGCCAAAAGCTACAAACACGTTTTGTCTGACCGCCGCTTCCAAGGCTTTTTGATCTGCCTAGTTGCGACGTTTGCTGGCGTAGGTGTGTTCGAGGCAGCAGCTGGGGTATTGCTAGGTGGTGTATTGGCATTACCAGCAACAACGGTAAGTTTGCTGTTTATCTTACCGATCCCGGGTTACTTGGTGGGTGCCGGCTTATCTAGCTACATCGCGCAGCGTCGCTCTGAGCGTCGTGCTTTAAATGTGGGCTTGGTATCGATTTTTGTTGGCTCTGCTATTGTGCTCATCCCTGGCTTGTTTGGTTTAACCACGGCGTTAACGCTGGTTGGTGGCGCAACCGTGTACTTTTTGGGTGCGGGTATCCTATTCCCAGCCGCAACAACCGGAGCAATTGCGCCATTCCCTTACCACGCGGGGACAGCTGGTGCGACTCTGGGTGGCATGCAGAACTTGGGCGCCGGTATTGCAACCTTGCTTGCATCGCTATTCCCAGCGCATAACCAAATGCCGCTTGGTGTTTTGATGATGGCAATGTCGGTAATTGCAATGCTTGGGCTCATGTGGGTAAATCGAGCGCACAACCACTCAAACGAAGTGCCGCAAGTCATCTGATCATTATCGACTAACGTTCAAAATCCAAAAGGGACACACTCAACAAGTGTGTCCCTTTTTTCATATCACACTATATCGATTTACCGATGAGAATGATTTAACTTTCGAATTGATATTTGTTAAAAATAACAGCTGCTTACACAATGTGTTTTCAGTTCCCTTCAAATTGAGTAGCCAACTCGGAAATATTGAGAATTCTCACTTTTTCGGCACACCCCATAACAAAGAATGGACAACTGAAAACCACTAACGAAATGAAAGCCCAGCCCTCAGGATGAGGCCACTTGGGTGTACAATAAGGATAAAAACAGATGCGTTTCACTTTAACTACGTTGGCCGTCTCGGTCGCGCTTGTCGCCGGATGCAGCAATCAAGGAACCCCCAGCATGACTCAATACTCCCAATCACAGATCGTTGCTCAACAAACTCAAGCTCCGGTTGCGAAGAAAGTCCCTCACGCGATGACTACTCATGGTGATACTCGCGTTGATAACTACTACTGGATGCGTGACGACGAGCGTAAAGATCCGGAAATTTTGCAGCACCTAGAGCAAGAAAATCAGTATGCGGAAACCGTTCTCAAGCACACTGAAGCTCTTCAAAATGAGCTATTTGAAGAAATTAAAGGTCGTATAGCAAAAGACGACAACTCCGTTCCTGTGCGTAAAGGCAACTACTTCTACTCAAGTGAAGTGACCGGAGATAACGAATACGAAGTTCACCTTCGAGCTAAAGACTTTGGAGGCAAAGACAAGCAAGTCATTTTAGATGTCAATGAACTTGCAAAAGCACATGAGTTCTTCAGTATTGGCGGCTTGTACGTTAGTCCGAATGAAAACTTACTAGCGTATGGCGAAGATACATTAAGCCGCCGCGTTTACACTCTTAAGATCAAAGACCTGAAAACAGGCAATTACCTACAAGATGAAATCGAAGGCGCCTCAAGCGCGATTGCATGGCAGAACGATAACAACGCCTTTTACTACATCAAAAAAGATCCACAGACCTTGCTGGGCTACCAAGTGTATCGTCATGTTTTAGGCACGCCACAAAGCAGTGATGAGTTGATTTTTGAAGAAACCGACAGCGCCTATTACACCTCACTAAGCAAAAGCAAAGATGGCGAAGATATTTATATCTGGCATTCCAGTACAGAAACCAGCGGCGTCTCCATCATCGATGCGAACAACCCTAAAGCAAAGGCGAAGCCTTTTTATCCTCGTGAAAATGGCATTGAATACAGCATTTCTAAGCTAGGCGATTGGTATTACATTTATACCAACTATCAAGCCGTGAACTTCCGTTTGATGAAAGTTAAGCAAGAAGAGATGCACGATCGCTCTAAGTGGCAAGACGTGATTGCCGCAGATGACAACACTCAACTTGTAGACTTCGAGCTATTCGATGATCACCTCGTCTATGAGCAGCGCTCTAACGGCCTAGCAAGCGTCACTGTACGTCAGCTCTCAACAGGAAAAGAATTCCCCCTCACATTTAATGACGATGCGTTTGCTGCCTATTTGACAGGTAACCTAGAGCTGGATAACGAGAAAGTTCGTATTTATTACAGCAGTTTAACCACTCCAGGAACCTACTACGATTTCGATCTAAAAACGGGCGAGTCAGAAATCATGAAGCAAACACCTGTACTTGGTGATTTTAATCCTGACAATTACCAATCAGAACGCATTATGATCACAGCCCGTGACGGTAAAGAAGTACCCGTTTCTTTGGTGTATCGTAAAGACTTATTTAAGAAGGATGGTACGAATCCACTCTACCAATATGGTTATGGATCTTATGGTGCAACCATTGAGCCAACTTTCCGCTCGACACGTTTGAGTCTATTAGACCGCGGCTTTGTTTACGCCATCGCTCACATTCGCGGTTCTGAAATGCTTGGCCGTCCTTGGTATGAGGATGGTAAAAAACTCACCAAACAGAATACCTTCAACGACTTTATCGATGTGACTAAAGGTTTGGTTGAGCAAGGCTACGGCGCGAAAGACAAAGTCTTCGCCGTTGGTGGCTCTGCAGGTGGTCTCTTAATGGGGGCTGTCATCAACCAAGCACCAGAACTGTATCGCGGTATCGGTTCACACGTTCCGTTTGTGGACGTGGTAACCACCATGCTCGATGAATCGATTCCACTAACCACCAATGAGTATGATGAATGGGGTAACCCAAATAACAAAACATACTATGACTATATGTTGAGTTACTCGCCTTACGACAACGTTAAGGAACAAAACTACCCAAACATGTTGGTAACGACTGGCTTGCACGACTCTCAAGTACAGTACTTTGAACCAATGAAGTGGGTCGCCAAACTTCGTGAAATGAAGACAGACGATAACGTCTTGTTGTTCAAAACCGATATGGAAGCCGGACACGGCGGCGCATCTGGTCGATTTAAACGCTTAAAAGAAGATGCGCTAGAGTATGCGTTCTTTCTCGATTTACTCGATAAAAAATAATCGTTTCAATTGAACTGTATCTCTAACAACAAAATGCCCGCAGTTGCGGGCATTTTTTATAGACGTGCTCTCTAAACAGAGAGTTGGGGTACCTAAGCACATCATTACCAGTGTCTCTTATAGCCAACGGATAGCAGAAAGAAAAACGCCTACTCACAACGAGTAGGCGTTAACACAATAAATGTGTTTAGGCAGTAGAAACTGGCCTATTTATTAGAAGTAGTAACGAGCACCTAGAGTCCAGTAGTCGTTCTCTTCGCTAGTGTAATCGTTACCTAGGTCAAACTGGTAAGCAGCAAACGTTACGAAAGCAGGAGTTACTGCGTACTCTGCTTGTAGCGCAGTTTCGCTTGAAACTGTCTTGTTGTCTTCTTCGTCTTCTACGCCTTCGTAGTTAACGCTGAATGTCCAATCGTTTACACCGTATGCCAAAAGAGCTTCAAGTTGAGAAGTATCTTTACGCATTTGGTAGAAGTACTCGTTCATACCGTATACTACCGCTGCGTAAAGGCCTGAACCGTATTGACCGTAGTTTACAGAGAATAAGTGTGATTCAGCTGTCTTAGTACCTATAGAAGAGTTCTCAACATCACCGCCGCTGTATACGTAGCCAAGACCGAAGCCCGCAACAGAACCGCTTAGTGCGATTTGACCACGATCTTCAAATACTGTTTTAGGCTTAAGTTGGTCTGTTACTTTGTATTCGCTAGTTTGCTTACCCTGCCAACCTAGACCAAGGTTGAAAGCAAAACCTTCACCAAATTCAAAACCTTTACGGTAGCTAAGCATTTTATCAGCACGAGCTGAACCTAGGCTACCGTGGTTGCTGTACAAGAAATCGTTCGCAAACGCGATTGGTAGATCCGCAACGCCAGCTACATCGTAGTACGGTGACCATTGAGTACCCGCAACAAGGCGACCGTACTGCTCATGAGTTGCACCGATGTAACCTAGACGCGTAGAAAATGACTGATCACCACCGTCAAGGTAGTTAAGTGCCCATTCGCCTTTAGCGTCGATAGTGATACCATTGCCAATGTCTTTCTTGCCCGCAACATTGATACGTGGAGATACTTGGTGAACTTTTACTTCTTCTTCGAAATACTCACCCACGCCAACTGAAACGTGACCGCCGATCGATAAAGATGTACCATCGCTGTTGTAAACTTCTGCTGCGAAGGCCTGTGAACCACATGCTAGTGCCGCCACTGCAACGGCTAGAGTTTTCATTTTCATTGTTAACATCCGTATAGTTGTTTGTACCGGTTCGCTTAGAAACAGATTAAATCCGAATCAATCGCAACGAACACATAACAAAGTAGTAATGAAATAGAAATGAAACAAACACTTTCTTATGCAACCAGTGGTATTAATGCTCACGTTTTGAACTAAGTCACAAAAAAATAGGGAACTTTTCATTCCCCATCATAAAATCTGTGGCTTTTTACGTGTCACATCTCCCAACGTGCGAGTGGCTTCTCAGTTTTGATACCCTTACTGCCCCAGCGGTCAATAACATCAATTTGCAGTATACGACTCGGTTTAATAAGCGATGTCAAGGTTTTCGACGGTCGTTTATCCGTCACTAACCATAGCGTTTTATCTTGTTCAAACTGAGCTTTTAAAGATAATTTGTCTTCTTCTGTCCACTCGAGTTCTGGCTTAAATTCGCGCCCAACCACAAACAATTGGTTGCCAGAGGCAAAGTCCTCTAGTGACTCACTCATCAGTACCACTGAATCGATGCCTTTATCGAAGATCTCTGCCTGTTGTTGGTTGATCAGTTCACGCACATTGAGCATAAAAGCCTGTTGATTCGTTTGAATCGCCTTTTGGTGTTCAGGATATACACGTTGTAGATCCTCTCCAACAATGCCCGCCATTCGGATTAAGTTTGTAGGGTTCAGCCACGCGTACTTCGATGTTGACCCGTTTTCCAATGTCAGTGCTGCAACTCCTTGAGCTCTAGGAGAAATGGCCTGCGATGCATCGATTTCAATCAAGTGAATGTTGCCCTGTCGAGCGTAAACATAAGTCGGGTCTTGTTTCCAAATCGCACCAAGAGTAATAGCAACCGTCGCGGCTTGACCCGCTTGCTTAACTTGCTCTGTACCTTTATTTGCGAACCAGTTCTCAAGACGCTCAACGCCGTAACGCTTTGGAGGCAGATACTGAGTCTCTATCCCTGTACCTTTCATGAGTTGCTCAGACAACATGTACGTGACGGGAGTGCTGGTTAAAATGTCTTTGGCGCTTGCCAACGATGGAAGTGTCGTCGCTATAACCAAACCAAAAGTTATCGCTAATTTTTTTATCTTCATGTTCATTACTTTATAAAAAGGGTTACGCTTTTTGGATAATTCGGTAAACCGTTGCAGTTAGGAAAAAGGCCGCAGAAACAATGATGATGGATGCGCCTGATGGCACTGGTAGCTCAAGCTCCATCGGCAGTATGGTTCCGACTAAACACGCAATGGTTGCCAATAAAGAAGAAAGGAGAACGAAACTGCCCATGCGTTTAGTCAATAACCTAGCCGTTGCACCAGGAATCAGTAGCAATGCACCAACCAATACCGCGCCAATAATCTTTACCGCGGCGATGGTGACCAAGGTGATCATCATGACAAATAAGTAATCATAAAAGCTGGTATTAAAGCCGCGTACACGTGCAATATCCGGGCTGATACAAGTCAGCAAAATGCGGTTAAACGTAGGAATAAGAAGCAGTAATATGATCAAACAACTGATCGCTAAAATAAGGATATCGTTGTCCGTCACGGTCAAGATCGATCCGAACAACACGTTCTCCAACATGTGAATGTTGATCTTACGAGCGACGTACATTAACAGCGCAGCACCAACCGCTAACGCTAGTGCAAGAAAAACCCCAACCAGTGTATCGTAAGGTACATTGGTACGATTACGAACAAAGTGAAGCAACAGCGCAAAAATCATACAAAAGCTAAACAAGCCGATGATCGGATTCTCTGGCGGCTCACCGAGCAACACACCAATCGCGATTCCGGTAAGCGCAGCGTGCCCAACCGCTTCAGAGAAAAAAGCCAGTCGCTTGGCGATGACTAATGTCCCAAGACCACCAAGTAATGGTCCTAATATCAACGCAGCCACAATTGCGTTCACCATGAAGGCATAAGAAAAGCTATCGCTTAACCATCCAGCTTCAACGCCGCTAACCGCTAACTCTCGTAACCAATCCATTATGCAGCCTCCACTTTTGCTGTGTAGTGCTTAAATAATGTTTCTATACGATCAGGGCTTAGCACATCTGAATGGTGACCTGACGCCACAATTTGACGATTTACGACATGGACCTGAGCATCTAAACGGCGCACTGCGGTCACGTCATGGTGTACTGCCAGTACCGTTTTGCCTTCTCCAACGACTTCATGAATCAAACCTTCAAGATACCGAACACCTTGCTCGTCCATACCAGTTGTAGGTTCATCTAAAACCAATAAATTGGGCTCATCCAGTAAAGCTTGCGCAAACAAAACACGCTGTTGCTCACCGCCAGAGAGTTGCCCCATACGACGATCGCAACGCGTTGCCATGCCCACGCGATCCAACTGGGCCAGGGCATGTTGAGTTTGTTTAGTTTTACGTCGCCAAAATAGAGGGATACGGGTTTGATTAAGCAGCACAAAATCCATCACGGTTAACGGGAGGCTTGCCTCGAACATCGCCTTTTGTGGTACATATCCTATCTTACCCGATGCAGCTGATTGCTCTGGCCAATTGAGTGCAATGTTTCCCGAAAATGGTGTTAGCCCAAGTATCGAACGAAGCAAAGAGGTTTTCCCACCACCATTCGGCCCCATGATAACGTGGCATTTAGCGCTCTCGAATTCAGCGCTGATGTTCTGCAAAATAATATTGTCGGCGTATTTTAGGCCCACGTTACTTAAGGAAACGGAAGGTCCAGTCATTACGCCTTTTCCCCTGCTCGCTTGCTCGCAACAAACTTCATTGCCTCAATGAGCGTTTCCACGTTATCTAGCATCTCAAGTTCGACTTTATCAGCCTCATACTCACCGTGAGTCATGTGAGAAAAGCGATAAAGCTGCACCCCAGTCGCCTCTTCGATGGTATCAACAAAACGGTTCGGCATATTGAGCTCATAAAACAGCACATCAATACCCGATTCACGAATTTTCTCAATCGTTTCCTGCAACTGACTGGCACTTGGTTCAACACCATGAGCAGGCTCAATGACAGCTGCGACGTCAACACCAAATTCCTGAAGGATATAACCGTAAGCATTATGGGTTGTCGCCACCTTCATACCAGCCGTGTCCAACTCTCCAAGAGACAACATTGCATCACGCTTCATCAGGCGGAAAGTTTTCGCGTATTTACGAGCATTTTGGCGATAAAAAGTAGCGTTGTCTGGGTCCAGTTTACTTAGCTCACTCGCGATGGTGTAAACCTTTTGAATAGTGGTCGATAGACCAACAAAGGTGTGAGGGTTCACTGCACCTTGACCAACTGACTGCCCCATCGCCGGTAACAGAGGCACTTCTTTGTTCGCTTCGATAACCAAGAGATCATCACGCTGAGAGGCTTTGATCACTTTCAGTGCAAAATCGTCATGGCCAATACCATTGATCACTATCGCATCCATTTCATTCAAACGTTTAAGATCATTGGGTTGCGGTAAATAGTTATGAGGGTTAAAACCAGCATCGACCAGAGGAATGATGTTCGCCTTGTCATCAACAACAGCTTTGACATAGCTGTAATAAGGTTGAAGCGTAATACCAATACTGAGTTTATCGGCAGCAAAGCCAGTAGAAGACACCGTCAATAACACGGTGGCTGTAAGAATACGACGTAAAAGAGTGCGTTTGATCATAGTACTTATCAATTATGTTGTCTTAATGGGCGTGAGAATGGGAAGAAGAGGAATCTGACAGAACGATTTGTTGCCAGCCATGCTGGCGGCGTTTTGCTAGATCGATTAGTACCTCCGCATTTAACGATCGGCTAGAATCACTAAACCAAATATCAGCTTGAGAGCCACGGCTATCCAGAAGCATAGAGGCAGAACCTTGGGCATTTTTCTTCATGCCAATGTAGACTCCGTCATCGATTCGTTTCCACTGATGAGACCCTTTTCGCTTCCAATTTTGGTCTTTTACGAATGGAGCAATCCAAAGCGCCTCCATGTCAGAGACCTCAGGCCAAGTTCCAGTTTCTAGCTGCAAATCACGAATCTCTTCATGAGCAAGCTTAAGTTCAGCGATCAAGCCCAACTCGTTTTGATGTAAGTCCGTGATTAAAACTTGATGAGCCTGTATGTCTGGCTTTTCAGTCGCGACCTGATGGTAGGGCATAAGTATGGCTGCAGAACCGAGAATCACTGCTATAGTCAGTGCGACCCACTTTCCTTCTCGGTTACCATCATCAGGGCGAACTTTCTGTACACTCATTTCTCTTTCAGCTCAACGATATCCACTTCCACCGGGCTTTCATGTCCGGCATCAAATACCAAATAGAAATCTGTTTCAGGGTGATTAAATTCTGCGATGGAACGCTTATCTGTTTTCTCTTTGGCGATCAGATTGTCGTCGTAATCGTACATTTCGACATCGTAGTCGACCGCTGTCGATCCATCCGAGTAGCCCGCTTCACAAATCACTTTATCTTGCGCCAAGTGACAACTCATCAGAGGGAAATGTGCAGCAGCGTGAAAAGAAGTAAATCCAGAAAAAATCAAAGCAGCTTTGAGAAGAGAAGTGTTATTCATGATGATTCCAAAATGGCCCAGCGATTGCTGAGCCTAATTCGATTAGTTAAGTTGAGTTTCAAACGTAAGGTGAACATTGGCACTCGCTTTATCCGCTAATGGATTATCTTTTAATTCACCTTTGTAGTTCGCTTTCATTAAGTAGCGCCCTGCGACCTCTGGCGTGAAGATCACTTTGCCATCTTTATCACTCACCACATCGATTTGTTCTTGATGGTTTCGATACATGGTGCCTTCACGTGTGATCTCCGCTGTGACGCCCTCTTGTGGCTCACCATTGAAGAAAAACTGGAAAGTGACTGGTTCACCTTCAATGATGTCCGATGGATGCGTGATCGGTTTCATCTCCAGCATTTTGCCTTCAATCTCCAACGCTTTGTCCGTTGGCATACCAACCGTAATGTAGCTTTCTGCTCGGGTGTAGCTTAGTTGAGTAACCACATCACGTGCTTGCTCGGGAAGCACATCACCACGCTCAGCTTTGTTTGCTCGCGCCCACTTCACCGTATCACGACGACCCGCTTTGTATTGGGTGTAGTAACTCGGCTGATTATTGATCGCGACTTTGTGCGTACCTTCTTCCGTAAAAAAGAAATCAAACATAGAACGACGTTTGCCACGAACAACAAAGTTAGGACGCTCAGAACGGCCATCCGGCATCACCACGAATGCTTGGTCACTACCCGCAGGCTTGTCAAAAACAAACGTTCCGTGAGAAGCAGTAACATCAAATGTCAGCCAGTCACCGCCTTCTTTTGAAACCGTAAAGTGAGAAGGCAGAACCCAACGTGGATGCGCTTGTGCGGTGGTTGTTGCAGCCAATCCCATTGCCATTACACTCGCCAATGCCACTGCTTTGATTTTGGTTTTCATTGTTGTGTCCTTTAATCACTTAACTTGATAATTGACGGTGATGACACCCGTCTCTTGTGTTGGTTTAAGCTCATAGCGCACGTCACTGTCCGCTAGCGTTATTTTTTGACGTAAGTAGTTTCGCCCACCATGTTCACGAACAACTTCGACGTACAACGTGTAATTTCCTTGCTCCAAACGCTTTCCTGCATCATTGGTTCCGTCCCAGACAAAACGGTACTGTCCAGCAGGGCGCGTTGCAGACGTCACCGCATCAACAAGTTCACGATCATAACGACCCGCTTTTCTCCACCAGTTGCGCAGGTCTTTTAGCCATTCGTCTTTTCCTACCCATAGCTGAATGGTTTTAACCGGTTTACGCTGGTCATTTTCAACCCACACCGCCACATAAGGGCGTGCGTACATTGAAGTGTCTATCTTTGGAAGTTCGAATTCGAAATCGATCTTCGCGTTATCTGGTAGAGGAGCCGCAGAAAGAGAGAAAGGAGCAAAAGCCGCGATCAAAGCGGCTTTACAAAAGTGATTACGGCGGAAAAATCTTCCTGTGTTCAACATAAGTGTTCTCTAAAAAAGCTGTTATGGAACAGCAACAAAATAAATCACGAGCGACAGTAACGTACCAAAGCTCATCCATTGCATTGACGTTCTAAGCGTCTTCTTCTTAGGCAGTAATAAGCACACACCTGTTAGAACAAAAAACACCATCAAAAGCGCAGTGACGTCGATAAACCACTTCCAAATCCCACCACTGTTGCGTCCTTTATGTAGATCGTTCAGCAGCGCAACAATACCGTAGTGCGTCGTTTCAACCTCTGCCGCACCGGTGGTCATATCAATAAAGACCGTAGCGTTATAACCTGGGCCTTTAAAATCCATAGACAGCTCTCCGAGTAACAACTCACCTTGCTCAACTTCGGTATACACATCTAGTGCGGAGGGAGTGCCGCGAAGCTCGGTTTCTTTAGTCAAGAAAGCCACCAGCCCTTCACGATTAGGTTGAAAGGTATCTGAATGTGAGAATAGAACTGAGTGTGGAACCGTAAGAGTATGTTGTTGAATGATAGGTTCACGGCGTTCAAATAATTCGGGGCGATTAAGGGTAATACCAGTTATTGCAAAAAACAGCGTAACTAAGAGAAGAGCCATCGAAATATAGATATGTAGGCGGCGAGCCCAAGTTTGAACACCTTTGCTTTTAAGCAACATAGAAACAATCATCACCAATAAATGTGGGGCATAATTTAGGTGATAATCATTCGTATTGGCATTTAATTTACATTGTTTACTTTTTCAATTCAGCTTGGCTGGCGCATGTTGTAACTATTTGAGCCAATGTGAGTTACCGATTGCCTACCCTCTAGATAATAACCCTATCAATTTTAATGACTCAAAATTTAATGATATTTCCAATACTAAAAAGTGGGATAGACTCCACCAAAATGCGCCTTTATGTATATTTAATGAAAAACTTAAAAGCTATCGATAAGCTAGATTAAAAAGGTAAGCTAAGAAGTTAGTGTTGGGTTAGATAGAGAAGATTTTCTGATGCTAGCCAAACGCTATGGTGCAGTTCAGAAGGAAAATATGAACAAGAATGTTGTAATAATTCTCTTATCACTTTTCTCAAGTGTCACTTTCGCAAGTGAAAAGTTTGAAGCCAGTTTGTTTAACAACGTAAGCCAATCTATCGATAATTATGGTGCGAAAATAAAGCAGTGCGAATCTATGGCAGACCAGAATACACCTGACAAACAAACTCTAGAGTATTCAAAGAAGCACATAGAAGCATTTACTCCTGTTCTGCCGTTTTTAAGCGAGAAAGCTTTTGAGGCTTGTGTATTAAAAGAGAAGCAAGAGCTAGCATATTATCTATTAATAGCAAAAAATAACGCTTCAAGAACCTCAACATTAAAGCTTGTAGAATCGACTGAAAGCCTTACTTTTCATATCGAACCTACATCGAGAGAAAAGTTTGAAACACTGAGCAAGGTACATCAAGAATATATAGAGAAAAGCCCTTTTTTCTCCCGACCATTTGATGCATTAGCTTTTTATGAAAAGCTCATACGGTAAATAGCCTTTATGACTTTAGACAAAAAATACCCGAGACTGAGCTCGGGTATTTAATAAAAATGTTCGCTATGAGTTTTGCGTCGATTCTACTTTGCGTAGCTGAGATAGATACTTAACCCAACTTTTTGCCTGATTCGACGGTTTTATCTCATCCGCTCTTTTGGCATTAACAAGTGCATCGTCAAACCGCTTAAGCTTGTAGTAAGCGCGAGTTTTGATAAGTGCGACATCCGCTTTACGACCGCTGACCTTATCGAGCGCGGCAAGGGCATCTTTATAGTGGCCTTCTTGCACCAATAATTGAGAGTAGTTCCAGTAATACTGTCGGTCTAACTGAGCAGCAACACGCCAACTATCGATAGACTCTTCCCACTCTTTTGCCATTTGCCAATACGTCGCTTGCTGAGCTTTCAGTTTACTATTCGAGTTTACATCCTCTAGCTCGTTCATCACCAACGCAGCTCTCTCAGGAATACCTCGTTTCGCGTACAATTGTGCCAGCAGCTTTAAGTCATCTTGGCTAAGTTGTAATCCTTTCAGTTTTGCCAACGCCAAAGAGTCCAGAGCACGTTTGTTGTCATCAACACGCAGGTAAAGAGCAACAAGCTGACGCCACCATTCAATTCGCTCAGGTTCAATCGCGATCAAGCGTTTGATGGTCGAGATTGCCGGCTTCCACTTTTTCAGTTCTAGCTCAGCAGAAAGCTTTATCGACAATGCGCCAAGCTTGTCTGGCTGACCAAACTTCTCATAACGAGCCATTGCTGAAAGCACTTTCTGCCACTGACTCAGTTGATAATGAGATTGGGAAATACGCAGCCATAGCTCATGCGCTTTTTGACCTTTAGGAATGTTTTTGCTCAAGGCATAGTAATGAGGTAACGCCTTAGAAAAGCGTTGCTCGTTCAGCAGTATATCTGCCAACATCTTTCGGGTTTGCCATGCTTGCTCATCTTGTAGCAAACCACTATTGACTGCCAACTCAAGTTGCTTAATTGCTGCTTGAGTTTGTTCATTCTGCCAGTAAAAAATACCCAACATTCGAGCGACATAAGCTTGGTCATATCCACGAGAAAGCTCCATAGCTTCAAGAGATGAAATCGCTTCTTTTAGTTTCTCCTCTTGAGCCAAGTTGTGTGCTCGTTGAACTCTCGCGGCAGTGTATTGGCTTAACTCACTGGCAATGGTTGAAAGTGCACTCAGGCTTAATACCGTACCGATTAAGAATTTTTTCATCATTTGGCTAACTTGAACTCCACTTTAGCGGTTTGTCCATACTGCTCAATTGACACACCATCCTCAACTTTTGGCTGATACTTCCATTTTTTAAGCGCACGGATTGCTTCCCTTTCGAACATACGCTGTGGCTCAGCCTCGATCACTTCAATATCTTTTGGTCGTCCTGTTGCATCGATCGTGAAACGCATAATGACATAGCCTTCAACTCTACGTTTCAGCGCCTTACTTGGATAACGAGGATCAACACGATACAACGGCAGTGCTTGTTGGTTGCCCATTGTTCCCTTCAAGTTTGGCGCGCTGATCGCGATACCTTCAAGAGCAGTGTTCAAACCTAAAGCACTGACTGGCGTCATCTGGCTCATTGGCTCCATTTGAGTGTCAGCTTGAGACAGATCCATTGGCTCCGGCGCTTGGGGTGGTTCTGGTTGCTCCGGCACTGAACGTTGACGACGCTGCACGTCTGCTTCATTCTCTACCATCACCATATCAAAACGAACCGCTTCCGAAGCTTCTGGCGCTCGCTGGTTGCCTTTATCAACCATCCACGCCATAAAGCTAAACAGGCTCACGGAAATTAACAATGATGCTGGTAGTGCAAGTAACAGCCTGCCCATTAAGGTTTCTCCGCCGCCAATGCGATGTTTTTCACGCCCGCCGCTTTTGCAGCGTCCATCACTTTCACGACAGTGCCATTGTAAGCATGCTCGTCAGCTTGGATAACTAACGAGGCATCAGGCTGATCAAGTAACAGGTGCTCAATAGAGGCCTCAACACGCTCAATATCAACCACTCGTTTGTCGATGTACACATCATTCGCTGCCGTTACTGCGATAAAAATGCCCGCGTCTTTTTGGCTTACTACATTAGAAGCCTGAGGGCGATTCACTTCTACACCGGATTCACGTACAAACGAACTGGTCACAATGAAGAAGATCAACATGATGAAGACGATATCAAGCATCGACGTTAAATCGACTTGAGCTTCATCTTGTTGGTTAGGTCTGCGTCCGAGTCTCACTTTTGACTCCTTAAAGATTGTTCTAACTGGATAGCTTTTCGTTCACACACTTTGCTAAGGCGAGCATGAATAAACATGCCCGCCAGCGCTGCCACCATACCCGCCATGGTTGGCAGCGTAGCAAGTGAGATACCAGAAGCCATCAATTTCGGATTGCTGCTGCCTTGCGATGCCATTACGTCAAACACCGTAATCATGCCCGTCACCGTCCCTAACAACCCTAGCATTGGGCAAACCGCCACAAGTAGCTTAATGGTCGATAGGTTTTGGCGCAGTTCGATTTGCGCTTTTGCAATCCATCCTTCACGGATTTGATGTGCGTACCAAGAGTGGTGCTCTGATCTTTCTTGCCACTGCTCACAAAGCTGTTTCTTTACCCCAGGGAAAACCGTTGTGAGATAAATAACTCGCTCCATAACCAACAGCCAGCACACCGCCACGACGGCAGCCAGCCACCATAGGATTTGACCACCTTGTTGCATAAAGCTCATCAAGGTTGTGGCCCAATCCTCACTGATCAAACCCAATGTGTTGAGTAGGATCTGCTCCATTACGCTGCGTTCTCCGCTAAGGTGTTAGAGTGACTTTTGTTGCTCGGCATATCACGCTCAGCTTGTTCTGCAACTAAACCGATACCTTGCTTTTCTAAGATACTGCGAATATTTTCTGCTTGAGAGCTCAATACGTTGTGCGCCAATAACAATGGCATGGCTGAAACAAGGCCAAGTACAGTAGTTACAAGCGCCATCGAAATACCACCCGCCATTACTTTCGGATCACCATTACCAAATTGAGTGATGACTTGGAAGGTTTCGATCATACCCGTTACCGTGCCCAGTAGACCAAGCATAGGGGCCAGCGCAGCAAGAAGCTTCAGCATCGACAACCCTTTTTCTAGGTGGGTTTGCTCATCAACAACGGCTTCCAAAAGACGTAGCTCTAACGCTTCTACGCTGCGATGCTTATCTTTCTGATACACCGCAAGCACACGACCCAAAGGGTTGTCTCCTGGCTGTGCTGGAGTTTTCAGTTGCTTCATGATTTTCTGGCGCGAAATCATCAGAGATGCACCACGTACGAGAGCAATCAATAGGCCGATAGCTAATAAACCAAGGATGATTTTACCGACAACGCCGCCTGCATTTAGGCGATCAGCCAAAGTCGGTGAGTTTGCGAGCTGCTCAAGAAGAATGCCGCGTGACGGGTCAATGACAAGCGCATCAATGTCACCAGAGGAAATAGTATTCGCTGTTGGACCGCTTTCAGGCTGACGAAGATAGTTTACCGCATCTCCGCGTTGACCATTCCACTTAACGTAGCCAGTGTCATGCAGCAGCGCCATAGAACCAAGACGAACACCATTAACCGTTTGTTCACGACCTTCGCCATTTAGCAGTGTGAAAGAGACGTTTGCCATCTCACCACTTGCTTTGATTTGTTCTTCCATGCTGTGCCACATCGCCTGAAGTTGGGTCAACGTTGGCAGTGATTTAGCCGCAACAATAGCATCGATATCTTTCTGATATGAGTTTGCATCTACACCCGTTACTGAACTCTTGAGCTCTGACTCTAGCTCTTTTGCGTTCTGGCGAACGACGCCAAATAGCTCACCTAAGCTCCCGGTTTCTAGACGTAGCTTTTCTTCTAGCTGCGCCAGTTCCGCTTCGTTTTCACCGAAAGTAACACTTAATGAGTCCGCTTCTGCTTGAAGAGCAGCCCGCTCTGCAGCCAATTTATTCTTTATAGCCTGTAGCTCTTGCTCTGTTTTCTTAAAACCTGATTCACGCGTGACATTGTGCGATTGCTGTTGACGATTTTCTTGCTGCGCCTTTTGTAACAACGCATCACTAGCAACAGTTGTATGAGGCATTAATGCGGCTGTCGAGATTAGTGCAACCGATAACCATTTTTTCATCATTTATTTGCCCTCCGCAGCGGTTAACGACACTGGCAGAGTTAACATACTCGGCGCGATCTGTTTATTCGCCATAGCGAACGCTTTATCTAGCTCTGATTTTTGCTCAGAACCCACTTGTTGCCATGCTTGTTGTTGCTGTGACCAGCTCCAGAATGTCTCACCAGATAAGCTACGTGCTACCAAAGACAAACGCCCTAAATAGAGAATGTCCGCCTCCACAGCTTCATTGTCACCCAGGTTAATCTTGCCTTGGTAAACGCCAAGCTTGGTGCCGTAATCCATTTCAATTTGGTACGCTTCTAAAATACGACGAAACTTCTCTGCATCCGCAACGTCTGCACGCGTCATCATGGAATCCAGCTTTGCAATTCGCTCCTCACGTTGCGCTTTGCGTATAGGCTTGTCGTTAGCGACGAGCACTTTTAAGCCTTCAAGCATGTGATACATCAAAGGCACGACACCTTGACGAGTTTGAGCAATCTGCTCAATTTGCTCGTTCAAGCTATCAACTTCTTGATTTTGGCTCTCAACAAGGCTTGCAAGATGATCGCGATAAATCTTCAAGTTACCGACTTCCTCTTGCAGCTGCTCAATTTCAGCTTCTAGAGTAAGTGATTTTTCTGCGCTTGCATCAATACGTTTTTGGCTTACCGCCGACGACTGGTTTGTTTTACTCTGCACAGCTTGTGCATCGTTTAAGTTCGCCGCGTGAGCGGGAATCAAAACCGATGATATCAACAGAGCGATACTTGATTTCATTAGATTCATACGAGTTATATTTCTGTGTTCCAAAAACGACCAAAGGGGAAGACTACCCTTCCCCTTTAATAATCAAATTGTTATCAGTACTTGAACTGGATTGTTGCCATGTAGTTGCGGTCTTCTCCAACCACAACCCCACTCGCACCTTTTTGCTCGCTATTCGTGCTACCGCCACCTGCGAAGTAGTCGGTATCGAATAAGTTCTCGACATTGAATCGAGCAATGATATCCAAGTTTTCATCGTACTTATGTTTGTATGACACGCCCATATCAACGCGAGCGTAGCCATCTTTCTTGAAGGTGTTCTTTGCATCACCGTAGCGATCACCTTCATAAATCAAACCGAGGTTTAAGTTAGTGTTGTCTTGAACCTTGTAGCTAGACCATAGACTTGCCGAGAACTCTGGCACGTCTACAGGGCGGTTACCCTCGAATTTTTTATCCGCTTTCGTCAACTCTGCATCCAAATACATTGCAGAAGCCGTTAGCGACAACTCTGGGGTCACAAAACCTTGAGCCATTAACTCAGCACCTTTGTGAACTTGCTCACCACCTTGCGTTTTCTTGTATAGGAGGTTACCGCCCGCGTCTTTGCCGCTTTCAACATCCAGCGAGATGTTCTCTAATGTGATATCAAACACTGCACCGGATACAAATAAGCGCTGATCAAACAGTTCCCACTTAGTTCCGATCTCGTAAGAGATACCACGCTCTGCGTCTAGCTTCTCGCCATCGTTCACGTAAGTTTTGCCACGACCACTGCTGACTTCACCTTGCGGCATAAAGCTTTCAGAGTACTGAACGTAAACCGAGCCATTTGTCGCTGGGTGGAAAATTACACCAAATTTTGGAGAAACTTGATTCTCTGTCAGGTCATCATCACGCTTTTCATCATAACGAACCCCTGCAAGTACTTGCCAAGACTCGTTAATAGTCATCATGTTTTGCGCGTAGATACCCCAAGTATCGTACTCAGTTGTTGGTGATTTCTTCGAACTACGATAGCCAGGCTTAGGCACCGTTTCTCCTGGCGCAATACTCGCCTCATTATGAAATGCCATAAAGCGATCATAACTGTAATCTAAGTAGTTAGCGCCCACTAACAACGTGTTTTCCGTACCGAACAAAGTAAAGTCCGTCGTCACATCTATATATGCAGTATCAAATACCCAATTATCGGAGCGATCATTCCCTTTGTGTCGAATCACACCGTCTTTGTCATAATTGTCAAACTTAGGGTAAGACTCCACATCAAAACGCTTAAAGTCTTGACGGTTGTAACCCGCTTTTACGTTTACATTGTCAGTCACTTGAGCATTAATATCGATACCGTAGTTTTCTACTTCGTTGTCAATCTTTGACCACTGGGCATCCCAGATGTGCTTGTCACCGCGAACCGCTTTACCATCCACAATGTAAGCACCAGAATCCACGCTACCATCGTCTTTCGTGCGATCGTAATGCGCTGACACCATAAAGTTGTCGGTGATGTCGTACTCAACCACTAGGCCCGCAACCGTACGATCCGTTTCTGGCTCGGTACCATCGCCGTAGCTGCGCCAAGAGCCGTAGCTTTCTTTGGCAAAAATTGCGCGCGCGCGCAGTGTCTCTGCATCATTTAGCGCGCCACTCACATCAAGCACAGTACGTGAGTGATCATTCGAACCTAGATCTTGACTCAAACTAGCTTGTGTTTGAGTTATTGGTTTTTTCGAAACCATGTTTACTAAGCCACCCGGCTCAGATTTACCGTATAGCAGGCCTGATGGACCTTTAAGCACTTCAACACGCTCTAAAAGCTCAATTGGCTGACGGTAGTGTGACCAGTGTTGACGGCCATCACGAAGAAAACCGTCTGAACTGCTAAGCTCAAAACCACGTAGAGAGAAACGTTCGCGGTTACGGCTTGTACCACCCGCGCTAACACTTGCATCGTTACGTAGCACTTCACCAAGTGTACTTGCACGCTGCTCATCAATTACCGTTTCATCGATAACCGCTACTTGTCCTGGCGTTTCCAGCTGCGTCATTTCCATGCGCATTGCTGTACTGTTTGTATCCGCCTTGTAGCCGAACTCTCGACCTTCTACAACTACATGTTCGTCTGTTTGAACGTCCGCCACTGCAGGTGTTGCTAACACCGCACCGATCACTAGCGCCAAATGGCTCTTAGTAAACATATCCTTTCACTCCGATTATTATTTTTCGGGTCACATGCTTGTTGAATGCGATTCCCTCTTAATTATTTCGCGGGTGAATATAAGTGATAAGTATTACCATTTGCATTAAATTTACATTCTTTGCATTTGCAAACTTTTGTAAAGTACTCTCTGATGACGAGCCACAATAACGTGATCAACATCACGGTTAATAAGACTTAACCATACTTACTGCTTGAACACCAAAGTAACACTCAGACCTCCTTGTTCACGATTTTTCGCCGTAACGGATCCACCCATAATGCGCATGGATTCTTTGACAATCGCGAGACCTAAGCCGTAGCCGCCAAGCTTCTTATCTCTTGATGCATCTAAGCGAGTAAATGGGTCAAAAATATCGACCAACTTGTTCTCTGGAATACCAGGCCCATCGTCGGATACAGACATGGAAATCAATTGCTGCCCATCTTTGACATGATTAGCCAGAGAAACTTCTATCTGAGATGCTTGCCCTGAATATTTGATGGCATTTCCAACAAGGTTATTCAAACAACGAATGATGAGCGTTTCTTCGCAAAAAGCTTTGGCGCATGTTGCTTCTGAACGGAATGACAATGTTTGTTCTGGTTTTAAATCGATTTTGCACCGCTCTACTTGCGGTGCGAGCAATACCTCTAAATCACGGCGCTTCGCACCTTTGTCGAAACGCGCATTTTCCAAGCGACTGAACTCCAAGATATCGCTTATCAAATGGTTTAGCTCTTTAGCTTCGTCTTCTAGCCTGGTCACCAAGCTTTGCTCGTTCTCCCCAACTCGCTTCCGTAAAAGGTGTAGAACTAAATTCTGTCTTGCTAACGGCGTTCGGAGCTCGTGGGAGACATCTCTTATAAGCAATCGCTGCTTTTCGGCAAGAGAATGAATTTGCTGTGTCATGTGGTCGAAGTCTTGCGCCAGCTCGTTAAACTCGCGCGTATTCGATTTTAACTCTTTCACCACACTGACATTAAAGTCTCCGTTAGATAGCTTTTTGCTTGCTTCTCTTAAGCGATCAAGCGGCTGTTGTAAGTTGCGTGCCATTAGCAATGAGAACAACGCCAAAATAACTACCGCAATCACCACTTTGAGAATAGAGAAATATAAAATGAAGTCATGTGCGGGATGCAGTCGATGTGGCAGTTGAATCACCAAGCTATTATCTCTAACCAAAGGGATATTGATAATCGGGCGATTTACCTTTCCCTCAAGTTGATCATCAATACTTCTTTTAAATTGAAGTTTGAACTCGAAGTGTGGATGCATTAAACGGTGAGTGACGGGTTGCTGGTGCTCATTCAGCACAAACAGATAAAAGTTTTGCGCGTTCGCCCAATCCGCAAGTTCGTCCATATCTCCGTGCTCAATCAGCACATTGGCTTGATGTGCAAGATCGAGCATTTCTTCTCGCACACTGTCCGGCACTTTTAGCATGGCTTTCACGAGAGCTTGCTCAGCCATTGCTTGTACGACCAAAATACTTATCACAATTGCAGTCATATAACTAAACAACTTAAACGCTAAGCTATCTTTACGTTTCGCGATAAAAAGTGGGCACGTGAGCTTCATTAATTGTTTACAGCCTCTAGGTAGCTGTAACCTTTGCCACGGAAGGTTTTGATATGTTGCTTAGAGAGCCCTGCTTCTACTAGCTTGCGACGTATATTACTGATGTGCATATCAAGGTTGCGGTCAAAAGGGCTTAGCTCTTTCTTTAATACTTCGGTTTGGAGTTCCGCTTTTGAAATCACCACACCTTGGTTTTTGACTAAATAGCTCAGTAATTCGGCTTCCGTGCTTGTGAGTGGTAAGCTATTGAGCTGAGCACTGATCGTTTGAACGGTACTGCACATCGCCTGACGTTGGCGCTCTAAACCAACACGACGAAGAATCGCTTTGATGCGCATCAGAAGCTCAGCAACATTAAAAGGCTTTCCTATGTACTGATCGGCTCCCGCTTGGTAGCCATCAAGCATCGAGTTTTCATCATTAAGCGCAGTAAGCATTAGAATAGGTGTCGCGAAGCGTTGACAGATTCTACGGGCAACTTGCATGCCGTTAAGGTTTGGTAACATGACATCAAGCAATACAAGATCTACCGGCGTTTTTTCCATATATTGCAAAGCACTTTCACCGCAATGTACAGAAGAGACAATATAGCCCTCCTCTTGCAAAACTGCTTCTAATAGCTCACACAAAGGAACGTCATCATCCACTATCAAAACTCGAGACATTACCACTCACCATTCAAATAAAAATGGTTCGCATTCTATTACTCATTTACAAATTAAACAACTACACACCCTAGGGCTTTAGTACAAATAGCTCTATAGCAGTAGCCCGGAGTGCTAAGCTAACTAGCACCTGATAATGAGGGTAGATCAGGGCTTTAGCTTCGTCTCCTTAGAGACATTTTCCACGATGTGTTTTAAATGGGTGCTGATCGTTTTTAATGTGACAAGCTCCTCTTCAGTGAAGGGATGCATCAGAACTGAATTTGCTCCGTTTTTTCCAATAACCGTAGGTAGGCTGAGAACAACATCATGCAAACCATATTGCCCCGACATCATCGTACCGACGGGCAACACCGATCGTTCGTTAATCGTCACGGCTTGAATGATTCGAAAGACACTGGCGGCAATGCCATGAACCGTGTTCTGCTTACGCCGAAAGATTTCGTATCCCGCCTGTTTCACCGCCTCAAGAAGTGCGTGCGGATCAATTCTCTCAATGTTATGGGTATCGCAGTAATAGTCGGCCGGTTGCCCAGCGATAGAAATTAAGCTCTTAGGAGTAAAGCAATGGCTACCATGCTCTCCTAATACATAACCAAACACGTTCTTCGGGTCTAGGTCTACACGGCCAGCAACAATACTCATTAAACGAGCGGTATCAACTACACAGCCACTGCTAATAACTTTACTCGGCTCAAAACCGGTGTTGGTGACAATAAAGTGCGCCACGATATCGCATGGGTTTGACACAACAATCAACACCGCATTTGGCGCTACGCGTTCTATTTGACGCGCAATATCAACTCCAATTTGAGCATTAACCTCAGCAATATCTAAACGAGTTTGTCCTTGTTTAATCTGCGTACCAGCGGTGATAACAACAAGAGAGGCTTCGAGTAAATCTAAGTAATCATCCGACGGCATAATGCGTGTGTTTTTTGAAAAAGCCAGTGCCATCGTGTGACGAAAATCAAACACTTCACCCTCGGCACGTTCTAAATTTTTATCAAGTAGAACAAGCTCACTAAAACCACCCAGAGTGAGTAGGTAATTACACACCCCCACACCGACAGCCCCTGCACCAATAACACCGATCTTCATATTTCTCTCTCCCGATAACCATGATGCACTCGCAACTACCTTGCTCTTTAAAAATGAGCGGCAGGAGAATAAAAGTCCAACTTTGGTTCATGATTCGACAGGAGTTCTTCCAACGACCTACCTTGACGAATGGGCGATTTGGCTTTTATTAAGACGATCTGACAACATGCACCTTGAGGTATATCTTCAAAGCAAAAAACGAGTACAATCTGCTCAACACAAAGCAGAAGATGAAGAACATGGAAACATTAGTAATTGGTCATCGTGGTGTTGCTGGCTCATACCCAGAAAATACAAAAGTGAGCGTTCAGGCCGCCATTGACCTCGGATTAAATTGGGTTGAAGTTGATGTACAACCGACCAAAGATAATGTTTTAGTGGTTTGCCATGATCACACCATAAATCGATGCAGTAATGGACAAGGGCGTGTCGATGAACTGACTCTGGAAGAGTTAAAGGCGTTGAATTTTGGTAGCTGGTTCAGCGCAGATTTTTCAGGTGAGAAAATCATGACATTAGATGAGCTGCTCACTTTAGCTACTGAGCACAAGCTTAACTTGAATATTGAAGTTAAGGTAGATCGCCACCCAGCAGAAGAAGTGGCACAAGCTCTCGCCAACGTACTAGCAAAAAGTCCCATGCCGCAAGAGAAGGTACTACTCTCCAGTTTTAGTCATGATGTCATTAGAGCGCTGCATAAATACTGCAATGAGTATCGATTAGGTGTATTGAGTGAATTCTTAACGAGAAAAGATAAACGCCTTTTGGAAGAAGTTAACGCCTATAGCTGCAACCTAAACATTAACTGGGTTCGCTCGCGCCAAATAAACAAACTCCAGCAGGCGGGTTACAAAGTGATGTGTTATACAGTGAACAATCCAAACAAACTGAAGTACCTACCTCAGTTAGACGGTATATTCAGTGATCATCCACAACGCTTTATGCCATAGCACATACCACCTTGAGCTTTAGAGGCACCATTTCGTTACCACTCAATCTGAATTGGTGTCCCCATCTCTACAAGCTGGATAAATTCATCCATCTCTTCATTGGTAATCGCAATACATCCATTGGTCCAATCAAAGCTTTGGATATAAATCGGCAACTGACTCTCACCGTTTTTTAAACCATGAATTTTGATGTTCCCTCCTGGGGACACACCTCGGCGCTTCGCTTCCAACGTATCAATCGCATCAGGGTAGCTAATATGCACAGAACGATAAAAAGCAGAGTCTTCTATAACGTAATCTAAGGTGTATTCGCCCTCAGGTGTACGATTGTCTCCCTCTTCTTGTTTATGCCCTTTAGGGCTCGCCCCTAAAGCAATGCGGTATTCTTTTAGTATTGTGCCTTGTTCCATTAAATACATTCGACGCTTTGACTTGTCGACTTTAACAAGATCTACAGCTGCATGGACGCCAGAAGCCAACACGCAACACAAGAACATAGAGCACCATTTCACTGACATTGCCGGAACGCCTAACCTAACTAAAGTGAACAAGAAAAGAGCGATTATGCTAGTCAGTTAGCGCCCGTAAAGCAAACAGTATCTAGGGTAGAACCTGTATTACCCCAGGAGCTAATGTGATGAACGCACAAGTGCAGAGTCGTAAGATAATACTCATTGAAAGACGTGATCGTTATCGTTGTTTGATATGGCAAAAGTTAAAGAGAAGATTTCTCTATTCATTCCGCCTAAGTTGCATTACTTTATAAGTATATTTATTTATAAAGTCCGCACTTTTTGAGAGGGAACCATGATTAATATTGCTTTTTTTAGTGCAAAATCCTACGACGAGGCCTCTTTTAATAAAATTAAAAATAACCGAGATTTTGAATTCCACTATCACGACTTCCGGCTAACCGAAAAAACCGCCAAAATGGCACATGGTTGCGATGTCGTGTGTGCTTTCGTCAATGATGACCTTTCAGTTCCCGTTCTTAAACAGCTTTCTCTAGGCGGAACTAAGCTTATTGCCATGCGCTGCGCGGGTTTTGATAAAGTTGATCAACAAGCTGCCAAAGAACTTGGCTTACAAGTAGTTCGAGTTCCAGCTTACTCACCAGAGGCGGTGGCAGAGCACACAGTCGGTTTGATGATGTGCCTAAATCGTCGCCTTCACAAAGCCTACCAACGCACACGTGACGCCAACTTCTCGCTAGAGGGCCTAGTTGGCTTTAACTTTTACGGGAAAACCGTTGGTGTCATTGGTACAGGTAAGATTGGTATCGCGACGATGCGTATCTTCAAAGGGCTTGGCATGGAGCTGCTTTGCTATGACCCTTACGAAAATCCATTAGCACTAGAAATGGGAGCGCGTTACTGTTCGCTTGAAGAAATCTACGCTAATGCGGATATTATCTCTCTCCATTGTCCAATGAGTGAAGAAAACTATCACCTATTGAACGAAAAAGCCTTCGCGCAAATGAAAGATGGTGTGATGATCATTAACACCAGTCGAGGCGAGTTGCTGGATTCACTAGCAGCGATAGAGGCATTGAAACAAGGTAAGATTGGCGCGCTTGGTCTAGACGTGTATGACAATGAAAAAGACTTGTTCTTCCAAGATAAATCTAACGATGTCATTGTAGACGATGTTTTCCGTCGCTTATCGGCTTGTCATAACGTGCTCTTTACTGGCCACCAAGCATTCTTGACTCACGAAGCACTTAATAACATTGCCTCTGTGACGCTTGATAACGTCGAAGCCTTCTTCTCTGGCAACGTATCGGGCAATGAGCTGATTAACTAAAGCCAGACAATTGAGAAGTATAGTAGAGCGTGTGATCTCAGCTATGCTATACTTCTCGACTATTTAAAATTTGAGCCAAATTACCATGAGCATAAAAACTGATATTCAAAAGCTGCACAACCGTTTAGATACATGCCAACGTAAACTTGATGCGGCACGTTCTCGTGGTGATCACGAAATGATTACAAAGTTCACGGATGAAGTAGAACAGCTAACCAAAAAGCTTAACCAGTTAAAGCATAAGCAAAACTATGAGCTGAACAAAGAACGTAAAAGCTTACTTGATATGCCATTCTCTCGTGAAATCACCAAAGCAGAACAAGCGGACATCGGCAAACTGAAAAAACGCGTACGCGGCTTAGTAATCGTTCACCCACTAACAAAAGTTGGTAAAGAGCTTCGCCTCGATGTCATGACAGGCTTTGCGCCAAAAGAGTTTTAAACTCATATTAATACTCGTTAAGCCTAAGAATTTGCTTGGGCTTTTTATTTTGTACTGCTTCATTAAATTTCATCGAAATATCAACCCATAAGCTCTTAAAAAGGCCAGCGACAAAAGCCACTGACCAAATTCAAAATGCCAGTCTGCATTACATCTCAACGCTACGACAGTTGCTGCAACTTGTGCTCCACAACGGGATCATTCGGAACTAACTGCTGAGCCACTTCCAAAAGTTGTACTGCATCTTGCGGATTGTCATGCTCATGCTTCATCGCAATATCAACAAGTGGCTGAATATCGATTTGCGCTTGATGCTCCTTCACATGTTCTTTCTTTTCTTCAATTAACACATTATGAGCGGTACTCAGTAAGTTCAAACGATGCTGTGAACTCGCATTCGCCTTGTTAAGGCACTGATAGTAATCTTCTTTTAATCGCAGCGTTTTAGTCTGATGACGAAACTGCGCTATATCTATCTTCTGATAACGTATAAAGTCTACAGCCACTTGCTTATAAAAACCGAATTTATTCAAATACGTCGCGTGGGTACCATGTCCCATACCGAAGACTCTCAAGTGAGTGAGCTCTGGGTAGCGTTTGGCGTGAAGGCGGTCGATTTCATTGGTTGGATCATAAATGATGTAACCTTTTGCATCTCCAAGGTCGAGGTCGTGGTACTTTCCTTCCCAATCAAATTGTTGGGCAAGTTCAGTACTTGACCTGTCATCCCATGGCACTAGCACTTTGTTTTTTGTACTGACCGGGTGAAACATCAATACTTGATCCAACTTTAATAGATTGGAAAAAGCGCCAATAGCAAAACCACCGCGGCTAAGGCCATAACCTAAACGACATTCAAAAGGCTCAAGTAATGTCGATAACTGCTCTAGAAAGAAAATCAAATTACGGCTGCGAAACCAGTTACTTTTCCCAAGGTGCTGAAAAGAAATAATATTTACTTTTTGTTTCTGGGCTAATCGATAGCCCCAAGGCGCAAAGTCTGAGTGTAAGTCCTGTACTTGTAGATTCGTACCAGCTGGGGAAAAGGTGAACAACAGCGGTTTATTGCGGTCGACAAACTCATACTTAACAAACACATCATCAAGTAAGTCCTCCCCGGACATCGGTAGCCTGGTTTGCTGTTCTTCACGAGAAAGAGCCAGCCATTCATCCAACCAGTACAGTAACTTCATTAATCCTCCATCTAAATTGCGCCTAGCAATTGTGTTAAAAATCTAGTTTTTAGTGTGTGATCATCTCCCCCTGGTTACAGGGGACTCTGATATCAGTCCTCTTTTAAAACAAAGCGTGAATTTGCTTATTAAATTGGTCAATATCTATGGTTTGATGACGAACAAACTCCTTCGCCACCAGATTAAAAAATTCTAATTTATCTAATTGTGTGGATTGAGTGCCGTGCCCCATACCGACGACTTTTAAATGAGTTAGCTCTGGGTAACGTTCAGCATGAAGACGATCAATACGATTGGTGGGGTCATAAATAATGTAACCTTTGGCATTGCCCAAATCTCGATCATGGTAGCCGCTTTCCCAATCGAACTGTTGAGCAAGCTCAGTGCTGGGCCGATCATCCCATGGCACTAACGCTTTATTTTTTGAGCTAACAGGATAAAACAACAAAAGATGATCCAACTTCAGTAAGTCAGCGAATGCGCCAATAGCAAAACCACCTCGGCTCTGCCCATAACCCAAACGACATTTGAAGGGCTTAAGCAACTCAGACAACTGCTCCAGAAAGAAAATCAAATTCCGGCTACGGAACCAATTGCTTTTACCTAAATGTTGAAAGGCAATAATGTTTACTTGTTGTTGTATTCCGAGGTCGTAGCCCCAAGGAGAAAAATCCGGAGTTAAGTCTTGTACCTGAGCATCAGTACCGGAAGGAGAAAATGTGAACAACAATGGCTTGTTAAGATCGACGAATTCATACTTCACAAAAACATCATCAAGTAAATCGTAGCCAGAAATTGGTAAAGCAGCATTTTGCTCTTTTTGAGTAAACGCTTGCCATTCATCTAACCAGTAAAGTAGCTTCATTTTTTCTCCAAGTACATCAGCAGTATTTAGACTGAAACTCTATCAAAATGCTTTTAAGCATCCCACGTTGAGACTTAACACAGCTCTACTTAAAGCCCAAATGACCTATGGAAATGTCTTCGATTGAAGATATTACTGCGTAAACTACACCCAAAGTGAGTACGCTAAAGAACTTAGAGAAAGGGCCGGAGAAAAGCCAATTAGAAGTTTTCGATAACAACTGTTAAAAAACAGCAGATACAAAAAAACCGCTGTAAGAACAGCGGTTTTTTAAAGGTGGCGGAGAGATAGGGATTTGAACCCTAGATACGCTATTAACGTATGCCGGTTTTCAAGACCGGTGCTTTCAACCACTCAGCCATCTCTCCACAAATTGTCACTAAAACTTAGTCTTATACTATCGATGCTAATTTTTAGTTTTGCCTTCAGTTATCTTAATTAAAAAGAAAACTTGAAAGCGATATTTAAAGCCTGGCGATGTCCTACTCTCACATGGGGAAGCCCCACACTACCATCGGCGCTATTTCGTTTCACTTCTGAGTTCGGCATGGAAATCAGGTGGGTCCAAAACGCTATGGTCGCCAAGCAA